>NZ_JONU01000008.1 GCF_000711985.1 Rheinheimera texasensis DSM 17496
GCTACCGTCTGCTTCGTTGGATTTACAGTTTCGCTTTCAGTAGCGCTGCTACCGTTCGCATTGTTGGATTTACAGTTTTGGCATTCGTAAGCGGTTATAACTTTGACGCTGTAATTTCAAACACCTCCATTTTTAGGTAAGCCATAAAGTTGGTTTGCCACAGCTTAAACATCTCAATACCTACACTTAACTCAGTGCATTGGTATAAGTCCTGATAGACGTTTTGGCCGACATCAAAATCGAGGCACTTTGCCAATTCAGCAAAGTCACCTTGGCCAACAAAACAGAAATCAGTAATGTATGAAATTTGCCACTGATTGCTGGTTAATCGTCGAAGACTAATTTCTACTGGATGGTAACCACCTGTTTCAGGTGAATAGTTGCTGTCGCGAAAATTCAGTACAACGGATTCATCCGTTAAACTTTTTGGGATGAAGCTTGCGAGTTGTTCTGCCAGTTTTGGATTAAGCGGCAGTTTGGTGGATGTGATTGTTTTCATCATTTCCTTCCTTATATTTACAGTTTTGCGTTTTATAAGAACGACCTTAAGAGCAGCACTTGTTCAGGCTGATGAGTTCGTTCTTAGTTGGAATAAAGAGGAGTTTGCTGCTGCAGCGATTTAGGATTTGCGAGCAGTCTTTGGCTTGGTCGATGTTTGAACAGTTTCACTATCCAAATTATTGATTTGTCCGGAGCTATCACTGCTATCAGTGCTTCGAAGAAACAGATCGAGTTCGCCTTTCTCGACTGCTTCGATAAGCAACGCAATAAGCGCAGGTAGATTACTCAAAGCACCAACATCAATCGTTGGCTTGCCACTTTCAACTTCAAATGTTTTTCCGGCAAAACGCACCTCAATATAAAAGTGGTCAGCATCGTCAAAAAACCACTGACGAACTTTTCGTGGTATTTGTTTGATGTGTTTGTCACCGGTAGTTGGATCGGTAACTGTTTTCTCACGAAAAAAGCTAAAAGGCTGATTCGCTAGCTTTGCATTTACCATTGCTAACTGTTCTTCTAGCCGTTCAATTAGCTTCATCCGTTTGGCCAAAACTGGTGATTTGACGATTTCAGGACGAGCGATAGCCTTGAGCGAACTCAATAATGTTGTGGTCATGATGTTTTCCTTTGGCTTAGATAAAGCCGATTTGTGGTTTGATGGCCTTGCGTTTGTTTTCTTCGTTCAACAGTTGCAGTGCTGATGAACGATGGTCTTGTTCTGGCAGAAACTTGATCCGCCGAGCGAGAATTGCAAAATCTCCAACTGTGAGGTTTCGCAGTCTTTCGAGTTGTGATTGCTCTGCTGCATTCAGCGTTTTAACTGCTAGTAGTTGTTTATATAACTGCTGTACTTGATGCGTTTTCAGGTAATCGCAATCCAATTTGAAGTCGAACCGTCGCAACACAGCTTTATCCAGTAACGAATCAAAGTTAGTTGCAGCAAATAGCGGTTGCGTAAAACACTCCATTTGCGTCAGTAACTCGTTTACCAGTTGAATTTCATACTGGTTGTTTAAGCGCTCACGGCTACTTAACAGTGAATCGACTTCATCAAGCAGCAATATCTGTTTGTCTCGATGTGCTGTCTGGAATAGCCGAGCCACATTCTTTTCGCTTTCACCAACATACTTGTCTAAAACGTCTGAACATTTCACACGATTGATATCACGCTGACACTGTTGTGCCATGTAATGTGCAAACGCTGTTTTGCCAGTACCTGCAGGACCGCTGAGTAAAACGCGAATAGGTTCATTTCGTTCAATCGCGTAACGGATTTGTTCAAGTTCAGCTGCAGGCTGTTTGATGTTTAACAGTGAGATATCGAAATCAAGCGCTTGCTCATAACTTGGTTTGTCCTGCCAAAGAACTGCAGCTTTCAAGCTAGACTCAACAACATCCATAATGATTTGTTCTGCTTCTTTGCCTTTAGTGCCAATGGTTTTAGCAACATGCGCAGCGTTGGCTATCAGCGCATGTGATAAGTTGGCTGTTGGCACCAATTGTTGAACAAACTTGTTGGATACCTTTAAACCTGCAAAAGCATCAGTAGCCAACTTTTGCACCATTTGACGTGTGGGTTGCGGAAATTCCAGTACCAACTTAAACCTACGCAAGAAACTCTCTTCGATGCAGTGAACATGGTTAGTTATCCAAATACTTGGAACCTTGTTCTTCTCCAGTAACCGATGCAGTTGCTCTTTCGAATACTGTAAATCAGCAGATAGAAACAGTGATTCACATTCATCGATTAACAACATGGATTGATTACTGGTATCCAGCATTTGGTTGATAAATTGCAGATAAGACAGACGTTGCTTATCAATCTTCAGTACTCGTTCGTCGTCATCTACTTGGCCATCTTTGACAGTGACTGCGCGAACTTCGAATAAATAACGAGATAAATGGTCGGCCAACGCACGTGCAAACTCTGATTTACCTACACCAGGCGAGCCGTAAAAAAGAACATTTATTCCGGTTAGTTCAGCAAGTACTGCATTTTCCAGATAGTTGCACACAAGATTGCTGTTTATGTGCGGAAATTCATTGATCTTGTAGGCCGCAACATCACTCTGAATCAATACTGCAGATAGCAATTCCTCTTTGCTAGATATCTTGGTTTTACGTAGCTGTAACCGTAAATGTTCTGGTATCTCCAGATCTGATGGATGCATCAGGCTCTGAGCTTTTAGCAGGCCAAAACCATATAAGGTTGTTAGCACTTGACGTGCTTGATCAACATCGATGGCCAGCTGCTCACAAAGTGAAACTTCTAATTGATCATGCAAATCATTGGCCTCCACTGCAGACAAGATATGCCTTAGTGGTGGATGCGCATTGAGTACCAAGACAAAAGTCACTAACTCCAACGCATTGGCAGGTAGCGACAAACACTCGATCAAAAAGTTGGCATTGTGTTCAACCAACCGTGTTGATTTCACTGACTTATCCGCAATTGCTAGCTTCGCCACACATTGCTCAAAGCTAAGCTTCGGATTACGTAGTGCGTTATTACCAGATAGACGCGCCAAGCTTGAACGATGGATGCATTCTTCCAACTCTTGAAAATCATCATTCTGCAAAACGCCAATAGCATACCTGCAGGCTAAGAACTCAAAGCCTGTTCTTTGTTTTCTAATCATATTGTTTTCCTTCTGCTTTGATATCAATTCATTTATATCGAAGACAGATTTATATAAAACGTGGAGGTTTCTTAGAAATTGAAAACTGTAAATATTGTATGGAGAAGGGTGTTTTAATTTGAGCTTATTATAACATTTTAGCTGCGTATTGTAATTAGCTGTTTTTGACACACCTCGATTAGTTCAGTATCCGCTTATAATGTCATGTTTCTTTGTGTTTATAGAATTATGACTATAAGTGGCTTAGTTTAACATTTGTATGTGGCCTAGAGGTGTCTAATGCGTGATTCTATTTCCAAATTAACTTTAAATTCTGACTTTTTTAAACTATCTAGATCGTCAAAACCTGAAGGTTTTAATTATAAATTTGATAAAATAATTTCTTCCTGCACAGATTCTAACGCTTTGAGATACACCAATGATCTGGATGAAGTATTGAATTTAATCAAGGATGATTCAATTTGTGAATATCAAGATTCCATCCTTAATGAATTGATAGAGTCTTTTGATTCAGATTTTGTTGATGTTGACTATTTGGGATTGTATCTGAATGTCACTAGTAAAGAGATTGAATTACTAACGGACAATCGCCATGGGCTAGTTAACGTAAAAACTAAGTCGAGAAGAGAATTTATATCCGTTAAAGAGAGCAGGAATCTTTCTAACATCAATAGTTACTTAAAAAATACTGATAATAGAAGTTACTACACTCATCGTTACTCTATTATTCTTAGCGGAGATGCCTATAGAAGCATTGAGGTTTTTATTGGTGACCCGTCACACGAAAAAAACGTCGGTAGAGATCATCTATTACATAATGTGTTTATTAGCCTAATACCAACAAGGTTCACTCTATCTGAAATTTCTTTGGCCTTTTGGCATATCAAATCAGTTCTTAAGAATAATAGATTCTACACAGTAATGAAAAATGCGATGGTTAGTCGCTTTGACGTTGGTATTAATCTATTCGGATTGTCACAGCTATTTTGCTTTGCTATTACAGCAGATAAAAGGGTTAAGAATGGTGCGAGCTTTCCTGAAGAAGGCATATCACAAACTGCGTATTTAGGCATCAGAGAGAGAAGTAACACAATTCACTACGATAAAAATTTAAAAGAGTTTAGCTCTTTTCTTAAGTTTCATGGCGAAAAAGTAGATGGGCATCAAGTAGAGGATCTTCTTGAAGAGGAACCTGAATTTAGTAAATTATATTTAAAAAATCCTTCTACTACGCGATCTGAGGCTCGCCAAATTGCACATCCTAACCCCTTCAAATTGAGTGAAATATCAAATGTAAGATGCCTGCTGGCTAGCATAAGATACATTAAACCATCTCTTCTAAAATTGGTTCCAGAATATCTACTAGAGAAAGTGATTGCAGACAAGAATATAGATAATATTAATAAGGTTGTTGAGTGGTTAAAAAATAATGTGTCAACAAAGGAATCAGATTTATATTATAAGTTTGATGAGAACAAATTGCAGAAGTTTGCAACAAAGAAAATGGATGAATTACTTGATGTAATTACAGATCCACTAAAAATAGCCGATGATCCTTCAAATGGATACAACTATAGTGATTCTTCGGCAAAAGTCAGAGGTTTTTTATCACTTGCCGCTCGCAATCGTCTGATTGAGAATCCTGAGTCTATTACAATAGATGATTCTAAAATAACCTTTATCGAAGGCGGTGCAGGAGCGGGTAAAACAGCTTTAATAGTTGACATCATTGAAAAAAATGGCAAGCGATATCAATCAAAAACAACTGTTTTGTCGTTTACCAATGCCAGTGTCAAAGATATTTTTGAAAGTCTTAATAGAGCACTTTCATCTAATAAAGTAACTGTTGAAACAATGTCTAGATGGTGCAAGCTATTTCTAGAAAACAATGGTTATATCATTAATAAGTTAATTGATAATCAACGGTCTCATGCCATCATGCAAAAATTTCTTGATGAAATTATGCCGCAAGGCGAAAGCGAAGAGGCAATCACTGGTGAAGACGTATTTAAAGTTTTTTCTTATTATCGTAATCGGATTAATCCTGATCTAGAAGTTAGTATTAAAAAGGTCAATGAGAATCTTCTTAAACACAGAAAAGTCATTCAAAAAGTTATTAATCGATACGCTCGGTTTAAGAAGATATCTAAGCAAGAAGATTTTGATGGTGTTATTGAGCAGGTCGCTTTGCTTCTAGAGAATAAAAAAGTGGCAAAAAAATTCATTGGAAAAATGGAATATCTTTTCGTTGACGAAATTCAGGATTTCAACGCCACTCAATGGGATATTCTTAAAAAACTTAAAAAGTATGGTGTCAAAATCGTTGTTGTTGGTGATCGCGCTCAATCAATTTATCAATGGCGTGGTGCAATTCCTGCGGAGTTAAATGATCAAGAGCTTAAAGTTTATAAACTGCTGATCAACTATCGTTCAACACAGCCGATTGTAGATGTTACTAACTACGTCAGAACTCGAATCTGCAAAACCTTGGAACCAGTTATAAGTCGTGGATCGGATGGTGGAGTAAAGAACGGCACTAAGCCGCGTGTACATATTTCAGATGATATCGCTGAGGCTGCGGCTTGGGTTAAGAGGGATATTGATTTCAGAGGTTTCAAAAAACACGAATGTTTTATCCTATGCCGCTTTAGAAAGCAGATGCAGCATTTTGAAAAGATCTTTGGTAAAGAAAATGTTGGTTTGGTTTCAGAGCCTGTTAAGACGTTCCATAGCGCTAAAGGTCTTCAATCAAAGCATGTTTATGTTATTGATCCACGGTTTAGTTGGATGGGCTTTACTAATGCTCAAGATGAGTTGTGTAACCTTTACGTAGCACTTAGCCGACCAATGGATACACTTACAATTGTTAAAGCCAACAAAACTGTGTTCCGTAAATCTAAACCAGATCAAAAAAAGTTAAACATACTTGATAAATTGGATGAAACGTTAGTGGAGTTTGTTTAGGTTAAAGATGCGCGAGCATTTGCTCGCGCATTCAGTCTGCGTTAGCAGACTAAACCAAGAAGTGTTCCTATGACCCAAACCTCAAAAGCCAGACAATAATAGCCTTAAAATTGAGAAATAAAGTTATTAGGACGAACTAAGAGTGATGGTTGTTTGTCGTTACGGTCGGCTAGGAAATCTTTAACTGTGCAGTTTAGTACAGTAGCTATCTTATTCAGTGCTCCAAAATCATGGATTCGTTTTACCGCCTTGGATATATGCTCATATAAGCTAGACAGAACTATTTCGCTATTGGTATTTTACCTGATAAATAGACAAGGAAAGGTCATCATGTGAATCAGTTCGAGCAACTTTGCAAACTAGCCTCACAGGAGAATTGGTGCTGGAAACTCTCATGCAGTACTTGCGGCCATATGCATTTCCGGTATGCGTTTTTGGAGATGGCTAAAGGTTCATCACCAGCTGATCCTGACTGGCAAGTTCATGCCAAAAATACTGACTTTAGTGCACTTGGTAAATTTCCATACCGTCTTAGCAAGGAACAAAAGCAGGCTATCTTAAAAGATTGTCTTGATGCTGACTTATTGGCGATTGCGAAGAACTGTCGATTTCCTGACTGGCTTGGTTATCTCGGTTTAATCCTAACTTATACGAGTGGTTCAGGTTCAGATAACCAGCAACTCTCAATTAAGTGGTCTGCACAGCTGGTAAAAGTGGTGATTACTGGTACGCCGATTTATCAAAAGCTTTGTAGCATAGCTAATGGTGTCGACGAGCTTGTTATTGCTGATTTAGAAGCAGTTGAACAGAATATCGAGTACACATTTCGTTCTAAATCTACGCGAGATGTTTAAACATGGCCTTATTTAGTGGTAATCACATGGAATTTCGGCGCTCTATCGGTCAAATGTTGCGAGATTTTTGCAGTAGCGGAAGAAGAAACTCTACCACCGATGTGTAGTAATCGCGTTCTGGTGATTAATTTAGTTCAGATGTAAATATCAATAAAAATAATGTCAGTGAACATCTAATTTGTAAGAGATTCATTGCTACCACAGATTAACATGCTAAAGAGAAAGATATGTCATATCGTTCAAGAATAACTTTTCAAGGAAAAGAAGGTCTTCCTGCATGGGCAATTACACATTATCTCCAGCAGACCGAGTTCAACTACCAAAAGTTTGTGCTGGTCGAACGTATTTGTGCGCTTATTTCAGATGGTCTCGATCCAAACAGTCTTGTTGTGGCTACATCGTCCGCTGATGTATTTCCAAAGAAGGCTATTGAGTATTCAGACTTTGATAAATTTGAAATATTTGTGGAAAAAGAAGACTCAGCTAAAAAGTTTTGGCAGGCCATCAGTCGCCATCACCGACCTGTTGTTTTTTATCGCGATGGCGACCAGTATGTCCTTGTAAATGAGTTAAACGATGAAAACTCTTTGATAATTAAAAATGTCGCAGTTAATTCTCCTGTTAGCATTTCTCTTGAAGGCGCGGTTGGTGCAATAAGTGATATTTATTATGCGAGTGATCGCGAACATCGGAATATAACTCAATGGCAAAACGAACAAATTGGTCAAACTGCAAGAAATGTTGAGGATATAGTACGTGCTAGCTCAACAGCCAACAATTTGAATGTTCCAGAAGGCGTCAGAGCCTATGCAAACGCTATTCTGGAACAGGCGCTTAGGAGACAAGAAAAACTAAATGAAGAAATTGGGATGACAAATGCTCGTATTGATACCCAAGTCTAGAGATAAACATAGCACTATCAATGCTGTTGTTAAATCCAGTTGCCAACTTTTCAAAGTTATCGAAAAATTCAAGGACAAACAATGACGTTTCGGTTAAGCAACGCAAGCTTGAACTCATATACGGATGGCACCTTTTAAGATTTAACTTCCAATCTTTTAAATTTTGTAAATCGTACCAGTCCTAAGCAAAAAATCCGCACCAAGTAAAAATGGACGATGGTAGCCTTTTTTGTCATCTTCCTGCTGATCAGGTGGCACGACCATAATAGATTGATGGGAAGGAAATTCACCTCGGTCAAACAGAATGTCGGCATGAGCTTCTGCAGTGCAGTCTAAAATTGTTCCATCGACAAGCGTTAACCAAATATGTGCTTTTGATGGCTCATTGATTTTTGGACTACGAAGTTCATTAACGATACCTTCGTCAGACATTTCGCAGTAAACATAGTCATGCCAAAATCTATCACCGATGGTAATAAAACTTTTAACCTGCATTATCTGTATTAGTACTTGTTGAAGCATCAGATGAACCTGAGCACATTTAGATGCTAAGTCAGACGATTTCACATATCCATGTGCATAAAGAACTTCACCAGACATTTGAAATACGGCCTGCAAAATCTCTTGTGGAAGACTAGGTTTCAGTGGGAATGGATTGCATTCTGTGCTCAATCCAAGTTGTTTTGTACGATTGAACGCTTGTTGAAGACGCGTAATGTAATTCATGTTTTCCCTTCCTATGTACTCATCCATTGCCATTATCACATCACGTTTCACACGCGAGGCAGTTTAAAACTAAGCTGCCTCATTTAATTATTCACGAAAAGTGAGCCCTCATTCTACAAAATTTTCTAAAATAGTAACACTCACTAGCAAACCAAAATCTCATCTGATAGGATGATACCTAACAAAAAAAGTTAGGTTATCTAATACATCTAGCTTTGTCGTTTCAGACGTAATAAAGGAAGCTTTGCAGCAATTGATGCAATCAACCCATTTAGAATCACTTACCCAAGCACAGCGTGAGCGTTTGGCACATATCGATTTCACACTGTTATTTAACGGTGAGGCCAGACGTAGCTGTGTAACAGATCGATTTGGTGTTGCACCTTCAGTCGCGACTCAAGATTTTGCGCGTTATAAAGAGTTGGCACCATCCAATATCTTCTATGACGAGAAGTTGCGTGTGCATCTTAAAACTGAAACTTTCATACCACTATTTACCTATGATGTGGTGCGTACATTGGCAACCATCAGCCAAGGTTTTGGTGATGGGTTTACTGGTCATTTAAAACCGCCAATGGCATGCGAAGCACCATACCATTTGAATAAACCAAGCTTAGATATCGTCGCTAAAGTAACTGAGGCCATTCACAAAGGTAAAGCACTGCTTATTAATTACGTTTCTTTATCTAGTGGTGAGAGCTCACGTGAAATAGTGCCACACACTTTGGTTGATAACGGTTTGCGCTGGCATGTTCGTGCCTTTGATCGTAAAAGTAACGAGTTTAGGGATTTTGTCTTAACGCGAGTTAAATCAGCAAAGGTTGTAGCATATTCAGAGTTAGTTGAAAGCGAGAAACAGCAGCAAGATCGTCAGTGGAATCGTTTTGTCGAGTTGCAGCTAGTGCCTCATCCTCGTATTACTCATCGTGAAGCTATTGAACTTGATTACGGTATGACAAGCGGTGTCATGACAGTAGAAGTGCGCGCTGCAACTGCAGGCTACCTATTAAGGTTATGGAATGTTGACTGCTCAAGTGCTCATCTACTTTTGGGGCCAGAGAATCATCTTTGGTTAAAGAATATCGAAACTTTATACGGCGTTAGTAATTTAGACCTAGCGCCTGGTTATAAACCTAACTTTTAGGAAGACCAACAACAAATGGCAAAAAAAACAGTAGAAAAGAAAAACGATAAATCGTTCGAAGAAACTTTGTGGGATGCGGCCAATAAGCTACGTGGCAGCGTAGAGTCATCTGAGTATAAACACATTGTTTTAAGTCTAATTTTTCTAAAATTCATCAGCGATACGTTTGAGCAGCAACGTCAAAAATTGGTTTCTCAAGGTTTAGAAAAACACATCGATGTTCTAGCCGCATATACAAAAGACAATGTGTTCTATTTGCCAGAAGAAAGTCGTTGGAGCTTTATTCAGCAAAATTCTAAACAAGAAGACATCGCCTTAAAAATCGATAGTGCTCTTAGTACCATAGAAAAAACCAACAAAGCTTTACAAGGTGCTTTGCCAGATAACTACTTCTCGCGATTAGGTTTGGATGTTTCTAAGCTTGCAGCTTTGATCGATGTTATCAACAACATCGATACCTTAGCGAATCCGCATGAAGATGTAGTTGGGCGTGTCTATGAATATTTTCTTGCGAATTTTGCTATTGCTGAAGGTAAAGGCAAAGGAGAATTCTATACACCAAAAAGCATCGTTAATTTGATTGCCGAGTTGATTGAGCCATACAGAGGCAAAATCTATGACCCATGTTGTGGTTCGGGCGGTATGTTTGTGCAATCACTGAAATTTATTGAAAATCATAAAGGCAATAAAAAAGACATTTCGGTATATGGCCAAGAATACACTAGTGCCACTTATAAACTAGCGAAAATGAACCTCGCCATTCGAGGTATATCTGCCAATTTGGGGGCTGCGGCAAAAGACACTTTTGCAAATGATCAGCATGAAATGCTCAAAGCCGATTTTATTATGGCAAATCCACCTTTTAACCAGAAAGATTGGCGTGCCTCGGATGAACTAGTCGATGACCCTCGATGGGGTGGCTATGACACGCCTCCAACCAGTAACGCCAACTATGCTTGGATCTTGCATATGGTTTCTAAGCTTTCTGAGAATGGTGTTGCTGGTTTTATTCTTTCAAATGGTGCGTTATCCGGTGATGGGACTGAAAAAGCTATACGTAAAAAGTTAATAGAAAACAACTTGGTTGAAGCCATAATCATCCTGCCTCGTAGCATGTTTTATACCACCGATATCAGTGTCACTTTGTGGATTTTAAACAAGAATAAAAAAGCTCGAGTCGTTCCTCACGAGGATGTAACGCGGAATTATCGAAACCGAGAAAGTGAAGTATTGTTTATGGATCTCCGCCAACGCGGTGAGCCATTCGAGAAAAAATTTACACAGTTCTCTGAGCAAGATATTAGAGATTTTTCTGATACTTTCCACAGCTGGCAGCAAGTCGGTAGTCAAGAAAATTACAAGAATACTGCTGAATATTGTTACTCAGCAACAAAAGATGAAATTGCTAAGAACGATTACTCACTAGTGCCAAGTAAATATATAGAATTTTCGAATCGAGATGAAAATATCGACTTTGATGAAAAAATGAATTTACTCCAGCATGATATGCGTGAAATTTTACGTAAAGAATCTCAGGCAAGAAATGAGTTATTAAATGTTTTCAAAGAGCTGGGCTATGAGATCAAACTATAAAAAACTTGGTCAATTTATACGAATTGTTGATGTTCGAAATAAAGAAGACTCTAAAGACCATTTGTTAGGTGTGTCAACACAAAAAATATTTATAGATTCTGTAGCAAACACAGTTGGAACTGATTTTAGAAGTTATAAAATAGTTAAAATAAATCAGTTTACCTATGTACCTGATACCTCAAGAAGAGGCGATAAAATTGCTATTGCTATGCTGCAATCTCATGATAAGGCACTTGTATCACAGGCTTACACAGTTTTTGAAATTACTGATCATGAAAAATTAGATCCTGAGTATCTGATGATGTGGTTCAGAAGACCAGAATTTGATCGATATGCAAGGTTCAAATCTCATGGTTCTGTTCGCGAGATTTTTGAATGGGACGAAATGTGCGATATAGAACTACCAGTTCCTTCAATCGAAATTCAGCGTGAGATCGTCCGTGAGTACAATGTCGTAAATTACCGGATTATACTGAATAAAAATATAACAAAAGTATTAGAACTGACCGCACAATCCATATTCAAACAGTGGTTTGTTGATTTTGAATTTCCAATCTCAAAAGAACATGCGTTTTCGATGGGGCAACCAGAATTAGAGGGAAAACCCTATAAAACATCTGGTGGTGAAATGTCTTTTTCAAAAGTGTTAGGTATAGATATACCGAGTATTTGGAACGTAAAAAGAATTTCTGAAATTTGTGAGGTAATAAATGGCAGAGCGTATAAAGACGGTGAGTATCGGGAAAGTGGAACTAAGATAATTCGGATTCAAAACCTTAGTGGTGGTAATAAATGGATTTATTCTGATATGACTTTGCCAGAAAATAAGTATGTATCCAATGGCGATTTAATTTTTGCTTGGTCAGCAACTTTTGGTCCATTTATCTGGAGGCAAGAGAAGAGTATTTATCATTATCATATCTGGAGAATGGATTGTTTTAATCTGGACGCAAAATTATTCCTTTATCACCATCTGCGAAGAGTAACTGGTGAGGTAAGCGAGCAAGGCTCCGGTTCAATATTTTCTCATATAACAAAAGGCCTTATGGAGTCTCAAAATCTTATCTATCCAGATGATAAAACATTGCAGTTATTTAATTCAATAGCAGGCAGAATAGATAAAAATATCGAGTTGAATCAATTGTCTGATAGATTGTGTAAATCATTGATGGGCGTTATCGAAGGTAGAATGTCTAGGGCGTAATAAATGAAATTCACTGAAGAAAAACTTGAACATGCTGTGATCCAGCTGCTAGGGAAAGAAGGCTACTCACATAGTTATGGTGAGGATATAAAGCGTGCACCAGAGGATGTGCTGATTAAAGCTGATCTTCGTGAATTTCTAGCAAAACGTTACCAAAAAGAATGCATTACGGCTTTTGAAATTGAGCATATTATTCACAAGTTGGAATATCTTCCGGCGTCAGATCTTTATGATACGAATAAAACGATCATGAAGTTTGTATCGGACGGTTTTGTATTAAAGCGTGAAGATGCTAGTAGAAAAGACTTGTATATTCAGTTAATCGATTTTGAATCAGTAGCTGAAAGTCAGGATGCTGTAAAAGCATTTGCATTGAAGCTATCTGAAACAATCCCGGATTATCTGCCTAAACAAGACGCCAATATTTACCGTATCGTCAATCAGATGGAAATACAAGGCTACGAGCTGCGAATTCCTGATGGCATACTCTATATTAATGGCCTACCTCTAGTTGTATTTGAGTTCAAAAGCGCTATTCGTGAAGATGCGACCATTTTTGATGCTTATAAACAGCTAACCACACGCTACGACCGAGATATTCCTGAGCTTTTTAAGTACAACATACTCTGTGTCATTAGTGATGGTGTGAATACCAAAATGGGTTCTTATTTTGCTCCGTATGAGTTTTATTACTCGTGGCGTAAAGTTACAGGCGAGGAAAAGCTAGAGAAAGACGGCATAGATTCGCTGTTTACTATGGTAAGCGGTTTGTTCAACAAAAAACGGCTCACTGAAGTTATTCGTCATTTTGTATATCTGCCTGACACATCCAGTCGTAACGAGAAAATCGTCTGTCGGTATCCACAGTATTACGCAGCCACTAAGTTATTCGCTAACGTAAAGAAGCAGATGAAACGCTTTGATAACGAAGGGAAGCTAATACACGGTGATGGTAAAGGCGGTACTTATTTTGGTGCTACTGGTTGCGGTAAAAGTTACACCATGTTGTTTTTGAGTCGGTTGCTTATGAAAGATGTTGAGCTCGGTAGCCCAACAATTATCTTGATTACCGACCGCACTGACTTAGATGACCAATTATCTGGTCAATTTACTAACGCTAAGTCATTTATTGGTGATCAAAATATTGTCAGCGTCGAAAGCCGTGCTGAGTTACGCCAGCTGTTGCAAGGTAGAAAGAGTGGTGGAGTGTTTCTTACAACCATTCATAAGTTTACAGAGGACATCGAGTTATTAACTGAACGAACTAATGTCATTTGTATTTCTGACGAAGCACATCGCAGCCAAGTGAATCTTGACCAGAAAATCACTGTGACTGAGCAAGGCGTGCGTAAGACATATGGCTTTGCTAAGTACTTACACGATTCACTACCGAATGCGACTTATGTCGGTTTCACCGGTACGCCAATCGATGCAACCTTGGATGTATTCGGCGCAATAGTCGATAGCTACACCATGGCTGAATCTGTTTACGATGAGATTACAGTTCGTATTGTGTATGAGGGACGTGCCGCAAAAGTACTTCTTGATGGTAAACAGCTCGATGAAGTTGAAAAATATTATAAGGACTGCGAAGCTGCTGGTACAAATGAATATCAGGTAGATAAAAGCAAAATGCAGATGGCGAGTATGTCGACCATTTTGGGCGATCCTGATCGTATTCAAGCTATTGCTAAAGATTTTGTTGAACATTATGAAAAGCGAGTTGAAGAAGGTACGACACAGAAAGGCAAAGCAATGTTTGTCTGCAGTAGTCGTGAAATTGCTTTTAAGTTTTATAAAGAGTTGATAGAGCTTCGGCCTGAATGGAAAGAAGTAAAAGTTTGCGATGATGGCATAGTCTTGACTGAGAACGACATGAAAAAAGTCAAACCCATGGAAAGGGTAAAGATGATCATGACTCGTAATAAAGACGACTCAAAAGAACTGTGGAACATCCTTGGTAACCAAGAATATCGCAAGGAATTAGACAGACAATTTAAAAACGAAAAATCTAATTTCAAAATCGCGATTGTTGTAGACATGTGGCTGACAGGTTTCGACGTGCCGTTCCTTGATACCATCTATATTGATAAGCCTCTGCAAAAACATAGTTTGATTCAGACCATTTCTCGCGTTAACCGCAAATTTGAAGGCAAAGAAAGTGGCCTTGTGGTTGACTACATCGGCATCAAAAAGCAGATGAATCTAGCTTTATCGCAATATACATCAGGTCAAAGCCAAAGCCTTGAAGACATTTCCAAATCTGTAATTGTCGTTAAAGACCACTTAAGTTTACTTGAATCTCTTTTCCATAAATTTGATTCTCAACCATATTTTTCCGGTTCGCCACTTGAGCAATTGCAATGTTTAAATGCATCTGCAGATTTGGTATTAACCAGTAAAAAACTTGAGAAGACTTTCATGGATCTCACTAAGCGGTTGAAGTCGGCTTACGACATTTGTGTTGGAAGTAGCGAGTTAACACAGCATCATAAAGACAAGATCCATTATTACTTAGCGGTTCGCAGTATCGTCTTCAAGCTGACAACGGGTGGAGCACCTGATTTAGAACAAATGAATCAGAAAGTTCGTGAGTTGGTTAAAAAAGCGTTGATTAGCGATGGTGTTGAGCAACTCTTCAAGCTTGGTGAAACCAACGGCGGTGAAATCGATATCTTCGATGACGACTATCTTGCCAAGCTTGAAAAAATCAAGCAACCCAATACTAAATTGCAATTACTACAACAGATGTTGGCAAAGGCGATTGGTGAGCTAAAAAAGACTAATAAAGTCAAAGGTGTCGACTTCACTAAAAAAATGAATTTGCTTATTGAAAAATACAATGAACGTGACGAGAAGAACGTGCTTCGTTCAGAAGTGATCAAAGACTTTTCTGATGAGATCATTAAACTCTACAACGAACTTCGTGAAGAAATGGCTTCGTTTAGCAAGCTAGGAATTGATTTTGAAGAGAAGGCTTTTTACGACATTTTGGTTACGTTAGCGCATAAGTATGACTTCACGTATCCAGAAGATAAGTTACTTGAACTTGCGAAAGAAGTTAAAAAGGTCATTGACGACAAAGCCAAATACACTGACTGGAATAAACGTGAAGACATCAAAGCCGAATTACATTTTGATTTAATTATTTTACTAGATGAATGGGGTTATCCACCCATAGACCGTGATGAAGTTTACAAAGAGATTTTTGAACAGGCTGAGAACTTCAAGAAGCATAAAAAACATTAAAACAGAGTCTTAACATGTGCAATTTTCTAAAAGGATTTTGAATGTCTAAGTTGTCGCAAACACAAAAAATTATCGAATTTCTCAAAGCAAATTCTGCTCAGAGATTCACTGCTCGTGAGATCGCCGAAGCGATAGTTGCACGATATCCAGAAGATTATGCCGAAAAGCGTAATAATCCTCGGTTTGTGGATGACAATTCATTTATTGCACAAATTGTTGCTGAAATTGGCTCTCGCAAAGAACAGATCGTTAATGGTGACAACCATGTGTTTTGGCAAGATAAGCCAAGACCACGTGTCTATTGGTATGACGCAGAAAATTTTACTGATGCTGCTGATGCGGTTTACCAAGAAGTAGATGAAGTTGATGAGACGCCAACACTAGTCGAACAAGGTTTTTCAGAGCATCAGCTTTACCCAATCCTCATTGAATACCTTAAATCAGAACTCAAACTTTTTTGCATGCGTATCGATGAGAAACGTTCAAAAAATTCTCGTGGCAGTGGTGGCAATCAATGGTTGCATCCAGATATTGTGGCCATGCAGCCAGTAGATAAAGACTGGAATGAACTTGTGCGTAGCTGTGTAAAACAAGGTGCAGGCCAGAGTGTTAGATTATGGTCGTTCGAAGTTAAAAAAGAGCTCTCAAGTTCAAATGTCCGCAAGAGTTTTTTCCAAGCAGTTAGTAACTCCAGTTGGGCGAATGAAGGCTATTTAGTCGCAACCTCGATTTCCGATGCGAATGTCGAGTTAGAGCTACGCATGTTATCTGCGTTACACGGAATTGGTGTGATTCTGCTTAATCCTGAAAATCCAAGCGAAAGCGAAATGATGTTGCCAGCCAAAGCAAGGCAAGAAGTTGATTGGCAATCAGTGAATAGAATTGTGGCGGAAAATGAAGACTTTAAAGACTACATCGAGCAGGTTTCTACTTATTACCAGACTGGTCGCGTAAGAGGGAAGGATTGGAATAAGGTCTGAATTTTAGAATTTACTTATCAAAATATTAATTGATCAAGTTATTACAAAAACACGGTTACCTAGGAATGATAAGTATCCTTGCACTATCAATGATTACCCATAAAAGGGATGATTGATTTTTAAGCTAGTGATATATTTAATTTTTACTAATTTTGAGCGCTTTGCATCAAGATTCTGACATAACTATACGGAGAGAGAAGTGTCATTGACCTTTATTTTATCTATTTTTTCTAATCATCCTCATGTAGCTGTGATTGCAGGTCTTTTGCTTTTGTTCCTTTTGATTTTTATCGGGCTATTTATGCTGCCTTTTTTCCGAGTCAGAAGCGAATTAAAAAACGCACTTAAGGAGCTAAATCAGCAGAGCTCAAAAGGTTCACTCGCTGATTTATCAAAAATATTTGGCAGCAAATCCGATTTTCGGCATCTAGTTAGTGAGTTCGTTGAGACGCTTCACCCACAAAAAGAACTGAATGAAGCGACAGGTATGCTTGAAGTTGTGCGGAACCGTTCAACTGTGCCAGCTGGCGTGTTCTTTAAACCAGAAGTGATAGTTGATCTGTCTCTTCGTACTGATTTTTTCAAACATTTACCGGGTATCCTCACTGGTATCGGCATCATTGGGACTTTTATAGGTTTATTGCAAGGTTTAACTCGATTCAATATCAGTGACGATTCTGCAGTTGTTAGAACTAGTCTGAATAGCTTACTAGCTGGCGTTACAGAGGCTTTCTTGGTTTCTGCAGCCGCAATCTGCCTAGCTATGTTAATCACTATTTTTGAAAAGTGGTTCGTCACTATTCTAAATTCTAATCTTGAACAGCTAGTTCAGAAGATCGATAGCATATTTGAAGGTGGAGCTGGTGAAGAATATCTAGAGCGGCTTGTTAATGCGTCTGAAAACTCATCAGCACAAATGAGTATGTTGAAAGATGCATTTGTCACCGAGCTGACGAGTGTGTTGCACAAAATTTCAGAACAGCAGATTAATGCCTTCAAAGCATCAACTAGTGAACTTGGTGCTGCATTTCGACAATCGTTAGTTGAAGAGTTAAGTAGCCCTCTAAAACAGTTATCCGACAATATGCAAGGTGTAAGGCAAGACCAAGGTAACGCGGTTCATAGTTTGCTTAGCCAAGTTCTTAAAGATTTCAGCACTCAATTAGAAAATCTGTTCGGTGGGCAAATTAGTGGGATCAATCAGGCGCAGCAAGAGACTATTTCTGCACTAAACACGGCAGTTTCAAAGATTGAACTGATGGCTAAGTCTTTTGAGGATGCAGGTAAAAAAGGTTCTCAAGACATCTCAGATACACTGACCAACGCATTGAAGCTTGCTTCTGATAAGCAAGAGCAAATGAACCAAAACATGGAAAACTTTATCAATGTGATGAAGCAACGACTTGCTGAAGCAGGTGATGAGTCCAACCAGCAAATGCAAAAAAACCTATCTAATGTAACTGGCGCTTTCGAAACTCTCGTGCAAAGCATGCAATCACAAGTTACTCAGTCCAATGACCAGATTCTTGGTTCAACACGACAACAAGTTGAGGCGCAACAACGTCAACATGAATCTCTTGAAAGTCATCTGAAAGAGCTAACTCAATCTTCCAATGCCGCAATAGGCAAAATGACAGAGTTAGTCACACAAGTAGAACGATTTACGTCTTCCGCCTTAGATAAGATGAATTTGGGAGCGAATGAGTTATATCGTGCATCGACCGAGTTTGCTGCAGCTGGTGGAAATGTTGAAGCAACACTAACGAAATCTGCGCAATTAAGTACAACATTAACAAGTGCAGCGACAAGTTTGACGCAAGTTGGCCAGCAGTTGAACTCAGGTATGCAAGATTATCAGACGCAGCGTAATTCGTTAAAAGATATGATGGCTTCAATGCAGTCCGTGGTTGATACGGCAAAACGTGAAGTTGCCATGACGGATGCACTTGTGAAAAAACTGCAGGACTCAGCACAGCAACTTTCTCAAGCTAACACGGAAATAGATAGTTACCTTGAAAATGTCACTAAAGTGCTTGCTTCGTCGCAGCAAACGTTTAGTGAAGGCATGATCAAAATTGTCGGTGAGGCCAACCTTAAGTTCCACGAGCAACTGAATTCATCGGTAGGTTTGTTACGAACCGGTATTGAAGATTTGCAAGATGTAGTCGATTCGATTCCAACTCGATAAGGGCACCTGAATGCTATTTAGAAATGTGTCTTTATCAAAGCGAAACGCTGACGATGCAGAAAAACCATTTTGGATTTCATTTGCCGATTTGATGACTGCACTGATGGTTATGTTTTTATTGGTTATGAGTGTTGCGTTGCTTGCCGTTACAAAAACTGTCTCCGAAGCTGAACAGAAAAAGCAACAACGTGATGATGAGATCCAACAACTTTTGGCTCAAGTCGAGAACGCTACTCGTATGCATGGCATTACCGTTGATAAATCGAGAAATGTTATCGACTTTGGCGACCAAGCGAATTTTGAATTCGGTAAGTCAGATATCAATCAGCAAAAAGCCGAAAAACTGCATGAATTTGTGCCTGATCTGCTGAAAATAGCGCAAGACCAGCTAGGCGAGAAATGGCTTAAAAGAGTAGTTGTAGAAGGTTATACCGATAAAGCTGGTACATATCTTTACAACCTCAATTTAAGCTTACAACGCAGTCAACGAGTTTTGTGCGTGCTGTTAAATCCATCAGCGGATTTGAAAAGTAGTTTGTCTGTTGGTCAAAAACAGCAAATTAAACAGTTGTTTTTAGTTGGTGGATATTCATCAAATTCAAGCAAAGAGTCTGCTGATGCCAGTCGACGGATTGAGTTTCGATTGGAGTTTTTTGGTTTAGACGAAGAGCATCGTCGACCTGATATCAATCAGTCGGAAGCTGATTTTGGTCGGTGCAGTATTTGATCATGAAGAACCTGAATGAACTGACGAACCAACTTCGTGAGCTTAATGAACAAGCTATGGTTGCGTTATCTATTGCTCCAGAGCTGACTCGTGGTATCGAAGCCATTCAGAGGAAAAGAGAGCAGCTGGAAAAATGGGCGAGACAGGAGCGCGTAAAAGCGCCAGACGCAGGAAGGATCCATACAGCACTGGTGACATTTTTTAGGGTTAAGAACATTCAAGATATAAGGCATGCAAGGTATTTGTGTTTTGGTTGCACTGAATCAGTATTGCCTAATTCGACCTCTTTGTTAGATCACTCCATCTTGTTTGACGAATTACTTAAATTTGTCAAAAGCGCACAAAAAGAAATGCGAGCATTTCGATTAATGTATCGAGGACTGCTCAACGCTTATTTTAGCGTCCATCCTGAAATCAAAGAGCTTAGTAAAGCAGCATTAGCAAGTTGGGTGAAACTTAGAGATTTTTTATTTGATAATTTGCTGCACATCCGTGATGTGAATAAACCAAGAGACTGGATCGAGTATTTGCACTTTAACCATGAAGTGTTGACGGAAAAGCCATGCGATAAGTTCGGAAAGTCGCTCCTTGAAGGTAACGCCACTCTCGTTAATGAGGCTAAACAGCAGCTCAATATAACGGACGCTTCATGGTTTATGAAGTTGTTGGTCAATGCTCAAGTAGATGCTGCATGTGTTGCTGAAGATGGTCTGTTCAAAGAATTGATTCCTAAGCTGCTTGAGTTACTTAAAACCCACTCACTACTTCTTGATCGAAATCTTGCGAAGATTTTAGACCGTTACTTTAAGTGCGCTGCAGCACCACAACACTTAGCACTACGTGATTTTGCAGTAGACCATTGGAAAAACCCTTGGCTCAGCACAAATCAGCACAAATGGGCTCGAGTTGAAGATAATACCAAGATGCAGATCACGCGTTGGTTAAAAGAAAAGTTTATCAAACAGTTTTTCACCTTCTTAGCTGACGATGGTAACAACGATCAACGGAGGGTTGCTTTCTGGATGCAATATACAGATCAAATTGAGCAGATGTATTTTGCGTTTGGTCGAACAGCTCTTGAAAACCGAAGTACCGATTTCAAGCAAATGCGCCAAGAAATGCAAGGTTTAACGTTCAAGCTTGAAGCTGGCGGTGTACCGTCTAACAACGCATTCATTATGAAAATTCGCGATGTCGTTATTGTTGAATTTGGCACTACAGGCAATGCGACTTATTTCTTTAATGCGAGTAAACCATTACCGTTCAATCTAAGCAATGCACATCAACCAGGACCACTTTGGGGGCTTTATGGAGATGGACGCATGCTTAAAAATTGGTCATCACCAGCATTTATTGACAAATTAAGCCATGGCGGATCTTGGGAATACAATTTTAGTTATTTCCTTAAGAACTCCCTACAGATATCCACTGATGAGCAACTCGCAAAAATAGCCAGAGCACAAGCTGAACAAGCTGAACGTAATGCGATTACTAATCAAAGACGTCAAGCTGAAATAAATTCGCTGAAAGAGTTAGCAGACCAGCATTCCTTTACCATCAAAGATAATAGAGAAAAGGGTGGCGCACTTTGGATTGAAAAATATGGCGGTTTCTCTGAAGAGCTAAGTAAATTGCTTAAATCCAAAGGTTTTATCTGGTCTGAGCGAAACAGCTCGTTTTATAAATCTTCGTAAGGTCTTAAGATGTTAGGTTGGCTTAAAAAAAGAAAAGCATCTGCTCGTAATACCAACTGGTCTGCATGGTCATGTAAATTCGATCAAAATAAGATCACATGGTCTAAAGGTGAAGATGGCCATAAATGTGGTGAGTACGCAGAGTTAATTCTGGAGCAGCTAGAGAGTGAAGGTTACGCTACTCGTTCTAACGAAGAATTTATAATCGAATGGCATTCGATTTTTGATGTTATATCTCACCCAGATTATCAGCAAGTTTTATCCCAAATTGCCATTCCAGAAATAAAACAACTAAAGGCTGAACTTTGCAGTCAAGGTTCTTTGCTGGATCCAACATTTAAGATTTTAATAAACGGTTGGCTAGACGAACATAATTCGACAATTGCAGTTAAACCAAAATTTGGCCCAGCATGGGAATCTGCAGAACAATTAGTTTTATTAAGTGAAGAAAACTACAAGTTAACCCAAGCAATAACTGAGTTTTATCAAAACAAAGCAGAAGCCGATCAACATTATAACCATCGGCATTGGGGAAAAATCCGCAGATTAGCTGTTGCTGCAGGTGCAAAATTAGATCAGTTTTTGCTGCGTTCAGTAGTGCTTACTCCTGACAAAATTAACTTAGAGCTACGACGTTCCGAGCTCAGCAAAAGGTGTCTCATAGAAGTCATTCCTGAATTTTCTGATTGTCCAGTTGATTGGATTCAAGCTTTTGATGATCGTGCAGAAGTTTCTGATGTTTACAACATTTCGACTGACTCAGGTATCGTGCAAGTTCTTCCTTCGCCAGAAGTAAAAACGATTCTGCGCGAAATCAAAAAAATGCCGAATCGCAGAGTGGCTGGTGCTGAGGCTGAAGCATTTATTACCAATCCTGTTGCATATCTAGGTGAATCAGCCGCTGCTTGTCTAGACCTAGAACAATTTGAAAAATCGCGTGTTGCTGCTGATTTAGAATTTGACCGATTTTTTGCAGCAATATCAGTAGAAGGTGATGAAGTTATCGCGGTTGGTTTGAAAGTGATGCAGTCAATGCATGCTGGTGGTGGTGAGATCTATTATCTTTTTAAAGATCCGCAGCAACTCGATAGCTTTTTAGAACAGTTAACCAAGACAAGAAATGAAGGAAGACAGCTTTTTCTCTATGACGAGTTCGAATTTGAGCTCTTTGGGGACAGTTTTCATGAACAATCACTGCTCTTTGATGCGAGTCAGCGTTGGAAATTATCACAAACTAAAATATCGGCTTCTGATATCTATAACCTCGATAATTACTCCGATCGTATTGCAGAAATTGGTGAAGAGAAACGTTATAGCTCACCTTATATAGAAAAGCCGAGTGTACTTGATACCAATACAGACGATTTAAATACACCAAAAATTGGTGTAACTGATTCAGATACTGGTGAGTTTATTAATGTACCTGCGACTCCAGAATCATTAAAAGAACTCACATCGGCAGTTTTGCAGGCAGAAAATCTTGGCCAATCAACAGTCAAGATTTTGGATACTCAGAAAACCTTACCTTTGCCTGATGCAAGGTCATTAGCCAATACCTTATCTGCTTATTTGAACGGTCAGGATGTTAATACCAGTGACGGCTCTAATAATGGTAGCGGAAAGAAAACTACAAATGAAAAGAGCAACCGTAAAGGATTAGTGCTCAAAGCAAACATTGAGTCGCTAAGTTATCTTGAACAGCGTAAACAATTACACTTACCAACAGCTGCTGAGGCGTTAATACCTAAAGCATTAAAGGCTAGCGTAGAACTCAAATCACACCAGTATTACGGTATTGCTTGGCTACAAAATCTGTATATGAATGCGCCACATATGTGTCGAGGCGCTTTACTTGCCGATGACATGGGTCTTGGTAAGACTTTGCAATTACTCACATTTTTACATTGGGTTTTTGAATCTAATAGTTCAGAAAAGCCTGCGTTAATTGTTGCTCCAGTATCTTTATTAGAAAACTGGCAGCAAGAAATTTTTCGTTTTTTCGATGTAAATGCTCTGAAAATCTGTGTTGCTTACGGTAAAGCGCTGCAGGAAATGCGTATAACCCCAAATGGATTGAATGATGAATTACGTGGTCATAAATTTCTTCGTAAGAATTGGGTTGGTGATAGTCATCTAGTTCTGACAACCTATGAAACACTTCGTGACTATGAATTCTCATTCGCAGCACAACAGTGGTCAGTAATGATCTGTGATGAAGCGCAGAAAATCAAAAATCCAAATGCGATGCTGACCAGATCTGCACAAAAGCAGAATGTCACTTTCAAAATTGCATGCACTGGTACTCCTGTTGAAAACAGCCTGACAGATTTGTGGTGTTTATTCGATTTCATTCAGCCGGGTTTACTTGGTGCGCTAAATGAGTTTGGAAGGAAATATCAAAAGCCAATCGAAACCAAAACAGATGATGACCGTGTGAAGTTGGACGAGCTGAGGCAGTTGGTTGAGCCGCAAATTTTGAGACGAACAAAGGCAGATGTTGCGAAAGATCTAAAAGAAAAGATCTTTGTACCTGACTGTAAAAAGCTGCAAATGTCTGATTATCAGCTCGGTCTTTATCGCACATCTCTCAGCTTGTTTAATAACCAGCGTGAGGAATCACCTTTTAAAAATCATCTGACTTTATTGCAGCATCTTCGAGCTATTTGTAGTGATCCTGCTGAATATAGATGTACAACCTCTATAGATTTACCAGTTAAAGAAATTATCTCGCGTTCACCAAAAATGGCTTGGTTGATGGAGCAATTGAAAGAGATCCAGCTTAAGAACGAGAAAGTGATTGTCTTTTGCGAGTTTCGTTCTCTTCAGCTGATTATTAAGAAATGTATAGAGCATTTTATTGATTTTAAAGCAGACATCATCAATGGTGACACTGAAACTTCTGTTGATAACGCGAATAGCCGTCAGAAACGTATCGCTCGATATTCTGCTATTGATGGTTTTGCAGTGATTATTTTATCTCCTGTTGCTGTTGGCTATGGTGTTAACATCCAAGCGGCTAACCATGTGATCCACTTCACTCGAACATGGAATCCAGCAAAAGAAGACCAAGCTACTGACCGTGCTTATCGTATTGGCCAGACAAAAGATGTATTTGTTTATACGCCAATTGTTGTTGGTAACGGTTTTATAAGTTTCGAGCAAAAGCTTGATGAGTTACTTGAGTATAAACGTCAATTGGCCGGTGACATTCTTAATGGCGCATCTGATGTAAATTGGAAATCTATAGAAATTGGCGAAATCTCACCACCTGATATCACAATCAATGAGAGGCTATTCAGCAAAGACCACTTAGAAGGTATTGAACCAGAGTTGCTTGAGGCGTTAGCTGCATTTTATTTTAGCAGACTTGGTTTTAATCAGGTCTTCATTACTCCTCAGAGTGATGACAAAGGCGTTGATGTGGTTGCAATCAAAGGACATGAAGGCATCCTTGTGCAGTGCAAGAGTTCGAAGTCTTCAAATAAAGATCTTGGATGGGAAGCAATCAAGGATGTTGTCGGAGGCACTGCACATTATCAAAAGAAATTTCCTGAGATGAATTTTCGCAGAGCATGTTTCACCAACCGCATTTTTAATCGGAATGCGATAGAGCAAGCAGAGCTGAATTCTGTGGAGCTAATCGACCAGCGTGTACTAGAGCTGTTTGTTTCAGAAAATAAAGTTACTTTTACTGAAATTGAACGACATTTGCTGTGAAGAAGTAAGAAGGCTTTTCAGATTTTAGTCAGAAATACTAAATTTTTTCATTTTAGTTTTCAATGGAGTCTTATAAGAATAGTGTAGTGACTTTATTCTCATGAAAATTTGAATTTTATTTTGTGCTGTGTAAATGTACAGTATCGTCAATCTACAAGGCCATTTTTATTAGACCAATTTGCGGATACTTACCTTCCAACCCTATCTAAACTAGTCACTATTGATGAAAAAGGATTTTGTGTATTTTTCTTAATTTTTAAAAATATTTTTACTTCATAAGTAAGGATTCATTTTGGCTTCTAGACCAATTTTCATATCAAGTAGTTCATGGCCCTATGTAACGGAGGAATTAGTAGATTTCGAATGGCATAGAGGACTTGCTATATCACAGAAACAAAAATCTATTAATTCTTTGCATTTGGCTGCAAATGATAAATTTGAAAAATTAAAAATTTTAGAGATATCGACAAAAAGTTTGGATCCGTTAGGGATTAAGTTGAGTGCTTTTAACTTAGAAGTTAAACTTAAAACAAATAAATTCGTGCCTCTAGAAAATGTTTTTCAATCATCAAAAGTGTTTGATAGAGGTGGGCCATATAAAGACCTGCTGTATATGGCAGCAAATGAAGTAAAATCTGATAAACGCCTGAAAGAAAGTGGCAACTTAATTGGCTTTTCCAGTAATGGAAAATTATGGCCTCTAGAGCCAAAAACAATATTTTATGACTGGCTTTATATTAATACTGTATTCCTCTCATCCGATTTGTCATCTGAAATTCTGAAATATAGAGCATTTACGGATATTGAGTTTAATCCAAAAAAAAGCTTTAATTGTCAGGCGAGGTCTGCAGCATTATTTGTCTCCCTATGGAGTTCCGGTGAACTAAAAAAATGCATAGAAAGTTCCGAGTATTATTTAGAGCTTTTGAGTGCGTCTGGTAATAATGTAGGTTACAAACAAAGTGAGCTGTTCTGAAAATTTTATGGATAAATATTTTGAGATTGTTTTTAATTATCTAATTAATAACCTAGATGATCACTCAGCTTACGAATTCGTTTGTAATGAGTTATCTTTCGGCGCGACCAGCTCGCTAAAGGTAAGAAATTTCATTAAATCAAGTGGTGTTATATTACAAAGTCCTCAAAATCCATCTGATTTTAATGAACTCAACATTTTCCTCACTAATTATCTTCTCGAGATTGGTGCATTTCAAACCACAATAGATCTTCGATTACGTATCGTTGACGCGGTGATGGAAAAATTTTCAATCGGGAAGTATTCCAATTTAAAAGAAAAAGCAAGTATAAAGTTTTTTTCAGAAAAAACAGGGATTTCAAATTTAATACACTTCACAAAAATTGAAAATATTCCTAGTATAGTTGATATAGGAATTAACAGTATAGATTTCAATAATGAAATCTATAAATCTCATTTTGTTAATGATCAATCAAGATTCGATTATCGAACTAATACAATATCGGTATCTTTGTCATATCCAAATGATAAAATGCTCTACAAATACAGGAAAATGCAGCCCAATCAACAATGGGCTGTTTTAACTTTAATGCCTGATATACTCTGGGAGTTAGAGTGTCTTTTCTGCTGGCAAAATGCTGCTAGTTCATCAATTTCACGCTTAGATAAGTCAGAGTTATATGGATTAAAAGCGTTAAGACGGATGTTTCATACCGATAATAATTTTAGTGTAACACCTTATCCAAAAGATTCACAGGCAGAAGTTTTGGTAATTAATCATATACCGCCGAGATACGTAAAAGAAATATTTGTAGAGAAAAAATCAGATTATTTGGATGGTGTGAATATACCATTTTTTGTTGATTCATTTTATTTTAACAATCGGGATTACATATTAAGTAAAGCTTAATTTAATAAAGGAATGATGTATGGGTTTTTTTGATTTTCTATTTAAAAGTGTGCAGACTAGGATTTCGACTGATGAAAGATCTGAAATTGAAGGTGAGAAATTTTTCCGCCAAGCAATTCAGTTTTCACAATACGGTAATCAAGAAGAAGCAATAAATCATTTTTCTTATTCGATTTCATCGAGCCCACATCACTCATCTGTTTTTCTAAATAGAGGCGCTTGCTTGATGATTCAAGAGCGTTACTTAGAAGCATATGAAGATTTTATGCATGTTATACACATGGAAAAAAATCGTTTATCGATAGATGGTGAATCGTCGTCTAATAAAGCTATTGAGAATATTAAAAGAATAGCTATTTTCATTGAATTTGAAAAAAAACATGGAAAAATTGTGCAATCTCAAATTGCTGATGATGGTGTTGACCATTTTTGTATGCGCTGGTCTGAAGTGTTGTTTAATGATTTTTTATCTAGTGATAAAAAAATAACTCGACAGTTTGTTTTTGAAGAATTAAAAGAGCTAGAGGAGATGGGCGGATTTCATCAAGAGTTTGCGCTAAACTGTGGTATTAATTACTCTGACTTCTCAAATGTTTCTGATGAATATGATACTTTTAAAGCATTTAGTATGTTTAAAAGTGTTCTATGTTGTTTTAGTCGAGATCCTTTATTCATGTTTCAGATTAGAAGAAATATAATTTTAAATTTGAGCAAAATGATCTATGGTTAATTATTTAGATAATTTTATTTGGTCACAATATAAATTTATATTTTGAATGAATAGCCGCTATAAACCCTTAAAATTACTAGCGGCTATCAATTTATTTATTTTTTACTTAAAATATCTTCACCATTCTGCTCTGCCCAAGCATTCCAAATTTCAACTTTAGCGTTAAAACTCTCTGTCGCTTGAGCAACTGCATCAGCAATAAGTGGTGATATCTCACTTTGAAATTTCTTTTCGACCTTAGCAAACGGCACAACTTTAATACCACGTTCTTCCAAACCTTTTTTCATGGTATGTGTTTTCAGCAGGTGCAACTTGCCATCTTCAACGTAGAAAAATTGGCTTTCTGGATTCAGCGTTTTGAACTTTGGTTTTGTAGGACGTTTTTCAGCTTCGACTTTTTCTTCAACTACTTCGGCAGCGACATTGGTTGTCAGTTGCAGGCCGAGTTGCTCAAGAGAGAAACCTTGTGCCTTTGCTAGTTGTTTAATTTGTTCGATGGTGTCGATTTCTTTTTGACGATCAGCGATGACTGATTGCAGTACTTCAATCGCTTCATGAATTTTGGCAACAGAGATTTCTTTGGCGGCTTTTTTCAGTTCTTTTTTATCAAGCAAAATAGACATGGTATTTCCATTGGTTGGTGAGATCTAATACCTTTAGGTTACTCAATTTCTGCGTGTCATGCACTATTGTTTGTTCATTCATATGGTTAAAGAGGCTTAAGTTATGGCAACTATTAAAACACGCGTATTCAAGGATGGCGCAAAATCTGTAATCAAGAAATTGCGAAGTGATGTCTCACCTGAGCATTCAGCGTTCAAATTTGTTGAGCAATGTCTTGTGCTGTTGGATGGCTTCAGCAAACTGAAGAAAAAAGAACAAACGGATGTCGCTATAAAGCTGAATAAGTTGATCGATAAAATTTCCGACAAAGCTGATTTACCAAAACTGAAAAAACAGATTATCGATGCAGAGAAGTCGCGTCGGTATGCGTTATCGAAGAAGAAAATTACCTTGAGCAACGAACTGGCTGCGCAATTGCAGTCATCGGTTGCGGGTTATTTGAATAAACGAAGAGTATCTTATCAAGTTGCCATCAGAACATTACTTGAATTAGCTGCTGATAAGTTACCAACTTTGGATGCTGAGCCAAAGGTGAGCAAACGACCTCTAGGTGTTCATGTTGTCGCTAAACTACCTGAGCGGATGGAACCGAGGGTACATGTTGGCCCCCCCGGTACGATTAAAAAGTTGAAAGAGCAATATGAAGGTCAGGAAAAGTAAGGACTCATCGTCTTCAGGTCGAGGTATTTTTCAAGCGCATCAGCAACTCGTTGGTGAGCGACTCGACGTTCTTCTAAGTAGTCATGACGGTCATAAATACCTTCAACACCTTTGAGCTTATGGTTTAAGCAGCGTTCTGCCACATCACCTGAAATACCCAATTTTGCACAAAGCGTCCGAAAGGTGCGACGCAAGTCGTGCACACTAAAGTGTGCAATATCACCCATCAAATTTTTGGGTTGCACCTTGCGGCCTGCTTCATGACCAAAGCATTTGGTGATTGCTCTATTTAAGGTATCAGATCCCATATGCGGTGTTTTGCTAGCGCGTCTTGCTGGTAAGACATACTCAGAGAAACCAGCCTGCACTTTAAGGATCTTAAATAATGTCAGTGCCTGTGTCGGTAACGGAATGGTGATAGGTACACCTGTCTTCATCCGTTCTTTTGGTAGGTTCCAAAGTCCGTTATCTAAATCAAATTCAGACCATTTCGCTTCGCATAGCTCTGACTTACGCACACCAAGCATCAGAAATAGGCAGCAAGAAATATAGTTATCACGGCCAAAACTGCTGATGTTTTCACGAAATATACGAAACACTTCGGCAATCTCTGATTCGCTTAGCGCTCTGCTTTTGGCATCTTCTACGCCGCCTGCATCGTTGGTATTGAAGCTGGCTGCTGGATTAGAGTCAATCAGGCCAAGTTTGATGGCATGTCTAAACATCTGCTTCATATACATCAGTGCATCGTTGCAGATTGTTGGTCGGTTCGACTCGCGGATTTTTAGGATCACCTGACGGACGTCCAGAGGCGTGACAGAAGCCACCGAAAGCTCGCCAAGGATTGGATGAATGTCTTTACCATATATCCGGTGGGGAATTTTAGGGTGTTTGATTCTCGGGAGTAAATCTTGGTGGAACCAGTCATCAAATAGCTTATCGCAAGTGTATGACTGTGCCGACTGAGCTCTTTTTTTCTCGACCAATGGATCTTTGCCTTCGTCTCTCTGATCTGACAATCCAATAACTACTTCTCTAGCTTCTTTGAGACTTAGCTGAGGATAATTGCCTATGGTCATATAACGTCGTTTACCGTTGATGACATAACGGAATTCCCAACTAGCCACCTTGTACTGATTTAAACGGAAGTAGAGGTTGTTACCAACAGGCTTACGGACTGGCGTACCAGCACTGATGATTTGTTTCAGTTCGGCAACGGTTGTCATAGGAAAAAGCTCCATAAATTCGACACTTATGGAGCTTATACTAGTAACCATTTTGAGGTCTTGCAATAGGGCGACTGGTAACCAAACTGGTAACCATCTGCTTTACGCTACTTGAGCCAGAAAGATACAGCTTGATTAGGTAATTATTTTTATATCAATCACTTACATTTATCTGATTCAGCTTGAACCAGCTTAAAAAATCATTCGATGTTTTGGATCTGCTCCCGCATCTGCTCAATCAACACCTTCAACTCCACCGCCGTATTGGTGATCTCCGTCGAAATCGCTTTTGACGACAAGGTATTCGATTCGCGGTTAAATTCCTGCATCATAAAGTCGAGGCGACGGCCGATGGCTCCGCCTTGTTTTAAGTGATGGCGGGTTTCTTTGATGTGGGCGTCGAGGCGGTCGAGCTCTTCGGCGACGTCGGATTTTTGCGCGAGGAAGGCCATTTCCTGCTCGAGGCGGTTTTGCTCCAGCTCGGCTTTGATTTCCTGCAGGCGGGTCAGCATTTTGTCGCGTTGCCATTGCAGTGCTTGTGGCAGGTGCACGCGTAAGTTGGCAACGTGCGTGGAGATTTGGTCTAAACGGTCACGAATCAGCTGTTCAATGGCGACGCCCTCACGGCCGCGGCCGGCGAGGAAGTCTTTCATCGCGATGTCAAAACTGGCCAGTAATTCGGCCTGCACGGAGTCCATGTCTTCTTCCTGGGTTTCCATCACGCCGGGCCAGCGCAGGATGTCGGCGATATTCAGCTGGGCTTGCGGGCTTTGAGCTGCCAAAGCGCTGGCGGCTTTCATCAGCTGGCCGGCAAATGCTTCGTTGATTTTTAAATCGCCGCTTTGCTGCGCCGCGTTATAGCGCAGGTTCACTTCCACTTTGCCGCGTTGCAGGCTCTGGCGCAGTTTGTCGCGCAGCAGGCTTTCCATACCCCGGAATTGCTCGGGTAACCGAAAATAACTCTCGAGATATCTTTGGTTAACGGAGCGGATCTCCCAAACGGCGTTGCCCCAGGTCGCTTTAATTTCGTGACGGGCAAAAGCGGTCATGCTGTGGATCATGCGATTATCCTTGTGTACATCAAAAAACATGGAAAAACCGAGTATACCCACAAAGCCGCGCAGAAGGCCAATCTGCTGACTGCGCGAAAAACGCCGGCTGTGGCAGAGATGGCGGTATGGCGGTGAAAGCCCTATAATGCCGGCATCATTTTTCGCCAAATCAATGGCCATCGAGGTTTCCCATGCGTCCAAGCGGCAGAACAGCCAGTCAGATCCGTCCTATCAGTTTCACCCGTCAATTTACTGCTCACGCCGAAGGTTCGGTGCTGGTGGAGTTTGGCAACACTAAAGTGCTGTGCACTGCGTCTGTGGAAGAAGGCGTGCCGCGTTTTATGAAAGGCCAGGGCAAAGGCTGGATCACCGCTGAATACGGCATGCTGCCACGCGCGACTCACACCCGCAACGACCGCGAAGCCGCCAAAGGCAAACAAGCTGGCCGCACTATGGAAATCCAACGTTTAATCGGTCGCGCGCTGCGCGCCGCGGTTGATTTAAAACTGCTGGGTGAAAATACCATTACTTTTGACTGCGACGTAATTCAGGCCGACGGCGGCACCCGCACTGCAGCCATCACCGGCGCTTGTGTGGCTTTATGTGACGCGCTGAACTTCATGCGCGCTAAAGGTCTGATCAAAACCAACCCACTGAAATATATGGTCGCTGCCGTGTCTGTTGGTGTGTATAAAGGCGAACCTATCGCTGATTTGGAATATGTCGAAGATTCCGCTGCTGAAACCGACATGAACGTGGTGATGACTGAAACCGGCAAACTGATTGAAATTCAGGGCACTGCAGAAGCTGAGCCATTCAGCTTTGAAGAAATGCAGGCGATGCTGGCGCTGGCGAAAGACGCAATTCGCGAAATCGTCGACGAACAAAAACGTGTATTGGCATAACAAATCTGTCTTTAAGGTCTTCCGATGAAAGCTTTTCAACAAGAATTTATTGAATTTGCCCTGTCGCGTCAGGTGCTGAAATTTGGTTCATTTACGCTGAAATCCGGCCGCACCAGCCCGTATTTCTTTAACGCCGGTTTGTTTAATACCGGTGGTGATTTGGCCAAACTTGGGCGTTTTTATGCTGCTGCGTTGATGGATGCCGGTATTGATTTTGACGTGTTATTTGGCCCGGCTTATAAAGGTATTCCAATTGCCACCACCACCGCAGTGGCGCTGGCAGAACATCACAATCGCGACGTGCCATATTGCTTTAACCGCAAAGAAGCCAAAACGCACGGCGAAGGCGGCTCGCTGGTCGGTTCGCCACTCAAAGGCCGCATTATGCTGGTTGATGACGTGATCACTGCTGGTACTGCCATTCGCGAATCGATGGAAATTATTCAGGCGCAAGGTGCAGAACTGGCTGGGGTGTTGATTGCGCTGGACCGGCAGGAACGCGGCAAAGGCGAACTGTCAGCGATCCAGGAAGTAGAACGTGATTTTGGCACCAAAGTGGTGTCGATCATTGGCTTGAAAGACTTAATCCAATACCTCGAAGGCAAACCAGAACTGGCGCAGCACCTCGATGCAGTCAAAGCCTACCGCGCGGAGTTTGGCGTTTAAGACGCCGGGTTGTCTTCAGGAATTGTTAAGTTTAAGCTGCGATAACTACATCCCTTCTGTCAGCTTTGAAGGCCAGCGTTGCTGGCCTGCTTGTTTTTAGCGGAGTCTGTGTTGATCAATAAACCAAATGGCAGCGGTTTTGGCCGTATTCTCAAAGCCACTGAGTGTTCGCGTAAAGGTTTTGTCGCCGCCTGGCGTTTTGAAGCGGCGTTTCGGCAGGAAGCTCTGCTCGCCATGCTGATGTTCCCACTGTCATTTGTGCTGGCCGAGTCGGTTGGCCATTGGGCCTTGCTGGTAGGCGTATTGCTGCTGGTTTTGATTGTTGAGCTGCTCAATTCCGCCATTGAAGCGCTGACTGACCGCGTCAGTCTGGAACGCCATGAACTGTCCGGTCGCGCCAAAGACATGGGCTCGGCAGCTGTCACTTTAAGCCTGACCATTGTCGCACTGGTGTGGGGCGCAGCCATCTGGCAACTGCTGCAATAAAACCGCACAACACAGTTTTTTACTGTGCTAAGGTAGTTCTAATTCCCTTGGCGGAGTCGTCCAGACTATGTATTGGCGCGGCCTTTTCCTCTTTTGCTGGTGTTGGCAGCCTGCTTTATTTGCTGCAGAAATATTTTGCTACGACATGCCTGGCGATGTTCCCGCCGCTGAGCAAATTCAGGTCAAAGGTCAGCGTATTGATGGTCAGCACACTGCGCGTATCGCCGGTTGGGTGCTAGACGTCCTGCCAAAGGCCGTTTTTATCAATCAACCCTGGCAGCGATGCCTCAGCCACGCGCAGCAGGGCCGGGTTACGGGGTTATTGTCGCTGGGCTGGACTGAAGAGCGCGCCAATATTTATAGCTTCCCGCAACTGGGCAAGGTACCCAATCCGGCGTTGGCGCTTTACGAAGTGCCCTACAATATTTATGTGCATCGGCAGAGCCAGGTTCGCTGGGATGGCCTGCAGTTCACGGGGCTGAAGTACGGCTTAATCACATTAAAAGGTTATCTTGCGGAGCAACGGCTACGCGAGTTGAATGCGTTGTCGCCGCTGCAAACCGACATCACTCAGGCCGTGGAACTGGTAAGTAAGGGGCGCCTGGATGGTTATGTGGTACCGCCGGGCGTCGTCGATAATATGTTCCGCAAGCAACCCGGTTTTGCGCAGCTCAGGCAGCTGGACCAGCCCTTGTTTGCAATGCCACTGTATTTGGCGTTTTACCCGGGGTATTGCCAGCAGAACGCATCGAAGTGTGAGCAGATTTGGCAGCACCTTGCAGCGAAAAAAGCCTTGTGGCAGCAACAACAAGCGCCTGTGACTGCACAGTAGTCAAACCCAACCAGATTCTGCGCCTCCAGCCAGTTCAGTGGCTGTGAAGACCGGCAGCGTCCAAATTCCCGGCAACAATGGCAAGCCTTCCGCTGTGTATAAAGTAAGATGCGGCCGCGCGGACATGCCATAACACAGCGTATCGGCGTCTGCCGGCACTGTGATATGGACGTGATGGTGCGCCGCATGCAGCACTGCCGGTGCGGACTGCCAGCCCACCGCAGGACTATGTATAAAAAATCCGTCGAGTGGCCCGCTGTGCTGCCAACTGCACGCTTGTGGCAAACGCAGTCGCGCCGTTGTTGTGTTGCGCTCAAGCAGTTGCGCTGTTAGCTGAGAGGTTCTGCAGCCTAATCCGGCATCTAACAGCTGCGGTAGTTGCAACGCCAGTCGCCGGGCTAGTTCGGCTTTAAACGGGGGATGAATATCATCTTCAGCGCCCAAATCGGCGGCAGACACCAACATAACTTGATGCGCTGTTGCAGCGATGTATTGCTGCGCCTGACGCACCAGCACAAAACCATGTTGCAGTTGTGGCAGGCCAGATTGGCCAAAACCAGCGATTTGTACCAACAGCAGAGGGAACTCCCAGCCAGCAACCTGACGGCAATTGTGCAGCCAGTGTTGCAGTTTGTCGCCATAGTGGGCTGCGTCTTTGCCCATCGCATTCTGTTCGCCCTGATACCAAACCAGCGCGGAGAAAGGTTGCTGCAGCCAGGGTTTGAGCCTAGCTGCAAACAAAGCGCCCGACAGCCAGGCTTGGGTGGCGTTGGAGCCGTCAGCGTGTTCAGTCCAGGCGTCGATGGCAGAGCCGGGCCAGCTGATATCCACCAGCCCCAGCATCACGTCGGTTTCTGCCGGTTGATAACACTGGCTAAAGTGATACAGCAGCGCCGGCCAGCGTACACAGTGCTCTGGGCTTAGCGCTAACCATTGGCCCGGCGCCTGAAAATCAGTGGGGGCACTTTGGTAACAGCGCAGCCGCTGGTGATTTTGCAGCTGTGTCATGGCGGCAGAGAGTTGCTCTGGATAACGCGCCAGCGGCCAGCCAACATTAGACTGACCGGCAAAAAGCAGCAGCTCGCCAAACCACAGGTCATCCAGCTGTATTAATTGGCTACCGTCAGTAGAAATACGTAGCGTCCAGGGGCCGGAAGGCGGCAGTGCGTCGATGGCAAAACCAAAAGCACCCGCGCTGTCACTGTAGCCACTCAAAGTGATGCAGGCCTGATCACGCTGCAGCACCATCGTCAGTGGCATGTCGGAGGTCGTCTGACCGCAGAGCCGCAGCGATTTGCTGTGTTGCAATACTGCGCCTGATGACCATGGCGCTGACAGACGGAACACTGTTAATCCTGCGCGAACAGGGCCGCTTTTAATGCTGGCCACTGACTGGCAAAACTCAGGTGGGGCGCTTCTTTAAAGCCGCTGCGCACATACTGATGCAGCCGGCCTTCGATAAAGGCCAGCAGCAAATTGGCCACTGCGGCTTCATCGCCATGGCGTTTGCCGGTGCCGAGTTTACGCTCGCGCAGGCATTGCTTCAGTTGTTTTTCCAGACTGTCGAGTAATAAAGTGACGCGTTCGCGCAGTCGTTCCTGCTCGCCTTGTAAGGCTTCGCTGGTCAGCAGCCGGCATAAGCCTGGTCTGCGGCCGGCAAATTGCAGCAGGGCTTCCAGCATCAGCTGAATACGGGCTTCGGCTTGTTTGTGGGTTTGGAAAATAACGCGAAATTCCTGCTGCAGCTCTTGTTCCATCAAATCGAGCAGGCCTTCGAACATCCGCGCTTTACTGGGGAAATGACGATATAACGCCGCTTCGGTGACACCCACCTGCGCCGCAAGTGCGGCGGTGGTGATCCGCTGACCGGGGCTTTTTTCCAGCATCACGGCCAGCGCATCCAGAATTTCCGCTTTGCGGTTGCTGCTTCTGGGTGTCGACATCAGCAATTATGACCGGCCTGAGTGGCCGAAGCCGCCTTCGCCGCGCTCTGAGGTATCGAATTCTTCGACCAGTTCAAACTGCGCCTGCACCACTGGCATAAACACCAGCTGAGCGATGCGGTCGCCCGGCTGAATAGTGAAAGCATTTTGGCCGCGGTTCCAGGTAGAAATCATCAGCTGGCCCTGATAATCCGAATCGATAAGGCCGACCAGATTGCCCAATACGATGCCGTTTTTATGGCCCATGCCGGAGCGCGGCAGAATGGTCGCGCATAAGTTCGCATCACCGATGTGAATGGCAAGACCGGTTGGGATCAGTTCAGTCTGGCCCGGTAACAGTGTCAGCGGTTCATCTAATAAAGCGCGTAGATCCAGCCCGGCAGAACCCGGCGTGGCGTATTCTGGCAGCGGGTATTCAGTACCAATGCGGCGGTCAAGAATTTTCAGTTCAATGCTTTTTTTCATCTTGGTATTGCTCATAAATCAGGGAAATTAAAGCTTGTGCGAGCTCAGTTTTGCTGCGCTGCCCCAGTGGGAATTCGGCGGTTTTGCTGTACACCGTGATGGCGTTTTGCTCGCTGTTAAAGCCAAGCGACGGGTCGGACACATCGTTGGCGCAAATCAAATCGAGATTTTTCTTCTGCAGTTTTTGCCGGGCATAATCGGCGACTTTTTCCGTCTCGGCGGCAAAGCCGACTGTAAAAGGCCGTTGTGAAGTGAGCGCCGCGACGCTGGCGATAATGTCCGGGTTTTTCACAAGCTGCAGTGACAGGCCGTCATGGTCGGCGGTTTTTTTGATTTTCTGCGACGCCAATTCGGCCACACGAAAATCAGCCACGGCGGCACAACCGATAAAAATGTCGCACTGCTGTGCTTGTTGCAGACTGCTGACATACATCTGTTCTGCGGTGGTGACATCAATTCTTTTGACGCCAGCAGGAGTTGCGAGCTGCACCGGCCCGCTGATCAACGTGACTTCTGCGCCCAACGCGGCGGCAGCGGCGGCGAGGGCATACCCCATCTTGCCGGAGCTGTGGTTACTGATGTACCGCACCGGGTCAATGGCTTCCCGCGTCGGGCCTGCAGTAATAGTGATTTTGACGCCTTGCAGGCGTTGCTGCGCGGGCGTTTTCAGGACGCCAATCACCGCATCAACCAGCTGCAGCGGTTCGAGCATCCGGCCCGGGCCAACATCGCCACAGGCCTGCTCGCCGGCATTTGGTCCAAATATGTGAATATTTCGTGAAATTAAAGTTGATAAATTGGCTTGGGTCGCTATGTTTTTATACATCTGCTGATTCATCGCCGGCGCGATGGCCAGTGGTGCGCTGCTAGCCAGAATGCAGGTGGTCAGCAAATCATTCGCCAAGCCATGCGTGATGCGGGCGATGACATCGGCCGAAGCTGGCGCCACTAATATAAAGTCGGCCCACTTTGCCAGTTCGATATGGCCCATCGCGGCTTCGGCCGCCGGGTCCAGCAATGACTGGCCGACCGGATGGCCGGACAGCGCTTGTAAGGTCAACGGCGTAATAAATTCGGCAGCGGCCGGAGTTAAAATGACACGGACTTCGGCGCCACGCTCTTTCAGGCGGCGAACTAAATCGGCAGATTTGTAAGCAGCGATGCCACCGCTGATCCCAAGCAAGATCTTTTTGCCAGCAAGGATGTTGTGCATAAGAAAACCATCAGCCAGAAACTGGCCGATAAGATACCACGAACTCAAGGACGAGTGATCATGACCATCAAGCAATGGCCTGCGGCCGAACAACCTCGCGAGAAATTATTAAGTTATGGGGCCGGCGCTTTGTCCGACGGTGAATTACTGGCGATTTTTCTCGGCCACGGCTGTGCCGGCCTCGATGCGGTGGCGATGTCACGCCAGCTGCTGCAGGATTTTGGCGGCGTGCGGGCGTTTTTCGCCGCGCCGCGCGGCCAGTTCTGTCGCCACAAAGGGCTAGGGGTGCATCGGTATGTGAAAACCCAGGCCGTGCTGGAGCTGTGTAAACGCTGCTTGTACCAGCATCTGCAGCGCGATACAGTGTTTTCCGACCCCGGCATGGTGAAACATTATCTGCAGTACAGCATTGGTCTGGAAACCCGTGAAGTCTTTATGACTTTGTATTTAGACAGTCAGCACCGTCTGATTAAAGCTGAACCACTGTTTTATGGCACGATTGATGCCTCTCCGGTCTATCCGCGTATTGTAGTTCAGAGCGCTTTAGCGCATAATGCCGCCGCCGTTATTTTGGCTCACAATCATCCATCCGGAGTTGCTGAGCCGAGTCGTGCTGACAGAGCAATAACGGAGCGCCTGACCCAAGCTATGGCTTTGGTCGACATCAAGTTATTGGATCACTTTGTGGTCGGCGACGCGGAGGTAATATCCTTCGCAGAACGCGGCTGGCTTTAAGATCTGAAAGGATCAACACGATCCTCGTTTAAACTTCAGGCGGAATCGCTTGAGTTTTGCCGGCTTATCGTGTATAAATTGCGCCCTTTCAGAAATCCGGGGCATTCTTCTTGGCCAGAAGGATGACGATAGCTCGAGCTGAAGTAATTTTGGAGATACATTGACATGTCTAGAGTGTGCCAAATCACTGGCAAAGGTCCGATGGTAGGTAACCGTCGTTCACACGCCAACAACGCAACAAAGCGCCGTTTCCTGCCTAACCTGCAAACTCACCGTTTCTGGGTTGAAAGCGAAAACCGTTTCGTCACGCTGCGCCTGACAACCAAGGCTATGCGTATCATCGATAAAAATGGTATCGATGCCGTTTTAGCTGATCTGCGTAAGCAAGGTCAAAAGGTTTAAGGAATTAGCAAATGCGCGATAAGATCCGTTTAGTTTCTTCTGCTGGTACTGGCTTTTTCTATACAACTGATAAGAACAAGCGCACCATGCCAGAAAAAATGGAAATCAAAAAATTCGATCCAAAAGTGCGCAAGCACGTGATTTTCAAAGAAGCGAAAATCAAATAATCGGATTTATTTCCAAAAACAAAACCCGGTCCTGTACCGGGTTTTGTTTTTTCTGCGATCTGGAATGCTGCAGCCCCCGGATTCATTGCCGGCTACAGTCGTCAGAGTTCTGCGCTCAGAAATTGGCGGGGGCTGCACTATCCGGTACACTGCCTGCATCTGCAGGCCATCAACGATTCCAATGCTGAAATTATCCCGCCAATCCTGGAACAATCTGATTATCTTCGGTGTACTGGCACTGTTTTTCTTGTTTTATATTGCACCAAATCATCTGGCGATGATGCGCAGTCAAAACACTGTGGTGACTGTGGTACAACCTGGTCAACGCATCCTGCAGTTAGAATTTCCCCAGGCTGTGTTAAAACAAGCCGGGCCAGTCTGGCGGCTGGAACCGGCAGTGGCCGCAGTCAATGCCGACATGTTGCTGCAGAGCTGGCAAAGTCTGCAGTTACCCTTACCGCAGCAAAACGATGCTTTAATCCTGGCGCAGGTTTGCCGCGTACAGCTGTCGCAAAGTGGTGAGGCAGCCTCTGCAACCTGGCAGATTATGCTGGACCAGCAGCAGTGGTATCTCCAGCAGCAGCAGTTTTTATTCCCGATAGAAAAGGCCACTGCAGATCAGCTGTGCCCGCCGTCTTTACGTTAATCCGGAGTTGTTATGCCTGAATTGCCAGAAGTTGAAGTTTCCCGGTTAGGCATCACGCCGCATTTAAGCAACAGGACCATCCGCCGTATTGATGTCCGTCAGCCGATGCTACGCTGGCCGGTACCGGCTGAAGTGATGGCTGTAACGAATGCGCCTGTGCTGAGCGTCAGTCGCCGCGCCAAATACCTGCTGATTGAGGTGCCTGGCGGCAGCATTATTCTGCACCTTGGCATGTCCGGTAACTTAAAGATTTTGAGCGCCGATACACCGGCCGGCAAACATGACCATGTCGATATTGTGTTGGATAACCACACCTTATTACGCCTGAACGACACTCGACGTTTTGGTGCAGTGCTTTGGCAGGTAAGTGGCACTGAACATCCGTTGTTAACCACTTTAGGGCCTGAGCCTTTGACGCCGGCCTTTGATGCGCAGCAGCTGTATCAGCATTGTCAGAAACGCAGCAGTGCCATCAAGCTGGTGCTGATGGACAATCACGTCGTGGTTGGCGTTGGTAACATTTATGCCAATGAATCGTTGTTTAAAGCCGGTATTTTGCCGACCAAACCGGCCAATCAGTTAACGCTGGCGCAGTGTGCGGTGCTGGTGGAGGTGGTGAAACAGATTCTGGCGCAGGCTATTACCCAAGGCGGTACCACGTTAAAAGACTTTAGTCAGGCCGACGGTAAACCCGGTTATTTTAAGCAGGAACTGCTGGTGTATGGCCGCGGCGGTCAGGCATGTGTCAGTTGCGACAGCGAGTTGGAAGAAATTCGCTTAGGCCAGCGCAGTACCGTGTTTTGCCGGCATTGTCAGGCCTGAGCAGACTGCGTTAAAACGGTCGTTTAGCAATTAAACGCCAGCGCCAGCCGGACAATTCCGGATTGTCGCTGACCGGTTTGGCCAAATCGATACTGATCACACTGCCACGGCTGGAGTGGCTCGGTAACAGCCGGATGCCAATGCCGTAACCTGCCAGATTTTGCTCATCATCAGGCCCGGCCGGGCGTTGTGGATTGTCCCAGGCACGGCCGGCGTCGACAAAACCAGCCAGTGCCACATCCAGCAGCTGCCAGACGTGCCAGTGCGTGATATAGCGATACTCCAGCGAGGCAATCGCCGCTTTATCCCCGGTCTGATAATACAGCGGAAAAGCGCGCATGCCCTCGTCACCACCAATCGTCATGCGCTGGTCCCGAAACAGGTTTTTACCGACCGACCATTGCAGCTGTGCGATGAGTACCTGCTGTTCCGACAAATGCCGCACATAACGCAGCTCGCTCTGAAATAGCTGCTGTTCCTGCAGCTGATTACGGTGTAACTGTGAGTAACTCAGCCTGCTAACCAGCCAGCTGATATCGTTGATTTCAAAGTTCTTTTGCACGCTGGCCTGCCAATGCCAGCCGCCCTGATCGGCGCCCAGGCTTTCCAGCAACCGGCCAAGCCGCAGCGACACCTGCCAGCCGAAATTGACGTCTTCGACCCGGTTCCATAAAAAGAAGTTGGTCAATTCCCGGTAATCCGATTGCAGGAATTCCCAGCTGAGCCAGACCTGAGATAGATCGCGGTTGTCAGGTGGCGCCTGCGTGCTGTCGTTATTGCGGTCAAACTTGCGCTCATCCAGCGTCGAGCCGACATTAAAATGCTGCACACTGTCGCTGTCGCGCCAGAAACTCCAGCCACTACTCAATTCTATCAGCTGCTGATTACTTTTATATTCGTTGTAAACGTCACCGCGGGCATATTCACTGATATCTTTGATTTCTTTAAAGATATCCAGGTTGTACGCGCGCTCGGACGACAGCCGGTAAAAAGGTTTGGCCAGATTGAGCCGGTAACTTTCGCCATCCGACGTATCGGCGTATTGCATCGTCGTTTGCCAGTGGCTGCCACTGATGTTGGGGCTATGAAACTGCAGTTTGTAACCATCGCGCTCGCTGTCGGTGAAATATTCAATCTGCGCCTGATTACCGGTGCCCCATAGGTTATCCTCAGCCAAACCCAGATTGGCTTTGGTGGCACCACCGCTGTGGCCCAGCGAAAGCCGTGGCAATAACGACCAGTTGTCCCAGCTGCGCACTGTAACTTCAACTGTGCGACTGCTCGGGCAATAGGCCGAGACGACGATGTCGGCGTGACGCAAATACCGGCGTGAACGTAATAACCGCTCAGTTTCGGCCAGCACGCTGAGGTTGAGTGGCTCGCCCTCGCTGAATAGCAAATCTTCGCGCAAGGCAGCTTCAGTGGTGATGACGTGGTAGTCGTTGGCAAAGCGGTGAAACCAGACGCTGTGTTTGCTGCTGAGGTCAAAAATGTCATTGCGTTCAAAGTGGATCTTGCCGATGTGCCAGTGCTGTGCGGCTTCAGGTAATTCATCAGAGGTTGTCAGCGGCAAACAGGTTTCCGCGGCCAGCAGCGGGCCGGCGCTCAGTGGCAACAATAACCCTAAGTAACCAGATAATAAGACTTTTGCCAATCGGATCCGTCGCATCACAGCTTCCTTTTGTTCCGGAACGATGCGGCTCAGTTAATGTGGTTTGGTCGAGAAATGCAAGAGGGAAGTGCGATCTAGATAGCAGAGAATACAGCTCTGCCTGCTGGCAGAGCTGTGGTGACGACTTACATTTTGCCGTCTTTTTTCTTCAGTGATTTTAATAATGCGACCTGGCTGGGTGACAGCTTGATCACGCTGCCCGGATATGCGCGGCCGGCTGGATAATCCCACTCGCGTGGACGGGATTCTTCAACAATCTTTTTAAAGCTGGCACAGACAGAATTGCTGGGTTTGGCGCCAAGTTTTTTGGCGTAGGCTTTCAGATATTCATCTGACGCACCTTCATTGGATAACAGGCAATAGCCTTCGGTAGAGTAAACAACTTCTTCTGATTCCTCAGCAAAAGCGATGTTGCTGGTCAGAGCCCCGGCTGCCAACAGGATGATAAGACTTTTTTTCATAATTTTCCTCTTGTTATAACTGCACGTCAAAAATGACGTTCTGTTTAACCCTAGCTGCTGATATTTAATTTGCCAGTTTGTACCCAGATGAATTTTTCTGCTTTCTTGCGGCTGTATAGAAAAGCCGCTAAACTGCCGGCCAAACCAAGGGGTGCAATCGCTGAGATGCCGCAAGGCAAACCCTTAGAACCTGATCCGGGTCATACCGGCGGAGGGATGGTGTGAAAACTTCCAGCTGCACGCGCGTGATCCCGGTCGTTACCGGAGCAAATTGATGTTACGTGCCTTCTCGCCTTTATCTTATTCTATAAATTCTGCTGTAACTCCGCAGCATTCACCGCTGCTACCGGCGTTATCTGTCATTGCCTTGCTTGTTTCCGGCGCAGTACACGCCGAAGAGCAGGCTGTTTCTGTGCAGGATGTCGAACGGATTGAAGTGCGTGGTGATTTCCGTCAGACCAATCTGCAAAAATTACCAGGCAGTGTAGTGGTGTTGGGCGATAGCGATATCAAACGTCAGTCTGCACAGCATCTTGATGATTTAATTGCCAATATTGCTAATTTAAACGCGTCCGCCGGCGCGTCACGCAGCCGGTTTCTGCAAATGCGCGGCGTTGGTGAGCGCAGTGAGTTTGTCGACAATATCAATCCTTCTGTAGGCTTACTGGTCGATGGTATCGACTATTCTGCGCTTGGGCTGTTATCACTGGCCGACACGGCGCAACTCGAAGTATTCCGTGGCCCTGAGGCGACACGCTTTGGTGCCAATGCGCTGGCCGGCATGCTAAACCTGCAAACTGCAGACCCGCTATTTGCCAGCGAAGGCCGTGTGCAACTGACGGCGGCAAATTACGATAGCTGGCAAGCCAGCATGATGCTGAATCAGGCAATGACCGATCAAATTGCTGTGCGGCTGGTGGCGGATCAGCAAAAATCAGACGGCTTTATCCGCAACGATTTCCTTAAGCGCGAAGACACCAACGGCATCGACGAAACCACCTTTCGGCTAAAAACCCGCTATCAGCCTAATCAGGATCTGACACTGGATTGGTTGTGGAACCATCATGATATCGATAATGGTTATGATGCATTTTCGCTGGATCGTAATCGCACCACGCTGTCGGACCAACCAGGGCAGGACAAACAAGATGTAGACGCCAGCGCGTTGAAACTGCAGTATCAGGGTTTTGCCAACGTGGATAGCTTGACCCAGCTTAGTCTGCTTCGGGCGGACACCGATTATGGTTACGATGAAGATTGGGGTTATGTTGGCCTGCATCCGGACGAATATTCATCGACTGACCAATATCTGCGTGAGCGGGATTTCCTCAGTCTGGAACAGCGTTTTATCAGTAAAAATCAGCAGGGGCATAACTGGGTAGCAGGTTTGTACGCTAGCCAGCAAGCAATTGATTTAACCCGTTTATATACCTGGCTAGATCAGAATTTTATCAGTGATTTTGAACGGCGGAACCTAGCTTTGTATGCCGAAAATCAACAGCAACTGGCGCCGGATTTAACCCTGACTTATGGCGGCCGTGTTGAGCAATACCAAGATGAATACAACGACAATAATGGCATCGATACCGACGGCGATGACCAGATGTGGGGCGGTAAGCTCAGCCTTGCTTATCAGGTCAGCCCACTGAGCCAGATTTATGGTTTAGTGTCAAAAGGCTACAAAGTCGGTGGCGTCAATGGTGAAGGCCTGGCAGAAACCCTGAACCCGAAACTGAGCGGGTTAAAAGATTTTTTACTGAGCAAAGCCACTTTTGCGCCAGAACAGCTGATCAATGCGGAGTTTGGGGTCAAAGGTCAGAATGCCGATCACAGCCTGGTCAGCCGGGTCTCGGCATTTTACATGTGGCGCGAGGACATGCAGCTCAAAGCCTGGATTAACCAGGGCACCAAGTTTGTCGGCTACATCGATAATGCCTTCAGCGGGCGCAACTATGGTCTGGAAACCGAAAACCGCTGGCAGCTGAACCCTGCACTTGTCCTGCATGTTAGTGGAGCTGTGCTGAAATCTGAGATCCGCGGTTTTGTTACCAAAGGTGGTCTCGATATGAGTGGCCGTGCTCAGGCACAGGCGCCAGAATATCAGTTCAGTGTTGGGGCGGATTGGTCGCCGCTGGAAGCGCTGCAAATCTCGGCGCAATATGCCCACAAAGATGGTTATTTTTATTCTGATTCGGAAAATATCCGCGCCTCACACAGTAACTTGCTGAATCTTCGCGCCAGCTATCAATGGTCGCAGTGGGAACTGGCGCTGTGGAGCCGCAACTTACTGGATGAAACTTATGGCGTGCGTGGATTCTATTTTGGTAACGATCCACGCGACAGTTACACCGACCACCTGTACGAGCAGTTTGGCGAGCCACGTCGGATTGGCCTGACCGCGACTTATCAGTTCTGAACTTATTAAAAGGACATCGTGATGCAACTGTCGATCGAAATCAGTAAATATCCGCTGACCAGCGATTACATCGAACCTATCAAAGGGTTTATCGAAGAGCTGAATAAAGAAGCCGGCCTGCATGTGCTGACCAATACCATGAGCACGCAGGTTTTTGGTGAATACGATACGGTGATGGCGGCGCTGCAACGTTGCATCCGCTGGTCGTTTGAACGGTATGGCAAAGTGGTGTTTGTGGTGAAGTTCCTGCACGGTGATTTGCGGCCATGATGGAACTGTGGCAACAGCTGCTGAACCAGTGGCAATTACAGACGGCGCTGGAGCTGATAGCGACAGTGCTGGCACTGTCCTATACAGTACTGGCCATTCGTCATAGTTTGTGGTGCTGGCCAGCTGCACTGGCCAGTACTGTGCTGACGCTGCAAATTATGCTCAGTGCCAACTTGTACACTGATGCGCTGCTGCAGCTGTATTACGCCGGCATGGCGCTTTATGGCTGGTGGAACTGGCAGCAACTGCGTAACCAGACTGGTCAGGCGCAGCAAGTGGTCGAGTGGCGCTGGCAACAACATGTGGTATTGATTAGCCTGACAGCGGTGGCTGGGTTGTGTCTGGGGTTTCTGATGCAGCACTACACAAGTACCGATTTTGCCTGGCTCGGCGCGCAAATCAGTTGTTTTGCTGTGGTGACGACCTATCTGGTCGCGAAAAAGGTGGTGTCGAACTGGCTGTATTGGATAGTGATTGATGCGGCATCAATTTATATGTATCTGCAAAAAGATCTGTATTTTTTCAGTGCGCTTTTTGTTATTTATACGCTGACCGCAGCTTCGGGATATATCGCATGGCGCAGCAACTACCGGCAACAGCAACTGAACAACGCATCTGGCATCTGTGTCAGCGGCTAGAGTTTTTTGCTAATCACCTGCCGCTGGCGTTGCAAAAGCTGGCGGCCAGCAGTACCAACGATAATTATTATGTGCATACCCAGCGTGGACACTATCTGGTACGGCATTACAGACCCGGTGTGGCCGGAGTCTGCCGGCAGCAGGAATTACGCTGTCAGCATGCCGCTGCTGCAGTCGGCGTGGCGCCAGCGCCGCTTTGTCTGAATAACCATCAACGCATTTTAATCAGCGATTTTCTGACCCACAGCCGGCATTTTGACTGGGAGCTGCATCATAACCACATGCTGCAGCTGGTCGAAAAATTAGTGCGCTTGCACAAGTTAAAAGTGCAGACGGCAGTGCTTGACCCTTATGTCTATCTGCAGCAACTACGTGACAAGGTGGAGCAACAGCCCTGGTCAGAACAGGATGAACAGGATTGGCAGCGTTTACGGCAGGCGGCTGCTTTGTTTACTCAGTTACCGGGCGATCAGGTGCTCTGCCATATGGATTTGCACAGCGGCAATATTCTGTTGCAGCACCAGCAACTATGGTTGATTGATTATGAATATTGTCAGCAGGCGGACAGTGCTTTTGATTTGGCGGCTTTGTGTCTGAATCTTCAGCTGAATGATACAGAACAGCAGCAGTTGCTGAGCCTGTACCTGCAATTCCGGCCAGAAGCACGTCAGGCGCTGGCTCAACGGTTGCAGTTTGCCACTTTGTTATACAGCGGATTTTGTTGGTTGTGGTACAAATCGCTGGAGGGAGGCGCCGACAAAGCGAAACTGGCGCAAACTATGTTGCGCCAGTTACAAGTACCGTTGTCAGATCCCGCCAAGTCGCTCAGCTAAAACCTTATAGCGTTTGACGTCGTCCTCCTCAAACATAGGTTTCCCTGCGTCGTCCTTGCCAGCCGGGACTAATAAATTTTCCCGCGCCAGTCGCTCGACCCGGATATCCTGAATTGATAAAAAAGCCGCTACTTCGGCTACAGTCATTAAAGCCATGATGGTTTCCTGCGTGATGTATCTCGTTAATATAAGCGCAGAAATTCTGCTTTGTGAATACTGAAGGCCGGTACAAAGGTTAACTTAACCAATTAAGCCCGGAAATAATCCTTCCTTACACTTTAATCGCCTGCTGTGGCTGAGATTTAGCCGCATAGCGCTGGGCAGTGTTGTGGCGGATATGTTAAATATGCAAGGTTGTCATAGCACACGCATGAAGCAAAAAAATTACAGGAAACCAATATGGCGAAGAAAACAAACTTACCCTGGGCGACACTACTCGGAGCCAGCGCCGTGCTGATCAGCGGGCTGAGTCAGGCCAGTCAGCCGGTGCAGGCACCGGTAGCGGCGCAAGTTCCTTACACAGTAAAATCGCCGCATGGCGACCGGGTTGATCCTTATTACTGGATGCGGGACGACAAACGGCAGGACCCAAAGGTGCTGGCGCATCTGCAGGCCGAAAATGCTTATTACCAGCAATATGCCGGTAAATATCAGGACCTGACCAAAACACTGACCGACGAAATCATCGGCCGGGTCAAGCAGGACGACAGTTCTGTACCAGCGAAAAAAGGCGATTACAGCTTCTATACCCGGTTTGAAACTGGTCAGCAGTATCCCATCTATCTGCGCAAAGTGCTGAAAACCGGTGAAGAGCAGGTGCTGCTTGATGTGAACAAAATGGCGGCTGGCAAAGATTTTTATCAGATTGGTAATTATGCTGTCAGTCCGGACCAAAAACTGCTGGCTTATGCTGAAGATACCAATGGCCGGCGTCAGTACACAGTCCGTATCCGTGATTTAACTACCGGCAAAGATCTGCCAGACAGCATCACTGGTGTTGAAGCCTCGCTAGCCTGGTCGTCCGACAGCAAGCATCTGTTTTATATTGAAAAAGACAAACAGACTTTGTTAGGCAACAAGATTCGCCGCCACCAGCTCGGTGAAGCGGTTGCCAAAGACGTGCTGATGTACGAAGAAAAAGACAACAGTTTTTATACCGGTATTGGTAACAGCAGCGATGACCAGTTTGTGGTGTTGTGGCTAGGCAGTACTGTGTCTTCGGAGATCCGGGTATTACCGGCCAATCAGCCGACCGGCGAGTTTAAAGCGCTGGCACCGCGCCAACGCGATTTTAAATATGAAGCCGACCATTTAGGCAATCGATGGATTATCAGCACCGACTGGAACGCACCCAATAACCGCATTATGGCGGTGGCGGACAACCAAATCGGCGACCGCTCGCGCTGGACTGAATTGTTGCCACACGACAAAAACGTGTTTATTGAATCTTTCCAACTGTTTAACGACTATTTGGCCATTAATGAGCGCAGTGAAGGCATTAATCGCATTCGGGTGTTACCGTGGCAAAACCCTGCCAAGGCCAGTTATATCAGTTCGGATGAACCGGTTTATGTCGCGTCAACTGACGTCAATCTGGAGCAAAACACTGAGTGGCTGCGCTACAGCTATACCTCGCTGACCACGCCTAACTCGATTTATGAAGTGAATCTGAAAACCGGCGAGAAAAAACTGCTGAAACAACAGGAAGTGCTGGGTGGGTTTGACCGGGCGAACTATGTGACTGAGCGGGTCTGGGCGGAAGCCCGTGATGGTACTAAAGTGCCGGTGAGTTTGTTGTACCGCAAAGGCTTCAAAAAAGATGGTTCAGCACCGCTGTATCAATACGCTTACGGCTCCTATGGTTCGTCAACAGCACCAAGCTTCCGCTCCAGCGTGTTGTCATTGGTCGACCGTGGATTTGTCTATGCTATTGCCCATATCCGCGGTGGTCAGGAGATGGGCCGTCACTGGTATGAAGATGGTAAGTTACTGAAAAAAATTAATACTTTCACTGACTTCATTGATGTCACTGACTATCTGGTGAAACACCAGTATGCGGCGAAAGACAAAGTCTTTGGCATGGGCGGCAGCGCTGGTGGTTTGTTGATGGGCGCTGTGGCCAATATGGCGCCGGAAAAATATCGTGGTTTAGTAGCGCATGTGCCTTTTGTGGATGTCGTGACCACTATGCTGGATGAATCTATTCCGCTGACGACCAATGAGTTTGACGAGTGGGGCAATCCGAAACAAAAAGCCTATTACGACTATATGTTGTCGTATTCCCCTTATGACCAGGTGAAAAAGCAGGCGTATCCGGCATTGCTGGTCACTACCGGTCTGCATGACTCGCAAGTCCAGTATTTTGAACCAGCGAAGTGGGTCGCTAAACTCAGAACCCATAAAACCGATACACAGCCATTATTATTCCGTACCAATATGGAAGCGGGTCATGGCGGCAAATCCGGCCGGTTCTCGCGTTTAAAAGAGGTGGCTGAGGAATATGCTTTTGTACTGTCGCTGCTTGATAAGAAGTAAATATTAATCAGTAAGATAATTGTTCGACCACCGAACCCGGCCACCTGGCCGGGTTTTTCATTTTGCGTAGACAGTTGACGTGGCGCTGCTTGCACTGCCACAGCCAACGGTAGCCTCAGTTTACTGGTCGCAAATTTCAGCCTGTATTCATAAATGTCATGTCGCTGCCATAGACATTTTTCCCTGAACTCGGGTATAAGAAACTGACGTCGTTGATGTTTTTCGGGACTTTTGCCTGCCTGACCTACTGGTTGCACAGGCGAAACAGCGCAATTACGCTACATTCAAAGTTAGTTGTAAGCTGTTAACGAATAAATCAGATAATAACAAGTGAGATCCTCTATGAAACCATCAGGCATGGCGCTTGCGCTTTACACCAATTTCCTCGGGCAGTCGCCCAACTGGTACAAACTCACCATTATCGCGTTTATGTTTCTGAATCCTTTAGTTTTTATTCAGAATCCTTATGTCGCCGGCTGGTTGCTGGTCATAGAGTTTATTTTCACCCTGGCGATGGCGTTAAAATGCTACCCGCTGCTGCCCGGTGGTTTACTGGCGATCCAGGCGATAGCGATGGGCATGACCAGCACTGAAAAGGTCATGCACGAAGTGTCGATTAATATTGAAGTGATCCTGTTGCTGGTTTTCATGGTGGCAGGTATTCACTTTGTCAAAGATCTGCTGTTGTTTGTGTTTACCAAGCTTTTGATCCGCGTTCGTTCAAAGACGATGATTTCATTGGCTTTTGTTTTAATGTCGGCGTTTTTATCGGCCTTTTTGGACGCGCTGACCGTTATTGCGGTGATCATCGGGGTCGGCGTCGGCTTCTATGCGATTTATCATAAGATTTCGTCAGGTAAGACCTTTGTTGACCCGCATGATCACACCGTTGACCATGAAGTCGTCGAGTTGTCCCGGGCTGACCTGGATGCCTTCCGTGGTTTTTTGCGCAACTTATTAATGCATGCCGGTGTAGGTACTGCTTTGGGTGGCGTGTCTACGATGGTGGGGGAGCCGCAAAACCTGATTATCGCGGCGGCGGTGGGTTGGGATTTTGCTGAATTTGCCCTGCGGATGTCCGCGATTTCTATTCCAATTCTCATCTGCGGCATGTTGACGACAGTCGTTGTCGAAAAATTCGGCTGGTTTGATTTTGGTGTGCGTTTACCTGTCGCGGTGCAAGATGTGCTGATTGCTTATGACAATTATCAAACCTCACGCATGCAGGCTGCTGACATCACCAAGCTGTGGACGCAAGGCGTTATCGCTGTGTTGTTGATTCTTTGCCTGAGTTTGCATATTGCCTCTGTGGGTTTAATTGGTCTGATGGTCATCATTCTGGCGACCACGTTTTGTGGTGTTACCGATGAACATGCGATTGGCCATGCCTTTAAAGAAGCATTGCCTTTCACCGCTTTATTAGTCGTATTTTTTGCGGTGGTTGCAGTCATTATTGACCAGCATCTGTTTACTCCGGTGATTCATTGGGTGTTGACCTTTGACGGTCAGTTGCAGCTGGCGGTGTTGTTTATGGCAAACGGCGTGCTGTCGATGGTCAGCGATAATGTCTTTGTCGGCACTGTGTATATCAGTGAAGTCAAAGCTGCATGGGAGGCCGGACGCATCAGCCGCGAACAGTTTGAGATGTTAGCCATTGCCATTAATGCCGGGACTAACCTGCCAAGCGTTGCAACGCCAAATGGTCAGGCGGCTTTTCTGTTCCTGCTGACCAGTGCTTTGGCGCCGTTGATCAGACTGTCGTATATGAAGATGGTTTGGATGGCGTTGCCATATACTATTGTTTTGGCGGTTGTGGGGCTGCTTTCAACTGTTTTCCTGTTGCCAGAAGTGACACACTATTTCTACAGTGTGGGTTGGATCCATCATTATGTGCCGGGGGCGGCGCATTAATTTATCGCTGAAAACGGGGTATTCACCGGTCTGAATACTCCGTTCAGCGCTACGGGTCTTGAAAATTGCCTGTCCCACCCAGACTGGCAGCATGACTGGTTTAATTTGTGATGTGATACTGTGCGGGCTTTGGGCTGGTTTCAGCATTCACATCTGCTGAAGAGGTTCTGGCATGGCGTTATTACTACCGTGGATTTTGTCCATCCCTCTGTTCAGTATCGTTATTCTGCTGTTGTTCCGTCAGCTGTCCCGAAATCAACAAACCCTCATCGCACTTTTAGCGCCAATTGCAGGCTTGTTGCTGTTGGCGCCGATGATCCCTGATTTGCTACAAGGTGCGGTGTTTCAACAGCAATGGCAATGGTTGCCGGTATTGGGCCTGCAATGGACATTCCGCTTAGATGCTTTAGCGCTGTTATTTAGTTTCTTGATTTTCGGCATTGGCTTGTTGGTGATTTTTTACGCCCGCTATTACCTCAGCGCTTCCGATCCGATGCCGCGGTTTTATGCCAGCTTGTTGCTGTTTATGCTGGCGATGCTCGGGATTGTGCTGTCCGGTAATGTGCTGCAGCTCTGGATGTTTTGGGAGCTGACCAGCATCAGTTCATTTTTACTGATTAGTTATTGGTCACACCGCTCTGACGCCCGCAAAGGCGCCCGTCTGGCGCTGACAGTGACGGCCGCAGGTGGCCTGGCGTTACTGGTCGGTTTGATTTTGCTTGGTCAGGTTGCCGGCAGTTATCAGCTCGATGTGATCTTAAGTAAAGGCCCGCAGATTATTGCTGATGCGCAGTATCCGCTGATCCTGGTACTGATTTTATTGGGCGCTTTTACCAAATCTGCGCAGTTTCCGTTTCATTTCTGGTTACCCAATGCGATGGCTGCGCCAACACCGGTCAGTGCCTATCTGCACTCGGCGACCATGGTCAAAGCCGGCATTTTCTTATTAATCAGGCTGTATCCGGCCATTGCCGGCACCGACTTGTGGTTTAGTCTGGTCAGTCTCGCTGGCTTATTAACCTTGTTAACCGGCGCTTATTTTGCGTTGTTTCAGCACGACATCAAGGGCTTATTGGCCTATTCAACGATTTCGCATCTGGGTTTGATCACACTGTTACTTGGCCTGGATACTGATTTGGCTACAGTGGCAGCGATTTTCCACATCATCAACCATGCGGTGTTCAAAGCATCGTTATTTATGGCGGCCGGCATTATCGACCATGAAACCGGTTCGCGGGATATGCGGAAAATCAATGGCTTATGGCATTTTATGCCGGTGACCGCCAGTCTGGCGATGGTGGCGGCCGCGTCAATGGCCGGGGTGCCGCTATTGAATGGTTTTTTATCGAAGGAAATGTTTTTCAGTCAGACGCTGCACCAGAGTGTGCTCGGCGCGCTCAGCTGGTTGTTGCCGCTGCTGGCAACGCTTGCTGCGGTGTTTTCGGTCGCTTATTCGGCCCGCTTTATTCATGATGTATTTTTTAACGGCAAGCCGATCGGCCTCGACAAAATCCCCCATGAGCCACCGCGTTATATGCGGGTGCCGATGGAAGTGTTGGTGGCATTGTGTATTGGCGTCGGTGTGTTCCCACAGTGGCTGGTGGGCGATATCCTGTTGGCCGCCTCTACTGCCGCCTTACAACAGACGCCGCCGGCCTACAGCCTGGCCTTGTGGCATGGTCTGAATCTGCCGTTACTGATGAGTGTGGTCGCATTTGTCGCCGGTATTGTGCTTTATATCAACCGTAAAGAATTATTCCTGTTTCAGGCCGGTTTTCAGTCAACGCTGGCTATTCATCGTTTTGAGGGGCAAGTTCAACGGTTAGTCCAGCGCTGCCGGCAGTTCAGCCAATGGGCTGAACCAGGTAGACTGCAATGGTACATAGCGGCGATGTTGTGGGCTACGGTGTTGCTGGCTGGCTATCCGTTGTTACAGCTGAATTCGTTACAAGGTGAGAGAGGGTTGCTGCCAACAGACTGGTTCAGTGCGGTGTTAGTTGTCATCATGGTGCTGGCAGCTATGGCTACTGTGATCTGGCAACGTCAGCGATTACTGGCGCTCATTATGATTTCAGTGGTCGGACTGATGCTGAGTTTATTATTTATCCGTTTCTCCGCACCTGATTTGGCATTGACGCAGCTGGCGGTAGAAGTCGCGACTGCTGTGTTATTGATGCTGGCGCTGTATTTCCTGCCACACCGCAGCCCAAAGCAAAGCGCACACGCCACTTTGTTACGCGACCTGATATTGGCTGGCAGTTGCGCTATTGTCGTCGGCAGTCTGGCTTACCTGATGCTGACACATCAGGCCGATTCGGTATCATCTTATTTCCTCGCCAATGCGAAATCCGGCGGTGGTGGCACCAATGTGGTCAATGTGATCCTGGTCGACTTCCGTGGTTTTGATACCTTTGGCGAAATTACGGTATTAGGGATTGCAGCGCTGGGTATTTACAAACTGCTGACCGGCATTCCGCGCTTTAAACCCAGCGCTGACGCAGATGGCCGCAGCTGGGCGCTGGACGCACATCCGTTGCTGCTGCGCGTGGTGTCCCAAGGTCTGTTGCCGCTGGCGCTGCTGGTATCAGTGTATCTGTTCTTCCGCGGTCACAATTTACCAGGTGGCGGTTTTGTCGCCGGTCTGGTCACTGCTGTGGCGCTGATCATGCAGTACATCGCGCATGGCGTGGATTGGGTCAAGCCGCGGTTAAACCTGCAGTTTTCTGCGCTAGTTGCCAGCGGCATTTTAATCGCATGGTTGACCGGCGCCTTCAGCTGGTTGTTCGGCAAGCCGTTTTTAACCTCATGGTTTGATTACTTTGATATTCCGCTGTTAGGACAAATTGAACTGGCCAGTGCAATAGCCTTTGATTTGGGCGTGTACCTGACGGTTGTGGGTTCGACCTTATTGATTTTGGCGAATCTTGGCAAACTCACCACCCGGCATAAACCAGAACACCGAGGACAAATCTGATGGAACTGCTCATCGCTATTGCTATTGGTTTGCTGACCGGATGTGGCGTATTACTGATTTTACGGGGGCGTACTTTCGCTGTGATGCTTGGCCTGACGATGTTGTCTTATGCCGTTAATCTGTTCATTTTTGTCAGTGGCGGGCTTACTGCCGGGGCAGGCGCTGTACTGGGTGCCTCGGAGCAATATGCTGACCCGTTGCCACAGGCCTTAGTGCTGACGGCGATTGTGATAGGTTTTGCCATGACGGCTTTTCTGGTGGTACTGGCTATCCGCGCCCGGGCTGAACTTGGGCACGATGAAGTGGATCTGCAAAAACCAAACACGCGGGGAGGTGCCTGATGCAACATCTGCCCATCCTGCCTGTTCTGCTGCCAGCATTGTTTGCGGTGTTATTGTTGCTGCAACCACAGCAGGCGTCTGTAAAATTCCGGCGTGTCGGTAGTGTGCTGGCGATGCTGTTGAATCTGTTAGTTGCAACCGCGTTGCTGTGGCAACAAACCAATGTACCGGCCAGTCATTATCTGCTGGGTAACTGGCCGGAACCCTTTGGTATTCTGCTGGTGGCTGACCAGTTATCTTCGCTGTTTGTCTGGCTGACGACTTTGCTGACGCTGGCGGTTGCTGTTTACAGCTGTGCCGGTGACGATGAAAAAGGCGCGTACTTTCACCCGCTACTGCATTTTTTGCTGATGGGCCTCAATGGCGCTTTTCTCACCGGCGACTTGTTTAACCTCTTTGTATTTTTTGAAGTGCTGTTGATTGCCTCTTACGGTTTGCTGGTGCACGGCGGCGGCAAAAAGCGGATCCACTCAGCGCTGCATTATGTAGTGCTGAATCTGGTGGGTTCTGCTCTGTTTTTACTGGCGCTGGCTTTGTTGTATGCGATGCTTGGTTCTTTGCATATGGCGGATATGGCGCAGCACATCAGTACGTTAACGCCGTCTGAAACGCTGGGCGTCAAGGCTGCAGCCGGTTTGTTGCTCATCGTCTTTGGCTTAAAAGCCGCGCTGTTGCCGTTACATTTCTGGTTGCCGGCCGCTTACAGCCAGGCCAGTGCTCCGGTCGCAGCTGTGTTCGCTGTGATGACCAAAGTTGGCGTTTATAGCCTGCTGCGGGTCTTTGGCCTGCTGTTTGGCGCCAGCGCCGGCGCTTTGACAGGTTACGGTGATGCCTTGCTGTGGTGGGGGGGCTTACTGACGATGCTGCTGGCTGCTGCTATGGTCCTGGCCGCCGTGGATTTAAAGAAGCTGGCGGCAGCGCTGGTGCTGCTGTCGGCCGGCACCTTGCTGGCCGCACTTGGTAGCGGCAACGCACAAGTGAAAGCCGCCGCACTCTATTATGCGGTACATTCCAGCTGGATTGGCGCCATTTGGTATCTGCTGTCGGATCTGATCGCCCGGCAGCGTGGCAGTGTTGGCGACCGATTGGTCCCCGGGCCGCGTCTACCGCAGGCGACTCTATTGGGCTGGCTTTTTGTATTCAGTGCTTTGGTGGTGATTGGTATGCCGCCGTTCTCGGGCTTTGTCGCGAAGTTATGGTTGATCCAGGGGCTCAGCACGACTTCGCATGGCATGTTGCTGATTGGCATATTGTTGCTCAGTAGTCTGGCAGTGCTGGTGGCATTCAGCCGTGCCGGCAGCGTGTTGTTCTGGCGTGCTCAACCGCCAATTGCCAGCGCGACACCAACAATTATTCCTTCAGAGCGGACTCAGGTGTTTGCCATCGTCCTGCTGCTATTGGCAGGCCTGCAGCTGGTCGTTTTTGGCCAGTGGTGGACGCAGTTCTGCGCTGATGCGATAGCGCAGTTAACTGCTGTGAGTGGAGGTTACTGATGCAAAACAGCTTATTTGCCACACCACTGCGTAGTACTTTGTTATTTCTGGTTTGGTGCGCTTTGCATAACAGCGTTTCACCTGTGGTGTTGCTTAGCGGTGTGATCCTCGCGTTATTGATCCCGTGGGTCAGCCGCGGGTTTCGTGAAGTGCAGCCACAGGTCAAGCGCTATGGTTTGTTTGGCCGTTATCTGTTGATGGTGTTGTGGGATATCGTGGTGGCTAATCTGCAGGTGGTGAAAGTCGTGCTGGGGCGAAACAGTGCTCTGAAACCGGGTTTTGTGCTCTTGCCGTTGGATCTGAAAGAACCCTTGCCGCTGACAATTCTGGCCGCCACTATTTGCCTCACCCCAGGCACAGTCAGTGCAGAGCTGTTACCGCGAGAGGCGGATGCGCCACAGTTTTTATTGTTGCATGTGCTGGATTTGCAGGATGAAGCGGCGTTGATCCGCGAGCTGAAACAACGTTACGAAGCACCGTTGCAGGAGATTTTCGCATGTTCAGTCTGATTTTGCTCGCAGTGATGGCGGTGATTATTCTGGCGCTTTGTCTGAACATATGGTCGCTGTTACGTGGTCCGGCAGTGGCTGACCGCTTACTGGCGCTGGATACTATGTATATCAACAGCATCGCCTTGTTATTAGTGTATGGCGTCTATGCCAGCAGTCAGCTGTATTTTGAGGCGGCGTTGCTGATTGCGATGCTGGGGTTTGTCAGCACTGTGGCAGTGTGTAAATTCCTGTTGCGCGGCGATATCATCGAATAGGAGCGTTTATGACGACATTGGAATGGCTGATCAGCGGCTTGTTGTGCGTCGGTGCATTGTTTGTGCTGCTGGGCTCGGTGGCGCTGCTGAAACTGCCGGATTTTTATACCCGGCTGCACGGGCCGACTAAAGCGACCACTTTGGGGTTAGGCAGTCTGGTGCTGGCGTCTATGGTTTTTTTCAATCTGCAATTAGAGACGCTGAGCTTGCAACAGCTGTTGATTGCGTTGTTTTTGTTTATTTCAGCGCCAGTGACTGCGCATATGCTGATTAAAGTGGCGATGCATCACAAGCTGAAACATCATCACACTACACAAGGTGTTGATAAACTACCGGCAGATTAGTCTGCCGTGCTTGTGGCATTTGCGGGGGTTTTAATTTTCGTCGAAGCCGGCGCGGATCAGCGCGGTGACAGCCGTTAAAGCGGCTTCAGCTTGCGCGCCTGTGGCGACCACATCAACATTCTTGCCTTTACTGCTGGCAAGCATCAACAGCGCCAGCACACTGCTGGCATCGGCACTACGGCCTTCCTGCTGTAATTCAATTTTGGCATCAAACTGCATACACAACTGTGCCAGTTTCGTGGCGGCGCGGGCATGTAAGCCTAATTGATTGACGATAGTGACAGTTTCTTTAAAGCTATTTGCCATGGTGACGGACTAACTCCCGGTGACGGATTTGCACGTCTTCGCGTAAGGCCCGGAAACTCTCCGCCAAAGACTCAACAATATAAACAGAGCGGTGCTGGCCACCGGTACAACCAATAGCAATGGTCAGATAACTGCGGTTATTGCGTTCCAGATGCGGCAACCAGGTGCTGATAAAGCTGTTGATTTGCCAGGTATATTTGGCAACAACCGGCTGGGCTTCCAGATAATCTTTTACCGGCTGATCAAGGCCGGTCAGAATTTTCAGCTCAGGTTCCCAATGCGGATTTGGCAAAAACCGGGCGTCGAAGACAAAGTCCGCGTCTTTAGGAATGCCGTATTTGAAGCCAAAAGACTCAAACAGCATCACCAGCCGGCCGGTTTTCTGGCCCAGGATCCGCTCACGCAGCTGTTCGGTCAGCTGATGGACGTTCAATTCAGTAGTGTCGATATACAAGTCGGCGCGGCTGGAGATGGGGTCCAGCAGCTGCTGCTCACGCTGTATCGCTTCATCCAGTGACATCGCCTGATGCGACAACGGATGTAGCCTTCGGGTTTCACTGAAGCGTTTAATCAGGCTGGTATGGTCGGCATCGAGATACAGAATAGTCAGCTCGACCTTGCGTGGCAGGTAAGACAGGATCTCGGTCAGTTCCTCCGGTTCCTGTGGCAGGTTGCGCACATCGATGCTGACTGCAACCCGCTCATACTGCCCCATCACCGCATTGGCCAGCGTTGGCAGCAAGTTGACCGGAATATTGTCGACACAGTAGTAGCCCAGATCTTCCATCACCCGTAGTGCTACGGATTTGCCGGAACCTGATCTGCCGCTGACTACCAGGAGTTTCATTTGGCGGTTCCTGTATCGGCGCAGCTTAATAACAGCTGGTAAAGTGCCTGATCAGAACCGGCATGGCGAATTTTGCGGGTGATTTCTTTTTGACTCAATAAGCGGGCGATACCGGCTAATGTGGTCAGGTGCGTCTGGCATTGATTTTCCGGGATCAGAATGGCACAGAAGATATCCACTGCCTGATTATCAATAGCATCAAACTGGATGGCATCCTGACTGACGACAAAGACCAGCACTGGCGACGTGACTCCTTTGAGCTTGCCGTGCGGAATGGCGATACCACCACCAATCCCGGTCGAACCCAGTTTTTCCCGTGCCATCAAAGCTTCGAATACAGTGGATTCGGCAAGCTCAGGCATATGCTGGTGCGCCAGTTCCGCAATGTATTCGAGGATACGTTTTTTACTATTAAAAAGGACCGCACTTTTTGTGCAGTCCTCCGATAACATTGAGCTTAGGTTCATAAATCCAGAGTTCAGTGACGAGAAATTTTCTCTTTGTGTTTGATGACCTGGCGATCCAGTTTGTCGATCAGGAGGTCAATCGCAGCGTACATGTTATCATCTTCACACTGCGCAAACACCTCTCCGCCGTTTAAATGCAGTTTAGCCTCGGCGATTTGTTTTAACTTCTCGACATTGAGCACGACATGCACATTGTTGATATGGTCAAAATGTCTCTCAAGTTTGGCAAATTTGCTGTCTACATATTCTCTCAGTGCTGCAGTAATTTCTACATGACGACCAGTTAGATTAATTTGCATAGACATTTCCTTCTTAGATGAGCACTTACTTAAAGCAAGCTCTTGCGCTGATTAGACGGCGGAATATAAAGCGATTCCCGGTACTTGGCGATGGTTCGCCGCGCCACGTTAATCCCTTGCTCCGACAGGATCTCAGCCATTCTGCTGTCACTCAGCGGTTTGGCCGGATTTTCCGCTGCCACCAATTTCTTAATAAAGGCCCGGATAGCGGTTGATGAACATTCGCCACCGCTCTCTGTACTGACATGACTGGAAAAGAAGAACTTAAGTTCAAAAATTCCGCGCGGAGTATGCATATATTTCTGGGTGGTCACCCGGGAAATGGTTGATTCGTGCATGCCGACCATCTCTGCCACATCATTGAGCACCATAGGCTTCATGGCTTCTTCGCCGTGTTCAAAAAACGCCTGCTGTTGCTGCACTATACAGTTGGCCACTTTTAATAACGTTTCGTTACGACTTTCCAGACTTTTCAGAAACCACTTCGCTTCCTGCAAATGGGAACGAATAAACTGACTGTCTGATGAGTTTCGCACTTGCCGCGACATCGCCGCGTATTGTTCATTGATTCTGATCTTTGGAAAGGCATCCGGGTTAAGTTCGACCATCCAGCGGCCTTTCACTTTTTTTACTGACACATCGGGAATGGTGTATTGCTGTTCTTCCCGGATCACGTCCGCACCGGGGCGCGGATTCAGACTGTGGATGAGCCGCATCACTTCTCGCAGATCATCTTCTTTCAGTTTAGACACACGCATCAGAGAACGGAAATCACGATTAGCTAAATATTCGCTGTGATGCTTAATAATGTCGCAGGTTTCTTTCAAAAATGGCGTATCAGGCGCGAACTGGCGTAACTGGATTAGCAGACATTCCTGAATACTGCGGGCGCCGACGCCGACCGGGTCAAATAACTGAATGCGTTTGAGCACAGCTTCAACTTCATCCAGTTCAATGTCTTCAAGCCCCAGCGACTCGAGTACTTCCTCACAGCTGATGGTCAGTAAGCCGTTCTCGTCGATAGCTTCAATAATAATTTCGGCGATGGCGCGGTCTGTTTCGCTAAAAGGTGTTAACTGCATCTGCCAGCGCAGGTAGTCCTGCAATGTTTCAGTGGTTTCGCCCTGAAACACCATGTCCTCATCCGGCGAGCCTGTGCCGGCAACCGGTGCGGCGCTGACCATGTCATCCCAGTTGCTGTCGAGTGGTAAATCTTCTTTGATATTCTGTTCGGTCATCGACTCGCTGCTATCCGGGATCTCCGGTTCAGCATATTCGTCGGCGGCGTTGTGTTCAGCACCGGTATCGGTGGATGGCGGTTCATTGCTACTTGTATTGGATTCGGAAAAACTGAATTCATCTTCAGCCTCAAGCAGCGGGTTGGCGTCCAGCGCTTCCTGGATTTCCTGTTGCAATTCAATGGTCGACAACTGGAGCAGCTTGATAGCTTGCTGCAGCTGAGGCGTCATTGTTAGTTGCTGTCCAAGCCGAAGTTGTAAAGATGGCTTCATGTACTTCTTGTCACTCCTGACGACCAGTTGGGAACTGGTTTTTTGCTAACTATAGCCTGAATTGATCCCCGAGGTATACATCCCTGACTTGCTGATTGGCCAATACTTCAGCGGGTGAACCGGATGCAATCAACTCCCCATGACTGACGATATAGGCGATCTCGCAAACATCAAGGGTCTCGCGGACATTATGATCGGTGATCAGTACGCCGATGCCGCGATTACACAGGTGCTGAATGATTTTTTTGATATCCAGCACTGAAATCGGGTCAACACCGGCAAAAGGTTCGTCCAGCAGGATAAAGGCCGGATTGGCAGCCAGGGCGCGGGCTATTTCAACGCGGCGGCGCTCACCACCGGACAGGCTCATACCGAGACTATTGCGGATATGGGTGATATTAAATTCGTCCAGCAATTCATCTGCGGTTTGTTCGCGCTGATCTTCAGTTAAATCTTTGCGCGTCTGCAAAATCGCCATCAGGTTATCAAATACTGTCAACTTACGGAAAATCGAGCTTTCTTGTGGCAAATAGCCAATGCCCTGCCGCGCTCTGGCGTGGATAGGGTCAAAAGTGATGTCCTGGCCACCGAGAGTGATTTGACCTTTGTCGGACGGTACCAGGCCAACAATCATATAAAAAGTGGTGGTTTTGCCGGCACCGTTTGGGCCTAACAGACCAACGATTTGCCCGGCACCCACTTCCAGACTGACGTCTTTAACAACCTGCCGGCCTTTGTAACTTTTCGCCAGATGTGCGGCAACGAGCTTTTTCAACCTATTTTCCTTCCGAGGTAAAGATAGTTGTGACCCGCTCTTTGCCTTCTTCGCTTTCGGCGCTGAGTTGTTGTTTCAGCAGGTCATATTCAATTTTGGCGCTGCGGACCAGACTGCCGCTTTGAGTGATTTCTGCTTTGCCGGTCAAGGTTAGTACCCGGGTTGCCATGGCATAACGAATTTCTTCCGCACTGGCCTGAATAGGTTTTTCGCCATCCAGTACCTGGGAATACACCGCTGGCTTGCCCACCGCGATAAACACTTCTTTGCCTTCACCGGCGGAACGGTCAACGGTTAATTTGTCCGCTTTGATCAGCAAAGTGCCTTGTTTGACAATGACGTTGCCGGAATAAACCAGCATCTGCTGTTTCAGACTGGCTTCGTTGCGATCCGCGTTTACTTCGATTGGTTCGCTGAAATCAGTTGTTTTGGCGAACACCGCCGTGCTGAGACAAAGAACCAGTAGCGCGCTCAGCTTATTGATTTTCATGTTGGTATACCGTCCCCTGATGCTTGAACAAACGCAGTTTCTGCGTGATTAAATCGGCCTGCAAGCCCTGGCCATGGATTTGGAAGCTCTGGCCTAACACCAGTACCGGATGATCGGTTTGCAGTAACTGGCTATCCAGCAGCATCTCAAGTTGCTCGGTCTGGATCTGCCGGAACATTTCGTCCTGATGTAAATTGTCGACCTGGACATTCTGTTCCAAGATCACTTTATTGTCCTGATAAAACACACCCTGAGCACTACTGATTTGCCAGCGGGGCAGCCGCTCTTCATACAAAGTATAAGCGGGCTGCTCAAACTGGATCTGGCCCAGTTGCTCAAAATGCGCCATTTGCGCAGCTTTAACCTGGCCGGATAAATTGCCGTCTTTGTCAAAGCTACGCCGTGTCAGTTGATAGGCGACAAAGTCGGGGACCAGTTCACGCTCTACTGCGGCATGTTTGGGCGTGTCTGCCGCCTCAATCCAACTGTACAATATGACGCCGCCAGTCACGACCAGAAATAACCAGAACAGTTGCCGGATCATGTGCTGCTTCCTGAAAATGTACCGAACTGTTGCTGACTGAGTAGCAAAAGATCACAAAGTTCACGCACTGCACCAAAACCGCCCGGCAGGCTTGTCGTTAAGGCCGCGTGACGTCTGAGTAACGGATGCGCATCTGCTACCGCCACCGGCAAACCGACATGTTGCATCACGGCCCAGTCCGACAAATCATCACCGATGTAAGCAATCTGCGAGTTTTCAATCGCAAGCTGTTGTTTCAGTTGTAGATAAGCCGGCATTTTGTCTTCCTGGCCCTGAAAAATATACTGCACTGTTAACGCCTGCATGCGCTTTTCGACGATGGCTGAGCGCCGTCCGGTGATAATGGCTACTTCAATGCCGGCCTGTCGTAATGCTTTAATGCCATAACCGTCACGGGTGTGAAAGGCTTTCAGTTCCTCACCATCATTGCCCAGATAAATCCGGCCGTCAGAAAACACACCGTCAACATCACAAATCAGCAATTTAATCTGCGCCGCTTTGGCTTCGACATCTTTACCGATCGGCTGATACATTTCGCGATAAGTCATGGCCATCACAGCACTCCTGCCCGTAACAGGTCATGCATGTTTAACGCGCCAACCGGGATGTGCTCCGGGCTGACGACCATCAATGCATTGATTTTCTTCTGTTCCATAATTTTCAGCGCTTCGGCAGCCAGCATTTCTGCCCGGATTGTGACACATTTTCGGGTCATCACGCTGGAAATCAGCGTCTGATGGATATCAATACGCTGGTCCAGAATACGGCGTAAATCACCGTCGGTGAATATCCCGGCGAGACGGCCCTGCGAGTCAAGAATGCCCGTCATACCGAGGCCTTTGCGGGAAATTTCCAGTAATGCTGCGGAGATAGTGGCGTTTTCGTCGACCAGCGGGATTTGTTCATGTTCATGCATGATATCGCTGATCCGCAGCAATAAGCGTCGCCCAAGACTGCCGCCCGGATGTGACAGTGCAAAATCGTCTGCGGAAAAACCACGGGCTTCTAATAAGGCGACCGCCACAGCATCACCCAATGCCAAAGCGGCCGTAGTGCTGGCGGTGGGTGCCAGGCCAAGTGGGCAGGCTTCCTGTGCCACTCTGGCGCACAGATGAATGTCAGCCAGTTTGGCTAACGTGGATTCGGAATTGCCGGTGACGGCGATGATGGCGATGCCCAGACGTTTCAGCACTGGCAACAGTTTCAAAATTTCTTCGGTTTCGCCGGAATTGGACAGTGCAAACACAATGTCCTGTTGCGTGATCATGCCAAGGTCGCCGTGGCTGGCTTCGCCGGGATGAACAAAAAACGCCGGAGTGCCTGTTGATGCCAGTGTCGCAGCGATTTTATTACCGATATGGCCGGATTTACCCATGCCGGTCACAATGACCCGGCCTTTGGTGTCGAACATCAACTGGCATGCGTGATTAAAATCTTGATTAATATAACTTTTGAGACCGATTATCGCTTGAGATTCAATGTCCAGAACGCGGCTGGCTGTCTCGCAAAAATTCATACTTACCTCAATTTTCCGGCCCGGTTTGGCCCGGTGGCGGCGGTTTTATTAAGCTGATATTCAGTTAAGGCCGGCAAAATGCGAACTATACGCAATTCGCCTGGTACCGGGCTGAAAGCAGGTGCCGAACCTGCGGGCATTTTCCAGTTTCTGCCGGATAATTGCAAAAAAACCTGTAAAAAACCGCGGCAGAGCTTTATGTCAGAACCATTCGCAGGTCTGCCATCTTGCGCCAGGATAGGGTTCCAATTCGACCCGGTACACAAGACTGTAAACAGTTCGAAATTCTGCAACTGATACTTACAATTTTTCGACGCGACGCTTGCGGCTAAACCAGTTAAAATACGGCGATTAATTAGGCATTTGCCTTGCATAGTGCATGGAGTCCCCGTATATTGCGCCGTTTTTTCCCGCCTGCTGTCGCAGGGAGCGGAAAGCGATCTCCGGCCAGGAATGTGCACAGCGAGAAATGAATGGAGTTTGGTTTGGATAAACCATTGGTTGATATTCAAAATTTAACTTTCCGCCGCGGCGACCGTGTCATCTATGACGACATGAGTATGCAGTTTCAGCGCGGAAAAGTGACTGCCATTATGGGGCCTAGTGGTATCGGTAAAACCACTTTACTGCGGCTGATTGGTGGTCAGTTAAAACCGGACAGCGGCAAGATCCTGTTTGAAGGTGCTGATATTCCAACACTCACCCGGCAGGAACTGTATCAGGCCCGCAAAAAAATGAGCATGTTGTTTCAAAGCGGTGCACTGTTTACCGAGATGTCGGTGTTTGACAACGTTGCTTTCCCTATTCGAGAACATACCCGTCTGCCGGAAGCTATTATCCGTACTATGGTGCTGATGAAGCTGGAAGCGGTCGGTTTGCGTGGGGCCCGCGATTTAATGCCGGCGGAACTCTCTGGTGGTATGGCCCGCCGGGCCGCTTTGGCCCGTGCTATTGCCCTTGACCCGCAACTCATCATGTACGACGAACCGTTCGCTGGTCAGGACCCGATTTCGATGGGCGTGATTGTGCGCTTAATCCGTTCTCTGAATGATGCGTTGGGTCTGACTTCGATTGTGGTATCGCACGATGTCGCTGAAGTGATGAGCATCGCCGATTATGTCTATGTAGTGGCGGAACGCCGTGTCATTGGCCATGGCACGCCGGAGCAGCTGCGCCAGCACGAATCACCGCTGGTACAGCAATTCCTGCAAGGTCAGGCGGACGGCCCGGTGCCGTTCCACTTCAAAGCCGCCGAATACGCTACTGAATTAATGGAGTTAAGTCGCTGATGCTGAAGCAAATCCAGCAGTTAGGTGCCAACACGCTCGGGACATTGCAGGGCTTGGGCCGCGCAACCCTGATGTTATTTGGTGCTTTATGGGGTCGGCCAAGACCGCTGAAAAACTGGCATCTGTATATGAAGCAGATTTATGTCGTCGGCGTGTTGTCGCTGCTAATCATCCTGGTCTCTGGCCTGTTTATCGGCATGGTACTGGCGCTGCAGGGTTACACAGTGTTGGCGAAATTTGGCGCTGAACAAATGTTAGGGCCGCTTGTCGCTTTAAGTCTGTTGCGTGAACTCGGGCCTGTGGTGACGGCGCTGTTGTTTGCCGGACGGGCGGGCAGTGCGCTGACCGCAGAAATTGGTCTGATGAAAGCGACGGAACAATTATCCAGCATGGAAATGATGGCTGTAGACCCGCTGCGGCGTGTGATAGCGCCACGGTTCTGGGCAGGGGTCATCAGCATGCCACTGTTGGCGCTGATTTTTAATGCGGTCGGTATTCTTGGCGGACATCTGGTTGGGGTCGACTGGCTGGGTGTTGACGCTGGCGGCTACTGGTCTGCGATGCAGGCCAATGTTGACTTCCAGCAGGACGTGGTCAACGGCGTGATTAAGAGCATCGTGTTTGCTTTTATTGTGACTGTGATCGCACTGCACAAAGGTTTTGATGCGGTGCCGACCTCGGAAGGTATCAGTCAGGCAACGACTCAGACTGTGGTGACGGCATCTTTAGCCGTACTGGGTTTTGATTTTGTATTAACCGCTGTCATGTTTGGTGGATGAGAAATGACATCACGTAAATTAGAATTATTTGTAGGTTTTTTTGTCGCGCTGGCAATTGCAGCTTTATTACTGCTGGCGATGAAAGTCGCGAACACAGGAGTGGCAGGTTCTGACCAGAGTTATCAGTTACTGGCCAAGTTTGAAAATATTGGCGGCCTGAAAGTGCGGTCACCGGTCAAAGTAGGCGGGGTTGTAGTGGGACGCGTGGCGTCCATCCAGCTCGATCCGGAATCATTTCAGCCGGTCGTGACACTGGACATCAACAGCAGCTACAACAACTTTCCGGAAACCAGTTCACTGGCCATTCTGACATCTGGCCTGCTTGGCGAGCAATATATTGGTTTACAGCCAGGTTTTGTTGACGAGAACGTTGAAATTCTGAAGAACGGTGACTACATCGAAGACACCAAATCCGCCATCGTGCTTGAAGAGCTGATTGGCCAGTTTTTGTTTAATCGTGGGAATCAATAATGAAAACCTTATTTAAAGCCTTCGTCGCGGCCACTGCATTGCTGGCCTTTACTCAGGTGCAGGCGGCCGACGCCGCTGTACCTAAATATGACGACCCGTACAAAATGATGGAAGTGTTGGCTGATAAAACCTTCCAGCGCATTGCCCGTCAACAGGCTGAGATCAAAAAAGACCCGGAAATTCTGCGCACTATCGTGACGGAAGAGCTGGTGCCCTATATCGACAGTCGCTATGCAGCCGGTTACGTCATTGGCAATGCAGTCAAGCTGAACACAGTCCCTAAGCAGGATTTTAATACTTTCGTAACCGCGTTCCAGAACTACATGGTCGGCACTTATGCTGGTGTTTTTACTCAGTATCGTGACCAGCAAGTGATGATTGAACCGGGTCAGGCTATTGAAGCGCAGAAGAAAATTATCACTATCAGAACACGGGTGATCGACCCGGGTAAACCTGATATCAAAATCGAGTTTAAGTTGCGCCGGGTGAAAGATGCCAACAACTGGCTGGTGTTTGACATGGTGGCTGAAGGTATTTCGTTACTGGACAGCAAACGCTCTGAACTTGGTAGCATGATTCGTCAGCAAGGTTTAGTCAGCGTCGCTGCCTTGCTGGAAGAAAAAGCCAAAGCGCCAATCAAAGCGCCTGAGAAAGCGAAAAATGCTTGAGATCCGCCAAGAGCCACAAGGACTGGTATTCAGCGGTGAGCTAAACCGGGACACTGTTGTGCAGTTTTGGCCATTTAAGCCGCTGCAGAATCTGCAGGGTTCGGCAATATTTGACCTGGCAGGCCTGAAGCACGTCGATACAGCAGGCCTGGCCTGGCTTCTTCAGGTGTTGTCACAGGCCAAAGCCAAATCGCTGCAGGTGCAGTTACGTGGTATGCCGGAGCAATTACGTTCTCTGGCGCTGGTCAGTGATGTTTTAAGCCTTTTACCGACAGAAAGCTGAAATGCATCCTGAGGCAGGATATAATCACCACCCGGCGTAAACCGCCGGGTTTTCTTTTTTGGCGAAAGTCCTGATGGTCCGGACTGTCGCGACATCACCACAGTGGCACAAGGGTATCCAGATGGATTGTAAAGAGATTGAACAGCGGTTGCTTGAGCAGCTGCAACTTTCTGAAGTGTATGTAAAAACTGATGGCAGCCACTATTCTGTTACCGCCGTGGGTGACTGTTTTGACGGTCTGAGCCGGGTCAAACAACAGCAGCTGGTTTATGCGCCGCTGATGGCCGACATCGCCAATGGCAGTATTCATGCCCTGCAAATCAAAGCCTTTACGCCCACACAGTGGCGTCGCGAAAAACTTCTCAACCCGCCGGTGTAATTACAGATGCAACAATTTCTTGTTAAAGGTGGCGCCCGCCTGCAGGGCCAGGTTTCAATCTCCGGTGCTAAAAACGCTGCATTGCCCATCATGTTCGCGACTTTATTAGCGGAACAGCCGTCTGCGATCAGCAATGTGCCTGCACTGAAAGATATTGATACCACATTTAAATTACTGCGGATGTTTGGTGCTGTGGTTGAGCGCGAAGCGGACCGCGTGACAGTCGATGCGACCAACATCACCAGTCAGGTAGCGCCTTACGAGCTGGTCCGGACTATGCGGGCTTCTATCCTGGCGCTGGGGCCATTACTGGCACGTTTTGGTTATGCTGAAGTTTCTCTGCCGGGTGGTTGTGCTATCGGTGCCCGGCCGGTGAATTTACATATCGATGGTCTGCGCAAAATGGGCGCACAGATTGTAGTTGAGAATGGTTATATTAAAGCCCGTGCCGAGCGTCTGAAAGGGGCGCATCTGGTGATGGACATGGTTAGTGTCACTGGCACTGAAAACCTGTTGATGGCCGCAACATTGGCCGATGGCGTGACAATTATCGAAAACGCCGCGCGCGAGCCGGAAGTAGTCGATTTAGCCAACTACCTGATTGCGCTGGGTGCAAAAATCAGTGGTGCCGGCAGTCCGACCATCCGCATTGAAGGTGTGCAAAGCTTAAAAGGTGCCAGCCATAAAGTATTACCGGATCGGATTGAAACCGGCACTTTTCTGGTCGCCGCTGCGGTGACTGGCGGTGATGTGACCTGTGTCAACACAGATCCGGCTGAACTGGAAGTAGTGCTGGAAAAACTGCGTGAAGCTGGTGCGGACGTCACTACAGGCCCGGATTGGATCCGGCTGAATATGACCGGTCGCACGCTGAAATCGGTCAATGTGAAAACAGTGCCGCACCCGGGGTTTCCAACCGACATGCAGGCACAGTTCACTGTGTTAAACGTAGTCGCTGAAGGCGTTGGTGTGGTCACTGAGACGATTTTTGAAAACCGATTTATGCATGTGCCGGAATTACAGCGCATGGGTGCTTTGATCCAGCTCGAAGGCAATACAGCGGTTTGTCAGCACTCGCCGCAACTGAATGCCGCTCAGGTGATGGCGACCGACTTACGCGCCTCCGCCAGTCTGGTGATTGCCGGTCTGGTGGCTGAAGGTGACACGGTCGTGGACCGGATTTATCACATTGACCGTGGTTACGAGCAAATCGAATTTAAGCTGCAGAATCTGGGAGCCCAGATCTCGCGGATTAATGCACCGGCCTGACCGCGGTTTGTGCAGTAAGAATGAATAAGGCCCGCATGCGGGCCTTATTCATTTTCGCGTGTTGGTTAGTCACTTTGCGGGCGTAAGCCAATCCGGCATTTCAGCGTCAGTTTTTGGCCCTGACGTTCGATCAATAAATCTATTTCCGAGCCGGGTTCTGTTTCCGCAACAATATCGAGTGCCTGACTGACACTGGTCAGCACTTTGTTATCCACTTGCAGCAACACGTCACCTTGTTGCACGCCGGCACTGTCCGCCGGGCCAAAGGGTTCTACCTGATCAATCAATACGCCGTAAAACGGCTGACCAGTCGAGACCTGCCGCTCGCCGGCGGCATTAATGACTGGGATACCGTTCATGCCCAAAGCGCCACGCACGACACGGCCGTGTTTAATCAGCTTCTGCATTACAGTCGCGGCCAGGCGGTAGGGCACGGCAAAGAAAATACCCTGCACTTCTAAATTCCGCTGGCGCTGAAAAGCCGCGGTATTAATGCCGACTAACACGCCATTGCTGTTGACCAGCGCACCGCCGGAGTTGCCTTCGTTGATCGCGGCATCCATTTGCATAAAGTCGGTATAAGAGTTAGTACTCAGGCCAGCACGACCTGTGGCACTGATGATGCCCTGAGTGATGGATTGCCCCAGATTTAATGGATTACCAATGGCTAACACCAAATCACCCACTTGTGGTGCGATCTCGGGATTTTGCGGGATCACTGGTAAATCTTCTGCTTCGACTTTCAGGACTGCGAGGTCAGTCATTTGATCCTGACCAATCAGCAAGGCATCCAGCTGTCGGCCATCTTGCAAAGCGACCACAATTTGGTCCGCACCATGTACAACATGATAGTTAGTGACGATGTAACCATCGCTGCGCATAATCACGCCTGAGCCCAATGACTGATTCTGAATCACCCGGCGCTCGTACGAACGCTCATCAAGCTGAGTACTGCGGGTATAGACATTCACCACCGCAGGTGCTGCGGCACGTACTGCTTTGGCATAAGAGACTGCGGCCGGTTCCGCTTCAGCTGGCTGCAGCAAATGTGACAGCTGCAACTGCCCGCTTGGTGCGAGTAACAAATACAGCAATGCCAGTGCCAGCCCATAAGCAACACCTTTGGCAATCATCAGCAGGAAATTAGTCACAGCGGTTTTATCTGAACTGAGGAATGCTTCAGCATAGCATTGAAGCAGTCAAACCTGCAGCAGAAAAAACGTTACTGATCATGAAATTGGCAACAACCAGATCAGTCTGAAACGACGAAAAAGGATGATTTAAGCAAAAAAAAAAGCCGGGTTGCCCCGGCCTTTTATTCAGGTTGATTTAGCGGATCAGTGTATAGAACACTGTGTTATCCCGTTGAATTTGCAGCGCAATCACGCCTCGCGCCTGTTCCAGCACAGTTCTGAGCTGGGCGATATTTTCAATACGGGTACGGCCAACACCGATAATGACGTCGTTTTTACTGAGGCCAAGGCGGGCAGCCGGTGAGCCGTCTGCGACTTCGCTAATCATGACACCAGGTTCACCATCGGCGGTTTTACCGTTGGCGAAGTTCGCACCAGCCAACATTTCATGTAAATTCTCCGCGGTGACATTGGCCTGGTCGGCGGCTGTCAGTTTGACGTCCAGCGTCACTTGTTTGTCTTCGCGCAGAATGCCCAGTTTTATCGATTTACCAACACCAAGTGTCCCAACTTTGGCACGCAGCTCCGACATACTCTGGATAGGTTTGCCGTTGACACTGACGATAGTATCACCGGCTTTCACACCAGCTTTTTGGGCGCCGGAATCTGGCAGAACCTTGCCAACAAAGACCCCTTTATTGGTTTTCACATTCATATTCTTCGCCAGATCTGCGTTGAGATCGCTACCTTCGATACCCAGCACACCCCGTTTAACTTCACCAAATTCGATGATTTGGCTGACCAGGTTTTTCATCATCGTCGACGGAATGGCAAAGCCGATACCGATATTGCCGCCGTTTGGCCCCAGGATTGCGGTATTGATACCGATCAGCTCGCCTTTTAAGTTCACCAGCGCGCCACCGGAGTTGCCGCTGTTGATAGCTGCATCGGTTTGGATGAAATCTTCATATTTTTCAATGTCGAGGCCGCCGCGCCCCAGCGCACTGACAATACCGGAAGTGACGGTTTGGCCTAAGCCAAAGGGGTTACCGATCGCGACGGTGAAATCACCGACGCGCAGTGTATCGGAGTCTGAGATGGTAATAGCGGTCAGATTGTCGGCTTTGATTTGCAACAGCGCGATATCGCTTTCCGGGTCTTCACCGATTTTTTTCGCTTCAAAAGTCCTGCCATCTTTTAAAGTGACCTGAATTTCATCGGCCTGATTAATCACGTGTGAGTTGGTGACGACATAACCTTTGGCGGCATCAATAATGACGCCTGAACCCAGACCGCGGAACGGCTGCGAGCGACGCATTTCGCCCTGGCCAAAGAATTGCTGGAAAGCGTCCGGCACACGCTGACGTACTTCCCGGTTACCGGCGACATTGATATTCACCACGGCCGGAGTGACTTTGTCCAGCATCGGTGCCAGGCTCGGCATTTCAGTGCCCGCTTCGGCGCCAAAAAAAGGCAGTTTCGCCGCTGCAGGGGTAGGTTGAGCTAACAAAAAAGCAGCAAGAATGCTTGCGGTGACAACGGATAACTTCATTTTCATAACGCACTTGTCTCCCTCGGATAACTGCCTCTGAAGACCAGTGCGTTTTTAAAAAGTTTCAGTTGTCCGAATTTTTTTCTGTAGGGAAAGTTTTCATCAGACCGCTGGAATGGCCCGCATAATCAAGTGGTTGCTGCGAATGTGACACTTGTTTGCGCCGGCGCTCGTCAATTTGGCCCAAAGATTTACGGATGTGTTCCGCAGTGTCGGTAGACAGATAATTCAGATTGGTCGCGCGTTGCACCGGTGCTTTGTCAACCAATGTCATCTTGGTACTGGCCATATGCCGGACTATTTGCTCGTAATTGTCCTGCAGCTGACTCATCAGGCGTTGCGTGGTTTCCAGATGGTCAGACACTTCAGAGCGGTAATTTTGTAACTGGGTTTTACTCTCTTCGAGTTCAACTTGCAGTTTGTTCTGATTAAATTGGCGGATACTGAATAAACGTGCAGCGACAGCACCGATCACTAAACCGGCAATCAGCCAAAGGATAGAAGACATCAACATAACAACTCCCGGAACTACGATTTACTGCCAAGTGTAACCGATCTTCTTATCGGTAGTGGTAAGGCATGTTACTATATGTGCTAACTTTTTCCGGCCCGAACCTGCGCCTGCACTGCATTGTATGATGACGCCACAGCAAAAATATCAACTCGATTTACAACGTTCGGATTTTCAGTTTGATGCTGCCCAGCAACATGCGGTGGCGCAGCTGCAGCGCCTGTATGATGACTTTGTCAGTCGTCCGACACAGAAAACCTCATTATTCAGCAAGTTATTTAATAAAAAGACCGAAGCAGCCCCGCTGCGCGGCCTGTATTTCTGGGGCGGTGTGGGCCGCGGCAAAACCTATCTGGTGGATACCTTTTACGAATGTCTGCCGACCGAGCGCAAACTGCGGGTGCATTTCCACCGTTTTATGCACAAAGTGCATGACGAGTTAAAAACGCTGGCCGGCGCTGCCGACCCGCTGGAAAAGGTCGCTGATCATTTTAAGCGGGATTACGACATCATCTGTTTCGATGAGTTTTTTGTCTCGGATATCACTGATGCGATGATTTTGGGGACCCTGATGCAGGCGTTGTTTGCGAGGGGCATCACACTGGTTGCGACTTCCAATATCGAACCGGATGGTTTGTACCGCAACGGTCTGCAACGCGCCCGTTTTTTGCCAGCGATAGCCTTGATTAAGCAACATACCGAAGTGGTTAATGTTGACAGCGGCATTGATTACCGTCTGCGGACTTTGCAACAAGCGGAAATCTATCACGCACCGCTCGACGACAAAGCGGAGCAGAACCTGCAGCAATATTTTCTGGCGTTGTCGGTGGAACCCCGCCAGAGCGCCGGACACATCACAATTGCCAGCCGCAAGCTGCAGTACAGAGCTGAGGCAGATGGCATCATCTGGTTTGATTTCAGTGAGTTATGCGAGACGATGCGCAGTCAGTATGACTACATGGAACTGTCTAAAATCTATCACACCTTGCTACTCAGTGGTGCCCGCCAGATGGGGCAGGGCAATGATGATGTCGCGCGGCGTTTTATCGCCTTAGTAGATGAGTTCTATGAGCGTAAAGTGAAGCTGATTATCTCGGCGGAAGTGCCGATGGAACAGCTTTACACGCAAGGCATTTTGTCGTTTGAGTTCAGGCGTTGCCTGAGCCGGCTACAGGAAATGCAGTCACAGGATTATCTAGCCCTGGCGCATCTGCCATAAAGCGCTAATTTGATCGAAAAATTCTGCAATAAAATGCTGTTTTTTGTGCAGCCTTCCTTTATAATCCGCCGCCGGCCCACGTTACAGCCTGATACTGCCGTAGCCTGGCAGTTTGCAGTACTCGAAGGGGTACGATAAACGACACAGCCTGAAGGGGTTGTGTAAGGTGTAACAAATTTATTTTTGGGTAGTTTTTGATGAAAACTTTTACTGCTAAACCAGAAAGCGTACAACGCGACTGGTTCGTTGTTGATGCCGCAGGTAAAACCCTGGGTCGTCTTGCAACTGAAATCGCTAGCCGTCTGCGCGGCAAGCACAAGCCAGAATACACACCTCACGTTGACACCGGCGACTACATCATCGTAGTTAACGCTGACAAAGTGACTGTCACTGGCAACAAAGCGAAAAACAAAATGTACTACTCTCACTCTGGTTTCCCAGGTGGCATCAAAGAAATCAACTTTGAAAAGCTGCTGGATAAAAAACCTGAGATGGTACTGGAGACCGCGATCAAAGGCATGCTGCCAAAAGGTCCACTGGGTCGCGCTATGTTCCGTAAGTTAAAAGTGTATGCAGGCGCCGAGCATCAGCACGCTGCCCAGCAACCACAAGTTTTAGACATCTAACGGGAGCATAGACATGGCACAGAATCAATATTACGGTACTGGTCGTCGCAAGACCTCTACTGCACGTGTATTCCTGAAAGCTGGTGCTGGTAACATCGTTATCAACCAACGCTCAATCACTGAATACTTCGGTCGTGAAACTGCTCGTATGGTTGTAATGCAACCATTAGAGTTAGTTGAAATGGTTGGCAAGTTTGACATGTACATCACTGTTAAAGGTGGTGGTATCACTGGTCAGGCTGGCGCAATCCGTCACGGTATCACTCGTGCACTGATGGAATTCGACGAATCTCTGCGTCCTGCACTGCGTAAAGCTGGTTTCGTTACCCGCGACGCTCGTCAGGTTGAACGTAAGAAAGTCGGTCTGCACAAAGCGCGTAAGCGTCCACAGTACTCAAAACGTTAATTCGTTTTACCGAAAAACCCGGCATCTGCCGGGTTTTTTTTATCCGTCAGCACATCTGATGCGGTGGCAATTCGTAAAAGCCAGACAATACTTGTCAGCAGCCAGCAGGAAACCGGGCGCCGACCCTGCGCTGATGTGGCTGAAATGACCACTTCTTTTCCCGTTAGTAATTTGTAAAGTAAATTCAGTCTGTTGATTGTGTTGTCCGGGATCAAAAAATTGCGTAAAAAAAGCTGCTGCTGGTCGCAGAGAATCATGGTAAATCCTTGTAACAGGCAGGGCTTTTCATTATGATCCGCCGTATTTTTCAACTTATAATAATCGCTGTAATTCAGCCGCTTAAACCGTTCAGGTTTTAAGCGTAAACGTGGAGATGAGTGGATGAGCAATGCGCCAGTTGATCATGGTCGCCGTCGCTTCCTGACCATCGCTACCTCAGTTGTGGGTGGTGTTGGTGCTGTTGGAGCAGCCGTTCCCTTTATTGCGTCCTGGAATCCGAGTGAGAAAGCAAAACAAGCGGGTGCGCCTGTGACTGCGAATATCGGCAAACTCGAGCCAGGCCAGTTAATTCGGGTGGAATGGCGTGGTAAACCGGTATGGGTCGTGAACCGCACACCGGATATGTTGAAAAGTCTGGCGGCCGTTGAAAGCCAGCTGCGTGATCCGAATTCGGAAGAAGAGCAGCAACCGGCTTATGCAAAGAACCAACATCGCTCGAAAAAACCTGAGGTTTTTGTTGCTGTAGGTATCTGTACCCACCTCGGTTGTTCTCCGACTTACAAAATGTCTGACTTTGACGCTCATGTCGAAGGCATCGCATCTGGTTTCTTCTGCCCATGCCATGGTTCTACTTATGATATGGCTGGTCGTGTGTTCTCAGGTGTTCCGGCACCGAAAAACCTGATGATCCCACCATATATGTTCACTGATGACACCACGCTGGTGATCGGTGTTGACGAGGGGACTGCCTGATGTTTAAAAATTTCATGAACTGGATTGAGTACCGCATGCCATTTATGGAGAAAATGAATCTCCATGTCATGCAGTACCCTGCACCCAAAAACTTCAATTTCTGGTACTTCTTCGGCTCGCTGGCGATGTTAGTACTGGTGAACCAAATTGTCACCGGTATCTGGCTGACGATGAACTTCGAACCTTCCGCTGAACGTGCTTTTGCCTCTGTCGAATACATCATGCGTGATGTGGATTACGGCTGGCTGCTGCGTTACATGCACTCTACCGGTGCTTCGGCGTTCTTCGTCGTGGTCTATCTGCACATGTTCCGCGGCATGATGTACGGCTCTTACCAGAAACCACGTGAACTGCTGTGGATCTTCGGTATGCTGATTTTCCTGGTGCTGATGGCTGAAGCATTCATGGGGTACCTGCTTCCTTGGGGTCAAATGTCATTCTGGGGTGCTCAGGTTATTATCTCGATTTTCGGTGTTATTCCAGGCATTGGTGATGATTTAACCCTGTGGATCCGTGGTGACTACGTCATCTCCGGTGCCACGCTGAACCGTTTCTTTGCCTTACACGTCATTGCACTGCCGTTGGTACTGGTGATTCTGGTGTTCCTGCACATCATTGCGCTGCATGAAGTGGGCTCAAACAACCCGGATGGTATTGATGTGAAAGTACCAAACGAGGGTCAGAAGTTTGAAAATAACGTGTCTGAGAAATTCACTTTCCATGAGTACTTCACCAAAGGCGGTAAGAAAATTATCGTTGATGCTATCCCTTTCCACCCGTACTACACGGTGAAGGATATCGTTGGTGTGGTTGGTTTCCTGATTATCTTCTGTGCAGTGATTTTCTTTGCTCCTGAAGGCGGTGGTTTCTTCCTGGAGCCGCCAAACTTTGAACCGGCTAACCCGATGAAAACACCTGACCACATAGCACCAGTGTGGTATTTCACACCGTTCTACGCAATTCTGCGTGCGGTACCGGACCAGCTGTGGGGCGCGGTTGCGATGTTTGCTGCGATTATCCTGTTAGCGCTGTTGCCATGGTTAGACCGTTGTAAAGTACGGTCAGTGCGTTACCGTTCAACCCTGCACAAACTGAATCTGGTGAACTTTGTCATCAGCTTTGTCGTGCTGGGTGTTCTGGGCGTGTTGCCGGCAACACCAACTTATACATTGATCGCGCAAATTGCGTCTGTATTCTACTTCGGCTATTTCATCGCGCTGTGGTTCTACAGCAAAAATGAAAAAACCAAACCATTGCCTGTGAGGTTGTCATAATGCTGAAAAAGTTATTCTCAGTACTGGCACTGGTGACGTCTGCTTCAGTGCTGGCTGCAGGTGGACACGCTGTCCATCTGGACAAAGCGCCAATTAACCTGCATGACAAAGAGTCCCTGCAGCGTGGCGCCAAAATGTTCCAGAACTACTGTCTGGGTTGCCACCAGATGGAATATCAGCGCTACTCACGCACTTTCCGTGATTTAGGTATCCCGGATGAAGTCGGCATGAAAGAGCTGGCGTTTGGTGCGAACAAAGTTGGTGATTTCATCAAAAACGCTGCACCAAAAGCAGATCTGGCGAAATGGTTCGGTGCTCCGCCACCGGATTTAACCAACGTCGCCCGGGTGCGTGGTCCGGATTGGATCTACACCTATCTGCGGTCGTTTTATGTTGACCCAACCCGTCCGTTTGGTGTGAACAATGAAGTGTTCCCTCTGGTCGGTATGCCGCACGTGTTACAGGAACTGCAAGGTATCCCGTACAAAAAGCACGAAACGCAGATGGTCGATGGTGAATCGAAAGAAGTTTATGTGGGTATCGTTGCCGATGGTTCAGGTGAGTTAAGCCCGGAAGAATATGACCGTGCTGTGGCTGATCTGGTGAACTATCTGGAATACACCGGTGAACCTTCAAAGTTAGAATCTCATAGCCTTGGCATTAAGGTCATGATCTTCCTGTTTATTTTCTTCATCCTGGCATTCCTGCTGAAGAAAGAATACTGGAAAGACGTCCATTAAGCGTCAGCCGCTGTTTGTTTAAGGGGCCGCAAGGCCCCTTTGCCTTTTCCGGAGGAAGCTATGGCGAGCAACGCCAGCAGACGAAATACCATGACTTTGTTTAGTGCCGCCGCGGAGATGGACAGTCACCATGTCCGGATCGTATTGGCAGAAAAAGGCATTACCGCTGATATCCTGATCGCACATCCGGGCAATCTGCCGGAAGATGTCTACGAAGTGAATCCTTATGGCAGCCTGCCGACCCTGATTGACCGTGATCTGGCGCTGTACCAGGCCGACATCATCATGGAATATCTGGACGAGCGCTTTCCACACCCGCCGTTGTTACCGGTGTATCCGGTAGCCCGTGCCCAGACCCGTCTGATGATGTATCGCATCAAACATGACTGGTATGGTCTGGCAAACAAAATTCTGGCTGGTGGTGAAGACGCCGCCGAGGCCCGGCACGATTTACGCGAAAGTTTATTATCGACTGCACCAATTTTTGCAGATACCGCATTTTTCATGAGTGATGAATACAGTTTGCAGGATGTGTATTTGTCGGTGCTGTTATGGCGTTTGCCGCTGCTTGGCATTGAGCTGAGCGGCCCTGGCAGCAAACCTATTAAAAACTATATGCTGCGGATGTTCGAACGCGACGCCTTTCAACAGTCGTTGACTGACGCCGAGCGCCGGATCCATCCCGGTATGTATTGAGAGCTGGAGACCAAGCGATGCAAATGACCCCCAATCGGCCTTATCTGTTACGCGCATTTTATGAATGGATTGTGGACAACAATTGCACACCTTATCTGGTCGTGGACGCTACCATGCCCGGCGTCAAAGTGCCGCTGCAACATGTCAAAGACGGCCAAATCGTGCTGAATATCAGCCCGGGCGCTGTTGGTAATCTGTTGTTAGGCAATGACGCGGTGACCTTTAATGCCCGTTTCAGCGGCAATCCGTTTGCGCTTTATATTCCGCAGCGTTCTGTGCTGGCAATTTACGCCCGTGAAAATGGCGCCGGCACTATGTTTACGCCGGAAGAAGAGTGGCAGGAAGATGAGCTGGACGACACCGAGCTTGAGCTGGATGTGCCGGCCGCAGACCCGACCGAGCCAGGCCCGGACGATGACAAGCCGAAAAAAGGCAGTCATTTACGCGTCGTGAAATAATCAGGCCACGCTATCAGCCTGAGCCAATCGACAAAACCCAAAGCAAAAAGCCGCATGATGCGGCTTTTTCATTTCTGGCTCAATGTATTAATGCACCACGACTTTCCGCACTACCACCGGTTTTTTCACCACGACCGGCTGTTTGACCACCACAGTCTTGGCCACCGGTTTTGCTACCACCACGTGCCGGTGATGTGCCGGATGCACCACACAACCTGATAGCATCAGCAGCGCTATCAAAGCCGTTAATCCAATTTTTAGAGATGAGTCAGCAACCTTGTTCATATTGGTACCTTTTGCGGTTTGGTATCAGACACCACTCAGTCTAGTCATTGCTGTGTCAACGCGGCGAAAAGGCAGGTAAAGGTTGGGTAAAGCTTTGGGCAACTCTTCGCTTTGCTGACCAATTTTTTCGCGGTACTCCTTCCAATTATCAATTTTTCATTAGGTTTTTGGCGGCATTTTTCTTTAACTTGTGTTAAATGTTCACTGCTATATTGCTGTAATTAAACATAAAAATTACATTTGTCTTTAAATAACAAACTGAGCATGCTCAGTTTGTGCAGTTTTTCACAGAGGATGTGACATCGATGCAAATCCCCGCAGAACGTCAGCCATATTGGCAAAGTCGTAAATTGTTGCTGCTGGTTGCATGCGTCGCCTTGGCCACCGTCTTGGGTTTGTTGAGCTCAAGCGCGGTGCGGGGTTCCAATGCCCAGAACTCACAGAGTAGCCCGGTGACCCGAGGCAATTTAGACCATCAAATCAGCGCCTTTGGCGTTTTAGTGCCACAAAAAGTGCAAAGCCTGATTGCGATGACCGAAGGCCGGGTGTTGCAGCTGGCGCAAAGACCCGGCGCTATGCTCGAGGCCGGGCAGCCGATTTTGCAGCTGGTGAATCCAAAATTACAGCGTCAGCTGGAAGAGCAAGAGCTGGCATTACAGGCACAGCAGGCCGAATTTTTACTGTTGCAGCAACAGTTGGAGCAAGAGCAGTTGCAACTGCGGCATGATTTACAGCTGGCCAAGGCCGAGCAGCAGCTGTTGCAAACTCAACTGGCCGCCAAGCAAGAGCTGTTTCGCCAGCAAATTGTTTCAGCGCTGGATTTTGCCCAAAGCGAGGCGCTGCTGATGCAGGCCAAACAAAAAGTGCTGCTGGCCGAAGAGAAACTCAAAGGCTTTGCTAAATCCAGCCAAAACCGGCTGGCTGCGGCAGAGCTCAACCGGCAACGGGCAGAAAAACAACGGGATATCGCCAAGCAAGATGTACTGGCGTTGGCCGTCAGCAGCGAGATCAGCGGTCAGCTGATTGCGCTGGATGAAAGTTTAAAACCAGGTAGTCAGGTGGTGGCAGGCCAGGCTCTCGGGCAAGTGGCTGAGCCCGGGCAATTATTAGCGGAGCTGAAAATCGGTGCTGTCGATGCGGCTTTAGTGAAGCCCGGCCAGGCGGTGACGCTGAATATCAAAGGCAAACCCATGCTCGGTGAAGTCAGCTGGGTGTCGCCGAATGTGGTGGACAACTTTTTACGGGTCGATGTGGCGTTGTTAAGTGATTTGCCTGATACCGCCCGCGCCAATATTGAAGTCAAAGCCGATATCAATGTTGGGACCCAGGAGCAAACGCTGCTCAGTGACCGCGCTTCTTATATTCAAAAACCACAACAACGCCAGGCGCTGTTTGTCTGGGAGGCTGCCACTGAACAATATCAGCGCCGCGAAGTGCTGATCGGCAGCCTGACGCCAAAACAAATGCAGCTATTAGATGGTGTGAAAGCCGGTGAACAAATTTTATTGCAGGTGCCGGCGGCACTGTTAAACAACGATGTAATTGCACCGGAGGACCTCAATGGCTGAAGCTCATAACCCGCAATCCAATCAGGCGGAAACCCTAATCGACATCCGGCAGGCTTCTAAAGTCTTTACTCAGGGTAAGCTGCAACTGCCGGTATTACAGGCTTTGGATTTTAGTGTGACACGCGGTGAGTTTGTCGCGATCGAAGGCCGCTCCGGCAGTGGCAAATCGACTTTATTATCCATTATTGGTTTACTCGATAGCTTTTCAGCCGGCGAGTATTTGCTGCTTGGTCAGTCGGTGCCGGGTTTGTCGGCTTATCAGCATAGTGTGTTGCGTAACCGGCATATTGGCTGGATTTTTCAGAATTTTAACCTGATTAGCAGCATGACAGTGGCGGAGAATGTCAGTTTACCACTACGTTATTTAGCCGGCGTCAAAGCAGCCGACTACCGCAGCCGGGCGGCGCAAGTGCTGGCGCACGTGGAGCTTTCAGACAAGCTGGACGCTTATCCGGAGCAGTTATCCGGCGGTCAGCAACAACGGGTAGCGATAGCGCGGGCACTTATTACTAACCCGAGTTTGTTATTGGCAGATGAACCGACCGGTAATCTGGATTCGCAAAGCGCTGAGATTGTGATGAACCTGCTGGCTAAATTGCACCAGGATGGCGCGACAGTGCTGATGGTGACACATGACCCACAGCTGGCAGCCAGGGCGCAGCGCCGTTTGTATCTGGCTGATGGCCAGTTTGTCGCAACAGCAACAGTCACAGCAACACAGCCAACTTGTGTTGCGCCAGTAAACTCGTCACTGGCCGAACAGAGGGCAGGCTGATGCAGATGCTGTTCACGCTGAAGTTTGGCTGGCGTTTATGGCGTGGCCAGCCCCTGCAATGGAGTTTACTGGCGCTTGGCTTAGGTTGTTTCAGTGCCTTACTGTTGCTGTTACTGCAACTAGGGCCGCAGCTGCGCACACCGTTGCCAGGCTGGGCGCAGCCGGCAGACTTGGTGGCAACTGTGCACCGCACCGACCCGCAAGGTCGTTATAGGCTTGTTAGCAATGCGGAGTTGTACCGGTTAAAGCTCCAACCTGAAGTGACGGCGCTGGCTATCGCGCAATTTGCAGGCAGCGAGCTGCGGATTGCTGAGCAGAATATCGACCGCACTAAGCTAATGTACTACAGCGAAAACCTGCCAGCAGTGTTGGGGTTGCAAGCGCCTTTTACCCGCACTGATGCTGGGCAGGCGCAGCCGGTTTATCTAAGTCACTGGCTCTGGCAGTTATTGGGCAAACCAGATGTGCAGGGCCTTGATGTATTGGTCCGTGAAAATGACAAACGTTATGTGATTGCAGCGGTATTACCCCCTGCACTAGACCGCTTTAGTGAGAAACGACCGGGTTTGTGGTTACCCTGGGAGGACCGCTTTTTACCTTTAATGGATATTGATAAAGGCCATGACACCAGCAAAGGTCCTGGCCCAAAAGCCTTGGCGATGACTGAAAACCTACCTGACAGCATCGGATTTATTCAGTATAGAGCGGGGGTGTATTTAACCACTCTGAGAACAAACTATGATGCAACGCCTGTCGAATGGTTAGGTCTGCAAGCTTTTAAAATGATTGAAGATAAGCATCAGGCCGACATTATTCCGGGTATTGAGCTTTTTCCGGAACAACGCGCTGACTTATTGCAGCAATTCTGGTTACTGTGTTGCCTAACGCTGTTATGTGGCGCCGTGGTTGCTATTAACCTGGTATTTTGCCTGATCGGTCAGCTGGTACAGCGCCAACATGAAATGGGGATGCGTCAGGTGTTAGGCGCCCGTAGCCGGCAGTTAAGCCGGCAACTGGCGCTGGAGCAGTTGCCACTTTGGTGCGCCGCTTTGGCCATAGGTGGGATGCTGTATTGGCAGGGGACGACGTTATTATCCGGTTTACGGGTTTATCAGCAATATTTTGGCAGTGCCGGTGTGCCCTTTGCCTGGGGTTATGCCGCCGTTGCCGTGTTGGGGCTGACTGTGTTTTTACTGCTGTGCAGCCAGTTGCCACTGCTGTGGCTGTTGCGGCGCGCCCGGATGTTCCGCAATCGTCAGGGCCAGCGCAACTTGTTACAGCAAAGGCTGGCGTGGGCGCAGCAGGTGCTACAACTCAGTTTTGCCGGTCTGGCACTGGTGCTGGCCTTGTCGCTGCAATTTCAGTTGTTGCAGCAGGAAAAAACTATCAGCCGCTGGTTGCCATTTGAAGAGCTGAAGCTGCGGTTTAATCCCGGAATTCAACCAGATGCGGCGCTGCAGCGTGGTGAATTTGGGGTTTACCGGTCAGAGCAAATAGCGTTTTCCGGCACATTTTCCGAGCCATTGGAACGCAAACTCAGCACTACGGTCTCGGGTCAAACACTGGAGTTGTTTGTTGGCAGTTTCGAAGTTAGCAGCAATTACCTGCAATTCTTAGGCGCCGACGTTTTAGCCGGCACGGCGGCAACAGATACAGACGGCATTGTGATTAATCAGGCATTAGCGGATCGTTTGCTGGAACCTGGCCAGACCTATACCGATTTACCCGGCAGTACACTGAGCTACATGGCCCCCTTCGAAGTACGGGTACAAATTCGCGGAGTGGTGAAAAACCTGCCGCATCACGGTGTGGCAGCGGCACCAATGCCGATGATCTATACCCAACTGAAACCAAACGGCTGGGGGCCGCATAAATATCTGACTCTCACCACAAACCCGAAGCTGGTAGATGACGTGACCACAGCACTGGAAGACTGGGCCGACCGGCAAGGCCAGGATTTAGACATCAGCTACCAAGGCACTTTGGCTACCCAGCTGGAGCAAATGAATGAACCTTATTGGATTTTTGCCCGCATCTCGTTGCTGTTAGCCGGCGTGATTAGCTTGCTTGCCGCGTTAAGTTTGTACTATCAGTTGAAAACTCAGCTGCTGTTAGAGCAAAGTGTGCTGGCAACCAAGCTTGCCGTCGGTGCCACAGTGCCGGGTTTAATCAGCCGCTTATGTGGCCATCAGCTCGGGTTATTACTGTTCAGCCTGCCGGTCTGTGCGCTGTTGGCGGCAGGGCTTTCGCCCTGGCTGAGCGGCAAATTGGGCGCACCGGTGTTTCAGTACAGTGCTGTGTTACCGGCTCTGGCACTGCTGCTGGGTCTGGTGCTGCTGGCAACAGTGTTGCCTGCGCTGCGGCTGTTGCAAAAACCAATCGCTTTATTGCTGCAGGGCCGGGCCACCTGAGGCGACTTGCCAGAAGGCGCGCATCAGCGGTTCGTGCAGGCGTTTGGATTGCATACAGATGCCCAAATCAAAAGGGCTGAACTGATAATCCAGCGCCAGCACGCGCACCCGGTCGCGCACCGGGCTGTGCTGCACCACAGGATCGGGCGCAATGGCTACGCCAGTACCCAGCGCCACCATACTGACCATGGCTTCATGGCCTTCTACTTTGGCAACAATATTCGGCGTGATGCCCTGATGTTTTAACCAGGCATCAAGGCGGCTGCGCGCCGGGCCATGTTCCGGCACGATCAGCGGGATTTTATCCCAGTCGATTACCGTTTCATTGAGTAAACCATTGACTTTACAGGGGATCACCGGCGCTATCAGCTGCAGCGGTAATTTGGCGATACTGGCAAAAGCGATATTCAGCGGTAAATTCGGCGGATAGACCGCAAGCGCAATATCGGCTTCGTCGTTTTTCACTTTCTCCAGCGCCAGCGCGGCGTCACCGGTAGTCAGGCTGATTTCAGCTTTCGGGCACAGCAGGCGGAATTTATCCAGAATGGCTGGTAAATGGCTGTAACTGGCGGTGACAGTACAAAACAGCCGGATCTCGCCTTGCAGCGCGTCTGAGGTTAATGACAAATCAACCTGCAGCTGATGCCAGTCAGCCAGGTACTGCTTCACAAACTGCTGAAAACGCACGCCAGCCGGTGTCAGTCGGACCGACCTTTTGTCGCGGCTAAACAGCTGCACGCCTAAATCATCTTCCAGCCGCTGAATAATGCGCGTCAGCGTCGACGGTGAAACATATAACTGTTCACTGGTTTTACTGAAATTCAGGCTGCTGGCCAGATGCAGATAAAGCTGGGCGCTGCGGATATCCATCAGATTCCTTTGCTACAACCTGTCGATTGCAGATTCTTAATTGCAAAAAGTGAAATACTGTTTTGAGAATATATCACTTCACGCAATGAAACCAGTGGCCTATGCTGGCTTTATCAAAACAGCGCACAGAGCGTTGTTCTGCCAAAGCTCCGCCAGTGCTTGTTGCACTACCGGACCGGCAAATCAGAATTATCAGGATCGACAGATGGCTAATTATTTCAACACACTGAACTTACGCCAGCAGTTAAAGCAGCTGGGCAAATGCCGTTTTATGCAAAAAGAAGAGTTTGCTGACGGTTGTAACTTTATCAAAGGTTGGAAAGTAGTCATCGTTGGCTGTGGCGCTCAGGGTTTAAACCAGGGCCTGAACATGCGCGATTCTGGCGTGAACATTTCTTATGCACTGCGCGCTGACGCTATTGCCCAGAAACGTAAATCTTTCCTGCAGGCCAGCGAAAATGGCTTCACCGTAGGGACTTACGAAGAATTAATTCCAACGGCCGATCTGGTCCTGAACCTGACGCCGGACAAACAGCATACTTCAGTGGTTAAAGCGGTAATGCCGTTGATGAAACAAGGCGCGACGCTGGCTTATTCGCACGGTTTTAATATCGTCGAAGAAGGCACGCAAATCCGCAAAGACATCACCGTCATCATGGTGGCGCCGAAGTGCCCGGGTACTGAAGTGCGTGAAGAATACAAACGTGGTTTTGGTGTACCGACGCTGATTGCGGTGCATCCGGAAAACGACCCGAACGGCAACGGCCTGGCCATCGCCAAAGCTTATGCCTCTGCGACCGGCGGCGACCGTGCCGGCGTGCTGGAATCCAGCTTCGTCGCTGAAGTGAAATCAGATTTGATGGGTGAGCAGACCATTCTGTGCGGCATGTTACAGACCGGTGCGATCCTGGCCTATGACAAGCTGGTTGCTGATGGTTATGAAGCCGGTTTTGCGGCCAAGTTAATTCAGTTTGGCTGGGAAACCATCACCGAAGCGCTGAAGCACGGTGGCATCACCAATATGATGGACCGCCTGTCGAACCCGGCGAAAATCAAAGCCTTTGATTTGGCTGAACAATTAAAAGGTATTCTGCAGCCACTGTTTGCCAAGCACATGGATGACATCATCTCCGGTAAGTTCTCTGAGACCATGATGGCGGACTGGGCGAACGACGACAAACAACTGCTCGGCTGGCGCGAAGAAACCCGTCAAAGCGGTTTTGAAAACGCACCGGTATCGAGTGAGCAGATTGCAGAACAGGATTATTTCGACCGCGCGATTTTGTTAGTGGCGATGGTGAAAGCGGGTGTTGAGCTGGCGTTTGATACCATGGTTGAAGCCGGTATTGTCGAAGAATCAGCGTATTACGAGTCGCTGCATGAAACGCCACTGATTGCGAACACTATTGCCCGTAAACGTCTGTATGAGATGAACGTGGTGATCAGCGACACGGCAGAATACGGTAACTATCTGTTTGCTAACGCCGCAGTCCCAATGCTGCGCGACCTGGTGAACAACATCAGCCCGGAATTATTGGGCAAAGGTTTAGCCTCAGCCAGCAACGGTGTTGATAACGTGCGGTTGATTGAAGTAAACGAAGCCATCCGTAATCATCCGGTGGAAATCGTTGGCAAGAAATTACGGGGTTATATGACCGCGATGAAGCGGATTGTGATTAGTGCTTAATTGGCGAGCGCTTCAATAGCGCTGCCAGCCCCACACTGAGTTTTTTACGTGGACCTTGGTTGTTTGCCCGGCTTTGCCGGGCTTTTTTTATGTGCAGGAAGTACGGTACAGCGAAGCAGGGATTTCGAAACGCCAACAGTTTGGCGTTTCGCCTGATGAGCACCATTCGCTCTGCGAATGGAAAATGCAGGTACGTGGTACCCAGTACGTGGTACCCAGTACGTGGTACCCAGAGCTTTTCGGCGATGCGCACCATCCATGGCGCTTACCCTACCCACAGCTTTTCGTGATGGTGTATCTTCAATCACAAATGGCTCGCAAAGGAATCTTATGAAATCTATCGCCCTGATTGCCCACGACGGTAAAAAAGCTGAATTGTTAGATTGGGTTGCAACCCATGCGGCTTTTTTCCAGAACAAAACCTTGTACGCCACCGGTACCACCGGGCGTCTCATCAGCGACAAATTACAGCTGCCGGTGCATTGTTTTGCCAGCGGGCCACTTGGCGGCGACCAGCAAATCGGAGCTTTGATTGCAGAGCAAAAAATCGACTGGCTGGTATTTTTCTGGGACCCACTCAGTTCCCAGCCGCATGACCCGGACGTCAAAGCGCTCATTCGCCTTGCCGTGGTGTGGAATATCCCGGTGGCCTGTAACAAAGCCACCGCCGATTTTATTGTGCATTCGAGTTTATTTCAGACCGATTATCAGCGCGCGGTGCCGGATTTCAGTGCCCATCAGCGTCGGTTTGAGCCGGGGAAATCTTAGGCTTTACGTTGGTTTTGCCAACTGATTCAGGATATTGCAGTGTGGGCTGCCGTCGCCTTTGCAGCTGTCTGCCAGCGCAGTCAGCACTTGCTGCATATGTTGCAGTTCCGCAATTTTGGCGGCGATTTCAGCAAGATGCTGTTGGGCCAGTTGTTTTACGGCCCGGCTTTCGCGCTCGGGGTTTTGCCACAGCTCCAGCAGGGCATGAATATCTGCTAGCGAAAAACCAAGATGACGCGCCTGGCGGATAAAGCGTAACTGATTGATTTGTTCACTGTTATACAAACGATAACCCGCGTCAGTCCGCGCAGATTTTCGCAGCAACCCAGACTGTTCATAGTGGCGGATCATTTTGGCGCTCAAGCCGCTCGCTTTCGCCGCATCGCCGATAGTTAATAAAGTGGCCATGGTTTTTTCCTTTTTAGAAAGACATGCGTTGCAAACGCAGGGCGTTAGTGACGACCAACACACTGCTACAGGCCATAGCGGCACCGGCTATCACCGGGTTTAACATACCCATGGCGGCGAGCGGGATGCCGACAATATTAAAGGCAAAAGCCCAAAACAGATTTTGCTGAATATTGCGGTAAGTGGCACTGGCAAGCTGCAAGGCGGAGGCGACCAGCGCCGGGTTGCCGCGCATCAGCGTCATCGCCGCAGCGCTGACAGCGACTTCTGTGCCAGTGGCCATCGCAATGCCCAAATCGGCCTGCGCCAAAGCCGGCGCATCATTGATACCATCACCGACCATCGCCACCTGAAAGCCTTGCGCCTGAATATCCGCAATCGCCTGTGCTTTACCTTGTGGTAACACTTCGGCTTGTACATGATCGAGCCCCAACTGCTCAGCGATATAGCTGGCGCTTTGTTGAGAATCACCGGTCAGCATCGCGACTTGAATGCCGCGTTGCTGCAGTTTTTGCACTGCGGCTTTGGCTTCAGGTTTGGCCTGGTCGGCAAAGCAGAACAGTCCCAGCAGTTTGGCCTGACCAGCGCAGGTTTCGGCCAGCCAGGACACGGACGCACCCGGGATCTGGATTTGTTCGGTTGGCAGGGTTAATCCCAGTTCGCGCATCCAGTGACCAGACCCCAGCACCACAGTGCGCTCGCCGAACTGCGCCTGCACGCCTTTACCGGCCACCACAGTGAATTGGCTGACTTCGCCAAGTGGTACTTGCTGGATTTGGGCATACTGGACCACCGCTTTGGCCAGCGGATGTTCGCTATGCTGTGACAGCGCATAAGCCATCTGCAGCACTGTTTGCTGGCTTTCTGCGAAGGCGGTCAATTGCAGCAATTCAGGTTTACCTGCGGTCAGGGTACCGGTTTTATCAAAGACGACATAATCGATTTTGGTCGCCTGCTCCAGTGCAACAGCGTCTTTGACCAGAATGCCGTGCCGGGCGGCTGTGCCGGTACCGGCCATAATAGCGGCTGGCGTGGCAAGGCCTAGCGCACAAGGACAGGCAATCACCAACACCGCCACCGCGTGTAAGATGCCTTGGGTCCAGTCGTTTAACACCAGCCCCCAAACCAGCAATGTGAGCAGGGCAATCAGCAGCACGACCGGCACAAAAATATTGCTGATCTTATCGACCAGTGCCTGGACCGGTGCTTTGGCGCCTTGGGCCTGCTCGACTAACCGGATGATTTTTGCCAGCATGGATTCGCTACCCACGGCCATGGCTTCGAACTCCAGCAGGCCATCCAGATTAATGGCACCGCCGGTCAGGTGATCGCCAACAGTTTTGTGAAGCGGGATACTTTCACCACTGATCAGCGCTTCATCGACATGGCTGCTGCCATTAACCACGATGCCATCGGCCGGGATGCGCTCGCCGGGCAGAACTTTCACTTTGTCGTATTGTTTTAACGCCGCGGCGGCAACGCGATACCAGCTGCCATCACGCCAGACGGTGGCCGTTGTTGGCTTTAAGTTTTCCAACGCTTGTAAAGCATCCGTGGTGCGTTTTTTCGCGCGTTTTTCTAAGAATTTACCCAGCAATACCAGCGTCAATACCGCTGCACTGCTTTCAAAATACAAGTGTGGGGCGCCATGATGACCGTCAAAGCTGTGCCACAGATAAAGCGACAACCCATAAGCCGCGCTGGTGCCAATGGACACCAATAAATCCATATTGCCGCTTTTTGCTTTTAAGGCGTGCCAGCCGGCTTGGTAAAAGCGCGCACCAAAATAAAACTGCACCGGCGTCGCCAGCAACCACTGCCAGAAGGCCGGCAGCATCCAGTCGACGCCGAATAACAGACCAAACATCGGCAGCACCAGCGGGATGGTCAGCAGCGCAGCGCCGAGCACTGGCCAGCTGTCCTGTTGGTAAAAGGCGAGTTGATTTGGCGCTGTGCCGCCTGCTTCAGGCCCGTGCCCGGCCCCAATTTCCGTTTCAGCGACAGTTGGCGCCAGCACCAGTTCATAACCAGCGTTTGCCACCGCTTGCGCCAGACTGTCATCAGAAACGGCGTTGGTTAAGCGCAGGCTGACCTGCTCGGTGGCCAGATTGACGCTTGCGGCCAACACACCAGACACTTTCAGCAAACTTTTTTCGACCCGACCAGCGCAGGAGGCACAACTCATGCCTTTAACCGCGAATTGCCGTGCAGAACTTTCCAGCTGATAACCTGCTGCTAAGACAGCAGCCTCCAGCGCCTGAGTGGGGACGTCACCTGTCACTGCCGCCATCTCAGTCGCCAGATTGACACTGGCCTGCGTGACGCCGTCGACCGCACTTAAGGCTTTCTCCACCCGGCCAGCGCATGAGGCGCAGTTCATTCCCTTGATTTTTAACGTCGTGGTGATGGTCATATGATTTGCTCCGGCCCAACCATGGCTTTGATGGCAGCAGGCTAAACCTTGCCATAGTGGGAAGGTCAATAGTTACAGTGAGTGCGCCCCGACAATTTTTGCCAGATCCCAGCGCTGCATTTCATAAAGACGCGAAACAGTGCGCTCAAAGGCAAAACTCAGCTGACTGGCCTGATACCAAAGCTCGGGCGTGCTGTCGGCGGTGCAGAGCAGCAACACCCCACGCTCATAACATTCATCGACCAGCGCAATCAGCCGGCGTGCTTCGTTATCGAGTTTGCTGACAAACACATCGCTGTGCTCGCGCTGATAATTCTCTTCCACGCCATGCAAAATAGCGGTGGCGCTTTCGGGCAAAAACTGCGGAATATTGGCCAGTGCAATAGCGCGATATTGTCTGCCCTGCTCGGGCTGGCACAGTGCCATGTAGTCAAGCTGACTGCGTGGCCCGCTGCAAAGCGCCATGAAGTCAAAACCGATGACGTGTTGATTGCGCCATAAAGCCGGTATCGGCCTGTTGTGCACCAGCACCTGCTCGCAGGGCTCTACCGGGCCAAAATATTGCTGCGCCTGTTGTGCCAGCCAGTCGGCGGGTTTGGCGATGCCGAGATACCGCCAGTCGGTGGCCTGGCAGCGGCGATAATCGATGCCGGCATCCAGGCTTAGTACCTGGCAATGTTGCTGCAGCACATCGATAAAAGGCAGGAAACGCGCGCGTTGCAGGCCGTTTTTATACAAATCTTCTGGCGCACAGTTGGACGTGGCGACCAGCACCACGCCTTGTGCAAACAGCTCGCGCCATAAGGTGGCCAGCAACATCGCATCGCCAATGTCGCTGACAAAAAATTCGTCAAAACACAGCAGCTGATATTGAGCCGACCAGCTGCGCGCCACCTGCACTAACGGGTCCGGCTCCCCTTGCCGCTGGCGTAATTCCTGATGCACTGCCGCCATAAAATGATGGAAATGCAGCCGCAATTTACCTGGTGTAGCGGTCGTGTCAAAGAACCAGTCCATCAGCATAGTTTTGCCACGGCCAACCGGGCCGTACAGGTAAATACCCGTACCAGCCTCGCCTAAAGCCAGCTGCTGTTGCAGCTGTGCCAGTGCACTCACCAGTTGCTGCTGTGCCGCATCCGGCTGCAACTGGCCATTGGACATGGCAGCCTGGTAGCGTTGTTGCAGGCTATCCGGCTGCGCGATTTGGGTTAAAGCTGTCACTTATTCCGCTTTATATTCAGCTATTTATTCGCTGGGGCCTTTACCAATATAACGCTCCAGCCACTGACCAAATTCGTGATACCAGTAAATTGAGTTTTGTGGTTTTAAGATCCAGTGATTTTCGTCCGGAAAATACACCAGCCGCGCATCGACGCCTTTGCCTTTGAGCACGCCGTACAGGGCTAACCCCTGCGTCACCGGCACGCGATAATCCTGTTCACCATGAGTGATCAGCATCGGGGTATTGAAGTTTTCCGCGAACATGGCCGGGCTGGCTTTCAGCACGTTGTCTTTGTCTTTCCACGGTGAACCGGCATAAGCATAAGTGCGCATTAAAGTACTGTCGGAAGCAAACTGTGCCATCAGGTCATAAACGCCGGCGTGATTGACTAAGGCTTTGTATTTAGTGCTGTGGCCGGCTATCCAGCTGACCAGATAACCGCCATAACTGCCACCGGCTGCGGCGACGCGGCTTTCGTCGATATAACCGCGGGAAGTCATGTAATCGATGGCCGCTTCGCTGTCAAAAAACGGTTTAGTCGCATGGTCGCCATGAATGGACGCAGTGAAAGCCTCACCAAAGCCGGTCGAACCATGGAAGTTCGGCATAATCACCACATAGCCCATTGCAGCAAACACTTGCGGGTGCCAGCGCGTGCCAAAAGCGTCGTTAAATGCACCGTGCGGTCCGCCGTGTAACAGGCTCAGCAGTGGCCAGCGTTTATTCGCGTCAAAGTTGGGCGGGAAAATCACAAACATCTGGATCGGTTTGTTATCCGAGCCCGGATACGTCATTTCTTCAACTTTGCCCCACTGAGTATTTTGCTGCAGCGCCGTGTTGATTTGGCTGATTTGTTTTAAAGTGCGGCTTTTATTGTCGAGCAGGAAAATCTCCGGCAACTGGCTGATGCCATGCTGCACCAATGCAAACTGCGCCGGTCCTGCGACCTGCACCTGTTCATTAGTGGCCTGGCGCAGCACTTGTTTCACCGGGCCACCGGCGGCCGGCACGGAAAACAACGACACCCGCGCTTTGTCTTCGGCGAGGAAATACAGCATCTGGCCGTCTTTGCTGAAGAACCACTGCTGTGGCGACAAATCGATATTGCCGGCCAGCACTGTGGCGGTTTTAGCACTGAGGTCAAACCGCGTCAGTTTGACATTGTCATTGCCAAAATCGGTGCGTTTTTGTGCGCCGTACAGCAGGCTGCGTCCGTCCGGGCTGAACACCGGTTTGCTGTCATCGGCCGGATTGGCTTCGGTCAGATTGACTGCTTTGCCACTGCCGTCGGTCGGCACTAAATACACGTCATAATTTAAGCTGTTATACGGCGGTTTACTGCTGACTGCACTCAAGGCCAGCTGTTTGCCGTCTGGGGATAAATCAAATTCGACGCCACCGTCCAGGCTGGTCCATTGTGCCCAGCCCGGTGTCAGCGCCTGCACGTCACCAGTTGCGATGTCATAGGCAAAAAACTGCGTAACTTTGTCGTCGGTGAGGAAATGGTCCCAGTAGCGGTAAATGCGGTTTTCGCTGACTTTGGCCGAATGTAGTGGTTTTTTCTCATCTTTCAGCAGCTTAAAGTCACCGGCAAAGCCCGCCGGCACTTGCGCACTGAACAGGATTTTTTTGCCATCCGGGAAAAACTGCGGATTGCTGACACTGACCGGCAAATCTGTCAGCTGGCGGGCTTCACCACCGCCTAAGGTCAGCAGTTGCAACTGGTTTTGCTCGCCATCGCGTTTGGAAACAAATACCAGCTGGCGGCCGTCCGGGCTCCAGGCTGGCTGATTGTCAGCGGCCGGATGGAAGGTCAGCTGGGTTTGCCGGCCGGAACCCAGTTCCAGCAGGTGCAAATCGGTATTACTTTTATTCTTGGCCAGGTCATAGCGGTTCAGGCTAAAGACCGCGCGCTGACCGTCCGGCGACACCTGCATACCAGCTGGTTTTTGCACCTGATATAAGTCAGTTGCGGTCAGTGGGGCGGCAGTACTGGCGTGTAACTGAGCGGTAAAACCAAGCAAAACCGCGGCAACAAAACTGATCTGTTGAGGTCGGTACATAGATATAATTCCGGGCTGAATAATTGCCGCTAGCATAGGTGAAGCAGCACGGCCTTAGCAACAGCGTAGGCACGGCGCCGGCGACGGCTGAGATTGAATGCCGGGAAAAACCGACAGATGAGATCTGTAGCTGGTTTTTTCCCGTTATACTGCCTTGATTTCAATTGATTGGATGGTGGATGTTGATGAAATTCAGATTGTTAAGTCTTGTGCTATTCACGTCAGGTTTCGCCTGCGCCCAAGCGGCCGAAGTCAATGTTTATTCTGCACGCCAGCAGGAATTGATTAAACCTTTGCTGGATAAATTCAGTCAGCAAAGCGGGATCAAAGTGAATTTGATCACCGGCAAACCAGACGAACTGTTAAGCCGGATGCAAAGTGAAGGCCGCAATAGTCCGGCAGATTTGTTAATCAGTACCGATGTTGGCCGGCTGTACCGGGCGCAACAATTAGGTTTGCTACAGCCGCTGCAATCCAAAACCCTGGAGCAGGCGATCCCGGCCACGTTACGCGACCCGGCAGGTCATTGGTTTGGTTTAACCACCAGAGCGCGGCCCATTATTTATGTCACCGGCAAAGTAAACCCGAAAGATCTCAGCACTTATGAAGATTTAGCCTCGCCAAAATGGCGCGGAAAGATTTGTATCCGTTCATCCGACAATATCTATAACCAATCCATGCTGGCCGGCATGATTGCGGTGCTGGGTGAGGAAAAAACACAGGCCTGGGCCAATGGTCTGGTGAAAAATTTTGCCCAGCCGCCCAAAGGTGGCGATCGGGATCAGATTAAGGCCGCTGCGGCCGGTGTCTGTGATATCGCCATTGCCAATACTTATTATCTGGCGGCGATGTTTGATGATGCCAAAGATGCTGCTGCAGCAAAAGCTGTGTCCGTGTTCTGGCCGAATCAGCAGGACCGTGGCGTACATATCAATATCTCAGGCGCAGCTGTTGCCAAATATGCGCCCAATGCCAAACAAGCGGCCCAATTGCTGGAATACATGACCGGGGCTGACGCTCAGGCCTGGTACGCGCAAACCAACCATGAGTATCCGGTGGTGCAGGGTGTAGCGCGCAGCAGCGTGTTGCAGGGTTTTGGTGAATTCAAAGCCGATGCGTTGCCGCTGGTTAAATTAGGTGAACTCAACCAGCAGGCGATCCAGATCATGGATAAAGCCGGGTGGAAATAACACTGAGCTGCGCCTGAAGCCGCCGATGAAAGCATCTCCGTTCTGGCGCCATCCGCAGTGGTGGCTGTTGCCGGCATGCCTGCTGCTGCCGCTGTTGGTGGTTTATGCCAGCTGGGGGCAGTTTGACGCCAAACTGTGGTCGCATCTGACCACCACTGTGCTGCCGGATTATCTGCTGAACTCGCTGCTGCTGGCGGCCGGTGCCGGGGGGCTGGCCGCGTTGCTTGGCGCGTCACTGGCCTGGCTGCTGCATTTTTACCAGTTTCCCGGTCGCAGGTTGTTTCAACTGCTGCTGATCCTGCCGCTGGCGCTGCCGGCTTATATCATCGCTTACAGTTACACCGCTTTACTGGATTTTAGTGGCCCCTTGCAGCAGGGGCTGCGACAGCTCACCGGCCTTGGCTACGGTGATTACTGGTTTCCGCAGGTCCGCTCCGTTGGCGGCGCCATCTGTTTATTTGCGCTGGTGTTATATCCCTATGTGTATTTATTGACCCGTGCTTCACTGGCCGGTCAGAGCCCGCGCTGGCAGGAAGCCTGTCAAACTCTGGGCGTCAGCCGGCGGCGCTATCTGGGGTCAGTGTTATTGCCATTGACCCGACCGGCGGTGTTCGGCGGCATGGCGCTGGTGATGATGGAAGTGTTCGCCGACTATGGCACAGTGCAATATTTTGGTATTCCGACGCTGACCACCGGCATTTTCCGCACCTGGTTTGGCATGAATGACCGCACCGGTGCGGCGCAGCTGTCGTCGTTGCTCTGTACTCTGGCCTTAGCACTGATGTTGTTGGAACTGTACAGCCGGCGTCAGCTGCGGTTTTATCATACCGGACAGGCCGGCAAGACGTTGCAGCCTCAGCAGCTGAAAGGTGTCCGCGCCTGGCTGGCGACCTTCTCGGTGAGCCTGGTGCTGTGGCTGGCGTTTTTCTGGCCGGCACTGGCCTTACTGGTCTGGAGCCTGGAAACACCGGCGGCCTGGCTTTCGCTGGATTATCTGCAGTTGCTTGGTAACAGCCTCAGTCTGGCAGCGCTTAGCACAGTGCTGCTGCTGGTGGTTGCTCTGGTGCTGGTGTATGGCCTGCGGCAAGGCCTGCCGGCCTGGCAGCAGCTCCTGATCCGGCTCAGTGGCCTTGGTTATGCCGTACCAGGCACCGTCATTGCGATTGGCGTGATGTGGCCATTAAGTGTATTCGACAACTGGCTTGACCTTTTTATGGAACAGCAATTTGGCATTCGTACCGGGTTGTTATTGTCTGGCACTGTGCTGGCGTTGCTGCTGGCTTATCTGGTGCGATTTCTGGCGGTGGCCATGCAGGCGCTGGAGTCTGGCATCAGTCAAATCAAACCCAGTATGGATCAGGCCGCGGCCAGTCTCGGCTGTTCACGCACGCAGCTGCTGTGGCGTTTGCATTTGCCATTACTGAAAACCTCGTTATGGACCGCCGCTTTGCTGGTATTTGTTGATGTTTTGAAAGAATTGCCGGCCACGCTGTTATTGCGGCCGTTTAATTTTGACACGCTGGCCGTGCGTACCTTTGAACTGGCCTCTGATGAACAGCTGGCGGCCGCAGCGGTGCCGGCGCTGACCATAGTGCTGGCTGGTCTGTTGCCGGTGATTTTGCTGAACAAAGCGGCACTGAAAAGCTGATCCCGCCGCGTGGAGAACCTGTAAATGTTAACAATCAAACAGCTGGAACTGCATTACGGCGATACACGGGTCGTACAGGATTTCAGTCTGGCACTGGCCACAGGCCAGATTGGCTGTCTGCTGGGGCCTTCCGGTTCCGGCAAAAGCTCGGTATTGCGGGCCATTGCTGGTTTTGAGCCCCTGACGCAAGGCGAAATCTGGCTGGGGGATTCGATCGTCAGCTCGGTAACTGTGCAGCTACCGCCGGAGCGGCGCAAAGTCGGGATGGTGTTTCAGGATTATGCGTTGTTCCCGCATTTAACCGTGGCTGGCAATGTCGGTTTTGGCCTGCATCAGCTGCCTGTGGCTCAACGCCGCCAACGGGTCATGCAGATGCTGGAGCTGGTCGGTTTGACTGAACTTGCTGATCGCGCCGTGCACCAGCTGTCTGGCGGACAACAACAGCGGGTGGCATTAGCCCGTGCGCTGGCACCGGCGCCGGCACTACTGTTGCTGGATGAGCCTTTTTCCGGGCTGGATGCCGATTTACGTGACGCGCTGGCCCGCGATATCCGCCAGATCCTGCAGCACGAAGGCATCACGGCGTTGCTGGTTACCCATGATCAGCATGAAGCTTTTGCCATGGCGGACCAGCTCGGGGTTATTGTGCAGGGCCAGCTGCAGCAGTGGGGCAGTGCCTATGAACTCTATCATCAGCCGGTCAACCGTTTTGTCGCCGAATTTATCGGCGAAGGACATTTGCTGTCAGTCTGCCGGGAACCTGCCGGTGATGTACGGACCGCATTAGGGGCGCTCCCCGTGGAGGCCCCCTCAGATGCATGTTGGTTGTTGGTGCGTCCGGAAGACATTACGCACGATGATGAGAGTTTGCTGAAAGCGCAGGTGATCAGTACCGCGTTTCGCGGCAGTTGTTATCACTACGAATTAAAACTGCACAATGGCGAACTGCTGAGTTGCCAGCTGCAAAGCCATCATTGTCATGCGGTGGGAGAATGGATTGGCATCAGAGCAGAGCTGGCTCATTGGGTGTTTTTTTCTGACGCAGGTTCGAGAAAATGCAGTTTCAGATAGTTCCGGTATACCGCCACTGCTTTATTCACTCGTAACTGGTTCCAGAGTGCCTCAGTCAGCTGCGGGTGGCGCGCAGAAAACTGCTTGCTGAACACCAGATAGCCGGTATTGCTGTGCAGTGGGGGTTGCAATACCTGTAAGCCAAGATCACTAATGACAGATGAAACCACAGCTTGCCCGGCAATTCTGCACAATGTTGTCACGGCATGGATGCGGCCCGCTTGCAGTAAATCAAGATCCATGGTGCCGGATAAGGTGTAATGCATGCTGACTTGCTGGGGGCCCGGCACTATCAGCGGCGCATAGCCGAGCGGCCTGGCCACCACCAAACTATCAATACCCTGTACCCGTTCGCCATCCCAGGTCCATTTACTGTCTGCTTTTTTGACCAGACAAGTGTGATGCTCACTAAAGGCACGATGTGGATCTGGTTTGCCATCCAGCATCGGGTAGTTGCCAAGTTGTTCCCGCTCTGGCCTGTAACTGGCCACTAAAGCATCAGTGTCCCCCGCCTGCAGTTTGGAAAGGCAGCGTTTCCAAGGCAGCCTCTCCAGTTGCAGACTCACCCCGGGGATGGCAGCTGTGAGTTGAGACAAATGCTCGATAGTGGCGCCAGGAAAGTCTTTCGGAACCAGTGCTCCGGCTCCCCGATAATAAGGCTCCAACGGTTTGTCTTCGTAACAAAAACGCAGGGCTACAGGTTTATCCAGCGCATTTGCAGATTGTGCCGCGTGCAGATTGCCTGCAGTCAGCATGGTCAACACAAAAGTCAGCACAAAAGAGTTTCGCAGCACAGCACGCCATCCAAGACCACCGGAATTACAGTATCGCACAGATTCCGTACAGAAGAAAAACCGGGCAAAGAGGCATAACTTTGCCACGGCGGGCCCAAATAACGCGCCTCAAACCGGGGCGCCGGGGCAGGCAGGACAGGGAAACAAAGGTGTTATTACAGAGGTTGTTGTAAAAAAGCTTTCAGTTGAGGTGCAACAGCCTGAATATTCAATAAACCATCTAAGTGGCCCATCTGGCCGGGGATCTGCGACAGCTGGTTGGCTGTGCTGCGGGAGTCCGCTGTGCCAAGCGCCTGCTGGCTTTGCTGCGCCATCAAAGGTGTCAGCAATAAGTCGCCCGCCGCCGGCAACCACAACACTGGCGCTTTGATATTTTTGATGGCTTGTTGCCAGTTATCGCCCATGCCGGCGCGCCATAATTGCGATGCGCGCACCAGATACAGCAAATGATTGGCGTCTTGCAGCGCAGCGCGCTGAGTCGCAACGGTAAGCAATTGGTCGAGCGCGGTGAAACTGGCACGGATATCCTGATGCGCGGCTGCATCTGCACGTAAATCCGGGTATTTCTGGTTAAAACCGGCCGGATTTAACGCATCCAAAGTCACCCAGGCCAGTGCCATCGCCAGACCGGCGCTTGGTTGTTGCGGTTTGTCGTAATAATCGCCTTGTTGCCAGTGCGGGTCGGTTTTAATCGGATAGGCCCAACGTTCTAATTTGATGGCGCTGTAGGCATCGATATAAGCAGTACCAATCACCGGCACCAGCCGCTGTACTCGCTCCGGATAACGCTGCGCCCACTCAATCGCCTGGAAAGAGCCCATCGAAGCGCCGACCACGGCGTGTAGCTTGTGGATGCCTAGGCTGTCCAATAAGGCTTTTTGCACTTCAACAAAATCGGTGATGGTGACGACCGGAAAGCTCAGCCCATAGCGCTTGCCGGTGCTTGGGTTGATGCTGGCGGGACCTGTGGTGATAACATGCGGGTCTTTGGCATTGGAGTTGACCAGCGTATCGACGCTAATGACATAAAACTGATTGGTATCAATAGCTTTGCCAGGGCCAATAATGGCGTCCCAATAACCGGGGGCGGCGTCTGTGGCTTGATATCGGCCGGCCGCATGCGAAGTGCCGGAAAAATAATGCGTGATTAAAATCACATTTGATTTATCGGCATTGAGCTGGCCATAAGCTTCCCAGCCAACCTGCACCTGCTTTAACTGTGCGCCGTTTTGGGTAGTGAAGTTTGCCAGTTCAAAGCGCTGTTTTTGCACCAGCGGCAGTTCGGCTGCCTGGCTGGCAAAAGCACACATTAAACTCAGTGCCAAGCTCAGTACCAAGCTCATTTTAGGAGCGCCGGATTTGATTAGATTTCGCATGCGAAATTGTCCCGTTTAAAAGCGTTGTTAAAACCACTGAAACAATAAAATCGCCAGGCCAGTCCCGAGCGCCGGCACTACCACTGTCACTGCCGCGACCGGCCAATAAGCCTGCTGGTGACTTTCGCCACAAATCGCCCGGATGGTGGTGACCACATAACCGTTGTGTGGCAGAGAATCCAAAGCGCCGGATGAAATAGCCACCACGCGGTGTAACTCTTCAGCGTCGACGCCGCGGTCCAGATACACCGGAGCCAGTTCCGGCAGCGCAATCGCCTGACCGCCGGAAGCCGAGCCGGTGAGACCGGCAATAGCACTGACCGCCACGGCTGCACCCAAGAGTTCAGGCCCGGGTAAATGTGTCATGGTCTGGACAATATCGGAAAAAGCCGGCGTCAGTTTGGCAACAGCACCAAAACCGACCACAGCGGCGGTGTTACCAATTGCCAGCAAAGACCCCAGCACCCCTTCGTTGATGGCTTTGTCCAGACTTTGAATAAAACGCCGGTTCAGTAAGTACAGCGCCAGCACACCACCGCTCAGCGCAACAATCAGCGCGGCCTGCTGCAGACTATGGTGCAACCAGTTGGATAACCCCAGCACCACCAGTAGCGGGATCAGGCCCATAATGGGATGCGGCAGCGCGCGGTCGGTCAGCTGCGGGTCGCTGTCGCGGCCAATAAAAACTTCGCCTTTAGCCACGGCACTTCGGATCATTTTGCTTAACCAGGCATAGCCAAAAGCCGCCATAAAAATCGCCACGACGATACTGACTTCCCAGCCGGCATAAGGTGAAGTGTGCAGGTATTGAATCGGGATCCAGTTCTGAATTTCCGGTGAACCGGCTGAGGTCATGGTGAAAGTCACAGAGCCTAAGCCCAGCGCGGCCGGAATAAAACGCCGTGGTAAGTTAGCGTCTTTAAACAAACTTACCGCCATCGGGTAGGCGGAAAACGCCACCACAAACACCGACACCCCGCCGTAGGTCAGCACCGCACAAGCCAGCACCACAGCGGCGACGGCATGCGCCCGGCCGAGTTTTTTCACAATCCACAGGGCTACGGCATCGGCTGCGCCGCTGTGTTCCATCAGTTTGCCAAACAGCGAACCTAACAAAAACATCAGGAACCAGGCGGCGACAAAACCGGAGAAACCGTTCATGTAAGCATGAATAAAATCGGCATTACCGGTGCTTTGCCAAAACGGAATGTCGTTAGTGACAGCAACAAACAAAGCGCACAAAGGCGCCAGAATAAATAAGTTCAGCCCGCGCATCGTCAGCCAGATCAGCAGGCAGAGCCCAAGCAACAAGCCGGTTAAACTCAGCATAAAAAAGTCCTTGCATCGGTTTTTTTTGAGTCTGAGCCATCAGGCCGCGCATCTCTATAGTACTAAGGTACAGATTAACATTTCATCAGTTCGGCCTAAAGTAAGGCTATCAGTCTGAGCGTTCCGTCACTGACTTGCTTGTGCCCCGATTTTTATGACAGAGGTACCAAGGCAGGTTAGTATCAAAACGAGACGCCCGGATCACCTATAACAAGTAACTGAAATACATCAGAAAGATAAGTGATAGCCGAGATCAGCAGGAGATGCCCGATGGCCCAGAATAACTATAAATTGCACCGTACCACACACAACTCATTTAAACCGGCGCTGTTGGCGCTGACCATCAGCGCTGTGCTGGCAGGCCCTGTGTATGCACAGGAACAAGCCGCAGACGCGAATGCTAAAAAAGAAGAGGCGGCCCTGGAAGTGATCCAGGTGACTGCACGGCGCACCGCAGAAAATCTGCAATCGGTGCCGGTGGCTGTGACCTCGATTGGCGCTGAAGATTTAAAGCAAAAAGGCATCGAAAACCTGACCGCCATCCAGCAGCAATCGCCAAATACCACTTTGCAGGTATCGCGTGGCACCAACAGTACCTTGACCGCGTACATCCGCGGTATTGGTCAGCAAGACCCGCTGTGGGGTTTTGAGCCTGGCGTCGGCATCTACATTGATGACGTCTACATGGCGCGGCCACAAGGCGCAGCGCTGGATATTTATGATGTTGAGCGCATCGAAGTATTACGCGGCCCGCAAGGCACTTTATACGGCCGTAACACCATCGGTGGCGCGGTGAAATATGTCACTAAACCTTTAAGCGGTGAAGATGAATTTGCCATTCGCGGCACAGTCGGCAGCTACCATCAGCGCGATTTAAAGCTGTCCGGCCAAAAAGCTATCACGGATAAACTCTCGATCGGCGGCGCCGGTGCATTTTACGACCGTGACGGTTTTGGCAAATTCCTCAATACCGGCGCAGAAAACTACAACAAAGACATCATCACTGGCCGCTTCAGCGCACAATATCAGGCCACCGACAGCCTGCGCTTTAACTTTGCCTATGACAAAACCAAAGATGATTCCAATTCCAAAGGCGGCCATCGTTTAACGCCAAGTTTGCTGACCAAAGAAACGCCACCGTCGAATGTCTATGACTCCAACACCAGTATGCCAGCCACCAACTCTGTGCGTACTGAAGGCCACTCACTGACGATGGCATGGGATATCAATGCCGACTGGACGATGAAAGCCATCACCGCCAAGCGTGAAGGCATCACCGATACCAATATCGACTTTGACTCGACCAAATTACCATCGCTGGACGTGCCGGCGTTTTATGAAGACGAACAGACTTCCAACGAACTGCAATTCCTGTATAACAGCGGCCCGCTGAAGTTTGCCTCTGGTTTATATTCCTTTGAAGGCGACGCCTGTGGTGCCTTTGGTACTGTGCTGGTGTCCGGCCTTGGCGTGACCATTGAAAACGGTGGTTGTGTGCAAACCGATTCTTTTGCCGCTTATGCGCAAGGCACTTATCAAATTAATGACCAGTGGTCGTTCACCTTAGGTGGTCGGTACACCGAAGATGATAAAGACGCCAACGTTTATCGTTTTGTCTATCTCGGTTACAAACTGCCGCGCAATACGGCCACCAAAATCGGCACTCAGTCTGATTTTACCGGCAGCGAAAGCTTCAGTCATTTCTCACCACGGGTTGGTTTTGAATATCAGGCCAATGACAGCATGATGGTGTACGGCTCTTACACCGACGGCTTTAAGTCCGGTGGTTTTGATATGCGCGGCAACCAGTCAGTCAACCCGAATGCCGGCGACCCGTATCAGCCAGAAACTGTGGACACTTATGAGCTGGGCCTGAAAAGCGAATGGCTGGACCGCCGTCTGCGCTTAAATGCCGCAGTGTTTGCCTCGGCTTATGATGATATGCAGGTGACAGTGCAGCGCGCCGTCAATAACACTGTGGCATCACAAGTGCTGAACGCGGCCAGCGCCGACATTAACGGGATTGAACTGGAAGCGACCGCAGTTGCCACAGACGCTCTGCAATTTAACCTGATTGTTGGTTACACCGATGCCAAGTTTAACGAAGTGCTGTTTTACGATGCGGTGACCAAAACCACTTCAGACGTGTCAGGTTTGTGGTCTTTTGCCAACACGCCGGAACTGACGGCGACTTTAGGCGGCAAATACACAGTGGCGATGTACGGCGGCGAACTGGTGCTGAACGCCAACCTGTCGCACCGCAGTGAAACGCAGATTTTTGAACTGCCATCGATGCTGGACTACGGTGGTTACACGCTGTTTAACGCCGGTGCCACCTGGTATTCGCCGGATGGCAAGTGGGATGTGTCAGTTCAAGGCCGTAACTTAGGCGATAAGATCACCCGCATCGCCGGTTACAACTTCCCGCTGCTGGCGGCCGAGCAAACCATCACGGCTTACTACGGCGACCCAAGAACAGTGAGTTTGTCGCTGGGTTACCGGTTCTGATGACTTGGTAAAGAAGAATAGTTGGTGGCGCGGAGCTGCTCAGCCTCCGCGCCAGCCAACTGCGCGACGCCATCAAAGCCGGTGTGGGTGTAATGCTTGCACCGGCTTGTCTGCTCCCGCATCATGGTTGTTCTGCTGTCTGGATACTGACTTATGATTGCCATTATTGCTGATGACCACCCGTTGTTCCGCGTTGCCTTGTCGCAAGCGTTGCAGACGATTCTTGGCCTTGAAGCCAGCCTGTATCAGGCGCACAGCATGGCGCAGTTGTGGCCGCTGCTGCGTGAACATCCGGATACCCAATTAATTCTGCTCGATCTGAAATTGCCGGACGCCGAAGGTTTTGCCGGTTTAACTGCGCTGCGCACTGAATATCCGGATATCTCCATTCTGATGGTGTCGGCGATTGAAGACCCTGCTGTGATTAAACAGGCGCTGCAACTCGGCGCTGCCGCTTATTTACCAAAATCTGCACCGCTGGAAGTATTGACCGAAGCGGTGGATGCGGTGATGGCGGGGGATACCTGGTTGCCGGCGGATTTACAGCAAAGCGTGGCGCAGGCGCAGGACCTGATTGATGCCGAATTTGCCGGTCGGCTCGAGCAGCTGACGCCGCAGCAATTCCGCGTGTTGAAAATGATTGCCGACGGCTTACTGAATAAACAAATCGCTTATGAAATGAATGTGCAGGAAACCACCGTCAAGCAGCATGTGTCGGCGATTTTGCGCAAACTTAATGTCAATAACCGCACGCTGGCCGGGATCTTATTTGAAAAACTGAAACTTCCGGATACCCTGTAGCCTCTAACTGCCAGTCTTGAGTCTTCCGGGAGAGCGCCAGATGCGCCGTGTCATTTTGTTAGTCCTGTCTTGTTCCACTTTTTTCAGTATTTCCCACAGCCACGCCAGCCAGCTGCAGCCGCAAACCGGTCACTGGCGTAGTCAACATCAGGTGCTGGTGAATGGTCAGGATATTCTGCAGCAGATGAAAACCCTGCAACAACAAATGCTGGCGGCGGTGCCGGCTGAACAACGTGCTTTAGTCGCCGGCATGATGCCGAAAAAAGACTTAACTTCGGCACAGGAATGCCTGACGGCGGCCGAAGTCGCGTTGTTACAAACGCCGGAGCAATGGCTGAGTAGAGCAAAAAAAGATTTACCGCGTTGCCAGTTACAACTGACCGGCAGCACGTCCAATTCGGTGTCCGTCAAAGGCCAGTGTCAGGATCAGGGCGGCTACACCGGCTCGTTGCAGGGCACTGTGACATTAAAAACGCCGCAATGGATGCAGATGAACATGCAGGGCACCGGCCAGTACAAAATGCCGCTGCCGGGCCAGGCGCAAAACGGCGATGTGAAATTCACGCTCAGCAGTGATTCACGCTGGCAAAGCGCCAACTGTCCGGCAGGTATGCGTTAATCCAACTGCCGGCGGCGCTGATTGTTAACCTGATGTTGTGATTGAAATGTCTTTGCTGCATGCTGAAATCTTTCAACGCAATACAGGACAATCAGATGACAACTGCAACCTCAGACAGCGCCGGCCAGCCAAGCTGGCAAAAAACACCACAAGCCGGTTTACAGGTTAATTCAGTCGCGGTCAGCCCGGATGGTGCATTGACTGTCGGCGGCACCTCCAGTGAATTCGGCACAGGTCAGTTTAACTTTTATGGCTACAACGCCAGCGGTAGCCAGCTCTGGTCGGTGCCGGTCACCGCCGCCAATGTCACCCAAGGGATTTTCTGGGTGGCCGTCAGTGATGACAAACGCTTTGCCGCCTGTGGCGGTGAAACCAGTAAAACCTGTGGCTTTTTGTGTATCCTCGATGCCAGTACTGGCAGTATTCTTTTTCAGGACAACAACTTACCGGCGCGCGTTAATCAGCTGACTTTCAGCAGTGACGGCACTTTATTACTGGCCGATTTTCAGCACGAATTGCGGTTATACCACTATGCCAGTGGCAGCACTGTGGCGCCCGTCTGGTCACTGAGCGACAGCATGGCGCTTTCGGCCGACTTTTCCAGTTACAGCGCGGTGCTGGCGCCAAACGGCAGCCGGGTTTGGGTCGGCGCTATCAACTACAACGTGAAACCGGTCTACACCGGGATGGTGCAGCAGATTGCGCTGGATAACGGCAAATTCGGCGCAGCAACCAGCTATCAGCAGGCGCAGGGCGTGATGCGGGTCGTGACGACCACCGACGGCGCCTATGCGGCGGCAGCGTTACATGATGGCAGTTGTGCGTTTTTTCAGGCAGTGCAGCCGGGCACAGCTTTTGTCTATAAACCGACATTAAGCGGGCTGAATATTGCCTATGCCATCGCCATCACTGAAACTCCTGCCAAAGAACTGGTGATAGTGGTTGGCGCTAACCAGGGCGAAGCCGGGGTGTTGTACCGGGTGGATGCAGAGCAAACCGCGTCAGAGATTGCCAACTATCCCATCTGGGCTCCGGTGCTGAAATGGAGCAAACCGGTGCAATATGCAGTGAATCCGGGCGTGACCTTAGACGCAGCGGCAACGCTGGTCAGTGCCACCGACGGCAAGCCGGATGAGAGCAATGGTGGCAGTAATCAAAAGGAATCGCCGGGTAACTTTTATCTGTTCGATGCTTGTTCTGGCCAGCAACTGTGGCAATATGGCACCAAGCTGATGAACTGGCCAATGATGCTGACACCCGATGGCAAAACCGCCGTGGGTGGCAGTGATGATGGCAGTATTTATTACTGGAAATTGCAGTAAGTGAAATCTGAAGGTCTGGCCCCCGCGCCGCTGTTTGACCGCCAACGTTGGCAAATCCGGTTGCAGCAATCCTGGTTGCTGCGCAACCTGCTGCTATTGCTGCTGTGGCTGCTGGTGTTTGAAATTGGCTGGCTGGTGGAATATACCCATCACGCCAGTGTCTGGTATCCGGTAGCGGGCCTGACCTTCGCATCGCTGTTATTACTGGGTTTTTCCGTGCTGCCGGCGTTATTAACCGGTTGTGTGCTCATTACCTTCTATACCGCCCGCCATTACAATATTCAGCTGCCAGAATGGCAAATTCTTGAAGCCGGTTTGCTATTTGGCCTGGCGCATATTCTGCCTTATGCCGTCGGTGCCATTGCTTTACGTACGCTGGCCAAGCGGGGCGCCCGCGATATCAGCCGGATCATCGTAGCCTTTTTGGTGATTGCCGCCGTCAGTTCGTTTTGTGCCACCTGGTTAGTGCTGCCGACTTTGGTCATCACCGACATGATGACGGAAGCAGAAATCGCCTCGACCTGGCTGCCATTCTGGATCGGCGATATGGCCGGTGTGATGGTGCTGGCGCCGTTTTTTGTTGGCCTGCTCAGCAGGGTTTTACCCTCGGCATTGTTTCGTCTGACCGATATGGCGGGCCTGCAACAACAACAGTTTCACCCGCGTTATTTGCTGAAGTTATTACTGAATGCGGTGTTACTGACTGCCTGTATGCTGCTGGCGAAGGTGACTGATTCACCAAACAGCGCCTTTGCGATATTTTTCCTGGTGATCCCGCATATGTGGATCGCCTGTTCCGAATCGGCATTACTTAATGTCAGTAGCGTGGCCTTGTCGAGTTTCCTGATTGCATTTTGGGTGCATTTGTTTGGTTTGATGGACTATGTGATGGTCTATCAGTTTGCCATCAACGTGATTGCCGCCAACACCCTGTTTGGTCTTGCTATTCCGACTTTATTGGCAGATAACCTGCAGCTGCGCAAAGTCGCTTTTACCGACAGTTTGACGCAGGTAGCGTCCCGCGACCGGCTGGAACAAAGGGCGGCACTGGAAATAAGCCGCAGCCGGCAGGAACAGCGGCCTTTGTCACTGCTGGTGTTTGATATCGATTATTTCAAAAAAATTAATGATGAGTTTGGTCATCATGTCGGCGATCAGGCGCTGCAACAGCTGGCGCGTCTGGCGCAGTTGTCGCTGCGGCCAACTGATTTACTTGGCCGTTTTGGTGGGGATGAATTTGTTGTGCTGTTACCACAAACCACTCAACAGGCCGCATTAACGATTGCCGAGCGCATTATCAGCGAGTTGCGGCAGGTGTATATCTGCGATGTGCATCCGCTGACCGCCAGTTTTGGTGTCGCCCAACTGCAGAGCGACGAAGACTACGAACGGCTGTTCCGTCGTGCCGACCGCGCTTTGTATCAGGCCAAGCTTGCCGGTCGCAATCAGGCCTGTGTCGCTGCTGAGTGACTACCCCATTGACCTGTTTCAGCGCAGCAAGCGTTGCAGCAGCCGCTTTAAATTGGCCGGTTTTAACGGTTTCAGCATAAAGTGGAAGCCGTTATTCAGCGCATGATCACGGGTTTGTTGCTGCTGGTCGGCGGAATGGATTAACACCGGCACCTGCAAAGCATAATGCTGCTGCAGTTGCATCGCCACTTCGACACCGGTCGCGCCTTGATCCAGATGATAATCAAACAACAATAAATCCACGGGATGGCCTTCACTGAGCCAATGCAGTGCCTGAGAGGGCTGCTGCGCCACCAGTACCTGACAATCCCAGCTTCTGAGTAATGCCGCCACGGCGCCGGATAACTGCGGGTCGTTATCGAGCAATAATATCGTTTTACCGCGGAAACTGACCGACTGCTCCCGCGGCTGCAGCGCAGGCGCGGCGCTAGTCCCTGCAGCACACACCGGCACTGTCACGGCAAAACAGCTGCCTTTACCAGGGGCGGAGTGCAAAGTCAGCGGATGCTGCAGTAAATCGCTGATACGCTGACTGATGGCAAGGCCAATGCCAAGCCCTTGATTATTCGCTTCTTTACCTTGTTGAAACTCCTGAAAAATGCGTTGTTGTTCATCCGGACTGATGCCAACGCCGGTGTCCCAGACTTCAATCCGTACCGCCGGCTGCCCTTGCCAGTGGCAGCGCCGGCAACCGAGTAAAATTTTCCCCTGTGGGGTGTAGCGCAAGGCGTTGGCAACCAGATTCTGCACGACACGGCGCAATAAACGGCTGTCGGTATCCACCCAGAGCCGGCTAGACCGGTAGCGGAATCGAATCGGCTTGCCGGTTGAGATCAAGCCAGCTTCGCGGGCGATTTGGTCCAGTAGCGTGTTCACTGCAACCGGCGCTTTTTGCGCTTTAATCACGCCGGCATCCAGTTTGGTCAGTTCCAGAATACCGGCCAGGAGTTCTTCGGCGGAATTGAGCGATGCTGCTAAATCTTTTGCCAGTTGCTGCACCTGGCCATCGCTGCTTTTTTCACGGATCAGCCCGCAGAACAATGCCGCGGCATTAAAGGGTTGCAGCAAATCATGGCTGGCGGCGGCGAAAAAGCGGTTTTTGCTGGCGGTTTGTTCTTCCAGTTGTTGTTTGGCGGCGGCCAGTTGCTGATTCAGCTGTTCCAGCTCGGCGGTACGACTCAGCACCCGTTGTTCCAGCGTGCTGTTGCTGGCTTCAAGCTGTTGCTGCACATCAATAAAAGAGCTGACGTCGCTGTAGGTAGTGACAAAACCGCCACCCGGCAGTGGGTGGCCCTGCATCTCAAATACCCGGCCGTCGCGCTGACGGCGCTGGAAGCGATAACTACTGCCCTGACGCAGGAAATTTAGCCGTTTTTCTACTTCTGCACTGATTTGTGCCGCGTCGGGCATGGCCGCATCGTGAAACCAGCCGCGTTCGGCGTTATAGCGAATTAAATCCGCTACCGGCCGGCCGACTTCAATCAGGCCGGGCGGATAAGCAAACATCTGCAGATAACGCTGGTTCCAGGCGATCAGGCGTAAATCGGCATCCACCACGCTGATGCCCATGCTGATATTGTCGATAGTGGCGCGCAGCAACGCCTGATTAAACAGATAAACCTGACTGGCTTCGTCGACAAAACGTGCGACTGATTCGAGCGGCAACTGACTGTTTTTGCCGGCAGCATTCAGTAACAACCGCATCGAAGCGCCGCCAACGACAGCTGCCAGTGTGCGCTCTGTGCTTTGCTGCAGCGCTTGTGGTGCGCGGGCGTCCAGCTGGGGTGAAAGCGATTTAAACTGGCGCTGCAGCAACAAGCGCGCTTCGCGCTCGCCGGCAAAACGCCGCACCAGCAGATAACAATCCTGCACTGTCAGCTGTGGTGCTGCCTGTTGCGGTTTGGACTGGCTCTGGCGGAAAAAACGAGCGCTTTCCAGATATTCGGTCAGCCGGGTCTGACTGAGCTGACTGACCAGCAACAGTAGCAAGGTATTCACGCTCAGACTGACCACCACCCCAAGGCTAATCAAATCAAACTGGCCGCCGAGCAAAGCATTGGGCGCTAAGGCCTGCCAGCCAAAAGGCCCAAGGCTGAGCCAGTCCCAACGGATTAACCCGGCGCGGCTGAGTTCTGGTAGTAACAAAATATAAGCCCATAAACTGGCACCACACAGCAACCCGGCTAATGCGCCCTGACGATTAACCCGGCGGTTCAGCAGACCAAAGATCAGCGCCGGTGCCAGTTGGGCAATCAGCGCAAAGGCCATCAGGCCAAGCTGGGCGAGGCCAGTTTCAGTGCCGATTAATAAGTAATACAGATAGCCGAGCGTCAGCACGCTTAACATCGATAGACGGCGCAGCGTCACCATGCGGATCCAGGGTTTGCCGTCAGCCGGTTTCTGCTGCTGGCGGTATATCAGCGGCGTCAGTAAGTCGTTGGTGATCATGATGCCAAGCACCACAGTCGCGACTATCACCATACTGGTGGCGGCGGAAAAACCACCCAGGTAAGCCAGCAGCGCCATATCGGTGCGGTTGGCCGACAGCGGCAGCTGCAACACCACTAAATCGATACTGGCGCTGTGGCCCAATAACAAAGTGCCGGCCAGCGCTACCGGCAGCGTAAACAGGCTCATCAGCAGCAAATAACCGGGGAAGATCCAACGCGCGTAGCGCAGATGCCCCAAATGCTGGATCTCAACAAAACTGACGTGAAACTGGCGCGGCAGGCACAAGGTGGCGACAAAACCAAGCAAGACGTGGATCCAATACACCGACCAGGGCGCACCCTGACTTTGCAGCTGTTTAACGTCCGCCGAGACGGCGGCCTTAGCGAAAATATCGCTAAAACCATCAAACAAACCAAACACGACAAAACAACCGACGGCCAGTAACGCCAGTAATTTCACCAGCGATTCAAAGGCAATAGCGGTCATGAGGCCGGGATTGGGCTGATGCGCTTTGGCGCTGCGGCCAACAAATAACATGGCAAAAATCGCCAGCCACAAGCTGACATAAAGCCCGGTATCCTGATACCAGGGCCCGCCGGCGCTGCTGCCAACCAGTGCGTTGATGCTGGTCGACACGGCCTGTAACTGCAAAGCGATATAAGGAATGACCGCCATCAGCACGATGAGTGTGGTGATCACGGCTAATAAACGCGAATGGCCATAGCGGGTGGCGATAAAATCGGCGACTGATGTGATGCGTAAGCGCCGGCAGACGATGGCGATACGGCTGATCAGGCCAAAGGCGAACCAGAATAACAACAACGAACCGATATAGGTCGGCGGGATCCACCAGCCATTTACCGCGGCCTGCGCCGTCACGCCATAAAAGGCCCAGCTGGTGCAATAAATCGCAAGGGCAAAACTAAAGACCCAGGGCGCGAGCGGATGGCGGCCGGTCAGACGCCGGCCGAGTAGCCCGACACTGTACAGCACCGCCAGATAAAGCAGCGACAGCACCGCGATGCTGCCGATGCCAATGCTGCCCTGACTCAGAATCATTTCAGAATTTACCGCATTCACCGCGAAGCCTTTGATTGTGCCTCAGTTTCTGAGTGCTGAAAAGCAGTTAACGCGCTGTCCAGCCACCGTCGAGCACCAGCGTTTGCGCCGTGATATGGCGGGCCGCGGCTGTGGTCAGAAACACTGCGGTTGCGGCAATTTCATCGACGCCAATAAAGGCTTTTTGCGGCATCGGTGCCAGCATGATTTTCTCGATGACTTCAGTTTCACTAAGCTGATGTTCTTTACACTGGGCGGCGATTTGCGCATCGACCAGCGGGGTGCGGACATAAGCCGGGCAGATGGTGTTGATAGTAAAATCAATGTCGGCGTTTTCCAGCGCAACCACTTTACTAAAGCCAAGCAATCCATGTTTAGCCGCGACATATGCCGATTTAAACGGCGAGGCGACTAAGGCATGAATAGAGCCGATATTCACAATGCGGCCAAAACCACGGCAGCGCATGCCGGGCAACAACGCTTTACTCAGCATGGCCGGTCCGGTCAGCATCACCTGCAACAGCTGCTGCCATTTGTGTTCCGGAAATTCTTCTAAGCGCGCCACATGCTGGATACCGGCGTTGTTCACCAACACATCCACCTGGCCTGCGGCTGCAGCGGTTTGTTCAATACTGTCCTGAGAGGTTAAATCCAGCAGCAGCGCGCTGGCTTTGGCTCCAGTGGCGACCAATTCTGCCGCTTTGGCTTCTGCAACTGCCAGATTGATATCGGCCAGGATCACTTCGTCGCCTTGCGCGGCATACGCCTGTGCCACCGCAAAACCAATACCGCCGCTGCCACCTGTGATCAATACCCGCATAACACCCTCTGCTGTTGTTGTGTGCCTTGCTGCAGGGTAGGAGTTTGCCGTAAAGCGGTAAACGGTACTTTAGTGCTATACCGCTGAATGGTTGGCAACAGTCGGTGAAAATAACAACAGCAGTGCAATTAACTGCGGCCGGGTGAGCGTTGATGTCAGAGTTAAATAGCTGAGAAATTCAGACACAGGCTTTCATAGCGCCGAGTGCGCAGAAAACCGCACAAGACTTTGCCAGAACCCATATCTATGCTATGTTTCGGCACATAACAAAAAAATTATCTTGTGCTTCCCACGCAGTTTAGACCGTAAAAAACTCTTGATAACAATGTGTTGTGCCGTTGTTTTGCGTTAAATCGGAAAAAGTCCTGCTCAGTTGCACTTCATTCTGTAGACCTGTCACGTAAGGAATTCTGCATGCAGACTTCAACCGCATTGATCACCAACGACGCCGTCGTACTCGGCCTGTTGGCACTTATTCTGGGCTTTGTGTTTCACACAAGTCACAGCGCCAGTCCGTTCTGGCAAAAATTCTATCGTTATGTCCCGTCAGTGTTGCTGTGTTATTTCATCCCGTCGTTGTTTAACAGTTTTGGCATTATTGATGGCGAACATTCGCAGTTATATCAGATGGCATCGCGTTATCTGTTGCCGGTTTGTCTGGTGTTGCTGACACTGAGCGTGGATTTTCGTGCCATCCTGGGTTTAGGCCCTAAAGCGTTGATTTTGTTTTTGACCGGTACAGTCGGTGTGGTAATGGGCGGTCCAATAGCGTTGGCCAGTGTCGGGCATTTCTTCCCGGAGCAATTGGGCGGCGAAGGCGCTGATGCTGCCTGGCGTGGCATGTCGACAATTGCCGGCAGCTGGATCGGTGGCAGTGCCAACCAGGCCGCAATGAAAGAAGTGTTTCAGCCAAGCGGTGAGATCTTCTCGGTGATGATCACGGTGGACGTACTGGTGGCGAACATCTGGACTGCCGTGTTGCTGTGGATGGCGGCGAATGCCGCAAGGATTGATCAAGCCAATGGTGCGGACACCCGTGCGCTGGAGCATTTAAAAGGCAAAATCGAGAAATATCAGGCAGAAAACTCACGGAATCCGTCGACCAATGACCTGATGATGATTATCGCAGTTGGTTTTGGTGTGGCAGGCCTGTCGCACTGGCTGGCCAATATTATTGCGCCCTGGATTGAACAACATGCGCCAGAGCTGGCGATGTACAGCCTGACCAGCACTTTCTTCTGGATCGTGGTGTTGGCAACGACATTTGGTTTGCTGTTATCCGGCACTAAAATGCGTCACCTGGAAGCCACAGGTGCATCGAAAGTGGGTTCTGTGATGGTGTACATTCTGGTGGCGACTATCGGTATGCACATGGATGTTACCGCTATTGTGGACTACCCGGTGATGTTCCTGGTGGGCCTGGTATGGATCTCCATCCATGCGCTGTTATTACTCGGCATGATGAAGTTACTGAAAGCGCCGGTGTTTTATATGGCGGTGGGCAGTCAGGCCAACATTGGCGGAGCGGCTTCAGCACCAGTGGTTGCAGCAGCCTTCCACCCGGCGTTAGCCCCTGTTGGTGTATTACTGGCGGTATTGGGTTATGCGCTGGGGACTTACGGCGGTTATTTATCTGCGCTGATGATGCAGGCGGTCGCGCCGTAACTCAGTATCCCTCAGTTGAAAAAGGAGCCTTGGGGCTCCTTTTTTTATTGGGCGGATTCAGCGCGCACAGGGCGCCGTCGATTCGCGCACCAGCAACTCCGGAATAAACACCGGCTGCTGTTCCACGGCGCTACGGGCACTACCGGGTCTGGTGTGGCGGAACAACAGTTCGGCCGCCTGTGCAGCGATAGTACTGTTCGGCTGGTTGGCTGTGGTCAGAGGTGGCCAGGTCTGCCGTGAGAACGGGCTGTTTTCAAAGCCGACAATCGACAGCTGCTCCGGGATCTCAACATGACTGAGCCGGGCGCTAAATAAAGCTCCCGCGGCAATTTCGTCGTTACAGGCGAAAATAGCGGTGGGTTTGTGCGCCATTGCCAGCAGATGTTTGGCGCCTTTAACGCCGGATTCAAACGAATAACTGCCCGGTACGACAAATTTTGGATTGGCCTGAATGCCGCGTTTGGTCAATGCCGCCTGAAAACCGGCCAGCCGTTCGCCACTGGAGCTGTGTTCTTCATCACCGCATAAAAACGCGATGTCGGTGTGACCCAGTTCCAACAGGTGATTGGTGATTTTAAAAGCGGCCGTGAAGTCGTCAATTAATACGCAGTTGGTCAGTTTCGGCGACGGCGTCGAACCGGAAATGATCCGGACGAAATCCACTTCAATCCGTTCCAGTGCTTCAGCAATTTCCGGCATTTCGGAAAACGGCGGCGTCAGTACTAACCCGGCAAGACGCGAATGCTGCACCACATCTATCACTTCCTGCACTATGTTGGCGGACTTGGCATTAGTGGGGTGGATCAGCAGTTCATAACCATGCTTGCGGCAGGTATCCAATAAACCCTTTTGCATATCAATCACATAATAAGCGTTCGGGTTGTCGTAGATATAACCGATGGTATAAGAGCGGGTACTGGCCAGATTTCGGGCGGCAGCATTAGGCTGATAATTCAGCTGGGCGATAGCCGCCGTGACTTTATCCAGCGTGGCCTTTTTCACCGACGGTTCGTTGTTCATCACCCGCGACACCGTCTTGATCGACACTCCGGCCAGCTCAGCGACGTCATTAATGGTTACTTTCATAGCGCTTCCAGGCAAATAAGCCGCTGTCAGCAGGCCTGCTTGGCATAGACCGAACAGGCTGAAAATCCGCCCCCGTAAAGCAGGGAATGACAGCGGTAGTCATTTTGTAAGAATTATTGAACTAAGGGATACAACGTTTTGGCCAAAACAGCAATTGTTTATTTATCAAAAAATGAGCAATGGCGAGGCTCATATTTTTCTTAATTAAAAAAGATGAATAAATACATGGCATTATGGTTTGCTTGAACTGTGAGAGCCTGTAAATACAGCTGTCCTGGTCTAAAATCAGCCATAACTGAGGCCTTGTCTTAAGCGACAAAATCAGTCTAAAAAATCAGCGGATGGGGTTTGCAAAGTAAAAATAATTTGTGTATGTTGAGATTTAATGACAGCGTTGTCATTGCAGGACAGAAAAAAATTCATCGCACACGAAGAAAAACAGGAATGGGAGAAGCTTATGTCGCACAATAAAATGAATAAATGTGCCGTAGCGGTCAAACTGGGTCTGATGGTAGGTACTGTGGCGTTATCTGCGCCGGTATTCGCTCAGCAGGCACAGACTGATGGCGCGAAAAAAGATCAACAGGTTGAAGTGATTCAGGTGCGCGGTATCCGTGCATCTCAGGAAGCCAACTTAAACGCCAAACGTTTCAGCGACACTATCGTTGATGTAGTAACCGCTGAAGATATCGGTAAATTCCCGGATAAAAACGTGGCGGAATCTCTGTCTCGTATCACCGGCGTCGGCGTCAGCCGCGAGTTCGGTGAAGGCGAAAAAATTACGATCCGTGGCGCCAGCTCAGCAACCAACCGGACTTTACTGAACGGCCAGACAGTTGCAACTGCAGACTGGTTTATTCTGGATAACCCGGGCCGCAGCTTCAACTACACCATGTTGCCATCGGCACTGGTACGTGACCTCGAAGTCTACAAATCTCCCGAAGCCCGCATTGATGAAGGTTCGATCGGTGGTACCGTTATTCTGAAAACGCGCCGCCCACTGGATATGGATGCCAATTCGCTGACGCTGTCGCTGGAAGGCCAATATTCTGATATGTCAGAAAAAACTGACCCGCAACTTGGCGCCATGTATTCATGGAAAACGGATGATGAGCGTTTTGGTGTGTTAGTTTCAGCGATGAAACAAGATCGCAACCTGGTGCGTGAAGGCTTTGAAGTGCTGTCATGGCCGGTTGATGCAAAAGGCATGTCTTATCCGGGCGTGATGGGTGTGCCACGCTTTGTGCAAAAACGTGAGCGTGAAACGGCTTTTGTTGCTTTCCAGGCGCGCCCGACTGAAGCGCTGGAAATGACGTTAAATGTATTAAAGTCAAAAGTTGATGCTGACAACCACAACGCTAACTATCTGGTGTGGACAGGCAACGACGTGGTGGCGAATAAAGTTACTGACAAAGCGGTGGTTGATAACGCGCTGGTAGGCGGTAAAGTCGCAGCCGGTCAAATCGGTTACAACTTTATCAACCGGGTTGCTTCGACTGAAACACAATCTGTTGACCTCGATGTGAACTACGACGCCGGCAATTTCAAAGTCCATGGTCAGGTCGGTCGTACTGACGCCGAAGGCGGTACCTTACGCGAAACGTCATGGGAATATATCAACACCGCGTCTGGTTACAGCTTTGATTTGAGAGGCGATAAACCAACAGTGAATACCGCTGTAAATGGTTCTGACGGCAGCAAATTCACTCCGGGCTGGATTTGGGGTGGTGAAAAACCAACGACTGACGAAGAAACTTATGGTCAGCTGGATTTTGATATTCCGGTGAGCGCCGGTGTATTTAATGCCGTGAAAACCGGTGTGAAAATCCGTCAGGCAGAACGGACTCAGGACCGCATCGCCTACAGCTGGCATGGTCCAAATACGCTGAAAGATGCGTCTAAAGCGCCATCGTGGCCGGTATATCTGCAATACATTTTTGACCAGTGTTCTGATCTGACCAAATGTGGTCTGACTCAAGGCCCGGTCACTGTCGATGGCCTGGTCAATGGCTCTTTGGCCAATCAGGTACTGCATGACCGCTACAAAATGGAAGAGATTGCCTTTGTTGGTCTGAATGGCGTGCCGGCTGATTATGCCCGTTCACGTGTACTGGACGAAAACTGGGGTGTTACTGAAGACATCACAGCTCTGTATGTTCAGGGTGATTTCTCTGGTGAAGGTTTCCGCGGCAACATCGGCGTGCGTTATGTGGATACTGCCCAGACTTCAGGTGGCTGGGAACACACCGGCACCGACTACTGGGGCCTGCATACGATTGACCGCGCCTGGCTGAAACCAGCCGTGATGAACTGGAAAGAAATCGACAACGACTACAGCGAAATGCTGCCGAGCATCAACGTTGCTTTTGATCTTGCCGAAGATCAGATCCTGCGTGTTGGCGCTGCCCGCGTCATGGCTCGTCAGAACTGGAATGATATTTCTTCTTCATCCAGCTTTGGTTCGCTGAATGTGTCTAACCCGACGGGTGTGGCCAACAACCCGATGTTGAAACCACAACTGGTTGATCAGTTTGACCTGAGTTACGAGTGGTATTTCAACCCGTCATCGGTGTTTGCAGCGACTTATTTCTTCAAAGACGTGAAGAGCTATCGCGGTTTCAGTACCTTTGTTGACCAGCGTTACTGGGAACAAGGTAATACCAATGTTGATGTGACCTTCACGAAGCCTGATAACGGCCCTGGCGGTACCACCAGCGGTATGGAACTGAGCTATCAGCAAACTTTTGGTCAGTTCGGTCTGATGGCTAACTATACCTATACCGAAGCAGAGCGTGATGAAGCCCGTGATATCCGTAAACCAGGTTCAGGTCTGGTGGAAGGCACTTCCAAGCACATGTACAACGTCAGTGGTTATTATGAAGACGACACTTACAGTGCCCGACTGATGTATAACTTCCGCACTGACTGGTACAAAGGCCTGCACTGGAGTGGTTCTGAGATTTGGAACGATGACTATGGTCAGTTAGATGCCAGCTTTGGTTATAACCTGACGGATACCATCACACTGACTGCAGAAGCGGTCAACCTGACGGACGAAGAAGTGGTTGAGTTCAACACTGACAAAAACCGTCTGTTCTCACTGTATCAGAACGGCCGCCGTTATGTGTTAGGCGTACGGATGTCATTCTGAGTCGATTGACCGGGTGATATCTGATAAAAGAGCTTATGCTGCGGCATAGGCTCTTTTTTTATATACCGCGCCATTGACGGCGCGTTGCACAGTTTTCGATGCCGGTTGTCGGACATCCGATAGCCTGGTTATCACTGCTTTTATACTGATGAGGCAAGGTTGCAGAATGCAGGAAATTCAGCGCATAGATACCAAAGCTGCTGGTTTTGATTTTGACCAGATAGTGGCAGCGGCAAAACCTGTGGTGTTGTCAGGCTGGGTGGAACATTGGCCGGCATTGCAGGCTGCCCGCAGCGGCCCCGTTGCTTTGGCACAGTATTTACGTCCGCTGGATAACAACAAAGAAATGGATACCCTGCTGCTAGCAGCTGATACCGCCGGCAAGGTTGGCTACGCCGGCGACGATTTGCAGCATTATAATTTTGAACGGCGCAAGTATCCGGTGTGGGCTGTGATGCAACAGCTTATCCAGCAGATCCAAACGCCAAAACCACTGCATATTGCGCTGCAAAGTGCCAGATTGGACAGTTGTTTACCTGCCTTCAGCCGGCACAATCCAATGCCCGGTCTGGACCCTGCCATCGCGGGCCGAATTTGGATCGGCAATCAAACGGTAGTGCCGGCCCACCTTGATCACAGTGACAATCTGGCCTGTGTATTAATAGGTCGCCGCACTTTCACACTGTTTCCGCCTGAGCAGGCGGCAAATTTATATATAGGTCCATTGCAAAGCGCACCAACAGGCGCACCGCTCAGTCTGGTTGACATCCTCCAGCCGGATTTTACACGATTTCCGCGTTATCGTGAGGCGCTCAAACACGCGCAACAGGCGACGCTGGAAGCCGGCGATGTGCTGTTTTTGCCGGCCATGTGGTGGCACCATGTGCAGGCGATAACACCAATGAATATCTTAGTGAATTACTGGTGGGGTGGCTCTGTGGCCTCCGATGCGAAAGGTCCGTCGCCGTATCAGGCCATGTTGCATGCGCTGGTGGCACTGAACGACGCCCCTGATCATGAACGCCGGCACTGGCAGGCATTATTTGATTATTTTGTGTTTCGTCAGGATGCAGCTGATTTCAGTCATATCCCGACAGAGACCGCGGCTATCCAACGTCATGTGAATGAACAGGGTCGCAAAGAGATTTTGCGTTGGCTGAGTGCAGAGCTGCAAAAAAATACGGCAACTGATTGATTAAAAATTAATATTTATCAATGTGTAGCGAAATTATTCATATAAAAACATGATATTTTTTTGCTGTATGAATGATTGAGTAAATTTTTTGTATTTTGTTTTCGTGCGTTTGCACGAAAAATATATAAGGAATTTACATAATGCTTCATAACAAAATGTTGGTATTAAGTAGTTTACTGACAATGGCTTCAGCTTCTGCTGCGATTGTCCAGTTAGACCAACTGACTTCCGATCAATTGCTGTCACCGTATAACCAGCGCTGTCAGGGAGATATGGGCTGCCTCAATAGCCGGTTTAATGAACCGGTCAATATCGTTGTCAGCCCGATGACACTTCACTACGGCGAAGTTGCATACAATGGTTTGCCAGTATCGGTAGATAGCCGCGTTTACACAGTTCGTAACTGTACTTCGTTACCACGCACGCAAAGTACTTCCTTTGGTACCCAAAAAGTGTCTGGGATAAAAATTGAAACGAAAGACAGTGTTGTCACAGGGCAAAAGTTAACCCGCGAAGTTAATCTGAAGTTTCCGGTAGGAAGTTCCAAGTTTGGCAGCAGCCTGAAATCAAGTTACGAAAAAACGGTAGATTTCAGTACTGCCGGGATGGCTGAGAGTACGACCAGCATTTTTGAAACCGTCTACGTGAATACGATAGTCCCGCCTTACACCGTCAAAATAGTCAAATACAACTCTATTGCACTGAGCGGAAAACTGCCGTTAACTGCAACAGGTAAAATTAATGGCACCACCAGATTTGGCGACTACAGCACTGTAGTTTCGGCGCCATATGTGACGTTAGCCGGCGATTTGCTGGCATTCGAACACAATGAAATCCGTCACGAGTTCTATGAATATCCGCAAGGCAATGCAACAGCCTGCCGGAACTTCAGTATTCCTGCCGCGGCTGCAAGTCCAAGCCATGGTCTGCAGGCGAGCACTCTGCCTGAACACAATGTTCATCCTCTGACTGAGGAATCGGCAGACGTGAAAGTGCCTACACCTTCACCATTAATGGTCCGAGTCCGACTGCCTGACAACGCTTCTGCATGTCCAGTCACCTTTAACTTTGGCCGTGACCAGATTGCGGTCCTTGGCAGAGGGGGGATCTGGTCAGATTGGCAGGTGCTATCTGTTGCTGACAGTAAAAAGCAGCGACTGACGATGGCTCACAATTGTGATTCCACGCCACAAATTGAATACAGCCTGGTCTCGGAATAAGGATATTAAGATGAAAAAAATATTTGTAGTGTCTTTGTTGGCAGCAAGTTTTGTACAAGCCGGCGAACTGAAAATCCCGCTCGATAACAGTGCTGTGTTTAAAGATAAAGTCTACAACAGATGTAATGCACAGTGGGCTGGTGGTGGTTCTGCGATGAATAAAACGCAATTTATGCAGCAATGCACAATACGCGAATACGGTAGTTTAATGAACAACATCAGCCTGATACCTGCTTCCGGAATTCAGCAATACACCATTCAGCAAGGAGATCCGGTTTCAGCCGGTTCTACCAGAGTCGTGATTAAAAATTGCTCAGGACAAACCGAAGTTCATAAGCGCTCGCAGAAAATTGAATTAGCTGATGCGTTAAGTGCGACGACCAGTAACTCGGTGAAAGTGACATACAGCAATAGCCTCGCTGCGTCGGTAACAGGCCCTGACGATGTCCTTAATGCAGCTGCAAATAAAGATCTATCGGTAACGGTGAACCTGTCGAAATCACAAACCACGAATGGTCAGCATAAACGTATTGAGAGTGTGGAAATTGAAGAAGCGGTACCGGCTTACACTGCACTGATCATCAGTTACCGTAATGCCCGCGCCGATACTTTGCTCACTTTTAGCGGCAGTTATTTTCTGAAAGCTGATTACTACGGCTCCGTTTCAGACACTGGCAGAAGCTACCAGCTCAGCGGGACAGCCTTATACAGCAATACTCACTTGTCGTCAGATACTGATCTGTTCGAAGAAGCTTTACCGGTAGATCCGGTGGCCTGCCGGAATTATCAGGTCCCTGGTGCGCTGGTGTTGTAAAAATGTCTGAAAATTCGGCAAATAGCTAATGACAGCGTTGTCATTAATTGGTAGGATGCTATTAACCTGAGCACAAAGTCAGTGGTACTTGTGCTTGGAACAGCCGGATGAAGCGGACGCATTGCGACCTTCATCCGGTGCACGATGGCAACCTGACTGGTGGTTGCTGTTGTCTCCCTTGTCGCAGTCTGTAGCATTGGTAGTTGGTGCAGCAGGCTGACCAGTCACACGGATGTTGTGTTTTATTTGCCAATCCTTATCCAAGGGTATTTGCAGGATACTGAGTTCAGTGTCCTGCTTTTTTATTGCCGCAAGATGCTTTAGCCTGTTTATTTCCCAAATCAATTAACAAGAGCTGTCTGATGCTTAACACAATTCGCTGGGGCATTTTAGGTTGTGGCAACGTCACTGAAATCAAAAGTGGCCCGGCCTATCAGCAAACGTCGGGTTTTAGCGTGCAGGCCGTGATGCGCCGTGACGCGGAGAAAGCTGCTGATTATGCCAGCCGCCATCAGGTGCCGGTCTGGTACAGCGATGCTGATGCGTTGATCAATGACCCAAACATCGATGCGGTTTATATCGCCACACCGCCAGACAGCCACTTGTTTTATGCGCTGAAAGTCGCCGCCGCCGGCAAAATCTGCTGTGTTGAAAAGCCGATGGCGCTGAATACCGACGAGTGCGCGCAAATGAATGCAGCTTTTGCGAAAGCGGGCGTGCCGCTGTTTGTCGCTTATTACCGGCGCAGTCTGCCGCGTTTTTTACAAGTCAAACAATGGCTGGACGCTGGCCTGATTGGCACAGTGCGCCATGTGCAGTGGAATTTCAGCCGCAGCCCGAACCAGCTGGATTTAGCCGGTGCCGCCAACTGGCGAACAGATCCGAAGCAGGCCGGTGGTGGTTATTTTGTTGATTTGGCCAGTCACGGTTTGGACTTATTGATGTATTTACTGGGCGATATCCGGCAAGTGCAGGGTCAGGCGCTGAATCAGCAAGGCTTGTACCAGGCTGAAGATGCGGTTACAGCGCAGTGGTTGTTTGCACCGGATGCCAAGGGGCATATCGCAACCGGCAGTGGTTTCTGGCATTTTGGCACGGACGGCCGGCGTGATGTGGTGGAAATCATCGGCAGTTTGGGCCATATCCGCTTTTCGGTGTTTCAGGATGACCCACTGCAGCTCAGCGTCAATGGCGTGACTGAATCAGTGTTTATTGAGCATCCGGCGCATATTCAGCACTATCATGTCGCCAATATCGCCGCGCATTTACGTGGTGAACTGCAGCATCCATCAACTGGCGATAGCGCAATACGCGCGACCGCAGTGATGCAGCAAATTCTGGCCAACAGAGCTTAACAACAGCAGGCCGGTGTGGTGCCGGCCTGCTGTATGTGTCTTAAGGGAGGACTTCCGGCAGTTGTGTCTCGCGGCTGCTGCGACCATCCGCTGAACGGCTGCGCAGTCTGACTTCGGTACCAGCAGCGAGCGGAATGGCTTCCTGATAACGCTGCCAGCTTCTACCGCCATCCAGACTCAGTTCAATCGTCAGCCCCGGATACGCCACATTGGCATACAACGAACCGCCTTTGATCTCAGCCCCCACCGGCGGCAGATAATACTGCACTCCTGCCTGACTCAGCTTCGGCAGTTCTTTTTGTGTCATAGTTCGGGCAAATAGCTGCCAAGCCTGATCGCGCTCTTGCGGTTTCACCGCGTTGCTATTGGCGTCAGCTTCCCAGCTGGCTTTATGCCAGGCGCGTTCGGCGATAGGGAGCAGCCGTGGATAGACCATTTCTTCCAGTTGCGAGGCAGTGCGGATAGTTTCCGACCAGACCTGGCCCTGCATACCGAGAATGTTTTCCGGTTTTTCCAGTTTCGGCAGAGCACGACCTACCAGATGTTCTAGGTCATTGATCACAGCACCGCTTCGGGTTTTGTCGGCATTGGCGTAGACGTCGTCCGGCATATAACCAAAGACTTTTTTTGCATCAGTAAAACGTGCCGCCCAATAATAACCGCGTTCGTCTGGGTGCGTTTCATTCGGATGGTCCAGATACAAATGCGTGCCGTGCGACATCACCACCTGATATCCGGCATTCGCCAGCCGATAAGCGCGGTCGGCATAACCCCATTCCCAGATGTTGTCCCAGACATTGGCGTAAACTTGTTTATTGGCAAATTGTTCGCGGTTAAACGGATTTATCGGGTCGTACATCAGACCATCTTCCCAGCCACCTAACGCCAGTTGACGACTGTGTAATAAGGCCGCGACCTTACTGACAAAATAAGGTTTGAGGTCGGCCACGCCTGCAACGCCAGGGATGCCTTTGGCAAACAGCGTCTGGCATTGCGGTGACGCGGTCCAGCTGCCAGCACCTACTTCATCGCCCCCCATATGATAAGTCGACAGTTTTAAGCCGGCTGCACGATACATTTGCTGCAGTTCGTACACCACTTTATCAATAAAGGCGTAGCTGGAATCCATACAGACGTTGACCGAGTTATCGGTGTAGTTCTGCACTGTCAGGTACTTAGACTGGTCCGCTGGGTCGCTGAGCAGATATTGCTCTGCTTCGGCTTTTTTACCCTGTTTCAGCAAACGCTGATAACGCGCCTGCATGGCAACTACCGCTGCGCGGGCGTGGCCTGGCATATCAATTTCCGGGATCACTTCGATATGGCGGGCGCTGGCGTATTTAAGGATTTCGATAAAATCGTCGCGGCTGTAAAAGCCATTACCGGAGCCGGATTGGTGTGGGCCGGTGCCAAGCTGAGTCAGTAAACACTGTTGTTCAGTTAAATCAAAACAACGCTTTGCACCGATGGTGGTCAGTTCTGGCAAGCCCGGGATCTCTAGCCGCCAACCTTCATCTTCAGTCAGATGCAGATGCAGTTTGTTCATTTTGTAACGCGCCATCTGCTCAATCAGCCGCAGCGTGACCGCTTTGCCGTGGAAATTACGCGCCATGTCGTAATGCATGCCGCGCCAGCGATAACGCGGGCTGTCTTGAATTTCCTGCTGCGCCAGACGGACACTGCTGAACTGCGCCGGCGTCAGCGCCAGTAAGGATTGCAGGCCGTAAAACACACCGGCGTTGTCGGCACCGCTGATGAGAATTTGCTGGTCGTTTATCAGCAGCCGGTAACTTTCCGGTGTGGTTAACGCAGGGTCAACCCGCAGCTGGATCTGTTTGGCGCTGTGCTCTGTAATTCCAGGTACTGTTTTCAGCGCAATGCCAGCAATGCCCAAGCGGTCCTGCAAATAAGCGGCTTCGGCTTTTAACCGGCCTTGAAAGCGGATGGTCCACTGCTGATCTAACAACAACCGGCCGCCAAGTAATTTTTGCTGTTGCGGCGTCGGAATAATCTGGTCAGCGATACTGACGTCATCAGTGAGTGTTGCGTTGACGGCCTGATTGTCCTGAAACCGGCTCTGTGCTGTGGCAACTTTATATAAATCCGGCTCTGGCTGCTGATAGCGGTACAGCTGTTCGGGCCGGCGCAGCGGCGCGACAAACTGGCTGAAATCTTCGGTATCAGTATTGCTGAACACTTCCGGCTGCAGCTTGCCGGCAACAATAAAAGCGCGTGGCATAAAATCGCTGTAAGACACCAGGAAAGGGGCGCCGCTGATTTCGACTGTCAGCGCCGCGCCGGCTGCCAGCCCTTTAAAAGCTTTGGTTGGCGCCAGCCGGTGCAAATCACCTTGCACATGCTCCAGAGTCAATCCTGCCGGGGCGGTCAGCTGCAGTTTACGGATCGAGTGAAAATAAATCTGCCAGTTGCCGATGCCGGGGGCGAGTGCCTGGGCTGATTGATTGTTAAGTTGCAACTGGCCGGTGAAAGTCCCGGCTTTGTCCGCAAAATTACTGACCACAGCCATTTCAAAGCGGGCATTGCTGGCAAATGTCTGCAGTTCTGTCTGTTGAATAAACTGATGCGCCTGCAGTGGCGCCACCGACAACAAAACTGCACTGATGAGGGCTGGAATGGCCTGCGTTTTCTTCATTATTTATCCTGTTGCAAAAGGTGGTACATCAGTACCACAGTTCCTTTTAAGCGATGCTGGTCAGACGTTACAACTGGATGACTGAGCTAACTCGCTGATTTTTATTTTATTTTACTGAATGCAGCAGCAGCTGCGTGAATTTCCAGTCTGATTTTTAATCAGGGGTCTTGTTATTTGTCAAAATTATTATATGCTGAACTGAAAAAATGACAACGCTGTCATAAATAAAAATGCCGGTTTTTTCAACAGCGCTAAAAATGGCACTGGGAACACGGCACAGTCAGTCGCATGGTGTGCAACGAGGGTGCTTGATGAGTAGCGAAGCAGGGCAGCGCAGCCCATTGTATTTAGGCATAGACGGCGGCGGCAGCAAATGCCGGGTCGTGATTGTGGATGCCGCCGACCGGTTGCTGGGTGAAGGGCTAGGTGGGCCGGCCAATCCGCTGCGTGGCATGAAAGTCGCGACCGATTCTATTCTGACCGCTACCCAACAAGCATTGTTGGCGGCGGGCATGACCTTTAATGACATGTCGCGTCTGATCGCCGGTGCTGGCTTGGCTGGTGTCAACATGCCGCAATATTTCCAGTTATTTTCTGAATGGCAGCATCCGTTTGCCGAGTTTCATCTGACCACAGATTTACATACTGCCTGTATCGGCGCGCACAAAGGTGCCGACGGTGCCGTCATTATTATCGGCACCGGTTCCTGTGGCCTTGCTGATGTGAATGGTCAGTGCCTTGATGTTGGCGGCCATGGTTTTCCTTATGGCGATAATGGCAGTGGCGCCTGGTTCGGTAATCAGCTGGTGCATCATGTATTGCTGGATAAGGACCAGATTGGCGCACCGACTCAAATGACTAAGTTGCTGAGCGAGGCCCTTGGCGTTAGCGGCACTTTAGAGATTGTCAGTCAGTTTATGCATGCCACACCAACCGTGTTTGCCCGTTATGCGCCTTTGGTCTTTACCGCCGCCGAGCAGGGCGACCAGGTCGCCGCTGAGATTATTCAGGCTGGTGCCCGCCATATCGACAATATTGCGCTGAGACTTTTAAGCCTCAAACCTGAGCGGCTGTCTTTAATTGGCGGCCTTGCTTACAAAGTTCAGCCTTATTTATCCGCACCGGTGCAGGCATTGCTGGCACCGGCGCAGGCCGCACCGGAGTTCGGTGCAGTTTGGTTTGCCCGTGCCCGGCAGGCCAAACGCCAGGCCGCAGTATTATCCGTGTCTAATCAATGAAGTGAGATTCGCATGACCAGCACTATCATGGCGCAAGAAGCCGCAGAAGCCCCAGTCCGTATCCGCGAACAGTTGCAAACCAACGCTGCAACTATCGCGGCAGTTGTGGCGCAGATCCGTCAGCGTCAGCCGAAGTATGTTTATATGGTTGGCCGCGGTTCATCAGACCACGCCGGGGTATTTGGCAAGTATCTGATTGAAAGCGTGATTGGTTTGCCGGTGGCGCCGGCTGCACCTTCAATTGCCAGCGTCTACAACAAACAACTGCAGCTGACCGATGCGCTGGTTATTTGTATTTCGCAAAGTGGCCGCAGCCCGGACATCCTGGCGCAGGTGGCGATGGCAAAAAATGCCGGCGCTTTAGTGGTGGCGCTGGTCAACGACACCAGCTCACCGCTGGCGGAACAAGCTGATTTTGTCGTGCCGTTGTTTGTTGGCCCGGAAAAAGCCGTTGCCGCGACCAAAAGTTATCTGGCCACATTAAGTGCATTGCTGCAGCTGGTCGCAGTCTGGTCAGAAGACGCGGACTTACAGGCTGCGGTCAATCAATTACCGGAACTGTTGCTGCGGGCACAACAATTGCCGGCACAGCTTACGCCTGAAGCCGTTGCTGCAGTGAAGCATTGTGTGGTGCTCGGCCGCGGTCCGGGTTATGCCATTTCGCGTGAAATTGCGCTGAAACTGAAAGAAGTCTGCGGTATTCATGCCGAGGCGTTTTCCAGCGCCGAATTTCTGCATGGCCCGGTGACGCTGGTGAAAGACCAATTCGCCATCATCGATGTGTCGATTCAGGACGAAGCTTATCAGGCGCATAAAGCACAAATCGCTGAGGTGCAAAGCCGTGGCGCCAGTCTGGTGCATCTGCATCACGGCCAGCTTGCCAGCCATCCACGAGTGCTACCACTGCTATTGTTGCAGCGTTTTTATCTCGACGTGGAAGCCGTAGCGCGCAGTCGTGGCGTGAATCCGGACGCACCTCCGGGCCTGAACAAGGTCACTAAAACAGTTTAACGAAAATAAACGAAACCATTTATTAGATCCGAATGGTTTCGTTTTTTCTGTACCTGACGTAGTATGGCGAGAGAACGCCCCGACAGGTCGGGAAAAAAGGAGCGGTTTTCATGCAACAACAACAGTGGTCCGTTGCGCGGTTATTTGACGGTGAACAATGGCATTCGTCAGTGCGGGTCAGCGTTTTAGATGGGGTGATCAGCCGGATTGAGCCCTGTGCGCCGGCTGAGTGTAGCGATCTGACTTTAGCGCCCGGATTTATTGATGTGCAGGTCAACGGCGGCGGCGGCGCTTTGTTTAATACAGCACCGACCATCGACAGCCTGCGCACTATGCTCAAAGCCCACGCTGGTTTTGGCACCACAGCGATGTTACCGACTGTCATCACCGATTCGGTCGAAACTATGCAGCGCTGTGCCGATGCCATCGCTGCGGCTGTTGCAGCCAGCGAACCTGGGATCCTCGGTGTACATTTTGAAGGGCCGCATTTGTCTGTACCCAAACGCGGTGTGCATCCGACTGAGCATATCCGTGGTTTATCTGCCGAAGAATTGGCGCTGTATGGCCGCACTGACCTTGGTATTAAGCTGGTCACTGTCGCGCCGGAGAATGTCACACCCGACCAAATCCGCCAGTTAGTGGCTTTAAACGTCATTGTGTGTCTGGGCCATTCCAACGCCGATGGCGCGACGGTTGAAACGGCACTCGCCGCCGGTGCGACCGGCTTTACCCACTTATATAACGCGATGTCGCCTCTAACTTCCCGCGAACCCGGCATGGTTGGCGTGGCGTTGGCGGATCGCAACAGCTGGTGCGGCATTATTTTTGATGGCCATCACGTGCATCCGGTTGCCGCCAAACTGGCGCTTGCGGCTAAGCCACGCGGCAAAATGCTGATTGTCACCGACGCGATGTCGCCGGTCGGCACCAGTGACACCGAATTCCCGTTTTTTACCGGAAAAGTCACCCGCGAGGGCAATAAACTGACCAATGACGCCGGCTCGCTGGCCGGTTCAGTGCTGGATATGGCTGGTGCCGTGCAGTATGCGGTCACTGAGCTCGGGGTTGAGCAGGGTGAAGCATTGCGCATGGCATCTTTATATCCGGCCGAGTTTTTGGGCATCTCGGAACGTGCAGGTCGCATCACTATCGGCTACCGGGCAGATTTCGTGCTGCTCGACGCCCAAGGCGTGGTACAACAGTGCTTTATCGCCGGTCAGGCACTGAAATAGTTTTATCGACAACAAGCAGAACAATCACAGGGCAACAAGGCTGGCGACTGTCAGCTCTTATAATAACAACCGATAAGAGGTGAATATGGATACGGTATTGGATCGACCGCAGCAAAAAAATACGCTGCTGCCGATGGTGATCATCGGCACGCTGTTTTTTGTGTTTGGTTTTGTTACCTGGCTGAACGGGTCTTTGATCCCATTTTTAAAGCTGGTGTGTCATCTGACAGAATCGCAGGCGATGTGGGTCACATTCGCATTTTATATCGCCTATGTGGTGATGGCGTTACCGATGTCCTGGGTGCTAAACCGCATCGGCTATAAAAATGGCATGGTGGCGGGTCTGGGGATTATGGCTGCCGGCGCTGTGCTGTTTATTCCGGCAGCGCAAACCACGTTATACAGCCTGTTTCTGGTGGCGCTGTTCACGTTGGGTACTGGTTTAACCATTCTGCAAACCGCGTCCAATCCATATATCGTCTGTATCGGCCCACGCGAAACTGCGGCGATGCGCATCAGCGTGATGGGGCTGGTGAATAAAGGTGCCGGCGTGGTCGTGCCGCTGATTTTCACCGCCTGGATCCTGACCGGCATGGATCAGTTCACCCCGGAAGTGTTGGCTGCTCTCAGTGAAGAAGAGAAAGCCAGCCGCATTGCCGAATTATCCAACCGTCTGGTGACGCCATACATCTATATGACCATCGCACTGCTGGCGCTGATGGCTTTTGTCAAATTCTCACCACTGCCAGAACCTGAGCTGGAACAAGCTGTAGAGCAAGGTGTAGCACCTGAACACCGCACTTCAGTGCTGCAATTCCCGCAGTTAATGCTGGGGGTGGCTGCGTTGTTTTTCTACGTCGGTGTTGAAGTGATTGCCGGTGATACTATTGGTCTTTATGGCCAACATCTGAATGTGGCACATTGGGGCGCGCTGACCTCCTATACCATGGTGTTTATGGTGCTGGGTTACCTGGTTGGCGTTAGCTGTATTCCGAAATATTTGTCGCAACCACGCGCGTTGCAGGGCTCTGCGGTGTTTGGCATCCTGTTCACCTTGGGTGTGATGTTTGGTTCGGCTGAAAGCCATCAGTTGTCAGCCGCGTTATTTGGCTGGGCCGGCATTCCGACAGTGCCTGATACTGTGTTGTTCCTGGCGATGCTGGGTTTTGCCAACGCCTTAGTCTGGCCAGCTGTTTGGCCATTAGCGCTGGAAGGCCTGGGTAAATTTACCGCCACCGCTTCAGCTTTGTTAATTATGGGCATCGCCGGTGGCGCAGTATTACCGAAGGTCTATGGCTACCTGTCGACGGCATCCGGTGATGCGCAAGGTGCGTACTGGATGATGATCCCATGTTACGCCTTTATCCTGTATTACGCTTTCAGCGGCTATAAAAAACGCCAGTGGTAAGCCTGGATTGTAGATAGGAAACACAGGGCTGACTTTGTCGGCCCTGTGTTATTTCTGATACCGGAGATAATAACAATGCAAAATACCGGACGATTTTATGCACTGGATGTGCTGCGCGGCCTTGCTATAGCGCTGATGATTTTGGTCAACACGCCGGGCAGCTGGTCGCATGTGTATAGCCCGCTGCTGCATGCCCGTTGGGATGGTTTTACCTTCGCCGACATCGTATTCCCCGGCTTTTTATTTGTCGTCGGCGCTGCGATGGCGTTCTCGATGAAAGACAGCCGGCTCAACAGTGCTGCCGTGATGAAAATTGGTAAACGCGCGCTGCTGATGTTTGGCTGCGGCCTGTTGCTGAATTTTCTCAGCCATCCGGATCTGGAAACTTTACGTATTCCCGGTGTGCTGCAGCGCATTGCGCTCTGTTATGCACTGGCGGCGCTATTGGTGCTGACTTTGTCTAAACGCGGGCTCTGGGCAGCAATGCTGCTGCTACTCGGCGGCTATTTTGCCTTGCTGCAGTTATCGCCGGCGCCGTTTTCGCTGGAACAAAATATTGTCCGCACACTGGATTTGGCTGTGTTCGGCACTGCCCACGTTTATCAGGGCTTTGGACTGCCATTTGACCCGGAAGGGTTACTCAGCACTTTGCCGGCCACAGTCAACGTGTTGCTTGGTTATCTGGTCGCGACCGGTCTGAAAGGCAAAGCACCGGCACAAGCGGTGCGGGATTTGGCGGCCATTGGCGCTGTTTTGGTGCTGCTGGCATTGGTCGGACATTGGGTCTGGCCGGTAAATAAAGCACTTTGGTCAGGCACTTATGTGGCGTTAAGCAGTGGTTTATTGCTGTGGTTGCTGGCCGCGCTGGTTTATCTGGTCGATATCCGAAAAGCGACAAAACTGACCGAGCCGCTGCGGATTTATGGCACTAATCCGTTATTTATTTATATGCTGAGCTGGATGTTTTCAGTGGCAACAGCCCGCTGGCTGAGCTGGAGCACTGCAGACGGCACTCAGTCCGTTGCAGGCTTGCTGTATACGGCATTGTCGTCGCTGCTGTCGCTACAGGCTGCATCCTTAGTGTTTGCGTTGCTGCATGTCGTGCTGTTCTGGGCGTTATCGCTCTGGTTATATCGCCGGCAAATTTTTATCAAGCTGTGATGCACTGAAATCGGCTGGTACAAACCAATAACGCCGGTCTAAGTTGCGGGTATCCGGGCTCAGGCCCGGATTCTTGAGTTCCAGCCAATGTTGCATACTGAATTGGCTCAGTGGAAACACATGTGCAGTCAGCGGATGTTGCTGCATATGGGCCAGTAATTCCCCATCGGTGATCATCATTTCCAAACCCTGCTCAATCCACTGTGCCAGTGTTTCATTTTGCTTGCCGGTGAAAAAATAGATAGCAAAAGGGTAGTGCAGCATCAGGTTGGGATAACGCACCAAATCAGGATACAACGCAGCGCGTTCGCGCAGTTCGGTCTGGCCTTCATGTAAACCGCGCGGGAAATAATCACAGCGGCCAGCATTCACTTGTTTAAACAAATTTTCATAGACCGGGGATGTCTGCACTTTTAAACCGGCACTTTGCAGTATTTTGGTATCTGGCCAGCTCAGCCCCTGACAGGCGGTGAGCTTACGTAGTTGCTGCAGGCTACTGATCTGATTAAATTTTTCCACTTGGCTACGCCGGATAGTCAGCATGCGGAAGCCCATCAGGCCGCGTTCGAGCGGAATTCGGATGGCCCTTAGCTGCTGCTCTTTGTCGCGGTCTGTCCCCATCCAGAATAAATCGATGATCTGGCCTTTTTGCAGTTCCCGGACAGCACGGCCTTGTTCCATTTCTGCCACCGGCAAAATGTCGGGCAAGGGCCGGCCGGCAGCGGCTTTTTGCAAAGCTTTGCGCAGCAGCGCCACATAATATTGTTGAGATACATCATGTTCTGAACGGGGTTTGGGCACGCGGATTTGGCCGGGCACAGCAGTCTCTGTGGCAACGACTGCCGCAGCAGGCATTGCCAGCAGAAAACCAAGCACCATCCAGATGGGCCAACTTTTCATGCAATTCCACGCTCCGTGATCTCACGCCGCGCGGTGAGACATCGCTCAGAAACGGTATTCCCAGGTGCCGGCCGCACTGACCTGATGGTCCAGTTCCGGCCGCAGGGGCGACTGCTGTAAATAGCGTAATTGTAGACTGAGTAAGCCGTCAAACAGACCGCGGCGATGTTCCAGCTTCAGTTGCCAGCTCGAATCTGAGACGGCCGCCTGATGATAACGGGCCAGCGTCAGTTGGGCCGACCAGCTGATGCCACCCAGGGTCTGATAATGCCAGGCGCTGCTCAGTACCTGGGCATCGGCGCCATAGCCGCTGCCGATAATCCGGCCATAACGGTGGTACCCTTCAGGATACAGGCTGCCCTGATATGCACAGTTACCGGCTTCCAACTGATCGGCGCATGTCAGGTAAGTATCTGAATATTCTAGGTTAACAGTGTGAATACCGGTCGATTCGCCAAAATAGCTGCGCACTCCCCAGAGCTGTAACAGCTCATCCGGTGCGCCGCTTTGATTGTCATCATCCGCCAGTTCGGTATAAACCGTGAGCGGAAAGCCTGCCAGTTGCAGATGCCATGCCGCATCTATCGCGGCACGCTGGTCGGCCGGAATCTCGTCGCGTTGGTCGTAGCTGACCAGATCCCACAATGTGCTGAAGCCATTACTGCGACCCTGACCACCCCATTGGATCACCCGGCTGGCACCTAGTTCCAGTGCCGGCACCGGTCGAAGCGTTAGCCGGCCGCCCCAATAACGGGTCTGCGGTACCGCACTGTTATGTTGACCGTACCCGAGGAAAGTTGTTGCCGACCATGGCCCAAGCCAGCGCAGCCAGCTGCGTTCATCGGGTTGCCAGCCGTGACGGGTCAGCCGGATGCTTGGTAGTGGACGGGCGTTGTTACTCAGTAACAAACTGCTTTGCTGGCCAGGGCCCCACCAGACTGCGGCCTGGTCGACCTGTAGCACCCAGTTACCGCGGATCAGCGCCAGATAACTACCATCCAGTGTATTGTCTTGCTCAGTAATGTTGTCATCCAGCACCCGCCGATTGACCTGTAACCGACCTGCGATTGAATCGCTTTGTACTTCCTGAAACAGGCTCAGCGCGGCATCTTCAAAATAGCTCTCGCCAAAGTGCTGGTGATTGGCCGTCGCGCTGTTCGCTTTCAGTTTCAGCCCGGACTGGCGTTCGCCGCGGTTGGCATTGAGCGCGCTGCGCAGGTGTGCCACAGCAAATTGCAACTGCGGGCTTAATGCAGCGCTGTCGATACGGTTTAAATCAATGGCGATGTTTTTCCACATGATGGGATAAGTATTGACCGGCCCGGTCAACAAACCAGCCTGCGCCAGACTTTGCAACGACTGGCGCAGATAATTGTCCTGGGTATCGAGCCATGGCGTGGCAATTGAAGAGAATGTGCACAAGGCGGCACAGACAGAAAACCACTTTAATTTCATCGACCTAACTTCCGTTTTAACGCATCAAGCACCTGAGGAGCGACAAAAGGTGCGACATCGCCGCCATGGCGGGCCACTTCTTTGACTAAGGTTGAAGAAATAAACATATTTTTTTCTGACGGCGTCATAAACAGGCTGTCGAGGTCCGGGTTCAACTGCCGGTTCATGCTGGCCAGCTGAAACTCATATTCAAAATCCGCTACTGCACGCACACCGCGGATCAACACCTGCGCCTGATGCACTCGGGCAAAATCAGCCAGCAGGCCGGCAAAGCCAACCACCTGCACGTTGGATAAACCGGCGAACACTTGTTGTGCCAGGTCAACCCGTTCTTCCAGACTAAACATCGGCTGTTTGCTTGGGTTGGCTGCGACCGCCAGAATCACTTCATCAAATAATCGGGCGGCCCGGATCACCAAATCGGTGTGGCCATTGGTCAGCGGATCAAAAGTACCGGGATAAATCGCTTTGGTTTTCATAGACTAACCTGTGCTCTGGTGCAAACGCATGCGGTCGGGCAGGCGGGGCTGGTAATTTTTTTCGATTTGACGTTACTATACCAAAATAATTCCTTTCACTATAAGCCCGTGCCGGTCATGGACAAGAAGTTGCGCACTAAAGATAAAATATTACAAGCCAGCATCGAGTTGTTTAACCAGCAAGGCGAGCGTCAAATCACCACCAATCATATTGCAGCGCACCTCGGCATTAGCCCGGGCAATCTGTATTACCATTTCCGCAATAAAGAAGACATTGTCCGGCAAATTTTCAAAGAATACGCCAAATTGCTGGAAAACCGGCTGCAACCACCAAGCCGGCATTCGGAAGCGCTGGATGCGCTGGCGCAGTATCTGGATATTGTGTTTGAACTGATGTGGCGATTTCACTTTTTTTACGCCAATCTGCCGGATATTTTAAGCCGCGACCCATTGTTGCAGCAGGATTATCTGCAGGTGCAAAAAGGTGTACTGGCGAAAGTAGTCTCGGTATTACAGGCACTCAAAGCGGCGGATGTGATTGAAATAGATGATGCTGATATCGCCAATTTTGCCCATACCATCAAACTGGTGGTGACTTTCTGGATTAGTTACCTGAAAACACAGGCGCCGCATGCTGCGATTGATCAGGCGCAGGCTTATCAGGGGGTATTAAAAATCCTGTTGTTGTTTAAGCCTTATGCGACTGCACAGGCTTTACCCCGCATTATTAACCTGCAACGGCATTATCAGCAGTTAGCTGGCCAGCCGGTTTTGAATTAATCAGCCGGCGCTCTGGCGTTTAGTTGTTGCACTGTAAAGTTATTTTACAGATCTGGGCGTTTCTTGTTGCATTTCGTTACAACTTGCTGGCCTTCGCCATTGTCGCCTGCCGTGCGCCGCGTTACCATGGCAGCAGAGTTCAGGCGCTTCTGCAGCAGGCTGTAGCCAGATCCGCATGCCAAAGACTCAGGGTCTTATAAAAAACAACCAGGAATTCTCCCGATGAAAAATATCTCTGTACTGGCGCTAAGTGTTGCACTGGCGCTTGGTCTGACCGGCTGTGAAAAAGCCGCACAAGCTCCGGCGCCCAAGGCCGCTGAAACCGCAGCCGTGGCTGCTGCTCCTGCCAAAGCCCTGGTATCAGGTGTCGAACAGGAAAACTTTGACCCAGCGGTCAAACATACCGAAAACTTCTTCTACAGCGTCAATGGTACCTGGCTGAAGAATACTGAAATCCCGGCGGATAAGTCGAATTACGGCTCTTTCACTAAACTGTATGACGATTCTCAGGTTGCGATGCGCACCATCATCGAATCTGCAGCAGCGAAAAAAGACAAAGTCGCCGGCACTGACGAACAAAAGCTGGGTGATTTCTACAATAGCTACATGGATGAAGCCGGCATTGAAGCCAAAGGCGTCACGCCAATCAAAGCGGATTTAGACAAAATCGCGGCGATCAAAGATCACACAGAACTGGCCCGTGTGATGGGTGAAATGCAGCTGACCGGCACCAGCCTGCCATTTGGCTGGTATGTCAATAACGATGCCAAAGCATCGACGCAAAACGCCTTGTACCTGGGCCAAAGCGGTCTGGGGTTACCAGACAAAGATTACTACTTTAACAAAGACGCGAAGTTCGAAACGATTCGCGCCGAATACCAGAAATATCTGGTCGATATGCTGACCTTAGCCGGTGTGGCAGACCCAGCCAAAGCAGCAGAACGCATTTATGCGCTGGAACTGAAAATTGCTGAGAAACACTGGAGCCGCGTGGAAAACCGCGACGCCGACAAAACTTACAACAAGTTCAGCAAAGCAGACTTAACCGCCAAACTGGGCGCTTTCCCGTGGGAAGAGTATGCCAAAGTGGTGAAGCTGGATGGTGTTGCTGACATCATCGTTGAACAGCCAAGTTATTTTGAAGCTTTCGGTGCTATCTACAAAGAAACCGATCTGCAGACCTGGAAAGACTACCTGAGCATGCGTTTTGTCTCTGAATACTCCGGCAAACTGAGCAAAGCTTTTGTTGATCGCCAGTTCGCTTTCTACGGCACTGTGTTGTCAGGTACCAAAGAGCAGCAACCACGCTGGAAAAAAGCTGTGAATGCCTCTGACGAAGTGCTGGGTGAAATCGTCGGCAAACTGTACGTCGAACAACATTTCAAACCAGAAGCCAAAGAGCGCATGACAGTGCTGGTCGACAATCTGATCAAAGCCTATCACCAGAGCATCGACACGCTGGAATGGATGACGCCGGAAACCAAAAAGGCCGCACATGAAAAGCTGAACAAGTTCACGCCAAAAATCGGTTACCCAGATAAATGGAAAGACTACAGTAGCCTGAGCATCAAAGGTGACGACCTGGTCGGCAACTACAAAGCGGCAGCACAGTTCGCTTACACCAAGATGACCGAGAAACTGGGCAAGCCGGTTGACCGTTCTGAGTGGTTTATGACGCCGCAAACGGTCAACGCTTACTACAACCCGGTGAACAACGAAATCGTATTCCCGGCAGCTATTCTGCAACCACCGTTCTTTAACCTGGAAGCGGATGATGCGGTGAACTACGGCGGTATCGGTGCAGTGATCGGCCACGAATTAGGCCATGGTTTTGACGATCAGGGCGCCAAGTTTGATGGTGACGGTAACCTGCGTAACTGGTGGACTGATGCCGACAAAGCTGAGTTTGAAAAACGCGGCAAGCAGTTAGTGGCGCAGTACAATCAGTACTCTCCGCTGGAAGGTATGCATGTGAACGGCGAACTGACTTTAGGCGAAAACATCGGTGACCTTGGTGGTTTGACCGTGGCATTGAAGGCCTATAAATTGTCGTTAGGTGGTAAAGAGGCGCCAGTGATGGACGGCTTCACCGGCGAACAACGCTTCTTTCTGAGCTGGTCACAAGTGTGGCGCCGCAAAGGTCGTGAAGAATATCTGCGTAACATGCTGACGACAGATCCGCATTCACCGAGCGAATACCGCGTCATTGGTATCGTGTCGAACATTCCTGAGTTCTATGACGCATTTAACGTCAAACCAGGCGACAAGATGTATATCGCACCGGAAAACCGCGTCAAAATCTGGTAATAAAGCCGGATAACATCGCTTCATAAAATGGCTGCCTTTTGCGGCCATTTTTTATGCTTGTTCGGCAATATCGGTTTTATAAGGCGGCTAGACACAGAGAATTAAGCTGCGTTATTGTTTTAAACATACACCATTCAGCAAACTTATAGCGACTATAAGCCATGCTGCTTATACTACGGTGTCAATTCCGGCCAAATTTTCTTATAATCCAGCCGTTTGATTTGCTGCCAACCCGCTGAATGGCAAGTGTTCAGCGGACCAACCTGAGGACATTACTGTGCTGCAACAATACCGTGAACACGTCGCTGAACGTGCGACCCAAGGCATTCCTCCAAAGCCGCTGACTGCGCAACAAGTGGCTGATTTAGTTGAATTATTAAAGAATCCTCCCGCCGGCGAAGAAGCGTTCCTCGTCGACTTACTCGAAAACCGCATTCCACCGGGTGTTGACGAAGCTGCTTATGTCAAAGCCGGTTTCTTAACTGCTGTCGCTAAAGGCGAAGTTACCAGCCCGTTAGTGACTGCTGAGCGTGCCACTGAATTGTTAGGCACTATGTTTGGCGGTTACAACATTCAGCCGATGATTGACCTGCTGGACAGCGACAAATTAGGCGCAATCGCCGCTAAAGGCCTGTCGCACACGCTGCTGATGTTCGATTCTTTCCACGATGTGAAAGAAAAAGCCGACAAAGGCAATCAACACGCGAAAAACGTGCTGCAAAGCTGGGCCGATGCCGAGTGGTTCTTAAGCAAGCCGGCTATCCCGGAAAAAATCACTGTGACTGTGTTTAAAGTCACAGGCGAAACCAACACTGACGACCTGTCACCGGCACCGGATGCCTGGTCACGGCCGGATATCCCGTTGCACGCTTTGGCGATGCTGAAAAACGAACGTGATGGCATTGTGCCGGACGTTCCAGGCTCAAAAGGCCCGGTTAAACAAATCGAAGCGCTGCTGGCCAAAGGCTTCCCACTGGCATACGTCGGTGACGTAGTCGGTACCGGTTCAAGCCGTAAATCTGCCACTAACTCTGTGCTGTGGTTTATGGGCGACGATATGCCGTTTGTACCAAACAAACGCACTGGCGGTGTCTGTTTAGGCGGCAAAATCGCACCAATCTTCTTCAACACCATGGAAGATTCAGGCTCGCTGCCAATCGAGCTGGACGTGAACAGCATGGCGATGGGCGATGTAATTGATATTTTCCCACATCAGGGCGTAGTGAAGCGTCACGGCACTGATGAAGTGATCTCTACTTTTGAACTGCGTTCTAACGTGCTGTTAGATGAAGTGCGCGCCGGTGGCCGTATTCCACTGATCATTGGCCGTGGTTTGACTGACAAAGCGCGTGAAGCGCTGGGTCTGCCGCATTCAACCGTGTTTGAACGTCCGGCTGTGACTGAAGTCAGCAACAAAGGCTTCACGCTGGCGCAGAAACTAGTTGGTAAAGCCTGTGGCGTCAAAGGTATTCGCCCAGGCCAATACTGTGAGCCAAAAATGACTACAGTGGGTTCACAGGACACCACAGGTCCTATGACCCGCGACGAGTTAAAAGATCTGGCTTGTTTAGGTTTCTCTGCAGATTTAGTGATGCAGTCTTTCTGCCACACGGCCGCGTATCCAAAACCGGTTGACGTGAATACCCACCACACGCTGCCAGATTTCATCATGAACCGCGGCGGTATCTCGCTGCGTCCTGGTGACGGCGTGATCCACAGCTGGTTAAACCGTATGTTGTTACCAGACACAGTCGGTACCGGCGGTGATTCACACACCCGTTTCCCACTGGGGATTTCTTTCCCGGCAGGTTCAGGCTTAGTTGCCTTCGCAGCAGCTACCGGCGTAATGCCACTGGATATGCCTGAGTCTGTGTTAGTGCGCTTTAAAGGCGAAATGCAGCCTGGCATCACCCTGCGTGATTTAGTCCATGCCATCCCTTACTACGCTATTCAGCAAGGTCTGCTGACGGTTGAGAAAAAAGGCAAGGTCAACATTTTCTCTGGTCGCGTGCTGGAAATCGAAGGTCTGGAGCATTTAACTGCTGAACAGGCATTCGAGCTGTCAGATGCTTCTGCTGAGCGTTCAGCGGCTGGTTGTACTATTACACTGTCGGAAGATTCAGTACGTGAGTACCTGCAATCGAACATCGTGATGCTGAAATGGATGATTAGCGAAGGCTACGGTGATGTCCGCACCATTGAGCGCCGCATCAACGCGATGGAAGCCTGGCTGGCCAATCCGAAACTGGAACGCGCAGATGCTGATGCTGAATATGCAGCAGTGATTGAAATTGACCTGGCAGACATCAAAGAACCAATCCTGTGTGCGCCGAATGACCCGGACGACGCCCGTCTGTTGTCAGCAGTTGCCGGTGAGAAGATCGACGAAGTCTTCATCGGTTCCTGTATGACCAACATCGGTCACTTCCGTGCCGCCGGTAAACTGCTCGACAAGTTCAAAGGTCAAATCCCAACGCGTCTGTGGATTGCTCCTCCGACCAAAATGGATAAAGACCAGCTGACCGAAGAAGGTTACTACGGTATTTATGGCCGCGTCGGTGCACGCATCGAGATCCCTGGCTGTTCACTCTGTATGGGTAACCAGGCTCGCGTTGGCGACAACACCACAGTGGTGTCGACTTCAACCCGTAACTTCCCGAACCGTTTAGGTCAGGGTGCCAACGTGTACCTGGCTTCTGCTGAATTGGCTGGTGTGGCGTCTATCATTGGCCGCCTGCCAACAGTTGCCGAATATCTGGAATATGCCAAACAGATCGAAACGACGGCTGCGGACACATACCGCTACCTGAACTTCCATCAGATGAGCCAGTACACCAGCAAAGCCTCAAACGTGATTATCCAGCAAGCTGTGTAATCAATCAGTGAGGCCACAAAAGCCCGCAGCTGCGGGCTTTTGTTTTTTCGGCGGCAAGCGATTGGGGTAGGGATGGAACACGATTTTATTTATCTGCCGGACAGCCGGCGTTATCTGTTGAAACTGGCGCCGGAGCAACATGCGCTGCAGTGTTTTTTGTTAGAGGAGTTTGAGCTGCGTGCCGGCAGTTATCAGTCATTACTGGATAAACTGCTGACGCTGGGTTTGTATGATGAATATCAGTTTATTGGCCGTGAATATTCGCTGCAGGTCGAGCGGATGGAAGTGCGGGTGTTTCATCTTAGCTGTGGCCAGCACTATGCCGACGACCAGTTTCTCGAAGCGGAGCTCAATACCGACGACGCTGCATTACACTGTGAATGTGGTCTGGAAGATTTAATTCGCTTATTGCAGGCCTGGCAGCAGTTTTTGCCGCGCTGATCTGCCTGTCCTTACACTTTCAGGTGCACTTTCAGGTGCACCGACAGCGGGAAGATGCGCACCAAGATGGTGCGTTTTTTTTATCCGGCTTTTGCGGTTTTACTCTAACTTATTGTATTTAAATGAATAAAAAACTTGGCACACGACTTTCTTATCCAATTGGCAACAGCAACAAGTTGCCCGGGCCGATTTGCGCCGGTCCGGGGATCAATGAGGATAAAAACTATGAAACTCGTAACTGCCATCATCAAGCCATTCAAGCTTGACGATGTTCGTGAAGCGATTGCGGACATTGGAATAGAAGGCCTGACCGTGACGGAAGTCAAAGGGTTCGGGCGGCAAAAAGGCCACACAGAACTGTATCGTGGCGCGGAATATCAGGTGGATTTCCTGCCCAAAGTAAAACTGGAAATTGCAACGCTGGATGAAAATGTCGACCGTCTGCTACAGGCGATCCAGCAGGCAGCCCACACCGGTCGGATTGGTGACGGTAAAATTTTCGTTTATGACCTTGAGCAAGTGGTCCGGATCCGGACCGGTGAAACTGACGCAGAAGCGATCTAGCAGGAGTCCATCATGCAAGAACAGATTTATCATTTACAGTTTGCCATGGACACCTTTTATTTTCTGGTGTGTGGCGCCTTAGTGATGTGGATGGCGGCAGGTTTCGCCATGCTGGAAGCTGGTTTAGTCCGGGCAAAAAATACCACGGAAATCCTGACCAAGAACTTTGCCTTGTATGCTATCGCATGTTTGATGTTCATGATTTGTGGATATCAGTTCATGTACGGTGGTGGTTACTTCCTGTCCGGTATTGAAGCTTTGAATGTGGATGAAACGCTGGCTGGGATGGCAAGTCGTGAAAATGGCTTCACTGGTAAAGCGGCTTACTCAAAAGCGGCCGATTTCTTCTTCCAGGTGGTGTTTGTTGCCACGGCGATGTCGATTGTCTCTGGTGCTGTCGCTGAGCGGATGAAACTGTGGGCATTCTTCGCCTTTGCAGTAGTCATGTGTGGCTTCCTTTATCCAATGGAGGGGTCATGGACCTGGGGCGGTCAACCGGTATTTGGCCTTTACAGCCTTGCAGATTTTGGTTTCTCTGATTTTGCTGGCTCTGGCATCGTTCACCTGGCAGGCGCAGCTGCGGCGTTAGCCGGTGTGATTTTGTTGGGTGCCCGCAAAGGTAAATTCACTAAGGATGGCAAAGCACACGCTTTCCCTGGTTCAAACATGCCTCTGGCGACACTGGGTACTTTAATCCTGTGGATGGGCTGGTTCGGTTTTAACGGTGGCTCCATGTTGAAGTTGGGTGACATCGGTAATGCACATGGTGTGGCGATGGTGTTCGTGAACACTAACGCTGCTGCAGTCGGCGGTGCCTTGTCAGCTCTGATTGTGTCGATGGTGCTGTTCCGTAAAGCTGACTTAACCATGGTACTGAACGGCGCTTTGGCTGGTCTGGTAGCTATTACGGCTGAACCTTCCACGCCGACACCATTACAAGCAACAATTTTTGGTGCAGTAGCTGGTGTTCTGGTCGTCGCAGCAATCATCGGTTTCGACAAAATCAAGATTGATGACCCGGTTGGAGCGATTTCAGTGCACGGCGTGGTTGGTTTCTTTGGCCTGATGATTGTGCCACTGACCAAAGACAGTGCGTCATTCCTGGGGCAATTTATCGGTGCGGCAACGATTTTCGTCTGGATCTTTGTTTGCAGTCTGATTGTCTGGGGCGTGCTTAAAGCCACTATGGGTATTCGCGTCAGCGAGCAGGAAGAATATGAGGGTGTGGACCGTTCTGAGTGTGGGATTGAAGCCTATCCGGAATTTGTGTCGACCCTAAAGTAAGCAGCCTGAGGAGAGCCGGTGGGGCTTCTCAGGAGCGAGTGTCCCGCCCGGCAGTGCCTGTTGTGACTGCCGAAGCGGGAAACTGAACCCTTACCACCAAATCGTCTATCCTTGTCCTTTGTCTTCTAAGACGACCCCACCGGTACTTGCCTGTGGGGTTTTTTATTATGTGCGGACAAAAACCAATCTATCAGCAACCTTTTCGTCTGAAAAGTAGGCAGAGTGACGATTTAGAATATTTCATCTGTCAGTGCTCACCTGTGATTGTTGCAATGTCACGATTTGTTGGTGTTGGTCAATAGTCAGTGTGTTCCAGACCCGGACTAGTCTTGGGGCCCGTAAAGCAGCAGCCCATGCCTGCAGTGGGATCAAGAGCGGAGAAGATGTTTGCGTGGCCCATAAACAGGAAAGCCGCATCCTTTTGGGATGCGGCTACCGTAATGCTTTGTCAAATTCCATTTTAAACCCGAAGGTTTGTCTTCCCTGCCTCCCTGAGGAGATTCACGCGCTGTGAAGGTTTTAACATCCGTGCTCATAAAACGCTGCCAGTGCAGTGTCGTACTTCAAGCCAATCCAGGCTTTCCTTCCCTCGCTGGTATCATCCTGATACCGCTGCTACATCCTGTAGCGTCCTCTGTCCCTGTGGGTATCATCCTGACACCGCTGCTACATCCTGTAGCGTCCCCTGTCCCTGTGGGTATCATCCTGATACCGCTGCTACATCCTGTAGTGTCCTCTGTCCCTGTGGGTATCATCCTGACACCGCTGCTACATCCCGTAGCGTCCTGATTTGGTGTGATTAACTCCCTGAATAACACCTGCTCGTCCTGAGCGACTGCTCCTTTGGCTGACATCCTGTCAACACGGCCGTTCCCGGCATCCTCATCCCTCGAGATTTCTTCCTGAAATCTCAGCTCATCCTGAGCCTGTCCATGACAATCCGACTGATACACCATCCATGATGTTTTACTGCGAGTCGCAGTAGTGTCTTCACTGACTGTGTGAACATTATGCCTACGAATTGTCTGCTGATGAGCGATGTAAGCCATAAATGCGGGGGGGAAGTACTCTAGTTTGTTTATCTTGTTTCAGTAAAGCACTTATAAAACAATAGGATAGTAGACATTGCAAAGTTCTTCTCTGCTCGAAATAACGAAATGACTTACTTAAATGTGAGATATATCGCACACGAGCGTCGTAGATTTGGCGCCGCCGGCTTTTTTCGTTAGCATGTCTGCACTTTTTACAGCACTGATTGCAGTATTATGGCGAGAGAACAAGTAGGGGTGTGTGCAGAACCGAATCTGCACGGTTTGTTATTACTGATGAATGCACTGGATGGCCACGAAAGTGCGGTTCGTCATGTGCTTGGTAGCATCCCCGGATTGATCCATAAACTGGCTGAACAATTTTCGGAAGCGAATCTGAATGCGATCGTGGCCATCGGGTCCGGCTATTGGCATTCATTGTACCCGCACGCACGTCCGGCAGATTTTCAGCCATTTTCTCCACTTTCTGTTGATGACCTGGCCATGCCAGCCATCCCTTATGATGTGCTGCTGAAGATCCGCGCCGATCGCTATGACGTGTTGCACCTGGCGATTCAGCAATGTTATCAGTTGTTGATGCCGCATTTGGAATTGGTTGAGCAGACCCATTGTTTCCGCTTTATGGACGGCCGTGATCTTACTGGTTTTATCGACCAGCCTCTGCCTCCGCGCGGACGGAAAAAACGGGAACTTGCCTTAATCAATGAAAATCAACAACCAGAGTTTGCGCAGGGCAGTTACCTGTTTTATCAGCGCTACCGCCTTGATTTAAACCGCTGGCAACAATTAACCCAAGCTCAGCAGGAAGCGATTATCGGGCAGAGGAAGCTGGACGGTCAGCAGTTACCGACCGCGCAGCTGCATGAACACAGTCATGCAGTAAAGGCCGCTGTAATGGATGCATTCGGCCAGTATTACCCTTTAGTGTTTCAGAACATGCCGTATGGCCAGTTAAAATCACAGGGCTTAGTGATTCTCGCATGTTCAGCAGATCCTTCAGCCTACCTGGCGTGGCTTAGTCGCCGGCTTGGTGATGCTGCGGGTCAGAATTATGATTTGTTGCTGGATTATGTACAGGCAGACAGTGGTGCAGCTTTTTTTGCACCATCTGTCAGTTTCTTGGAGGATTGTGCGACGTTGTAGCGCGAATAACCTAAACTTTTTCGAATAATTCAGTGACTTTTTTCAGGGTGAAATTAATATTTTTCACGCTCGTTGGCGCAATAAAAATGGTGTCATCTCCGGCAATAGTACCAAGCACACCCTCTGCTTTACCCACAGAATCTAACAATCTTGCTATAAGCTGTGCCGCACCGGGACTGGTGCGGATAATAATCATCACATCATTATGTTCAATATCGAGGACCAATTGACGCAACGGGCTTTTTGTCGTCGGCACCCCTAATTCTGGTGGCAGACAATAGACCATTTCCTGGCGGGCGTTGCGTGTCCGGACTGCGCCAAACTTACTGAGCATGCGGGAGACTTTCGACTGACTGACGTTGTCAAAACCTTCAGACTTCAGAGCATCCACGATATCACTCTGGGAACCGAATCGTTCTTCTTTCAGCAGCGCCTTGAATGCCTGGATCAACGCTTCCTGTTTGGTTTGTTTGGTCATATGCACCGGATAATCGTGTAGTTTAAATCGAAAAAGTCGTATATGAGAGCATACCATAACAAAACAGGCTGCCGGATCCAGAGAATTATTTTTGCTGCCTGCTGATTTCGCAGGTGATTTCTTTCTGGCTGGGGGAAATAGTAAAACTGATTAAATAATGTGCTGCTACTTTGGTATAAGTCATTTGTAATTTGCGCTGTATTTCAGTATTGTTGGCGCGTTTTTTTCGGTGAACCGTTAATTGGGAGAGAAGCATGAAAGTTGCCGTTTTAGGTGCTGCTGGTGGTATTGGTCAGGCCTTATCATTATTACTGAAGTTAAATCTGCCAGCTGGTACTGATTTAGCTTTGTACGACCTGGCTCCGGTTACGCCAGGTGTCGCTGTAGACTTAAGCCATATCCCAACCGCGGTAAAAGTGACGGGCTATGGTAAAGATGATTTACACACCGCATTAGCTGGTGCTGATGTCGTGATGATCCCGGCAGGCATGCCACGTAAACCAGGCATGGACCGCTCAGACCTGTTTAATATCAATGCCGGTGTCGTGAAAACATTGGCTGAAGCTATTGTGCAGCAGTGTCCAAAGGCTCTGGTTGGTATTATTACTAACCCGGTAAATACAACTGTTGCAATCGCAGCTGAAGTTTTCAAAAAAGCCGGTATCTACGATGCAAAACGCTTGTTCGGTGTTACAACACTGGATGTTATCCGTGCTGAGACATTCATCGCTGAATTAAAAGGCAAAAACCCGGCTGAACTGATTGTTCCGGTGATTGGCGGCCACAGCGGTACCACTATTCTGCCTTTATTGTCACAAGTTAAAGACGTGACATTCACAGATGAAGAAGTTGCTTCACTGACTTACCGCATCCAAAATGCCGGTACTGAAGTAGTTGAAGCTAAAGCCGGTGGCGGATCAGCAACATTGTCTATGGGTCAGGCAGCAGCACGTTTCTGCGTATCTTTAATTAAAGGTCTGCAAGGCGAATCAGTGACCGAGTATGCCTACGTTGAAGGTAACGGTGAACATGCCCGTTTCTTCGCTCAGCCAATAGTGCTGGGTAAAAATGGCGTTGAAGCCCTGTTAGATATCGGCACTTTAAGTGCTTACGAGCAGAAAGCAATGAACGATATGCTGCCAACTTTAAAAGCAGATATCGTGCTGGGCGAAGAGTTCGTCAACAAAGCGTAATTACCGCATTGAATAAAAAGCCAGCGAAAGCTGGCTTTTTAGTTTTTAAAAGCGGTTTGCATCATTAATGCGAGCGTTCGACGGCGATATCTGCCAACGTTAACAATGCGTCTTTGTACGGGCCGTCGGCCAAAAAGGCGATAGACTGTTTGGCAAGCTCTGCTTCCTGCTCTGCCAGCCTTCTGGTGTAACCAAAGGCGTCTGTGTCATGCATAGCAGTCATAATAGCGTCAAAGTGCTGAAGACCATTACTTTCCAGTATTGCCTCGCGGATCAGTGCTTGCTGGGCTTCTGTACCGTGTTTTAAGGCATGGATAAGTGGGAGTGTGGGTTTGCCTTCGGCCAAATCGTCGCCGATATTTTTACCCAGGTCTGCGACATCAGCCTGATAGTCGAGCACATCATCAATCAGTTGAAATGCTGTACCTAAGTGGAGGCCATACTGGCGCATAGCTTCCGTTGTGGCCGGGTCTTTGTCAGAGAGCACAGCAGCAAGTTCTGTGGCAGCTTCAAACAAACGGGCAGTTTTGCAGTAGATGACCTGCATATAACTTTGTTCGGTTGTATCCGGGTCATTCACATTCATCAGCTGCAGGACTTCGCCTTCAGCAATGACGTTGGTGGCATCAGCCAGAATTTGCATGACCCGCATGCGTTCCAACGACACCATCAACTGGAAGGCTCTGGTATATAAAAAATCACCAACCAGCACGCTGGCCTGGTTGCCAAAAACCGCATTTGCAGTCTCTTTCCCGCGTCGTAGCATAGACTCGTCGACAACGTCATCATGCAACAATGTTGCGGTGTGAATAAATTCAATGATGGTTGCCAGTGTCACATGCTGGCTTCCCTGATAACCCAGTGCTCTGGCAGCAAGAACAGCCAGGAGGGGGCGCAAACGCTTGCCACCACTGTTGACAATGTAGATGCCCAACTGATTGATCAGAGCAACGTCAGAATTCAGCTGAGAAAAAATATGTTCATTCACAGCGGCCATATCTTGTTGGCTTAACAAGCGGATTTCATCGAGCGTCATGCGGGTTCAGTTAATTCAGCAAACCGGAGTGGCTGGATTCTACAACAACAAAGAAAGTGGCAAAACTAAAAACTCGATCCTTTTGTTGCCTGATGATCTTTTTAATATTTGTGCTTGCGGGGGTAGGGGAAATTGCGTACAATTCGCGCCCTGTGAATCTAATTAACACGCCCCCTCAGCGGCCGGCGTGATCTGTACGGAGTTCTAACTATGTACGCGGTTTTCCAAAGTGGTGGTAAACAGCACCGTGTGACTGAAGGTCAAACCCTTCGTCTAGAAAAACTGGACTTAGAGATGGGTGCAAAGGTTGAGTTTGCTGCCCTGATGATTGTAAACGGCGACGATGTCAAAATCGGTACTCCAGTCGTTGAAGGCAGTAAAGTTACTGCGGAAGTGGTCGCACATGACCGTGGCGATAAAGTAAAAATCGTCAAGTTCCGTCGTCGTAAGCACTACCGTAAACAAGCTGGCCATCGTCAGTGGTTTACTGAAGTGAAAATTACTGGCATCAGTGCTTAATTTCAGGAGTAACGACTCATGGCAAGTAAAAAAGGTGTAGGTAGTACACGTAACGGTCGTGATTCAGAAGCGAAACGCTTAGGTGTTAAGCGTTTTGGCGGTGAATCAGTTCTGGCTGGTAACATCATCGTGCGTCAACGTGGTACTAAGTTCCATGCTGGCACCAACGTGGGTATCGGTAAAGATCATACGCTGTTTGCTTTAACTGACGGTAAAGTGCAGTTTGAAGTGAAAGGCGAGCACAGCCGTAAATTCGTTAGCATCGTTAGCGAATAATTGCTGGATTCTTCGAAGAAACCCCGCGCAAAGCGGGGTTTTTTTTTGCTTATCAATGAAATGAAACAGCATACTCTTGAAACATCGACCTTTGTTTTCGCAGTCCGGCGAGCATCGGTTTATAATGTTCGCAATGATTAAAGCAGGATAGGTCGAAATGAAATTTGTTGATGAAGCGTTGATCAGGGTCGAAGCCGGCGACGGCGGGAACGGAATCATCAGTTTCCGTCGCGAAAAGTTTGTGGCAAAAGGTGGCCCAAATGGCGGCGACGGTGGAGACGGTGGTGACGTTTATCTGATAGCGGATAGTAATCTGAATACGCTCGTTGATTATCAGTTTGAAAAACTCCATATCGCACAACGTGGCCAGAATGGCATGAGCACCAACTGCACCGGTAAACGTGGTGACGACTTAGTTTTACGTGTGCCGGTAGGGACTCGAGCTATTGATGTCGATACCAATGAAGTATTAGGCGATTTAACTAAGAATGGCCTGAAACTCATGGTCGCCAAAGGCGGCTGGCACGGGTTGGGTAATGCCCGTTTCTCCAGCAGTACCAACCGGACTCCGCGGAAAAAAACCAATGGTACACCCGGTGAAGTACGCAACTTGCGGCTTGAACTTTTATTACTTGCTGACGTGGGGATGTTAGGCCTGCCAAATGCGGGGAAATCAACTTTTATCCGTGCTGTATCTTCTGCTAAACCCAAAGTCGCAGATTACCCATTTACTACTTTAGTGCCAAATCTTGGAGTTGTTCGAACCGAAAGCAGCAAGTCCTTTGTGATCGCCGATATCCCTGGTTTGATTGAAGGTGCAGCGGAAGGTGCTGGCCTTGGTATTCAGTTTCTGAAGCATCTGGAACGCTGCGGGTTGTTATTGCATATGATTGACGTGCTTCCTGCTGACGGTTCAGACCCCGCAGAGAATGCACAGGTCATTATTCACGAGTTAGGTAAGTACAGCGACAAACTGGCAAATAAACCGCGTTGGTTGGTATTTAACAAGATTGACCTTGTGCTTGACGACGAACTAGACGTCATTAAGCAAAATGTGATTGATGCGATTGGCTGGGAAGGGCCGGTATATCAGGTCTCCGCAGCCTCCAGAACGCATACCGACGCGCTCTGTCGCGATATTCAGGCATATCTGGACCAATTGCCGAAGGAAGCGCCAAAGGAGCAGTTATTGGACCCTGTGCAATTCAAGTGGGACGATTACCATGCGGATGCAATGAATCTCGCAGACGACCTGGATGATGACGACGACTTCGACGATGACGACTATGAAGTTGAAGTGATTTACCGGCGCTGAGGTAGTTGATGATCCTGAGTCTGATAGCAGCAATGGCAGAAGACCGTGTGATTGGCCTGAATAATCAGATGCCGTGGCACATGCCTGCAGATCTGGCGCATTTCAAGCAAATCACACTGGGTAAACCTGTAGTGATGGGACGCAAGACTTTCGATTCTATCGGCAAGCTATTGCCTGGACGGCGTAACATCGTGATCAGCCGTCAGCCAAAACCGCAGGGTTTTACTGCGGATTGGCTGCAGAGCATTGATGCAGCGCTACAGTTATTGCAGGCGGAGCCCGAAGTGATGATTATCGGCGGCGCCGAATTGTACCGGCAGTTATTACCAAAAGCTGATCGGCTCTACCTAACCGAATTTGCGCTCAAAGTTGAGGGCGATGCCTGGTTTCCAGATTACCGACAGGCAGGTGCCTGGCGTGTTAGTTCGCTGCAGGAACATCAGGCTGATGCCAAGAATCCGGTGAATTACCGTTTCTTGCAACTGGAACGGGAACGCTGAAATTTCCAGCGTTGCGTATCATCTAACATGTTGCTACTATTAATTTTGTTTTGCTAATTCAGCCTCAGGGGTTGCCTATGAAATTAATAAACGCCACGTTGTGCCTGTCGTTGGTCGCCGGATTATTGGTTGTTGCACCTGTCGCTCAGGCCCAGGAGCAGCTGGCAGCTTCAATGTGCGATTATGTCAAAGCAGATGATAAAAACCGTTTTCGTAAATTATTGTCTGACAACCGTTTGCGGTTGAGAAATATTTATGACGGTGTGGTGTGTGACGGTCTGTCGTTAATCCGGTTTGCCGTGAAGAGCAACGCTGCCGGTGCCGGTGAGTTCATCATCAAGCAGCTGCCTGCTGCACAAATTACCGCATCAGGTGATATTGCATGGGCCGAGTCCAATCATGCAGGTTCTGGCTTGATTGCCGTGCTGAAGGCTCGAGCCGGTGGCGGTGAATAACAGCCCAGATGCCAAAAAGCCGTGCAATGCACGGCTTTTTTGTCTCTGACGTTTATACCGCAGCTGCACTGTCAGAGCGCGCTTATTGCGCCGTAAGACGACTGGCAGAATTCAACTCAATAAAAAAGGAGCCTTAAGGCTCCTTTTGTCGTTGTGCTTGTTAATTTTACACTTTGAATTGATCAACCGACAGACGCAGCTCTTCGGCAAGGCGGGCGACTTCATGGCTTGAGTCTGAAGTTTGTTCCGCGCCTGAAGCTGTTTCTTCAGCAATATTCACGATGGATTCCAGCAGTTTACTGATTTCATGTGAGACTTGATTCTGCTCTTTCGCGGCATGAGAGATTTGCTCACTCATATCGTGTGCCATGTGTACAGCGTGAGTGATGGAATCTAAAGCCTGATCCGCCACTTCAGTTTGCGCCACACAGTTTTCAGCCTGACGCTTGCCTTTGTTCATTGCTTCTACCGCGGCATGTGCGCCGCTTTGCAACACTTGAATCATGGCCTGAATTTCTTGCGTAGAGCTTTGGGTTTTACTGGCCAGAGAGCGGACTTCATCAGCAACGACGGCAAAACCGCGGCCTTGCTCACCGGCCCGTGCCGCTTCTATTGCCGCGTTCAATGCCAGCAAGTTGGTTTGCTCTGCAATGCCACGGATCACGTCCAGAATGCTGCCGATAGACGCGCTGTCCTGATGTAATTTGTTGATAACTTTAGAAGCTTGCTCAACTTCTTGCGACAGCTGCAGAATCGTTTGCTTGTTGTTAGACGAAATGCCTTTCACGCGCTCAGCTTCGGCGTCAGCATGTTTGATTTCGGCCAATGCATCGTTCGAGCTTTGCAGCACACCTTGTGAGGTGCTGCTCATTTCAGTCGTGGCTGTGGCAGCTTGAGTTACCTGAGATTTCTGCTCACGGATCGCCGCAGTGGACTGCACTGTGATTGCTGAAGTCTGTTCAGATGCCGCAGCTAATTGCGTAGAGCGTGAAATGATGCCCTGGATAAGCTGGCGCAGGTTACCAATAACCTGATTACAGTTGCGTGCAAGTTCACCGAATTCGTCCTGAGCTGAGTCGTCGAGCTGTTTCGTCAGGTCACCGGAGGCAACTATACCCAGAATTTCATTCACTTTACCAAGTGGTGTGGTGATGCTGCTGCGTGTCCACAATGCAATCCCCGCAGCTGCTGCGAAAGAGAATGCCATTACTGCAAAAATTAATACGATAGCGCTGGTCACGCTGGATTCAGATTCTTTCTGGATTTCGCCGGCTGCTTCACGCGCTTTAGTCAGTAATTTGCTCAGTGCAGCACTGGCATCAATGGTTTGTTGTTCGGCAGTTGCTAACAACTTCGCTGCAGAAGCTTCTGCGGCCAGTTTATTAGCTTTTAATGTCAGGATACCATCGTCGCTGGTCAGTAAGTCATTGATCGCCGTAATTTTCTCATCAAGATCGGTCACCATGTCGACTGCGCTGCCGGCCTCACCTTTAATGATGGCCATTTTTGCGACAATGTCGTTCATCCGATTTCTGATCTCATTGCTGAGCGTTTCCGAGGTGTTCGCCGCGTTGGTACGGGTTAAATCAACTACAGTGCTCACCATTGAATTCAGACTGGTTTCCAGCACCGATGCTGCCTCGGCAGCTTTAGGGAAGCGACGGCTGACGTCACGGACGTCACTGAAATCGAGGATCAGCGATGCGGAGTCATCTGCGTTGCTTTCAAGATCGCCTAATTTGCTGTTGATGGCATCGCGTAATGACAAAGACTTTTTCAGTTCAGCGAACAACTTATTGCTGGTAGGCACAAATTCTTCATATTGAGTGCTGACCTCTTTGAAGCTTGCTGCTAATACTGGCTCGTTGCCGACAACAGACTGTAGGCTTTTTGCTGCGGCGTCATAAGCAGATTTTTCGGCGGCAAATGCCGTTTCAAACGCAGTTATTTTTTTCACTTCATCGGTGTAAAACGCCTGCAGCGTGATTTTACTCATGATGACGAATTCGCTTTTCAGTGTCGCACTGTTCTCAAGCGCAGGGATGGAGATGGTATTAACCTGGCTGGTGGAATCACTGATATTGTTCAGGCTGGAGTAGGAGGTAAGGCCGATGATCAGCAACAGCACTGATATCACACCAAAGCCGCCGATGATGCGCAATGCAACGGTTAACTTCATATGGAACTCCCAACGGGTTGGTCAACAATCGCCTTCAACAGCATCCGTACAATTGCAAGGGACCGGGATGGAACAAACCCAAGTATTATAGTCTTTTTTCGTAGCCGGCAACACTAAAACGCTGTTGCGATTCAATACAATAGCATGTCAGAGCTTGCCCCCAGACACATCCGGTGTCCAGTGCGTGTATAGCGGAAACAGGTGAGTAACCCTGTAACGCCGCCCAATGACCAAAAAAGATCGTCGGGTGTTCTCTATCAGACCAGAAATGAAACCAAGGGGTCAACAGCGGATTGTCGGATAATTCGCCTTTCTGTTTTAATTCTAGGCGTCCGTCGGCAAAACAATAGCGCATACGGGTGCAACTGTTGATAGTGAAACGGAGTTTATCCTGCTCATTCCGGGCTTCTGACCATAATTCTGGCTGGTTGCCATACATGATGGCGTAAAGAGAAGGTGCATCGAGCCGCAGGCAATCTTCGACGGCTTTGCAGGCCTCGATAGCAGTCGTGATGTCCCACTCCGGCGCCAAACCGGCATGCACCAGCAATAAGTTTTCTTCTGCATCAAAATGCAGCAACGGTTGCTGTTGCAGCCAAAAGGCTAATTCAGCCAGATCCGGCGCCTGTAACAGCTCGTCTAACTGGTCAGCTGCAGTGATCCGGCCATAACCATGCAGACTGGCGAGGAAATTCAGATCGTGATTGCCCAGCACCGTGATAGCCGCAGGGCCCAGATCCCTGACAAAACGCAGGGTTTGCAGAGATTTCGGGCCGCGGGCAATCAAATCGCCACAAAACCAGAGTTGGTCTTGTTGTGGGTCGAATTGGATGAGTGTCAGCAGTTGCTGTAACTGGTCAAAACAGCCCTGCACATCGCCGATGACATACCGGGCCATCAGTTCAGCACATTAGGGACAGCCAGACGGAACAGTGGGATTGGCGCTTCAAATAAATCCCCGTCTTTAGTTTGCATCTCATAATGCCCTTGCATGGTACCGACCGGAGTCTCCAGTACAGCGCCACTGGTGTAGGTGTAACTGCTGCCGGGTTCCAGCTCTGGTTGTTCGCCAACCACACCATCGCCGCGAACTTCAGTATGTTTGCCGTTGGCATCGGTGATAGACCAATAACGCCGCAGCAATTTGACGGGGCCTGCTGAATCATTGCGGATGGTAATGGTGTATGCAAAAACAAAGCGCTCGGCAGCTGCGTCTGATTGCGCCGGGATATAAAAGGTTTCTACCTGAACCGGAACCTGATAAGTCACTGTTCGTCTCCGTCGGCTGTAAGAGCTACACCCAAAGCATCTGGTCGCTGGGCCAGCCACTGTGCAACCCGGATAAACTCACTGACCGGCAGTTGTTCCGGCCGCAGGCCCGGGTCGATGCCGAGGGCCTCAATGTCACTGGCAGTCGCGAAGTTACTGAAGCAATTGCGCAGGGTTTTACGACGCTGATTAAATGCTTCCAGACAAACCCGATTGAGCACAGCCACCGGCACGTCGGCACGTTCTGCCACAGGTTTTGGAATAAGCCGGACTACAGCTGAGTCAACTTTTGGCGCAGGTTTAAACGCGCCCGGGCCCACTTCCACTACCGGAATGGCCTGACAAAAAAACTGTGTCATCACGCTCAAGCGGCCAAAAGTTTTGCTGCCGTGACCGGCGGTCATTCGCTCAACGACTTCTTTTTGCAGCATAAAATGCATGTTCTCGATGCAATCGGCAAACTCGAACAAATGAAACAACAGGGGGGTCGAGATGTTGTAGGGCAGGTTACCAAAGACTTTTAATTTGCCATCTGCCGGCATCAGCTGACTGAAATCAAATTTCATCGCGTCGGTCTGATAAATCGTCAGTTTGTCGGCTAAGGTCGGGTGCTCACGCAGGCGCTGCGCTAAATCGCGGTCCAGTTCGACTACAGTCAGATGACCACAGCGTTCGGCCACAGGCTCGGTTAACGCACCAAGGCCAGGACCAATTTCGACCAGATGCTCGCCCGGTTTAGGCGCGATAGCTTTGACAATCCTTTCGATCACGGCTGGGTCGTGCAGGAAGTTCTGGCCAAATCGTTTCCGGGCCTGGTGCCCCATATGTACATTATCAGTCATGTTTTGCTTTTGATTGAGTCGCTAAAAAAATGGCTTGATCCAGCGCATGCTGGAAGCTGCCAGGATCTGCCAGGCCTTTGCCGGCAAGGTCTAATGCGGTGCCGTGGTCGACCGATGTCCTTATCAGTGGTAAGCCCAGGCTGATGTTGACAGAACGGCCAAAACCTTTGTGTTTCAGTACCGGCAGCCCCTGATCATGGTACATCGCCAACACGGCATCTGCGTTGTCGAGATATTTACTCTGGAATAAGGTGTCAGCAGGCAATGGGCCTATCAGGTCCATGCCTTCTGCGCGCAGTTCATCCAGCGCAGGCCTGATCACATCGATTTCTTCACGCCCGAGATGACCGTCTTCGCCGGCATGTGGGTTCAGGCCACAGACATAAATTCGTGGTTGTGGAATAGCGAATTTTTGCTGTAAATCCTGATGCAGGATCCGGGTGACTTGTAGCAGACGCTCACGGGTGATGGCTTTTGCGACATAGGCCAGCGGAATATGCGTGGTGACCAGTGCCACGCGCAGGCCGGCTGTGGCGAGCATCATCACGACATAAGGCGTATTCGACTGCAGGGCAAAAAATTCGGTGTGTCCGCTGAACGGAATGCCGGATTTATTGATGATGCCTTTATGCACCGGGCCTGTGACGATAGCGTCAAACTGTTTTTGCATCGACTGTTCGCCGGCAAAAGTCAGGGTATCCACCACATAACGGCCGTTATTTTCATTCAGTACACCAGGAATGACGGGTTCTGCCAGCTGAAACGGTGCCAGCGTCAGCGTGCCGGCTTTTTGTGGTTGGGGCGGTTGGTCCGGTTGGTAGGGCTGTAGTTGCAGCGGTAAACCGAGCAGCAGTGCACGTTCCAGCAATAATTCGGCGGAGGCGCACACCACCAATTCAGCCGGCCAGTCTTGCTGCGCGAGCTGAATAATCAGATCCGGACCTATGCCAGCCGGTTCACCGGGTGTAACGCCAATCCGCAACGTCATTATTTATCCGCCAGAACTTCGATAAAGGCTTCGTCGCGAATTTCACGCAGGAAGTTGCTGGATTCCTCGTTGAAACGACGGTTATAAATCATCCGGGTGACTTGCTCGCGTTTTTTCTCAGCGGTTGCATCGACAGTGCGGCGGTCCATCAACTGCACGATGTGCCAGCCGTGTTCCGTGCGGAACGGCTCGCTGAGCTGATTCTTCTGCAGCATTTTTAAAGTGTCACGGAACTCAGGCACAAAAATATTTGGATCGGCCCAGCCCAGTTCACCACCTTTTAAGCGTGAACCCGGGTCTTCAGAATGTTCTTTGGCAAAGGCGGCAAAATCGGCTTTACCGGCTTTAAAATCTGCGGCGAATTTGGCCAGCATGTTTTTGGCTTTTTCCTCACTGACGATAATCGAAGGTTTAATCAGCACGTGGCGTGAAGAAATTTCTTCAAATTCAACGACATTGGCGCCTTTAATGTCAAAAATGGTCAGGATGTGGAAACCGGCGCCTGAGCGCAGCGGGCCAATCAGGTCCTTTTTCTTTTTGCCGCGCACCTGATCAGCAAACAAAGTTGGCATTTCGTTGATGTTCATCCAGCCCATATCACCGCCTTCCAGAGCAGTTTCAGCAGATGATGAAGCGATGGCGATTTTTTTGAAATCGCTGCCGCCGCGCAGCAGTTCCATCACCTTGCTGGCTTTGCTTTCGGCTTCTTTAATCTGTTCTTCGCTCGGCTGGCCCGGCAGTGCAATCAGTATATGACCAATGTTGTATTGCTCATTGCTGGCACCTTGTTGTTCCATCATTTTGGTCAGCGTATCAATTTCTTGCGGGCTCACATAAATCCGGCGCTGGACATTGGCACGCAGCACTTCGCCTGTGGTGATCTCTTCGCGTAAACGTTCACGGAACTGCTCGTAGCTACCTTCTTCGCGGACAACCTGAGCACGGAATTGCTCAACGTTCATTTTTTGTTCGCGGGCAATGTTTTCAATGGTCTGGTCCAGCTGCGCATCAGTGATCTGCAGGCCCATGCGTTTGGCGACCTGTAATTGCAGGCTGTTCATGATCAGACGTTCCAGCGCCTGCACCTGCAGCGCGGAATCGGATGGCAGCGTCTGGCCTTGTTTAGCGGCGTTCTTTTTGACCCGCGCGATCATGTCGCGGACTTCGGACTCGAGGACAACATTGTTATTGACGATAGCGGCGACGGCATCGACTTTGGTTTCGGCTGCCTGGACATTGAACAGGACACAAGTCGTCAGAGTCGCGGCAATCAGCTGTGTTAACTTCATAATTTTCCAGTCTAATTATTTAATAAATAGGGGCGGCGGTAGCCAAAAACCCCAGTGGACAGCATGTCCGACACGTTAAAACCTGCACTGTCTCCGAACCCTTTTAACACAAACTGCAGCGCAATGCCGCTGTCGAGCCGGAACGGAGAGTTGATATTATTAATCGGTAAATCCAGATTGGTTTCAATCTGCCGGCGTGCAATGAGCCGGACAGCCCAACAGCAAGATTCATATTGCAGACCGACATTGGCTTCAATCATGCGCGAATTATGCAAATCGCGATAATAACTGCCGACCAGCTGCCACTGCGGATTCAGCGGCACAGTGCCCAGAGCACCTAACTGTTCAATCTCGTTGCCTGAGACATAGCGGCTGTATCTATGGTTCAACTGCAGCAGATTTTTATCATCGGCGCGGTAATCCAGCGACACGTTGCTTTTGATCATCCGTTTAGTCTTGGAATCATACTGTACGCCGCTGTTTAAAAACCAGCGTTGTTGGAAATGCAGTACTGACTCGGCGGCAAAAATAGATTCAGTCGCCGCAATGGTCTGGCTGTTGTCGAGCTGATTAGTCTCCGGATTGGCCAGAAACACAATCTGACCAACACTGAAACGGAAGCGCTCGGTGTCAAACTCGTCATAAATCCGTGTCGTGGCACCGAGAGTCAACTGATTGGCATCGTTAATGCGGTCGAGACCAGAGAAACGGTTTTGTCGGAACAGACCAAAATAGTCGTCTTGTAACCGCGCCGTGTCATATTGCCAAATCTGACTTTGGTCACGGTACGGGATGTACAGGTATTGAACTTGTGGCTCGAGCGTCTGCAACGAAGCCTGACCAAACCAGCTGGCGTCGCGTTCAAAATTCAGTTTGCCGTTGACCTGCACTTTTGGCAGATGACGGGCAGTATCTTCTTCGACCCGGCCAAGTTCAGTAGGTAAGTTGGTTAAATCGGTACGGAGTTTTTGCTGGTAATATGTCGACATCAACCCGGTTTCTAACTGCAGCTCATAAGCGGGCGTGATGTAGGGGAGTCGCAGCGTTGGCTCCAGATGCAGGCGGTCCGCTTGTTTGACTGGGGCGTTGTCATTAGCAAAATGCGAATATTGGCTATGCCAGCTGAATTCTACCCCCGCCGGTAATTTCAGCGGCCGCGCTGAGCTTAAATCCCATTGCGGCAGGGCGGCATAAGAATAGTTGTCGGCATAATTACCAAGAATTTCAAAACCTTGCAGCCGGATATTTGAATGCAGATCAGTGCCGAAATAACTCAGGCTGGCCTGACGGTTCAGCTGGGTGTCGCTTTGATTATTAAAGTCGGAGCCCAGTTCACTGAGATAAGCATCGTCACTGACATCGGTAAAATCGACCTGCGCCCGCCAGTTGTCGGCGAAATCAGAGCGATGTTCGATGTGACTCAGATAGCGGCTGCCAAAACCGGCCGGTTTGTCCTGGTCGTCCGGTAAAAATTCAAGCTGCAATTTGCCACTGTCCTGCGCAGTGAGATAGCGGAATTCAGTTTTCAGCTGGGTGCCACGCTCACTCATATAACGCGGTGTGATAGTAGCGTCATAGTTTTCGGCCAGATTCAGATAATAAGGCAGCTGGAAATCAACACCGAGTTTTTGCGAGCTGCCAAACTTTGGAATCAGCAAACCGGATTTGCGCTGGTTGCTAACCGGAAAAGTCATATAGGGCAGATACAACACAGGTACGCCTTTGATTTTAACCACTGAATTCCAGGCTTCGCCCCAGCCGTCGTCGGCATTGAGCTGAATGTCTTCTGCTTCCAGTGCCCAGCCGTTATCGCCATCCGGGCATGTGGTGAAACTGGCTTCTTTTAAGGTGACTTGCTCGCTGGAGGCCTGCATTTCTTTAGCATACCCGCGGCCAGCCTGACTGATAAAGCGGTAGTCTGCATCCGTCATCGTGGCGTTGTTATCGTCAATACGGGCGCTGAATGAACTGCTGCTGACTTTTAATTGCGGGCTGTAATAACTGATGCCGCCGTCAGCAAACATTTTTTGTTCGGTTTTGGAGAAGGTCGCACTGGGAGCGCTGAGTAAGGTGTCACGATGCGTCAGCTCGACGCCATCGCTGAAAATCGCGCTCTGATTATCGTTCAGGCTGACTTTACCGGAGAAAATCCGCAGGTTGTTATCATTTTTGTCGAGCTGAGCCAGCCGCTCCGGCAGCGTCAGACTGGGATAACATTGCCTGACCGGCTCAGCCGCAAGCGCCAGACCCGGGAGTCCGAACATCAGCAGGTACAAGGCGTGGTATTTCATCCGGTTTTCCAAAAAAGTTGCTCTGTTCCGTCAGGTCGCAGCCGACCAGAATGCAAAAAGAGGGCCTGTATGATAAATCAATTTTCGCCGCTCGGCTAATCCGTTATAGTGCGGCTTTTGCTCGCTTTGGAGTGCACAAGTGGCGGAAAGGTTGTCACAAATCCAGAATTTTTTACAGCAGTATCAGGCAGACAGCCACATGCAATGCACCGCGCTGAGCGGGGACGCCAGTTTTCGCCGTTATTGGCGGGTGCAGAGTGGCACTCAGCACTGGATGCTGATGGACGCACCACCGGTGGCGGCAGATTGCTTGCGTTTCATTGCCGTGGCGCGGGCATTGGCCCAAACCGGTTTGAGGGTGCCACAGGTTTTGAAGGCTGAACCGGCCGCCGGGTTGGTGCTAATGGAAGATTTGGGTGACGATTTGCTGCAATTCAGCCTGACTGAGGACAATATGCAGCACTGGTATCGTCAGGCGCTTGCCCTGCTGCCATTGCAGCAACAAGTGCGCGACACGTCTGAGGGCCCGTTGCCGGCATTTGACCGCGCCTTTGTGCTGCGCGAACTACAGATTTTTACCGACTGGTTTTTACCGGTACATCTGCACTTACCGATCGACTCTGCAACCCAAGCCCTGCTCGACACCAGTTTCGGACAAATTGCCGACGAGGTGCTGACGCAACCACAAGCTGGCATGCACCGTGATTTTCATTCACGCAATCTGATGATCCTGCCGGATCGCTCTTTGGCAGTGATCGACTTTCAGGATGCGGTGGTGGGGCCAGTCAGTTATGACGCGGTGTCGCTGCTGCGCGACTGTTATCTGCGCTGGCCTGATGCGGATGTCGCACTGCTGCGGGATGAGTTTTATCAAAGCTTGCAGCAACAGCTATTGGTCCCTGCCGATTATACGCTCGACCAGTTCCGCCGCGCTTTTGACTGGACCGGCCTGCAACGACATCTAAAAGTCTGTGGCATTTTTGCCAGGCTTTATCATCGCGATCACAAAGCTGGTTACCTGGCTGATTTGCCGCGGGTTGTGGGTTACGTTGTTGATATTGCGAAACAGTATCCGGAGCTGTCGGCGTTTAGCCATTGGTTCGAACAAGTGGTGCTGCCACGTTTTGCTGAGGTCAGGGCATGCGGGCAATGATTCTGGCCGCCGGCCGCGGCGAACGGATGCGGCCGTTAACCGACTATCTGCCCAAACCTTTATTAGCCGTTGGCGGACAACCGCTGATTGTGCATCACCTGCAGGCGCTGCATACAGCAGGTATTCAGCATGTGGTGATCAATCATGCCTGGCTGGGCCACAAAATTGAGGCTGAACTGGGTGACGGACAGCAATACGGTTTGCAGATCCAATATTCACCGGAAGGGGCTACCGGACTGGAAACCGCCGGCGGTATCCGACTGGCACTGCCTTTGCTGGGTGATGAGCCGTTTTTGGTGGTCAACGGCGATGTGTTAACCGATTATCCGTTTGCCACGTTGTTTGATGCTTTAAAGCCCGGCAAAACAGCGCATTTGGTATTGGTGCCGAATCCGCCACAACATCCACAGGGTGATTTTGCGCTGCAGCAAGGCCTGGCGCTGGCGGATGGTGATAGCAAATTTACTTTCAGTGGCATTGCGGTATATCGGCCGGAGTTTTTCCGTGAGTTGCCACCAGGGCCGCAAAAATTGGCGCCATTTTTACGCGCTGCCATGGCGCAGCAGCAAGTCAGTGCTGAGCTGTATCATGGCTATTGGGCTGATATTGGTACGCCACAGCGACTGGCTGACGCCGATTCATTCTTCCGCAGCAGGAGCTGATTATGTGGGGCAAGTTATTAGGCGGTTTGTTTGGCCTCGCCATGTTTAAAATACCGGGCCTTATCGCCGGTGTTTTTATTGGTCATTGGTTTGACCGCGGCATGAAGCAACAATTTGAACAAGCCGGTGGTTTTGCTGGCTTAAAACGCGATCAGGGCGACGCGCAAGGGCTGTTTATGTACAGCACTTTTGCGGTGATGGGGCATCTGGCCAAAGCTGATGGCGTGGTAACGCCGGCGCATATTGATAAAGCCGTGGCTTTTATGCAGCAGCTGGGCCTTGGCGCTGCACAGCAGCAGGAAGCACAAAGGGCATTTCGCGAAGGTAAAGCCGCCGATTTTCCGCTACTGCAGCAACTTCAGACATTGCGGCAAGCGTTTCGCTGGCGGCCGGATTTGTTGCAGATGTTCCTCGAGATCCAAATCTCGGTTGCTTATGTTGATGGGCGCTTAAGTGATATTGAACTGAAGTTATTACAGCAAGTCGCTGGCGCCCTGGCGATTTCAAACACCCGGTTGCAGTATTTACTGGGGCGATTTGAAGCCGAAGCGCGTTTTTCCCAGCGCCAGACCCAGCAAACTCCGGCGGCCGATGCGGTTGCGGATGCGTATCAGCTGCTCGGCGTGGCACAGAGCTGCAGCGATAGTGAGCTGAAAAAAGCCTACAAAAAGCAAATGTCACAACATCACCCGGACAAACTGGTGTCACAGGGTTTACCGAAAGAAATGCTTGAACTGGCCAATCAGAAAACCCAGCAAATTCAAGCCGCTTACGAGCTGTTGAAGCAACACCGTGGCTAAGCGTCGCTTAGCCTTTGTGGTAGAACATAAAATACACGGCGCCCAGCAAACAAATCCCGGCATAAACATAATTCAGCTTAAAAGGTTCTTTCATATAGAGCACGGCAAAGGGGATAAACACGGCGAGCGTAATCACTTCCTGTAAGATTTTCAGCTGCGCCAGGCTCAGTATCTGCGAGCCAATCCTGTTCGCCGGCACCATCAACATATATTCGAATAATGCGATGCCCCATGACACCAGAATCGCTACTATCAACGCAGACGACTTCAGGTGTTTCAGATGGCCGTACCAGGCAAAGGTCATAAAAATATTGCTGAGGACCAGCAATCCTATCGTCGTTAAAACCGGTGACATAATTCCTCCCGTCAGAAGATCTGTGCCCTAGTTTACCGCCAGGCCTTTGGATTTGCATTTGTCTATGGCTGAACTACAGTTCTCAAGACAGGTAAATCCTGTATGGATTGTCGGTAAATCCCAGCAAAGGAACAGGACGATATGCGCCAGAATCTGCCAGTGACTCAACACGAAAGAACTTTCCCGTCTGAACAACGTTTAATTTCTGCAACTAACACTTCTGGTCATATTCAGTATTGTAATCAGGCATTTGTGGAAATAAGCGGTTACAGCCGCGATGAGCTGATCAACCAGCCGCATAATCTGGTGCGCCACCCGGACATGCCGCCGGCAGTATTTCAGGGCATGTGGGAGTATCTGAAAGCCGGGAAATGCTGGATGGGGATAGTCAAAAATCGCTGTAAAAATGGTGATTATTATTGGGTGAATGCCTATGTCACGCCGATTTTGCAGCAAAGTAAAGTGGTGGGGTACGAGTCCGTTCGGGTAAAACCGACAGCCGAGCAGGTGCAACGGGCGCAGCAGGTGTATGCAACGCTGGCGCAGGGAGGTAAGGTCAGCTCGTCGCTTGATTTGATGAAGCTTGCGCTGCCGCTGGCAGCCGTTGGCAGCACGGTGGCCGTTGGGCTGGTGGCCGTCACCGCTGGTGCTGTTACAGCCGCTGTCGCGGCTGGCTGTGTGACCGGCGCTGTGGTGGGGTATCTGCAACATCGGACCCGCGAAGCACAGCAGCAACTTTCGTCTCAGCTGAGTAATCCGTTTATGTGCCCGGTTGCAGCGCAGGTTTATACCGGCAAAACCGACTCCTGGGGCTTGCTGGAACTGGCGATGATCACCGACACCGCACATTTGCGCACTGTATTGACCCGGCTGGAAGATGCGGCGCTGACCGCTTCGCGTGAATCGGCGCAGGCGCATCAGCTGTCGCGTAGCACCTTGTCGGTGATTTCTTCCCAGCAACAGGAAACCGAACAAACGGCGACGGCGATGAATCAGATGACGCACACTATCGCTGAGGTGTCGCAGAATGTGCAGCTGACTTCTACTGAGGCATCGAATGCGAATCAGCTCACGGCGAAAGGCCAGGCTGTTGCTGTGCAGACCCGCACCGCTATCGAAAATCTGGCACAGACAGTCCGGGGTATTGCTAAATCTGTGACTGAGCTTGCAACACAAACCGCAAGTATCACACAGGCAGCTGAAATTATTCAGCAAATTGCTGAGCAAACCAATCTACTGGCACTCAATGCTGCGATTGAAGCGGCGCGTGCTGGTGAACAAGGCCGGGGTTTTGCCGTGGTCGCAGATGAAGTCAGACAGCTGGCACAGCGCACTCAACAATCGACTCAGCAGATCAAACAAATTATCTTTAACTTACAAGAGGGTGCACGTAATGCAGTCGCGGCGGCGGATGAAGGTATAGTGGCGACAGAATCCGGAGTGGCGAAAGTGCAGGAAACCGAGCAGACCCTGAATGGGATTATGGACGCGGTGAATCTGATTGCCCGGATGGGGCATCAGATTGCCGTTGCGGTGGAAGAACAGGCGCATGTGTCAGAGGATATCAATCGGCAAGTCAGCCGAATCGCGGATTTGGCGGGTGACGGTTATCAGCAAAGTGAGCAGACGGCAGAAGTCAGCAGTGACTTAGAAAAGAACGCTGAAACGCTGTATCAGCTGGTGGAGCGCTTTAAAAAGTAACTGCTGAACCTGATTTTAATAACCAATGTAACGCAGCCAACCGAGGATCTCCCGGGCCAGCCAGGGATGGTCTTGTTCGACCGAACCCGGCAGTAGCCGTTGCCGGTAAATCTCTTTGATATGTTTTCGCACCAGTTGCAGCCGCAAGCTGCCGCTGTTGCGGGCAAAGGCATTGTCTGTCTGCGGCAGCAGATCCAGCGTGGGGACTTTATGCTGACTTAGGGCTTCGGCGACCTGTTCATTGAGAGTCACATCCTGCATGGCTGCACCAATCAATACCAGTGCCTGTGGTGCCGACAGCTCTTCGTTTTTATACAACTGATTCAGCAAAGCGCCACTGTGGCCAAGGCCAATCACCACGATAGTGCCGGGTTTGCTCTCGGCTTCGGCCATGACGATTTTCAGTCGCGTCAGCAACTGCTGCTGATAAGACAGCAGATTTTCCGTACTGGTTTCTGTCACTGCAGGCGGCACCATCATTGCCGTGGTGTTCCAGCCAAAATCAATTAGGTAATTGCGCAGGTACTCCACAGCTCTTGGGCTGGCTGCATGTTGCGACCAGTCTGGCACCAGAATGACAGTGCCTTTAACAAAGGGCGTCATTGCGGCACGTTGCAAAGTTAAAAAGGATTGTTGGTCAGATTTCAGCGCGTTAATTTGGCTGGCGGCAATTTGCCTTTGTAAATCACTGCTGGTTTGCTGTTCGTCCCAAACCACAGATTCGGCGTGTGAGTGCAAAGCGAAAATACAAAGACTAGTGAGAAAAATGAATTTGCTGAGTGGTTGGAGCATCTGCAAAGTCCGTCAGATAGGCACATTAACAGCAGTATCGGCCTGTCACCGCGCAACTGAAGGCAATTCAGAAAAAACAAAGCCACCCGGAGGTGGCTTTGTCAGTCATACAACGAATTAACGCTGAACAGCTTCTTTTACAGAGGCAGTGACAGTCGCTTCGATACGACGGTTGATCGCGTGAGCAGCTTTTGAGCTACCAGCAGCTTTTGGTTTGGTGATACCGTAACCAACAGCTTTCACACGGCTACGCTCGATACCGTAGTTGTTCACCAGTACGTCTGCAACAGCATCAGCGCGACGTTGAGACAGTGCCAGATTGTAAGCTGGAGTACCGACGTTTGACGCGTGACCACCGATTTCAACATCAGTGTTCGGGAAGCGTTTCAGGAAAGTTGCCAGTTTTTCGATATCAGCATGGTACTGTTCTTTGACCACAGATGAATCATTGTCAAACTGAGCATTCAGCGCGATGCTGACAGAGTTTTCAGTGAAGATTGAACAACCTACAGTGTCTACTTTGTCAGTGATTGGGGTATTTGCGCACTGATCTTTATCATCAGTTACGCCGTCTTGGTCTGCATCGCCAACAGCTGGAGCTGGAGCCGGGGCTGGTTCAGGCGCTGGTGCTGGTTCAGCAGCTGGTGCTGCACCGAAGTTGTAGGTCAAACCCAGTTTCACACCGTGGTCGCCAAAAGCTTTGCTGATGCCCTGATAACGGTTGGCTTCAACGAAGAAGGCAACTTCATCAGTCACAAACATATTCACGCCCATACCGATGTTGGCAGCAGACGCTGAACGGCCTGTGGTGTAGTTCTTCACACCACCGACGAAGTACAGTGGCAGGCTGTCAACGTGGTAAACCAGGTCCATACCCACGCGGTTGCCTTTGATGTCTGCATCAGAGAATTCTGATTCCAGATCCTGACGGACGTATTCCGCACGGATGCCCCAGCTTTCGCTGATACGGTAACCGATGTTCAGGCCAGTGCCGTTGCCGTTGTTCTGACCTTTCCAGTCTAATGATTTAGTTTTGTCGTTGTCCGGTGCGTAGTGCTCCCAGAACACAGAACCGTAAACCCGATCTTGCAGTTCAGCAGCAGTTGGGGCGGCTGATGCTACAGAAGTCATCAGGGGTAAAGCTGCCAGAACGGCAATTGCGCTAGTTTTCAGTTTCATCCATATCTCCTTAGGGGGTTTTCCAACGCGCTAATTTTATTTGATTTGTTTAGATTAAACAAATTTACTGTTGCTTTGCTGAACAAAACGGCTTTTTCGTTGTCAGCATTCGGCGCGTCAGCGGGGCCATGCTAACTGCAGAAGATGAATCTGCGGTTAACGTGAAACAGGTATTTTTCTAGAACGGTGCCGGTGACTCGAACTGTAACCACAGGCCTGTTTCCGGATGTCTCAGGCGTAACATTGCTGCATGTAGCTGTAATCGTTCAGTTTTATCATCAGGCGCAGTGCCGTAAAATTTATCACCACAAATGGGATGCCCTAACCACAGCATATGCACCCGCAGCTGATGTGAGCGGCCGGTGACCGGGGTCAGTCGCACTCGTGTTGCGTTTTCTTCAATCGCCAGTTTTTCGAATAAAGTTTGCGCTGATTTGCCGCGCTGGAAGCAAACCATCTGCTTAGGCCGGTTGGGCCAGTCACAAATCAGTGGCAGGTCGACCATGCCTGATTGGGGCGTTAAATACCCTTCTAGCCTTGCTATGTAGTGTTTTTCAGTTTGCCGTCGCTCAAATTGCCAGTTCAATTGGCGCTGCGCATCCGCAGTCAGCGCCATGACCAGTAAACCTGAAGTCGCCATATCCAGACGGTGTACAGTACGCGCCGTTGGAAAGACACACTGCACCCGCGTTTGCAGGCTGTCCTGATGCTCTACCGCTTTGCCCGGTACGGACAATAGACCACTGGGTTTATTCAGCAGCACTATCGCTTCATCCTGATACAGGATATCCAGATAAGGCGACTGTGGGGGACGGTATTCCAACAGCATCAGCGTCTCTTATTCGTGACTGACGACAATGACCCGTACCGCATCAAACCGCAGCCGTGCTTTGCCAATATATTGGCTGAGCTGTTGCTGACGGTCCTGCAGGTGGGCAATCTCCTCCGGTCGCACCAGTGGGTTCACCTTGGCGAGCGCCTGCAGCCGTTCCTGCTGTGCTTGCAGCTGAGTCTGCATCAGCTGTAGCGCTTCCTGCTGCAGATGTTTCAGCTGAATGTCAGCATAAGCTTCAGCTTTGCCAAGCAGCGGGTGAATGGTGCTTTGTAAAGCGCCAACCAGTTTGCTTGCGGTCTGGCGCCCAACCGGCTTCAGTTGACGGTTGAAGTTGTCAAAAGGCACATTCGGCGCCAGATTTTTGCCGGATTTTTCCAGCAATAAGCGGATTGGCGTCGGTGGCAGATAACGGCCCAGCTGTAACTCGGCCGGGGCAGTGGCTTCCACTAAATAAATACATTCAACAAAAAAGGTACCGGCCGGCAGCTGTTTATTCTGTAACAGTGCAGCCGAGCTGTTGCCCATGGTTTCCTGTGTGACAATATCCAGCGTGCCTTGCACCATCGGGTGGTCCCAGCTTAAGAACTGAATATCTTCCTGCGCCAACGCAGTGGCTCGGTCAAAAGTCACAGTTATGCCGTCTTCATCCAGCATCGGGTAATGGCCTTGCAAGTGCTCGGACGGCGTCAGAATGATGCTGGTGTCGCTGCGGTCATCTTGCTGCACGCCGAGTAAATCCCAGGCTTTGATCATATACAGCGGCAGAATAGTCGCATCATCCTGCGCCCGGACTTGCTCGACCAGCTGTTGCGCCAAACCGCGGCCACTGGAATTAAGTTCCAGCAGCTGGTCGCGGCCTTGTTCCAGCTGTTGTTTCAGCTGCTGATTCAGTGCTGCAGTGTCGCCGATTAAGCTGGTGACGGCCGCGTTGTCAGCAGCTGGCACAGCCAATAAAGGCAGCAAACGCGCCCGCATTTGCTGATAGACTGCGCCGCCGGTCTGACAGGTCGCGTCAAAGGCCTGTAAGCCCTGATGATACCAGTCGAGCAACAGCTGCTGCGGCTGGTCAGTAAAATACGGCAGATGGATCTGAATATCCTGCGTCTGGCCTATCCGGTCTAAGCGGCCAATCCGCTGTTCCAGCAAATCCGGGTTCAGCGGTAAATCAAACAGTACCAGATGATGGGCAAACTGGAAGTTACGGCCTTCAGAGCCTATTTCAGAACAAATCAGCGCCTGGGCGCTTTGGTCATCCTGGGCGAAATAAGCGGCAGCTTTGTCACGGTCAAAAATCGACATGCCTTCATGGAATACGGCGGCGCGAATACCTTCTTTGACCCGCATCGCCTCTTCCAGCGCAATGGCCGTATCGGCGTGGGCGCAAATCACCAGGAATTTTTTGTATTTGTGCTGTTTAATCAGCGCAATCACAGCTTCAACGCGGGGGTCAAACTGCCACCAGCTGGTTTTACTGCCTTCGAATTCCTGATAAATCCGCTCCGGAAATAACAGAGTTTTCGCTTTAAATTCATCGCTTTGGTTTGCCATAAAGCTCAGCTGCACTTTAATGGCATTCTGATACTGCTCTGGCAGCGTTAAACCGATAAAGTGCGGCTGACGCTTGGGGAAACCAGCGATCGCTGAGCGGGTGTTGCGGAACAAAATCCGGCCTGTGCCGTGATGGTCCAGTAACTTGCTGAGTAAGCTGTCAATCGCCTGATCGCGTTCGGTGTCGGCTGCTGCACTGGTTAACAGTGCCAGTTCCTGGCTGATATCCGATTCCTGCAGCAGTTGTTGCAGTGCTTTGGCTGTGGCGGCAGATAACGGAACTTCCTGTTGCAGCGCGCGGGCCAGTGTCGCAACGGCTTTATACTGCTGTTCTTCGGCAACAAAGGCCGGATAGTCGTAAAAACGGTTCGGGTCGAGCAGCCGCAAACGGGCAAAATGGCTTTGATGGCCAAGCTGATCCGGCGTTGCCGTCAATAAAATCACGCCCGGAGTATCCTGCGCCAGCGTTTCGATACGCTGATATTCAGTGCTGGCTTCGGTTTCGCTCCAGCTTAAGTGGTGCGCTTCGTCAACGACCAGCAAATCCCAGTGCGTTTCGGCGGCTGCTTCAAAGGCGGCTTTTTTCCGGGTCAGGAAATCCAGACTGAGCAGCACCAGCTGTTCAGTTTCAAACGGATTACCGCCGTCAGCGGCGGCTTCAGTCAGCCGCTCGTCATCAAAAATGGCGAATTTAAGGTTAAAGCGCCGCAGCATCTCGACCAGCCATTGATGTTGCAGCGACTCGGGCACGACAATAAGCACACGGCTGGCAAGGCCTGACAATAACTGCTGATGGATAATCAGGCCGGCTTCGATGGTTTTGCCCAGGCCCACTTCGTCCGACAACAATACCCGTGGCGCATGGCGCTGCGACACTTCGTTGGCGATATGCAGCTGATGCGGAATCAGGCTTAAACGACCACCCATCAGGCCACGCAGCGGGTTGCGTTGTTGCTGATGCACATGTTGCCAGCTGTGGTAACGCAGTGTGAACCAGTCAAAACGGTCGATTTGGCCGGTGAAAAGCCGGTCCTGTGGCGAGCTGAAACTGATGAAATGGTCAAGAAAGGTTTCGCGCAGGCTGACGGCTTCGCCGTTGTCGGTGCGCTCGCCGTGGTAAACCAGTGTCTGGTTCACTTCTTCGACGCGCTCCACCAGCAAACTGAATTCCTGCGCGCTTTTGACCGTGTCGCCCGGATTAAACTGCACCCGGGTCAAAGGCGCTTCATTCATGGCGTAGAGCCGGGTTTCGCCACTGGCTGGAAACAGGATAGTGACCATCCGGCCGTCGATCCCGACTACTGTACCTAAACCTAAGTCCGATTCCGCGTCGCTGATCCAGCGCTGTCCAAGGGCAAATTTCATCATTATCCGGGTCACTTCTGAAAAGGGGCGCTATGGTACTGAAATTCCCGGCAAACTGCATCCGCCATAGCGGGAATTTTTCAGCACGGTCCGAGTCATAAATGAAAAGCTTTATATCGTCACAAGATTGTCATCCATGGCACAGATTCTTGCTCTAAATTAAACAGGAACCCGCCGGGTTTTATTTTCCGCTGCTAAGGAGCTGCATATGGCGCGAAGAAGAAGTAAAGACATAAAAATCTACGTCCTCGATACCAACATCCTGCTGCACGAACCCTTCGCTTTTTTAAACTTTCAGGAACACGACGTCGTCATCCCGATGACAGTGCTAGAAGAATTAGACCATATTAAAGACAAACACAAAGATGTCAGCCGTGAAGCCCGCGTCGCGATCCGCGCGCTGGAAGACGTGTTAAAAGACGCTTCACCGGAGCAAATGCTACAAGGGGTACAATTGCCGCAACATGGTGAGCGCAAAGCCAGCGGCCATTTGTTTATCGTCAACGACCATCATATCAGCGACCAAATTCCCGGCTTGCCCGGCGGCGAAAATGACCATCTGATCATCAATACCGCTTTGTTTTTGCAACGGGAAAAAGCCCCGGTCAAAGTCATCCTCGTGACCAAAGACATCAATATGCGCCTCAAAGCCAAAGGCGCTGGTTTAAAGCTGGTGGAAGATTACCGCACCGACCAGCTGATCGACGATGTGCGGTTTTTATATAAAGGTTATTTTAAATTCGCCGGCGATTTCTGGAGTCAGGTCAAAGATTGCCGCAGCGAAAACGAAGGCCGCGAAACTTACCATTATTTGCCACGTAATTTATTGCCAAACGCTTATATCAACGAATATCTGGTCGATGAACACGAAACTTTTGCCGGCCGCGTGGTCGCCATCATGGACCAGCAAATCAAAGTGCTGGATTTAGGTTTCGAGCGGCTGATGCACCGCCATGCCTGGGGCATTCATCCGAAAAATGTCTATCAGGCGATGGCGCTCAATGCGTTATTGGACCCGGATATGGACCTGGTGATCCTGACGGGGCCTGCCGGTTGCGGCAAAACCTTATTAGCGCTGGCTGCGGCGCTGGAGCTGGTGATTGAACGTGGCATGTATGACAAAGTGATTGTCACGCGTAACACGCCGGAAATCGCTGAATCTATAGGCTTTTTGCCAGGTACAGAAGAAGAGAAAATGGCGCCGTGGCTGGCTGCCATCACCGACTCGCTGGAAGTGCTGCACAAAACCGACGAACATCCGCATGCCAGCGTTAACTACATTATGGACAAAGCCAATATTCAGTTTAAGTCAGTGAATTTTATGCGTGGTCGCAGTATTCAGAATGCGATAGTGCTTTTGGATGAGTGTCAGAACTTAAGCGCGGCACAGCTGAAAACCATCATCACACGCTGTGGCGAAGGCACTAAGTTGATTTGCTCAGGCAACCTGTCGCAAATCGACAGCAACTATCTGACCGCAGTGACTTCAGGTCTGACCTACATCGTCGAGCGCTTCAAAAACTTTGAGGGCAGTACCACCATCAACCTCAATGGCGTGGTGCGCAGCCGGCTGGCGTCCTTTGCCGAGGCGAATCTGTAGCGGTTTTACAGATGTTAACAGATTGACTTGCCGGCGTAATCCGTTAGGCTAGTCAGTCTGTTGTTTCGTCAGTCAACGTGCACAAGGATGCCTCCCCACCGTGAAACTGTTTTCCTGGTCCAGTCTGTTTTTTATCTTGTCGCTCAGTTTTTTGTGGGGCTGTGGGTATTGGGTCTGGTTACAGACCAACCAGAGTCAGCAAACCCAGCTGACAAGTCAATTAAGTCTGCAACTGGAACGCAGCGAAGTGTTGCTGGAAGACTGGCAACGCAATTACCGTCTGCACCTGGATTATCTGCGCGCCGATCTGGCGAAAACGACGCCGCCATCCACTGATAATGTAATGTACGACCCCTGGCAGGAACTGGATGACAAAATCCAGCATGCGCCCTGGCCTGACGCCCTGCTGGGCTATGCGCTGCTCGATGAAAGTGGCCGGGCGGTGCGGCTCAGTAACAGTGCTGCTGGTCAGTTGTTTGCAATCACCAATACTGATTTCAGCAGCAATCATCAGTTCCTGACACCTATGGTATTGCCGGCACAATGGGTGGCGCCGGTGCATCTGGAATTCAATGCACAACATCTGTTGTTCTGGTTTGATCTGGCGGCACTGAAACAGAAACTGCTGAAAGCCCAGCAACAAGCGGCCGGCGAAATTTTATTAGTGTCTGCGACCGGACAACTGGTGTCGCCGAGTCGTTATCAACAGACGTTACTGGCGCGTTTTGGGCTGACTGATCTGCGGGATGACCAAAGCCTGAAGTTTCAGCTGAAGCGACCACCGGAAGATTTGACGCGTAGTCATCAGCGCTATGACGGCAGCATGGCCTGGCCCGCGACGCCGCTGGCGCAAGCCATGACTGCGACCAAGCAGGGACAAACCGCTTTATTTGTACCCAACTATCTTGGCAGGCCCAGTGTTGCCAGCTGGCGCTGGTCAGATGGCTGGCAGGCGTATCTGGTGGCCGAACGTGATTTATCCGGCTTACAACAGCAACGTAAACAGCTGCGGCAGTATTTGCTGGCCGGGCTGTCGGCACTGAGTGCCGTGTTATTGGTGTTGTTCTGGTTAATTCAACGGGGTGTTCGGGTACAAGATATCACAGTGGTCAAGCTGCCCGATCCTGAGCCGGCAGGAATCGCAGCAAACGAGTCGGCCAGTGCGCCCGAGCAGACAAATCGTGAAACTGAATTAATGGCTTCGACTGAACCCATCAGTGCAATCGCGCCTGTAGAGCCAGAAATGCAATCGTCGTTAGCAACGGCAACACAATTAATGCATGCCTGGATGTCACAGTCGTGCACTGATCCGGCTTTGCGTGCAGCGTCTGCGTGCTGGCTGCAGCAGCGGCCGGGTGAGAAAAATGGGCTTGTGGGTTGTCAGCTGCGTTTGCAGCTCAGTATCTGGTTAAGCAAAGTGCAGTTACAGCTGCCGGCAAAAGCGGTGTTGTTTGAGATGGCCGCCGACATTCCGGCATGGGCGGCGCTTGATACCACAGCACTGCGTGCGGCGCTGGAGTGGGTTGTCCAGTTCCGCACGCAACAACATGACGTCAGCACAGTGCTTATCAAAGCGCTGCTTACGACAACAGAGCAGATACAACTTGAGATCTGTGATGACGGAGAAACCGTGGCCCCCGGACAGTGGTTGACCTTGTTACAACCCGGAACAGATACTGCGACATGGCCAGAGCCACTGCGCGCGCTACAGGCAGCCGGCGGCCATCTGAGTGCGGCGCAACAGCAATTCAGCGGTAATAAGTTGTTGTTGACTTTACCGCTCCAGATTTGGGCTCCTGTCGTTGCAGGGTCTGAATTACAGCTGGTCGACGGCGCCGCGCTGTTATTGTGTCCGCCGGGTGATGCCCAACAGCTGTACCGTCGAATGATAAAACAAACCGGACTGGCACTGATGCCACTGGACGATGCCGCGCAGTTTATGCAGTGGTGCAGTGTACAAAACGATGCCCGTCTGGATTATCTCATCCTGGATGAAAGTTTTATCAACGCGGATTTGCAAATTGCTGCACAGGTATTTCAGGTGGTCCGGCGCTATTTTCCGCAATTGTCTGTGCTGGTGCTGGTACGTGACCCGTTACTATGGCTGGATTTACAGCAGCAATTTCAGTTGCGCCTGGTCGTTAAACCGGTTTTAAGCCGAGATCTGCAGCAGGCATTGCTGGTGCAAGAGGCCGTGGTACTCAGGCCTGTCGCCTGGCCGGTGTTTTTTGAAGCCAATGACCCGATTGAAGATTGGTTGCTGCAACAGCAGCTTACCGTACTTGGCTTTGTGCCGGTTTTGCTTGAGCCGGAACAGCAGTTACCTGCCAATTCGCTGCTGATGCTGCGGCTGGAAAACCGTGCCCGCTGGCAACCTCATCTGCAACAGCGGTCAATACTCTGGTACACCGCACAGCCAATCGCGCTGGAAGGCGATGAAGACGAGCAACTGGTCTGGACTTTCAGTCAGGGGCTTGCCTCACTCAGCCAACGATTATTTCAACTCTCAAAAAGATTAATTACGGATGAAAATTAGCAACCCGCTGTTAAACGAACAAAAACGACTCCGCCGCAACAGTTTTGTGTTGTTGCTTGTATTGGCATTTGCCATGGCCTTGCTGGATTACCTGGTGGCATTGTCTGAACGGCTCGATCTGCGCCAGGCGCAGCTTAACGCGGCGACCGCCGATTTCGACCATCAGCTGTTACCACTATTACATCTGGCCACTGTCTTCCAACACGAAGCAGGCCAGTTGCTGCAAAAGCCGGCGACTGCAGTGCCGCAATTAATCGCACAGCAAATGGCACTGAAAGTTACTGAGCAAGATAATAATGCGAAGCCGTTGTCGGCAGATGAAATCTCAATGTTGAATCAACTGGAGCCTTGGTTTCGGCAGCAGCTTAAAACCAGCCGCTACCTGCTGAATATTTCGTATATTTCGGAAGGACAACAGTGGGTCCATTTTACTGACGCTGACGCGCGATCGGTGGAACTGGCGACTATTGCAGCAAAACAAATCAATGCAATGGCCCATCTGCAGCTGAACAGCACCTCAGCTAACATGCTGGTGCTGGATGAGCTTAAACAGCGTTACGCCCTGCATATTCCGGTGCGGCAGGACAAAAATCTGGTCGGCCATTTATTGTTGGAAGTAGATTTATTGTCAATGCTGCAGCAAGTCAAAATGACACAACATGGCGCAATGCTGATGCTGATGGATAAAGTGGGTAAGGTTCTGCTGGCAACACAGGATGGTCAGCTGGCAGACAGCAGCAGTTATAATGGTTCGGATCAGAATGACAGCTTGCAGCATCTGGAAGCTTTGCCCTTTGCATTGCACATCCAGCCTGACAGCGCCGCCGATACTAAGGCTGAATTGCTGCGGTTTGCAACCGAAGTGGCGTTGTATCTTGTACCTATGTGGCTGTTATATTTGTATATGCTGACCCGCTTTAAACGCAAAGTGTTGCGTCCATTTGCCCGGCTATTGATCCACATTGCCCGCTTGGAACGGGGCGATGTGCAAGGCGTGCGCCATGTGCCTGTGGAATGGGATTCAGTCTTTAAACAAGCTGAACAACTCAGGGATCGAGGGTTGGAAAAGTCCGCTGACTAAACTGTTTGCTTTGCAAGGCCGCCTGATATTCTGCACCAACCTGACCCAGCTTCAGCTGGGCTGGTCCGGTCGGGTCGATTAGCAGTAAAGAAGAATCGGCAAAATCAATCACTTGTTCTGTATCTGTTGCCGGTACTTGCGCTGCTATCACCGCGTGATTGGGCAGATAGATGATTTTGATCATCAGGGTTGGAAAAATCAGTCGCATCACGGTTGCCCACAATACGGCTTTGCTGTCGCAGTCACCGCTGTGATCAAAAATGAGCTGCACCGGCGGCGCATAGCCATTGCCGTTGGATTCGATGCGGTTATCGAGATCGCGATACGGAATTTGCTGGACCCAGGCAGTGAGCTGCGCGGCAATTTGGCGAATATTGTTTTTGCCATAATTGGCGATAAAAGCGTCGGCGACCGGTTGCAGTTGCCCGAGTGCGTCCTGCATAAACAGCAGGTGGTCCGGGATCACGCCTTTGCCTTTGATCGGGTCATCGAGCAGGTAATAATAGCCTTTTGCCAGATAGTCATTCAGCGCTTTCTGTTGTTCTGCAGCCAATGTTGCCATCATCTCCCGGGCTTTTTCCGGTTCAGCAGCCTGGACACTATATTGCAGAGGTAAATTCGGCGGTGAGAACTGGACCCGGGCGCCATTGTGTTGCAATGCTGCAGCCTTACGCAGCAATGCGTGTCTGACGGCCTGATCTGCCATGTGCGGCATATAACGCCGCATCCCGCGATATTGATTGAGTAATTTGTTGTCGAGTTTAAAGCTTAAGGTTGAGCTGGCACTGATCTGATAAATGAATTCAGTCGTCTGGCCTTCACTGATGCGCTGCAGCTGCATCTGTGCGGATACAGTACTGCAGCTGAGCAGCAACACAAAACATAGAGCTCGTTTCACTGGCGATGAGTCCGGCGTTTCAGATACAGCCAGCTTAATGCGATTGGCCAGAAAAAGCCAAGACTGCCACCCGAACTTTCATGCACTATGACGCTGACGGGTGTGTCGGCATAGACGTCCTCCAGTGCCATATTATTAAGTGCTGCAGCTTCGTTACCGGTGATGATGGCTAAAGTTCTGCCATCGCGGGCATCCCTCAATTCAATTTTGAGTTTGAAATACCCTCGGGGTAAGTCTGTTATATCAGTGTCAATCGCAAGCCAGTCACTGCGGCTACTACCGTACAAAGTAAAAATACTGCTGGTGTGAAAAATCCGGTTTACACCCGGGCCAATCAAACTGTAAACAGCATAAGCAGGCTGTTCACTGAACTGAGTGTTGGCATCAAATCGGACATACAGGTGTGAATAAAAACGATCGCCATCTCGATCGTTTTTTAATGTTAAATCAATGGAGTCGAACCAGGTCGAGCTGCTGAAATCCTGATTCAGTGTGATGGCGGCCGGGGCTGTCGCCGCATCAGTATTGGCGGCGGCGACGCTGGCATCGAGATGCATTTCGCGGGTTGGGAGTGGTTGTTCTGTCAGTTCTGCGGCAGATAACTGATAACTGGTCAACGCGATTAAACAGGCAAACAGACGGTTTTTCATAGCTGATTCTCCGGGGGCTTTGGTATTATCCTCGTCCCCAGGCTCTGAATCCCGGCTGAATTGCTGCAGGGCTGCTGAATTATTGTTAAAAAGCTGAATTATTTATGAAATTAACCCGACGCATCCCGGTCACTGCGCCCGGTCAGGCGATAGATTTGTTGGTTCAGGCATGTCCGGAACTTTCCAAAGGCCGGCTGAAAGACGCGATGAATAAAGGCGCAGTGCAGCTGGTGCAAGGCAAGCAACATAAAAGGTTGCGCCGGGCGCAAAGCGAAGTGAGCAGCGGGGCTGTGCTGGAGCTGCATTATGATGAGGATATTCTGCAGCGTAAAGCGCCCGAGCCGGTGTTGCTTGCCGATGAACGTAGTTACAGCGTTTGGTTTAAACCGGCAGGTCTGTTGTCGCAAGGTAATGAATGGGGCGATCATCTGGCGTTGTTGCGACAGGTTGAACAACATTTTACTAATCAGCGCCCGGTGTTTTTGCTGCACCGGCTGGACCGGGAAGCCAGCGGGCTGGTGCTGATTGCCCATCACAAAACGATGGCAGCGACTTTAAGTCAGTTGATCCAACAGCAGCGCATCAGCAAGACTTATCGCATCACAGTCTTAGGAAAAGTACTACCTGCCTTGTTGCAACAAGGAGAAATTAGTCTTCCGCTGGATGGCAAAGCCTGTTGTACCAGGTTTAATTTCGCTGCTGAGCTACAGAACCCGCCACGCACTGTGCTTGATGTGGCGCTGATTAGCGGGCGTAAACATCAGATCCGCCGGCATTTTGCGGCAGTGGGTCATCCGGTAATGGGTGACCCGCAATATGGACAGGGTAATCAGGACGCCGCCGGCCTTGCGCTGCAAGCCGTGCGACTGGCGTTTGAGTTACCGGGCAAAGGCTTGCGGGAATACGCAGTCCCAGCCACTTTATTACGTTGAGGCGCCCTGCGCCTGTGGCGTCAGCGGCCGGAATTGCAGCTGCAACAATCCGAGCGTCAGAGCATTGTTGATATCCTGGCGTAAGTTATCTGCCTGCCAGCTGCATGGTGCCGGCTGGGTTGCGGTCAGCTGGAAATATAAAATCTGAGCTGGCGTTGCAATCTGCTGTTGCCAGCTGTACCAGACCAGTTCCCGTAAGCCGTTAAGGTCCGCTTCCTGCCAGTCATTGCCAAGCAAAGTCCCGAGCTGGCCCTGCCAAATCCGCATGGCTGGCTGCTCAGGCAATTGTTGCTGGATACCCAGTAAGGCTTGTTGCAGTTGCTGCAGCCATTGTTCGTCAGGCTGGCGCACCGATAACCACAGTACATCGGTGTGGACTGTAGAATCCAATAACTGCGGCCCGCGCAGTTGCTCCAGCAGACGACGGATAGCTTTGCGCAGTCTTTGTTCGCCCGCTTTCAGTTTGTATTCACTGATTTGCTGGATTTGGACGGCGAATAAACAAACTGACGCGTCCTTTTGCTGATCTTTGCGCAGCTGCCGGGTAAATTCGGCCCAATCCCTCAGCCAGACCTGCCCGGTAGGCGCTGCCAGCTGTTGCCGTTGGCGCCGCAGCAGAACTCCCCCGATACCGAGCCAGCTGGCCAGTAAGGTCACGAGTAATGCCCAGGTGCTGGTTTGCCACTGATTGTGTTGCAAGCCTGTGTGTTGCAATTGTTGCTGTTGTTGCAAGTCGGCACTGAGCTGTTGCAGCTGTTGTCGCTGTTGATTCGCCTGGATCTCGAATTGTGCTTTGCTGGCCGCGACAGCTGCCTGATACGCTTGTTGCCATTCGCCGCTGCTGGCATGGATCCGCGACAGTACGTCCCAGTATTTGCGTTGTAAAAACACCGGTTGCTGGTCGATTTGCAAATCCTGCGGCAGATAAGCCCGGGCTTTGGCCAGTTGCTGTTGTTGTAAGGCCACTTCAGTCAGGGCGACGCTGGTTTCATGTTGCATGCTACGGTTACCGAGCTGCTGAAACAGCTGCGCAGCTTTCAGGAATTGCTGTTCTGCCTGAGCCGGTTGCTGCTGTGCCAGCGATAACTGTGCTTCGGCAGATAATAATTGGGCGGTCAGATAAGGGTCTTTCAGCTCGGCCAGCAATTTTTGCGCTTTTTCGACGGTAGCTGCGGCTTTGCTCAGTTCACCTGTTTGCCTGTAGTGTTCAATTTGGGTCAAAAAGACCGTCGTCAGCTGGTTACGTCGCTCTGGCATCTGCAAAAACTGTTCGGCCTGCAGCAGGTGGTCGCCAGCTAAAGCATAAAGTTCCAGTTTGTCATAGGCCATGCCCAGACGCAGATGGATGGAGCCAATGGATGCTTTATCGCCGCTGCGCTGTGCAAGTTCTAACGCCCGGCTCAGCTGCTGCTGTGCCAGCGTGAAGTTGTTTTGTTGCAATGCCAGCCGGCCAGCCGTGATGCGGCTTTTTAACTCGGCATTTTCCAGCAGGAACTCAGTCGCTATGGCCACGCTGAGTTCGGCATATTTTAACGCCTGGGTAATGTCACCACGCTGGTTGTAACCTTGAGCAAAGCTCTCATAAAGACTTGTTTGCAGTTCTGGCTTGTCGTCGCCATGATATGAATCCAGCGCTGCTTCAGCCAGCTTTAGCTGTTCCAGCGCAGCCTTGCTGTCACGGAACATAATGCCGTATACCAAGGCTTTGTGGTGCAGTGCTTCAACTTTCTGTACCGCACTGAGCGTGCCGGCCAGTGCTTTATTAACCGCAGCGAGAGCCCCTTCTTTATTCAGTAGCTTCATGTAGCCATAGCTGAGCAGCAGCCAGTATTCAGCTGTTTGCCCGGCGGCAGGCAGCGCACTGAGTTTATTCACCGTGGCTTTTGCGTCGGCTTCGATGTTTTTGCGTTCGGCCTGAAAATCCAGTGCAGTCGCATGGCTAAGCCAGAACAGGGCAGGGATCAGGCAAATCAAACGCATCAGCAGCTCCGGGAAGAGGGACAAGTATCGATGATATTGCATGTCCGTACCGGGGTGCCAGCATTAAATGCGAGGATATTTTCCGTCAGCTGGCCAACCAGTCGTTGCATAGATTCTGTGGTCGCCCATGCCAGGTGCGGGCTCAGCAACAGATTTGGCAGTCGGGTCCGCAAGAAGGGGTGATTCAGGTCTGGCGGCTCGGTGCAAAGCACGTCTAACGCGGCACCAGCCAGTTGTTTTTGCTGTAACGCCTGCAGCAGTGCCGCTTCATCAATCAGCGCACCGCGCGCTGTATTAATCAGCAAGGCTTGAGGTTTCAGCCAGCTCAGTTGTTCTGCGCCAAGTAACGGCGATGCGCCGGCAACCGACGGACAATGCAGACTTAACACATCTGCCTGGGCCAGTGCGTCACGGAAGTGCACCCGGCCCGGCCGGATGGTTAGCGCATCCGGTCGTTCCGCCACACAGATTTGCATGCCAAAAGCCCGGGCTAACGCCGCGGTGGCCTGACCTAGCCCGCCATAACCCACCACGGTAAAAATCTTGCCAGCCAGACTTTGGATCGGTTGCTGATGCAGGCAAAACACCGGGCTGCGGCTCCAGTCGCCGCGATAAACCGCCTGTTGCTGCAACACAATCTGGTTATTCAGCGCCAACAGCAGCGCCATGGCGTGTTGCGGCACGGCATCGAGCGCATAATCCCGCACATTACAAACCTGAATATTGCGGGCGGTGGCGGCCGCCAGGTCGACATTATTGGTGCCGGTTGCGGCGACACAAATCAGCTTCAACTGCGGAGCCTGCGCGAGCATGGCGGCATCGAGCAGCACTTTATTGCTGATCACGACAGTGGCCTGCTGCAGCCGGGCCGGCAGTTCTGCGGCTGTAGTTGATGGGTATAGCTGCAGGGTACAGCCGGGGAGCTGCAGTAGCGATAAATCCACGCCTTGCAGCGTGTCCGCATCCAGCAACACAATGTGATGCATAGAACTTTGTCCATCTTTGGCAAAAGGTTGCTTTTACCAGAGCATCACTCTAAAAATAAAGCACTTTTTAAGCTTATCCGGAGCAGACTTTGGCTTTAGCCCGCTGCCAGCCACAAAGCAGATCACAGCACAAACAACAGCACAGTTCACAATGGCGCGGTTTTTTCGGAGCCGGTCTTTATGCGGTGCTTGTTGTGATTTTCCTCTGTGGCCCGGCGCTGAGTCAGGCTAAAACCATCACTGTGGTTGCGGGAGCCTGGGGCGACTTCAGCAAAGCTGATGGCACAGGCTTGTATTTTGATGTGCTGCGTGCTGCATTGGCACAGTCGGACATTGAACTGAATATCCGGGTGACCAACTGGAAACGCGCCAAACAAATGTTTTATGCCGGCCGGGCTGATGTGCTGCTGGCAGATTTTCGTGGTTCCGGTGACCGGCGTTTTGTGCCACTTTGGCATCTGAATATGGACCCGCCAGTATTGTTGTTCACCTTGCAGGCTGTGAGAGACTTGCAGTCACTGCAAGGCAAAGCTGTGGGTTGGATGCTGGGCTATGATTTTGGCGATTATCTGCCGGTTAGGGTCAACGGGATTGAAGTTTCGGCCGAAAAGTTTGGCTTTGATATGCTGCAATACGGCCGGTTAGATGCTTATATCAGCTATCAGTACAACGTGCCGGATGAGCTGCGCACCAGGCTAAAACAGCGGCAACTGGCTGCGGCGCAAGCGCTGTATCCGGTGTTTCAGAATACATTCGCCGGCCGTCAGCTGGCGGCCGATTTTGACCGCGGCATGCAAAGGCTGTATCAAAGTGGCCGGTTGCAACAGTTGTATGCGACTTATTACCAAACGGCGGCTTTTCCGCCGGCTCAGCGGTAAACCACGTCCCGGTACATCGGAGCTAACTTGGCCAATAAGCGGTTTTGCGCCGCAACCGGTACCTGTTGCTCAGTCATCACTTTGATCAAATGTTCAACCAGATTGTCAAAATCGGCTTCAGTGATCTGGAAGCCGGTATGGCTTTCCTGCATGGTCGCGCCAGTATAAGTGCAGGGGCCGCCGCTCAGTTCACAGAACTGTTCAATCAACAGCTTACGGAATCTGGCAATATCAGTGTCTTTGAAGTGATGCACGATTTGCTGGTCTTGTTCAATTTCGCGTAGCAGGCCATCAGCCAGCTGTTCCAGGCCAGGCGCTCCACCAAGCTGCTGATACAGCCAGTCTTTTGGTTCGGGGCTGTTGCTGCAGGCGGACAGTGCCAACAGCAGCAGTGTGCGGATTAAAATGCCCATGTCGACTCCAGGGCCAGATAATAGCCGGTCTGATTGCGGAATGTAGCGATGCTGCCAAGGTCGACGTGACCGGCGACAACACTCAGATGTTTGTTGGCGAACCAGGCGACAAACAAGTCGCGCCAGTGGTCTTCGCGGGCAAAGGCCAGTTCATCCGGTTTTTGCTTAAATTCAGCCCCTATTGCCCATTGCGGGTTCAGTAACACAACGGCGGAGAATTCGCCGACATACTGATAGCCGTTGTCACTGCTGGTGCCAAAGCCAAGCAAGCCGGTTTGCAGCCCTTTGGTCGCGCGCACAGTCGCATTGAGCAGCACATTGCGGCCCCAGATTGCATCCAGCCAGACTTTGCTGGCGGCCAGATACAGGTCAGTGCCCTGATCATCCCGTGCACCCACTGCAGCTGGTATGGCGAAATCGAGCTGTTTCTTGTGCTGTAGGCCGATGCTGATTTGCGGCATGGCACTGTACAGCAGTTCACCGGCAATTTTGTATTTCAGGCCAATGATTTGCTGGTTCAGCTCGCCGCCCATGCTGTCCAGTTGCAGCTGCTGCCGGCCCACGCTGAGTTCGTATTTGTTGTCATAAGACAGGCTGATGCTGCGGCTATTGAGGGTAAAGTCGTCAACACCGACCTGACTGACGGCACCTGTCACCGACCATTGCCCGGAACTGCCATAACCATTGATCACGGCCCAGGGCACAATACCGCCGCCGGCGCCGCCTTCGATGCTGGTGGCACCGCCGGTGGCTATCACTTTACTGCCGGCGGCATACACTGGCAGGGTGGTCAGCAACCAGAGGGCGGCGCTGTATTTTAAGAATCTGTGCATCAGACCTCGGGAAACCAACGGTTATGTTGTTGCTGGAATTCTGTCAGCCACTGTGCAAAATCGGCGGCTTTTAGCGGTTTGGAAAAATAATAACCCTGCACTTTATCAATGCCGGCGGCCTGTAGCCTGGCCAGACCCGCCAGATTTTCCAGACCCTCGGCTGTGACCAGTAAACCCAGGCCATGCGCCAGTTCGGCTGTGGTCTGCACTATCAGCGCATCATTATGATTATGCTCAATATCTTTGACAAAAGCCCGGTCGATTTTCACTTCGTGTACCGGTAAGCGCTTCAAATAGGCCAATGACGACTGACCGGTACCAAAATCGTCGATCGCCAGTTCAATGCCCATTTGCCGCAGGATCTGCAGGTTCTGGATCACTTGCTGTGGATCCTGCATCACCGCGCCTTCAGTCACTTCCAGCGCCAGCGCAGAGGCAGGTAGCTGATGTTGTTGCAGCAGCGCGGCGATCTGGCCTGGTAAGTCGCTGCTGAGTAAATCATAGGCCGACAGGTTGACCGCAACGGTCAGCTCAATACCCTGATCACGCCAGCTAGCGAGCTGACTGATCACTTGCACTATCATCCAGTCGGTGACGCGGGAAATTAAGCCGGAGTGCTCGGCCAACCTAATAAATTCATCTGGTGGTACAAACCCCAGTTGCGGGTGCTGCCAACGGATCAGGGCTTCGGCAGAGCCGGCCTGGCGCTGGCGCAGGCTGACTTTGGGCTGGTAGACGACAAACATATGACCGGATTGCAGCGACAGCGGCAAATCGTGTAATAAGGTCAGTTCGCGCTGATGGCTTTCATCCTGTCCGGGCTGGTATTCGGCAATCAGCTGATGACTGGCTTTGGCATGCACCATGGCGATTTCAACCCGGCGCAGTGCGTCATTGGCGTTGCCGGTCTGCGCGGGTATCTGATACAGCGCTAAGGCCAGTTTCAGATTCAGCCGCGAATTATCCAGACTAAAATCTGTCGATAACTGCTGTTGCAGCGCCGGCAGGTCCGCTGGTTGCAGCGCATCCGGGTTGACCAGCAGAAACTCATCACCGCCAAGCCTGGCAATCATCGCCGCAACCGGAAAAGCGTTGCGCAAACGCAGCGCCAGCTGTTCAAGTAATGAGTCGCCGTTTTTATACCCAAAGGCGTCATTGACGTGCTTAAAATCTTTGATATTAACCAGCAGCAGCCACAACGGCTGGTTGCTCAGCAGAGCCGGCAGTTGCAGTTCCACCAGATAGCGGTTAGCAAGCCCGGTTAAAGTGTCGTGCTGGGCCTGAAACAAAATTTGCTGTTCACGCTGGCGGATGTCGTGTTGCATTTTTTGTAATGTGTCACTGAGCAGGCCAACTTCACCACGTTTAATCGCCGGTGGTTGCAACGACTGGCCCAAACCGATAGCCCGGGCGAATTGCGTCAGTAACTGCAGCGGTTCAGTGATACTGCGCGCCAGCGCCACAGCGAACAACACGGCCAAAGTCAGGCCCAGGCCAAAAATCGCCAGCAATTGTGCCCGCGCCTGCAGGTAAGTCTCCTGCCAGGGGGCCGTGGATAAATGTAATAACGCTTGAATAGTACCGGCCCGATCTAAGGCTTTTTGTGTGGTCAGTAACGGCTGATCAAGCACCGCTAATTGTTTGTCACTGCTCATGCTGGTCAGGGTGTCGTGTACATCGTCCGGCAAAGTAGTGGCCAGCAGTGCGGCATTGGTAGTGCCACTACCAAACACAAAGCTGATATCGAGGTCGGTGAGAGCTTTAATCTGATTGGCCAGCGCAGTATCCAGCGAAAACCCCATGGCAACCCAGGCAATCAGTTGTGGTGCTTTCACCGGCACCATCACCATCTGATAAGCCTGATCACCGATATGCACGATGTCGGACACTGAGTCCTGGCCGGACAGTCGCATATCTTTAAACAACTGACTTATTTGGGCCTGACTGACTTGTTGGCCACTGCTGGCGATCAAATCACCTTGCGTCGTCAGCAACACAGTTAAAGTCGCATCGATACGACTGCCATGATTTTCCAGCACTGAGGCGATAGTGTCCTGCTCACGCAGCGCGACCGCCTGACGGAAACCAAAATCGCTGGCGACCAGACGGACAGAATTACCCAGCTGAGTCGCTCTGTTGCTTAACGCTTCCTGAAATACCCGGCTGGCGACGTCCAGCGCCTGGCGCGCCTGGGCGGCACTGTCACGTTGCATGGCACCGAGTGCAGCGTAACCCATAGCGACCGTCATAAAGGCCAGCATGCCAAGCAATAACAGGATGAGTCGACTACGCAACGAATCTAACATGCAACCTCAGCAAGCCGGTTCAGTTTATCTCGCGGTCCATCGCGATTTAGGACACTGTTTGTTCAATTGATACAACGAATTAAACCATTTTTATCTTTAGGGATAAAGCCTAAAACCATAGCAGCAATTCGCGCCTGACTCAAAGATCTCCGGTGGAATAGCCGGTTGGCGGGATCAGTGGTGTCGGCACGGGAATATCTGTTGTCCATCGCGGTGTTTGCATAACAAAAAAGCCGGCAAATGCCGGCTTTCTGATACTGGATACACTCTTAATTGCGACGGCGTAGCAACAGCAGTGCCGGTAACAACAGCAGTGCTGTTGCCGGAGCCGGCACGGCTGGACCGGCCACATTGACTGTTGCTGCTTCCACGTTGAAATCCTTCAGCTGATCACCCCAGCCATCGGTCAGTTCAATGTTTTTCAACAACAGTTTGTGCAGACCACCACCCAACGCTTTAAATGTTACAGTCGCCAGCGTGAAATCAGGTCCTTGCACGTCAGCCAGATCCCAGGCGAAATCAAACAGATTCATTTCACTAATAGTCAAAGTGCTGCCGTTTTTGCTGTAGTCGCCAAAGTTTGGTTCTGTCGGCGAAAAGTGCGGGCCAAAAGTTACAGTTTCAAAACCAAGCGCTGCCGACCAGTAGCTCAGATCCAGTGTAAACCCTGCCAGGCCGTCGCTATAACCTTGCAGGCGGATTTGCGCCTGCACCAGCTCGTCTTTCTGGTACTGAGCTTTATCCAGTTCCACTTTGATCACTGCGGCCTGACTGCTAAACGCCAGACAGAAGGCAAATAACGCAATTAACTTCTTCATATAAAATTCCTTCAACAACAATTGATTGAGTGGTTATTTGATAGCGCAACGGGCATAAGTACAGAGTGTTGCCATAGCACGGGCGTCACTGCTGGTAACCACGCCATCTTTGTTAAAATCGTATTCCAAACCCAGTTTCGTTCCTGTTTTCAGTAATTTGTTAAATAATGTGATGTCGTTATTATCGACGTCACCGTCTTTATCAAGGTCAGCCGGGTTCGCTGCTTTTAACGCCAGTTCAACGACCACAGGGTCATGGTCAGAACCGCGGAATGCTGAAGGCTGATAGAAGTCCGCCTGCTGCTGCACGGTTTTATCTTCCAGGTTGAAGTCAAATACAGTGCTTTCGTCGGCATTGATATGCCATTCCATCGCATAAGTCACTTGTGGTGACAGCGCGGCGCTGGCTAACGCATGGTCGAGATAACCACTTTCGCCACCAAACAGGTAAGAGTAACCACGGTTGCCCTGGAATTTCTCTACCAGATTGACGAAGCCTTTGTTGGTCAGCGTTACAATCGGGTCTTCTTTGGCATAAGCGTTTAAGTCACCCATGATCAACACGTCTTTGTCAGCAGAACCGGTTGGATTGGTTGCCAGCCATGCGGTCAGCTCAGTGGCTGCCTGCACCCGGGTTGCATTCCAGCAGCTCTGGCCGTCTTTGAGATCACGGTCAGGGTTGGTGGAACCACTTGGGCAGCTGCCTTTCGACTTGAAGTGGTTCACGGCGAAAGTGAAGACTTCATTGTTGGCGTTTTGTCTAAAGGTTTGCACCAGCGGCTGGCGATTGCCATAACCAAATACGCCGGCATTGGTGGTCACGGCATTGCCGACCGGCGTCACTTTGGCCGGTTTATATAACATGCCCACACTGATCTCATCGGTACCCAGCTGCGTGGTACCAGGCACCTGGACATACTGGTAAGTACCAGCGCCCAGCTGCTGATTCAGCCGGCTGACCAAATCCACGATGGCACTTTGACTACCGTAGCCGTCGTTTTCAATTTCCATCAGGCCAACGACATCGGCGTTGATGCTGCTTAACGCGGTCACGATTTTACTGGCCTGACGTTCAAATTCGACAGCAGAAGAAGCACCACGTGAGGTCGGGAAACCACCGCCTGAACCGTCACCATTGAAGTAGTTCAGCACGTTGGCGCTGGCGACTTTCAGGTTGCCCAGGTTACGCAGCACTGGCTGTTCTTCGCGTGGATTGCTGGCGTTAAACTGCACAGTACCTTCTGGCAATAACCGCCAGGCACTGAAGCTGTAATCCAGAATACCGCTTAAGTTGGCATTGACGCTGTCGCCAACCCGCACCGGGTTGTTCATATTCAGGCCAGGCGCCGGGTAAATGATGTTGGCCGGGTTCTTCCCATTGGCGAGGTCGTCCAGCACAATTTTACTGCGGCTGTTTTGTGACGCCAGCGCCACAGCTTCCGGTGTGCCCGGGCGGAACTGGTTAGTTGGTGTGAACAGGCGTTGTGGCGCTAAAGTCAGTTCGCCATAAGTACCGAGATTATAGTGATCAGCCACCACCAGTTGTTGCGGGAAGGTCACCTGCATACTTTCCAGGCTTTCCCAGACGCTGAGATTGCTGACTGGCAGTGTCACGCTGACAGCCTGTGGCACTGTGGCGGTGCCGCAGGCCAGCAGGCCTGAGCGGCGGATTTGGGTTTTAGTGAAGTATTCTTCAACTTTACCCAGTACCCGCACTTTGTCACCGACGGTCGGATAGTCAGAAGCTGCATCGTTGTAGACAAAAATGCCTTCTGAAGTCGCGGGGTTGTTATCCGAATCGCTGGCTTCTTCCTGAATATAAAAACCGGTAGCAAATGCAGTGACGCGGCTTACGACGGCTTCAACGACCACAGTTTTGCCAGCTTCCGGCGAAGCAGCACCGCTGCCCTGTACGGCGCTGATCAGCGTCGCGCTGTCGCCACAGTTGCCAATCACCGGGCCTACTGGTGGAACTACCACGCCGCCACCACCGCCACTGTTACCTGAACCGGTATGGGCGCCGAGATTGGAGAAATCGTCTTTGGCGTAAAAATCCCATTCCACACTTGGGTCAAAGGCATCGCTGCCATTGGCGTCGCCTTGGGTCACACTGGCTTTGCGGACTAAGGTGCGGTCGTGGGTGAAATTGTTGTTGCTACCCCAGGAAGTGCCTGGGTCAAAGCCGATTTGACCAAATACGTCAATTAAATCAGCGCCTTTGAACAGAGCAATCGCATCGTCACCGTTAAAGTTACCGGTGCCGATCGTCAAGTTACTTTTTGCTGCTAACTCTGGTGCAACCGGGACGCTCTGTGTACCCGTATCAGTCAGGACCAGTGTACCTTTTGCGGCTAAAGTACCACCGAGGGTGATGGTTTTGCCGGCGTTCAGTGAGCCGTTGGAATACACTTTGATGGTATAACCGGTCAAATCCAGTGCTACATCGGCCGGATTGTAAATTTCCAGCGCTTTATTGTTCGATGAGCCTTCCACATATTCAGAGATAAAAGGTTCTGCGTGTACTGCCGGGGCCAGCAGCATCGACAGCAACAACATATTTAGTTTCATGGTGACGTCCATTTGTAAGAACTTGGTTTTAGTTGTCAGATTCGGTAGGCCCGGGCGGTTATTGTTTTTAGTGTGCTCCGACCAGGGCCTTGTACGTTAAATGACCTTTGTGACAATTTCAATAAACTCTTATTAAGATTTTCAGAAAACATTACAGTGACTGTAAAATAAATTGACATTTTTTTTGGCTAAGCTATTGATCTGAGAACAGGAATCTCGCAGCAATTTTATTTACACTGAAACATTATTTTTTTAACCGACGCAGCAAAACTGATTTGCTGTGGACCAGAGGGAGCAGTATGCAGGTTAAATCATGGGGTTGGCTGTGGATCAGCTGTGCTGTCGTGGCGTTGGTGTGGACTGAACCGGTGTTTGCTGAACAAGGCCGGGTTGAACAGAGACTAGCAGACAGTGGTCCTTGCAGCCGGGTGCAGGACAGGCCTTGTGTCGCGCTGGTGCTGGGCGGTGGCGGCGCCCGCGGCGGCGCGCATGTGGCGGTGCTGCGTCAGTTGGAAGCCCAGCAGATCCCGGTGGACCTGATTGTCGGCACCAGTATCGGTGCATTTGTCGGCGGGCTTTATGCGCAAGGCAAATCACCAGCCGAGATCGAGCAATTATTACTGCAGCTACCCTGGAGTGAAGGCTTTCGTGACCGCGTCGACCGTGACGAAGTGCCGGTGCGGCGCAAAGAGCAGCGCGACCAGTTTCCAATCAATTTGGATTTAGGGGTTGGACCTGAAGGCTTACGTGTACCTAAAGGGATTTTGCACGGCCAGGCGATGGCCGCGTTGTTGCAGCAGGCTTATGGTCTGGTACCTGAGCTTGGCAGCTTTGATGAACTGGCCATCCCGTTTCGCGCTGTGGCAACTGATTTGACTAACCGCGAAGCGGTGATTTTAACCCGCGGCAATTTATTACATGCAGTACAGGCGTCGATGTCCATTCCCGGCGTGGTACGGCCGATGCAGTTGCAAAATCATTTGTTGGTCGATGGCGGCGTGGCGAACAATCTGCCGATCAGTGTTGCCAAAGCGCTTGGCGCAGAACGCATTATTGCTGTGTCTATTGATGCGCCGCTGTTATCCGGCAAAGAGCTGAACAGTGCGATGGCCATTACCGAGCAACTGACTAATTTCCTGGTGGCAGAAGCCGTCAGCCGGCAACTGGCGTTGCTGGGGCCGGATGACGTGTTAATTCAGCCTGAGCTGAAAAGCGTTGGCACGCTGGATTTTGACAAAATGCCGCAGGCGATTGCGGCGGGGCAAACCGCAGTAGCTTTGGCTCGCGACCAGCTGGGCAGGCTGAGTCAGGCGGCGACATATGTGCACTGGCAACAACGACGCCGACAGGCGCCAGCAAATGTTGAATTGGCCGCGGTGGCGTTGGAAAACCGCACCGGTCTCGCCGATGCTTTGTTGTTACAGCGCCTGGATGTACCGCTGGCGCAGCCAGTTTCACTTCAGGCGTTGCAACAAGGTGTGCGGCGTATTTATGGACTGGATACGCTGGAGCGGGTCAGCAGCACTTTACAGCTCGACGCCAGCGGCCAGCAGCGGCTGTTGCTGCGCGCTGAACCGAAAAGCTGGGGGCCGGCTTATCTGGATTTTCGTTTCCAGCTGGAAGACGATTTTGAAAATACCCATAACTACCAACTTGCCGCGTCGCATTTGTGGACCGGGCTGTCGCCTTACGGTGCTTCACTGCAAAACGTCGTAGCGCTGGGTACGGATAAACAGCTGGCCAGCACCTTATATTGGCCCTTGGGACTGTCTGGTTTTTTCACCGAATTACATGCTGAACAAAATCGCACTGTGTTTGCACTGGAGGATGATGCCGGCCGCTCCGGTGGTGAGCTGAATCAGCGTGAACTGGCCCTGAGTGCTGCTCTTGGCTGGGAACCGATAGACCCCTTGCAGCTGTCGGTCGGCCTGCAACGTCGTGATGGCCGTTTTCGTTTACCAGCTGTGCTCGCCGCGCAACTGCCGTTTGACAGCCTGCCTTATTTGCGTAGAGGCAGTCTTTGGCAGCTGAGCTATGACACGCTGGACAGCCGCAGTTTTCCCAGTCGTGGTGTGCGTCTGGAAGCCAACTGGCAACACCTCAATGATGATTATCTTAATAACCGCAGTCAAAGCCAGACTTATGGTCTGCAAGCCCAGGCGGCACGGCAATGGCATTCGCATATCCTGCGTGGCCGTCTGCGGTTTGAGCGCGCGGACGGCGCAGCAAACCTGGTAGAGCTTGACCAGTTTTCACTTGGCGGCCTGCTGAATTTATCCGGTTATCCGAAGAATTTTTTGTTTGGCTCGGAAATTCAGTTTGCCAGTCTGGTCTATCAATACCAATTGCCGGAATCGCGGCTGAGTCTGTTTAAGGCGCCGTTTTATCTTGGCACCTCGTTGGAACGCGGCCTGGTCCGCCAGTCCCGGTTCAGTGCCATGCGGGATGTGCAGGCTTCAGACTGGATTTGGGCCGGCAGCATTTTTGCCGGCTGGGACAGCCCGTTTGGGCCTTTGTATCTGGGTTATGGTCAGGCCGAGTCGGACGCGGCCGAGCAGCCTTACCGGTTTTATCTATCATTAGGTCAGACCTTCTGATCTCAGGAGTTTGTATGGCAATGGACCAAAACCTGGCGCAAGACAATCAGGTGATCCTGGCTATAGATCAGGGCACGTCGTCCAGCCGGGCCATGTTGTTTGACCGTCAGGGCGCGCTGCAGGCGCAGGCGCAGCAAGAGCTGGCCTGCTCGTTCCCCTTCAGCGGCTGGGTAGAACAGGACGCAGAGGCTTTGTGGTTGTCGGTGCTGACTGTCTGCCGCGAAGTATTGGCACAAGCTGACGCGCAGCAGTTACAAGTGTGTGGTATCGGCATCACCAATCAGCGCGAAACCACGTTGCTATGGCGGCGCGACACAGGCGAGGTGGTAGCGCCGGCCATTGTCTGGCAGGACCGGCGCACGCTGGAATATTGCCAGCAATTGCAGCAACGCGGCCACCAGCATTGGGTGAGTGCGCGCACTGGTCTTTGCCTTGATCCGTATTTCTCGGCGTCCAAATTACATTGGCTGTTACAGGACCCCGCGCTGCGTCAGGCGGCAGCGCAAGGTGAGCTGGCGTTTGGCACCGTCGACAGCTTTTTACTGTGGCGGCTGACCCGTGGCAGGGTTCATGCGACGGATACCACCAACGCCAGCCGGACTTTATTGCTGGATATTCAGCGTCTGCAATGGGATGCGGAATTACTCGAATTGTTTGACATTCCGGCGGCCCTGTTACCGCAAGTGCGCCAGAGTGCCGATGATTTTGGCATGACAGATGCGCATTGGTTTGGACGGCCTTTTCCGATTGTGGCTGTGGCGGGTGATCAGCAGGCTGCGGCGATAGGTCAGGGCTGTGTGCGCGCCGGTGGTTTAAAAAGTACATATGGCACCGGATGTTTTGCGCTGCTCAATACCGGCGAACAGTTGTTGCAATCAAAGCATCAGCTGCTCAGCACCGTCGCCTGCACCGTGCAGGGCCAGACGCAATATGCGCTGGAAGGCGCGATATTTGTTGCCGGTGCGGCGGTGAAATGGCTGCGTGACCAGCTTGGTCTGATCAGAGATGCCAATGAAACGGAAACCCTGGCAGCCAGCTTGCCGGACAATGGCGGCGTCTATTTAGTACCGGCTTTTACCGGCCTCGGTGCGCCACATTGGCGGCCTGAGCTCAAAGCACAATGGTCCGGTTTAACACTCGGCACCGGCAAAGCGCATCTGGCGCGGGCGGTGCTGGAAGCCGTAGCATATCAGACGGCCGACCTGTTACAGGCCATGCGATCAGATGGCGCAGCACTGTTGAGCCTGCAGGTCGATGGTGGCATGGTCAATAACAGCTGGTTTTGTCAGTTCCTCGCCGATGTGCTCAATATCAATGTGATGCGGCCACTGCAGACCGAAACTACCGCTTTTGGCGTGGCGTTATTGGCTGGTATTCAGCTGAACTGGTACGCCGATTTGGACGCCTTGCCAGCGCTGGTCCGGGCTGAATCCTGGTTTTATCCAGAGTGCAGCAGTGGTCAACGGGCGGAACTACTGGCCGGCTGGCAGCGGGCTGTGGCTGCGCTACTAAACGCCGAGGTGCGCTGATGTTGTTGAAATATCTACAAAATGTACAGCAAGGTAAACCGGTCAATTACCAGAAAATGCTGGCGTTATTGCCGCCGGCATTTTATCAGCGCCGTACTGAACTGTTTAAAGTCAAAGCCAGTGGCGCCGGCAAGTGGCAGGTCAGTATTGCTGATCCGGCGTTGTTTGAGGCTTTGCTACAAAGTGCGCAAGCACCAACGGACCGGGTGACTGCCAGCTTGCAGGGCGATTCACACCGGGTGCAGACTTCACATTGTTACCTGCTGGTCTATCATGCCGGGTGCGCCGGCCCGAGGCCAGATCTGTTGCTGGCGGCCGGCAGCACCGAAGGGACAGGACAGGCGCAGCTCAGTCTGGGTTTCACGCCAAAGCCAACCTTGTTATTGATTGAAAACGAAGAGAATTTTTTCCGTTATCCGCAGGTGCTGACGCTATGCCGGCAAATGCTGGCTGAATCTTTTGCGCTGGAGCATTGTGATGTGGCGCTGGCTGCGGGGTCGCGGATTGGTTCGGCGTTGTTAAATCCGCTGCTCACCGGCTATCAGCAGATTTTTTGTGCTTTTGATTTTGACAGTGCCGGGCTTGAAGTGTTTGACCATCTTCACAAACGTTATGGTGACAAAGTGCGTTTTGTCGTACCGCCGGATTTAACGCCCTGGCTCAGTGGGTTTCGCGCTGAGCCTAAATCAGCCGCGCAGCTACAGCGGGCGCTGGAGCTGGCGGACCAGCACCAGCTGTATGGGCTGGCGCAGGCTTTATTAACGACCAAACGGTTTTTGGAGCAGGAAGTGCTGTTAACCGCCTGAAACCGGCTCAGACATCGCGCCGAAAACGCAGCACCAGCTCGTGTAACGCCTCAGCCGTATTATTAAGCTCCTCGCTGCTGTGACAAACTTCGCTGCCACTTTGCATACTTTCATTGGCCAGTGTCGAAATCGACACCACCTGTTGATTAATGTCTTCGGCCACATGCGACTGCTGCTCCACTGCGGCAGCCATTTGTGTCGCCATGCTGGCGATGCCAATTACCACGTCGCTGATGCCACTGAGCATCTGCTCCGCTTCCTGCACTTTTGACACGCCCTTTGCTGCGTCCTCTACGCCATTTTCGGCCACTGTGACTGAGCTTTTCGCTTGTTCGGATAACTGGCGGATAATTTGATAAATCTGCCGGGTTGATTCCGTGGTGCGCGAGGCTAAATGCCGCACTTCATCCGCCACTACGGCAAAACCACGGCCTTGTTCGCCGGCTCGCGCAGCTTCAATGGCGGCATTCAGAGCCAGCAGGTTGGTCTGATCGGCGATTTGTTCAATGATTTGTGCCGCCTGATTGATCATGCTGGTCTGGTCAGCCAGCGTCGTGACCGCCTGGCTGACGCCGTTGACGGTTTGCTGCAGCTGTAAAATTGCTTCGCGGGTCTGGCGGGCAATAGCCGAACCCTGACGGGCCAGGCCATCGGCATCGTTGGCCTTGGTGGCAGTTTCCTGTACGTGACTGGCGACTTCAGCAATTGTGGTTGTCATCTGGTGCATCGCAGTTGCGACCAGTTCAGTTTGCTGTTGTTGTTGCTGTAGCTGCTGTACGGCCTGGCTTGACAGTTCGTAAGCAGACACGGAGCGCTGCGCTACTGTGGTTGCGGTATCTTCAATCCGCGTCAGCATAGTGTCTAAATGCGAATTGCCGGCGCGCAGCGCTACTTCCAGCGCGCCTAAGGACCCGCTGTGTCTGGCGTACGTCAGCACGGCCAGTGGGTCGGTAAAGGGATGTTGCATCTGCGCTTTTAGCAGCGAGAGTTCGCTGTTACTGCGTAGTTGTGTCGCGGCCATGGAGGTAACGGCAGAAACGGCCGCCAGAACTGCAGCCCAGCCAATAGCACCAGTGATTGCGGCGATGCCAGCACCGAGCAGGCTTGCCAGTGGTAAAGCAAACCACTGACTGAGGTATGCAATCGCAGAGCCACGGCCTTGTGGTGTTTTACCGGCGTTGATCTGTGCATACAAAGTGCTGGCATGTTGCACTAGCTGTCGGTCAGGTACGACACGCACTGATTCATACCCAACCACTTTACCCAGTTCGCTGATCGGCGTGACATAAGCATGCACCCAATAAAAATCACCGTTTTTGCAGCGGTTTTTTACCAGCCCCATCCAGGGTTTACCCTGCTGCAAGTATTGCCACATCGTTTTAAAAGCCGCTGGCGGCATGTCCGGATGCCTGACAATATTGTGATGCTGACCGACCAGCTCTTCGCGGGAAAAGCCACTGATGGCGACAAAAGCGTCATTGGCGTAGGTGATAGTGCCTTTTAAATCCGTGGTCGAAATCAGTTTCTGACCCGGTGGAAAGGTACGTTCGTGACTGGTCACGGGTAAATTTTGACGCATGTGGCAAGGTCCTTCCGGCAAACGGGGGTAAAGGATAAGGGGCTTTGCTGAGCATAGCTCAGACTGCTGAAAATTCTGCTGAATTTCAGCAAGTTCGAGAGCACCATATAGTTTAGAAAAGCGGCAGCAGCGATAAGCAGAATGGCCGCAGGCAAGGCAGATTTTTGAAGCTTTAGTGGTTCTAAAGCGAGAAAATTTAACGCCGCATGCGGCCATTCTGCTATCGCCCGTCCGGAAGCGCCTGCAATTGCCTCATGCGGCGTTGCCACAGCTCGAAAGAGCGCCACTATTCCTTCGCTGTGTCGCCTTGCCTGAGGCAATTTCAGGCTGCTCTGCTGTTCGTTTATTAAACTATATGGTGCTCTAGTCAATCCGGAACCAGCCGGCAATGCTGTAACGGGTTGAATGTGCGGGTAATACTTCATGCGGGAATCTGGCGCTTTCGAACAGCACCAGAGTGCCAGCTTGTGGTTTCACCTGCAGCAGTGGTTGGTCATCTTCACTATATATTTGCAGCTCACCACCGCTGTCGACGTCATTGAGGTAGCAGACGGTGGTTAACATCCGGCTGGAGCGTCCGACAAAGGCGTCCAGGTGTTTTTGATAAAAATCGCCTTGCTGATACCGGGCAAAATGCGCTTCGTGGTGCGTCAAACCGAGAAAACAACGACGGTTGGCGGCTTGTTGAATCTGCGCCATCAGATCCAGATACTGCTGCTGTGCCGCAGTGCTGCCATCAAGCCATAAGGTGTGGTCACGGCGGATCTCCGGGTTCAGTTGTAACGCCTGACCACGGCCAACGCCGGCCGGTTGCAGGCTCGCTTGCTGTGCTTCGGCAAGCAGCTGCTGGCAGAGTGCGGTATCCAACGTAGTTGGCAAGACCACCAACCCGCTGGCGTAAAATGTCTCAATAGCAGTGGCTAACCAGGCAGGTTCAGGCAAGTGACTGACAGACATCGCAAATCCTCTGTAGCAAGCGTATACAGGCATGGCTTTTTACGCAGCGGCGGCTGTGCTGTCAAGGCTTCGGCTGGAATAATCTCAGGAACAAGCGGGGTTAAAACAAAGAGGGCCGCGGTTGCGGCCCTGCTCAATGCGGTTTAATACTGATAATAATCGGCTTTTTTCAGTAAGCCCTCAGCGCCGACTTTGCCGCTGATACACTGATTAATATCAGATTTTTTGAAGACCCAATAGATATCCTGGCTGTCGCGGCCGCCATCGGTTGACAGTTGCAGCGAAACGAATTCATTGTCCTTCAGCTCACGCAGGCTGGCGCCGTAATCACACAGAGTGGCGGCGAATTTGCTGCCGACCTGCGCAATCAGTTCAGTTTGTTTTTGCTGGGCGATTTTGGCTTGTTCCTGGCGTTTTTTCAGCATTTCCTGTTCCGCCGCATCGTATTTTTGCTGCATCTCTTTGACCTGCTTAGCGAGTGCGGCTTCTTTGTTGGTCAGTTGCTGCAGTTGTTTTTGCTGCTCGGCATCCAGTTTGTCAACTTTTGCCCGAAATTCGATATCACGTTTGTCGCGTTGCACGTCACGTAAATCGCGTTCCAAATCGCGTTTTTGTTCGCGCAGCTCGCGGCTTTGGTCACGCATCCGTTCATGTTGTTCCATCATTTGTTCGGCAGCCAGTTCAGCTTGTTCCTGCAATTCCTGCAGCTGGTCCTCGTCTACGGCATGACCGGCAAAGGCTGCCTGCGCTACGGCATTGGCTTGTTCTGTAATAGCGGTCAGATCGGCCGGCGAAATTGGCGCGACTGGCGGAATTGGCGCAACAGGTGCCACCGCGAAGAATCGGCCAAAGCCACCGGAGGTGCGGGTCTGGAATAACACGCCTTGCCCGGCCAGATAACTCAGCTCGATGCGGCCAACGCCGGCGGAACGGCCGGGTTGCTCCATCGATTTCTGCAGAATGTCGCGCATAATTTCCAGATTTTGCTTTAGTTTGTCGCTGACCTGCGTAGCCGCCTGGCCACCGGTCGATAAACTCAGCAGCACTGCAGCTGCCACACAAGAAATAAGTTTCATCAGACTACTCCATCAAAAGCGGTGTTAATTTTGGCGATTGCTGCGGTTATCCGGACTGTAATTCAGCCGGGCCTGACTGGGTTGGACATTGTCTTGCCAGTATTGCCAGTCGGCCTGCCTTTGCTGATTTAAGTATTCCACCAGCTCCAGCATGTCCCCGCGTCGGTTTTTCTGTTCGGCTTCGGTCAGGTAATCCTTCAGCAGGATCAGCTGCGACGCCTGTTGTTGTTGCTGTGTCTGCAGTTGTAACTGCAGATACTGTTGTTGTTCGGTTTTATAGCTGGCCAGTTGTGCCGCTACTTGCTGCTGCACCTGCAGCTGCACGGCAGCCGGGTCGACGTCGCTCCAGCGCAGCGCAATGCCGCCATTTTGCATTTGCAGACTCAACGGCGACATGCTGATCACCAATGCCATGGCAGACATGCCGACACTGAGCTTTGGCCACCAGGCGGTTTGACGGGACGTTTTATGGCCCCATTGCTGGCGGAACATCGTGCTGGTGTCGACCTGCGGCACCGGCGGATAATCCGGTTGCCGCGCCAGCTGCTGTAACTGCGCGGCGGTTTCAAAACGGGCCCGCCAGACCGGGTCATGCGCCAGTGCGCTGCGGCAGGCGTCGGTCGTCAGATCACCGGCGAGCCAGGCGTCAAAAACTTGCTGACTGTTCGACATCGTGGTCCTCCAATTGCACCCGAAGTTTATCCAGGGCGCTATAAAATCTTGATTTGACTGTATTACTTGAAATAGCTAACTGGTCGGCAATTTCGTCAAAGGTAAAATGCTGATAAAACCGCAGTTCAACCACCAGTTTTTGTTCCGGCGGCAGCGATTTTAATTTTTGCTGCACCAGCGCCTGAGTTTGTTGTTCAGATAATTGCTGCTCGTGACTCTGCTGGTCTTCATGTTCCAGCTCCGGCAAATCATCTAAATCCTGGGTTGGTTTGCGTTTACGCAGCATGTCCATGGCGCGGTAATTGGCGATACCAAACAACCAGGTTTTAAAACTGCTGTCGCCGCGAAACTGCGCCAGATTACGGCACAGCACCAATAACACATCCTGCAGCAGGTCGCGGGCATCGTCCGGGTTGCCCATCAACCGCAGGCTGTAATAGTACAAGGCCGACTGATAACGGCCGACCAGCTGCTGCCAGGCGCGCTCATCACCGTGGATGGCTTTGTCGATTAAAGTTTCGTCACTGCGTTTAAACACTGTCTGGTCTGTTTCTGCGTTGTTGATATGCCTTGGTCGCGGCACAGTTTGATTAAGTTTGGCCAATCCGCAAAAAAGCCAAAAAAAATTAAAAACATTTGGAAAGTTATTTTATTTCATATACTTCCAGTTTCTGATTTTGTGCTCGGCCAGCCATTCGAGCATAGTGCCCAGCCGTTTTTGCCGGGTAACGTCGGTTTTGGCGTCAAGCAGCCACTGAATATAGTCATTTTGCTGGGCAATCGTCATTTGGCGGAAAAAGCTGCCGGCGGCGTCATGCTGTTGCAGGGCCTGCGCTAAGACTTCTGGCATTGCTAGGGGTACCGGCGCTTGTTTGCGCCGTGGCGGCACTACAACGGGCGACGCGTCCAGCGCTGCGGCTTGTAACAGCAGTGTCTGCAAGTTAGCGCTCGGAGGTAAGTCGTCGCAACTCAGTATTTTACCGAACTGTCCCATACCTTTTGCGCTGCCAGCCGCTGGCACCGCAAGCCCTAATTCATCCGCGCGCCAGAATCCAAAACCGCAGTGCGCTTTAAAAGCTGCCATAAAACACAGATTGTGCTGCAGGTAAAAAAACGGCATACCCCATTTGAGCTGTTCTCTGACGCCCGGTAGCGTCTGATGCACCTGTTGGCGCAGATCAGTCAGGATTGGCCGGGCAAACGGCGCGCTGCTATCGATATACGCGTCTATATCCGGGTTCATCTTTAACTCCGGCAGATCCGCCGGGGCTGTAACCCCGTATCGGGCTGTATGACCACGACCATTCCGGACCTTCTGATGAAATTTGTGATTTTGCCCGTTATCCTGCTCTCGCTCACGGGTTGCAGTCAATCGCTGGATGATTACCAGCAGATGCAGCCGAAACTGACCTTACCCGGTTTTTTCAGTGGCAGTAGTCAGGCTTTTGGTGTGTTGCAAAACTGGCGTGGCCAGCAAACGCTGCATTTTTCTGCCGAGCTGTGCGGTCAGTGGCGTGGCAATCAGGGTGATTTGTACGAGATTTTTCAATACAGCGACGGCCGTACAGATAAACGGCACTGGCAATTGCAGGTCTCGGCTGACGGTAATATCAGCGGTAGTGCTGAGGATGTTGTTGGCAAAGCGTCTGGTCGTATTGCCGGGAACACGCTGTATTGGGAATACGTCCTGCGTATTCCGCAAGTGGATGGCTCTATTGATGTGGCTGTCAAAGACTGGCTGTATCTGGTCACACCGCAGCAGTTGGTGAATCGCTCGACCTTACACAAATTTGGCTTGACCGTCGGGGAGTTGACCTTGTCAATTCAACAGCAAGATCCTGCTGCTTCTTGTGCTGGATTTATCCAGCGTTATCAACAAACTGAACGCTCAGCGCCTACGCCTTGAGACGCGGGCCGGTTTTGTTTATTGCTGCAATTCATCGTCCGGAAAGGCGTCACGAATAGCAAGAAATTCATCCAGGTGACTTAGCAAAATATCGGTCAGCACCGGGTCAAACTGCGCGCCTTTTTGCTCATTCATGTATTGCACAACTTTGGGCATCGGCCAGGCTGGCTTGTAACAACGTTCACTGGCCAGCGCATCAAACACGTCGGCCAGCGCCGTGATGCGGCCGGCAATGTGGATTTCTTCGCCTTTGAGGCCACGCGGATAACCCATGCCGTCCCAACGTTCGTGATGTTCGTGTGCGATCACAGCGCCGTATTGAAGGATCTCATTTTGCGATTTTTGCAGGATTTGGTGCCCGACCTCGGCATGAGTGCGCATAATGGCCCATTCGTCTGCATCGTGTTTGCCGGGTTTGTTCAGGATGTAGTCCGGAATGGCGATTTTACCAACATCATGCAGTGGCGAAGCCAGTTTGATTTTTTCGGCGTCATAGCCGGACAACCCGTATTTAACCGCCAGTAAATGGCTGAAATTTGCTACCCGTTTGACATGACTGCCGGTTTCTTTCGAACGTTTTTCTACCGCTTCGCCGAGGATATACGACAGTTCACGTTGGCTTTCTTTGATCAATTCGCGCAGCCGTACGTTTTCATAAGCTACCGCGATATTGCTGGCGAAATAACTCAATAAATGATGATCAATCTGGTCAAATTTGCTGTCTTTACTGACATAGAGAAAATTTTCCAGGCCGCGGTTGGTGGTGAAATAACCGACAAAATAGTCCTCGCCATGATAAGAGCGTTTCAGCTGATGCACCTGCGCCAGTTTTGCTTCAACATCTTCAGGCAGCTGAAACCCGGGGCCCGTGGCATGACCGGATGCTGCGATAATATCGAGTGACAACTGTTGTTGGCGCGGGTCGCCGGTGGCGGCGCAACAGAAGATTTGTGAATGTTCCAGACCAAGTAAACTGGCAGCCTGACCGAGAATAATCGAAGCAAATTCCTGCAGGCTGTCGCATTCAAGAAAACTGACAGTCGAAGCAATTACACGCTCCAGGCCTTTTTTGTTGTTTTCGATGATGCAAATGTCGCGGTAGGAACGAAGTGCCGAATACAGCAGGGTTTTGAGTTTAATGGCGGTGACTTCGGTTTTGTTTTTGTAATCATTGATGTCGTAATCGCGTATCACATGTTCTTCCGGCGCTTCGCCGGGCTGGCCGGTGCGCAGGATCAAACGAATTTGATGATTTTTTAAATCACTGCGGATGGTTTTGACTAAATCCAAACCGGCATGATTGGATTCCATCACCACGTCAACAATAGCTACTGCGATATGTTGATGTTGTTCCAGCACCAACAGTGCAGCTTTGGCGCTGTAGGCATGTAACAACTGCAAAGGCCGGCCTTCAAACTGGAAGCCTTTGAGCACCAGATTGGTGATCTGATGAATACTTTCGTCGTCATCAACGATCAAGACCAGCCATGGCTCTGCCAGCGGTAAGGCCTGAGTCGTCTCGGCATGGAGCGGAAAATCCTGATCGGCACCAAACAGAAAATCCTGATTTGACATAAAGGTAGCCTGAAGAACGGTTCATTCAACCACAGCTTTGAATGTAGCAGGCCTGTCAGAAAAATCCTCTGTGTTCGACAGCTTCAGGATTGCCGGTCAGCGGCTTCCAAAGATTCCAGCTCGATATTAATCGCATTGCAGGAAATCTGAATTTCATACAATGACACAGCAAGGCTCAGCACCAGACTGGCTAAACTCGCGCCAAAAAACCACTGGCCGGCTATATCCCACTGCATAAACAAAGTGAACATCGATAAAGTGCAGAGAATAAAGCTGATTACGCCCCAGCGCTGCATCGAGCGGATCAGCACAATGCGTTGACGTAAATTTTCAATCTGACGTTTGGCCAGATCCCGCACCTGATCGCCTTCGCGGTTGTTCAGCTGCCGGATGAGCTGCGCCAGCACCAGAAAACGGTTGGTATAGGCCAGTAACAGTAAGGAAATAGCCGGAAATAATAAAGCAGGGGTGGTGATGGTCATCATAAACTGGCTCCTGAACCGGTGAATGCAGCGCCGGTATGCTGCATAGTGCGAAAACAGCTGCAGTAGTGCAAGTTTTTGATCATACTCAGGACTTCTTCAGTAAAACTCCGGGGTACTGGCATGGCGGTTGATTTGTGGAGCGCAATGCTCACCTTGTTCCTGATTATGGACCCGCTGGGCAATCTGCCAATTGTGGTCGCTATCTTAAAAAATATTAAAGCCGAACGCCGGATGAAAGTACTGGTGCGCGAACTGCTGCTGTCGCTGGTGATTTTGCTGTTGTTTTTATATGGCGGTCAGGCTTTTCTCAGCGTGCTGGGTGTCAAAGAGGAGGCGGTCAGTATCGCCGGCGGCATCATTTTGTTTTTGATTGCGCTGCGGATGATTTTCCCACAGGAAGGTGGCGTGATTGGTCTGAAAGAAGGCGAGGAGCCGTTTTTATTTCCACTAGCAGTGCCGATGATTGCCGGCCCGTCGATTCTGGCGGCTTTGATCCTGCTTGCTAACCAGCAGCCCGGACAGATGATCGACTGGACGTTGGCATTATTAGGCGCCTGGTTAGTCAGTTCGGCGATTTTGTTATTCGCGCCGGCGCTGCACCGGGTATTGGGCGAACGGGGACTGACCGCGATGGAGAGGCTGATGGGGATGATTCTGGTTATCATTTCCGTGCAAATGTTGTTAAATGGCATTGGTCATTATTTTAAGTGGGACTGAGTGATGCAACAGGATCCAGTGATTCAGCAGTGGCTGGAACAGGCAGAGCAACAGCTTAAAACCCAGCTCAGCGTGCTCGCGCAGCAAATGCAGCAACAACAGCGGCAGTGGCAGGACCAGCAACAGCTGCAACTGGCCCAACAGGCTGCGCCGGAACTGGCTGCACTGCAGAGCGAAGTCCAGCAACTCAGGCAACAGCTGGAAGCCGCACAGCAGCAAGCACAAGAGTGTGCAGCCGCACTCGGTCAGGCCCAAACGCAAAATAAAACCGCACAAGATGAGCGTGATGAAGCGCTGGCCGCGATGCGCCGGCTGGCCGATCAGCTGCGGCTCAGTCAGGATGAATTCCGTCAGGAAAAATTGCAGGGCCTGTCGTTGCAGCAGCAACTGGTGCAGCAGGAACAACAGCTAAGCGCTACCTTACAACAACAGCAACAACTGCAGCAGCAGTTGGTGTCAGTGCAAGCTGAACTGGAACAAACCGAACAGCAAGGCCAAAGCGCCAGATCTGCAGAGTTGGATGCATTACAAACCGAACTGGCTGAAGTCCGTGCCAGTCTCGCAGCTGCTGAAAGCGCCGCATCGCAGCAGCTGGCGCAACTGAATCAGTTACGCCAGCAATTGCAGCAGATGACCGAAGCGGATCAACAACTGCAGCAACAACTGCACCAGCAACTACAGCAGCTCGATAACGCTGAATTGCAGCGCCGGCAATTAGAACAACAGCTGGTAGCCGCAGCAGGTGACAGTCAGTTGCAGCAACAACAGGCTGAACAGCTGAAGTCGCTGACGCTTGAGCATCAACAGCAACAGGCAGAACTGGTTAACTTGCGCGATGCGCTGCTAAAGGCGCAGCAGGAACAACAGGTGCTGCAGCAGCGACAGCAAGATCAGCTGCAACAGCAGCAGCTTCAGGCGCAGCAGTTATTGGAGTCGGTCAGTGCCGAGCGTGACAGTGCCCGGCAGGAACGGCAACAACTGCAATCGCAGCTGGTGCATCTGCAACAGATGCAGCAAGAATTTGGCCTGATACAACAAGAACAGCAGACGCTACGTGCAGAGCGCGATAGTTTGCTGGATTCGGTCACACAGTTACAGCAGCAACTGGCCGAAACCAGCAGTCAATTTGAAAGCCAACAACAGGCGCTGCACTTGCAGCAAGAATTGCAGGCCGAAATTGATGGCTTATTGCAGCAACAGCAAGACTGGCAACAACAGCAACACAAGCTGGAAAGCCAGCTGTTCCGCGCGCAAGCCCGGGTTGAAAGTATCGAAGAGCGGCAGCAGACTGAAGCCGAACAATCGCGTGAAACTATCAGGCAGTTACGGTTGCAACTGTTGCAGGAACAAGCGGCGGCACAGGAGCAAATCCAACAGTTGCAGCAGCAGGCCACTGAATTCCGGCTGAAATTTGATTATGCGCAGAAACAGCTGCAACAACAGTCGCAGCCATAATGCCGTGGCCCTGTCTGGGACTTCGCTGGCTGCCGCGGCTGGCATTGTGTATCATGGCTGCCAAGACCTAAGCCCGTCACGGACTCTTTATTCATGTCAAAAGCCAATAATTTCCAGAAGATGCGTGAGCTGAGCTTTTATCAGCAAGCAGCGGTAGCCATTGTTCTGCTAGAGCGCATGCTGCCTAATTATCAGTTATTTGCCGAAGTCAGCAGTTTTGGCGATGCTACTCTGCCACGTCATACACTGGATTTAGTCTGGGAATGGCTACAGGTACGCCGCGCCAAAATCAATTTTGAACGGCTGCAAGAAGAGCTGGAGCTTGTCACCCCGGAAGTCAGCCACTTTGATATGTTTGGTGTATATCCGGCCGTGGACGCGATGATTGCGCTCGACAGCATGCTGAACGGCATCCGCGAACAGGACAGTACGGAATTTATTAACGTTGCGAAAATCTCGCAGGCCTCAGTGGCGCGGCTGATTGAGCATGAATCGGCCGATCTGGATATAAGCACTGAAGCGGAACTCAAAAAAGTCGTGCGCGATCATGAACTGATGGCGTATGAAATGGATTGCCTGGCCGAGCTGATTGAGATCTGTGGTGCTGTGCAGTCGTTTGACCGCGAGCAAATCCAGCAACTAAAAGCCTGGGTCAAAGAGCAGGGCGTCACTAATCTGGGTATGGAGCTGAGCTGAGTTACAGAGCTGTAATTGCTAATGTTGGCATTGTTTCTGTTTTGAAAAAAAATTCGTCTGTTTATTTTACAACATCAAGACAAAAACTCGCTGAATGTATCTGTTTTTGGTGAAAATTTCATATATAACATATTGTTAATGTAGTTGGCACGGTGCGTGCTTATGTCAGCAGTATCTAGTCAGGCGTGTCGTTGTTGAGGCTAAGTCTGGTTATGGATAATGGACTTTTCTACAGGAGAATATAATGAAATTAGTTACCAAACTTGCTGCCGTAGCTGCCTTAGCAACTTCTGCACTGACTCAAGCTGCACCAATCACTGACGTTCAGGATTACAGCAACAACACCGCAACAGAGTTCTTTGTTGACGTTGATGCCAACAAATACAACTCACCATATTATCGCGATCAAAATTCTGACTGGGGATGGATCCACAATGCCATCGCTGGTACTTTCAGCTCAATTAAGCTGCAGGTTTCTGCTTTTGACGTCGATTACTACGGTGTTCAATCATTCAGTGAGTGGGACCGCATCGAAGTTTTTGATGGCATCAGCTGGGTATCTTTAGGTTTACTGCAGGGTGCAACAGACGTTTGGGCGTTCACTGACTTTGATTTAACAGGTTACAGCTGGGCACAAACCCAGGTGAATAACGGTTTAAAAGTTCGCATGAATATTGACTTGCAGAACGAAGGTTGGATTGTAACGCTGGGTAAAGCGACTTTGTCACTGGATGGCGGTAACCAGCAGTGTGTACCTACTCCGGGCATCCCATGTACACCAAGCGTTTCAGCACCAGGTGTTGCAGGTCTGTTTGGTTTAGGCGCATTAGCAATGTTCCTGCGTCGTCGCGTTGGCGCATAAATTTTTGCTCTGTTAAATGTTAAAAATCCCGGCGCTCAAGCCGGGATTTTTATGTTATACCGGCTGAAACTGAAACAGCCGGTACGCCAGCTGACCGGCGATTTTATCTTTTAACAAGTGCCAGCTTGGTGGTAATTCGCTGATATCCAGTTCTTTTTCCGTCTCCAGATAAATCAGTGCGTCCGGTTTCAGCCAGCCGTTGCAAAGCAGCCTCGCGCAGGGCAATGCTAAATTTTGCCGAAAAGGCGGGTCAATAAATACCAAATCAAATTGCTGCAGCGCAGGCCCGGCCAACAACTGCATGGTGTCACTGTGTCGCACTTCCGCATTAGAGCAGTTGAGTCGGGCCAGATTTTGTTTCAGCTGTAACGCGGCTTTTTGATCGCGTTCAACCAGCAAAGCGCTGTGGGCGTGACGCGACAACGCTTCAAACGCCAGACTGCCGCTACCGCTGAAACAATCCAGCACCAGCCGGTCCCGGGTGTCGTGCATCAGCCAGTTAAATAAGGTTTCTTTGACCCGGTCTGTGGTTGGTCTCAAGCCCTGCACATCCAATACCGGCAGTTTGCGACCGCGCCACTGGCCACTGATAATGCGGACTTCGCCGGGTTGTGCTGTCGGCGCCACAGGGGCTTTGCTGCGAGGCTGTGGGCTGGAGGATCGACTTTTCATCAGGGTTTATGCACTTTGAATAAAGGTGTTACTATAAGCGGCGATTTTACCGCAGTTTCGACAATCTGACAGCGAACCTTATGACTAAACCGAATAAACTGTTTTCCTGGCTGGGTTTTGGCAAAAAAGATCCGGCCCCGGCTACGCCTGAAGTGGTGGCGGATACTTCTGCTATACAGACTCCGGCCACGCCAGCACCAGCTACATCAGAATCAACGGCCATGCCGGCATCCGCTGTGCAGCAGCCGGAAACAACCATAGCCACCCCTATGTTACCCGAAGAGACTGTTGCAGCTTGTACAGCAGCGCCGGTAGAACCAGTCGAGACAGCTTCTGCTCACGCTGCAACTACCGCAGTTGTCAAAGCGAACGACAGCATAGTGACTGTAAATGCAGAGCCAGAGCCACAGCCTGCACTTGTTGTTGCCGCACCAGTCACCGAAGAAACCAGCAAAAAACCAGGCTTTTTTGCCCGGCTGAAACAAGGTCTGGCCAAGACCAGTCAGAATTTGGGTTCAGGTCTCGCCAGTTTGTTCCTCGGCAAAAAAATCGATGATGAGTTGTATGAAGAGCTGGAAACCCAGTTGCTGCTGGCGGATGTTGGCGTGGAAACCACACAGAAACTGATCAAGCAACTGGTGGCGGATGCCAACCGGCGCGAATTAAAAGACGCCGAAGCCCTGTACGAAAAGCTGCAGGACGAAATGGCGTTATTGTTGGATAAAGTCGAACAACCGCTGCAAATCGACAGCAGTACTGGCCCTTATGTCATCCTGATGGTTGGCGTCAACGGCGTCGGCAAAACCACCACAATCGGTAAACTGGCGCAGCAATTTAAGCAGCAGGGCAAATCTGTGATGCTGGCGGCCGGCGATACCTTCCGCGCGGCGGCGGTCGAGCAACTGCAGGTCTGGGGAGAGCGCAACGACATTCCGGTGATAGCCCAGCACAGTGGTGCCGACAGTGCCTCAGTGATTTTTGATGCCTACCAGGCCGCCAAAGCGCGCAAAATCGATGTGTTAATTGCCGATACCGCCGGCCGACTGCAGAACAAAGCCCATCTGATGGAAGAGCTGAAAAAAATTGTCCGGGTGATGAAGAAAATCGACGGTGCCGCACCACATGAAGTGATGTTGACGCTGGACGCCGGCACCGGTCAGAATGCACTGAGTCAGGCCAAACTGTTCCACGAAGCGGTGCAACTGACCGGCATTACACTGACCAAGCTGGATGGGACCGCCAAAGGCGGGGTGATTTTTGCTATTGCTGACCAGTTCAGTTTGCCGATCCGCTATATCGGCGTTGGCGAAGGCATTGACGATTTACGCGTATTCCATAGTAAAGACTTTATTCGCGCGCTGTTTAACAGGGAATTTTGAGCATGCTTCGATTTGAGCTGGTGAGCAAAAGCTATCCAGGCGGTTTTGTCGCGCTGGACCGGGTCAGTTTTGAACTGCAAAAAGGCGAAATGGCTTTTTTGACCGGTCATTCCGGTGCCGGTAAAAGCACTATGCTCAAGCTCATCAGCCTGATCGAACGGCCTTCGGCCGGCCGCGTTGTGATCAACGGCATTGATTTATCTGGCATCAGATCCGGTCAAATTCCTTATGTGCGGCGTGATATAGGTATGATTTTTCAGGATCACCGCCTGCTGATGAATCACACTGTATTTGATAACGTCGCATTGCCGCTGGTCATCGAAGGCTTTACCGGGCGTGATATGGCAAGACGGGTGCATGCCGCGCTGGATCAGGTTGGATTGCTCGACAAAGCCCGCTGTTTGCCGGCGACCTTGTCTGGCGGTGAAGCGCAGCGCGTTGGCATAGCCAGAGCTGTCGTCAACAAACCACCATTGCTATTGGCTGATGAACCAACCGGTAACCTGGACCCTGATTTGTCGAAAGATATCATGCGGGTATTTGAAGCTTTTAATCAGGCTGGTGTGTCGGTGCTGGTGGCGAGCCACGACCTGGGCCTGATTGCGCGGATGCGCTATCGCACTATGACGCTCAAAAGCGGCAAAATGATCAACGATGGCCTGCTGCACAGCGAGGATGCCGAATGAGTATTCTGTTTAATGGCCGCGCCAGCGGTGCCAGTGACAGTGCGCCGGGTCTGGTGCAAAGATTTCTGATGGGCATTGTCGGCCATCTGCGTCAGGCAGTCTCCAGCCTTGGAGAGCTGTGGCGCAGCCCGGTCTGGACCTTCGTTACTATCGCAGTCCTGGGTATCAGTATGACGTTGCCGGCCACTTTGCATGTATTGGTGAAAAACTTACAGCAAGTCAGCAGTAGTTATGACCAGTCATTTGAGATCAGTTTGTTTCTGAAAAACGATATTACAGAAACCGATATCGCTACGTTGGTGACGCTGCTGCAGGGCGATAAAGAAGTCGCCAAAGTCCGGTTGATTGATAAAACTGCCGCCATGGCTGAATTTAAACAGGAATCCGGCTTTGGCGAAGCCATTAGTTTCCTTGAGCAGAATCCGTTACCGGACGTGTTGCTGGTGACGCCGGCGCAAAGCCAGCCCGCTGCTGCCGAAGCGCTGTTAAACAAGCTGCAAAAAGAACGGTTTGTCGAACTTGCCAAGTTGGATATCAGCTGGCTGGAACGGCTGGCTGCTATAATGTCGCTGGTACAGCAAGTGGTTTACACCATCGCCGCTTTGTTACTCTGCGGCGCTTTGCTGGTGATTGGTAACACCATTCGTTTGCTCATCATGGACAAAAAAGCTGAGATTGAAGTGATGAAACTGGTCGGGGCCACTGACAGTTTTATTCAGCGGCCGTTTTTATACACTGGCATCTGGCTCGGTGTTTTTGGTGGTTTTCTGGCTTTTCTGGTGATTGAACTGATGTTGTACTGGCTGCGGGGCGCTATTGCCAATGTGACGCAGCTGTACCAAAGTGGTTTTGTCCTGAATGTGCTGACTTTACAGGAATTTGGCATGTTGATGGCGATTGCGGTCAGTCTTGGGCTGGTCGGGTCTTATCTCGCCGTGCGCAGTCACATTAAAGCGATAGAACCCAGCTAGAGCGCTGCCAGCCAGCGCACTGATGCTGATCCAGGCTGTCAGTCGACGGCCGCTTCCTGCATCAGACCATGTGCCCAGCTGACCGCGTCCAGATAGGTCATGCTGAGATCCCGCGCTTTACCGAACAGCTGAGTCGTTAACTGCTGCTGTAAACCCCACTCGCCATCCTCAAACGCTTTGGTTAACTGCAGATATAGCCCAAGGCGGCCCTGGTGTTCCAGCAAAGCGGCTTTGATTTCCGGCAGTATCGGTAAATCATCCAAAAGTTGTTGTAATGGCTGTTCCAGCAGCGCATCGACCAGCGAGAATAAACCAGTCAGGAAGGCTGCCGGCGGATTGTCCGCATCGCCCATCAGAGACGCCAGCTGGTCACAAAACCGTGCCCGCACTATCGACATATGCAGCAATTCACTGGGCCCGTCTTCTTTCAGATTAGCCAGCGCCAGCAGGGCAATAAATTTTTTCAGCTCACCTTCGCCCATATACACCATGGCGTGCTTTAACGAGCCAATCGGCTGCTCGCGGGCAAAGCTGGCGCTATTCACAAATCGCAGCAATTTATACGACAAACCAAGATCGCGTTCGACAATGGCCGTCAGCTTTTCAAAATCGAGCCGCAAGGCGCTGGATTCAGCAATCAACAGCAGCAGATTTAATTTACTGCTGGCGATTTTTTTATGTTTCAGCATCTCAGGCCGGGCGAAGAAATAGCCCTGAAACAACGTAAAGCCGAGTTGTTTCAGCTTTTCGTATTCGGTCTGGGTTTCGACTTTTTCGGCCAGCAAAGTGACGGGGTGATGTTTGACGCGCGACACATATTTACTGATCTGCAGGATATTAAACTGCCGCACGTCCACTTTAATAAAGCTGATATAAGGCAGGAAAATATCCCATTTCGGATCAAAGTCGTGGTCGTCCAGCGCCAGCTTATAGCCCATGCGGTGTAGTTCGCGGCAGGCAGTCAGCAGCTCCATACTGATCGGCACAGTTTCCAGCACTTCAATCACCATACTGTGAGGATTAATTGAAGTCGGGAAGTGGTGAATGAGCGTATCGGCGGAGAAATTGATAAAAGCCTGATGGCCACCGGTGATTTTTTCTACGCCCATCAGCAGGTGATGTTCAGTGATCAGCTTTGAGGTGGCTTCGTCGGCATTGATATTAGGAAAACTGTTTTGCACCCCATCACGGAATAACAGTTCATAACCAAATAGGTTTTTATGCTGATCAAAAATCGGCTGGCGTGCCAGGTAACAATACATCGACTACTCCTGAACCAAGGGCCAGATAAGGCCGTAAAAGCGCTGGTATGCAGGTCTGGCTGTGCCAACGTCCGATGTTTATATAGTGGACCAGACTTCTGTTGAGATACTTTGAGCATATCGGAAAAACGAACTTTGTCTTATGAAGATATATTCTCAAATCCACTTTTTAATACAATTTGGTTCTTAAAAACGCGGGAACCGCCATTAGCACTCTCTGTCAAAGAGTGCTAACATGAGTCCACTTTCACATCTCCACAGGAGTTTGTTCATGACCAAAGCGAATCAATTGATGACATTGTCAGTCGCAGGCAGCGGTAGCCTCGAGGCTTATACCCACGCTGTCAGTACTATTCCGATGCTGTCGGCTGAAGAGGAACGCGCTCTGGCTGAACGTCTGCAGCAACACGGTGACCTGGAAGCGGCCCGTCAGCTGATTATGTCGCATTTACGTTTTGTCGTGCATATCGCCCGTAGCTATTCAGGTTACGGTTTACCGATTGGTGACCTGGTACAGGAAGGCAACATCGGCCTGATGAAAGCGGTGAAACGCTTTGATCCGTCAGTCGGTGTGCGTCTGGTGTCTTTCGCTGTGCACTGGATCAAAGCTGAAATTCATGAGTTTGTGCTGAAAAACTGGCGCATTGTTAAAGTTGCGACCACTAAAGCCCAACGCAAACTGTTTTTTAATCTGCGTAAATCGAAGAAAAACCTTGGCTGGTTCAGCCAGGATGAAGTGAAAAACGTCGCGGAGTCTTTGGGCGTACCAGAGTATGAAGTGCGGGAAATGGAAGCACGGATGAGCAACCATGACCTGGCCTTTGATGCACAGGACGATGATGACGACAACAATTTCAGCGCGCCGGTGTATTTCCTCGATGATAAAAACTCAGATTTGGCGAACAACTTTGAAGAAGATCAAAGTGAAGGCGCGGCTTTAGAGCGGCTGCAAGCGGCAGTGCGCACGCTAGACGAGCGCAGCCAGGACATTATTCGGGCCCGCTGGCTCGACAATGAAAAACTGACGCTGCAGGAACTGGCTGATCGTTATCAGGTATCTGCTGAACGAGTCCGTCAGCTGGAAAAAAATGCGATGAAAAAACTGCACGCCGCTATGGTTGCCTGATTTTTCCTGCTGCTAAAAAAATGCCAGAGCTTGCTCTGGCATTTTTTTATGTCCATGGAAGGACGGTATGGTGAAGCAGGGCTTTCGAAACGCCAACAGTTTAGCGTTTCGCCTAATGAACGCCATTCGTTCTGCGAATGGCAAATGCAGGTACTGGGTACCACGTACGTGGTACCCAGAGCTTTTTCGGCGATGTCGATGGAAGGATTCGTCTATCGAAATAACAGCGGTACTGGTGCTACGGCAACCGGCACTTCGGCCGGCTGCGGGTAAAAACGCCGCCATTCAGGCTCCACGACCGGCGCAGCGGCAGGTGTGTCAAAACCCGGCAAATGTGGCAGATAAGGCGGATGCCAGGGGATAAGCTCAGGAATAGGCTCAACAATCTCGCTGACGACAGCCGGTGGCTCCGTGGTTACCCGATCTGTGGTTACTTGCTCTGTGGTCACCGGCTCTGGAACTTTGGCCACTATGCTGGTTGTTTGCGCCGCTGTTGATGTGGCGGCTGGTTTTGTTTTCACCGGCTGTGGTTTGGCGCTACTTGCTGTATTGGCAATCAACTGCGCTGGTACGGCCGGTAAATCCAGTAATGCCGACGCCGGCACCACTTTGATACCTTGCTGTGCCAGACGTGGTAAATTCTTCTTCAGATAACGATATGTTTCCGGATACGGATGACCAATAGCCACGGCATGGCCGTGCAGTTTGGCCAGCTGGATAAGCTGGTTAAACTGGCGGTCCAGCGCTTTGTAGGATTTGTCGTTATCAAGAAAAACATCGCGGCTACGGGTTTTCACGCCATGTTTTTGCGTCACAGCGGCTACGACACTTTTGCCGGTGGTTTTACTGTCAATAAAATACATGCCCCGAGCTGCCACGACTTGCATGACCCAATCCATTTGCTCAGGCAATGAGGTGTAAAGGCTACCCATATGGTTATTGACGCCGATAGCCTGTGGCACACTATCCAGCGCTTTATTCAGCGCTTGCTGGACCTGTTGTTTATTCATTGGCCGGCGCAGTGCACCTTTGCCCAGCAAATGGTTTTGCGCGACGGCTTCCATTGGCATATGCAACATGATTTCTTTGCCATGCTGGCGGGCGAGGGCAATCATGTCATGGCCGTTTGGCGTAAATGGCATGACAGCGACAGTCAGGGCGTATGGCAGCCGGATAATGTCCGGGTCGACTTTCTGATAGCCGATATCGTCGATAATGATCGCGACCTGCGGCGGCAGGGATTGCGCCTGCACTGGCAGCGACAAGCAACATATAACTGAGAAAAGCTGGAAAATACGCACGCTGGAATGATTCACTGATCTTGGCAAAGCGCCGGCTGAATTTCAGGCCGGCATTATGCCTGTTGTTATGGATTTCGCAACCAGCGCAGCGGGTCTACTGCCGCACCTTTTTGCCTGATCTCAAAATAAAGCCCACTACGGTCGCGGCCACCACTTTGACCGACTAAAGCAACATGGTCGCCGATGCGCACCACGTCACCCGGTGATTTCAGCAAACTCTGGTTATGTCCGTACAGACTCATCAGGCCATTGCCGTGGTCCAGTACGATGACCCAGCCATAACCGCGCAACCAGTCTGCATAAATTACCTGACCATCGGCGACCGCGCGCACCGGCTGGCCATTGGCTGCCTGAATCAAGATACCGCTGGCCGTAGTCTGGCCGCCCTGAGCGGCGCCGAATTTCTGTACTAATGTGCCTTGCACCGGCCAGGGCAATTGGCCTTGTTTTTTGCCTTTATACGCCAGCCGGCGGTTGGCAGCTTCAGCCTTTAGCTTGGCAATGGTGCTTTGCAGACTTTTTTCGTTGCCTTTGAGATACGCCAGTTGTTGTTTCTGCTCAGCCAGCAACTCGCGCAGTTTCGCCACACTTTGTTGTTGTTGGTTTTTGGCGGCGACTAAATCCTGTTGTTGCGAAGTCAGCTCGTCTAACCGCAGGCTCTGTTCGTGGCGGGTTTGTTGTTGCACACTGGCTAATTGTTCCAGTTCACTGACGGTTTGTTTCAGTGCCTGCAATTGCTGGATCCGTGCGTTATTGAAGTACTGATAATAAGTCAGCAAACGCTCCAGTTTTAACGCATCCTGCTGATTCAAAAGTAATTGGGTGTAGTCGTGGCCACCAACTTGATACGCAGCTTTAACCTGGGCTGCCAGCAGCTGTTGTTGAGTTTGCCGCTGTTGTTCCAGCTGTTGCTGCCGCGTTGCCAATTCAGCCAGTTTTTCATCCAGCATCTGCAGTTGTTGTTGCTGCACGGCCACAGCCGTCGCCGCTTCAGCAAGCTTCGCATCAGCCTGTTTCAGCTGCTGTTCGGTGTCGCGCAGCTGCTGTTGCTGCTGCGCGCGTTGTTGCTCGGTGCGGGCAATATCTTGCTGCACCGATTTGAGTTCCTGCCGGGCTTTGGCGGTATCGGATTGTTGCGCCTGCGCGAGCGGCGTCAGCAGCAGCCCAAGCAACAGACCGGTTCCGGCCACGGCAGGATACGCCCAATGGCGCTTCTGGGTGATCACCGCAGTTTAAACAATACTTTGCCGGTCATTTCAGCCGGTACCGGCATGCCAAGCAGCGTCAGCATCGTCGGCGCTATATCACTCAAGATGCCGCCATCAACCACATCAGCCGGCCGGCCGACATAAATCAGCGGCACTGGGTCCGAAGTGTGCGCTGTGTGCGCCTGACCGGATTCGTGATCGACCATTTGCTCCGCATTGCCGTGGTCGGCGGTGATAATGCATTCGCCGCCAACAGCCGCCAGGGCTTCAACTACCCGGCCAATGCAGTGGTCAACCGCTTCAACCGCTTTAACCGCCGCTGACAAAATGCCGGTATGGCCGACCATGTCGCCATTGGGGTAGTTGCAGATAATGACGTCATATTGCTGGCTATGAATGGCTTCGACCAGTTTGTCGGTCAGCAGCGTCGAGTTCATTTCCGGCTGCAGGTCATACGTGGCGACATTCGGTGACGGGATCAGGATGCGTTCTTCGCCCGGAAATACGTCTTCGCGGCCACCGCTAAAGAAAAAGGTGACGTGGGCGTATTTCTCGGTTTCAGAAATCCGCAGCTGGGTTTTCTGATGTTTGGCCAGCCATTCACCGAGCACGTTATTCAGGCTCTCCGGCGGATAAGCGACCGGCGCTTTGATGTCGGCGGCATATTCAGTCAGCTGGACAAAAGCACCGAGTGCCACCACACGTTTGCGGGCAAAAGCATCAAAAGTAGCTTCAGTAAAAGTACGGCTGAACTGACGGGCGCGGTCGGCGCGGAAGTTCATAAAAATCAGCGCATCGCCATCTTCTAATTGCACCGGCTGGCCGTCGTTGCCAACAATAGCGGTGGCTTTAACAAATTCGTCGTTTTCACCGCGCTCATACGCAGCGTGCAGGGCGGAAACGGCGTCTGTTGCGGTGTAAGCTGCGGTGCCATCAACAATCAGGTCATAAGCCTGTTCAACGCGGTCCCAGCGTTTGTCCCGGTCCATTGCATAATAGCGGCCGACAACAGTAGCGATTTGGCCTTTGCCCAGCTCCTGACAACGCTGTTGCACCCGTAATAAGGAGGCTTCGGCACTGCGTGGAGGGGTATCGCGACCATCAAGGAATGCATGCAAATAAATCTTGTCAGCCCCCTGACGGGCGGCCAGTTCAATCATCGCGAGTAAATGGTCTTCGTGGCTGTGCACGCCACCAGGCGATAATAAGCCCATCAGATGGACGGCTTTGCCGGCTTGTACCGCGGTTTGCACGGCGCCGGTCAGGACCGGGTTGGTGAAAAAGTCGCCATCTGCAATGGCTTTGGTGATGCGGGTCAGTTCCTGATACACCACACGGCCTGAGCCTAAATTAACGTGGCCGACTTCAGAGTTGCCCATTTGACCGTCTGGCAGACCTACGTCCATACCAGAACCGGAAATCAGACTATGCGGACAATCGCGCCACAACCGGTCCATCACCGGTGTATTGGCCTGAGCGATAGCATTATCCGCCGGGTCTTCGCGATAGCCCCATCCATCCAGAATCAACAGTACCAGGGGTTTGCCAGACTTCGCCATAACTTGCTCCGCTTCTTAGTTACTTGATCTCGTTAATTGATCAACATTTTTCCCGTATCTAATCCGTGCTCATCTTACCGAAATTCAGCGGTGACTCCAATCGCTGCTGTGCAGAAACTGCGCAATCAGCCGGACAAGCCGTCGGCGGACGCGCTGAGGCGGCGGCGGAGGGCTGTTTTTGCCATCGAAACCCGTTATACTCCGGCGCTGATCCTGTGACCAGATGAACGGAATGTTATGCAACAATACGTCGAATTTGCCGGAAATCACCCGATCTTAGTGGTGATGTGGATAGGTCTGCTGCTGGCGATTATTGTCAGTTATATCCAGGCTATGTTTTCAAAATTACAGTTCGTCACACCGACTGAGCTGACATTGTTAGTCAACCGCGAAGATGCGCTGGTGCTGGATATCCGCAGCAACGATGATTTTAAACGCGGTCATATTACTGGCGCCCGCAATATTCCGCTGGCGCAACTGTCTGGCCAGATTGGCAGCCTTGAAAAGGCCAAAGATGCACCCATTATAGTGGTCTGTCAGGCTGGCATGTCCGCACAAGGGGCGGCAAAACAGTTGTCAGCTGCTGGTTTCAGCCGCGTTGCGGTGTTGACCGGCGGTATGGGTAAATGGGCTGAAGCCAGTTTACCTGTGGTAAAAAAATAACCGGAGCAGTGCAATGAGCAGTCCCAGCGTCACTATTTACACCAAAGAATATTGTCCGTATTGTGTGCGCGCTAAGGCTCTGCTCAGCCACAAAGGCGTCGAATTTCACGAAATAAAAATCGATGCTCAGCCTGAACTCAGACCAGAAATGATTGAAAGATCAGGCGGTCGCAGCACTGTGCCGCAAATCTTCATCAATGACCAACATATCGGTGGCTGTGATGACCTGCATGCGTTAGACGCGCAGGGTCGGTTAGACACACTACTTCAACTTTAAGCATATTCTCAGGGAACCATCATGGCCGACGAACAACTGAACGTAGCTGCGGAAGAGCAGCAAGTCCCATTTGCTATCCAGCGTATTTACGTCAAAGACATCTCTTTTGAATCACCAAACGCACCGGCAATTTTCCGCAAAGACTGGCAGCCGGAAGTGAAGTTAGATCTGGATACCCGTAGCGAAAAACTTGAAGACAACATGTTCGAAGTGGTTCTATCGCTGACGGTAACCACCACTGTAGGCGGTGAAACCGCTTTCCTGTGTGAAGTGCAACAAGCCGGTATCTTTGCCGTGCCAGAACTGCAGGATGCACAAATGGCTCACATGCTGGCATCTTTCTGCCCGAATATCCTGTTCCCATACGCCCGTGAAACTGTGGCTAACCTGGTGAACCGCGGTACTTTCCCACAACTGAACCTGGCTCCGGTTAACTTTGACGCGCTGTTTGCTCAATATGTGCAACAACGTCAGGCGGAAGCCCAGGCGCAATTGCCAAACTAAGCCGTCAGTCGCATGACTTTGCAATCGGCAATTACGGTTTTAGGCGCCGGCTCCTACGGCACGGCGCTGGCGATCTGTCTGGCGCGCAACGGTCATTCCACTTTGTTGTGGGGCCGCAACAGTGCGGATATCGCCGCCATGGCGCGGGACCGGATTAATCATCACTATTTGCCGGATATTGTGTTGCCGGAACAACTGGCGGTGACCGATGATCTGCAGGCGGCCGTGAAAGCCAGCCAGAACGTTTTGGTGGTGGTGCCAAGTCATGCCTTTGCCGACACTTTAAGGCAAATCAAGCCGTTTTTACTGCCGCACGCCCGGGTTGCCTGGGCGACCAAAGGTCTGGAGCCGGACACTGGCCGGCTACTGCAGGATGTCGCCCGCGATATTCTCGGTGACGAAGTGTCGCTGGCAGTATTATCCGGGCCAACTTTTGCTAAGGAACTGGCAAAAGGTTTGCCGACTGCGATATCGCTGTCGTCAACTGACGCCGAATTCATCACAGTGCTGTCTGATTTGTTGCACTGTGGCAAAACCTTCCGTGTTTATACCAATCCGGATTTTATTGGCGTGCAGCTCGGTGGCGCAGTGAAAAACGTCATTGCTATCGGTGCCGGTATGGCCGACGGTATCGGCTTTGGTGCCAATGCCCGCACAGCGTTGATCACCCGTGGTCTGACGGAGATGTGCCGGTTAGGTTGTGCTTTAGGTGCGAAAAAAGAAACCTTTATGGGCATGGCTGGTTTAGGTGATTTAGTGCTGACCTGTACCGACAATCAATCCCGTAACCGTCGCTTTGGTTTGTTATTGGGGCAGGGCGTCGGTGTCGATGAGGCCATCCAGCAAATCGGCCAGGTCGTCGAAGGGTATCGCAACGCCCGCGAAGTCTATAACCTGGCGACCAGGGTGGGCGTCGAAATGCCAATTACCGAACAAATTTATCAGGTGTTGTATCAGGGCAAAGATGCCCGGGCTGCCGCGCTGGATTTATTAGGCCGGGAAAAACGCGACGAATAAATCAACTGGCCTGCTGCCATTGCTGCTGCAGGCCGTAGGGTAACTGCTGGCCACTGACCGGCCGCATCTTGCTGAAATGTAAGCCGCGGCAACTGTAGCAGCCCATCACATGCAGCAGATAAGCCTGCATCTCAGTATCCACTCCCTGCACACTGACTTGTAACCCCTGATGGATCAATAACCGGATGAGACTGGCACAGGCATTGCGCTGCGTGTCAGATTCCTCCAGCTGTCGGATCACCTGCTCTGATAGTTCCGCCGCTTGCCAGTAGGGTTGCTGTAGCAGCTGCAAAGCGCTGACACCATGCCCGACCTGGCCAATCATCAGTCCAAATCCTGCAGCCATCAGAGCTTCGGCCTGCGCGTTAAATCCTGCCGGGTCTTGCAGCCAGCCCTCTTCGGTCAGACACAATACAAACTGACTGGCCTGCAGTTGATGGTCGTGTAACAGACTTTGCAAAAAAGTCAGCAGGCCACTGTGGCGAAAGTTGGCTGCCGACAATTCAACTTGTACCGGCGGCAATTCGTCAAGCCGGTGCCATAGCTCCAGCAACTGGCAGGTCTGGCAAAAAGCCCAGCGTTCCAGCGCCAGCAACTGCCCGGTTTGCTCGGCCAGCGGTTTCAGCGCTGCGTAATTCAGTAGGCCCCGGCTTGGTGACCGCCAGTGTAGCTCGAGCCTGACGGCGTGGGCCACGCCGCTCGACAGTTCAATAACAGGTTGTGACCAAATCTCCAGCTGGTATTGAGTCAGCGCCTGCTGTAACTCGGCCTGCAGTTGAATGCCGACCACTGTACTTTGGTTTTGCATTTGCCACAGATGCAGCTTGTCCGGCACTGTGCTGGCGATTTGCAGCGCCTGCGCCGCATGAGCCTGCAGTTCGTCGATGTTTGGGCCAGCATCAGGGAAGATAGCGATGCCGGCATGACAATCCAACCGGATTTCTGCTGCCGGGATCACAAAAGGTCCCTGACAAAAACTCAGGATCTCCCGGGTGAGCTGCAGTGCCTGCTGCTGTGACTGTTCGTCGTGGCCCGTCAGGCTGAGCAATATCGCCAGTTGCTGTGGTCCCAGCCGGGCAAAAAAAGCTGACGGTGGCATTTCAGCCTGAACATTGTTGACCAGCTGCTGCATCAGGCTGTCGGCCGCCGCACTGCCGAAATTGCGCCGGATCGACTGAAATTCGGTGATATCCAGCAAGACCAGTGCAAAGCTGTGATAACGCAGTTGGTGGCGGTTCAATTGCTGTTGCAACCAATAGCGCCACAGCGGCTCTGCCGGTAATCCGGTGACGGGATCCAGGCAGGCTTCAACCTGGCTTTGCATCTGGTCCAGTTCAGGCTGCAGCGGTCGCCAGCGCCAGAGTAAATGCTGGCGCCGATAACCGGGAATGATGCTGACCTGCAGCTGAAAGGCCTGTCTGGACTGCTCGCCAACCCAGACCAGCCCCTGCCAGTGCGGGCTGATTTGTAACATCGCCATAATGTCAGGGAATCCGGGATGTTGACCATCGGCTGAAAAAAACAACTGCGATGCTAAGTGGGTAGTCAGTTGCGGAAAGCGGGTTTCATTGTTGTGCCACAGCTGTTTGCCGTCGGCATCGGTCAGCCAGAAGGCGGCAGACTGTTGCTGCAAATACCCCAATAATGCCTGATTTTGCAGAGGGTTACGCTGTAACGTCCATAATCTTACTAATACAGCGCTGCTTGCAACAGCCACGAGGCCAGCCAGTATCAGGTAGATCCATTCTGAGATTTCCATCTGAGCATTCCTTGCGCAATGACCTTCGCCAACTATAGAAGTCTGTCGAAAAAATCGCCACTACGCGAGTGCAGAAAACGTTGGTTCGCACAGACAGCGGTTTTCATCAACACGCCCTGGGGTATAATCGGTTTTTTGTCTGCGCCGGAGTCGCTGTGTTTCATATCGCGTTGTTTGAACCCAAAATTGCGCCAAATTGTGGCAATATCATTCGACTGGCGGCCAATACTGGTTGTGCTTTGCATTTAATTGAACCGCTGGGTTTTGATTTTGAAGAGAAAAAGCTGCGGCGCGCTGGCCTCGATTATCACGATTTAGCCAATGTCACCAGGCATGCAAGCTATGCCGACATGTTGGCAGCCGTTGCACCTTCACGGGTGCTGGCGCTGACCACTAAAGGCAGCCGGCCGCATACTGAGTTGCAATATTTGCCGGGCGATCTGTTATTGTTTGGCTCAGAAACCTCAGGCTTGCCGGATGACATTCGCAACGCCATTCCGGCTGAATTACGGCTGCGCATTCCGATGATGCCTGACGCCCGCAGCCTGAATCTGGCTAATTCAGTCGCTATTGTCTGTTATGAAGCCTGGCGTCAGCAGGGTTTCACTGGCGCTTTGTAACTCCTCTATCGTCGTGTCCGGCACAGGAGCTTTGGATGAATAGTCAGGAATATAATCTGTGGGTCCGCCGCTCTGGCATGCTGACCATCGCTTTTGCGTTGACGATTGTCGCTATCAAGCTGTTTGCGGCTATTGATACCAATGCCGCCTCAATGTTGGCGTCGATGATGGATGCGATGATGGATGTGGCGGTATCGCTGCTGAATTTTGTGGCCCTGCGCTACGCGTTGAAACCAGCGGACGATGAACACAGATTTGGTCATGGCAAAGCGGAAGCTGTGATGGCGTTGTTTCAGGCGGCGTTCCTGGCTGGTGCCGCTTTTGTACTGCTGTATCAGGGCTTTAACCGGTTCTTTGTACCTGCGCCTGTGGGTGCTATCAGTAGCGGCATCTGGGCCATGCTGGTGTGTAGCGGCCTGACGTTGACGCTGGTATTGCTGCAACGCTGGGTCATCAAAAAGACCGGTTCACTGGCAGTGAACGCTGATCAGGCGCACTATCGCGGTGACTTACTGATGAATGCTGCAGTGCTTCTGGCGCTGTATCTGGTGCAAAACAGCCTGTTATGGGCTGATGCTGTGATAGCAATCCTGATCGCCGGTTATCTATTGTTCAATGCTGCGCAGCTGCTACGCGAGAGCATGGTGCATTTATTGGATGAGGAATTGCCGGAAACAGATCGGCAGCAAATTCTGCAACAACTACAGCAGATGTCGGGCGTGCTGGGTGTCGAACAGCTGCGCACCCGCCGGGCCGGGCCAAGGGTGTTTGTACAGCTACGTTTGTTACTGCCGCAGGACTGGAGTTTGCAAAAAGCCCATCAGGTAACCGATTTAGCCGAGCAGCAAATTGCCGCCTTATATACCGATGCCGAAGTGATTATTCATCCGGACCCGTCGCCGCATGCTGTGTCAGCCACTGATTGATCAGACTAAACACTAGTGCCCGCTCAGCGTCAGTGCCGGCCAGTAATTCATGTTTGGCGCCGGCGATTTGCTGCAACAGGATGCCATGTTGTTGTGACAAGCTGGTTTGCGCGCTGTTCGCCACCACCGTATCGGCGCCGGCCTGAAGGAGCAACATCGGCAGCTGTGGTTTGCGACCATCCCGGATCTGACCGCAGGCTCGAATTGCAGCATCCAGCCAGGCCCAGCTGACGCCGCCAAGCTGGTATGCCGGATATTGCTGATACAGCTGACGAAACCACTGATAACGCTCCGCACTGTTGGTTAAGTCATTGCCTTCAAAAGGCTTTGCCTGATAACGCGTCTGGCCCGGTACAAACCAGCCATTGTTGCTACAGCGCCGGTTTAGCTGATGCATCAGCTTTGCGAGTAGTGCTGCTGCGGCCGGAACCGGACCGAGCGGAATGCCAAACATCGGCGCACTGAACACGGCTGCATTCAGCATTGGCAGTGCTGTGGTTTGCAAATAACGATACAAAATAGCGCCGCCCATCGAATGGGCCAAAGCCAGCATCGGCAAGTCGGTCTGACTGCGAATATGGCTGATGGCGAGCGTCAGGTCGTCCACATACAACTGAAAATCAGCGACATCTCCCAGCTGCGGCTCTGGCTCCGGCCGCTGTGCCAGGCCCTGACCGCGGTGGTCCAGTACAAATACCTGATAACCAGAGCACAAAGCGTCCTGCGCCAGTTCGGCATATTTATGCGCTGCTTCAATCCGTCCCGGCACCAGCAATAATGCTGCCGCTGGCTTGCGCCAGGCCGGCAGCGTGGTTTTGCTGTACAGGCAAAATCGAACGCCATCGCGGCCCGTCAGATCAGTCCGGCTGAATTGCTGCCAATAGTGGTCCAGCTTTTGGGAAACTGCTGGTGTAGCGATTTGACCGGCACTGAATTGAGCCTGCAATGGTGGAAAGTACTTCAAGCAACCTGCTCCTGACGCTGGGGTAATTGCAGACAAATCTGCAGGCCACAGACTTTATCACCCTGAACCAGATTTTGGGCATGGATTTGACCCTGATGTTGTTTCATCGCCTGCGCAGCGATAGCAAGCCCAAGGCCGGTACCACCAGCACCGGCAGTACGCGCATCCGACACGCGGTAAAACGGCTCAAAAATTGCCTGCAGGGCAGTGGGCGGGATGCCGGGGCCCTGATCTGCGACGTAAATCTGCACCAGGCCGTTTTGCAATTGCAGCGATAAGCGGATTTGCGCTGCTGCCGGGCTGTATTTGATCGCGTTACGAAGCACGTTTTCTATGGCGCGCGCCAGCAACCGGCTGTCCGCCTCCACCAGACACTGCGCAGGCGCTTCCAGCTGTAGCTGTTGCTGTTTCGGTGCAGCTTCAATCTGGTTGACCTGAATAATTTCTTCCAGTAATTCAACGAGATCAATATCCTGCAACTGCAGTTGATATTGCCCGGCGTCGAGGCGACTGAAGGTCAGCAGCTCATCCAGCATACTGTCGATTTTATCCAGTTCCTGCGATAAACGCGGTAACTGGCTACCGCCGCCCTGGCGTTGTTCCAGCGCGATCGCCAGCTGAGCGCGTGTTAAGGGGGAGCGAAGTTCGTGCGAGATATCGCGCAGCAGCCGTTGCTGGTTTTGCAGTAAGGCGCCAATTTGGCTTGCCATCGTATTAAAACCCCGCGCCAGCTCGCCAATTTCATCACTGCGGCTGGCAGCCTGCTGCACCCGGCTGGTTAAATCGCCGCCGGCAAACTGCAAACTGTGCTGCTGTAATTGGCGTAAAGGCCTCGTAATAGTCAAAGCCAGCCCGATACTGGCCAATGCCGACACTAATAAAAACAGCAGCGGAATGGTCAGTTCCGGCAATTGCGCCAGGCTTAACAAGCCTGGTTTTTCCGGCCGTGGCTGCTGCTGATATAACACCAGCGGCTGGCCATTGAGGCGGACAAAAAACGGCCCGGCCAGACTGATATGGCGATGCAGGAATAAGCGCGGTTTATCGAACTGCGACAGTTCCGTCAGCCAGCTCTGGTCAAAACCACGTGGCAGAATATGCGCGTTCAGAATGCGCTGACTGACCGGGTCGACCAGCAACCAGCGGTTGTTCTCCCGTCGGTTCAGCCGCTGCAGTAAATCTTCCACACTGTCAAAACGTTTAATGCTGTGCAGCATACGCTCAGCCTGTTCGTGCACACCGGGCGGCAGCCGGCGGATCACGGTGTCGTCGAGAAAGGCTTTCGCCAGCAGCCAGGCCGAAGCAATCGTCAGTATCAACACCAGCCAGAACCAGCTGAACAGCCGGAATGCCAGATAACGCCACGGATTAACCCAGTTCAGTTGCATCAGCACTCCAGAAACAAATAGCCGCTACCGCGCAGCGTCTGGATTTTTTCAGTGCTGGCACCCTGCGCCAGCTTTTTGCGGATATTACTGACATGCATGTCGAGACTGCGGTCATATTGCTGCAACACCCGGCCCATCACTTCTTTACTGAGTTCTTCTTTGCTGACTACCCGGCCGGCATGGTTCATCAGGTATTCCAGCAATTGAAACTCAGTAGCGGTTAATACAACATTGTGGCCTTCGCAGTGCACCTGACGGTTTTGCCGGTTCAAGGCAACACCGTTCAGTTCCAGCAGCGGCACCTGATGCTGCACCGGTTGTTGCGCCAGTTCGACCCGGCGTAAAATTGCGCGCACCCGGGCACTGAGTTCGCGCGGATTAAATGGCTTGGCCAGATAGTCGTCTGCGCCCAGCTCTAAACCCAAAATCCGGTCAATGTCATCGCCGCGAGCGGTCAGCATCAGCACCGGGCAATAACTGGTTTGCCGAAGTTGACGCAGCAGCGACAGGCCGTCGAGCCCCGGCAACATAATGTCGAGTAAAATCAGCTGATAAGCACCGCTTTGGGCTTTTTGCAGGCCTTTGATACCGTCGGCTGCATGGTCGAGGCTGAAACCGTCCAGTGTCAGATAGTCGGTGACCAGCTGGCTTAACTCAGCATCGTCGTCAATCAGCAGAATATTCGGATGTTGCATCTAAAACCCTCTTCGCTACAGCAATACATTCAAACCATAGTGGCCTTGTGTGCAGTGTAAGCAGCCGACATGGCCGGACAACTGTCTTTACCAAACCTTTACCGCAGCTTTGCGTTGCTTTGCAGCCCAGAGCTTATGCTTGCATCATACAAAACAGACCCCTGTTTGTAATGTCTGAACTAACGGAGAGTGCAAATGAAAGCTTTAAAAATCTTAGTTTTACCCGCTTTAATCAGCGCCGCATTAGTGCTGGCGCAACCAGCCTTTGCCGGTCATGGCCCACAAGGTGGTGACGGTGCCACCCGGATGTTAAAAGGTCTGGATTTGACTGATGCACAGCGCGAACAGATCCGCGCGTTGGTGGCTGCCAGCAAAGCAGAAAAACCAGATTTAGCGGCTATGCAGCAGCATCATGATGCGCTGCAGGCGCTGGTCAAAGCTGATCAGTTTGATGCTGCCGCCGCGCGTTTACTGCTGGAAAAACAGCAAAATACGATGCTCGAGCAGCAGTTGGAACGGCTGAAACTACAGCATGAAATCCGGGCGTTGTTAACCGATGAGCAAAAAGCCAAGCTGGATGAGCGCATGGCGAAAATGCGTGAACGGATGGCGGAGCGGGCGGGTAAAGACGACTGAGGTTGTGGTCAGTGATGACGACTCTGCAGTACTCTAAACCGCGTGGGTAAAAAAAACCGGGCCGGCGCCCGGTTTTTCTCTGTTGGCGATTAACACAACAACAGGCTTATTCCATATCCAGCTCTTTCAGTTTACGTGTCAGCGTATTGCGGCCCCAGCCGAGGCGTTTGGCGGCATCTTGTTTATGGCCGTGGGTAAACTGTAACGCTTGCTTCAGCACAATCCGTTCAAACTCCGGGCCGGCTTCGGCCAGAATATCTTCGGCACCTGTTGCTAACTTATGGCTAACCCACTGCGCTAATAGATCCTGCCAGCTGTGCTGACCGTCGCCGCTGCTGACCACAGGTTTTGGCGCGCTGGTTAGCTCCGGCGGTAAATCGGACAACAGGATTTGTTTACCGGAGGCCATTACTGTCAACCAGCGACAGGTATTCTCCAGCTGGCGCACATTGCCGGGCCAGTCGAGCTGCGACAAAAACTTTTCTGTTTCCAGTGCTAAATCTTTGGCTTCGACATTCATTTCGCGCGCCGCCTGCACCAGGAAATGCCGGGTTAGTTTCGGAATGTCCTGTTTGCGATCCCGCAGCGACGGAATATGAATACGGATCACGTTTAAGCGGTGGAATAAATCTTCGCGGAATTTGCCCTCAGCTACCAGTTGTTCCAGGTTTTGGTGCGTGGCCGCGATGATCCGCACATCAACACTGACTTCCTGATGGCCGCCGACCCGGTAAAACTGACCATCGGCCAGCACGCGCAGCAGCCGGGTCTGCACGTCGAGCGGCATGTCACCAATTTCATCTAAAAACAAAGTGCCGCCGTCGGCCTGTTCAAACCGGCCTTTGCGTAAAGTCGCCGCGCCGGTAAAAGCGCCTTTTTCATGGCCGAACAGTTCAGATTCAATCAGATCTTTTGGAATAGCCGCCATATTCAGTGCGATAAAAGGCGCTTCGGCCCGCGGGCTGTGTTTGTGCAGCGCATGCGCCACTAACTCTTTCCCGGTGCCGCTCTGGCCATTGATCAGCACACTGATGCTGGAACGCGACAGGCGGCCAATGGCGCGGAAGACTTCCTGCATGGCTGGCGCTTCGCCAATGATTTCCGGCACGTGCGAGGGTGCAGCACTACTGGCACGTGGTTTTTTCGCCTGCGCATGTTCCAGTGCCCGGCTAATCAGCGCGACTGCTTCGTTGACGTCAAAGGGTTTGGGCAGATATTCAAAAGCGCCGCGTTTGAAGGCATTGACGGCACTATCGAGATCCGAATGTGCCGTCATAATAATCACCGGCAGCTCCGGCGCCAGCGCCTGCAGTTTGCTCAGTAGCTGCATGCCGTCTGTTCCGGGCATACGGATATCCGAGACCACCACTGAGGGCTGGTCAAACTCGAGGCGCTGCAACATCAGGTCAGCAGAGGCGTAACTCTCGCAGACAATTCCGGCGCGCGACAGGGCTTTTTCCAATACCCAACGGATGGAATTGTCGTCGTCAATGATCCAGACATTCTGCGTCATGGGTTTGCTCCTTCTGCGCTAATCGGTAAGTACAATGTGAATTCGGTGCGGCCTGGCCAGCTGTCGCAGTCGATCCAGCCGCCATGCTGATGAATGAGCGTTTGCGAAATCGACAAGCCGAGGCCGGTACCACCTGGTTTGCCGCTGACCATCGGATAAAACAGTGTGTCTTTAATGGCTGGCGGAATGCCCGGGCCGTTATCAATAACCCGTACCACGGCGACCAGCTTATGCCGGCGGCCGTGAATGGTATGCTGATGTAAAATGCGACTTTGCAGGATGATCTGACCGCCGCTGCCCAGCACTTGCTGCGCGTTACGGACAATATTCAACAGTGCTTGCTCCAGCAGTTCCGGGTCCAGTGAAAAGTCGGGGATACTGGGGTCATAATCGCGGATAAACTGGATGCTGTGTGGATTATCCATCTGCCCCAGCTGACTGACCCGTTCGATGATTTGGTGCAGATTTGATACCACTTTATGCGGCGGTTTGTAAGGGCCAAGTAAGCGGTCGACAAGATTCCGCAGCCGGTCGGCCTGAGCGATAATCAGCTGGGTATATTCTTTTTGTTCTTCGTTTAGTGATTCTTCCAGCAGCTGCGCGGCGCCACGAAGACCGCCCAGTGGATTTTTGATTTCGTGCGCCAGACCACGGATCAGTTCCCGTGCCGCCAGATGCTGATGTTGTTGCAGGCTTTCCATGCTGATTTTGCGTTGCTGGTCGACCTGGCGCAGTTCCATCAATAAGGCCGGTTGTTCGGTTTCCAGCCAGGTTGCGGTCATATCCAGTAATAAATGCCTGCCGTCCGGCATCACGCAATGCACATCACTGATGCCAAAACCCTGTTTGGTATTCAGCGTGCTGACCAGCTGAGCGGCACTTAAGTCACTGTATTGAAACAAGCCGGGAAAATACTGCTGATGCAGACGTTTTTCACCGATGCCAAGCAAAGCGCAGCAGGCGGTATTGAAACAAGACACCTGAAGCTGGGTATCCAGCACCAGGATGGCGGTTGTCAGCTGCTCGGCCAGATTAATTCCGGGCAATTCAAGGGCGATATGTGCTTGGGTCACGGCCATTTCCTATTGCACCAACTTAGTGCATTTTGGCGTCCAGTTTAGCTGATTTGCTTAGTGGACGGGCCGGTTTGCACTATTTTGGGGTAATTGCTGATGCTCGGTGCAGAAAAAACGTTGTTACAGGACTGGTAGCAATAACCTTGCCGTTTTGATCGCTGAGTTCCAGCATCAGTTGATGTTCGCCACGATCTATATTATGCAGGATAAAATTGGCATTACTGCTTGGCCCGGCGACGGCCTGTCCGTCGAGATAAAGCCTGACGCGCAGGCCCTGTGCGAATAAGGGTTTGACCTGCCCGGAAACGTACACAGTGCCGCTGTTCTCGCGCACAGTGCCTTCCTGCTCCGGTTTTAAGATGCTGACTTCAAATTTCGGTGTTTGATCGATACTGCGCTGGCTGATTTCGGTCGGGGTCACCGCTGGCATCCGGTTGCCTTCTTTGAGCTGCAACTGCGAAGCGCCCGGCACCGGATTATCAGAAAAAACTGGCACATTATTTTTGTCGACAGTGACAAAAACCGGTTTGTCGTCGTTTTTTTCCTGTGCCAGCACAGGAGTCAGCAGCAAGGCTGCCAATAACAGGGACCAACCAGCAAGTTTCATCACAGCGTCCAGCCAGATTAAAGGGGTGATGGATTAACTCTAACCGGCTTTTTTGCATTTGACCAGAATAAAAAGCCCGCAATAGCGGGCTTTAAATTTATCTGGTACACACTTTATAAATCAGTGTGTTAGCTTGGTTATTACACGCTGTAATACAGTTCGTATTCCAGTGGGTGCACAGCCATAGACACGCGTTTGGCTTCAGCACGTTTCAGTGCGATATACGCATCGATCATCGCGTCTGACATCACGCCGCCTTTGGTGAAGATACCGCGGTTGGCTTCCAGTGCGTCCAGTGCTTCGTCCAGTGAACCACAAACTTGTGGGATCAGTGCTTCTTCTTCTGGCGGCAGGTCGTACAGATCTTTGTCCATTGCATCGCCCGGGTGGATCTTGTTCTGGATACCATCCAGACCGGCCATCAGTTGAGCAACGAATGCCAGGTACGGGTTTGCTGCCGGATCCGGGAAACGTACTTCGATACGACGTGCTTTTGCACTTGGTACCAGTGGAATACGCACAGAAGCAGAACGGTTACGGGCTGAATAAGCAAGCATCACCGGAGCTTCATAGTGTGGAACCAGACGCTTGTACGAGTTGGTTGACGGGTTAGTGAACGCGTTGATGGCTTTCGCGTGCTTGATGATACCGCCGATGTAGTACAGCGCGGTTTCAGACAGACCAGCATATTTGTCGCCGGCAAACAGGTTGACGCCGTCTTTGGCTAAAGACTGGTGGCAGTGCATACCTGAACCGTTGTCGCCAACGATTGGTTTTGGCATGAAAGTTACGGTTTTACCGTACATATGTGCCACGTTGTGTACAACATATTTCAGTTGCTGAATTTCGTCGGCTTTTTTCGTCAGCGTGTTAAAACGGGTAGCGATTTCGTTCTGACCGGCAGTCGCCACTTCGTGGTGGTGCGCTTCAACAACCTGACCCATCTCTTCCAGCACCATACACATAGCACTGCGGATGTCGTGGTGTTGATCTACTGGTGGTACCGGGAAATAACCGCCTTTTACGCCAGGACGGTGGGCTTTGTTGCCATCTTCATATTCAGCATCTGAATTCCAGGCAGCTTCTGAAGAATCAACTTTGAAGAAAGAACCAGACATGTCGTTTTTGAAACGCACGTCGTCAAACATGAACCACTCTGGTTCAGGGCCAAACAGCACAGTGTCTGCGATGCCGGTAGATTTCAGGTATTCTTCAGCGCGTTTTGCGATCGAACGCGGGCAACGCTCGTAACCTTGCATAGTGCTTGGTTCGATCACGTCACAGCTGATCAGGATAGTGGTTTCTTCGAAGAACGGGTCCAGCAGCATAGTGCTGGCGTCTGGCATCAGGATCATGTCTGAATCGTTGATGCCTTTCCAGCCGGCAATCGAAGAGCCGTCGAACATTTTGCCGTTCTCGAAGAAATCTTCGTCGATTTGGCTGGCAGGAATAGTGACGTGCTGCTCTTTACCTTTGGTGTCAGTAAAACGTAAATCAACAAACTTCACGTCGTTTTCTTTCATAAAACTCAGAACGTTCGATGCAGACATGCATTCCTCCGGATTCAACTCAAACTAAGGTTCAGGTGCGGCTTGCCGCCGGGTTGCGCTCCTAATGCTAAAGCTATGCCATTATCATAAGTGCATGATTTTAATCGGTATAGCTGGCAAGTTCTGCACGGCACACTAAAAATATGCACTGTTATGGTGCGATAAGGCACCATGCTGGTGCATTTGTGCGGGTGTTGCCCCGCTTCTGTGCAGCGCCAGACGGCAGCGCTAACGATAGCAAGATTTCACCCCAATGCTGCTGCTCTCTCAAAAATAAAGCTGATGAAGGATTTTGTCACAGCCAGCCACAGCTTTAAGTTTCTGTTATGGGTGCAAATATCCCGGCAATTCGACGGGCATGGCAAAAGAATTGCTTGAATGTGTGCTGGTTGTCGCAGGATTTTGTTTGGGTTGAAAGCTGTATCGCTGAAAAAAACAGCAAGGGCGGACCAGATAAATTTCCCTGTCAGTCGTAAAGCAGGTAAAATACGCGCACCAATTTTTCGGGTACTTGCGGTGGGGCACTACAGGCGGGTACACATTTACACTTCACTAAGCGAGTACCAAATAAATGTCTTATGATATCAGCAAGTTGCGCAATATCGCCATCATTGCGCACGTTGACCACGGTAAAACTACACTTGTTGACAAATTACTGCAACAGTCCGGCACCTTCGACGCCCGTGCTAAATTGCAGGAACGGATGATGGATTCTAACGCGCAGGAATCTGAGCGCGGCATTACCATCCTGGCAAAAAATACTTCAGTCCGCTGGAATGGATATCAGATCAACATCCTGGATACACCAGGCCACGCCGACTTCGGTGGTGAAGTTGAGCGCGTCCTGTCAATGGCAGACTCTGTGCTGTTATTAGTCGACGCGGTTGAAGGCCCAATGCCACAAACCCGCTTCGTAACCCAAAAAGCTTTCGCCCACGGTTTAAAACCTATCGTTGTTGTGAACAAAATCGACCGTCCGGGCGCTCGTCCGGATTGGGTTATTGACCAGGTCTTTGACCTGTTCGACAACTTAGGCGCGACTGACGAGCAGTTAGATTTCCCAATCGTTTACGCATCAGCCATCAACGGCTGGGCGACGCTCGATTACAACGAACCAAAAACTGACATCAACGACCTGTTCGCCGCTATCGTTGAACACGTGGCACCGCCACAAGTAGAGCTGGATGGCGACACGCAAATCCAGGTGTCTCAGTTAGACTACTCCAGCTACCTCGGCATTATCGGTATCGGCCGCATCAAACGCGGTACTTTACGTGTTAACCAGCAAGTCACCGTATTAGGTGCTGACGGTTCTAAGCGTAACGGTAAAGTCGGTCAGGTCTTCACCTATTTAGGTCTGGAACGGATTGATACGCAGGAAGCCAACGCAGGTGACATCATTGCCTTCACCGGGTTAGGCGACCTGAAAATTTCCGACACTATCTGTGCACCAACCACACTGGAAGCTTTACCGCCATTACAAGTGGATGAGCCAACAGTGACTATGACTTTCCAGGTCAACACGTCACCGTTCGCCGGTAAAGAAGGTAAGTTTGTTACCTCACGTCAGATCCTGGAACGTTTAAACCACGAACTGAAACACAACGTTGCACTGCGTGTTGAAGAAACTGAAGACGGCGACAAGTTCAAAGTTTCTGGCCGTGGTGAGCTGCACTTAGGTGTTTTAATCGAAAACATGCGCCGTGAAGGTTTCGAACTGGCCGTATCTCGTCCTGAAGTAATCATGAAAGTGATTGATGGCGAGAAAATGGAACCAATCGAAAACGTCACTATCGACGTGGAAGAGCAACACCAGGGCTCTATCATGGAGAAAATGGGCGAGCGTAAAGCTGAGATGACCAACATGCAGCCAGACGGCAAAGGCCGCATCCGCATGGATTTCCAGATGCCAAGCCGCGGTCTGATCGGTTTCCGTACTGAGTTCATGACACTGACTTCAGGTACAGGCCTGATGTATAACAGCTTTGATCATTACGGCCCACACAAAGGCGGTAACATCGGCCTGCGTATGAACGGCGTGCTGATCTCTAACGCGACAGGTAAAGCTGCCGGTTATGCGATTTTCTCACTGCAGGAACGTGGCCGGATGTTTATCGGTCATGCCGATGAAGTGTATGAAGGCCAGGTGATTGGTATTCACAGCCGCAGCAACGACCTGACAGTGAACTGCTTAAAAGGCAAACAGCTGACCAACGTGCGCGCTTCGGGTACTGACGAAGCCATCAACTTAGTGCCGCCAATCCGCTACACGCTGGAACAGGCGCTGGAATTTATCGATGACGACGAGCTGGTTGAAGTAACACCACAGTCTATCCGCATCCGTAAACGTCACCTGACAGAAAACGACCGTAAACGCGCCAGCCGCGCTTAATTCCGGTTGTTAGCTTCCAAACCCGCGCTTGTCGCGGGTTTTGTTTTTTGGGACAAGGGACTGGCGATGTTTGCCAATGCTGTGTATCGTGCAGCTCTGAGAAAAGTTGCTTATTTGTTGCATGGAGTCTTCGCGTCATGACCTCACGCCGGTCGTTTTATAAGAATAAAACCGTTCTGGTTGTGGATGATTCTGACCAAATTCGCAGTTATTTCAAAAGTATGCTGTTGCTGATCGGTTTTGATGATGTCACGCTGGCACGCGATGCCGACATGGCTTTATCTTGCTGCCGGCGTATTCCCTTCGATTTTATCCTCTGCGATTTTCATCTGGGCAGCGGCCGCGACGGTTACCAGCTCTTTGAAGTGCTACGTACTGAGCGTCTGCTCAAAGCTGAGAACTGTTTTCTGGTGGTCAGTGCCGAGCGGCAGCGTCAGGCCGTTTATGGCATTATCGAATACCAGCCAGACGACTATCTGCTGAAACCTTTTAGTTATGCCGAACTGGAACGCCGTATCACCCGGGCTTACCACATCAAACAGGCGCTGAAGCTGGCTTATCAGGCCATTCATCAGCGTGAATTTGCTGACGCTGTCCAGGCCTGTGATCACGTGGTAGATCACCGCAGCCAATATGCCATGCATGCAACCCGCCTCAAAGCAGAGCTGCTGGTCCGGTTGGAGCGTTTTGATGAAGCCGAACACCTGTACCAGTGGGCCTTAACAGTACGCGATTTTGCCTGGGCGCGGCTGGGGCTGGCAGTTACCTATGGCTATCAGGGCCGCAGTAACGAGGCCGAGGCGCTGTTACAGGAGTTGTCGGGTCAGGCGGAGACGCGGATTGAAGCGCTGGACTGGCTGACGCGCTTGTATATCAGCCAGCAAAATCCGACCGCCGCTTTAGCCGCTGTGGAGCAGGTGGCAAAATCCTCGCCACGCAATTACCTGCGTCAGCATGTGCTGGCGACGCTTGCTGTCATCGAAAACCGCAAAGACTTGTCAGTACAGGTGCATCAGCGGCTGCTCAATGCCGCACGTTATTCAATGTATGACACCGCCGACAATATGCTGAATTTCGCCCGAGCGCTGATTGAACAGGCGAAAGATCAGGACGCCAAAGCCCGCAAAGAAACGTTGCTACGCTTAGACAGCTTTTTAATGACCATCAAAAAACGCTTTCATCCGGCGAGCTACGAGCACGATCGGTTAGTGGTCGATGCCCGGATCGCTATGTTAGAAGGCCGGACCAAGGATGCCATCGCGTTGCTCGAATACAGCGAACAGCTCAGTCTGGAAAAGCATTTGTCGCCGGCCGGCATGCTGGACCGGGCCCGGGCTTATTTTGAAGCCGGGAACCTCGCAATGTGTGACCACTATATGGCAGCTCTTTCTGCATTGACGCAGGACGACAATCTGTACTGCAGCGCTATTGGCCTGATGATGCAACACGAACAGAAAAAACATCAGGAATTGCGTCAGCAACTGATGGACCGCAACACCGCCGGCATGCATGCTTATGGTAGTGGCGATTTCTCGATGGCAATTGATTACTTCCGCACAGCACTGGAATCCATGCCAGCCAACGTCAATATTGCACTGAACCTGTTGCAGGCGTTGAGTATGCGTGACGGGCTGAACAGCGATTTAACCGCGCTGGCGCGCCACTGCATCAGTTTGATTGAAGCGGGCCAGTTACCGGCCGATCAACAAAAACGCTATCAGGTTCTACTGAGCCACCTGGACCTGTGATGCCGACTGGCGTTTCAGGCGGGCATTGATTACACTGCGCCGGTTTTCCTGCAAAGAGAGCCAGTCATGTCTGTTCAAACAGCTTTATCTTTCCGTCTCTTACCTTGGGTTTTCACGCCGTTTTTGTTACTCAGTTGCACGCCGGCGGACCCATTGCAACATTTCTCCGGCCCGGCGCAAGGCTCGACCTATAACATCACTTATTGGACTGATGCGCAGATCAAAGCCACTGATCTGCAACAACAAATCACCAACGAGTTAGACCGCATTGATGTGGTGATGTCCAATTACCGGCCAGATTCTGTTATCGAACAATTTAACAGCAATAAAGTCAGCACGGCGCAGCAAGTCGGCGCTGAGCTGGTGGCTCTTGTTGAGGACGCACGCCAGGTCACTCAGGCCAGCCAGGGTTGTTACGATTTAACCGTCAAGCCGCTGTTTGAACTCTGGGGTTTCAAAGCCGACAAATTTAACCAGCCAACGCCAGAGCAAATTGCTGAGACCATGCAAGTGGTGGGCATGGATAAAATCAGTACCAGTGCCGACTTGATGACAAAAGTTAATCCGGACGCGCGGGTTGACGTGTCGTCGATTGCGCAGGGTTATACGGTGCGACAGCTCGCACTGCTGCTGGAAAAGGCCGGCGTGACCAATTATCTGGTGGAAGTGGGTGGCGAATTACAGGTGCGTGGTAAAAAACCAGCCGGCCAGCCGTGGAAAGTCGCGATTGAAAAACCATTGCCTGGCGATCAGCGTCTGCAAAAAATCATTGAAGTCCAGCAAGATGAACCGTTGGCTATTATGACTTCCGGCACCTACCGGCATTATTTCGATGCCAATGGCCAACGTTTCAGTCATGTACTGGACGCCCGGCATGGTGCGCCGGTGCGGCACCACACGGTGTCGACGACGGTGCTGATTGACAATGCCACCTTTGGTGATGCCTGGTCGACGGCGTTTTTGTGTCTCGGTAGTGCAGACGGGATGAAGGTTGCCGATGCGCTGGGGTTGAAAGTGCTGTTTATCGATCAGGATGGCGACCAGCTGCTGGAAAAATCCAGCCAGGCGCTGGCACAAAGCAAAGCAGTGGTACTGCGCTAATTAAGTGTAGTTGCCGTGGGCGGCCAGCTTTGTGATAGGCTGCTGCTTCCGGCACCGCAGACAGTGCCAGTTCAGGACAGGACGATGCCCGAATTTATTGTGAACAGCTGGCGTTTTTGCCGGCTTTATCTGCAACGTTGTCAGCACGACCAGATTGGTATGATCGGTGGTTATCTGGCTTATATCTCGATTCTATCGCTGGTGCCGCTGGTGGCCGTAGCGTTTTCAGTGCTGAATGCCTTCCCGATGTTTGCCGGCCTGCGCGGTGAAATCGAAGCTTTTGTCTACGCCAATATCGTCCCGTCGCGTGGCGAGGAAATTCAGAGTTATATCAACGGTTTTGTTGAAAACATCGGCCAGATGACCACAGTAGGTGTACTGTTTCTGGTACTGGTGGCTTTAATGCTCATCCACAATATTGATAAAACTCTGAATAAAATCTGGCGGGTGCAAAAACGGCCACGGCTGGTGATCTCTCTGTCGATTTATTGGATGATCCTGACGCTGGGTCCCATTTTGCTTGGCAGTTCCATCGCGCTGACTTCTTATCTGGCGTCGTTAACTCATCTGGCTGACGATTACACGCCGGGGTTGTCGAATTTTCTGCTGTCTTTTACCCCGTACCTGATGTCATTGCTGGCGTTTTTTATGTTGTATCAGCTGGTGCCGAATATCAAAGTACGTTACGGCCATGCGATCTGGGGGGCTTTGTTAGCCAGTATTTTGTTTGAAATGCTGAAAAACGGTTTTGCCTTATATATCCAGCATTTCCCGTCTTATCAGGCGATTTATGGCGCTTTAGCGCTGGTGCCTATTCTGTTTGTCTGGATTTATTTATCCTGGCTGGTGGTGCTGATTGGCGCTGAGCTGACGGCGTTGTTACAGGAACAACATTGCCGCGCGTTGCAACTGGCGCAACATAAAGCGCAACGTGACAAACAACAGCGCGCCACTGTTTCTCCGGAGTCCCTTGATGTACCGCACTGAACCTGTGGAAAGCTATTACACCGGTTGGCTGGACCGGCCGCACGGCCACCGGCTCTATCTGGAACAAAGTGGTAACCCGAATGGGATCCCGGTGCTGATGTGCCATGGCGGCCCTGGTGGCGGCAGCTCGCCGTTTCAGCGCACGCTGTTTGACCCGCAGCAATACCGGATAGTGTTGTTTGATCAGCGCGGTTGCGGCCAGTCGACGCCTTTTGCCTGCATTAGCCATAACACCACGGCAGAGCTGATTGGCGATATTGAAGCCATTCGCCAGCTGCTCGGCATTGAGCAGTGGGTAGTGGCGGGCGGCAGCTGGGGCAGTACTTTGGCACTGGCCTACGCGCAGCAGTATCCAGAGCGTTGTCTGGGTCTTATCCTGCGCGGCATTTTCCTTGGCCGGCCCGAAGATATTGATTGGCTGTACCGCCCGGGTGGCGGTGCCAGTCAGTTGTTTCCAGATTATTATGCTGACTTTTTTGCGCCGGTCGCCGCACTGAAAGGTCTGGATATTCTGGTGGCTTACCAGCAACTGCTACAGCACCCGGACGCAGCCATTCAGCTTCAGGCGGCAAAAGCCTGGAGCCTTTGGGAGGCGCGTGTCGCCACCTTGCTGCCCAACACCGCGATGCGTGATGGCGCCTTGGAACCTGAGTCGGCGTTGCCGCTGGCCCGCATTGAAAACCATTATTTCCTGCACCACTGTTTTTTGCGGCCCAATCAGCTGCTGGAAGATGTTGCCCAGGTCAAACATTTGCCTTGTTACATCGTGCACGGTCGTTACGACAGTGTTTGTAAAATGGAAAATGCCTGGAGTCTGCACCAAACCTGGCCAGATTCAGTATTGACGATTGTCAGCAATGCCGGGCATTCCGCCAGTGAGACTGGCATCAGCCGGGCCTTGTATGACGCATCGCTACTGTTGGCCCGTCGTCTCGGAGATCCATGTTGATTGCCTTAATTCAAAGAGTCCGCCGTGCTGATGTCACTGTCGCAGAACAGGTGGTTGGCGCTATTGGCCCTGGCATGCTGGTATTGCTTGGCGTTGAAGCCGGTGACAGCAGCGCCGAATTACACAAGCTGGCAGACAAAGTTCTGAAATACCGGCTGTTCAGTGATGCGGCTGGCAAAATGAATCTGAATCTGCAGCAATCCGGTGGCGAGATGTTAGTGGTGTCCCAGTTTACGCTGGCGGCTGATACTAACTCGGGCCTTCGGCCCAGTTTCACCCCAGCGGCGCGGCCGGAACTGGCCGAGCCTATGTATCGGCAGTTTGTTGATTATTGTCGGGCTCAGGGCGTGACAGTCGCGACCGGTCAGTTTGCTGCCGACATGCAGGTCAGTCTGGTCAACGACGGCCCTGTCACTTTTTGGCTGCAAGTTCCGCCCGCATTGGCTTAAACCAGAGGTTAGCTGCATGAACTATCAGGTTATCAGCCCGTCTAGTGCCGAAGAATGGCAGGGGTATTATCAACTGCGTTATCAGGTGCTGCGAGCGCCCTGGGGGCAACCGCCCGGTTCAGAACGTGACGAGCTGGAAGCTGATAGTGCGCACCGGATGGTGCTGGATGCGGACGGTGCCGTGCTGGCGGTCGGGCGTATTCATCAACTGGACGATGGCTGGTGTCAGGTGCGTTATATGGCCGTCGCGGAAGCAGCGCGTGGTAAAGGCCTCGGTGCTTTAGTGCTGAAGTCATTGGAGCAGCAAGGCGTGCTCTGGGGTTGCCGGCAACTGACGCTTAATGCCCGCGAAAATGCCTTTGGCTTTTATCAGAACCTCGGTTATCAGGCTGGTCGTCCACTGGAACCCTTGTATGGTATTGCGCATCAGCAAATGACCAAACGCCTGCGGCTGGATGGTACAGCGACCGAGTGGGCGCAGTGGTGTGACAGTTTGCAGCAAACCTGGCATCAGACCATTCCGCTGTCGGCTTTTATGCAGCTGACCCTCGACCAGTTTGACGGCCATTTACTGGCGTGCCGCGCGCCATTACCGCCGAATAAAAACCTGCACCACACTATGTTTGCCGGCAGTATTTATAGTCTGCTGACGTTAACGGGCTGGGGATTGGTCTGGTTACAGCTACAGGCACTTGGACTGCACGGTGATATTGTGCTGGCGGATGCCGATATCCGTTATCTGGCGCCGGTGCGAGAGGACGCGAGGGCGGAAGTATTGCTCACTGAAGCGCGTGGCGATTTGGTCAATCTGCGGCATGGTCGCAAAGTCCGTCAGCACTTGACGGTGCGACTGGTGCACTCGGGACAGGTTTTGGCGGAATTCCACGGTCGTTTTGCCGTATTGCCGGTGCAACCGGCTGCATCTGGGGCTTAATCATGGCAACTGTGCTGATTTTTGGCTGCGGCTGGTTGGGCAGCCAGCTCGGCGTAGCCTTGGCCGGGGCAGGGCATCAGGTCTATGGCAGCCGGCGCAGTGCTCAAAGCCTGCTGACGTTACCGCCACAAATCCAGCCACTGTGCTGGGACGGTCAGAGTCCGTTTGGCAGCTCTATTCAGGCGCTGTTGCCAGACAGCTGGGTGATTCTGGCGATGCCGCCGGCTGCGCAGCGTGATGGCGGCAGCGCTTACCTCGACAGTTTACAGCGGGTATTGGGCCAAAGTAGCAGGGCGAAAGGGCTGATCCTGTGTTCCTCTACGGGCGTCTACGCGGGCCTTGCTGGTCGCGTCAATGAATCGGCGGCCCCCGGTCCGGAACCCCGTGCGGCACTGTTGTGGCAAGCCGAGCAGCTGGTGCGTCAGCATCCGGCGCCTTATATTCTGCGACTGGCCGGTTTAGTCGGGCCAGGCCGTCATCCGGCAGGCTTTACCCGGCGTGGGCTGATGGCCGGGCCGGAACAACCGGTCAATCTGGTCCACAGTGCAGATGTTTGTCTTTGGGTCTGTCAGCTGCTGACGGTGTCAGGCCATGGTTTTCCTCAGGTGGTTAATTTGTCTGCACCTTTGACTGCTACGAAGGTGGAATTTTATACCGCAGCCTGCATTCGGGCCGAAGTCGCGGTGCCGCAGTTTGTCGCCGCGACTGAACCTGCCCGAACGGTCGATGCGAGTCTGAGCCAGCGCGACACTGGTTTTGTTTATCGACATCACGATATCAGCAGCCTCTGCAGTTAACGCCAGCGCAAACCGCGCAGTCACAGCAATATCATAAATTTATCAAAGCTTGGTTGGCTTTTTCCACGTGGATGCCGGCAGCATAGCCATCATAGGAACATGGCTCAGGAATCTGCGATTGGATCTCAATAAATGGCTGCTTGGTTCAGGCTGCTGCACCGCGCTGGGCGTCGTAGCTGGTTTTATATATCTCTACGGCAATCCGGCCGATTCTGCCCTGATGAATCCCCAGTGGTATCAACAACCGCTGTTATTGGTTTTTACCGGCATGTTGTTGCTGGCCTTAGTGCTGAATGTATTTGCGGTATTTGGTATTGAATTTCGTCGAGAACCGGGAGTGCTGTCGCAACCAGAACCGTCGGCGCAACACAATTTTCAGCGGCTGGCTTTACAGTTTTTGCAGCAACAGTCAGCACACAAGTTACATGGCGTGGATAACTACTATCTGAAAGCGGAATATGGTGTCTTGTATTATCTGCATTCTCCGGCCGATGGACCTCTTGATATCGTGCTGCTGCGGCAGATTTTCCAGCAGATGTTACGGCATCAGTGCCACAGTGCGTTGGCGATTGTGCCTGAGCGGCTGGACAGCCCGGCGCAAATCTTTGCTCTCGAAGCAAACATCAGAGTGTTGGATACGCAAAAGCTGCAGAATTGGTTAAAAGCCTGAAAATTTGCGGAGTTGGGAACAATATCAAAACTCCGTAAGGTTTTTTTGTCTCTATTTTGGCAATTTATTTCTGCGTGTAACGCAGAAGGATCGCCACAAATACCCGGGATTGGGTAGAAACACCGCCTGCCTGGCTGGACTTGTTCCAGCCTTTTTTTTGCGCTGTCGTTTTGAAGTTGCTTTACCCCGATGACGGGTTATGTGTGAAGACAAACATTGCCCGCAAGGCAACATCAGTGTTGTGGCGATCTATGCTGTGATGTTATGTCAGGAGAGCTGCGCGAGGGACCCTGAACAACAGGGTCCACGCAGTTAAATCTTGAAGGTACTGATCGCCGCGCTGAGCTGGCTGGCGTTGTCGCTGACCGCAGCGCTGTGCTGCAGTGTCCTGTCAGCTTTCTCTGAACTTTGACCTGACAGTTGCACCATATCCCCCATGTGGTCGGAGATCAAATCACCCAGCGCCAGTTGCTGTTGGGTAGCGCTGGCAATAGCAGTACTGATTTGATGCATCTGGCTGATGGCCTGATTGACCTGACCAAGCGACTGTACTAAATCTGCCGTGTGATTGACACAGTATTCAGCATCAGTTTTGCCTCGGGTAATAGCGCTGACAGCTGACGTACTTTCTTGTTGCAGGGTTTGGATCATCTGTCGGATCTCATCAACCGCTGCCTGGCTGCGTACCGCCAGTGAACGGACTTCATCGGCCACTACGGCAAAACCCCGGCCTTGTTCACCGGCGCGCGCAGCCTCGATGGCGGCATTGAGCGCCAGCAGGTTGGTCTGTTCGGCAATGCCGCGGATGGTTGCCAGGATACTGCCGATATTATTCGATTGCTCGTTTACTTTGAGCATGATAGTGGCCGTGCTGCTGAGCTGCTCCGCAAGACCACTGATTAACGTGTTGTTCTCGTTTGAAATTTTGTCAATCTGCTGGCTTTGACCTAAAGCATGCTGCATTTCCTGCACGGCCAGTTGCGCCTGCTGTGCAATCTGATGCGTGTTGTCATTAAGTTGTAAGGTGGTTTGATTCACGTCGTTGATTTGGTTTTGCTGGCTTTGCAAGGCGCGGTTGATCTCCTGCACCTCGTCTCTCGAGCGTTCGGCATTATGCTGTAATTCACCGGAGCTGCTGACAATCCGGTGAATGAGCTGGCTTAACGCTTCAATCAGGCTATTCACCTTCATCGACAAGGCGCCAAACTCGTCTTCATTGTGAATGATGAGACGCCGCGTCAGGTCACCGGCGGCGACTTCGCCCAGCACCTTATTAATGCCGGCCAGCGGTTTCAGCATGGCATTGATGGTCAGATAAGCAGCAGCCCCGGCCAATGCCACCAGCACGACCATAATGATGATAGTGCGGACCTGACCAAAGGATAATGCTGAAGACACTTCAGCCTGCAGGCTGGCAAATTGTTGGTCGGCAGCCTTGAGTAGCTGGTCAAGTGCGGTGATTGCCAGGGCGATGGCCTGTTCGGATTGAGTTAAATCGGTCTGAGCCTCTTGCAATGCGGTCAGTTGCTGTTGTTTGAGCCGAACCAGACCGTTTTCTGCACTGATGCGCTGTTTAACACTGCTCAGTTGCTCGTTAAAAGTTTGCCACAAGTCTGTCGCATCCACTTCATCTACCAGCTTGCTGATGTAATCCAGATTCCCCTGCATATCACTGATAGCAAACTCCAGGTTTTGCTGGCTCTCCGTGGTTTGGCTCAGTTCGGTGTAAGCGCCGGTCTCTTTAACGGTCTGCATTAAACTAAGTAACTGGCCATCCACCCGGGCTGCAGCACCTGCCAGTAGTTCCAGCTGGGCTTTCTTACCTGGCGTTTCCAGATAAGAAATATCCACCAGTGTGGCACCTGCATCATCTATGAGCTGCACCAGTTGTTTAACTTCAGCAGCTACGCTATCTGCGGTCTTCAACGTTGTTAGTTTGGCGGCAAACATCGCATTAACAGCATTTTGGTATTGTTCGTAATGCTGTTTTGCCTGCGCCAGCGGTTGATTCAGGCTGGGTTCTGCGGCGGTTAGCGCAGTCAGTTTTTTGATTTGTTGCAGATATTGCTCACTGGCACTGGCAAAATCGCTCTGAAACTGGCTGATCGTTTTTGGCTGATCGGCCATAAAGCCCAGCGCTGACAGCTTGGCCAGTTTCAGTAATTGAATTTGCGCCTGATTACTTTGTTGTTGCACCGGCACGGCAATGTCATTTACCCGGCTGCCCGAGTCGGACACCACGGCAAAGCTCCACAAAGACGATAAGCTGGCAAACAGCAGCAGTAATGCAATAAAGCCAAAGCCAAGAATGACTTTGTGAGCCACGGTGAGTTTCATGTCTGATCCTGTTGTCTCATTTGTCTTCTTCGTCTGGATTAATTTTAGTATTGACGAAGTTCTTTTTTGTGCAAATTTGTACAAAGAGATTCAGGAAATTAACAGAGTTAAATCAGCTGGTCCAGCCAGTATCTGCGAAAAAAAGCATTTAATAAAAACAGGTGTTTATCGTTGATCCTGCAACTAATGAGCAAGAAATAGCGAGGTTACTGTCATTTACTGCAGCAGATCGCGTTGCGGTTGTGCTGGCGCCGTCAGCCGGCGGGGCTGATATTTAAATGACCACCCAGCCGATAACGGCTGCCGGCAGAAGTCAAAAAGGCGAAGCTGACAGCGCCGCCTCGGCTGAAGGTTCGCCGGGTCAAACGCAAACAAGGTTCGTGTGGCGTGAGTTTTAAATGTTTACAGGTAAATTCATCCGGCAACACAGCTTCAACGATGTGGTCAGCTTCAGTAAGTGGTGCCACCGCGCTTAAATACTCGTGTGGCGTCTGGTAATGAAAGTCTTGCTGCAGATAAAGCGGCACCATCTTCGGGTTGACGTAGCGCGCTTCCAGCTGCAACGGGGTTTGATTGTCGTAATGCACAATCAGCGAGAAAAACACCGGTTCATTACGGTTCAGGCCTAAAGCGCCGGCCACCAGCGCCGGGCAGGGCAAACTGGTCAGCTGCACTAATTGCGCGCTGTGAAAATGTCCCCGAGCCTGAATTTCGTCGGCGATATTGCGGATCTCTAACAGTGCCGATTGTGATTTGGGTGATGCGACAAAACTACCGACGCCCTGAGTGCGGTACAACACCCCTTGTTCGGTCAGCTCCTGCAACGCCCGGCGTGCCGTCATCCGGCTGACAGCAAACTGATCGCACAGCGCATGCTCAGACGGTACCCGACTGTGTTCCGGCCAATTGCCAGTTTCAATCTGGCTGAGAATAAACTCTTTAATCGCGGCGAACTTTGGTGTGCCACTGTCGTTACTGCGTTGCATCCGCTGTACCTGTGCTTTGAGGGGCTGGTCTGAGATCTGGCAATAAATAGCGGATCTCGATTGTCTATACAAGTGAATGCGGTAGAATTTGCCGGATAAAAGCGCCAGCGTGTTGCCGTGCTGGTTTGTGGATGACTCTGCTTCTACTTACAGGACAGCTAATATGCAGCATTTTGATGCGATTTGGTACAACGTCAATCTGGCGACCATGGACCCAGACCGGGACGGCCCTTATGGCGTTATCTCCAATGCGGTATTGGCCGTAAAAGATGGTCTGATCGCCTATTGTGGCCCGCGCGCTGAGTTGCCGGCCTATGACGCGCTGGCAACGCCGGCGTATGACGGCCAGGGTGGCTGGTTGTTACCGGGCTTCATCGATTGCCATACGCATCTGGTCTATGCCGGCAGCCGGGCCAATGAATTTGAAATGCGCCTCAATGGTGCCACTTATCAGCAAATTGCAGAGAGCGGCGGCGGTATTCAGTCGACTGTCGCGGCGACGCGGGCAGCCTCGGCAGAGGAATTGTTTGTATTGGCGAAAGACCGCTTAAACAGCTTGCTGGCGCAGGGTGTGACCACAGTGGAAATTAAATCCGGTTATGGTTTAAGTCTGGAGTCAGAGCGCAAAATTCTGCAAGTGGCGCGCTTGTTGGAAGAGCATCATCCCGTCACAGTAAAAACGACCTTTCTTGGCGCTCATGCTTTACCGGTTGAATATCGCGGCAACAGTGATGGTTATCTGGACCTGGTAGTCGAGACCATGTTGCCGCAGCTGCAGCAGGAAGGGCTGATTGATGCGGTTGATGTGTTTTGTGAAGGGATTGGTTTTTCGGTAGCGCAAAGCCGGCGCTTGTTTAGCAAAGCCCAAGCGCTGGGCTTGCCGGTGAAGGCGCATGCCGAACAGCTGTCGAGTTTAGGCGGCGCCAGTCTGGTCGCTGAGTTTGGCGGATTGTCGGCCGATCATATTGAATATCTGACCGAAGCCGACGTGCAGGCGATGGCACAGGCCCGCACTGTCGCAGTGTTATTACCTGGTGCTTATTATTTCCTGCGCGAAACCAAAATGCCGCCGATTGACCTGCTGCGGCAATATCAGGTACCGATAGCTGTCTCGACTGATTTAAATCCCGGAACTTCGCCGCTGTGTAATCTGCCGCTGATGCTGAATATGGCCTGCACTTTATTCCGCCTGACGCCAGCAGAAGCACTCGCCGGGGTGACCCGCCACGCCGCAACAGCGCTTGGCCTCTCTGACCGGGGCATGCTCAAAACCGGTTTGCGCGCCGATCTGGCATTGTTTCAAATTAGCCAGCCGGCTGAGCTCTGTTATCAGTTTGGTGTTAATCCGCTGAAACAACTGGTCGTCGGCGGTCAGACGGTGCCGTTGGCGTCCCGGACCTGACTGGAGGCTGGCTGACTTTACAACCAGACAAAAAAGCGTAAGCTCAGGCCATACGCACGCCTCAGGTACTGGATCTATGCGTTGGAGTTTGGTTGTTGTCGCGTTGTTTTACGCCGTGTCCGCTGCTGCTGTGCCCGCCGCTTCTGCGACTCAGGCCAATACATTGCCCTGGTGGGTCTTCGCCGGGTTTATCGGTTTGTCGCTGCTGTGCGTTTTCACCACTATATTATGGTGGCGAGCCCGCCGCCCACAACCTACAGTTACGGCTTCTCAGCCGCCTTTTCATTTATTACACGATGACATCAGCGGCTTGCCAAATAAGTGGTTGGTAAAACAGGATTTTCTGACCTTTATTACCAGTCGGCCTCAGGCGCAGCTGGCGCTGGTGTTGGTGAAAATCGACCAGTTTGAACGGGTGAACCAATTGCTTGGTTACAGCCACGCCAATTTAGTGCTGAGTCAAATCGCCCGGCGGCTGAATCAGGCCGCCGCAACCCATCAGGGCATCCTGCCGCTCAGTAGTACAGATGCTTTTGTTGCTCACCTTGGCGGTGTCGATTTCCTGTTACTGGTTGATCAGCAAGGTAAACAGCATCAGGCCGGCTATCTGGCACATCAGCTGGAACAACAAATTGCCGAACCGCTGCTATTACGTGGCTGTGCTGTCGATTATCGCATCTTGTCTGGCATCAGTTTGTATCCGCAACATGGTCAGGATTTCTCTGAGCTGGTGGAAAAGGCCCATCTGGCGCTGCAGCAGAGGCTGAAAAGCGCTGCGGACTCGCCGCTGTATCAAGATGAGATGTCCGCGACCACGCCGGACAAACTGGCAATGATGGCAGAGCTGCAGCAAGCTATCGCTTCGCAGCAGTTGCAGCTGGATGTGCAGCCGCAAGTGTTGTTGCCCGACCGGCAGGTGGTCGCGGCGGAAGTGTTGTTGCGCTGGGCGCATCCGGTGCGAGGTTTGCTGGCGCCGAAGCAGTTTATTCCGCTGGCGGAACGAATGGGGTTGATGTTTCCGCTGACCTGTTGGGTGCTGCAGCAGACGATCAAGATGCTGGCGACGCTGCAAAAAGAAGGCATTGTGCTGCAGTTGGCAGTTAATATCAGCAGCAGCGATTTATTGCAGATTGAACTGGCCGAACATATTCAGCAGTTGCTGGCAAAGCATCAGGTCAAACCCAGTCAGCTGATCCTGGAATTAAAAGAAGAAGCGCTGATGACAGAGCCACAGGCGGTGCTGCCGATGCTGCAACGGCTACGGGCATTGGGGCTGGTTCTGGTACTTGACGATTTTGGTACCGGTTATACCTCACTTGGCATGCTGCGCGAATTTCCGCTACAACAGGTCAAAATCGATGCGCAGTTTATCAGTGGTATGCATAAGTCAGATGCTCAGGTCGCTATCACCGGCGCTATTATTGATCTGGCAAAAAATCTGCGGCTGGATGTGGTGGCTGAAGGGGTTGAAGAGCAGCCTACGGCGGAAAAATTAACGCGGATGGGCTGCATCCGCGCTCAGGGTTTTTTATTCAGCCAGCCGTTTGCTCTGGCTGGATTGCCGGCCTGGATGCGGCAACATCAGTTTAATCAGCCTGCGGGCTGAGCACTGGTCAATGCAGGGCAGCTCTGGCCTGAATGAACGCCAGAACCAGCGCTGACAACACCTGACCCGCTTCATTCATTCCGGCTTTCAGGCCGGCCGGATGCTGCGCCGGGGCAGCTTCTGCCAGATGCAGGTAACGCACCCGCGCTAACTGCGCCAATTGCCAGACATAATACTCGGCATCGGCCACTGACACACCGCAATTGGTATAGGCACTAACCGGCATACCACTGATGCTGTCGGTGTCCAGTTCAATTCCCAGCGGGACGCTTTCATCGGTACCAACAAAATCAATGGCTTGAGTGATAGCCTGTGCCAGCGTCAATTGGCGGCGTTGCCAGATGCGCTGATAGCTGCAATAGCCGGCGCCGGCCGCTGCCAATTGCTGCAAGGCCGTGGCGGAGTTTTTTAGTTCATGTAACCCCAGCACAAAATACTTGCGCAACCAGCCGGCTTTCGCAGCGTAGCTGAAGCCGTTGCCGCTGTGCCGGCCTTCCAGCAGGCGGAAATCGCAGTGCGGGTCGAGATTGATGGCATCGGCCGCCTGGCCGGCGTGACTGGCCAGTGCCTGTATAATCGGCAGGGCATTGTTATGGCCACCGCCGATGACAATAGGCGTCAGTCCGGCGTCAAAGATGGTACGCACGACGCTATACACCCGCTGGTCGAGCTCACTGCAGAGTTGCCGTAGTTGCGTCAGCTGATCCGGATCTGCGTTATCCAACAGCGCAGAGTGTTGCTGCAAGTCATCGCAGCGGATGTTGCCGGCTAACAGTAATTTGCCGGCGGCAGCAAACGGATTCTCCTGCAGATTGATAAACCGGCTTAAAAACGCATTAAAACCGAGATCGGCGCCACCATTACCGAGATTGGCCCGCGGGCCTATGTCTTCCGGGATACCGAGCAGCGCAAAGCGGCAGCCCTGCTGGAAAGCTCCCACCAGCGCATCGTCCAGCGGTAACAGCGGATTCAGATAATGCAGTGCGGCACCGAGCCGCACTTCACCGGCGCGATGTTGCTGCCAGGTGGCCAGATCAGCGCTCTGCAGCCGTTGTAACCAGTTATTCAATGTCTAGTGGCTCCGCAGACAGGATAATTCCGGTGCTGTCGGCGTAGATATGGTCTTCCGGCAGGAAAGTAACACCAGCAAAATTGACCGGCACATCGGTTTCGCCAAACCCCTGGTCATCGGCGCGTACCGGGATGGCGTTGACCGCCTGAATGCCCAAATCAAAATCTTCCAGTGTATCGACATCGCGCACACTGCCGTAACAGACAATGCCTTCCCAGCCATTTTCTGACGCCAGCGCCGCGAGCTCGGCATCAATCAGAGCCCGGCGCGCTGAGCCGCCGCCGTCGATCAACAGCACTTTACCCACACCGGGTTCAGACAGCATCTGGCGGACCAGCCCGTTGTCTTCAAAACACTTAATCGTGTGGATCACGCCACCAAAGGAACGGCGGCCGCCATAATTGGCGAAAATCGGTTCAACCACATCAATCATGTCGGCATACAGATCACATAATTCAGAGGTATTGTATTGCATGGTAATTCCCGCCTTTGGATCAATTGGTTAGGGGACAGTATAACCCTATTGTCTTCAAGCTCAAGCTTGTTGGCCGCGCGCAATTATGCCGGCAACAGCAGTGCAAAACCATTTCAGCTGTGTTAGTTTTTGCTTACATATCTCGTCTCTGGTTTGTCCCTTTGAGCCTTGAACTGACGCTGGCCCGTATTTCGTTGTTCCTGATCCAGGCTGGTTTGTCCTGCGCGCTGAGCTTTATTCTGTGGTATTTCTTTCGAATTTATCAGCGGCATTATCTGAAATCCTGGTCTGTTGCTTTTGGCTGTTTTGCTGCTTATTTACTGTTACTGGCCTGTCATGTGGCAATAAATCCTGCAACCGGGCCGCTTTATCCGGTGCTGGTTAGCCTGGAGTTTGGTTATCTGTTTGCCAGTTATGCCTTTGCCATTTATGTGCTGGTGGGCGTGCGCGAAGCGATCAGTTCTGAGCGGATCTCCAGCCGGCTGGTCAATCAGCTGTTGTTATTGGTGGCTGCGTTGGCGGCGGTTTCGGTGGCGTTGTTTTTATTTCAGGACGGGCCTTCGCTGTGGAAAACTGTGGTTCAGCTCAATCTGCGTTTGTTATTTATCGGTGCAGCGTTGGCGGTGTCCGGCGTTTGGCTGTTTGCGCTGCCGCATCGGATTTTTATTGGCAGACTGGTCGCAATCTCGATTCTGTTGTGGGGCATCTTGCTGATTGTGCTGGCATTGTTGTCAGGCTGGCTCGGTGAAGGGCAATTGTTCCTACGGGTCTTGCTGGTGGGCAAACATCTGGAATTGTTCTTCCAGACCATGCTGGGATTGGGGCTGGTGGTCTGGCTGCAGGATGATGAGCGCAGCACTAACCAGCAGCTGACGGCAAAAACCCGTTATCTGGATTCGCATGACCAGCTCACCGGCGCGCTGAACCGGGACGCCTTGCTGCAACAATTGTCCGGGTTCATTCAGCAGCCGGCACAACAACCTTTGCTGTTGGTGATGCTGGGACTAGACCGCTTTAAAACGGTTAACGAAACCGTCGGACTGAAACAAGGCGACCGTATTTTGCGGGAAGTCACCCGCCGTTTTGAAACCAGTATTCTGAAACCCTGTCTGGTAGCGCGCACCGGCGGTGATATTTTTGCCTTAGTATTGCAGGACATTCTGACCGATAAACAGCGGCAGTTCTGTTTGCACCACATAGAACAACTGATTGAAAAACCATTTAATTTTGACTCCGGTTTATTAAAACTGACCGCCACTATCGGCGTAGCGCAATTTCCGGATCATGCGGCCAGTGCTGAATCCTTATTGCAAAAAGCCAACATTGCCTTTCACCAGGCCAAGCGACAGCAACAACGCTGGATCCAATATAGTCAGGGAATGGAAGAAGAGACCGCCCGCTTATTGTTGCTGGAGAAAGAGCTGCTACTGGCGTTAGAACAAAAGCAATTTGTGCTGTATTACCAGCCGCAGTGGAATATCCGCGAGCAACGGATTGACGGTTTTGAGGCTTTAGTGCGGTGGCATCATCCGGAGCGTGGCATCGTGATGCCGGGCCAGTTTTTGCCGCAAATGGAGCAGATAGGCCTGATGCGCGAGCTGGATATGCAACTGCTGGAACAAGCAGTGGAAACGCTGGGACGCTGGCGTAAACAGCAGGTGTTGTTGTCGGTCGCCGTGAATATGTCGCCCATCCACTTTGAGCAGGCTGGCCTGAAACAGCGCATCCAGCAATTGCTGCAACAATATGATGTGCCGCCAACCATGCTGGAACTGGAAATCACCGAAAATACCGCGATGGGGGATATGGAACAAGGCCGTAACTTCGTCACCGAGCTGCAGCAAATGGGCATCCGGGTATCGATCGACGATTTTGGTACCGGCTATTCGTCATTAGGCTATTTACGCCGCATGCCAATCGATAAAATTAAAATCGATCGCAGTTTTATTATCGATATGGCGGGCAGCGATTCTGACATGATGATTGTCAAAACCATGATTACGCTGGCGCATGGCCTGGGCAAACGGATCTTGGCCGAGGGTGTGGAAGATGCCAATCAGCTGTTACTGTTGCGCCACATGGCCTGCGATGCAGCCCAAGGGTATCTGATTGCCAAACCTTTGCCGGAAGCCGACGCGCTGGCCTTGTTGCAGCAGAAATTATCGTTCTGATCCTGTCATGTCGCTGTCATCATGGCTGATTAGGCTGGTCATATCAGGCCGATGTGACCGGAGAGCGCCATGTACCGACAACGCTGGATTGAACTGGATCAACGCTGTTTTGCCCGGTTATTTTTAGGGTTAGGACAAGGCCGCTTACGCCGCTACAGTTATTGGATATCAAAAACGGCCGATGGCCCTTTGTATGCTCTATTTGCAGCTGGCCTGTACTGGCGTGGCACGCATGCTGATCTGCAATTTGTCACTTTGCTGGCTTTAGCTTTTGCCATCGAACTGCCAGCTTATCTGTTGTTGAAAAACCTGTTCCGCCGGCAGCGGCCAGCGGTGGCTATGGCCGGGCAATTTCAGGCGCATATCGAACCTTCTGATCGCTTCAGTTTACCGTCCGGCCATACCGCCGGTGCTTTTGTGTTGGTGAGTTGCATCGCGGTGCTTGCACCGCTTTGGCTGCCATTAGTCCTGCTGTGGGGCTGTCTGGTTGGTTTGTCACGTGTGCTGTTGGGGGTGCATTTCCCCGGTGATATTTTGGCCGGTATGTTGCTCGGTAGCTGCAGCGTGGGTCTGGCGCTCCTAAGTCTCAGTTAAGCAATAAATTTTATCTATATTTTCCTGCGCTCCAGATTTTCTTACCTATGCTTATGTTGGTCAGCACACCAGCAGGAGGGTGGGAATGTTACGTAATTTGTCGATTAAAAACAGGTTAATGGTCAACAGTTTAGTGGTCGGAGCGGCCATGCTGGTGATGTTGTTACTGCTCATTTTCCAAAATATGCAATTTACCGCCCTGGCGGCGATTAATGTAGAGATTGCCGCGTTAGAGCGTGATGTGCTGGTGCTGCGCCGGCATGAAAAAGATTTTCTGATGCGTAAAGACATCTCCTACCAGGACAAATTCAACAAAACCATGCTGGAATTAAATCAGGGGCTTAACCTGTTGGAGCAGGATTTGGCCGCCCATGACATTGATACCAGTTCATTAAAAAATTTCCGCCAGCAGACTGCTTCGTATCAGCAAAAATTCGAGTCATTGGTGAAAACAGCAGAGCAGGTCGGATTAGACCCGCAGTCTGGGCTTTATGGCGCGCTGCGCGCTGCAGCGCATCAACTTGAAGCCGAATTCAAACAGGTCAACAATGACAGGCTGCTGGTCAGTTTGTTGCAACTTCGCCGCGCTGAAAAAGATTTTATGCTGCGCGCGGACCTGAAGTACCTCGACAGTTTTAATGCTGAATTCAGCCGCTTTAAATCGTTATTAGACGGGCAGAATGCCAGTCCCGGATTACACAGCGCGGCGGATAGCTACGCCGAAGCCTACCGCAATCTGGTGACAGGCAGTCAGACCATGGGCCTGAAGCATGACCAGGGCATTATGGGCGACATGCGTAAAGCGGTGCATGAAACCGAAACCAGTTTGCAGGCGATGACAGAAAAAGCCAACGTGGCACTGGAGAAAGCCTCAACCGCAGCCAAATATCTCGCCTTTACGTTATTTTTTATCGTGCTGGCGATAGTCATTGTGCTGGTGCTGCTGACCTCCCGCAGTATTTTGCAGCCCATTCAGAATGTCTGCCGCACAATCGGTGTGATCCGTAAAGACAATGATTTCCGTCAGCGTGTGGTGGTCGAAGGCCGCGATGAAATGACGCTGCTGGCGCAGGACTTTAATGCGATGCTGTCTGACTTTCAGGATTTGGTGCGAAACGTCAACCAGGCGCTGGAAATGCTGGATACTGCCACCTCAGAACTGGCGCAGTCGACAGCAGAAACCAGCCGTGGCATGGCACAGCAACAAATGGAAAGCGACATGGTGGCGACGGCGGTCACTGAAATGGGCGCTACCATTGAAGAAATTGCCGGCAACACCGAAAACACTGCCAATAAAGCGGACGCGACCAATCAAAATGCTGCAGCAGGCATGAAAGAAGTGGAACAAACAGTCAGCCGTATCCGCGCTTTGTCAGACGAACTACAACAGGCGGCTAATGTGGTGGCGGAGCTGGAGCAGGACAGCACCACGATTGGCTCGGTGATAGACGTCATTCGCGGTATTGCCGAACAAACCAATTTACTGGCGTTAAATGCCGCCATTGAAGCCGCACGTGCCGGTGAACAGGGCCGTGGTTTTGCAGTGGTCGCCGATGAAGTGCGCAGCCTCGCCCAGCGCACAGCTGAGTCGACCCGGCAAATTGAACAAATCATTTCCGGCTTACAGGGCCGCACCCGCGCGATTGTCGGCTCCATGCAACAATGCCGGGAACGCGGCCAAAGTGGTGCCGAACAGGCCGGCATGGCCAGCCGCCTGCTCAGTGCTATCACTGGCGACGTGACGCACATTATGGAAATGACCACGCAAATTGCGACTGCAGTAGAGGAGCAAAGTCACGTGGCGGCAGAAGTGAATAAAAACGTCATCCGTATTCGTGATATTTCTGAGCAATCGCTGAAAATCGCCGAACATAACGCACAAATCAGCGAAGAAGTTGCAGCGCAGGCCGCGCGGTTACATCAGACTGTCGATAAGTTTAAAGCCTGAAGCCTGGTTTTCACAGCGGCGCTAAATGCCGCTGTGAAAACGAATGTCCAGCCTGGCATCCCGCACGGCATTGGCGGCTTTCAGCCGCTGCAGATAGTCCTGCCACAGGGTGTCTTGCTGTTCATGCAGTTGGCGCAGATAACTCCAGCTGTACAACCCGGTATTGTGACCGTCATCAAACACCAGTTTCACGGCGTACTGACCGACCGGTAGAATCTGGCTGATCGCCACATCGCGTTTGTTCGCCACCAGCACAGGCGTGCCATGCCCGCGCACTTCGGCCGATGGCGACATCACGCGTAAAAACTCGGCACTGAACTGTGCCAACACAGCATCAGCAAACAGCACATCCAACATTTTTTGCTTGCGGTGATAATGCAGTTTGCTGACCTGATGCATCACTATTCCTTATCAAGGGCTGAATTACAGAATAAACCGGCTTAAGTCTTCGTCCTGCACCAGTGCATCGAGATGACTGTCAACGTAAGCTGCGTCTACCACCACTTGCTGGCCCTGATGGTCGGCAGCGTCAAACGACACTTCTTCCAGCAACCGCTCCATCACCGTATAAAGCCGTCGTGCGCCGATATTTTCGGTGCGTTCGTTCACCTGCCAGGCGGCGTTAGCGATGCGCTTGATGCCGTCTTCGGTGAATTTCAGCTGCACACCTTCAGTCGCCAGCATCGCCACCGTCTGTTCGGTCAGAGATGCTTTAGGTTCGGTCAGAATACGTTCAAAGTCCGCCGCAGTCAGCGGTTGCAATTCTACCCGGATCGGCAGCCGGCCTTGTAATTCCGGCACTAAATCTGACGGTTTGGCCAGCTGGAAAGCGCCAGAGGCGATAAACAGAATATGGTCGGTTTTGACCATGCCGTGTTTGGTATTGACGCTACAACCTTCAATTAACGGCAACAAATCGCGTTGTACACCTTCGCGCGATACATCCGGGCCGCTGCTTTCGCCACGTTTGCAGATTTTGTCGATTTCGTCGATGAAGACAATACCGTTTTGCTCGACCGCTTCTAAAGCTTTGGCTTTGAGCTCTTCAGGATTGACCAGTTTGGCGGCTTCTTCATCCACCAGCTGCTTAAACGCATCTTTGATTTTCAGTTTGCGCTTTTTAGTTTTTTCCTGGCCGAGGTTCTGGAACATCGACTGCAGTTGCTGCGTCATTTCTTCCATGCCTGGTGGCGCCATAATTTCTACGCCAAGCGGGCCAGCCGATAAATCCAGTTCGATTTCTTTGTCGTCGAGCTGGCCTTCGCGCAGTTTTTTGCGGAAGATCTGCCGGGTATTGGAGTCGTTGTCGCTGTTTTCCACTTCGCCCCAGTTGTTGCGGGCGCGCGGTAACAGCACATCCAGAATGCGCTCTTCTGCGGCTTCTTCAGCGCGGAAGCGGTTGCGTGCAACTTCCTGCTCGCGGATCATTTTGACGGCGCTGTCGGTCAGGTCGCGGATGATGCTGTCGACTTCTTTGCCGACATAACCGACTTCGGTGAACTTCGTCGCTTCAACTTTGATAAAAGGCGCATTGGCCAGTTTGGCCAGCCGGCGGGCAATTTCGGTTTTGCCAACACCGGTCGGGCCAATCATCAGAATGTTCTTCGGAGTTACTTCCTGGCGCAACAACGGGTCGAGTTGCATCCGGCGCCAGCGGTTACGCAACGCGATAGCCACAGCGCGTTTGGCACCTTGCTGGCCAATGATATGGCGGTCCAGCTCATGGACAATTTCGCGGGGAGTCATTTCCGACATAACAGGACCTTATTTCAATTCTTCAATCGTGTGGTGATGATTGGTGTAAATGCAGATATCGCCGGCAATAGTCAGAGCTTTTTCCACAATAGCGCTGGCGGGTAGTTCGGTGTTATTTAACAGTGCCGTGGCCGCGGCCTGAGCAAAAGGCCCGCCGGAACCGATGGCGATCAGGTCCTGCTCCGGTTGGATCACGTCGCCGTTACCGGTAATGATCAGGGAGCAGTTGGCGTCGGCAACCGCCAGCAATGCTTCGAGCTTGCGCAGCATGCGGTCGGTGCGCCAGTCTTTGGCAAGTTCCACCGCAGCGCGCATCAGATGGCCCTGGTGGAGCTCCAGCTTGGCTTCAAAGCGTTCAAATAAAGTAAAAGCGTCGGCAGTACCGCCGGCAAAACCCGCCAGTACTTTACCGTGATACAGGCGACGCACTTTTTTCGCGTTGCCTTTCATTACGGTATTACCCAGCGTGACCTGGCCGTCACCGCCCAGTGCCACTTCGCCGTTACGGCGCACAGAAACAATAGTAGTCATGAAGCATGTTCTAGTTGGGAAGATAAAGCAGATATGTGGGCACGGCAGCGCATTTCAAGCGCGCGGCCGGCACCGAAAATTCATGGGATCCAGCAGTTGGCTATTTTTTGTTGCAGCAGTTTGTTTTTATCGTTTTGCGCCTGACGTTTGCTGACATAAGGTCCGGAAACCACGCGGTATTTGCCGGATGATTGTTTGATCTCGGCACTGACACCGGCAAAAGCCATTTTGGCTTTCAGCTGCTGTGCGCCTTCCATCGCTTTAAAAGCGCCGCAATACATGTTGGCCGGCGCTTTGGCGGCCAGTTGTTCGGCCTCAACCTGAATTTCTTTGGTCTGCAGCTCTTTGATGTAGGTGTATGGCTCTTTCGACGGCTTTGGTGGCAGTTCGTCTTTCACCACGGTTTCTGCAACGGCCGCTTTGGCTTCAGCAGCGGCAGCTTCTGCACCGGGCCTGTGGGAGATATGCCATAAAAAGGCGCCAAAGGCCAGGATCAACAAGCTGACCACACTGATCAGCAGAACTGGCAGAGGCTTCTTTTCATTTGGTTTTTTCTTTGGACGCGGTGCTGGCCGGGCCGTTTTTACATAATCTTGATGAGGCATGCCAAATTCTTACGGCGATAGATGTGCGGTGATTGTACTGGATTTAGCGGCAAAAAAGTAAGGCTGAATTTTGCCGCTTCGCTGCTCAATTCAGACAAAGCTTAATTCAAATCGAGCGCATCCACGTCCAGTTGCCATTTGATTTTACGCGCCAGCGGCAGATTGCGGCTCTGTTCCAGCGCCAGATCGAGCGCCTGATGCAACAAGCGCCGGTCCTGGCAAAACAGCTGTAACTGCCAGCGGAATTTACCGGCTTTACGCTCCAGCGGTGGTTTTAATGGCCCGAGGTACTGCACTTTGGGGCAGTGTGTGGCAATCAGTTGCTGGATAATGCTTAAAAAGGCCACGCCGTCCTGACTATCAAAAGATTCAGTTCTGAACAAAGCCAGATGCTGATACGGCGGCAGCCGGGTTTGCTGACGTTCCAGCAAAGCGCTGCGGGCAAAAGAGCTGTAGCCATTCTGAATGACATCCTGCAAAAGCGGATGGCCCGGATAATGCGTTTGCAGCAACACTGTACCGGCAATATCACCGCGCCCAGCGCGGCCGGCGACCTGGGTCAGCAGCTGGGCTAATTGTTCAGAGGCGCGAAAATCGCTGGAATACAAAGCGCTGTCGACATCGACAATCACCACCAGGCTGACATTGGGAAAATGGTGGCCTTTTGCCAGCATCTGGGTGCCAACAATAATGGCCGGCTCACCACGCTGAATTTCGCTCAGCAGCGTTTCGAGGCTGCCTTTGCGCCGTGTGCTGTCTCTATCCAGGCGGATCACCGGGAAATCCGGAATAAGCTGCTGCAGCTGTTCTTCCAGTTGCTCAGTACCTTGTCCGACCGGCGCGAGCTGGGTACTGCCACAATGACCGCACTGATGCGGTACAGGCCGGCAGGCGCCACAATGATGGCAGACCAGCTGGCGGCTTTGCTTGTGGAAAGTCGTGAAGGCTGCACAGCGCTGACACTCGGTCAGCCAGCCGCATTCATGGCAGATCAGCGCCGGGGCAAAACCGCGGCGGTTTAAAAACAACATCACCTGCTCGCCACGTTGCAGCCGTTGTTTGATTTGCGCCAGCGTGCCATCAGCCAGGCCATGTTTCAGTACCTGCTGTTTTAAATCCAGCAGTTCAATTTTCGGTACCTGCTGACTGGTAGCGCGCTCCGGTAACGGCAGATGGGCGAATTTCCCTTTTTGTACATTGTACAAAGACTCGAGGCTTGGCGTTGCAGAACCCAATACAATAGGGCACTTTGCCAGCGCGGCGCGTTTAACTGCTAAGTCGCGCGCATGGTAGCGAAAACCATCCTGCTGTTTTAGCGAGGCATCGTGTTCTTCGTCGATGATGAGCAACCCCAGCCGGGCAAAAGGCAAAAACAGCGCTGAGCGGGTGCCGATGGTAATGGCGGCATCGCCGCTGGCACTGCGCTGCCAGGCGAGCAAACGTTCCTGATCGGTCATATTGGAATGCCAGATCTGCAGCGGCACCGCAAATCTTTTGGCAAAGCGCGCCAGCGTTTGCGGTGTCAGGCCAATTTCCGGCACCAGCACCAGCACTTGTTCACCACGCTGCAGCACCGGGCTGATTGCCTGCAGATAGACTTCGGTTTTGCCGGAGCCGGTGACGCCTTCGAGCAAAAACCGGCTGAAGCTACCGGCCGCCTGATTGATGGCACTGACGGCCAGCGCCTGCGCCGGATTGAGCTGCAACGGCTGTTGACGGTCAGGCTGTGGTACAAAAGCTGTAAAAGGCACTGTCTGCCAGCTGACCAGGCCTTTGTCGAGCATCGCTTTGATGGTGGTGCTTTCACCGCTTAAATCATCGTCGCGGATTGCTGATTGTTGCAGGCGTTGCCACAACGCCAGCTGGCGTGGCGCACGGTTGAGTTCTGATGCTGACAGCGCCCGGCCTTGCTCTGTCAGCTGCAAAACCCGGCCATGACCGGCGAGGACGGCTTTGCCTTCACGCAGCAGCGCGGGCAGGGCACTGACCAGTACTTCACCCAGTGGATGATGATAATAATCAGCGGCAAAACTGAGCAGCTGGCGAATGGCTTCGCCAAATAGCGGCTGTTGATCCAGCACGGCCTTGATCGGTTTCAGTTTGTCTGCGAAAGCATCCGGTGGGTTTAATTGCCAGACAATGCCGACCAGTTCGCGTTTACCAAAAGGCACCAGCACCCGCACACCGACCTGAACCTGCAAACCTTCTGGCAACAGGTAGTCGAAATGTTGATATAAAGGCACAGGTAAGGCGACGCGGATTTGGCTCAAAAGGCTGATAGTCCTGATGCTGAATGCGGCAAAGTGTAGCCAGACTGACTTTGCCCTCACAATGCTTTTTTTGCTGGTTGCTGCTGTTGGTACTAAACCGCTGCTTTTTTCTGCGAAATCGGAATAAAAAGTTGAACCGGCAAGGCAGATCTATTAAGCTACGCGCCCTAATTTAACTGAAATGCGTATGGTGTCTGACAGTAAGCTGATCAGATAGCGATACGGCCCTAACGAGGTAAGCCATGAAACCAGGTATCCACCCGGAATACAAAGAAATCACTGCAACCTGTACTTGCGGTAACTCATTCAAAACCCGTTCAGCTCTGTGCAAAGACATCCACTTGGACGTTTGCTCAGCTTGCCACCCGTTCTACACTGGTAAGCAAAAAGTTCTGGACGTTGGTGGTCGCGTTGACCGCTTCAAAAAACGTTTCGCAGTACTGGGCGCAAAATAATCCCTACTGCGTTGACGCAAAAAAGCACCTTCGGGTGCTTTTTTTGTGCCTGCAGTTTGTCTGGATGCTGTTGCATAAACTGTTTGCTGATTATTTATCCACCCCCGACTTTTTCTTTATTTAATTCATTTTGAATCAATTGCTTAAGTTCGATATTTGTTGCCGGATTGCATGTAAATTCAGCCGGTCTGCACAACTATCTGCCATTTCATGACAGCTTTTTGCATCTTTAAGCAAATCGCGAAAACTGGTCTTACCTCTTGTGATTTTGTCACTTGGCACCTGCGACAAAACTTGTTATAACAACGCAGATGGCCAAAAAGTGCACAGACATTTTCCGCCGCTCCTCCACGTAAAAAAGGCAACTATTGGGTTTGGCTGGTGACTCTGGACAGAGGTACAACCAGCACGAAGTCAATAGGCATGCCGCGTCAGGCTCTTTACAATGGGCCGCCTTTTGCGCTTACCCTCGCAAAAGTATTGGCAAATAACATAAAGCCCACAGGGCTAAGCCTCAGGACTCTTACCATGTCAGACTTCAGGAAAGCAGCGCTCGATTATCATGCCAAACCGACTCCCGGCAAAATCGGCATCGAAATCACCAAACCAGCCGAAACGGTTAAAGACTTAGCGCTGGCCTACAGCCCGGGTGTGGCCGAGCCGGTGCGTGAAATCGCCGAAGACATTGATAATGTTTATAAATACACCGGTAAAGGCAATTTAGTAGCGGTGATCACCAATGGTACGGCCATTCTGGGCCTTGGCAATTTAGGGCCTATGGCCTCCAAGCCGGTGATGGAAGGTAAAGCCTTATTGTTCAAGCGTTTTGCCAATCTGGATTCAATTGATATCGAAGTGACGCACCGCACTACTGAAGATTTCATCAATACTGTCGCTAATATCGCCGACACTTTTGGCGGTATTAACCTCGAAGATATCAAATCGCCGGAATGTTTTGAGATTGAAAAAGAGCTGATTAAACGCTGCAACATTCCGGTATTCCATGACGACCAGCATGGTACTGCCATCGTCACTGCGGCGGGCCTGTTGAACGCGCTGGAAATTCAGGGCAAGGACATTCGCAAAGTCACTATCGTTTGTATGGGCGCCGGCGCAGCTGCTATCGCCTGTATGGAACTGCTGATTAAATGTGGCGCCAAACGCGAATACATCTACATGCTGGACACCAAAGGCGTGATCCATACCCGGCGTGAAGATTTAAACAAATACAAAACGCTGTTTGCCAACAACACGGATAAACGCACACTGGAAGATGCGCTGGATGGCGCTGATGTGTTTATCGGCGTGTCTGGCCCCGATGCACTGCCACCGCAGGCGCTGAAGCTGATGGCAGAGAAGCCGGTGATTTTTGCCTGCTCCAACCCGGATCCGGAAATTAAACCAGAGCTGGCGCATGCGGAGCGTAACGACATTATCATGGCGACCGGCCGCTCGGATTATCCGAATCAGGTCAATAACGTCCTGTGTTTCCCGTTTATTTTCCGTGGTGCTTTGGACGTGCGCGCCAGCGTCATTAACGATGAGATGAAGATTGCAGCTGTGCATGCCATTCGCGCTATCGCCAAAGAGCCGGTACCGGCAGAAGTGTTGCAGGCAGCGCAGGTCGCGAAGCTGGAGTTTGGCGCTGAATACATTATTCCAAAACCGATGGACCCACGGCTGTTACCACGTGTGGCGAAAGCGGTGGCGGATGCTGCGGTTGCATCAGGTGTGGCACGCATTCCGATGCCAAAACACTATATGGAAAGCTGATTTTCCATTTCAATAAAAAGAAAAACCGCGGCTTGCCGCGGTTTTGTTTTTTGCCTGTTATTTGAATTTATTGTCGACTCTTGCTGCAACCTGTCGTTGTTTATTTTTCGGTTGCGTCGGTCTTTATTCTTCGTCTGATTCTGCTTCCTGAATATCCGGAATGGGTTTGCCCATGCTGGTCAGGATATTACGGACTTCGATCGGGATTTGGTGCGGGTTGTCTTTGCGTAAATCTTCATCGGCTGGCAGTGGCTGACCAGTGAAAGCATGCAAAAAAGCTTCGCATAATAATTCGCTGTTTGTGGCGTGGCGTAAGTTATTGACCTGGCGGCGGGTACGCTCATCAGTCAAAACTTTTAATACATTCAGGGGGATGGAGACGGTGATTTTCTTCACCTGTTCTGATTTCTTGCCGTGTTCTGCATAAGGGTGAACGTATTCACCATTCCACTTTGCCATAGTTGTACCTTGATTTATTTATTTGTTGTGCGTTTTGGCCCGAAATTTTATCTCTTTATACGCGTATAAACAAACAGTGCGCAAGAAATAATCATGATAGACGTCTAAATGTTTTGACATCCTTTTATGGCGCTGTATACTTTTAGCCGTCTAAACATCTAAAAGTATGAGGTTGATATGTCCACACGTCGCTCCGCCACAGTTGCAGCCCGCGCCGGTATTGCGCAGGACCCCGCTTACGGTGCGGTGACGCCGCCGATGTATCTGACCTCCACTTACGAATTGCCGGCTTTTAAACAGCCAGGCAAATATGATTATTCGCGCTCGAACAATCCAACCCGCGACCTGCTCGGCGATGCTTTGTGCCAGCTCGAAGGCGGCGCTAAAGCACTGGTGACCAACACCGGCATGTCGGCCTGTGTGCTGGCGCTGCAGGTGCTGACGCCGGACGATACCCTGGTTATTCCGCATGATTGTTACGGCGGTAGTTACCGCTTATTCACCAATCTGGCCAATAAAAAACGCGCTTTTAAACTGGTCATTGTTAATTTTCAGCATGACAACTGGCCGGAGCTGGTCAGTGCAGCTAAACCCAAGCTGATTTGGTTGGAAACGCCAAGTAACCCGCTGCTGCAAATCACTGATGTGCGTGCTGTGTGTGCGCTGGCGAAAACGCTGCAGGCGCTGGTGCTGGTCGACAACACTTTTTTATCGCCGGCGCTGCAAAACCCGATCGCGCTGGGTGCAGATTTAGTGCTGCATTCCACTACCAAGTATTTAAACGGCCACAGCGACATTGTCGGCGGCGCTTTGATTGTCAAAGATGCAGCTCTCGGTGATGAACTGAAATGGTGGGCGAATTGCCTCGGCGTCACCGCCGGTGCTTTTGATTCGCATCTGACCTTACGCGGTATCCGAACTTTGTTGCCGCGCATCAAAGCGCATCAGGAAAATGCCGCTTTAGTGGTCGAGTACCTGCAACAGCAACCGCTGGCCGGCAAGATTTATTATCCGGGTTTAAAAGACCATCCGGGCCATGCTATTGCCAAAGCGCAACAACATGGTTTTGGCGCCATGATCAGCTTTGATCTGGCAGCCGATGCCAAATACCTTGGCATATTTTTCGACGCGTTAGAGTGCTTTACGCTGGCGCAATCCTTGGGTGGTATTGAGAGCCTGATTTGCCATCCCGGCACTATGACGCATGCGTCGATGGACGCGGCGGCGCAAAAAACGGCCGGTATTGGCCCGACTTTAATCCGGTTGTCGGTTGGTATTGAAGATCCGCGTGATTTACTGGCAGATCTGGAGCAGGCATTTGCTGCTGTTGCAGCAGCGCTTGACGCAGATGGCGGCAATGCGCAAACCAGTAATGAGAAGGCGTCAGTGACCGTCAAGCCCGAAGCACAAACTGAACAACATTTCCGGCTGAATCCAGCCCTGGCCGCATTTTGGTAAAGATCATGGCAGTACAACAACTTTCTTCAGAGGCCCACAAGGTCGTCGTGCACAAATTCGGTGGCAGCAGCCTTGCCACCGCCGAACGTTTTCATGCTGTGGCAGATATCCTGCTGCAACAACCGCAACAGAGTGCCTGGGTGGTGGTCTCAGCGCCGGGCGATACTACCGATCATCTACTCGATTTAATCGCCTCTGCTGCCGACGCCGCAAATTTTGACACGCAACGGCAGCAGTTGTCGGCGCAGCTGCGCTTGTTGCTCAACCGTACTTTAAGCGCGCAAACCGCACCTCAGGCGCTTAATTCGCTGAATAACTGGCTGGCGCAAATCCCGGCGCTGGTCCAGGCAGGTCAGCACAACGAAGTGCTGGCCACCGGCGAAAAGCTTTCCGCATTGTTGTTAAGCGCAGTGCTGACCGAGCGCGGCAAAGAGGCCCAAGCTATTGATGCGCGTGATTTTTTGCGGTTGGAATTACAACCTCTCGGCGATGCGCAGGTGTTGTGGCAACAATCCGCCGATTTACTGGCACCGCTAAAGCAAGCCGGCTTTAACGTCGTGACCGGCTTTATCGCCCGCGATACAGCACAAAACAGCATCACGCTCGGTCGTAACGGCAGTGATTATTCAGCGACTATCGTCGGCGCGTTAATCAAAGCAGATGCCGTGCATATCTGGACTGATGTTGATGCGATTTATAGCGCAGACCCACGTAAAGTCCCGTCAGCGCGCGCTTATCGCCAGGTGCCATGGCCTCTGGCGATTCGCCTCGCCGAACTGGGCAATCCGGTGCTGCATGCCAAAACTTTAAATCCGCTGGCGCAGCATCCGGCCGAATTGATCGTACGCAGCAGTTATGAGCCGCAGCAACCTGGCTGTCGGGTCAGCCGTCAAAGCGCTATTGAAGTGCAGTTTGTCACCGATCTAGCCGAAGCAGTGCTGTTGACCTTACCGGCGCATTGCAAAGTCAGCCCGCAACAAGCCGCCGCAGCGCTGCAGTTCCCGGTATTCGCCGCGCCGGCAACGCAGGGCAAACAATGGCTGGTGGCGCAGAAGAATCTGGATGCTTTGCTGCAATTTCTCGGGCAACAACAGATTTATCCGCGGGTCAGCTCGGAACAATTTTATGCGGTGGCTTGGTTAAAACCAGCGGCACGCCAGCAACGTCAACTACCTCTGCAGGCTGCACACTGGCTGGAACGCCAGCAACCGGCACATAGTTTTCAGGACGATGAACTGGCGCTGTGGTTATTCAGTCCGGCATTGACGGCCAATGAGCTGACCGAACTACACCAGCTGTTACTGCCAACGACAGTGCGGCTGAATATTGTGGTGGCGGGGACCGGTAACGTCGGCTCTGAGTTTTTGAGCCTGCTGGCGAAACAGCAACAGACTTATGCCGGTCAGATTGAATTACGGCTGGCGGGTTTGTTCAACTCGCGTCAGGCGGTATTCAGCGACCAGATTAATGTCACCGAATGGCAGCAAACTTTAGCCGTTGCCGCGCCTTATCAGAAGCAGGAGCTGCTGGATTACCTGACCGGTTTACCGGATCCAAAAGTGCTGGTCGATATCACGCCAAGCCGCAGTTTTGCTGAAGACTATGCTGAGATTGTCCGCACTGGCTGCCACCTTATCAGTGCCAACAAACAAGGCGTGACTTTGCCACTTGCGCAGTACCAGCAAATTGTTGCCGCAGTGGCCGAGCAGCAGGTCAGCTGGCAGGCCAATACCACCTGTGGTGCTGGTTTACCGGTGCAGCGGCTGTTACAGGAATTACAGAGCTCTGGTGACCATATCCAGCAAATCAGCGGGATTTTCTCCGGTACTTTGTCCTGGTTATTGTGTAAATACGACGGTAGTGCACCGTTCTCTGAGTTTGTACTGCAGGCGCAGGCCGAAGGGCTGACCGAGCCGGATCCACGGGATGACTTGTCTGGTAAAGACGTACAACGCAAGTTGCTGGTGCTGGCGCGGGAACTGGGCTTAAGTCTGGATATCAATGACATCACCCTGACGCCATTGTTGCCGGCTGGTTTGGATACACTGAGCTGGGATGAGTTTTGGGCACGCCGCCACGAATTGGACCAGGCGTTGGCTGACACTTATGCCAAAGCTCAGGCGGCAGGCAAAGTGCTACGTTATGTTGCGACCCTTGCAGTGACACCGCAAGGACCAAAAGCACAGGTGGAGTTATTGACGGTTTCGCCTGAACATCCGCTGGCGGCTATTCAGGCCTGTGACAATGTATTTGTTATCGAAAGTGACTGGTATCAGGCTAATCCGCTGGTGTTAAAAGGGCCGGGTGCAGGGCGTCAGGTCACTGCTGGTGGTATTCATGCTGATTTAGCTATTCTGGCGCGTCAGCAAATTGCGGTAGCCAAAGCTGCCCGGCATAGCCAGGCGCAAGCAGCAGCCTGGGCGAATCCGCGCGCTTGATGTTGTGTTTAACCAGGTCCCGGCGCTTTAGCCGGGTCTGTGTTTCAGCAACTTGCGCTGCAAGGTGCGCCGGTGCATGCCTAGTAGTCGTGCGGTCTGACTGATATTGCCATCCTGTTGCGCCAGCACCCGCTGAATATGTTCCCATTCGATTTGATCTGTCGATAACAAAGCTTCGTTGTCGTCGCTGTTATGCTCAATGACCTGCGGTACAGCTTTATCGCCTTGCAGCGCTTGCAATAACACTGCGAAGTCCACCGGTTTTGTCAGATAATCGTCAGCACCCAGTTTGACCGCCTGCACCGCAGTGGCAATGCTGGCAAAGCCGGTCAGCACCAGAATACGGCAATCCGGGAAGTATTGACGTAGTGGTGCCACATAGTTCAACCCGGAAACGTCACCATATCGCAGATCCAGTAGCCAGGCGTCGGCCGGCTCCTCGATAAGCTCTGTCAGTGCTGGCGGAGTGGCAAAGATACGGACCTGATGACCTGCAGCCGTCAGACGGCGTTGTAAGGTCCGGAGCAATACCTCATCGTCATCTAACACCGTCAGTTTCATGGTCTGACTCCTGCCGGGAAATGGATTTGTGTGATGAGGCCGCCAGACGGGCCGGGTTTTCTTGTTACCATCCCCCCCAGCCGTTCGATACTGCTATTGGCGAGGAACTGTCCGAGGCCTAAACCATCAGGACTGGGCTGAGGCCGTTTTCCCAGCTCAACAAGCTGTGCTGCTGGTACACCTGGACCGAAATCCTCAATGTGCAACACAAATCCCTGATGTTGCTGACTGAGTCTGACCAGCAGACGCGGCTGTTGTGCGGCCAGGCCGGCATCAGCGGCGTTATCAAGAATATTAAACAAAGCGGCGGACCAGGCCAGCGTGTCAGCAACCAGGCATTGGCTGCCATCCAGCTGTTCGTCCAGGCTGAGACTAATTTCCGGTCGGCTGACTAACCAGAGTTGCAGCGCCTGTTGGGCCACCTGATGCAGCGGTGCCTGCTGCTGTGGCTGGCGTAATTGCTGCGCACTATGCCGTAGCTGTTGCACTATTTGCTGACAGCGCCGTACTTCTTGCTGCAGGTCTTGCAACAGTGCCGGGTCTGGCGGACCATCATTGAGCTCATCGGTTAACAACGTCAGATTTTGCAGCGGCGTGGCCAGTTCATGGGCGGCGTTGGCCGCATAAGTGGCGACTGTCAGCATCTGTTCCTGCTGTGACTGTTGTTGCTGCAATTGCATCAGTTCACGGGATTTCTGCCGAACTAACTGTGCTTGGGCGCTGACAAAAGCCGCGATGAAAAACGCCGACAGTGTGAAGGCCCAGGCCATCTGCCACAGATGTGAACTGAAATGCGCCGGTAGCAGCTGATCCGGTGTGGCACCGTCAATAAAAACCTGATGACTGCGATGTGCCGCGTGCGGGTCAAAAATTAACTGCCCGGTTTGCGGGTCAACCGGATTGAGCGGTAACAACAGGGCCAGCAGCAGATAGCAACTGACCGCCAGTGCGGCGGTCAGCAGGGCGATACGGCCTGGCAGCAACACTGCGCTGACAGCGACAGGCAATAAAAGCAGCGCGATCAAACCATTCCCAGCGCCACCTGCCAGCGCCAGCATTAAGGTTAGCAGGGTCAGGTCGTACAAAATGGCCAGCGCAAAGACGCGCTGTGGTTTCAGCGGGGCGCCTGGCAACCAGGGCAGCGACAAGTTGGTGCAGCCATATAAAGCCAACAACAACAGCATTAGCGGCCAGCTGCTGACCGGATATTGCAACCACCAGGCAGCCAAAGCCGCCAGATAGCTCGTCCCGACTAAGCCCCAGCGAAATTGCTGTAATTGTTTGATTTGTTGGCGTGGATCTGAGTCGGTGCTGAAAGCGGATCTGTTCGGCAGCATAGCGGATCTCAAAAAAAGCGGGCGCAGAGCGCCCGTTGCAAAAAACTGACAAGAGCAGACTACGCATTCACCAGGAAAAAGTCACGGCCGGCGCGTATCAGGCTAAGTCGTGACTGACTATAGCGGTATTCGGCACTTTGCGGCATGTGGCATTTTGCCGCAGGGGCTGGTGTGACAAAATCTTGACGCTTAGATGGCGGCAAGCTGTGGCAAACCCGGCTATCTTCGGCGGAAATTTCTCGCCGCATCAGGTCGGATCTGCAGTGTAGGATCTGATTTATCATCTCGTTATTTGTAGGTTTGCTTGTATAAGTTGTTGTATTTAAACGATATTTATTAATATTTTGCAGCTGCTCGGCATTTGGCATTGCGTTTGCAATCTCTACATGCTCCCGCCGGATCTGCATGATCGGGGTCGGGGAAATTAAAATCCAAAACAAAATAATCTTTACAATTAAGGGATTTACTCATTATGAAATTCAATGCAAAATCGAAACTGTTCGCAGCACTGTTTCCAGTATCTAAACAAGAACAAACCGCAGAGCTGGTTGAGCTGAACACAGCTGAGCTGACTCAAGTCAGCGGCGGTATTTCACTGAGCATGGATGATGTGGCAGTTGGCACTTTTTCTGTTCACGATAATGGTGAGCCAGCGAAAGATTGGTGGGTTAAAAAATAACCAGATCTAGAGGGAGAATAATAAACACATTGAAGCCCTCGAATTATCTTAAAGACTGCACCGCTGGCGTATTGTGTTTTGGTACGCTAGCGGCAAGTACCTATTTTAGATCTGACGCAACAGTTGTTGTTGCACTGTCATTTCTTTTGGTTTTTTTCGTTGCAATTTTTTCGTTACCAAAGCGACAAATTCTACCAATATTATTTTTAGTATTTTTAATAAAACTTCTAGCTCTGCCAATTGCTTACATACTGGGTGATTTAGACCCTTTTACGTATTACTTAGCATCTGCATTTGTTGATCTTCTAATGGCATTTTGCATTGTGTTCTACCACAACGACCCTAAGTTACTTAGTTTATTCAAAGCCGATGGAAGTAGATTTGTCCCTCAGGTTTATTTGATGGCCCTAGTGCTTGCTATTTCTTCCACAATATCATGCGTTCAATCAATAGAAGCTTTAATGTTCGTGATGGATGACACTTTCTACGACGACGGCCCTCCATTAGTATCAAGTCACCAAGCGGTCATTAAGCAGATAATTAAAATCCTTTTTGATCTTTCGGTTTGCTCTCTCCTCCTCGATCCCAACCGCTGGAAAATCTTGCAAAAAATCCAAAACAAATTTCTGGCGCCCTGATTTTATCCCTACAATAGAGTTTTAAGGTTGTGAGGTTGCCTGATGTCACACCGTGCTCATTTATTCTCGTTACGGATTTTTCATGCGCTGCGGGAGGCCGCCGCTGAAGGTTATGGTTTTCCGGCGCTCAGCAAAGACGTACTGGCCGGTATCAGCGTTGGCATTATTGCCATCCCGCTGGCGATGGCGCTGGCCATTGCTTCAGGTGTACCGCCGCAATACGGTTTGTATACCGCCATTATCGCCGGCTTTTTGATTCCACTTTGCGGCGGCTCCCGCTACAGTGTGTCAGGCCCCACGGCCGCTTTTATCGTTATTTTATATCCGGTCGTGCAGAAATATGGTTTAAGTGGTTTGTTGCTGGCGACAGTGCTGTCCGGTGCCATTTTGGTCGCAATGGCGATGTTACGGCTGGGGCGTTTTATTCAATATATCCCCGAAGCCGTCACCCTGGGCTTTACTGCCGGTATTGCCGTAGTGATTGCCACATTACAGCTACGCGATTTATTTGGCCTCAGTGTTGCCAGCATGCCCGAACATTATCTGGAAAAGCTGCAGGTGCTGTTACAAGCGGCGGACACAGCACATTGGCCGGCGATGGTCGTAGCCGGCGTGACTCTGTGGCTGATGCTGGCCTGGCCTAAACTGGGTAGCCGTATCCCACCGCATTTACCGGCAGTGATTGCGGCCACTTTGCTGGCCCTGGCACTGAATCATTTTGGTTATCCGGTGGAAACGATCGGCAGCCGTTTTCAGTACACAGCGGCTGATGGCAGTGTTGCCGCCGGTATTCCGGATATGCTACCCAGCCTGCAGTGGCCCTGGGATTTACCAGGCGCCGACGGCCAACCGCTGCAGTGGAGCTCTGAGCTGGTCAAAGATTTACTGACCGCCGCTTTTGCCATGGCGATGCTCGGCGCCATTGAATCGCTACTTTGCGCCATGGTGCTCGATGGCATGACAGGCCGGCGTCACAGTGCCAACAGTGAATTGCTGGGGCAGGGCATCGGCAACATAGTGGCGCCGTTTTTTGGTGGCATTACCGCGACTGCTGCACTGGCCCGTTCTGCAGCGAACGTGCGGGCTGGCGCTGTGTCGCCCGTTGCTGCCATGGTGCATGCTGGCGTGGTGTTGCTGGCGCTTTTTGCCTTAGCGCCGGTGCTGAGTTACCTGCCGTTAGCCGGTATGGCGGCCTTATTGCTGGTAGTTGCCTGGAATATGAGTGAAGCGCCCAAAGCACTGCATCTGATCAATACCGCACCGCGCAGCGACGTGCTGGTGTTCGCGGTGTGTTTCTCTTTTACCGTGTTGTTTGACATGGTGATTGCCATCAGCTGCGGCATCATTATCGCGGCGCTGCTGTTTGTGCGCGAAGTGGCCGAGATGACCAAAGTCGCCGATGTCACCGAAAACCCGAAGCTGGTTAACGAAAAACTGGCGCCCGGCAACAAGGTATTTCGCATCAGCGGGCCATTGTTTTTTGCTGCGGCGGACAGAGTATTTGCCGAGCTGGCGCTGTTATGTAAAGAGCAGCAACAAGTGGTGATCCTGATGGACGGCGTCACCTTACTGGATGCAGGCGGGCTTGCCGCTTTTGATAAATTCCTCACTGCGACCGCCAAAACTGAATGTCATGTGATGTTGGTTGACCTGCAATTTCAGGTGCTGAAAACCCTGGCGAAAGCCAAAGTGCGGCCTATTGACGGTTTATTGTCGTTTTATCCGACGCTGTCAGATGCGCTGAAGTTATTGCCCAAACGTCAGCCGGATGAGTTTGCCGGGTTGACGGCTTTGGATAATCCGGGTTTATAGCGCGGCATCGGAGCACATCTCGTCGCGGGCGCGCTGGCGCTTCGCGCTGCGACTGCTAAATTTTCATATTCATGCACAACACAGTCTGCGACAATAGTAGCCACATCGCGCCAGGCCTTGCCGCGCGTAGGTTGGCACGCTATGCATTTTTATGCAGCAGGATAAAGTGAATTTGAATAATATAAAAATTCATAAAAACAGCATAATAATTCTTGAAAGTGCATGAAAGCCTCTATACACTGGCCGCAGTTTTTGGTGTGGCCATTTTTTATTTAGCATTTGGAGACTGACCACAAGATGTCATCACAATCTGCCACCAGTTCAGTGATTCGCAGCGCAGTGTTAGGGGCCGCCGGTTATAGCGGCGCCGAACTTTGCGTGTTATTGGCGCGTAACCCTCACTTTGCACTCTGCCATGCCTATGCCTCTGCCGGGCGGCAGGCAGAGTCTTTTTCTTCCTTGTATCCGCGGCACAAAGGCCAGATTGACCTGCTGGTTGAACCCTGGACCGATGCCGAGATCGAGAATATCTGCGGCAATGTCGATGTCGCCTTTTTGGCGCTGCCGCACGAAGCTAGTGAAGAAGTTGCGCCAAAACTGATGGCTGCCGGCATTATCGTGGTGGATTTGTCCGGCGCGTTCCGGCTGAAAGACCCTGATTTATATCCGAAATATTATGGCTATGCCCATCAGCATCCTGAACTGATTCATGAAGCGGTGTATTCGCTGATGGAATGGCTGGACCAGCCGTTACCGCAATTGATTTCAGTGCCGGGCTGTTATGCCACTGCAGCGTCGTTAGCGCTGTTACCTTTAGTCAAAGCCGGCTTGCTGGCCGACGACAATATCCCGGTGATCAGCGCCACCAGCGGTGTGTCAGGTGCTGGCCGCAAAGCTGCGTTAAGCACTTCATTCTGTGAAGTTGGCCTCAACGCTTACGGCTTTTTTAAACACAGACACAGACCGGAAATTGAACAGAATCTGGGCCGCAAAGTAGTGTTCACGCCGCATCTTGGCAATTTTAAACGCGGTATTCTGGCCACCAGCGTTGTGACGTTAAAAGCAGGCGTCAGCGCAGAGCAGGTGAAAGCCGCTTTTGAGCAGGCCTACACCGGCAAACCGCTGGTACGGTTATTAAGCACGTCGCCGAATGTTGCGGATGTCGCCGGTACACCTTACTGCGATATTTTCTGGCAAATCGACGGTGAGCAGGTTGTCGTGGTGTCTGCGCTGGATAACTTACTCAAAGGCGCTGCTGCACAGGCGATGCAGGCCGCCAACGTCAAATTCGGCAAGCCGGAAACAGCCGGTTTACTCGGTGGTGGTGTTTGTCATGAATAAGTCACCATTAGTACTGAAGATGGGCGGTCGGCTGCTGGAAGATATGCAGGCGCTGGACAATTTACTGACCGTGATCAAAGGCCTGGCGGCTGAATATCCGCTGGTGCTGGTGCACGGCGGTGGCGCTCAGGTCGACAGCTGGCTGGCCACTTTTGGCTTTGAAACGCAAAAAATTGACGGCCAGCGTGTATCACCGCCTGAGCAAATGCCGGTGATCACCGGCGCTTTGGCCGGTGCGGTTAACGGCCTGATGGTGGCGCGGGCACAGCTTGCGGGCTTAAACGCCGTCGGTCTGACGCTGGCAGCAGGTCAAAGTCTGAAATTTGACGTCAACACCAAACTCGGTGCTGTCGGTATCGCCAAAGCTAACGATGGCACTTTGGTGAATACGTTGGTGCAAAACGGTTTTGTGCCGGTATTCAGTTCTATCGGTTTAAGTGACGACGGTCAGTTACTGAATGTGAACGCCGATATCGCTGCGGCTGCTATCTGTCAGCTGGTACAGGGTACTTTGGTATTGCTGACTGATGTGCCGGGCATTCTGGATGGCAATGGTCAGCTGATTAAGTCGCTGAACAGCTCACAGGCACAGGCACTGGTGGACTCTGGCGTTATTAAAGGCGGCATGAAAGTCAAACTCGACGCAGCGCTGGAAACGGCCGCAGCGCTGCGACGACCAATCATCGTTGCAGGCTGGCAACAGCCGGAAGATTTATTAAAGCTGATGCAACAGCAGGAAGTTGGCACTTGTATCAGTTGGTAACCCCACTGAGATCTGTTCACTAAAGCGCGGGCCCCTTTGATGGAACAAGGCCCGTTTGCCGGGCAGATTTCCTCAAAAAAGGTGGCCCTTAGCGGCCTTGTAGTGTGAAACATGAGTCAATTATCGCAGTTACTGTGTTTAGCGGATTTAAGTAAAAGCCAGTTGTCGGAGTTACTGACGCTGGCAGGACAGATTAAACAAAACCCAGACGACTATAGTCAGGCGTTAAAAGGCAAAAGCATTGCCTTGTTATTTGAAAAACCTTCGCTGCGTACCCGCGTCAGCTTTGATGTCGGTATTTACAAACTCGGTGGTCACAGCGTGTATCTGGACCAACAGAATGGCGCCTTAGGTGTACGCGAATCGGTGGAAGATTTCGGCTCTAACCTGGCGTGTTGGTGTGATGCGATTGTCGCGCGGGTTTATTCGCAGCAGACGCTGTTAAAACTGGCGTCCAGCAGCAAAAAACCGGTAATTAATGCGCTCAGTGACCTGTACCATCCATGTCAGGCCTTAGCTGATCTATTGTCCTTACAGGAAGTGCTTGGTGATTTGTCACAAGTGCATCTGGCTTTTGTCGGTGATGGTAACAACGTTTGCCATTCACTGATGTTAGGCGCAGCTATTCTTGGCATGAGCTTAACTGTGGTGACGCCACCGGGCTTTGGTCCGGATGCGCATGTGTTGTTGCGGGCACAGGCCCTGGCAGCACAAAGCGGCGCCAAATTGACACTGAGTCAGCATGTGTCTGCAGCCGCCGGCGCCGATGCAATTTATACCGACACCTGGTTGTCGATGGGCAACAAAGCCGATCCGGCGCAGATTGAAAAGGCTTTTGCGCCTTATCAAATCAATACCGCCGTGATGCAGCGCCTTGGCGCTAAACATTTTATGCATTGCTTGCCAGCGCATCGCGGGCAGGAAGTGACCAGCGAAGTGCTGGACAGCGATTACTCTTTGGTATTGCGGCAGGCGGAAAACCGGATGCATGCGCAAAATGCCGTTTTAGTCAGTTTATTCAGTTGAGGTTTGCGTGATGAGCGAATTAAAAAAAGGTGTGAAAAAAGTCGTTTTAGCTTATTCCGGTGGTCTGGACACCTCGGCCATCGTGCCTTGGCTGAAAGACAATTATGACTGCGAAGTCATCGCCTTTGTCGCCGACGTCGGTCAGGGGGCGGAAGACTTAGAAGGTGTGGAGCAAAAAGCGCTGAATTCCGGTGCCAGCAGCTGTTATGTCGTCGATTTAAAAGAGCAGTTTGTTAAAGAAGTAATTTACCCGACCATCAAAGCCGGTGCTGTGTATGAAGGCCAGTATCTGCTCGGGACTTCAATGGCGCGGCCAATTATCGCCCGCGCTCAGGTTGAGCTGGCGCTGAAACTGGGTGCAGACGCGCTTTGTCACGGTTGTACCGGTAAAGGTAATGACCAGGTGCGGTTTGAAGGCGCTTTTGCCGCCTTAGCCCCACAGTTAAAAGTGATTGCACCATGGCGGGAGTGGGAATTTAATTCCCGTCAGTCACTGCTGAATTATCTGGCCGAGAAAAAAGTGCCTACTACTGCTACTGCCACCAAAATTTATAGCCGCGACGCTAACTTATTCCACATTTCCCACGAAGGTGGCGAGCTGGAAAATCCATGGAACGAGCCGTCTGAACAAGTCTGGATGTGGACCAACTCTCCGGAACAAGCGCCGGATAAAGCCGAATATATTCAGCTCAGCTTTGAAAAAGGTGAACTGTCAGCGATTGACGGCAAAGCCGTGTCAGGCGTTGAAGCCATTGAACAGCTGAACAAAGCCGGTTCAATCCATGGTGTCGGCCGGATTGATATCGTCGAAAACCGTTTAGTTGGCATGAAATCACGTGGCTGCTATGAAACTCCTGGTGGCACTATTATCGTGGCCGCGCTGCGGGCACTGGAATCGCTGGTCTATGACCGCACCTCACTGAAATACCGCGAAGAAGTAGGCCTGGAAGTGGCGCAACTGGTGTATGACGGTCGTTGGTTCACGCCATTAAAAGATGCGCTGTTTGCCGCGTCGAACTCACTGGCAGAGCAACTGACCGGCGACATCGTAGTGAAACTGTATAAAGGTCAGGTCACTGTGGCGAAACGCCGTTCACCGAACAGTCTGTATTCTGAAGCTTTCGCCACTTTTGACGGTGATGAAGTGTACAACCAGAAAGATGCCGCCGGTTTTATCCGTCTGTACAGTCTGGCAAGCCGCATCCGTGCGCTGCACAGCGTGAAAGAATAACGCCGGAAAAAGTTTAAAAAACGCCGGGCTTGCCCGGCTTTTGTTCATCAGAATTGTTGAGGTTGGTTATGGCGATGTGGGGCGGCCGCTTTCAGGAAGCGAGTCTGGAAGAATTCCGGGCATTTAATGATTCATTGAGTTTTGATTATCTGCTGGCGCAGCAGGATATCGCCTGTTCGCGCGCCTGGGCCGGTGGTCTGCTGGAAGGCGGCATCATCACCGCCGACGAAGCCAAGGCGCTTGACCTCGCGCTGTCAGAGCTGGCTGATGAAGTCAGTGCTAATCCACAGCTGCCGCTACAGACCTCTGAAGAAGATATTCACAGCTGGGTCGAGCTAAAACTCGGTGAAAAAATCGGTGTCATTGCGAAAAAACTGCATACTGGCCGGTCGCGCAACGATTTGGTCGCGACCGATTTACGCTTGTGGAGCCGGTTAAATGCACAGCTGGTGCAGCAGGCACTGACCGGCGCTATTGGTGCTTTACTCAATTTTGCCCGCCTGCATCACGGCGCTGTGATGCCGGGTTTTACCCATTTACAACGCGCGCAGCCAGTGCTGGTCAGTCATTGGGCACTGGCGTACGTTGAAATGTTCCGCCGCGATTTAAGCCGGATTGAGGATGCACTGAAGCGCCTCGACAGCTGCCCGCTCGGTTCAGGCGCTTTGGCCGGCACCGGCGTGGCGATGGATCGGCAGGCGTTGGCACAGCGTTTAGGCTTTAGCCAAGCAGCGCGGAATAGTCTCGATGCGGTATCAGATCGCGATTATGTTGTTGAATTATCTGCCTGTGCCAGTATCTGTCTGACGCATTTATCGCGTTTATCCGAAGATGTGATTTTCTTCTGCTCCGGCGAAGCGGGTTTCTTTAAACTCGGTGATGCCATTTCCAGTGGCTCATCGCTGATGCCACAAAAGAAAAACCCGGACGTGTTTGAATTATTACGCGGCAAAACCGGCCGGGTTTTGGGCCATCTGGTAGCCATTCTGCATATTCTCAAAGGCCTGCCTTTGGCCTACAACAAAGATATGCAGGAAGACAAACAGGGCTTTTTTGATTTAATGAACACCTGGCAGCAATGTTTGCTGGTGCTGGCGACTTGTCTGCCGCATTTGTCAGTCAACGTCGAACGTTGCCGTAAAGCCGCAGAACTTGGTTATAGCAATGCTACGGACCTGGCCGATTATCTGGTCAGTAAAGGCATCGCCTTTCGCGATGCGCACGAATTGTCCGGTGAGCTGGTGCTAAAAGCGGCCGCCAAACAAGTGGCGCTGGAACAGCTGAGCCTGGCGGAACTACAGGAAGTCAGCGCACTCATCAGCGAAGATGTGTATCCGGCATTAACTATCGAAGCCGGTATGGCGAAACGCTCGGCACTGGGTGGTACTTGTCCGGTGCAGGTGGGGCAGGCCCTTAGTGCTGCCGAAGTCTGGTTTGAGGCGTTGGCCAAATAATCAATGCGCCATCTCTGAAATAACAAAGCCGCATTGCTGCGGCTTTGTTATTTCAGAGCAAAGCTACGCTTTAACGAAAAATATCAATCTCTGCCGGTTTTTGCTGGTCGGGTTGCAGCGGATTCACCGGATCGGCAAACTGCGTCGGTTCTGTGCCCTGCATGAAGTATTCAAATTCGCTGCTGTCGTCGCTGGCCTGGGTCAGCAAACCGGTTTTGCGGTCGATGCGCACTGAAACTATTCCAGTTGGGGTTGGCGGGAATTGTTCCGGTACATTTTCCAGCGCCAGTTCGGCAAAGTTCTGCCAGCTTGGCAGTGCCGTGGTGGCGCCGGATTCACCGCCTAAGGTGACAGAACGGCCCAACACACTTTCGGAATCATCAAAACCAACCCAGCTGGTGATGACTAAATCCGGCGTAAAACCGCTGAACCAGGCGTCTTTGACATCGTTAGTGGTACCGGTTTTCCCGGAAATATCACGGCGTTTTAACGCTTTTAGTTTATGTGCAGTACCGTTCCAGCCCGGGCCGCCCCAAATGGCACTTTTCATCGCTTCAGAGATCAAAAAGGCATTTTGCGCTGAGATCACCCGGGGCGCATATTGTTCGGTCGGTTTAACCGGATCTGTCACTGCTGAATCTGTTGCTGACGCGTTATCTGTTGCAGCGCTATCCTCTCCCTCCGGCGATGCTGCTTCAGACTGTGCCGTCTGAGCCGCAAGCTGTTCACACTGATCACAAACGCTGACGGCCTGGTGCTCGTAAATCAGGTTATTCTGGTCATCCAGAATTTTGGTGATGACATAAGGCTTCACCAGATAGCCGCCGTTGGCAAATACCGCGTAGCCCGTGACCAGTTCGAGCGGCGTTAGTGAGGCTGAGCCCAGCGCCAGAGTTTGGTTGCGCGGTAAATCTTTGGCGTGGAAGCCAAATTTGGCCAGATGATTAATGGTCGGTTCGATACCCACACCACCAATCAAACGGACCGACACCACGTTTTTCGATTTCGCTAAGGCTTCGCGTAAACGGATTGGGCCATCATATTCTTCCGGCGAGTTTTTTGGCCGCCAGGCCTGGCCTGAACCTTCGTCCCATTCATGAATGGGCGCGTCGTTAATCACTGATGCCAGGGTGTAGCCTTTTTCTAAGGCCGCTGAATAGATAAAAGGTTTGATATTAGAACCAACCTGACGGTTGGCCTGGGTCACCCGGTTAAATTGAGTCTGGCTAAAGCTGTAACCACCGACCAGTGCGCGAATGGCACCATCTTTGGGGTTCATTGCCACCAGAGCGCTGCTGGCTTGCGGCAGTTGGCTTAAGCGCCACTGGCCTTCCTGCTCCCGCACATAAATCAGCATGCCCGGAGCCAGAATCTGACCGGCTGCACTTGGGGCATTACCCTGACGTTCGTTGCTGATATAAGCGCGGGCCCATTTTAATCCATCCCACGGTAATTCAATTTTACGACCGCCTGAAATCATCACTTCGGCGCTTTGCGCCATGACCTGCGTAACAACTGCCGGCTGCAGTTTCTCAATACCGTCCTGCTCATCCAGATAAGCGAGGATAGCTTCATCCGACAAGCGTTTGTCTTCTTTAAAGCTGATAGTGCCGTCGGTATTGGTCACTTTCTCGGCCGGCCAAACGACTTTGACCGGGCCGCGGAAACCATGCCGCTCATCATAAGCGTGCAGATTGGCTTGCAGCGCATTGACGGCGCGGGTCTGCTGACGGGCGTCGACAGTGGTGAATACCTGAAAACCTTTCGAATAAGCTTCTTCTTCGCCGTAGCGGGCGACCACTTCCTGCCGTACCATTTCGGCCAGATATGGGGCTGAGGCAGTAACCTGTGCACCGTGTAATTTCGACACGATAGGAGCCTGAATGGCGTCGTCATATTCCTGCTGTGTGATGTACTTCTCTGCCAGCATACGGCCTAATACGATATTACGGCGGGCGCGGGCGCGACTCGGTGAACGCACCGGGTTCAACACAGAAGGTGCTTGTGGTAAACCGGCGATGATGGCGATTTCAGAAAGCGTCAGGTCCTGAATGTTTTTACCGAAATAGACTTGCGCCGCAGCGCCGACGCCAAAGGCGCGCTGACCGAGCTCAATCCGGTTTAAGTACAGCTCAAGGATTTCATCTTTAGTGAGCAGCTCTTCGATGTGGATGGCTAAAAAAGCTTCTTTAATTTTGCGGATAATTTTCTTTTCGCGGCTCAGAAAGAACAAACGGGCCAATTGTTGCGTGATAGTGGATGCACCCTGGCTATAGTCGCCAGTGGTGGCGACCACAGAAGCGGCCCGCATCACACCAATCAGGTCAATGCCCGGATGTTCATAAAAACGCGAATCTTCGGTGGCCAGCACCGCTTTGATCAGCATCGGTGGCATTTCGTTGAGTTTCAGCGGAATGCGGCGTTTCTCACCAAATTGGGAGATCAGTTCACCGTCCTGACTGAATACACGCATCGGCGTTTGCAGCCGGACGTCCTTCAGAGTTTCCACGCTCGGCAGGTCATTTTTCAGATATAGATAAGTGATGCCAACACTCAGAACAGCTAAGGTCAGACACGACAACAGGATAATGACAAGTTTTTTAAGCCAAGACACTGAATAGCCCCAATTTTTGCTGCCCTTTACCAAAATAGGCTGCTAGTATAAATTCATTAGTAGTTGTTGAAGCACATTGTTTCTGGTGCAAAAACAACGCACGCCACGGCGAAAACATAATAATCATAAGTTTGAGACGGCTGCAGGACGCTATGATAAACCGGTTGTTTCGTACGAAAAATCAATTAATCCTGGGCGTCGACATTGGCGCTCATACCGTTAAGGCTATTTTGCTGAGCCAACATGGCGAGCATTATAAAGTAGAAGCCTTGGCAATAGAACCTATGATTAAAGGTTCGATGACGGACCGCGAGATCCAGGATATCGAAGCCGTCGGCACTGTTATCGCCAAAATCCGCAAAAAAATTCCGAAAAATATCAAGTTTGCCGCCACTGCCGTCTCTGGTTCTACCGTCATCACTAAAGTGATTTTTATGGACGCCAGTCTGTCGGATGACGAGTTAGCCAGTCAGATTGAAGTAGAAGCAGACAGCCTGATCCCTTACCCACTCAGCGAAGTCAGCATGGACTTTGAGAAACTGGATCTAAACGTCAACGATCCTTCCAAAGTGAATGTGTTACTGAGTGCTGCCCGGACCGAAAGTGTGCAAAGCCGGGTGTCAGCGCTGGATGCCGGCAACTTCGCGACTAAAGTGGTGGACGTAGAATCTTATTGCCTCAGCCGCGCTGCTGAATTGTGTTTTCAGCAGTTACCACCCGATGCGCATGAAAAGCTGATTGCTGTCGTCGACATCGGCGCCACTATGACACTGATGAGTATTCTGGAAGGCGGCAAAACTCATTATACCCGTGACCAGATGTTTGGCGGGGAGCAATATACCCGCAGCATTATTTCCTATTACGGTAAAACTTACGAAGAAGCTGAGCAGGCTAAAGTCACGAACGACTTACCGCCGACTTACACTTTTGAAGTGCTGGCGCCCTTCCAGACTATGATTTTGCAGCAGGTACGCCGTGGCATTCAGATGTATCTGACTACTTCGGGTCGGGAGAGCATTGATTATCTGATTGTTTCCGGCGGTACAGCCTTGATTGAAGGTATCGACAAACTGTTGACCGAAGAATTGGGCATTCACACTGTTGTGGCGAATCCGTTCCAGCACATGGAAGTTGGGTCTGCGGTGGACCGGCAACAACTGATGCAACTGGCACCGCAATTAATGGTGGCTTGTGGCCTGGCGATGCGGAGTTTCTCATCATGGCATATCTGAACCTGCTGCCCTGGCGCGAAGCCCAGAAAAAACAACAACAAGCTCGTTTTATGACCACAATGACTGCCGCCTGTGTCGGTAGTTTTTTGTTGGTTTTTACTATCAGTGCAGTCTATAGCTCGATGATTGAAGGTCAGGATGGTCGCAATAACTACCTGCAGGGTGAAATTGCCATACTTGACCAACGTATTGCCGAAATTAAACAACTGGACGAAAAGAAAAAGAATCTGCAAAAGCGGATTGAACTGATTGCCCAATTACAAAGCAGCCGGAATCTTGGCACACAAATTATGGATGAAATCGCCAAAGTCACTCCGGCCGGCGTTTATCTGACTAATCTGGAAAAAAAAGGCCCATCTTTATTACTGGTGGGTAAAAGTGAATCCAACAACCGGTTATCCAACATGATCAGGTCCGTTGAGGCGTCAGAGTTACTGACGTCGCCACTGCTGGAATTTATTGAAGCTGGCAAAGATGATACCCAGCTGCTCAGTGATTTTAAAATGCACTTGATGGTAAAAGGTTTTGAAGCAGTTCAAGGCGCATCTAATCAGCCGAAACCAGCAGCGGGAGGCACAAAATGAGCCTGAATATTAATCTGGAAGAGCTGAATAATCTGGATTTAGCCAACATAGGTTCCTGGCCGCCGTTTGCCAAAACCATGATGATTGTGGTGTTCAGTATTTTGGTCGCCGTGCTCAGTTATTTTCTGTTAGTCGATGAAAAAATTACCTCACTGGAAGCCGCGGAGGCGCGGGAACAGGAGCTGCGCCAGACCTATCGCGCCAAATACGCAGCCGCGGTAAACCTGGAATTATATAAACAGCAGATGGTTGAGATGGAAGAAACTTTCTCCTACCTGTTAAAGCAGTTACCGGCTACCCATGAAACCCCTGGTTTGTTGGACGACATTACCTACGCCGGTACTTCAACCGGCCTGACTTTTGTCCGCATCAACTGGATGCCGGAAATCGAAAAAGATTTTTACACTGAACTGCCGATTCAGATTGATGTGGTCGGCGATTACCATCAGTTTGGTAACTTCGTCAGTGAAGTGGCCAAATTGCCACGTATTGTGTCGCTCCATGACTTTTCAGTGACCACCGATAAAGACGATCGGCTGGTTTTTAACGTTGTTGCCAAAACATACCGGTATAAGGAGGCGCCATGAGTCGTCAAACCGGCCGGGTTCTGGCACTGACTGCCGCATTGACCCTGTTGCAGGGTTGTAATGACTCGCTCACTGACATTCAACAGTTTATGGAATCGGTGAAGGCCAATACACCGGCGGGTATTCCACCGTTGCCAAAGGCCAAACCTTTTGTACATATCAGCTATCAGTCGGCGAATGCACGCAGCCCGTTCAGTGCTCCGCGTCCAGAGGCGGTGCAGGAACAATTCTCACAGTCGCAGGGCTGTCTGAGTCCGGATCCGGCGCGTCGAAAAGAGCCACTGGAAAAATTTGCTTTGGATAATCTGGCGATGCGCGGCACTCTGGGTGACGGCCAGGATGTCTGGGCGCTGATCGAAGCAGCTGATAAAACCTTGCACAGAGTCAGCAAAAATAACTACATTGGTTTATTTCACGGACGGATCATTCAGGTCGATCCTAACCAGATTGAATTAATTGAATTAATCCCGGACGGCGCCGGCTGCTGGAAAGAGCGGACGACGACCATGCAAATGGCCGACCCCAATGCCGCAGCGCGCAAATAAGGTGTGAGCATCATATGGATCAACTAACAAATATGAAAAAACAACGATCAGCCTGGTGCCGGATAGCGCTTGGATGCGCTTTGCTGAGTCTTGGCTCCGCAACGGCAGCTCCACTTCTGTATGACGTCAGGTATTCACCACTTAGCACCGGCGAAACGGAAATTGAATTTGTGTTTGACGAAGCGCTGGGCAGCGCGCCGGAAGTACAGATTTACAATGAACCGTCTCGAATTGAACTAACCTTTCCGGAAGCTGAGTTCGAAGAAAAATTGACCGACGTCACCATCGACAAAGCCGGCGTGAAAAACGCCCGCACTGAGTTTTGGCAAAAAGGCATCAAAACCTCGGTGTTCCTGGAACATCTGAAGTTGTATAAAACCCGGATGGAAGGCAATACTTTTTATTTGCAGGTCAGTGACAGCTCAGTCAGCAAAGCCAAACCGGATGCAAACGCTTATATCAATAAAGTGCAGGCCATCGATTTTCGCCGTGGTGAAAAAGGTGAAGGCAAAGTATTGGTGTTCCTGAAAGACAGCTCGGCAGCCGTGGATGTCCGCGAAAACCTCGGCAAAATTGTTGTTGAGTTTCACAACACCGACATCGGCGATGACTTGCTTTATCAGCTGGACGTGCTGGATTTCGGCACTGTAGTCAAAGGTATTGAAACCTTTAAGGACGGCGTGATCACCCGGTTGGTGATTGAACCTACCGCTGCTTTTACTTTTGCTTATCAGCAGGTTGATAACATCTTTAGTTTGAGCGTGGAAAAAGACGCCAGCGCCGGCAGCTTTATGCAGGGCGGCAAAGATTACAAAGGCAAAGCCATTTCACTGAACTTCCAGGACATTCCGGTCCGGACCGTGCTGCAAATCATCGCTGACTATAACGGCTTTAACCTGGTCACCAGCGATTCAGTCAGTGGCAATGTCACTTTGCGGCTCGACGGTACGCCGTGGGATCAGGCACTGGACATAGTCTTAAAAGTGCGTGGTTTGGATAAACGCATGGACGGCAACATTCTGATGGTTGCGCCTACTGACGAACTGGCGGAGCGCGAAGCCAAAGAGCTGCAGGCGCGGCAAAAAGTCGAAGAGTTAGAAGCGTTGTATTCTGAATTTATTTCTGTGAATTATGCCAAAGCGGCGGATTTGGCCAAGCTGCTGGACGGCAAAGATACATCGCTGTTATCTCCACGCGGGAATGTATCGGTGGATGAACGCACCAATACAATCCTGTTAAAAGACACTGCCAAAGCCATTGAAAACGTACGCCGGTTGGTTGAACGGCTGGACGTGCCGGTGAAACAGGTGCTGATTGAATCCCGCATGGTCACGGTTAAAGACAGCGTGGCGGAAGAATTGGGGATTCGCTGGGGCTTCAGTGACCAGCAGTTGACCAAAGCGGTATCAGGTACTGCAGCCGCAGCAGAATCTTTGGCTAATGGTAATATCCCTGCGCTGGACAGCCGTTATAACGTTAATCTGCCGGTCAGTACTGATGGTGCCGGCAAAATTGGCTTCCATATTTCCAAGCTTGGCGATGGCACCTTGATTGACCTCGAACTGTCGGCGCTGGAAGTGGAGAACAAAGCAGAAATCGTGGCATCACCACGTATTTCAACCGCCAATCAGAAAAAAGCCCGTATTGAACAGGGTGTAGAAATTCCTTACGTGCAGGCAGCTTCCAGCGGTGCCACCACTGTTGAATTTAAAAAGGCAGTGTTAAGTCTTGAAGTGACGCCGCAGGTCACGCCGGACAATAAAATAATCCTCGACCTGACCGTCACGCAGGATACTGAAGGCAAAGTGGTGCAAACGCCAACCGGTAATGCGGTAGCTATTGATACCCAGCGTATCACCACACAAGTGCTGGTGGACAATGGCGAAACCATTGTGCTGGGCGGTATTTATCAGCAGCAAACCATCAATACCGTATCGAAAATTCCGGTACTTGGCGATATTCCGTACGCTGGTGTGTTGTTCCGCCGTTCGCTAGATAAAACTGAGAAAAAAGAACTGCTGATTTTCGTCACGCCAAAAATCATTAACGAAAACCGTTAATAGCCCAAAGGGCCGGCAAGACAGCACAAGGGACAGGCAAAAGCCTGTCCCTTTTGAATTTTAGCTTGCGAAGGGCGCGCCAATACTGCCATAATTCAGCGCTTAAAATTTTCACGGGAGCTTTTTGGTCCTGACATCAACCCTCTTGAGTTAGCTGAATTAGCATTACGACATATGGCAGAGAAACGCAATATCTTCCTCGTTGGCCCAATGGGCGCAGGAAAAAGTACCATTGGCCGTCACTTAGCAGAAATGCTGCACCTTGAATTCTATGATTCGGATCAGGAAATCGAACGTCGCACCGGCGCAGATATAGCCTGGGTTTTTGATCTCGAAGGTGAGGCTGGCTTCCGGGTGCGTGAAGAAAACGTCATTGAAGACTTAACAGGCATGCAGGGCATTGTGCTGGCAACCGGTGGGGGCTCTGTACTGAGCCGTGAAACCCGTAATCGTCTGTCCGCCCGCGGTATCGTGGTGTATCTGGAAACTCCTATCGAGAAACAGGTAGCACGCACGCAGCGTGATAAACGCCGCCCGTTACTACAAACCGAAGAAGCACCAAAACATGTACTGGAGCGTCTGGCAGCAGAACGTAATCCACTGTACGAAGAAATCGCTGATTTCACTATCCGCACTGACGAGCAAAGCGCCCGCGCTGTCGCAAACCAAATCGTCGAACAACTGGGTTTTTAATTACAGAAAGGGAGCTGGCGATGGAAAAAGTTGCGGTTCAACTTGGTCTGCGCAGTTATCCCATCCTGATTGCTCCGGCGCTGTGTCAAAGCGCCGCTGAGCAGCCCGAATTCTCCACATTGTGGCAATACAAAAAAGTAGCAGTGATTTCTAATCCGCTGGTCGCTGGTTTGTATCTGGACAAAGTCCGCGCTTTGTTTGCTCATGCTGAAGTCAGCGAATTACTGCTACCCGATGGCGAAGCGTATAAAACGCTGGCATCTTTTGAACAGGTCTGTTCATTTTTACTGCAACAAAAATTCCCTCGCGATGGTTTGCTGGTTGCCTTAGGCGGCGGCGTGATTGGTGACCTGACCGGCTTTGTTGCCGCCTGTTATCAGCGGGGTACTGCATTTTTGCAAATTCCGACCACTTTATTATCCCAGGTGGACTCCTCAGTCGGAGGTAAAACCGCCGTCAATCATCCTCTCGGCAAAAACATGATTGGTGCTTTTAATCAGCCGCAAGCCGTGCTGATTGATACTGACATGCTGCAGACTTTGCCGGCGCGTGAATTCGCTGCCGGCATGGCTGAGGTCATTAAATACGGTTTGCTTGGGGATGCTGACTTTCTGCAATGGCTGAGCCAGCATCAGGGGGAAATTCAGGCGAAGCAGGAACCGGCGCTCAGTCAGATGATCCGCCATTGCTGTCAGATGAAAGCGGATATTGTCAGCCGGGATGAAACTGAACAAGGCGAGCGTGCGTTACTGAATCTGGGCCACACTTTTGGCCATGCCATTGAAGCCTGGCTGGGTTACGGTAACTGGTTGCATGGCGAGGCTGTTGCGGTTGGAATGTTGATGGCGGCAAAACTGTCGGCGGCACGGGGCTGGATCTCAGCAGAAGATGTAACCCGTATCCACGATTTATTAGTAGCAGCTCAGTTACCGGTCAGTCCGCCAGTGGGCATGACAATTGCTGATTTCCTGCCTTATATGAAAACCGATAAAAAAGTCAAAGCCGGCCAAATGCGCTTTATCTTGTTGCAGCAACCCGGACGTGCCATCATCGTCGATGACGTGACAGAACAAGAATTAATTCAGGTATTTGGCACCTTACATGGCTGATTTACATCAAAAACTGGCGACGTTGCAGGGCTTATTACCTTCGCAGCGTCAATGGCTGGAGCGGCTGGTATTCCAGCTTGAATTTAATCCTTACCAGTTAATTTATCTGGTTGGCGGACCGGGTTCAGGTAAATCGACCCTGACGCTGGCGATCGCTGATTTATTGTCCGATGAATTTAATCTGGCGTTGTTAAAGGTTGAACCTGAGCTTAGCGCCGGTAAAATCCGTCAACATTTGCTGGAACAATGGTTTGGCCATGGCATCGTCACAGATAAGCCCTTACTGAGTCTGATTGGTGATCGCGAAAGCCGGCAGCCGCTGGCTTTAATTCTTGATCAGGCCGATGATTTACCGCCGGAATTATGGGCGGAACTCGCCGATGTGCCATGCCTGGTGATTGCAGCTGCGGAACAGGCTGACGCTCATGCTGAACTGAATCTGCCACTGGCACCTGTGACGATGGAAGATGCCGAGATTCTGCTGGCCGATACTGCCTTCAGTACCCTGACTATTGCCGAACGGTTGGCACAGGCGCAAGGCAATTTGCATGTGCTGCTCAATCCACAACTGACAGCAAAGGCCGCCCGGCCAACCCATACCACAGTGCAAACTGCTTCAATCGCCGGCCCTTTGTGGGTGTTTACCGTCGGGATGGCGATTATCGTTGGTGTTGTGGTGTTTTGGTTCTGGACTGAACGCCAGCTGCAGCAAGGGCCTGCCATTGGCACGCTCACTTATCTGCCCGAAGAGCAGGAAGTTGCCACTGTGGTCGCTAACGTGAAAGAGGCTCCGCCGCCGCCGCCGGCCGAAAAAGCCGTCGTTGAGCAGTTAGTCAATCAATTGGAAAAGGCTGAGCGCGGGACTGCTGAAGTGAAAGGGTTGGAAAAGCCTGTTGATTTCACTGAACAGAATGTCAGCTCCATGCCAGTGACTGAGACGGAAAATCCGTCGGTAAGCCCTGTGGCTGAACCGACAGTACGGGCCGAAAATTCTCCTGAGCCTTTGGCAGAACCCCTGCAGCAGGCATCATCTTCGAACAGCGAGCAGCAAACGGAAGCTGTGGTCCCTGCATCGGTCGAAAAACCTGCGACAGCTGAAGCTGAATCGGACGACTTAGCTGCCGAAATCAGTGCCGACAGCTCCACTCCAGTCACAACATTGCCAGCAGAAGCGACAGTTGAAGCGGAAATGGCGGCAGAAACTCAAGCCCCGGCCAAAGCTGTGGTCAGCGAGCCGGTGGAGGATTTAGCCGCTGAAGCCTCACAAGAATTGCAAAGTGTCACCACTACGACCAGCAAACCAAGTGGTGGTTATCGTTATACTGAGTCTGAGTTACTATCGTTGTCAGGTGCGCAGTTTGCGCTGCAGCTGGTGGTGTTTTCTAATGATTCTGCGTTACAGAGTTTCCGCCAGACGTACGCCAATCTGCAAACTTATACGTATGAACGCACCAAAGATGGCAAACGCCAGTTAGTGGTGGTGATGGCGCCATTTGCAGACGCCGCAGCCGCCAGGAAGCAGGCGGCGCAGCTGCCGGCTCCGTTGCAGCAAGGCTTCGCCAAGCCGCTCAGCGATATCCATAGTGAAATCAGTACTAACTAGTGGGTAGCTGCGTTGACTAAAGCCGTAAAAGTTGTCAAACAACGCGCTTTCCTGAAATGGGCAGGCGGTAAATACAATCTGGCGGAGGCTATTCGCCAGCATTTGCCGGAAGGCGACTTGCTGGTGGAGCCCTTTGTTGGCGCAGGCTCCGTATTCCTCAATACTGACTATCCGGCTTATTTACTCAATGATATCAACGCTGATCTGATTGGTTTGTATCGTTTATTGCAAACGAAGCCGGATATGCTGATCCGCGCAGCCCAGCAGTTTTTCAGCGCGCAAAATAATGATAAAGAACGTTATCTGCAATTACGTCAGCAGTTTAATCAAAGTGCAGATCCGCTGGAGCGTTCACTGCTGTTTTTGTATCTGAACCGGCATTGTTTTAATGGCCTTTGCCGCTATAACCAGTCCGGATTGTTTAACGTGCCTTTTGGTAAATACAAAAAGCCTTATTTCCCGGAAGCGGAATTATGGCGATTTGCCGAAAAAGCGCAAAAAGCTGAATTTACCTGCCTGAGTTATCCGGAACTCTTTGCGCGCCTGCCCAAGCCGCCGACGGTGATTTATTGCGATCCGCCTTATGTGCCGTTATCGAAAACGGCCAGTTTTACTTCGTATGCCAAAAACAGTTTCACCTTTGATGATCAGGCTGAGCTGGCGAATCTGGCCGAAGCAGCACAGGCTGCTGGTCATACGGTGGTGATTAGTAATCATGACACGCCGCTGACCCGAAAAATCTATGCCGGCGCTGAGCTTGATTCAATACAGGTGGGTCGTTCAATCAGCCAGAAGGGCAGTAGTCGCGGCAAAGTGGCCGAATTATTTGCCATCTACCGGCAGAAATGACAGCTCATGCCAACACAACCCGCACAATAAGTATCAGAGCCAGTACGAAGACAAATGTTACCGCCACACCGGCGATAATGTAGGGTAGTGGGCTTTGAGTCTGGAAGTCTTGCTGACGTTGTTGTTCGGATTGCACGCCAACAAAGGCGCCGAATACCGCTTTGAGGATTTGTCTGAGTCCGGGCTTCTGGCCTGTCATCAGTTTGCTGCCCGGTTATTTATTTTCTTGCTGGCTATGCAGCCTGTTTAGTAATTCTAGTAAATCAATAAAATGGAATTGTGTGGAGCGGCTTTGGCCTTGGGCCCAGCCTAACCAGCTTTGTTGCGCAGTATGAGAACATTTCAGTTGCAAACTTTCGATGCCTGAATCAGTCACGATGCGCTGCTGCTGACAGCTCGCAATCACAGTTTCAGTTCCTGTCCACTGCGAAGCAGCAAAAGCAATCACCAGCGGCAACAGCAATAATGCGGATTTCACGAGCGTTTTTTGTTTCATTACTTCATCCATGCCAAGTTAGCTGGTCGATTTTACGTCAGTGTAGAATTTGCCGCAACAAAAAAACCGGCGGCCAAAAGGCTGCCGGTTTGGGTGTGGACAAAGGCTGTTTTTATTATGATGTTTTATCTTTCTGTTTTCAGAAAGTCTTGCTCAAACTCAGCACTAAGCGGCCATCACACAGATTGCAGCCCGCACTGCCTTCGATATTGGTTGAAGCAAACTTCAGCTGAAGCGCTGAACCTAAAACGGTAGTACCCAGACCGACACTCCAGTCGAGATATGCATCACCCCGTAACGGGCCGGCAGCGACAAAAGTATTGTACTGTGCATTATCTTCAAATTGGTTCTGACCCAAGTGTAATAACAGGCTCAGGCTGTCGTGCAGTACATAAGTGTAATCGGCGGATAAGTAATAATATTCGTTTACACCAGTACCAAAATAGTCGTCAGAATAAGCAAAGCCGAGGACTAAGTCTTTATAAATCAGCTTTGTGTAGAATTCATTGAAGTTAAATTGGTCAGTTTCGTTATCGCCGTTTGGATAGCGGTACTGCATGGCGCCGACATCAATAGTCCAGTCATCATTCAGCTTACCGGTCCAGCCAGCCAGAATGTCCAGCTCCATTGAACCGTTACCAAATTTGATATTGGAACCCCAGGTCGACAGATAAAAACCTGAGTCAGCTGTCAGCGTCATACCGCCCTGTAACGCCATCCCTTCATTGGTTTGAGAGATACCGCGGAATAAATAATCGGATACGTAACCGACGTTACCGGTCAGTGCGACCGCTTGTGCCGAACCTGCAAAACAGCTGGCGACTAATACTGCGATAGCGCCCAGTTTTTTTCCCTGCTTCAACGAACTTGTTGTTTTAGTTGCCATTGTTTTCATTTGCTTTGCCCTTATCTGTAATGGTCGAAGAAGGTAATTCCATTTCTGTGCCATCAGTGAAAGTTATTATATTTCAACAAGATAGACTTTATTGTTTTATTCTGCCAGCCGTGGATGAGCAATAATGGTGCAGCCTTGCCTGTTTTTTGGGCGCTTTGCCGGCTGTCTTTGCAGTAAAGCGGCTGCGCTGTAAAGCGAAATCGGCTACAGTGACGGCTTTGTGGCAAGCGTTGTGACATTGCGCGGACTTTATGGGAAAGGAGAGACGAATGTTACCATTTTGGATTGCACCATCAATTTTATCGGCAGATTTAGCCCGCCTTGGCGATGACGTGGCCCGTGTGCTGGCGGCTGGTGCCGATGTGGTGCACTTTGATGTGATGGATAACCATTATGTGCCTAATCTGACCTTTGGCCCGATGTTATGCCAAGCGCTGCGTAACTACGGCATTACCGCACCGATTGATGTGCATCTGATGGTGGAGCCCGTCGACAGTCTGGTGCCACAATTTGCCAAAGCCGGTGCATCCATCATCACCTTTCACCCTGAAGCCTCGCGCCATGTTGACCGTACTTTGCAGCTGATTAAAGACGAAGGCTGCCAGGCCGGTTTAGTGTTTAATCCGGCAACGCCTTTGAGTTATCTCGATTATGTACTGGATAAAGTCGATGTGGTGCTGCTGATGTCCGTTAACCCTGGCTTTGGCGGTCAGAGTTTTATTCCGGCCACTTTAGACAAACTGCGCCAGGCCCGGCAGCTCATCGACCAAAGTGGCCGTCAAATCCGGCTGGAAGTGGACGGCGGCGTTAAAACCGACAATATCGCCGCCATTGCGGCAGCTGGTGCTGACATGTTTGTTGCCGGCTCGGCTATTTTCAGTCAGCCTGACTATCAGCAAGTGATTGCTGCGATGCGTGCTGAACTGGCTACAGTACGGCCGCTGTGACGAGTCCGCGTGCAAGGCGTGGCAAAGCCGCATGAAGCGGTTATAATCGGCGCAATTTTTTTGTTCGGACTGCAGGGCAGTTCACATTCAGGATCTCAGATTTCATGCAGAAGACTTCGGCCAAACCTATCGTATTATCCGGCGCCCAGCCGTCCGGTCAGCTGACTATCGGTAATTATCTTGGTGCGCTGCGCCAGTGGGACCGGATGCAAGACGACTATGATTGTCTGTATTGCATTGTGGATTTACATGCGATCACGGTGCGGCAGGAACCGGCCGCCCTGCGCAGTGCATCACTGGATTCATTAGCTTTATATCTGGCCTGTGGCATTGACCCAAAACGTTCCGCCGTATTTATGCAATCGCATGTGCCGGAACACAGCCAGCTGGCCTGGGTACTGAACTGCTATACCCAGTTTGGTGAACTGAGCCGGATGACGCAATTTAAAGACAAATCTGAGCGTCACAATAACAACGTCAATGCCGGTCTTTTTACCTATCCGGTACTAATGGCTGCCGACATTCTGCTATATCAGGCCAATCAGGTGCCGGTCGGCCATGACCAGAAACAACATCTGGAACTGGCGCGAGACGTGGCGATGCGCTTTAACGCTCTGCATGGCGACATTTTTACTGTACCAGAACCATATATACCGCCAGTTGCGGCCCGCGTGATGAGCCTGCAGGAGCCGACCAAGAAGATGTCAAAATCGGATGAAAATCCGTGGAACTTCGTCGGTTTGCTGGAAGATCCAAAGATGATCAGCAAAAAGTTCAAGAAGGCCATGACCGATTCGGAAGATCCGCCACGGGTGTATTTTGATATCGACAACAAACCAGGCGTGGCTAACCTGCTGAGCATCTTATCCGGCGTTACTAATAAATCTGTTGAAACGCTGGTCAACGAATACGAAGGTAAGATGTATGGCCACCTCAAAGGTGATGTGGCGGATGCGGTGATTGCATTGCTGGAACCGGTTCAGCAGCGTTTCCATGAACTGCGCAACGACCAGGCCACTTTAACGCAAGTGATGCAGGCCGGTGCTGCTGAAGCGCGCCGTCGTGCTGCTGCGACGTTGTCGAAGGTCAATGAAGCCGTAGGTTTTGTGCTGCCTTAATCGATAAGATGAAAAACGCAAAAGCCCCCTCGCGGGGCTTTTGTATTTCTGTACTAAGCCAGTTTGTTTACAAATAGGCTTTGCTAAAAGCTTCTTTCGATTCTTTGATATAAGACCGGGCTTTCTTCGCGTGATTCTCCCAGGCGGCTTTGTCGGCGGCGTCGCTGAACGGGTTTTGTTCCGGTGCAATAGAGCGCTCAAAGCGGTCGTAAAAGGTCAGGGCTGCTGCCGTGACCTGATTAAAACGCTCCTTATATTCCTGCACGCTTTCGAGCTGTTCCGAGGTTTTTAGCAGATACTGCACCAGTTCGGTATTTTGCTCGCGGTCGTGCAGTTGCTGCGCATGATTGGCAACATTTGCTGCAATTTCGCTGCTGATGGCGGCGCGTATGCCGTCTTCTTTACTCATCACCCGGCCAAAGTTTTCCTGAGTACGGGCCAGGCCTGCATGCTGAATATATCCACGCAGCTGTTTGTCCAAATCCTTGCGGTAGCTTTCTACCAGCTTTTGCATAGCGCCAAGCTCATTGTCCAGCGCATTGACCTGCTGAAGTTCTTTTTCCAGCTCGTTGAGGAAACGCTCGGCGTTTTCATAAATCTTCAGGCCGTTTTGTTCAGCGAATTTGCGGTCTTTGCGGCTTAAATCCGCGTTTTCATAGTTGGACTTATCAAAAGCCGCCGCCAGAAAAGATTTAAAGGGTTCGGCAAATGCGGCATAAGCACCACCGGTCACCACACTCAGAGTTGCAGTTGCCAGATCGCCAAAGGGTTTCACCATCGAAGTCAGCCGTGCCTGCTGCAACGGTGAAGACACGCGTTTGGTGTCACTGATAATGTTGCGAAACGAGGCATACGCCATTGGATTTGACATCTTGTTGCGTTCTGAGCTGGCCAGCACCAGCGTAATGCTGGCATAAATCGCATTCGCGTATTCCAGATACTGGCGCTGAGTCTCGAGCTGCGCGGCGTAATTCTGCCCTAAGCTTTTAAACTGTTCCGCCTGCAGCTCCGGGTTTTTGTTTTGCTTCAGCCGGTCCAGAATACCGCTGACGATGCGTTGCTCGTTTTTCTGCAACGCTACATCGAGCCCAATCCGTTCGATGCTGACATCATCGAGTGCAATACCGCCATTGCTGCTTTCAATGTCTAAGCGGATAAATTTGCGGCCAGGGTCATCAATGGAGATGCGGTGCGCCAGATAATCGGCACTACTGGCCGACATTTCAATCAGGCCAATCTGTTGCCAGGGGGCATCGGCTTTTAACGAGGCGGAACTTAAGATATTGATGCGATAACTGGTATAGGCGTTTTCCGGTTTGACCCAAAACTCCAGCATGCCAGGTTCTGTGATCAGGGAGGGTGTCACCAGACTGGCGCTTCCCCGGCTGCAAAACAGCGCCTGTTGCCCGCTACGGGCCAGTTCATGCTGCAACTGACAGCCATTTAAGATGTTCCAACTGCTGTTACCTTCAAAATCAGCTTTAAACACCGGTTGTGCCAGTACACTACCGGCGAATGCCACAGAACTCAGGAACAGGGGGAGTACACGCATATTATCCTCAATCAGGCCAAAGGGTGGCGCCAAGCTGCAGGCTGCCAGCTGCAGACTGTACCAAAGCTGAATCAAAGCAGCCAGAAGCGCTTGTAGCGCATTGGCTTCTAATAGGGAAAAGAGGCTGCGCCGACCTCTGGCGGCTGCGTTGACATAATCCGGCGAACCCGATAGAACAGAAGGATAAAAATCAAACAAAAACAAAAACTTTCAGACGGGGACAATAATGACAACACCTATTACTCCACAAGGCTGGCCACAGCGTCTGCTCTGGCTCGGCATTGCCATCACCGGGGCTTCCGCTGCCGGTGGTATTGCGCTGAACCGGGGCGAATCTATCAATGCGATTTGGTTTATTGTTGCCGCTATTTGTACTTATTTGATTGGTTACCGCTTTTACAGTGCCTGGGTAGGTGCCCGGGTGCTGATGTTAGATGAAACCCGCGCCACGCCAGCCGAGCGCCTCGCCGATGGCCGCGATTATGTGCCGACCAACCGCTGGGTTGTGTTTGGTCACCATTTTGCGGCTATAGCCGGCCCAGGCCCGTTGATTGGCCCGACATTGGCGGCGCAGTTTGGTTATCTGCCAGGCACGCTGTGGATTCTGGTCGGCAGTGTGCTGGCCGGTTGTGTGCAGGATATGGTGATCCTGTTTTGTTCGATGCGCCGCGATGGCAGGAGTCTCGGCCAGATGGCGCGGGACGAACTTGGCCCAATTGGCGGTTTCGCCGCTTTGCTGGCGACTTTCCTGATTATGATCATTCTGATTGCGGTGCTGGGTCTGGTTGTCGTGAATGCGATGAAGCATTCGCCCTGGGCAACTTCCACTGTAGCGGCCACTATTCCGATCGCAGTGTTTATCGGCCTTTATATGCGCTATTTACGGCCGGGGCGGGTGCTGGAAGGCTCGTTATTGGGTGTGATTTTGTTACTGTTGTCGGTCGGTGCCGGTGGTTGGGTCGATCAACAAGCTGGCATACGGGAGTGGTTTAACCATCCAGGATTGCCACTGGCCTTTGCCGTGATTGGTTATGGCCTGCTTGCTGCGATTTTGCCGGTGTGGCTGCTGTTGGCACCACGCGATTATCTGTCGACCTTTATGAAGCTTGGCACAGTGATTTTGTTAGCGGTGGCGATTGTCATTCTGCAACCGGAAATTAAGATGCCGGCGCTGACCCAGTTTATTGATGGCACTGGCCCTATCTTTGCCGGTAGCCTGTTTCCTTTTGTTTTTATCACCATCGCCTGCGGCGCTATTTCTGGCTTTCATTCGTTGATCTCCAGCGGCACCACGCCCAAGCTGCTGGAAAATGAACGCGACATCCGCATGGTGGGTTACGGCGGTATGGCGCTGGAATCCTTTGTCGCCATCATGGCGTTGATTGCGGCTTGTGTATTAGAACCCGGCGTTTATTTTGCGATCAACAGCCCGGCCGGTATTGTAGGTGCGACGCCGGAAGTGGCTGTTGCGACCATCAGTAGCTGGGGTTTCCCGGTGACTGTGGAGCAAATGAATCAGCTGGCGGCGACGATGGGCGAAGCCACCTTATTTGCCCGGACCGGTGGCGCGCCATCGTTGGCTGTAGGGATGGCCAGTATTTTCGCTTCGGCTTTTGGTGAGCATCTGCTCGCCATGTGGTATCACTTCGCCATTATGTTTGAAGCAGTTTTTATCCTGACGACGCTGGACGCAGGCACCCGCGTTGGCCGTTTTATGCTGCAGGATATGCTGGGGAATTTCTCGCCGCGTCTTGGGCAAACCAGCTGGTATCCGTCTGTCGTGCTGACATCGTCGCTGGTCGTGGCCGGCTGGGGGTATTTCCTCTATATCGGCGTGATAGACCCCAATGGTGGCGTGAATATTCTCTGGCCTTTATTTGGTATTTCCAATCAGCTGCTGGCTGCGATTGCACTGACCGTTGCCACATCTATCCTGATTAAAACTGGTCGCATCAAATACTTGTGGGTTACTGCGTTGCCGCTGTGTTGGTTGCTGATTCTGACGACCACAGCAGTGTATGAGAAAATCAGTAGTGCTGACCCACGTATCGGCTTTTTTGCTGCCGCCAATGACTTGCAACACAAGCTCGACGCCGGGTTGTTAGCGCCAGAAAAAGCTGCAGTGGCACCCCAGCTGATTTTTAATCAGCAGCTGGATGCCTGGCTCGCGATGTTGTTTGTCGTGCTGTTGTATCTGGTGGTGGGCGATATGCTCAGAATGACCTGGCGGCGTCAGCGTGGGCTCAGTATTCTGCCGTCATCTGAAACACCATACATTTCCAATAAACCTCTCCCGGTGAATGGAGTAAGCCAGTGAAACATTTCATAAAAACATGCTGGGCACTGCTGCGGCAGTTGTCCGGTGACGATGCCTACGAGCGTTATTTACGGCATCAGGCGCTGGAACATCCGGGCGAGGAGCCGCTGGATCGCAAAAGTTTTTTCCAGCGCGAACAAGAGCGGAAATGGAATGGCGTAAAACGTTGTTGCTGAGGTTAAACAGAAAAAAGCGAAGCTTGAAGAAGTGGTGGCCCCAGCTGGACTTGAACCAGCGACCAATCGATTATGAGTCGAGTGCTCTAACCAACTGAGCTATGGGGCCAGCGTGCAGACAGGCGTCTGGTTGGTGAAGCGATGGCAGTATATGGATTTTTTGTTGCCTTGTCACCGCACAATCGTCAGTTGAAACAGTTGATTGCTTAAATTTCCGGCAAAAAAACAGGCACCCTCGGGTGCCTGTTTTACGACAACTGCGGTTAGACGATTACTATTCGTCCAGGAAGCTCTTCAGCACTTCTGAGCGGGAAGGGTGGCGCAGCTTACGCAGCGCTTTGGCTTCAATCTGCCGGATCCGCTCACGCGTCACGTCAAATTGTTTACCTACTTCTTCCAGCGTATGGTCGGTATTCATATCGATACCAAACCGCATGCGCAGGACCTTGGCTTCACGCGCTGTCAGGCCAGCCAGAACTTCATTGGTGGCGGCTTTCAGGCTTTCCATTGTGGCTGAATCCAGTGGTGATTCTGAAGAGTTATCTTCAATAAAATCACCCAGATGCGAATCTTCGTCGTCACCAATCGGTGTTTCCATCGAAATAGGTTCTTTGGCGATTTTCAGCACTTTGCGGATCTTGTCTTCCGGCATGCCCATACGCTCAGACAGTTCTTCCGGCGATGGCTCACGACCCATTTCCTGCAGCATCTGCCGTGAAATACGGTTCAGCTTGTTGATGGTTTCAATCATGTGTACCGGGATCCGGATAGTCCGGGCCTGGTCGGCGATAGAGCGGGTAATGGCCTGACGGATCCACCAGGTGGCGTAAGTCGAGAACTTATAGCCACGGCGATATTCGAACTTATCAACTGCTTTCATCAAACCGATGTTGCCTTCCTGAATCAAATCAAGGAATTGCAAACCACGGTTGGTGTACTTTTTCGCAATCGAGATCACCAGACGTAAGTTGGCTTCAACCATCTCTTTTTTCGCACGGCGCGCTTTGGCTTCACCAATCGACATCCGGCGGTTGATGTCTTTGATTTTGAAAATCGACAGACCGGTTTCTTCTTCAATCTTGCGCAGCTTGTCGGTTGAACGCACCAGCTCTTCACGCATATCAGCCAGTTTGGCTGAATATGGTTTATTCGCCGCGATTTCAGCGTCAATCCAGGCACTGTTATTTTCATTGCCGGTAAAAGATTTCAGGAAGTTCTTCTTCGGCATTTTGGCGTATTCAACGCAATGCTTCATGACGATACGTTCCTGCACACGTACGCGGTCCATCATCTCGCGCATGTTTTTGACCAGACGGTCAAATTGTTTTGGTACTAAACGGAAGCAACGGAATACTTCAGACAGTTTGTCGATTTCGATTTTGGTCTGCGCGTGTTCACGGCCGTTCTCGATGATCGATTTACGGGTGATGTCATATTGTACTCGGAGCTCGCCAAATTTCTCCCGCGCCAGTTCCGGATCCGGACCTGTATCGGCTTCGTCAGAGTCACCGTCTTCGCTTTCTTCGTCGTCACCGGAAATATCGGCGTCTTCGTCAGCCAGTTCTTCTTCCGGTACATCAGAGCCGATGTGAGTAGCTGTTGGCGGCAGATCATCGACTTCATTGGGATCAACAAATGCAGTGACGATGTCGCTTAAACGGATTTCTTCGGCTTCAAATTTGTCCCACTGTTCCAGCAGGTAAGTGATGGCTTCCGGGTATTCTGCGACCGACGTTTGCACCTGGTTGATGCCGTCTTCGATGCGTTTAGCGATGTCAATTTCGCCTTCGCGGGTCAACAGTTCTACAGTACCCATTTCGCGCATGTACATCCGGACCGGGTCCGTAGTACGACCGAGCTCTTTGTCCACGCTGACCAGCGCTTGCGCGGCTTCTTCCGCGGCGTCTTCGTCAGGGGTTGCGTCCGACATAATTAAGTCATCTGCATCAGGTGCGGTTTCGCAAACCTGGATGCCCATGTCGTTAATCATGCGAATAATATCTTCGATCTGGTCAGAGTCGATGATATCTTGTGGAAGGTGATCGTTTACTTCAGCAAAAGTTAAATAACCTTGTTCCTTACCTTTTAAGATAAGAAGCTTTAATTGCGACTGAGGATTTTGCTCCATAGAGGCTGCTCTTCCACCCGATATAGTTAGTTTTCAAAAATGCGAATGCGGGATTATAACAAAGCGCGGCTTTTCTAGCCAGCAAAGGCCCCACTGCTTCACGGTTATTTCGTCTTAAATGCCTTTAGCAACATGGCATATTCCTGACGTTCGGCCAGACTGAGTTTGCTCAGCTGGTCTTTGCGTTGTAAGGCTTCCAGCCGTTGCTGCAGATACTGGTCTTCAATAGCTCTGAAGGTATCCAGAAAATCCGCAGTTAATTGTTCATCCGCTACCTGATGTTCCCATAACGCCAGTTTGCTCAGAATGTTGTACTCGACGGCGCCGCGCCAGTGTTCCAGCAACTGTGCTGTAGTCAAGTCTGGCTGTTCCAGTAACTTGTGCTGCAGCGCCAGCAAAATTTCAATGCCCGGCAAATTGGCCTGCGCCAACTCCGGCGCTTGCGGCATCACGGCAGCCAAAGCCGGATGCTGCAGCAGCAAAGCGATAGCCCTGCGCATTGGTGTGATTTTAGTCGCCGTCGTCACCGCCGGATTGGTTTTTGCTGTTTTTACTTGTGTCGGCGAGCTGCGTGGTCTGCCAACTAAATTTGCCAGGCGCTCCTGCAAGGTATCGCGATAAAACTCGCTGGGCACCTGCTGTATGAGTTCGTTAGCCCTGTTCCACAAGGCGGATTTGCCGGCATCGCTGTTGACGTCCATTTCGGCTAACAAGTGTTCAAACAGATAATTACTCAATGATTGTGCTTGCTGCAGGCGACTGACAAAGGCGTCTTTGCCTTCTTTACGTACCAGCGTATCCGGGTCTTCGCCATCCGGTAAAAACACAAATTTCAGTTCAACACCATCTTTCAGATGAGGTAACGCGCTTTGCAGTGCACGCCAAGCGGCGTCACGACCGGCACGGTCTCCGTCATAACAGCACACTACAGTCGGCGTATAGCGAAACATCGTTTGCATATGATCGCCGGTCGTGGCTGTGCCGAGGCAGGCGACCGCAAACTCGATGCCGAACTGCGATAATGCAACTACATCCATATAGCCTTCTACGACCAGCAACATCGATAAACGTTCCTGCTGCTGGCGTGCTTCATAAAGACCATACAGTTCGCGGCCTTTGTGGAATAGGCGGGTTTCCGGTGAATTCAAATACTTAGGCGTGCCGTCGCCCAAGACCCTGCCACCAAAACCGATAACCCGGCCACGTTTATCGCGGATAGGAAACATCAGGCGGTCGCGGAAAAAGTCGTATTCCCGGCCGTTATCATTACGGTTGGTCAGTTTCAGCTCAAACAGCTGATCACGACCAGCGCGCGTCGTAGCCAGTTGTTTGAGCAGTAAATCCCAGCTATCCGGGGCATAACCGATGCCGTATTTCTGAATGGTGTCGGCCGATAATCCGCGTTTGGCAACGTAGGCGAGGGCACTTTCACTATTTTGCAGTTGCGCCTGATAAATTTTTGCCGCTTTTTCCATCTGGCTGTAATCATCAGCACTGCCTTGCTGGTAGGCTTTTTGACCACCCTCACGCGGTACTTCCAGATGATGCATTTTGGCCAGTTCTTCAATAGCCTCGACAAATTCAAGTTGTTCAAACGCCATCATAAAACTGATGGCATTGCCGTGCGCGCCGCAGCCGAAACAATGATAAAACTGTTTGTCAGCGCTGACGGTAAAAGAAGGGGATTTTTCGCTGTGGAATGGGCAGCAGGCCGCGTAGTTTTTACCGGCTTTTTTCAGCGGAACGCGCTGATCAATCAGCTCGACGATGTCGGTACGGGCCAACAGGTCGTCAATAAAGGGTCTTGGGATTTGTCCTGCCACCTTTTTCCTTCCTGCTCAAGTGCTTATGCCAGAAAAAGACAAACCGTGCGCGAGGGCACGGTGTTGCAGTTTGCAGCTGAATATGGTGACAGACCTGGTTGTTTCGCGATTTAGCTTAATCGGGATTTGACTAAGCCGCTCAGCGCACCCATGTCGGTACGGCCTTGCGCTTGTGGTTTCAACCACGCCATCACTTTTGCCATGTCCTGCATGCCAGCTGCGCCTGTTGCATTGATGGCCTGCGTTAACAGGTCATCCAGCTCGGCAGCTGTCAGGGCTTGTGGCAGAAACTGCTCGATCACGGCGATTTCAGCCAACTCAGTGTCGGCTAAATCTTGTCTGCCGGCAGCGAGATATTGCGACGTCGATTCTTTACGCTGCTTGACCATCTTGGTTAATACAGCCAGAACGTTCGGATCGTCGGGTTGGATTTGCGCGTCAATCTGGCGTTGTTTGATCTCAGCCAGTGCCATGCGGATAGTGCCAAGACGTACTTTGTCTTTGGCCCGCATGGCGTCTTTCTGCGCTTCCTGAAGTTGCTCGAGCAGAGCCATAGTCAGCGGTAACAGGTCTTAGTAAAGCTTGATGCGACGAGCGTTTTCGCGTGACAGCTTCTTCATGTGACGTTTCACAGCAGCAGCTTTTTTACGCTTACGAACCCAAGTTGGCTTCTCAAAGAACTCTTTAGCGCGAACGTCAGCCAGAACACCGGCTTTTTCGCAAGAGCGTTTGAAACGACGTAATGCTACGTCAAACGGTTCGTTCTCTTTCACTTTCACTACAGGCATTAAAATCTCACCTCGGTTGATAGGACACCGCGACCCGGTCAGCGGCTAACCAATACGTTTAAAAATGGTGCGGCATTTTACTCAAAGAGCGACGATAAAGTAAAGCGATTTGGTGGGTGACTGGTGCTGAATGGCTAAAACCGTTACAATCCGCGGCTTTGGGCCTGTTGCCAGAGGATATTCATGCGGGTTTTAGGTATCGAAACATCCTGTGATGAGACCGGAATTGCGATCTTTGATACGGAAAAAGGCCTGATGAGCCACATTGTTTACAGCCAGATCCCAATACACGCGGACTACGGCGGTGTAGTCCCTGAACTGGCGAGCCGCGATCATATCAGAAAAACCCTGCCGTTAGTCAAACAAGCTTTGGCTGAGGCTGGTTGTGGCGCCAGCTCTATCGATGGCGTCGCATATACTGCGGGCCCTGGTCTCGCCGGTGCATTGCTCGTCGGTGCTGCGATTGGCCGTAGTCTGGCCTTTGCCTGGGGTAAGCCGGCTTTGGCTGTGCATCACATGGAAGGCCATTTGCTGGCACCGATGCTGGAAGCCAATGCACCACAGTTTCCGTTTCTGGCCTTATTGGTTTCAGGGGGGCACACACAGCTGGTGCGGGTCGATGGGATTGGCCGATATCAGTTACTCGGTGAGTCTATTGATGATGCGGCCGGTGAAGCCTTTGATAAAACCGCCAAACTGATGGGGCTGGATTATCCCGGCGGGCCATTGCTTGCCAAACTGGCAACTTTGGGCGATGCCAAAAAATATCCGTTTCCACGGCCAATGACTGACAGGCCCGGCCTTGATTTCAGCTTTAGCGGGTTAAAAACTGCAGCAGCCAATGTCATTGCTGCTGAGGGAAAAACGCCGCAGGTACAGGCCGATATCGCTGCATCATTTCAGCAGGCCGTAGTCGATACGCTGGTGTTAAAATGTCGCCGTGCATTAAAAGAAACTGGCCTGAAACGGTTAGTTGTGGCCGGTGGCGTCAGTGCGAATCAGTCGCTACGGCTGCAACTGGCGGACCTGATGCAATCGATGAAAGGTGAAGTGTTTTATCCGGGCAAAGAATTCTGCACCGATAATGGTGCCATGATTGCTTATGCCGGCTGGCAGCGACTAAGAGCAGGCCAAGCGCAGGATCTGTCGATTGGCGTGACACCACGCTGGCCGATGCAACAGCTGCCGCCGGTCTGACAAATTCACCAAAAAAACGCCTGAAAATTCAGGCGTTTTTCTATTCTTTTGGCCGCTTGGTTTTGTCCCAGACCTTGGATTCAGTGCCGTGCCACAACCGCAATAAGTTTTGCCGGTGGCGGAACACAATCAGAATACTGAGCATTAATACTGGGATAGTATACAAAGGCTTGATAAACCAGGTGAAAATAGGCGCCAGGCTCACGGTGACAATGGCGGCAAACGAAGAGTACCCAGTTGCCCCAATCAAAATGATCCAGGTGGCGATCAATAAACCCGCTAAATCGAGTCCAATCGGCATCATAGTGCCAAAAGCTGTTGCAACGGCTTTACCGCCTTTAAAACCAAAAAACAACGGATAGATGTGACCGAGACAAGCACAAATCGCAATCATGCCCAGATAAAAAGCTTCTATTTTCAGGAAATAAGAACCCCAGACCGGGATAGTGCCTTTTAGCACGTCGAACAGCAGCACCAGCACAGCGGGCAGGGTGCCGCCAAGGCGCAGGACGTTGGTTGCTCCGGGATTGCCAGAACCGTGCAGGCGCGGATCGGGCAGGCGAAATAATTTGCTAACAATCACCGCAGATGACACTGAGCCACAGAGATAGGCTAACAGCATCATCCCGCCAATCAGCGGGGTCATTAATGAAGTTCCTCAGTTATTGATTTTGCGTTAAAATCCGCCTTTACCGGCGGGGCCGGAGGCGAGGCGCTCAGATTATAGACTTTTCATATCTTTGCCTATCCGACCAGCCCATGAATCTCCAGTTTCTTTATAACAGCGGAATAATCTGATGGATATCGTTTTTGTCAAACAACTGGCGATTGATGCTGTGATCGGCGTTTACGAATGGGAAAAAACGATTCAACAGCGGCTGTTTTTCGATTTGGAACTGACCACAGACATTCGTGCCGCGGCCAGCGACGACGATTTACGTCTGACGCTGGATTATGCAGTGGTTTGTCAACGCGTTACAGCTCTGGTACAGGCTGAACCGGTCGAGTTGATTGAAACATTGGCTGAACGGATCGCCGCAATGTTGTTGCAGGAATTTGCCACCAGTCGGGTGCAGGTTCAGGTAGACAAACCCGGCGCAGTGCCTGCGGCCCAGACTGTTGGTGTCCGCATTACCCGGAGCCGTCAGTGATGGCCAGAATTTACATCAGTGTTGGCAGTAACATCCAGCGCGAAACTAATATTCGCGGTGCAGTCGCTGAGTTAGCGCAAGCTTTTGGGCCTCTGTTATTGTCCTCTGTCTATGAAAGCGAAGCCGTCGGTTTTGTCGGAGACGCTTTTTACAACCTGGTCGTTGGTGCAGACACCTGCCTGGATGTCGCCGCAGTTGTCAGTGTGTGTAAGCAAATTGAGGACAATTATGGCCGGGTGCGTGATGGAGTGAAGTATTGTGGCCGCAGTCTGGATCTGGATCTGTTGACTTATGACCAGTTGATAAGTACTGAACCTGTTGAATTACCGCGCGCTGAGATCCTGCAAAACGCTTTTGTGCTGCAACCGCTGGCTGAATTAGCGCCTGACACGTTACATCCGCTCACACAACAGTCTTATGCTGCCTTATGGCAAGCCTACCGGGTGCCGCAAAAACTGTGGATTGTGCCTTTCGAGTTTTAATGCGGGCTAAAGCCCGGCACGTTTCCTGTTGCTGAATTTGAGACGCCATTAACAGCTATTTACATTTATGTGGCGGCTTTTTGTGCGTTTCTCTGTCGTGGACTGCGATAAACCGTGTTATTTTATACAGGTGTTTTTCGGTGGTTTCCCAATGAGTCCTGAAATCACCTGACACACCCCCCTTATAACGCAACCTTGGCTCTTAATATGAAAATCCTGAAACCTGTGTTGATGTCTCTTGTGATCACCGCTGTGCTGGTCGGTACCGTCGTTGCCGTCAAAATGGACCAGTTTAGTGTGATGGCCGAAGGTGGTGGCCAGATACAACCACCGGAAACAGTCTCTGTCTTTGTTGCTGCTGAGCAACAATGGCCCAATACCTATACAGCTATCGGTACTGTCGAAGCAGATGAAGGCATCATGATTTCTGCACAAGTGCCTGGCAAAGTGAAAAGAATTACCTTTCAGTCCGGTGCTGAAGTCAAAGCCGGCGATGTGCTGATTGAGCAGGAATCGATTAATGAAGCGGCGCAGTTAAATGCGGCGCAAGCCCGCTTAAAACTGGCCAAAACCAGCTATCAGCGCATCAAAGAGCTGAAAACCAACAAACTCGCCAGTCAGAGTGAACTGGATACCGCCCTGCAACAAGTCGAATCGGCACAGGGTGATGTCGATGATTTAAACGCCACCTTACAGAAAAAACTGATCCGAGCTCCATTTGATGGCCGCGTGGGTATCCGTCAGGTCGACCTGGGCACAGATTTGCAGGTCGGCACTGCCATTGTATCGCTGCAGGCAACCAACCGAGTGCGGGTGAATTTCCCGGTTCCGCAGGACTGGCTGAGTCAGATGAACACCGGGCTGCCGGTCGAAGTCGCCACCGGCGGCCGCACTAATCAAGTTGTGACAGGGGTTGTGACGGCGATCGGTACTGAAATTCATCCGGAAACCCGCAACGTCACAGTGCAGTCGTCGCTGGACAATGCCAGCAAATCGCTGGTGCCAGGCATGGCGGTAACCACCACAGTGACCCTTAGTGACCCGCACACAGTGTTAGCAGTCCCAGCCGCATCCATCATTTATGCGCCTTACGGTGATACGCTGTTTGTCGTCGATGAAAAAGACGGAAAGTTAGTTGCCCGTCAGCAATTTATCCAGACCGGCAAGGCGCTCGGTGACTTTATTGAAGTGGCCAAAGGCTTAAAGGCCGGTGAAAAAGTTGTCAGTGCTGGCGCTTTTAAATTGTTTAACAACCAGGCTGTGGTGATTGGCACTAAACCAACACCGGAATTCAAAGCTAATCCAACGCCAACTGACAGTTAAGGCGCCACAGGCAGGTTTGTATGAAATATACCGATATTTTTATTAAGAAACCGGTACTGGCAATAGTTGTCAGTCTGCTGATCCTGTTGGCTGGTATCCAGTCGCTCAGCAGCCTATCTGTGCGGCAGTACCCACGCAGCGATATTGCGGTGATCAAAATCACCACAGTGTATATCGGTGCAAATTCTGATGTGATCCGCGGTTTTATCACTTCGCCGATTGAGCGTGCTATCGCGTCAGCTGGCGGCATTGATTACATCGAATCACAAAGCAGCATGGGCGTTTCGACTATAACGGCGCACCTGTTGCTGAACTATGACCCGTTAAAGGCAATGACAGAAATCAGTGCCAAAGTGAATCAGGTGCGCGGTGAATTGCCACCGGAAGCGGAAGTGCCTTCGTTGGCGATTGAAGCTGCCGACAGCCAGTTCGCTCAGGCGTACTTAAGCTTCAGCTCTGACATCCTGGAACAGAACCAAATCACCGAGTTTTTGACCCGTTCAGTACAACCGCGTCTAATCGCTATCAACGGTGTGCAAAAAGCAGAAATTCTCGGTGGCCGCACTTTCGCAATGCGGATTTGGCTGAAGACCGAAAAAATGGCTGCGGTCGGCGTAACGCCGGCTGAAATCCGCGCGGCGCTGCAAGCGCAAAACGTGCAGGCGGCTATCGGTCAGACCAAAGGCAGTTATACCCAGGTCAATTTGAATGCGAACGCTGGCCTGACAAACGTTGAGGATTTCCGTCGTATTGTGGTGCGACAAAATGCCGACGGCGTGATCCGCCTGGCTGATGTCGCTGACATCGTGCTTGGGGCTGATGATTACAGTGTCGAAGTGAATTACTCCGGTCAGACTGCAGTATTTATGGGCGTGTTTGTCGCGCCGAATGCCAACAGCCTGGAAGTTATTCGCAATGTCACGGCTGAGATGGAGAAAATCAAAGCGGATTTACCGGCAGGTTTATCAGGTGAAGTCTCTTACGATGCCACCAAATATATCGATGCCGCCATTCAGGATGTGATTAAAACCCTGGCTGAAACGCTGATTATCATCATTATTGTAATTTTCCTGTTCCTCGGTTTCAGCCGTTCCGTGCTGATCCCGCTGGTTGCGATCCCGTTATCGTTAATCGGTGCCGTGTTTATCATGCAGCTTTGCGGTTTCTCACTGAACCTGCTGACCTTGTTGTCGATTGTATTGTCGGTCGGTCTGGTCGTTGATGACGCGATTGTCATGGTTGAAAACATCGAGCGGCATATTCAGGAAGGTTTAAAACCGTTTCATGCATCGCTGGTGGCAGCACGTGAACTCGCAGGTCCCATCCTGGCGATGACGGTCACGCTGATGTCGGTGTATATCCCCATCGGTCTGCAGGGGGGGTTAACCGGGACTTTATTCCGCGAGTTTGCCATTACGCTGGCTGGCGCTGTGACTATCTCGGCTATCGTCGCTGTGACTTTATCACCGATGATGGCATCGCGGATGTTGTCGCCACACCGCGAAATTAAAGCGCCATTATCGAAGATTTTTGACCGCTTTTCGGCGTTTTACAGCCGTAAGCTCAATGCTACTTTGGAAAACCGCATCGGCGTTTACCTGTTCTGGATTTTTATCTCGCTTAGTGTGGTGCCGCTGTACATCATGTCGAGCAAAGAGCTGGCGCCTACAGAAGATCAGGGCGTTATCTTTGGTATTGTCGACACACCGGCGAACTCGACTATTGATCAGGCATCCTTTTACGGCAAGCAGGTCAATGAAGTTTTTATGAGCGTGCCTGAAACTGACTTTACCTTCCAGATCACCTTCCCGACCGGTGGCTTCAGTGGCATGGTGACCAAACCATGGTCTGAACGTGAGCGCACCACGACAGAAATTCTGCCGGATGTGCAGCAGAAACTTGGCGAAATTGCCGGGGTCCGGATCCTGCCGATCACACCGCCTTCATTACCCGGCGGTGGACAGTTCCCGATTGAGTTTGTGATTGCGTCTACTGCCGACAGTCAGGAAATTTATGACTACGCCTTAAAATTGCAGCAGACGTTTACGGCGAGCGGTAAGTTCTTCTTCCCGCCGATGCTGGATATGAAAATTGATCAGCCAGAATATCAGCTCAATATCGACCGCGAAAAGGTTGCCGATTTGGGGCTGGATATGCGCACTGTGACGCAGGATTTAGGCATTCTGCTGGGCGGTGGCTGGGTCAACCGCTTTAACAAAGATGGCCTGAGCTACAAAGTGATCCCACAAGTGAAGCGGATTGAACGGTTAACGCCGGACGATCTGACCAAGCTGTATATCACGGGGCCGGACAACAGCATGATCCGGCTCGACCAGATAGCCACACTGACGCATTCCACAGTGCCGCGCTCGATTAACCGGATGCAGCAGTTGAACGCAGTGAAAATCTCCGGTGTCGGCGCGGGCTCGCTGGACGAAATGCTGAAGTATATGGAAACCGAAGCGCGTAAGATTTTACCAGCAACTTATACCATCGATTACACCGGCGAATCGCGGCAGCTGAAGCGTGAAGGCAATACGTTCCTGCCGGCATTCCTGACGGCACTGACGATGATTTTCCTGGTGCTGGCAGCGCAGTACAACAGCTTCCGCGACCCTATAGTGATTTTGGCGGGCTCTGTGCCGCTGGCGATGTTTGGTGCGTTGATTTTCACCTTCTGGAAAATGTATGCCCCTATTCCACATTGGACAGACGCGATTAGCAGTACGCTGAATATCTATTCGCAGGTGGGTTTGGTGACGTTAGTAGGCCTGATCGCCCGTAACGGTATTCTGGTGGTGGAATTTGCCAATAAACTGCAGGAAGAGGGCCGCGCCAAAATCGATGCTATTCGCGAAGCCTCTGTACTGCGCTTACGTCCGGTATTGATGACCAGTATCGCCACTATTGCCGGCCATACGCCGCTGATTTTCGCGGAAGGTGCAGGTGCCGAAGCGCGCAATTCGATTGGTATCGTTCTGGTGTTTGGTATGACGATCGGCACTATCTTTACCTTGTTTGTACTGCCGTCGATTTATGTATTGCTGGCGAAAGACCACCAGAAAGACCTGATCCGGCAGGCGGAACTCGAAGCAGTTTAATCTGTGTAATGAAGCAAAAAGGGCAGCGATGGCTGCCCTTTGTTTTTCCGGTGTAGCCCTCCACAATCTCTGTGAGTAATCCCGGTATTTCTGCTATTGGAGCAGGCTTAAACCACTGAGATTTGTGTCAGATGCTGACGGATATGCAGCTGATGCGCCGCCTGAAAATCAGCATGACTCAGCGTGCCATAAGCAAAATGCGGCGCTAAGGTTGTTGCCGCAGCAAATTCATCCAATGCCTGTAATAAGCCTGCGAGCGCAACTTGTGGATCTAAACCGGCATCCAGTTCGGCCATACCTGGGATCGCTTCATCGAGCGGATGACGCATGGCACCGGCGGCTTTAAAGCCTTGCAGCGCTAAAGGCCCGATGCTGTGCACAAACCACCAGCTGCGCTGTTGCGGATAGCCTTGATAAGAACCGCGTACACTCTGCGCCAGATGCTGAAAAATCTGACTGACATTCCAGCTGCCGCTGCTGTGCAGGGGCTTACCGGACATTTGCTTCAGTTCATTTTGTAGTGCCGTTAAATCCGCCACAAAGCGGCTGCCGGCCAGATAAAGTCCGGCCACACTGGCAGCGGTCACTGCTGTACCTGCCAGCAAAAATTTACGCCTGTTCATTGGTTATTTTCCTGAAAGAAGAAATTTGTTGTTGTACAGCATCCAGCCGCGCTGCCGCGACAGCCTGTTTCATTGCTTCGCCTTTGTGGCCGGCAGCGACCAGCGCTTTAATATCGACAGCCCGCGCAGCTGTGGCTAGGCTGCGCAAATATTCTGCCTGCGGATACTCCGCCTGCTCAAAACCGGTACGGCCGCGTAAATCAGCGATACAGCAAGTCAGCAGCAATTCCAGCCGTTCTGGTTTGCGCCACAGATCGATGCCATCAAACAGTTTCAGTACAGTGACAGCCCGCAGTTCCAGTGCTTTGTGTATCAGCTGATGATATTCACAGGCAAGCAAAGCCAAATCACGGCAATCGTTTGGAATACGCAAACGCTGACACATGGCTTCGATGAGCGGCAATCCGCTGTGTTCGTGGCCATGATGCGAAGGCCAAAGTTCCGGCGCAGTCAGGCCTTTGCCAACATCGTGACACAACGCGGCGAAGCGCACGTCCAGGCGTTGCGATAGCAAAGCGGCTTGCTGTAGCACCAGCATGCAATGCACGCCGGTATCAATTTCCGGATGCCATCGTGGCGGATTCGGTACGCCCCATAATACCGACAACTCCGGCATCAGCACTTCAAGTGCGCCAACTTGTTGTAATAATTCAAAATAAGCCGCAGGTGTAGTTTCCAGCAAAGCGCGGGCGGTTTCCTGCCAGACACGCTCTGCGGTCAGGTGCTGTAATTCGCCGCTGCGACTGAGCTGCTGCATCAAGGCTAAGGTCTCTGCGGCGACAGTAAAACCGCGGTCGGCAAACCGTGCATAAAACCGTGCCACCCTTAATACCCGCAACGGGTCTTCAACAAAAGCAGCAGACACATGGCGCAGCTTTTTATCTGCCAAATCCTGCTGGCCACCATAAGGGTCGGTGATGACACCTGTTTGCGGGTCCTGCGCCATGGCATTGATAGTCAGGTCACGGCGTAACAGGTCCTCTTCTAAGGACACGTCCGGCGCGTAATAACAGGCAAAGCCGTTATAACCCTGGCCTTGTTTGCGTTCGGTACGCGCCAGGGCATATTCCTGTTTGGTTTTGGGGTGGATAAATACCGGGAAATCTTTGCCGACCGCCTGATAACCTTCGGCCAGCATTTGCTCCGGTGTGGTGCCGACCACCATAAAATCCTGGTCCTGGCATGGCAGTCCCAACAAAGCATCACGCACGGCGCCGCCGACAAGATAAATCTTCACACGCTTTCCTGACAGGTGATTTTTTGCCATTATAACGCTCCAGCAACAATTGCGCTCCAGGTCTGAGCAGGAAGCCATGTACACCGCATTTTTTGGCCTGAACAGCCAGCCGTTTTCCATCGCGCCCAACCCTGAATTTATGTATCTGGGCAATCGCCACACTGAGGCGCTGGCGCATTTACGTTATGGGCTGGGCGATGCAGGGGGCTTTGTATTGCTGACCGGTGAAGTGGGGACCGGTAAAACCACGGTATCGCGGTGTTTGCTGGCCGAGTTACCGGCCAATACGCAAGTGGCTTTTATCCTCAATCCGACATTATCTGAACTGGAACTGCTGGCGGCGATTTGTGATGAGCTGAAAATCCGCTACAAAAAAACCGATGCCAGCCTGAAACTGCTGACCGATAAAATCACCGGCAAACTGCAAAAAAACCATCAGGCCGGCATCAATACCATTCTGATCATCGACGAAGCGCAGCATCTGCAGCCGGCAGTGCTGGAGCAGTTGCGGTTGCTGACCAACCTGGAGACCAATACCAAGAAATTGCTGCAGGTGATTTTAATTGGTCAGCCGGAGCTGCAGCAGTTATTGCAACGGCAGGATTTACGTCAGTTAGCCCAGCGGATCACGGCGCGGTATCACTTAATGCCGCTGACCTTGCCTGAAGTGAAGTATTATGTCGAACACCGGCTGCAGGTGGCCGGTTGCAGCAGACCGGTATTTACCGAAGCGGCGCTGAAAAAATTATTTGAATTTTCCGGTGGTATTCCACGTCTGTTAAATTTGCTGTGCGACCGCGCTTTGTTAGGCGGCTACAGCCAGCAAAAAGCCCAGGTCGATGGCCGGTTAATTGAACTGGCAGCGGCGGAAATTCTGGCGATTAAGCCGGCTGCCGCCAAAGCGACGTTGCCGGTCTGGCTTTGGCCATTGTTGTTTGTGTTGTGTCTGGCGCTTGGCGTCAGTCTGTCCTTGTTATGGTTACAAACCTCAGTTTAACCGGAGTCCGGGTTTTTTATGTCGTTATTAATGGATGCACTAAAACAGCAGAATCAGACTGCCGCTGACACCGCCGCACCGCAAGCAATGCCGGGGCGCGGCTGGCAGTATCTGGCTATCGTTTTGTTGGTGCTGTGTGGTCTGGGACTGGGCTTTGCGCTGGCGTTTTGGCTGACGCAGCAACCTGCTGTTGAACCCGCGCCTGCTGTGGCGCCTGCGCCCATCGCAGTGGTCAGTGCACCGGCTTTACCGCCGGCAAACCCTGGCCTCATCCTCAGTGATTTAACCGCAGTGCCAACTGCAGAAGAGCAGGAGGAACAGCTGGTGATTTCCGCCGAGCGCGGAGAATCCCAGGGGCAGAGCCTGGACGAGCAAGTCGCAGTGCTGGAACAGTTTGATGAAGCCACGCCGATGCAGGAAGCAGACCCGGACGCGCCGGTAGCAGATCTACCGGCACAACAAGCTGAACTCAGTGCAGATGAGGTTCCTCAGGAATTAAAAGACAAATTCCAATATGCGCTGGAGGCCGCCAAAGGTACGACCCGCCCAGCCAAAGTGACAGAACATGCCGCGCCGGCCCGCGATATCCGCACACTGGATGACACATTGCAACGTCAGATAGCGCCGCTACGGTTTGAAGCGCATGTGTATGCAACTGAACCCAAGCAGCGCTGGGTGAAAGTCAATGGTAAAGATTTACAGGAAGGCCAGTGGATCACGGCGGATATTCAATTAAAAGAAATCACGCCGAACTATGTATTGATGCAAACCGGCCGGCAGATGTTCAGTATGGAAGCCTTGTCTGAATGGTCGTACCGGCTGAAAACACAGCCTTGAATATCATTAAAAATACTGTCGCAGGTCGAGGGCAAATTCGCTCAGATCTGCGGCGCCGACAATTTGCTCCTCCGGTAGTTTGGCCAAATCTAATACCTTTGCCGGCAGATGATGCCGGTGCACACTGTGATAAAACAATTTCACTTTGGGTTTGTCGGCATACTTCGGATGATTTTCCAGTACCAGCGCCAGCTTGCCGGATCTCAGCCGCACGGCAGAACCTGGTGGATACAAACCAATCCCCAATAAAAACTGCTGAGTAAGCTTCGCATCTAAGCTTTGTCCGGCTGATTTCAGCAGCTGAGCGCTGAGTTGCTGGCCACTGAGTTTATTTTGTTCCACCAGCTCTTGTAAGTTGGCGTACCGATTGACGATGGCCAGCAGCTGCGCACCGGCAGATTGCTCAGCCAAAGGCGCCAGATGGCCTGCTACCGTATCCAGCACTTCCGCTGAGCAGGCAGACTGTTCCAGCAGCGCCAGACTATAAGGCAGAGCGGCCAGATCTGTGGTCTGCTCCTGTGGAAATAGCTGCTTCAGCTGCGCTTTGCCGGCGTCATGCAGTAACGCCGCCAGCGTGTATTGCTGCGCTGTGGTTTCCGGCAGTTGTAAGGTCTGGCAGAACGCCGCCATCAGACAAGCACAACGTATTGCATGGCGCAGCAGCGCATCGTCTTCTTGCAGCACCTGTTGCAGATAGAGCAAAGCTTGCGGATTGCGGCTGCTGCTTTCCAGCAGTTTGTCGCAATTTTGGCTGGGTTGGGTCAGGTCGACACTATCGGCGTGAGCCATTTTCTCAAAAGTGACAGCGGTTTGCTGACGGGTACTTTGCAAAGCCAGTTCAGTGCGGGCACATTCCTGCATGAAGTCGGTTCTGGGCTTTACAACCGGTGTGGCGCTCTCCGCTGGCGCGGCCGGCAGTTCTTTTGGTGGCGGCAGTTGCTGCTCCGGGTCGATAAATACCGCCGAAACACCTTTTTGTTTTAACGTTTCTATTAACAGTTCGCTACGAACCCAGCCGGCATGTTTGATCACGACATCGCCGGTTTGACTGGCAACGCCTGTGACATAGCTGCCCAGTTGCAGATCATCTATTGGTACCAGCTGTTTTGCCATTTGAGTTATCCGCGAAGCATGTCACTGCACATTAAGCAAAACTGTACCAAATTGCAAAGTCCGGTAGTTGGGCGTTGTACCTTGATGCTTCCCATCAGTGATACAAATAAAAAAAGGCCCGCACAGCTGGCGGGCCTTGATGGACGTGGACTGAGATTAAACCGCGTTGTCGCTCATCGTCATCAGCGAAGCGTTGCCGCCGGCTGCTGTGGTGTTGATAGTCACAGTTTTTTCCGTGACCAGACGGTGTAACAGGCGCTCATCCGCAGGTGTAGTCACCAGTGGTGAAATCGCGCCATCGCGGGCGGCAATCAGTTCGCCGGTCAGCGCTTTGACCGCACTGCCGGCTTCAATCACTGCGGCCGCGATCAGCGGGTTACTGATCAGGGCTTTCAGTTGCGTCAGCTTCGCCACAACAAACAGCGCTGGCTGCAGATTGGCGTTCAGCAGCACTTTGCGCACAGCTTCCGCTTCGGCAAAGTCTTTGTCTTCCACTACCGCAACCACAGCGTTACCCGCTGCCAGAGCGGTCAGAACCGACAAGATCCAGTATTTAAAGCAGGCCGATTCGTCGCGAATACAGGCCACGACACCACGGGCTTCCAGGTGCAGTTGATTCGATTCACCGGTAGGTCCTGGCAGCTGAATAGGGGCCGCCAGTTCTTTTTCGATATGGCCAATCAGGCCACGCGCACTGGCCAGCACTTGCGCCAGATCGCCTTCCTGTTTCACCACCACGGCATTAGATGCCAGCTGGGCGAGGAACTGACGCATCACAGAGCTGCGCGCCGTGATGTCTTTTTTCTGCCAGTCGACCTGCGCTTTGGCTGCCAGCTGCAGGCTTTGCTGCAATGCATTGTCATGGCCAGATGCGGCGAGCAGGCTGGCTTTTTTGTCTTCAGACAATGGTGCTTCAGTGACCTGCAGATTGTCTTTGATCAGACGTGTTAAGTAGAACGGACCACCGGCTTTTGGACCTGTACCGGACAAACCACGGCCACCGAATGGTTGCACGCCAACGACAGCACCAATCATATTGCGGTTGACGTAGATGTTACCGGCTTTGACTTCGCGCGCCACCTGCGCCGTCACTTCGGCGATACGGCTATGCACGCCCATGGTCAGGCCGTAGCCTGTTGCGTTGATCTGTGCAATCACATCGTTCAGCTGCTCTGCTTTAAAGCGGATGATATGCACAACAGGACCAAAAACTTCGCGTTGCAACACCGCCAGATTAGCGATTTCATACAGTCGCGGTGCGAAGAAGAAATGACCTTCGCCAGCCGGAATTGGGCACTCGTAATGCAGTTTGGCTTTGCCTTCCAGATACTTCACGTGCGCGGTGAGGCCCGTCAGTGCTTTCTGGTCAATCACCGGGCCGACATCAGTGGATAACAATGACGGGTCGCCGACGTGTAATTCTTTCATTGCGCCTTTGATCATGTGAATGATCTTGTCGGCCACATCTTCCTGCAGGAACAGCACACGCAGCGCGGAACAGCGCTGACCGGCGCTCTGGAAGCCGGAAGAGACCACATCATCGACCACTTGTTCTGGCAGCGCGGTGGAGTCGACGATCATACAGTTCTGGCCACCGGTTTCGGCGATTAACGGCACCGGCTCGCCGCCCCGTTCGGCCAGTTTACGCGCGATCCAGCTGCCGGTTTCCGTTGAACCGGTGAACATCACCGCCTGAATGCGTAAGTCTGGTACCACATGCTCACCAATAATACGGCCCGGTGCGATGGTAAGTTCCACTACGCCAGCCGGCAGGCCGGCGGCGCGCCACAGTTCAATTGCCCGAATGGCGATTAATGAGGTTTGTTCGGCCGGCTTGGCAATCACAGTGTTACCAGCGGCAACAGCAGCTGTGACCTGACCTAAGAAGATTGCCAGTGGGAAGTTCCAAGGGCTGATACACAGCACCACCCCACGGCTTTGCACTGGGGTGCCGGTGAACATGGCTTCGGCGCGGGCAGCGTAATAACGGCAGAAGTCCACGGCTTCACGAATTTCCGCCACGCTGTCCGGCACGGTTTTACCGGCTTCTTTAACACAAATCGCCATCAGTTCGTCACGATGCGCTTCCAGGGCGTCGCCTAAGACGTTCAGCAAACGCGCGCGTTCGGCCACCGGCGTGCTGCTCCAGGCTGGGAACGCAGCCTCGGCACGGTCAATCGCTGCTTTCATCTGTTCCGGGCTGTGGTGTTCGACATAGCCAATCACCTGGGCATGATTCGCCGGGTTACGCACCGCTTTGGCGTCTTCCACCGGTGCCGCCTGAGTTGCGACGCTCAGCCATTGCTGCATATTGTTGCGCAGTGGCGTAATGGCATCCACTTCAGTTAAATCAATGCCTTTGGAGTTTTTGCGCTCATCGCCATACAAATTCACTGACAGCGGGATTTGTGTATTGCGTTTGTGTTTCCAGCTGCGCACCAGCTCGACCGGATCGGTCAGCAGGCTTTCTACCGGAATGCTTTCGTCGACGATATTGTTGACAAATGAGCTGTTGGCGCCGTTTTCCAGCAGACGACGCACTAAATAAGCCAGCAGGTCTGAGTGCTCACCGACCGGTGCATAAATTCGGCATGGTACTTTGTCTTCAGCGACGATTTGGTCATAGAGCGCATCGCCCATGCCGTGCAGCCGCTGGAATTCATAACCGGTACGATCCGGAGCCATTTCCAGAATAGTGGCCGCGGTGTAGGCATTGTGGGTGGCGAACATCGGGTAAATGCTGTCGCGGTAGTCCAGCAGTTTGCGCGCACAGGCCTGATAGGACACGTCTGTGGATGGTTTGCGGCTGAATACCGGGAAGTCGTTATGGCCTTCAATCTGGCTGATTTTGACTTCGCTGTCCCAGTATGCGCCTTTAACAAGACGGACCATCAGCTTGCGGCCAACCCGGACTGTCAGTTCACGCAGCCACTCGATTAAAGGCAGGCAGCGTTTGGAATACGCCTGAATCGCCAGGCCAAAACCTTCCCAGCCGGCTAAATCTTTGTCGGCAAACACCGCTTCGATGACGTCCATCGACAGTTCTAAGCGGTCGGCTTCCTCGGCGTCGACGGTGAAGCTGATGTCATAACCTTTGGCGGCTAACGCCAGGGTTTTTAAACGCGGTACCAGTTCAGACATCACGCGGTCACGGTGCGAGAAACGGTATTTCGGGTGAATCGCTGATAACTTGACGGAAATGCCTGGGCTTTTCAGCGGGCCGCGTTTTTTCGCTGCGGTGCCGATGGCATTAATCGCCATCATATAACTCTGGAAGTAGCGGTCGGCATCTTCCATCGTGCGGGCGCCTTCGCCCAGCATGTCGTAAGAGTAAGTGAAGCCTTTGGCTTCCAGTTCAGTGGCGCGTTCTACCGCTTTGTCGATGGTGGTGCCCATCACAAACTGGGTGCCCATGATTTGCATGGCGTAACGCACGGCCTGACGGATCACCGGCTCGCCGAGGCGGCCGCAGGTGCGTTTTAACAGGCCAAACTGGTCTTTTTTGTGCTCGTCGCTGTAGTTGACCAGTTTGCCGGTCAGTAACAGACCCCAGGCCGAGACGTTGACGAATAAGGATTCGCTGTTGCCTAAGTGCGAACTCCAGTCACCGTTAGATAATTTGTCGCGGATTAAACGGTCGGCGGTGTGTTTATCCGGTACCCGCAGCAGCGCTTCGGCCAGACACATCAGCACCAGACCTTCTTCGGTCGACAGCGAAAATTCATTCAGCAGCGCATCCACACCGCCTTTGCCAATCTGCGCCTGGCGGATATTCACCACCAGCTGGCGGGCGCGTTCCCAGGCGCGGGAGCGGGCCTGATCGCCGATGTCGGCCAGCGGTAACAGAGTTTCCAGTACCTGAGCTTCGTCGGCACGATAGAACTGACGCAGGGTTTGACGCAATGGGCTTGGAGCGGGGAGGTCGCCGTGAAATAGCATAATTTTTATCCCGGTTGATTTAAAATAAATGCTGCATTTTAGTGAAAGCACTACCGTATTTGGTGGCTAAATTTCGATTTAAACCCTACATAATTTGGTTTTATAATGCTTTAACCAGAAAAAATACGGAAACCGCTATGAATGCCAAAGGCCGGCCGTTAGACCGCATCGACAGAACCATTTTAGACACTCTGCAAAAGGATGGCCGGATTTCCAACGTCGAGCTGGCCAAACGCGTCAACTTAAGCCCCAGCCCTTGTATTGACCGGGTGCGTAAACTGGAACAGGAAGGCTTTATCACCGGTTATGGCGCTAAGTTATCGGCCTCAAAACTGGGGCTGGGTACTGCGGCTTTTATTCAGGTCACGCTGGATCGCACCACAGGCGCTATTTTTGATCAGTTCCGCGACTCGGTGGTGCAAATCGCCGAGGTGGCTGAATGCCATATGGTCGCCGGTGGTTTTGATTATCTGCTGAAACTGCGTTTATCCAGTATGGAAGCGTACCGTGCAGTGCTGGGGCGCATTGTTGATTTACCCGGCGTGCTGCAAACCCACACTTATGTAGTGATTGAGCAAGTGAAACAGGATTCGGGGTTGCCGCTGGATGACAAAACGCCCGACAAAACCTGAAACCGTATCAGCCATGACAAATGTCATGGCTTTTGATGACAAAGCACACTGCCGGCAATTCGCTGGATTCAGGATACTCAGTTCATCAACTGACGGAGGTGTGCCATGCAAAACCACAAAACTTTAGACCAGCAACTGATTGAATTTCGTAGCAAACGTTATCTGGCGATGCCGTTGTCCGGTGCAATCATCTGGGCTTTGATTGGTGGTTTGTCTTTTGTGCTGACACCCTATCAGCAGGTGATGGCGACTTTTATCGGCACCGGTAGTATTATTTACCTGGCGATGGCGATTTCCCGCCTGACCGGTGAAAACATCAGTTTTCAGAAAAACACCGAGCGCAATTGGTTCGACACTGTGTTTCTGGCTGCAGTAGGGATGAGTTTTCTGGTGTTTGCCATCAGTATTCCGCTGTTTATGGAAAACTATCAGGCGCTGCCTTTTGCCTTAGCGGTGCAGACCGGGCTGATGTGGCTGGTGTTTGGTGTATTGGCCAAAGCACCGGTAGCTTATCTACATACTATGGTGCGGACTGTGGCTTGTGTTGCGGCTTATCTGGCGCTGCCGGAGCATAGTTTCTGGTTACAACCACTGATTGTGGTGCTGTGTTATGGCTTCACGATTCCGGTTTTGGAGCTGCGTTACCGGGCACAGCAAGTGACACCTGCGGATGTCACGGCATAAAGTGCAGATGACAAAAAGGGAGCCGCGGCTCCCTTTATTATTTCTGCTGATTAAACCAGCGCTGACTTCTTACATCCAGCGATCATTGCGCCGGCGTTTTGGTGTGATCAACGGCAAAATCAGACCAAATAAAATGCCGCCTAATAAAATACCGCCGCCAATCACCATTTTATTCTGCAGTAATTCCGGGTTTTCCTCAGCCAGACGGGCAGTCAGTTGGGCCGTAGTCTGTTTGGCAAGCTCTGCCGCTTTAACGGCTTCGTCACGCTCAGCCTGAGCTTTGCTGACTTCGGACTGCAGCGTCTGCCGCTCCTGCTCAAACTGTGCTGCAATCATTTCCTGCTGGCTGAGCTGTTGTTTTAACGCTTCCAAGTTTGCTTTTGGGCTGGCGTTATAAGTGACATAGTCGCCGCTGAGCCAGCCTTCAGCACCGGTATTATCCCGGACTTTGACAAAGCCGTTGGCCGGATTGTCGCCAATAAAAGTTACAGACTCCCCAGCACGAACTGTGGAAATAGTGCGGTATTCAGTCCCAGGGCCGGACCGTAACGGTGTACTTAAGCTATCAATAATAAAAGCAGGTTTTTCTGCAACCGCAGGTTTTGTGGTGGTGTCTGCCGCTGGCTGTGCGGCTGCGGGTGTGCTGGCCGCTGTGGTGGTTTGCTCCACCGCAGCCTGTTGGGCTGAGACAACAAAACTGGCCAGCAAGGTGGCGGCAATCGCAGATTTCAGAGTAGACATAACAAATCCCGGTGGGCTTAAGCAGCAACAAGCATGAATGCGCCCGATCATAGGGAGTTGTGCCGAGGATGACAAGCAAAAACACTTGCAGCATCAAAGGGGCTGGCTTAGTGTGCCTGACAATTACTGCTGCACAGGGTATCAGGTGTTATGTCACTGGAAGTGGAACTGAAATTGTTGTTACCGGCACAGCATGCTGCTGCCATTTTTGCGGTACTGACAGACTATTGCCGTCAGCAGCTGGCCGCGGTGCAACCCGCCGGCAGCAAGACGCTGCTGAACGCCTATTTTGATACCGCCGACCGCTGGTTTCGCCGCCATGACAGCGGCCTGCGCACCCGGCAGAAACAAGGCCAGTTTGAGCAAACGCTGAAGCTCGCCGGTCAGCAACATGGCGCTGCGCATATCCGGCCTGAATATAATGTGCCGGTCGGCGGCGTTGTGCCGGTGCTAAGCGCATTTCCGGCCGAAGTCTGGCCAACAGGTACCGACGTCGCCGCCTTACAACAGCAGTTGGTTGAATTATTCCGCACCGATTTTGTCCGTGAGACCTGGTTACTACAAACCCAAGCCGGTGCCCGCATCGAACTGGTGTTTGATCAGGGCTTTGTCGCTGGCGGTGGTCATGAAGAGCCAATTTGTGAACTGGAGCTGGAATTACAAGCTGGTGCGGTCAGTGAAATATTCGCACTGTGCACGCAACTGCTGCAACGCTTTCCGTTGATGCTGGGCGTGCAGTCCAAAGCCGAGCGCGGTTATTTGCTGGCACAGCAAACACCGCTGTGCTGGCAAGAATTTGCGCCGGCTGACTCAACCGCAGATCTGCTCAGTAAATTCTTACGCAATCAATTGCTGGTAAGCCGGCAGCTTGCCTCCGATCTGCAGCTGTCGACACAATGGCAGCAGTGGCAGACGCGGCTGGCGGCGGAACCTGCGGCTGCCGTGCTGTTTCAGTCCGCTGCAGCACTGGGGCCGCAACCTGCATCGCAGGCGCTGCAACTGTGGTTGCTGCAATACAGTATCTGGTTGCTTGACCCTGCCACACTCAACAGTCACGTTTTAACCGCCTGATCCGGAGATTGATTATGGGATCGCTGTCGTCTGTCGTTTTGCCGGAATATCCTGCGGATTTGCAAGCGCCGCTGGCGCTGCAACGTGCTCAGCTTGATTTTGAACTGGAAAAAGCGCAGGAAGCCCAACTTCTGCAATTGCTCGCGGCCAGCCCCTTTATCGGTCGTTGTCTGAAACTTCAGCCACAGCTGTTGGAAGGGTTTCTCAGTGGGCAGGCCGGTTTCAGCGCACCGGACTGGTCGCAGCCGCATACCGAAGCGCAGGCAATGGCGGCGCTGCGGCGTTACCGTAACGCCAGTTTGTGTCAGTGTCTGGCCGACGATTTGTTGCGTGGTCAGTCCATAGCACAGGCACTGCAACGGGTGTCGCAGCTGGCGGACCAACTGATTAATCTGGCCTATCAATGGGCCTGGCAGGAACTGACTCCACAATGGGGCCAGCCGCTTGATGCTGCCGGACGCGTCATGCCGCTGTTAATCCTCGGCATGGGCAAACTCGGTGGTGGCGAGCTGAATTTATCCTCTGACATCGACCTGATTTTTGTTTACCCGGAAAACGGCGACACCCACGGGGGCCGGCGCAGCACTGAAAACCAGCAGTTTTATACCAAACTCGGGCAAAAAATCATTCTGCTGCTGAATCAAACCACAGCGGACGGTTTTGTTTATCGGGTGGATATGCGGCTGCGTCCTTTTGGCGACAGCGGCCCGCTGGTGCTGAGTTTTGCCGCCTTTGAAGATTATTATCAGGCGCAGGGCCGTGACTGGGAGCGCTACGCCATGCTCAAAGCGCGGATCTTAAATCCGGTGGCGCCTTTTGCTGCGGAACTGCAGGCGATGCTGAAGCCTTTTGTCTACCGGCGTTATATCGACTTCTCAGCCATTGAATCACTGCGCCGGATGAAGCAGCTGATTGAACAGGAAAACCGCCGGCGTAACCGCGTTGATAATATTAAACTCGGCGCCGGTGGTATCCGTGAAGTTGAATTTATCATTCAGACGTTGCAGCTGATTCGTGGCGGCCGTATCCCGGCTATTCAGCAGCCATCGATATTTGCCGCGATGCAGGCACTGCGTCAGGAAGGTTTGCTGGATGCTGAAGCTGAGCAAATGCTGCGTAGCGATTACCTGTTGCTGCGCCGTGTCGAGCACTGGTTACAAGGCTTGGACGACCAGCAAACCCAGACTTTACCGGCCGATACGCTGAGCCGGCAGCGGCTGGTGCTGGCGCTGGGTGCTCCCGACTGGCCGGCTTTGCAGCAGCAAATCAATGATGCTATGGCGCGTATTCATCAGCAGTTCCGTCAGGTGATTGCCCAGGAAGACAATGCCGAACCGCAGGAGTTATTGTTAGGCCGCCTGCTGTGGGACAGTGAACAGACTGCCGCTGAGCTGGCAGAACATCTGGATTGGCTAGATGTTGCGGCGGCGGAGTTGTTAATTCAGCAAGTTCAGCAATTTAAAACCGACAGCCAAAAGCGTCAGGTTGGGCCGCGTGGCCGCGAATTACTGGCCAAATTGCTGCCGCTGCTGCTGCATGTGGTGGCGCAGGAGCAAGCCGGGCCACAAGTGCTGGAGCGGGTGCTCGGCGTGCTGCGACAAATCGTGTCCCGCACTGCGTACCTCGAGCTGTTATTTGAAAATCCACCGGCGCTGCAGCAACTGGTGCGGCTCTGTGGCCGCAGTGGCTGGCTGGCCGAACATCTGGCGCGCTACCCAATGTTGCTGGATGAACTGATTGACCCGGAGCAGTTGTATCAGGTGGCGACCAGTGCCGATTATCGGGATAGGCTCCGTCAGCAAATGCTGCGCGTACCGGAAGATGATCTGGAATTAGTGATGGAAAGCCTGCGCCAGTACAAACAGGCGCAAACGCTGCGCATCGCGGCGGCGGATATCACCGGGATTTTGCCGCTGATGAAAGTATCCGACCATCTGACCTGGTTGGCCGAAGCGCTGGTGGAGAAAGTCGTCGAGCTGGCCTGGCAGCAAATGAGCGACAAATACGGTTATCCGGCCGGGCTGGATGCGCACAGTGCCAAGGCCTTTGCCGTGGTGGCCTATGGCAAGCTGGGTGGGCTGGAGCTGGGTTACGGTTCAGATCTGGACCTGGTGTTTTTACATCAGTGTGATTCACTGGCTGCCACCAGCGGCGAACGCGGCATCGATTCGCGGCAGTTTTATTTGAAACTGGTACAACGCATTTTGCATCTGTGTACCACCCGCACCGCCAGCGGTCTGCTGTATGAAGTGGATACCAGACTAAGACCATCCGGCAATGCCGGGCTGCTGACTGTGCATGTCGACACTTATGGTGATTATCTGCGCCAGGACGCCTGGACCTGGGAACATCAGGCCTTAGTGCGCACCCGGCTGATTTATGGTGACCCGGTGATCGCGCAGCGATTTGAGCAGATCCGCGCCGAAATTCTGGGAAAATCGCGGGACCTGGCAGCATTACGGGCTGAGGTACGCGACATGCGGCAAAAACTGCGGGAGCATCACGGCGTTGCCTCAACTGAAGTCAAACACAAAGCCGGTGGTATTGTCGATTTGGAATTTATCAGCCAGTTTCTGGTGCTGGGGTATGCAGCGAAATATCCGGCATTGTACCAATACAGCGACAACATTCGCATTCTGGATGCTGCGGCTGAGGCGGGCCTGATGCCATTGGCACAGGCGCAGCAGTTGCAGCAGGCTTATCAGCAGCTGCGTGGGATCAGTCACCGCCAGACTTTGGCGCCGGCGCAGGGGGCGGCGGAAGAGGATTTATCGGTTGCCGAGCAACAGGTTCGTGCTGCCTGGCAGCAGTTTGTCGCCACAGATTAGCGTTTGACCTCTTCGGCGTTCAGGTGCTGGCAGTTCTGTTCCAGAAACAGATTGGCTTTATCGGTCAGCACTGCCGCGCGTTGTTTGGGGCAAAAATAAGCACGCACCGGGTTTTCAAAATCTGGTGCTATCGCCTTTGCGATATCCTTTAACGTTTTCAGATAGTCGCCTTCGCTCTGGAAATAATGTTTCACCACGTAATCGCGTGGCAAAGTCCAGAACAGTTCCATCTGTTCTTGCCGGGCAAAATCCATCATGTGCTCACGCACTTTACTGCCCGGTTCGAATTTGCGGTTGGCTATAGTACCGCTCCAGTTCTCCGGCATTTCCGGTACCGTATTGGTCCGGTTTTCCAGACTGGTGGTTAACTGGTCGCTGGTGTCGGTCAGCTTGATGATGAACTCTTTGGATTTATCCACGCTGGTATCCAGCGAATAACGCAGTTGTTCGTAGAAGTTGGTGAACTCCATCGCTGCAGCTGTTTTAATCTGTACTTTCGCCGGCTCAGATTTTGGTGTCAGCAAATCAGGATACAACAACAGAACGGCCGCCAGACCTAATAAAAATACCAAAGCGACGATGTGCTTAAACCAGAATCCCATGAAAACTGCCCTGTATTGTGCTGACACCTCATACTAAACCTTGTGCCGGCGGGATTCCAGCTGCAAATCATGTCACAGTGTTATATGTCACTCTTGTTGTCATAAAGCGAGGGTGCGTCCGGAACAGGTCTGGTTTTAAACCGGCGGTGCACCCACATATATTGCTCCGGATGCTTCAGGATGGCTTGCTCTACCCACTGATTCACCCGGCAAATGGCCTGATAATCGTCATCGCCGGGGAAGTCCTCTAGTGCAGGCAGCGCTTCAATCTGATAGCCCTGCTGGTCTGGTAATTTACTGGTATAAATCGGGATCACCACACAATTGGCAGATCGGGCAAACAGCAGGGTGCCGTTAGTACAGGCGGTGTCTGGAACGGCAAAAAATGGCGCGAAGATAGCCCGGTTGCGGCCATAGTCCTGATCCGGCAGATAGAAACACACTTCGCCATCATTCAACGCTTTAAGCAGAGCTTTGACATCGCGTTTGCCGATCATAAATTTATTGCCGCGACTGCGGCCGCGATACATAAAAAACTCCATCAGCGCGTTGTTGTGTGGCCGGTAAAAACCAACACTCGGATGCGTCAGACCAAACACCCGGCAGGCAGCTTCCAGATGTAGCATGTGCGAAGCCAGCAACAACACACCTTTGCCTTGCGCTAATGCCGCCTGAATATGTTCGTAACCTTTAAAATGGGCTATGCGGCGGATGCGCCAGGTTGGCCACCACCAGCCGATGAGTGTTTCAATGGCGGCGCAGCCAGTTTCTTCGGCGTTGCGGCGCACCAGTTGCTCGCGTTCGGCAGCAGGCATGTCAGGAAAACAAAGTTCAAGGTTACGCCTTGCGATGCGGCCACGCGATTTCAGCAGTTTAAAACTAAGCCGGCCCAAACCCCGGCCCAGCGCCATCAGCCAGGAATATGGCAACCAGCTGATAAGATAGGCAATGCCAAGAGCCAGCCACAGCAGCCAATAACGCGGGTGAAGTAACGACAGGGTAAAGGGGGGCGCCTGATACACAATAAGTCCTCGGAGCGGAAAACGCGGTATTGTAACCAAAAGCGGCAGGAAACAAAGCCTGCAAACAAAAAGGCCACACTGGTCTGTCCGGTGTGGCCTGTTTTAGCGAATGATGACGGAGCTATTATGCGCCGAGCGCGGCATTCACAGTGGCGAGGTCGGCTTCAGTGAGCGTACCGGCCGCCTGTTTCAGCGATAACACAGCCAGGATGTAATCGTAGCGTTGTTTGGTCAGATTCCGGCGCGCATCAAACAGGTTACGGGTGCTGATCAGCACGTCGACGATAGTCCGGGTACCGACTTCAAAACCAGCTTCAGTGGCTTTTAACGCACTTTCCGCCGAAACCACGGCTTGCTCCAGAGCTTTAATACCGGCGATAGCGGCGCCGACGTTGTTATAGTTAACGCGAACCTGACGCACCACAGAGCGGTGACCCAGTTCTAAATCTTCACTGGTGGCCACGTAGTTGGCGCGTTGTTGGTCAGTGGAGGCTGTGGTTGCACCACCGGAATAAATTGGCACATTGAGGTTCAGGTTCAGGCTTTCGGAATCCTGCTGCGGAATGTTGCGGCTGTCAATCAGTGTTTTTGTCGCACTCAGGCCTACAGTCGGATAGTGGCCCGCTTCTGCCAGATCAATGTTGTTTTGCGCAATTTCCACCGCCAGTTTGCGCGCTTGTAAATCCAGGCTGCTGCCTTCGGCCACAGCAACCCATTCCATTACATTGGCTGGTTTTGGTGCTGTTGGTTTGAACTGAGCGGTATTGAGCGGGCTTAATTGTGAATGGTATTCGCCGGTAATTTCCTGCAAAGATTCACGCGCATTTTCCAGCGCGTTAGTCGCAGCGATTTCTCGGGCCACCACGCTGTCGAACTGCGCCTGCGCTTCGTGCACATCAGTGATAGCGGTCAGACCGACTGCAAAACGTTGTTTGGTTTGCTCCAGCTGACGTTCCACAGCGCGTTTTTCGGCGACGACGAAGGTTAAGTCATCATTGGCGCTCAGCACGTTAAAATAAGCCTGTGATACCCGGACAATCAGGCCCTGTAACGCGGCGTTGTAATAAATCTGGCCTTGTAGCGCAGTTTTTTCGGCGTTGGATAAACGCTCCCAATCTCCCCAGTTGAATACTGTCTGAGACAGGCTGAGGCGATTGGTGTAGCCGGTACCTGTGGCACTCATGCCAGCGCCCTGGTCTTCACGGGATTTGCCGATTGTCGATGTCAGGCTAATGTCAGGCAGGAAGTTTGCCTTGCTGATATCAATCCCCGCTTTGGCAGCATCGCGCTGGGCGGCTGACTTTAACACTTGCGGATCTTTTTTCAGTGCCAGCTGATAAACGTTTTGCAGGTTCTCCGCGCTGGCTTGCAGGCTGAACAAGCCGAGGGCCGCGCACACCAATGAACATAAAGCAGTTTTTTTCATAACCAGGTTCCATGGAAAACAAAATTGAACGGATATTAACGTGTTCGCGTACACTAAGTCGAACCGATAGCGTAAAAGTTGTCGCCCCAAGTGTAACAGAATGTGAGTCCTGATATGCCTGAAATCAAGGAGATAAATTATCCGACATTCACTGCGGCGGATGTTGAAATTAGCGGTGAACGCACCGTTTTTCAGGGTTTTTTCACGATGAAATCCTATCAGTTCCGTCATCGTTTATTTCGCGGTGGCTGGAGTGAGACTGTTACAAGGGAAATGTTCGAACGCGGTCATGCCGTCGTGGTTTTGCCTTTTAATCCACAGACTGACGAAGTGGTGTTGATCGAGCAAATTCGCTTGGGCGCTTTACCCGGTTCGGCCTCGCCCTGGTTGCTGGAAGCCGTTGCCGGTATGTTTGGCCCAGCTGAAGATGCCGAGCAAGTGGCGAGGCGGGAAGCTGAAGAAGAGGCTGGCCTGACACTTGGCCGGCTGGTGCCTATGCTCAGTTACTTGAGCAGCCCGGGGGGCACTACAGAACGCATTCATCTGTATCTCGGCGAGCTGTGTGGGTCTGTACAGGGCGGAGTGTTTGGTCTCGCGGAAGAGCATGAAGATATCAAAGTTCATGTCATGCAACGGCAACAGGCAATCGCTTTACTGAATGCCGGTAAAATCGACAATGCCGCGACGGTCATTGCGTTACAATGGTTATCTTTGCACCTGGAGTCGGTACGCCAGCAATGGGCGGTCCCGGCGGCACAGTCAAAAGAGGACAGATGTCAGCGATGAGTTTGGCAAAACCGCGGCGTTACCAGCCTTACGTACCGGACTTTTTAAGTTTGTGCGAGCGCAATTATGCGCAGCTACGGCATTTATTGCCGAGGGCAGGTCAGGTTGGCGATGCGGTACAAATTCAGGTCAGCGCCCTGGACAAGTACGAAGTGAGATTGCAGGAGCTTTGCAAATTCACCAGCACAGTACGGATTGAACATATTCAGACTCCGGCGTTGTCTGAACGCCTGAGTAGCTGGTTAAGGCCCCAATTTGACGTACGGCTCTATCATGACGCGCGCCTCGCTGAAGTGGTTGCCTGTCAGCAGGTGCGGCAATTTAAAGCGGTCTACGACTATCCGAATACTGACATGCTGCAGCCTGACGAAAAACGCCAGATCAATCTGTTGCTGCGAGACTGGCTGAGTCTGTGCCGGGCGCAAGGCCTGTGCAGCGCTGTGGTGTTGCTGTGACATCTGCAGTTTTTCCCTGGTCCTGTGGAACCGTGGTACAAATCACCGATTGCCATCTGTTGGCTGCGCCGGACGCTGAGTATCAGGGCATCCGGCCTTACCGGCATTTAGAACGGGTACTTGAGAGTCTGCGTGCGGAAGCGCCGCTGTTAATTCTGACCGGTGACCTGACCGAAGATCACAGTCCGGCATCCTATGTTTTGTTACAACAGCTATTGGCCGACTGGCCGGCACCGGTGTTTTTATTGCCGGGTAACCACGACGAACGCGCTGCGCTTGATGCGCTTGGCCAAATTCAACCGTGCCGGAGCGAGCGGCGGCTGCAGCTGCCGGGCTGGCAGTTGTGGTTGTTGGACAGTAAAGGCGACACGCCGGCCGGTAATTTTCCGCCTGAACGACTTTCAGAGCTGGAAGAGTGGCTGGGCGATAGCAGTAATCAGCCAATTTTCTGGTTTTGTCATCATCACCTGCTGCCGATCGGCAGCTTTATCGACCGTTTTGACCAGCAGGACAAAGCCGGTTTATTGGCGTTATTAGAGCGGGAGCCTCGTCTGCGGGGCCTGGCGCATGGCCATTGTCATCATGCCTACCAGTTTATTCAGCAGCATTTTGTTCAGGTCGGCTGCCCGGCCAGTTCAGTGCAATTTTTACAGACACCAGACTGGCAAACCGAAGATCAGGGCCCGCGGGCCTGTCGCTGGACTTTTCATGCCAGCGGCGAACTGCAATGGGAGTTTTTAACCTTTTGACGTCCAAACATATTGTTTACTTACACGGCTTTGCCAGCTCATCACAGTCGGAAAAAGCTGTGCTGGTGCGTGATTATTTTCAGCGGCATTTGCCACAGCATCAGTTATCAGTGCCGGATTTACCCTACACACCGGCTGAAGCCTGGCAGGAACTGCAGCAGTTGTGTCAGCACAACAAGCCTGATTTGCTGATTGGCAGCTCGCTTGGCGGCTTTTTAGCCACGGCGCTGGCCGAACAGTTCGGCTGTCGCGCCGTGTTAATTAATCCGGCGGTGCGGCCACATCTTCTGTTACAGCAGCATCTCGGCCGTTATTTTCATCCGGTGCGGATGCAGCACTATGAAGTGCGTGCTGAACATTTGCCGCAACTGCAGGAACTGCAGGTCAGGCAACTGCAACAACCGGCTCATTACCTGGTGTTATTGCAAACCGGCGATGAAGTGCTCGACTATCGTCAGGCGCAGGATTTTTATCTGCAATGTCAGTTAGATGTACAAGAAGGCGGCGATCACAGCTACCAGAACCTGCAAAGCCGGCTGGCGGATATTGTCAATTTCGGCCAATTAGCGTAAAACACTGTGGATTGATACAGCTGCGGGCGCAGTCCCGCGCGACCCACGCTTGAATCGCATTTCAGACTCCGGAACCTATGCATGACAGAACAACAATATAATGCCGATTCCATCGAGGTCCTGACGGGCCTTGAGCCGGTGCAACGTCGCCCTGGGATGTATACCGATACCACGCGGCCTAATCATCTGGCGCAGGAGGTCATCGACAACAGCGTTGACGAGGCTTTGGCCGGTCATGCCGATACAGTGCAGGTGATTTTGCATGCCGACCAGTCGATTGAAGTCATCGACAATGGCCGTGGTATGCCGGTGGACATTCACCCGGAGGAAGGCGTCAGCGGGGTTGAGCTGATTTTATGCCGGCTACATGCCGGCGGTAAATTTTCCAATAAAAACTACCAGTTCTCCGGTGGCTTACACGGCGTCGGTATTTCGGTGGTGAACGCCTTATCGACCCGTGTCGAAGTGTCTGTGCGCCGTGACGGCAACGTCTATGACATGGCGTTTGAACACGGCCATAAGGTCAGTGAGCTGGCCGTTACTGGTACGGTCGGCAAACGCAATACCGGTACCCGCGTGCGGTTCTGGCCAGATGCGAAGTATTTTGATTCATCGAAGTTTTCGGTCAGCCGGCTGTTGCATGTGCTGAAGGCCAAAGCGGTGTTGTGCCCGGGCCTCACCGTTAAATTTGACGACAAAGTCAACGAACAAAGCTACAGCTGGTGTTATATCGCCGGCATCCGCGATTATCTGGTTGATGCGGTCAAAGATTGTATAACGCTGCCGGAACAGCCTTTTGTCGGTAGTTTCAGCGCCAGTACCGAAGCGGTGGATTGGGCGGTGTTGTGGTTGCCGGAAGGCGGCGAGCTATTAACTGAAAGCTACGTCAACCTGATCCCAACTGCGCAGGGCGGTACCCATGCTAATGGTTTACGCCAGGGCTTGCTGGAAGCACTGCGTGAATTCTGTGAATTCCGCAATCTGCTGCCGCGCGGCATCAAACTGACGCCGGAAGATGTCTGGGACCGCTGCGCTTATATTCTGTCGCTGAAAATGCAGGAACCACAGTTTGCCGGTCAGACCAAAGAACGGCTGTCAAGCCGGCAGGCTTCGAGTTTTGTCAGCGGAGTGGTCAAAGACAGCTTCAGCCTGTGGCTGAACGAACATACCGACATTGCACAGACGCTGGCGGAATTTTGCATCAATAACGCACAAAAACGTTTACGTGCTGAAAAGAAAATCGTGCGGAAAAAAGTCACGGCCGGCCCGGCGCTACCCGGCAAGCTGGCTGATTGTAGCGGCTCAGATGTCAGTCGTTCCGAACTGTTTCTGGTGGAAGGGGATTCAGCCGGTGGTTCTGCCAAGCAAGCGCGCGATCGTGAATATCAGGCAGTGATGCCGCTGCGCGGAAAAATACTCAATACCTGGGAAGTTGAATCTGAACAAATCCTGGCGTCGCAGGAAGTGCATGATATTTCAGTGGCGGTTGGCCTGGACCCGAACTCTGCCGACCTGTCACAACTGCGTTACGGCAAAGTGTGTATTCTGGCCGATGCGGATTCTGATGGTCTTCACATCGCCACTTTGTTGTGCGCGTTGTTTGTCCGCCACTTCCGCGCCTTAGTCGAAGCCGGGCATGTGTTTGTGGCGATGCCGCCGTTGTACCGCATCGACATCGGCAAAGATGTGTATTACGCGCTCGATGAAGACGAGAAAAACGGCATTCTCGACCGGCTTGAAGCTGAGAAAAAACGCGGGAAAATCAACGTGCAACGCTTTAAAGGCCTGGGCGAGATGAACCCTCTGCAACTGCGCGAAACCACGATGGACCCCAATACCCGCCGTCTGGTGCAACTGACCATTGACGATGAACGTCAGACACTGGAAATGATGGATATGCTGTTGGCGAAAAAACGCGCCAATGACCGCAAGGACTGGCTGGAGCACAAAGGCGACCGCGCGATTCTGGCCTGAGGATTGTCAGCGCGCGCCGGTCGTTATACTCTGGGCTGCGGATTTATGCACTTTGGATGAATTATTATTACTATGAAAATCTGTGCAGTGTTTTTATTCACCACCTTGTGGCTCAGTGCTGCGGCAGTTCATGCAGCCGATCAGACGCAAACGGCGCAGCCGGAATGGTTGGTACAAATTCAGCAGCAAAAAAACATCCGGCCGGAAGCCATGCTGCAACTGGCAAAAAGCCACGAGGCTGATTTTGGCAACTGGAGTCTGGCGCAACAAGCCAGCTGGCTCAGTGAACTGTCGTTGATTTATGAAGCGCTGGGTCGCCACCGTGATCAGCTGGCTGCAGCGGAGCGGGGCCTGGCACTGGTGCCGGACCAGCTCAGCAAAACCCATATCGAATTGCTGTACAGCATGGGTTATGCGCTGGAAATGCACCGGGAATATGCCCAGGCCAATGAATATTATAAAAAAGGCATGGCGCTTGCGACTGAGCTCAAAGACGAAAAACTGATGATCCAGGGGCAACTGAATCTGGCGGCGATGCTGGCGGAAGAAAATCAGGATCAGGAAGCGCTGCAAACCTTAAAACTAGCCTATGAACGCGCCGTTAAGCTCAATGACAAAGAGACGCTGGCCAGCGTCAATGCAGAGCTTGGTCTGATGTACACCATGCTGATGAGCGATGAAGAAGCGCGCAAGCTCTTGGAAGAATCGTACCGGTTGTTTGACGAACTGGGCTGGGAAAAAAGTAAAATTTCGGTCTGGTACAACCTGGCGATGACGTACCACTATCAAAGCAAACCAGAACTGGCGCTGGAGATCTTCGATAAGATGCTCAAAGCAAGCTTGCAGGCGGAAGATCCGGTCCAGACGTATTATGCCTATCTTGGCCTTGCGACCACCAGTCGCGGTATGAAAAAGTACGATGCAGCTGTTGCATACATGGAGCAGGCCGACGCTTATCTGCCGCATTTGCAGTCAACTTACCAGCTCAGCGAACACCATTTTGAAAAAGCACTGATTTATCGGGCACTGGGCCAGACAAGTCTGGCGTTTCAGGAAGTTGATTTAGCAGCGGAGCAACTCGGTAATCAGCGCAATGTCTCGGATAAGTTTTACGCTCTGCATTTCGACCGGCTCAAAGCCCGCCTGTATGCCGACAATGGTGATTTTGAAAAGGCCTATAACCTGTTTGACCAGTTCTTCAAGAATTATGTCAGCCTGCAGGACGACAAACGGGATTTGCAGGTGCAGAAACTGCGGCTGAGTTTTGATGCCGAGCGGCAACAGGCACAAAACGAACTGCTGCAAAAAGATAACGAATTGCAGGCGCTGCGCCTGCTGGAAATCGAACACAAACGACAGATGCAGTGGCTGTGGATTGGCTTGTTTGCCAGTACCAGCCTGATCCTGCTGATTTTATTATTATGGCAATGGCGACGCCGTCGTCAGAGTGCTGCAGCAACAGCGCAAGGCTGAATGCTGGCGAAGAAGGGTAACGCATGACGGATATCATCATCAGTGCCGACGGGATAGAACAGCGCCCGATGCGGCACTTCACCGAAGAAGCCTATCTCAATTATTCGATGTACGTGATTATGGACCGCGCTCTGCCGCACATTGGCGATGGGTTAAAACCGGTACAGCGGCGTATTGTTTATGCGATGTCCGAATTGGGTTTGTCGCATGTAGCCAAATATAAAAAATCGGCCCGTACCGTCGGTGATGTGTTAGGTAAATTCCACCCGCACGGCGACAGCGCCTGTTACGAAGCCATGGTGCTGATGGCGCAGCCGTTTTCTTATCGTTATCCACTGGTGGACGGTCAGGGCAACTGGGGCGCGCCGGATGACCCGAAATCCTTCGCGGCGATGCGCTATACCGAAGCCAAATTATCCCGCTTCAGCGAATTATTGTTAAGCGAACTGGGGCAGGGCACAGTTGACTGGATCCCAAACTTTGACGGCACGCTGGACGAACCGAAAGTGCTTCCGGCGCGGTTGCCACATATTCTGCTGAACGGTGTCACCGGCATTGCCGTCGGGATGGCGACCGACATTCCGCCGCATAATGTGCGCGAAATTACCGATGCTGCCTGCCACTTATTGGATAACCCGCAGGCTTCAGTGCCGGATTTACTGCAGTATGTCAAAGGGCCGGATTATCCGACTGATGCGGAGATCATCACGCCACAGCATGAATTGCAGGCCATCTATGAAACCGGCCGTGGCAGCGTGCGGATGCGGGCAATTTATACGGTCGAAGATGGTGATATCGTCATTACCGCCTTGCCGCATCAGACTTCCGGTGCCAAAGTGCTGGAGCAAATCGCCGCACAGATGAATGCGAAAAAGCTGCCGATGGTGTCGGATTTACGCGACGAATCCGACCATGAAAGCCCGACCCGGATTGTCGTGGTGCCGCGCTCCAACCGCATTGATGTTGAACAGTTGATGCAGCATTTGTTCGCCACCACAGATTTGGAAAAATCCTATCGGGTGAACCTGAATATTCTTGGGCTGGATCAGCGGCCACGGGTGAAAAACCTGCTGGAGATCCTCAGTGAATGGCTGGTATTCCGCCGTGATACAGTGCGCCGTCGCCTGCAGCACCGGCTCGACAAAGTACTGGACCGCTTGCATGTGCTGGAAGCTTTGTTGATTGCGTTCCTCAATATCGACGAAGTGATCAAAATCATCCGCGAAAACGATGAACCCAAGCCGGTGTTGATCGAGCGCTTTCTGCTGACCGATCGTCAGGCGGAAGCCATCCTCGAGCTGAAATTACGTCACCTCGCCAAACTGGAAGAAATGAAAATTCGTGGTGAGCAGGACGAACTGAACAAAGAGCGCGAATACTTGCAGGGTATTCTTGGCAGCGAAAGCAAACTAACAAAACTCATCCGCGCAGAGTTACAGGCCGATGCGAAGAAATACGGCGATGAACGCCGTAGCCCGATAGTGCAGCGTGAAGAAGCAAAAGCGCTCAGTGAAAAAGAACTGCTGCCGAGTGAGCCGGTGACGGTGATCCTGTCGGAAAAAGGCTGGGTGCGCTGCGCTAAAGGCCATGACGTCGATGGTAACAGCCTGCAGTACAAAGCCGGCGACGGCTTTAAATCAGCGGCCAGCGGCCGTAGCAATCAGTACGCCGCTTTTATCGATTCCAGCGGCCGCAGTTTTGCCGCTGAAGCGCACGACCTGCCTTCAGCCCGCGGCCAGGGCGAGCCGCTGACTACGCGCTTTGCGCTGGTAGCCGGTGAAAACTTTGAGCATGTGCTGATGGCTGATAATCAGGTGCAGCTGCTCATTGCCAGTGACGCTGGTTATGGTTTTGTCGCCAGTTTTGAAGATCTGATCAGCCGCAATAAAGCCGGTAAAGCCTTGCTGAGTTTACCGACTGCTGCCAAGGTCATGACACCACAGGTGATTAAAGATCCGACTACTGATCAAGTGGTTGCGATTTCCAACGAAGGCCGGATGCTGGTATTCCCGGTCTCCGAGTTGCCTCAGCTGTCCAAAGGTAAAGGCAATAAGATTTTGAGTATCGCTTCAGCCCGGGCCGCCAGCCGGGAGGAATATTTAAAAATCCTCGCCGTAGTGCCGGCTGATAGCGGCATCACGCTGGTCGCAGGCAAGCGCAAGATGACTATTAAGGCCTCTGACTTAGCGCATTATGTCGGTGAACGCGGCCGGCGTGGTAACAAGTTACCGCGGGGTCTGCAGCGGATTGATGAGCTGCTGGTTGGTGAAGTCGGAGACTAACTTTGCTTGTTGTTGATAAAAGCCACCTGCGGGTGGCTTTTGTTTGCGCAATCCGTAGCCGGATGAATCATGGCAACGCAGGACTTCAGTGCACAGTTGTGCACCAGGCTGGCAGTGATCTCACTGTAGTTGTGATAAAAAAGGCTTCAATCCGCTCATTCAGTACAGATCAAACCAGCGTACAGCTGTAAACAGTTTATACTGCCGGCCTGATAAAAATGAGGTTGTGCCGTGTTAGCTCTGATCCGAATTCTGTTACTGGCTGGTTTTGTTGTGCTGACGACTGTCGCTGGTTTGTTGTTGTGTCTGGTGCGGCCATTTCACCGCGAAAACGTCGGTGTAGTGTCGGCCTGGTATGGTAAAGCCAGCCGGATATTGGGTGTAACTGTAGAGATCCGCCGTCACCCGGCAGTGCATGCTGCTATGCCATGTGTCTTTCTGGCCAATCATCAGAATAACTATGACCTGTTTACCATCAGTGGCGCTTTGATCCCGGGTACTGTCACTATCGGTAAAAAAAGCCTGAAATGGATCCCGTTCTTTGGGCAGCTGTATTGGTTCCTCGGCAATATCCTGATTGACCGCAACAATAAAAGTAAAGCGGTCGGTACTATGCAGGGGGCGGTGGAGCGCATCAGCCGTGACCAGTTATCCGTCTGGGTGTTCCCGGAAGGCACCCGCAGCCGCGGTCGCGGGCTGTTGCCGTTTAAAACCGGCGCCTTTCATATCGCGCAACAGGCGCAAGTTGGCATAGTGCCGATCTGTATGAGCAGCACCTCGTCGCAGATCAAACTGAACCGTTGGAACAATGGCAAAGTTATTATCGAATTCCTGCCGCCGTTAAGCCCGGCAGAGCTGCATGCGCCGGTCCGCGAGCTGGCATCCCGGGTACGTGAAATGATGGCAGGTAAAATTGCTCAGCTTGATAGCGAGTTACGCAGCGATTACACTGCCCAGACTACAACCGTCACAGGATGATCCAGATGTCTGAAAACTGGCAAGAATTTACCGAAGAGACTGTTAACGCACTGTTGGAAGACGGCAGTGATCCGGATGCGGAATACACAGTTGAGCACCATTTTTATCACGCCGATTTTGCGCAGCTGGAGAAGCTGGCGGTTGAAGTGTTTAAATTAGGCTTTGAAGTAACAGATGCTGAGGAAGTCGAATTTGAAGACGGCGGTAGTGCCTGGGTTTTTGACGCCATCCGCGAGCAGTCGCTGATTGCTGCAGAGATCACTGCAGATGCCATCAAACTGGAAAAGCTGGCGCAGAAATTCGGCATCGAATACGACGGCTGGGGCACCTACTTTGAAGGTGACGAAGAATTTGACGAGGATGACGAGGAGTAATCGCTTCTGAGTCTAAAAAAGAGCCTGCGGGCTCTTTTTTTATAGCTACAACATGGCTTGGATAAATGAGCACCAAACGTTGTTGTTTTGCGTTCAAAAACCGGCAACAGTCGCAATCGGTGGCAGGTTGTTGGATATCAGCACCTGCTGTTTGCTTGGTATCGTCAGAAAAATTTACACGGGCCTGCTGCTATATATTTTAAACATATGAATTAGAAAGACCTTTAATGTTGGTCTGGTTCATGCTTAATCTTTGAACAGGACACCGAAGCCGTACCTTGATGTCTAATGTATTGCACTCAGCTCTCAAGGAGAAGAATATGAACAAATTACTGAAAACTACAGCACTGGCCTGCGCTATGATGTTGCCGCAGTTCGCTCAGGCTGGTTTAGTGACACAGTGGGAATACGAAGTTGCATCTGAGTGGACCGGTGCGACATACGAAGCGACAGGTGATGGCTTAACCAGCACCACAAGTTCAGTCTTAAGCTGGGGTGCGGAAGGTGGCAGTTATGATACCGCCCCAAAAAATCGCAGCGCCTTGGTGATTAGCAATAGCCCTAAAGCAGGAACAGATCTGGTCACCAACAGTATGGCTTATGTGCTGACTAACGTCATTACTCACTTCAACAACGTGCTGGCTGGCGGCACAATGAGCCTGAAAACAGCTCTTCTAAAAACTACTTTAAAATTAAAACCATTTTTACCTGTATCAGGACCAGCTCTGCCGGCGAAAGAACTTGATTTCACGATTCGGTTTACGGAAACCCCCAATGACGCGAACTGTGGTTTCGACAGTGATTCAAACTGCGACGATATTTTCGTCATCGAAATTGGTAGCCTGGTCAATTCATTTACCTACGATGGCTATAAGTACACCACGTCTATTATTGAAACTACGTCCAGCCTTACAGGCTTAAGCCCTGCTGCCTGTATTGAAGCCGGAGCCTTACCTGGTTGTCTGGGTTTTAAAACCGTCGAAAATGCTGCAACTGACGCTCAGTTTGGCCTCCTGATCGACGGGGTTGAAGTTTCAGAACCAGCTGGTACTGCCGCGTTAGGACTTGGCTTATTATCATTATTCATGTATGGCCGCCGTCGTGCCGGCAAATGATTGAATGGATGTTAGAAAAGCCTGCTGATGCAGGCTTTTTTTATGGGCAAAAGATGTTTGGCGTCACATAAAAAAAGGCGCCGAAGCGCCTTTGAGTCTGCAAGCCGATTACTTTGAGCGGCGAGCTGATAAACGCAGTGCTAACACCGAGAAGGCCAGTAAACCCAGTGTTGCTGGTGCTGGAACTGTGATTTTCTCACCTTCAATGGTAAAACCAAATTGCGCTGTGGTGTTTTGTCCTTCAACAGTTTGGAATCCCACACAGCCAACAGGTGCATTAGCAATAGCACAAGCCGCGGCAGTCAAGGCGGTCAGTGACTGTGTGGTCTCTATCAGCTTCACGGTGTACTTGTAGCCGTCATAAACGAAATTAGTGACCAGACTCGCCGGGTTGTCGATAACAAAAATATCATCACAGGCGCCAACACTGCTGAAACCACAAGTTGCAGATGAACCAGTGTTTGATGTTTCTTTAAAACGAATGTCAAAGTTCAGTACTTTGGGTGGAAACAGCGGACCTACAGCTGGCGCCCATGGCTGTAAAGTCAGGGAAGTCGTTAACACTGCACTGGTCAGTGTCGAGTAGCCATTGAGTACGTTGTTGTAGTGGGTGATTGAGTTGGTTAACGCTGCCTGAGCCGCGTTGGTATTTGCAGTCGCAGGTGCTGCCATACCACCGATTTCCAGCGCGCTACGGTTTTTGGCGCCAGCGCCTTTGTAATTTCCGCCAGTGGCGCCCCAGCTGATCACATCGTTTGACACTGAAGTTGTGCCATTGCCTGAAGCGGTAAACACAACAGGTTGAGACCAGTTAGAAGCTGCCAGATATTGCCATTGGGTTACCAGTGTGGCTGATGCCGTCATTGGGACTGCGGCGGCAGCCAGTACAGAAACCGCGATTAAGTTGCGCATAAGACTCTCCATGAGAATGTTGTTTTAGCCTTTAGACTTACTACATGTCCGCTGAAGCATAAGCAAATTTTGAGCCAGTCATTAAGTCATTGAATACATATGATTATTAGATGTTTTTCATGAAGTCTATGTATAAAAAATGGACATTTGTTAAAGGATGTAATGGTGGCTTCATCGCTGACTAACACTATTTACAGCAGCTGAGCGCTGTGAATATCCCTGTAACAGTTAGTGCTCAGCTTGAGGCTGTATCTGCAGACTGTATGCTGTCGCGGAGTTGTCATGGTTGGTTGGTTCATGGTGAAGGTCTAAAGGAAGTGAACAGCTCTGTGAATCAGTCTGACACAGGCCAAATTGGTAACAAGGCTTCGATTGACTCAACTGTAGCCGAAACAGCGCGTTACGGCGTAACATGAGCTTTTTTTGTGGTGACATTGTGCTGATCCTCAAATCGTGAATGCTCAGCCTAGCTGCAGTTGATGGCAGATTTATGACAAAAAAGGCGACCCGCAGGTCGCCTTGATCAAGCTGTTGAAATCTCGTTACAGCGCAGCGATTTGTGCCTGTTGAACCAGTAACTTGGCAACTGCTGCTTCAGCGTCGGCCAGCTTTTCACGCTCTTTAGCCAGAACAGCTTCCGGTGCTTTAGCAACAAAACCTTCGTTGGCAAGCTTGCCGGCAACCCGGCTGACTTCCTGTTGCATCTTCTCCAGTTGCTTGGCGATGCGCGTCAGCTCAGCGTCTTTGTCGATGAGGCCTGCCATCGGAATTAACAGGTCCATCGCGCCTAACAGCTGCGTCGCGCTGGCGGGTGCTGTGTCTGCCGCGGTCAACACCGTGATGCTGTCCAGTTTGGCTAAGTTCAGCAGCAGGGCGCGGTTTTGCTCTAAGCGACGGCTGTCTTCGGCAGATAAGTTGCGCAGCAACACCGGCAGTGGCTTGGTTGGCGCAATATCCATTTCACCGCGGATGTTACGAATGGCCAGAATAAAGCCTTTGACCCATTCGATGTCGGCTTGCGCTGCTGCGTTCACCAGAGCGCTGTCAGCTGCCGGATAGGCCTGATTCATAATGCTGACACCGGCGCTGAAATCTTTGATTGCCAATGGCGCAACCCGCTGCCAAATCTCTTCAGTGATAAATGGCATGATTGGGTGCATCAGGCGTAACAGCGACTCCAACACTGTCACCAGCGTCTGGCGGGTGCCGCGTTGTTGCTCTTCAGTGCCTTTAAACAGTACAGGCTTCGTCAGCTCCAGATACCAGTCACAGAACTGGTTCCAGGTGAATTCGTACAGCGTATTGGCTGCCATATCAAAGCGGTAGCTGTCGAGGTACTGGCGGAACTGCGCTACCGTTTCCTGATACTGGCTTAAAATCCACTGATCGGCCAGCGACAGTTCGATGTCACCACCGTTGAGAGCAGTATCTTTGTCTTCCGTCATCATCGTGACGTAACGGCTGGCGTTCCACAGCTTGTTAACGAAGTTGCGGTAACCTTCCAGGCGCTTCATATCCCAGTTGATATCACGGCCGGTCGATGCCAGCGCCGCTAAGGTAAAGCGCAGCGCGTCAGTGCCGGTGGCTTCAATGCCTTCCGGGAATTGTTTTTTCGTCTGATTGCCGATTTTCTCGGCCAGTTGCGGCTGCATCATGTTGCTGGTGCGTTTTGCCAGCAAATCTTCGAGGCTGATGCCGTCAATCATATCCAGCGGGTCAATGACGTTGCCTTTGGATTTCGACATTTTGTCGCCGTTTTCGTCGCGGATAAGACCTGTCACATACACCGTCTTAAATGGTACCTGCGGCTTGCCGTTTTCGTCTTTGATGAAATGCATCGTCATCATAATCATCCGGGCGACCCAGAAGAAAATGATGTCAAAACCAGTCACCAGCACGTCAGTCGGGTGGAAGGTTTTTAAATCTTCGGTATTGTCCGGCCAGCCCAGCGTGGAGAAAGTCCACAGTGCAGACGAGAACCAGGTGTCTAACACGTCGTTGTCCTGGCGCAGCGACACGCTGTCATCCAGGCCATGTTTGGCGCGTACTTCGGCTTCATTACGGCCGACATAAACTTTGCCATCCGCGGCGTACCAGGCCGGAATACGGTGGCCCCACCACAGCTGACGGGAAATACACCAGTCCTGAATGTCCCGCATCCAGCTGTAATACATGTTTTCGTATTGTTTGGGCACAAACTGAATGTCGCCGTTTTCGACCGCTTCAATCGCCGTTTTCGCCATAGGCGCCACACGCACATACCATTGGTCGGTCAGCATCGGTTCAATCACCACGCCTGAACGGTCGCCATATGGCAGGGTGTTGGTCAGCTCTTCAACTTTATCCAGTAAACCTTGCGCATCTAACGCCGCAACAATAGCTTTACGGGCAGCGAAACGGTCAAGACCAGCGTATTCGGCCGGGATTGGTGCATCTAATGCGGTATTTTCTTCGCCGTTGGTAAAGAAACATTCGCCGGTGGCGCGGATAGTGGCATCCGGCGTCATCACGTTGATCATGGTGAGGCCGTGACGTTTACCAACTTCGTAGTCGTTGAAATCGTGCGCTGGCGTGATTTTCACGCAGCCTGAGCCTTTGTCTTTGTCGGCATGTTCATCAGCGATGATGGTGATGCGACGGTTGACCAGTGGCAGCAGAATGTCTTTGCCAATCAGCGACTGATAACGTTCGTCGTCCGGATTGACGGCAACAGCGGTGTCGCCGAGCATCGTTTCCGGCCGGGTGGTGGCAACGACGATATAATCTTTGCCATCCAGCGTTTTCACGCCATCGGCCAGCGGGTAACGCAGATGCCAGAAGCGGCCGCGTTGTTCTTTGTTTTCGACTTCTAAATCGGAAATCGCGGTGTGCAGTTTCGGATCCCAGTTCACCAGGCGTTTACCGCGGTAAATCAGGTCGTCTTCATACAAGCGGACAAACACTTCCTGTACGGCGTTAGACAGGCCTGCGTCCATGGTAAAACGTTCTTTGTCCCAATCGACGGAGTTGCCGAGGCGGCGCATTTGCGAAGTGATAGTACCGCCGGACTCGGCTTTCCATTCCCAGACTTTTTCGATGAAGGCATCACGGCCCATGGCGTGGCGGTCTGGTTTACCTTCAGCGGCCAGTTTGCGCTCTACCACCATTTGGGTGGCGATACCGGCGTGGTCGGTACCAACCTGCCACAGCGTGTTTTTGCCTTGCATGCGTTTATAGCGGGTCAGGGCGTCCATAATGGTTTGCTGGAACGCGTGGCCCATGTGCAGGCTGCCGGTGACATTTGGCGGCGGGATCATGATGCAGTAAGCGCCGTTGCTGTTATCACCTGACGGCTTAAAATAGCCTTTGCTTTCCCAGGCGTTGTACATTGCCTGCTCGATTTGACTCGGATTAAATGTTTTTTCCATGATTTCTGCCTGATCTGCTCAGCAACTAGACCCGTTTCACCAACGATTCGGGTTTATTCGGGGGTTCGCGTTTGCGGCTCAACCCCAAGCTGACGGTAATGTTTAAATTTTTGTCGCGCCGCAGCTTTGCCATGTTCGGCTGCCGGCACAAATTCGATGATTTGACTGAAGCGGTTGGCAAAAGCGGGCACTGTGTCGGTGAGGTTAATCAGCACCTGACGGCTGGTCCTTGGACCTTGCCAGCTGATCTCAACCGGCGCACCGCGCGCGGGGCCTTCGCCGGCCAGGTTGTGTGGCACAAAGCGTTCAGCGTCAAACTGCCATAATACCTCATCGACCGCCTCGGCGTCTTGCTGATTTGGGCAGTAAACAAAGACCCGCTGATTGGCGCGGAACAAGTCGGCACAAAGCTGGCAGGTCAAAGCAAAATGAGCCGGCATGCCGGCCAGCTCATCTTGTTGCAGCAAATAAAATTGCACTTGCATCAATTCGCACTCTTTGACAACAGGCCAGTGATTGTCACCGGCCTGTTGTTTGGGTTAATCCTGCGGATGATGACCGGCGCGGTTGATTAAAAACTGCGTCAGCATCGCGACCGGACGGCCGGTGGAGCCTTTGTCTTTGCCACCGCTGCGCCAGGCGGTGCCGGCGATATCCAGGTGCGCCCAGTTATATTTGCGGGTAAAACGCGACAGGAAACAGGCGGCGGTGATAGTCCCGGCGGCGCGGCCACCCAGGTTGCTGAAATCGGCAAACGGGCTTTCCAGCTGATCCTGATAATCATCCCACAGCGGTAAACGCCAGGCGCGGTCGCCACTTTGCTCGGACGCATTCAAAATTTCATGCGCCAGCGGATTGTGGTTACTGAGCAGGCCAGAGGCGTGTTTACCGAGCGCAATGACACAGGCGCCGGTTAAAGTCGCGACATCAATCACCACGTCCGGGTCAAAGCGTTCGACATAAGTCAGTGCATCACACAGCACTAAGCGGCCTTCGGCGTCGGTGTTCAGCACTTCAACCGTCTGGCCCGACATCGTCGTCAGAATATCGCCCGGCCGGTAGGCATTGCCGTCTGGCATGTTTTCCGCCGCAGCCAGCACGCCGATGATATTGAGCGGCAAGCCGAGCGAAACGGCTGCCTGCATAGTGCCAAGCACAGAGGCGGCTCCGCACATGTCGTATTTCATTTCATCCATCGCATCAGACGGCTTGATGCTGATGCCGCCGGTGTCAAAGGTCAGGCCTTTGCCGACCAGCACCACAGGCGCACTGTTATCGCCGGCGCCCTGATAATGAATGACCGCCATCGCTGCCGGATTTTCTGAACCACGTGCCACGGCAAGGTATGAGTTCATGCCCAGCGCAGACATTTCTGCGGTACCGAGTACGTCAACTTTGACTTTGTCGGACAGCTCGGTGAGTTTTTGCGCCTGTTCTGACAGCCACAGCGGTGTGCAGATATTCGGTGGCATATTACCGACGTCTTTACATTGTTTAATGCCGGCAGCGACAGCCAGGCCATGCTCGACGGCTTTTTCGCCGATAGTCAGGTCACGCCGCGTTGGCACGTTAAAGACAATTTTGCGCAGCGGCCGGCGGGTTTCATCTTTTTTGCTTTTTAGTTTGTCGAAGACGTACAGGCAATCTTGTGTAGTTTCAACGGCATGTCGCACTTTCCAATAAGTGTCGCGGCCTTTGACATGTAGTTCAGACAAGAAACAGACAGCTTCCATCGAACCGGTTTCGTTCAGCGTGCTGATGGTTTTGGCGATGATTTGACGGTATTGGCGTTCGTCGAGTTCACGTTCTTTGCCGCAACCAACCAGCAGCACACGTTCGCTCAGCACATTCGGCACATGGTGCAGCAATAACATCTGGCCGGGTTTGCCTTCCAGATCGCCGCGACGCAGCAGGTTGCTAATATAACCTTCGCTGATTTTGTCCAGCTGTTCGGCCACCGCAGACAGCCGGCGTGGCTCGTAGACACCAACGACAATGCAGGCACTGCGTTGTTTTTCCGGACTTCCGCTTTTAACGCTGAACTCCATGGGGACTCCTGATTCTAAGAGGCAAAATGCAGCAGGGGGCCGGACCGGGCGCTATGCTTGATAAAGAGCTGGTCTGAGCCGATAAAAAAGCTCGGAATCCGCTGCAGTTTCGTTGATAATAATTGCTATAAATATCCAGTTTACTTAAAAATTGCCAGCGCGCCAGCAAAAAGACTGGTTTTTAGGGGGCTTTTTTGATTGTTTTTCGCTACTTGATTGGTGAAGTATTTAAATCTCAGCTCGCAGTATTTCTGATCCTGATCACCATCATCTTGAGCCAGCGCTTCGTGAAAATACTGGCGGACGCCTCGGAAGGGGAACTACCGGGCCAGCTGGTGCTCACGCTGATTTCTTTGAAATTACCGCAGTTGGCCGTATTGATCTTGCCATTAGCGGCATTTTTAGGCGTTTTGGTGGCTTACAGCCGGATCTACGCCGAAAGCGAAATGACAGTGTTGCACGCGACCGGCATCAGTGAATGGTATGTGACCCGGCTGACACTGGTCCTGAGCTTGCTGATGGGACTGGCCGCAGCGGGTCTGATGATGTACTTAAGTCCATGGGCTGCCGAACGTGAATACGAAATTATGGCCAAAGCCGATGCCGATTCCGGTTTGTCGACGCTGTTACCCGGCCGCTTCCAGCAAACTTCTAATGAAAAAGCCGTGGTGTTTGTACAGGACATGAACCGCGATGGCACCCAATTGTCGCGGGTGTTTCTGGCGCAATCAGCCAGTGAAGATAATTTAAGTGGCTCGGTGGTATATGCCGAAACCGGTGCTGTGGCTGAAGACAGCAATGGCGCGCAGCGGCTGGTGCTCAGCAACGGCCGGCGCTATGCCGGTTCTGTTGATTCACCACAGTTCGATGTGCTGGAGTTTGGCCGTTACGACATTCAAATCCGGGAACAACAAGTTGAGCAGCGCCGGCGCAAACTGAGTTCGTTGCCGACTGACCAGTTGCTGGCGGTGGACAGTGCTGAAGCCAAAGCCGAGTGGCACTGGCGGCTGGCGATCCCGATTTCTATTCCCATTCTGATGCTGCTGGCGGTACCGCTCAGCCGGGTCAATCCGCGTCAGGGTAAGTTTGGTAAGTTATTGCCAGCCTTGGCGTTATTTCTGGGTTATTACATTTTATTAATTGTCTGCCGCAATCTGATTGAAAACGAAAAAATTCCGGCGGCGCTTGGCATGTGGTGGATCCACGGTCTGGCGTTGGCGCTTGGGGTGTTTTTGTTACTGCAAAACCGCGCCGGCTATCAGCGTTTCACTGCGCGCCTGAATGGCCGGAGCCGGAGTCAGCATGCTTAAAATTATTGATGTCTATATTGGCCGGATCATTTTATCCACCACTTTACTGAGCCTGACAGTGCTTTTGGTGTTATCCGGCATGTTCCGCTTTATTGACCAGCTTCGCCTGACCGACCGTGGCGACTACACAGTGTTAGTGGCAGCGATGTTCAGCCTGTTTACTATTCCCGGTGATTTGGTGACCTTTTTCCCGATGGCTGCACTGATTGGCGGGCTGATTGGTCTTGGTATGCTCGCCAGTAACAGCGAACTGGTGGTGATGCAGGCGGCTGGCTTGTCGCGGCTCAATATCATCAGCTCGGTGATGAAAACCGCCTTATTGATGATGGTGCTGGTAATGGCCGTGGCTGAGTGGGGCGCGCCGACCGCGGAGAAATTTGCCCGTGAACTGAAAGCCAAAGCGATTTCCGGTGGCGATTTATTAGCGGCGCAGCAAGGCGTGTGGGCCAAAGACGGCGACGATTTTGTCAATATCCGGCAGGTGTCGGATGGCGGTGATTTAAAAGACATCACCATTTTTGAATTCACACCGGATTTGGCCTTGCAGGCCATCGTGCATGCGCGTACTGCCAGCTTTTTTAATGGCGTCTGGCAGTTGCAGGATGTCAGTCGGTTGGCCTTTCGCGATGAAAAAATCGAAAAACACCATTGGCCTGAGCAGCGCTGGCGCTCGACTTTAACGCCGGACAAACTCGGTGTGATGTCGATTAAACCTGAACTACTGAGTTTAAAGGGCCTGGCTGAATACATCGAATACCGTCAGGTGAATCAGCAGGAAAGTAGTCGCTATCAGCTGGCATATTGGCGCAAGGCCACCCAGCCGTTGACGATAGTGGCGATGTTGCTGCTGGCGTTATCGTTTATTTTCGGCCCACTGCGAAGTGTGACGATGGCCGCCCGGGTACTGATGGGTATTCTGACTGGTTTTGGTTTTTATATGGCCAATGAAGTGTTTGGCCCGGTCGCGCTGGTCTATCAATTGCCACCCTGGTTAGGGGCCATTGCGCCAAGCGCACTGTTTATCGGCGTGGCCGTTTATCTGATGCAAAAGCGCGGGTAGCAAAGCCTACCGCGCATCACGGTGTAAATTCAGCGCGCTGCTTTGTTCCTTGGTCAGGACCACCACAATAGTGCCGGCTATTTGGTCTTGCAGCGCCAGGCCTTTGCCCCAGCGCAGCCACAACCAGAAATTACCAAGGCCACCTAATGACGTCAGCAGACGAACAAAGGCCTGACGTAATGTCACTGGCTTGCCATCCGCGCTTAACAACAACATCCGCCAGGCACGCATACCGAGTGTCTGGCCGGCTTTGACCCAGAAATACAGATAAAACCACAGTATGCAGGCGATGCTGTACAGCTGAAACCAAAGCGCATGTTTTTGAATATATTCCGCTTCGTCCTGATAACCCTGCAGCGAAATCACACCGGCTTTGGCTAATAAGGTCACGGCGCCAAGTGCCAGCGCCATCGCAAACATCCAGATCGCACAAATGACTAAAAGGTCATACATGATGGCAGACAAACGGCGCAGCAGGCTGGCACGGGGGGCTTCAGTATACATAGAGACTCCAGTTCAGAACCGGCGGCAGTCTAGCATGATGGTCTGTCCGGCGTCAGCTTTGGCCTCTCGTCCCGCTTGCCTGTTTTGTGAAATTCAGTCAAATTGACAGCGCTGTCAACCTCAAGGGAAAGCACCGATGTCCGTTCTGTTTAGCCGAATCAATAAGCAAACCAGCCTGCAAATACTGGGCATCAGTCTATGCGCGCTGATATTCAGTCACAATGCCGCCGCCGAAAGTTCCTGCAACACCAAAAGCCTGCAGGGCAGCTGGGAGCTGCAATCAGCGATTTACCGTGACCAACACGGTAAAGTGGTCAGCGAAATCAAAGACCAACAAACCAAAAGCCGCAAACTGATAGCTGACCACCATTTCAGCTTTATTACCTGGCATCCGGACGGCACGTTTGAAGTCGCTGCCTCCGGCAGGTTCAGCTCCGATGCTAAGGGCTATCACGAGCAGGTCGACGCCACTTCATTGCCACGGCTGCAGGGCAAAACCTACCATTTCCAGTGTCAGATCGAAGGCGACAAATGGCTGCACCAAGGCCTGGAAGATGGCATTCAGATTGAAGAACACTGGCAGCGGGTTAGCGCTGTCCATCAATGACACATTGGTCTTACACACAGTGGATTTTGAATCCGCTGCGTCTACAGCACTCAATACTGCTGTAAAATTGTGCAATTGATTGTCAGGACTGAGATTTTACTTGCAGGGGCGGGGCGGCTTTGTATAATGCGGATGTTTACCCCAGCAAGATCCCCCTGAATGCCTAGGTGGCGAAATCGGTAGACGCAGCGGATTCAAAATCCGCCGATGAATAATCGTGTCGGTTCGAGTCCGACCCTAGGCACCAAATACAGTAAATTCGTATTATATCAAACACTTGAACTTCGGCTTTGCATATTGGTTTTCATGAATCTGACTATCCTTGCTGGATAATGCTATCCAGTCGTGCTACATCATTATCAGTTTTAATTTGAACCCATAATGGGAAATGATCGCTCAACTGCCAGGTTAGTTTATTTTTTGCGATGCCAGTGCCTTTAAACAAGGCTTCCATCAACCCATTGCTTGAAAAATCAATAATCCCGCCTTTGCCTGAGTAACTAAAAGCACCTTTAGCCCGGTGCAGTATTTGGTCGTACCTTTTATGCCCTGGGCTTACAGCTGTGTCGTGAATGGATTCAAGAGCTTTAGGCATTTTCAGCTTACTGTTCACTGTCAGTGCTTGGTAAAATTTGTCACCAATTTTGGGGATATTAAAATCTCCGACAACAATGATGTCCTGATCAAACACTTTATCCGCGCTATCGTCCCATCGACTGGAAATCCAATCACCAAAGCTTTGTAGTTCTTTAATACGACCAGCTTCGTCTCCCCACCGGGCGTGCATTGCGACCATAATGAAATCAAAGCTGCCGGCCTGGAAGGATGCAATATATGGCGAGCGCCACCACGACTGCTGGCTGATGTATTCGGCGCCAATTTTATTGCGGTTTGGCTGTGCTTCTGCGGCCAAACCGGTAAAAGCTACCATCCGTTTGTCATAGAGATATGCAGTACGCTCCCAATTGCCGCCGGCATCGGCCTGCCAGTCGCTCATGACAAACTTCCAGTGGGGCCCTAAGCGTTGTAATACTCTTTTAAGTTCTTGGACGTCGTCGCGTAACTCTGTAATTGCAATTAGATCAAATTGATAGAGTATTTGCGCGATAAACAAAATGGCGTCATCAGTGCGCGGCGTCTTACCGAAATCGCGGATATTCCAGGTTGCGATATTTAAACTGACATCAAGTTTGGATGCCGGAATTTTTGCTGCATCTATCCGGTCGATTAAAAGCTTTAACCGGCTGGCGGTATCTGCAGATAAATTGGCGTAGTCCATAAATTGTCCATGTTTCCTCTTTAGGAAAACGATAGATGACAATTGAGGATTTGCCAGTCAAGCGTTGTTTTTTGTGATTCAGGGGGACTGTGTCTGTTAGCCGCCGGGTCAGTCTTTGATAGAGCGCTTTTTCACTAGCTGCAACGGATAGAGCAGAGACGCCAGCATCAGTTTTGCCACGAGGCGGGTTTTAGCCTGAAACCACAGGCAAACAAAACCAGAGACGAAAAAAGCGACGACTGTTGCCCATGCTGCCCCGACAGCGCCATATTGCGGGATCCACCATAAGTTCAGCACAATATTGACACAAGCCCCGCTTAGATGGCTGACCAGGCTGAATTGGGCAAAGCGTTCGGCAACCAGCCATTGACTCAGGCCCTCCCGCCACGCCACAAACACACCTGACCAGACATGGCAAACCAGGATCGTCGCTGCCAGCTGAAAGCCTTCACCATATAGCAGATGGATTAGCCAATCGGCGCTGAAGCTGATAAACACAGCAAACAGGAGCGCCAGATAAAACACCAATGCCAACAATTGCTTGAGCCTGAGCTGATAGAGGTCACTTTGTTGGTGATGCAACAACAACAGGCGTGGCGCAGCAACCATAAACAGCAATGCCGGCACCGTATACCAGAGTTCTGATAATTTGGTAGCTGCCGCATAGATACCGGCGGACTCAGCGCCTTGCATCTGTGTCAGCATCACGATGTCCAACCGTAAATACAGGACTGCGGCAAAACCGGAAGCGACCAGATAAAATGACTGTCGGAGTACCGGTTTGAGCTGCGCAAAATCAAATTTTTCCACATCCGGCAATAGTTTGGCCTTGGCGTGATGCAGAAACAACCATCGATACAGCGCAGGAATTGCAATCAATTCGCAGGCATGTAGCAGCACAATCACATCCAGAGAGGGTAGCAGCAGTGCTGTGGCGATTTTGGCTGCTGCAAAAAGCAGTGTCGTGAGCAGCCGGTAGCCGGCCAGATAGCTGTGCATGTTTTGTTGTTGAAACCAAAACTGATACACATCAAAGGCATAAAAGATCTGCGCCCCCAGAAGCAACGCAAATAGCAGGCTTAACCTTGCCTGACTCTCTAACAGCAGAAAACACAATCCCCCGGTCAATGCCACAGCAAAACCAGCGAAGAAACGGGCCTGCATGGCACTGTAAAGCAGACTGCGCGGTCGATCTGTCACCGTCAGTTCCCGTACCAGGATCCGGGCTAAACCCAGGGAGTACAAGGGAACTGCAAAAGTTAATAACGACAACAGATAATGAAAATGACCAAACTCTGCTGCGCCGAGCTGCCGGGCAAGTATGCTGCTGAGTAATAAAGTTACTAACAGTTGTATGCCACGCTCAGCCAGCAACAGCACAAAGTGTCGCCCGAGGCTAGTCCGGCCAGACCAGCGCTGCCAGATCTCAGGCAAGACATTTCCTGGGTTTTACACACAGACGATGTGCCGGACAAATCAGGTGATTGCCGTCAGCTGACAATTCACCTAATGCCAGGTCGGCACCGGCATGTGGACAATAGCGTGGAAATTGCTTCAGCTGGCCTTCGACCATTACATCAATGCGTTCGTGGTCAATATAAGTCGGTTGTAATGAAGAACCTTTTTGTTCAGCTGCAGCGAAAGTGGTGGCGGTTGATTCTGGTACAAATAAGGCTGGTGCGAAGGATTTGGCCAGGGTCAGATTATTAAAGCGGCCATGCTCAACGCCAATGTAGTTATAACGATACTTTTGGTGGAACTGCGGCTTTTCCACCGCACAGCGCATACTCAGTGCCACCCGGGTCTGGCCAGACTGATTGATCACAGAACCATGCAATAACTCTGCACAGAAAATCACTGCATCGCCGGCCTGCAGATCTGTCACGTAGTGCTGACTCGGGTATGTTTTGACACCAGGCTGGATCTCCTGGCCGTCCGGGTCGTGTTTCGGATGGTAATCTAATGAATGCAGTAAAATGCCCATACCATTTTGTGCATTGGCTTCTGTCAGTGCCAGCCAGACGTTAATGGTATTTTTTGGATGACCCCGCCAGGAATCTTTATGCTGGCCGTGTGGATTGAGCTTACCGCGGCCAATTTGTTGTTCGATGTAAGCTTCATGATCTTTAACAAAAGCATAGGGCAAATGCAGACGGATGTTTGGTTGCAATTCCAGGTACATTTGCCGGGTATGAGGGGAAAGCAGCCGGTGCATAATGCTGCTTTGCAGCTGTAAGCTCAGAGGTGAGCTTCGGGCGACCCGGGCTTGCCGGACTATGTCATGCACTGTTTGCTTCAGATGGATCTGGCTCAGATCTGCGACATCACAGGCAAAATATTGCTGGCTCAGCTGAGTAAAATCTTGCTGTAAACCGAGCTTATCGATTAGCTGCCGGACTATGATAACGTCACCTTGCTGTATAGCGGCAAGTGCGGCGGACTCAGGGATTATTTGCTGCTGACTGACCGAAAAATAACTTAGCTCGCCCGGCAGTGGTTTTATCGATTGGAAGACCGCCTTGTTGGCCCTGTATCGACGCATGGCGCTCAGCCACAGATAAAAAGGCGTTCTGTATAACTTTTGCCGGATTGCATGCAGATTCAATTTGATTTTACTTACCTGATGATCAATTCCGGCAAGTTTATTGACAGTGATTAGCGGATTCAAGCTTTGTTTAAGCCAGCCAGGAGGCGTATGCACTGCGTGTTGGTTATATGATTCAGATGTGGGCATCATTGTTGTCGGGTTACCACCGATTTAACAGGCATAAATGACTGTACGATGCCATTTATGCCTGGACCCTTTTGCCGAACGCAACGAGATGCGGCTCCATTCAGCTTACTGACGCAAGAACAGAAAGCTGAGATTTGCATCTTAAAGCTTACGTAGATAGCAGAAGCGGGCGACAGCTTTGCGGAGCCACTCTCAGGCCACTTTAAAGCGTGCGGCCATCATTTGCAGTTCATTGCCGAGCCGGCTCAGGTCTGTGCTGGCGGCGGCAGTTTGCCGGCTGCCGATCGCGGATTGTTCCGCGACGTCACGAATGCTGAAAATGCTGCGGTTAATTTGCTCTGCTACTGTGGCCTGCTGCATCGCGGCAGCGGCGATTTGTTGATTCATTGATTGAATTGTGTCGATTGCCCGTTCAATTGACGTGATGGCTTCAGCCGCACTATCAGCGCTGCACAGCGTCTGTTCCGCCAGGCCTGCGCTCTTTTGCATGTTGCCGACTGCAGTTTCTGCTTTGTATTGTAACGTGCTGATCAACTGCTCAATCTGACCGGTTGACTGCTGAGTCCGCTTCGCCAGGGCGCGCACTTCATCTGCAACCACGGAGAAGCCGCGGCCCGCTTCGCCGGCTCTGGCGGCTTCAATGGCCGCATTCAAGGCCAGCAAATTAGTCTGGTCGGCGATGCTTTTAATCACGTCCAGGACGGCACCGATACTGTTACTCTGATCTTTTAACTCGACAATAGCCTGTACAGAGGTTGTTACTTCATGTGCCAGTGCTTTGATTTGACTCGTGGTCTGGCCAACGACCTGTGAGCCCTGGCTGGCTTGTTGTGCTGATTCAGTGGCACTGCCGGAAGCGGCCTCGGCGCTTTGTGCAACATCCTGCACAGTCGCCACCATTTCGTTCATTGCTGTGGCCACCTGTTCGGTTTCTTCCTGTTGCTGGCGCACGCCGGCTGAATTTTGCGCTGAAATCGCCGCCATTTCTTCAGTGGCTGCCGCCAGCTGTGCGATACCCATGGTCAGATTCTGAATCAGGCTGCGTAGGTTGATGCTCATTTGTTGCATTGAACGCATCAGTTGGCCCGGTTCATCCCGCCGATATGTGGGTAAGTCACTCGTCAGGTCGCCAGCCGCGATATTCTCTGCTACCCGCACCACCTGCTGGATGGGTGTCACCACCATTTGCGTGATGATCAGCGCCGCCATCAGGCCAATCACCAGCGCCGCTGCGGCACAGATGATAATCAGGCGCTCTTTACCAGCCACTTCACTTCTCATCGCTTCCAGCTGGCGTTCGACTGATTTGGTGCCGGCCTGATCGGCAGCCCTGGCCGCTGTGGTCATTTGCTGTTCCAGTGCTGCAATGTCTGTAGTGCGATTCTCGCTGCGGGCGTCTTTCAGCTGGGTCAGCAGCTGTTGATAGTCGTTGAGCTCAGTGAGCATTCCCCGCATCAGCGTTGCACTTTCCTGCGTACTGAACAACGCCAGGCTTGCTTCGCCTTGTTGTTTAGCTCTGCTGCTCAGTTCCTGCGCGGCCTGATAATATTTGGTATCGCCACGTAGCAGAAAGTTTTTTTCCTGCTGACGGGCCTCACTGATCAATAAGTTGGCTTCGCTCACTTTATTGTTGAGCTCAAATCTGGCACTCAGGCTCTCCAGCGACAAATAGCTGGTGACGGAAACGAATAATAAAATCATCAACACCAGACCAAAACCAGCCAACAGCTTGACGCGAATACTCAGATTCTCTATCGCTACTAACATAGATGGAACTCCGTTAGGTTGGGGCAGGCGTTGGCGCAGGGCCTGCGTGCTTGCATTTTATCTGGCTTGCTTACCGCAAGCCGGCTCGTTTTATGCCGTTTTAAACTTCTTCACTTTTTGCTCCAGGCTGATGGCCAGATCTTCCAGTTGTTGACTGGACACCGTGATGGCGCTGGCCTGTTCCTCGACCAGAACGGCAGATCGGGTGATGTGGCTGAAGTGGCGGCTGATTTCTGTTGCCACTGCGGATTGTTGCTCTGCGGCAGTGGCGATCTGCAGATTCATCTGACTGATTTGACGGACCGACACATTGATGGCATTCAGTGAGTCGCCGGCTTTTTGCGCCTGTTCGACACTATTATCGGCCTGAGCTTTGCCTTGGGCCATTACCGCGACCGAATTGACCGAACTGCTTTGCATTTTTTCTATCACGGCCTGGATTTGGCGGGTTGATTCTTGCGTGCGCCGTGCCAGATTACGCACTTCGTCGGCCACCACAGCGAAGCCCCGGCCTTGTTCGCCGGCTCTGGCCGCTTCAATGGCCGCGTTTAATGCCAATAAATTGGTTTGCTCGGCAATACCCTGGATCACTTCCAGTACTGAACCAATCTGGCGGCTGTCTTGCGATAAATGATGGATAACAACGGCCGCTTCGCTTACTTTTTCTGCTAAGGCATTGATACTCGATTGGGTTTTGCCGACTTCAGCCTGGCCAGCAGTAAATTCGTTCATCGCTGTTTGTGCCATGCCGGCGGCATCGCTGGTGTGACTTGTCACTGCCGCTACTGTCGAAGACATCTGATCTACTGCGGTTGCACCCTGAGCAGTGGCCTGTTTCTGCTGACTGATCAGCTCTTCATTGTATTGTGCTGTCGACAATAAGGCTTTTGAGGCGGCTGATAACTGACTGGCAACCGCAATCGAATCTCTGGTAATGCCGGACATGTGGTCAGTTAAATCTTTGACAGCGCTTAGAATACTGTCTGAAGCAGATACCCGTACCTGCACTGTTAAATCACCGGAAGCAATCTGTCGCAGCACCTGCACTGCATATTCAGGTTCACCACCGACCATGTTTTTCAGCCGGCTGACGGTGCTGAAAGCGACAAAAGCACCAATGATGATGGCAATGGCTGTCACGGTCAGCATGATCCATTGAAAGCTGTTGGTCTGGTCGCGGGCCGCCGCGACCTGTTGCTGAATCGCTGCTTCCTGATAGTCGATGAGTTTATTAATCCGTTTCAGCCATTCGCTGTAGGATGGAGAAACAGTGGTCAATAAATAATCTGTCGCCTGCTGCTGTCGGCCGCTGTTGACCATCTGTAACAGATTGGCGGTGACTTGCTGCGTTGACAGCTCAATTTCTTTAATCAGCTGCAGCAGCCTTACTTCTTCGGCGCTGTGCGGCACTTTGCTGTACATAGTGTCGAGGGTCGCAGCGGCCTGTTGATAAAATTGGTCTAACCGCTTGATGTCGCTTTGATGGGTTTGCGACTGACCGGCTTCCTGCACCAGAACGGCGTCCCGGATTGAAATGGCTCTGTCGTGCACACTGCCGCGAAAGTTAATCGCCTGGCGTTGTTCCACCGCTGTTTGTTCAGATAGCTGCGTCAAATTGGCATCGGCGATGCTGATTTTAAACAAACCAAATAAAGTGATGCCCAGCATGATCACTAACAGCATGCTGAAGCCGGAATACAGTTGCTTCACTACCGTCATTATTGCACCTGCTTTGAAGTTATCGAGCGACTACTGTGCCGTAAAAAATAAGTTACGTTTGGTGCAATGGTCTGGATCAGTGGCTGTTCCGAATTTCGTTAATTGTCGCCTGCGCCAGCGGCGATGTGCTGTTGCTTTTTGAGGTGATCAGCATGACCGGGATTTGATAGCAGTATTTCTCGGGCATAATGGCGCGGAACAGGCCTTTGTCGACCCAGTAACTGGCATAGTGTTCGGGCAAATAACCGATAAACTGGCCGGATAAAATCAGATGGGCGATGCCTTCATCGTGATAGGCGCTGGCGCTGTTTTGATAGTTCAGGCCGTCGTTGCGGCTGTCTTTGTCGCGCAGGTAGTTGCTGGTAATAACTTCAGCTTGTGGCAGTAACTCACTGATTTTATTTGCTTCACAGTCAAATAGCGGATGGCCTTTACCGCAGTATAAATAGTTGGTTTCGTTGTGCAGCGGCACATAATCCAAGCCGCGGATCTGATGGCGGCTGACACCGATGCCGACCAACGAACGGCCGTTCGCCACAGACGTTTCTACTTCACGCGCTTCACAGACATAAATCTCAAACTGCAGGTTGCTGCTTCTGGCTTTAAGCCTCGCTATTGCCTGTGCCACACCGCAGCGTGGGTCGCTGACCAGGGTATCGATAATGGCAATAGTGACGCGGCCGGAGAGCTGATGTTTAGAACCTGCGACTGTGCTGGCAAAAGTCTCACATTGCTGCAGTAATTCTAATGATGCCTGATAGGTGATGCGACCGGCGTCGGTCAGTTCAAAGCCGCTACGGCCGCGTTTACATAGCTTGAGGCCAAGCCTTATTTCCAAATCTGACAAATGGGTGCTGATGGTCGAGCGGCCGATATTTAACCGTGACTCGGCCGCTGATAGACCGCCACATTCGACGATAGTGACAAATATCCGCAACAAACGTAAATCGACGTCCTGTACCTGCATTAGTTTGCGGCCTTTTAGTTCGATAAATTCGGAATAAGATACGATTATTATGTATTTATAAAACATCAGGCGCAAGCTAGCATCTGTTCATCCGCTGCCTGGCCGGCAGCAGCAGTTGCACCAATTTATGGAGTTTAAGATGGCATTTCATTATGGTATCGATCGGCTGGATTTAGACACAGTCAACGGCATCGCCAGCGGCCGCATCCCGGCACTGTTAAGCGAAGCTGCAGTGGCGAAAATCAACCAAAGCCGCGCTTGTGTCGATGTGATGGCGGCATCCGACAAAGCCATTTATGGTATCAACACTGGTTTTGGCCCTTTGTGTGACACGCAAATTTCGCCGGCCGAAACCGCGTTATTACAGAAAAACCTGCTAATCACTCATGCCGTTGGCGTCGGTGAACCTATTGCCAAAGCCATTTCCAAATTAATGCTGATCACTAAAGTGCACGCTCTGAGCCAGGGCTTTTCCGGTGTGCGGCTTGAAGTCGTTGAGCGTATGCTGAAATTTATCGAGCTGGATCTGATCCCGGTAGTGCCGGAGCAAGGTTCAGTGGGTGCATCCGGGGATTTGGCGCCGTTGTCACATTTATTCCTGCCATTAATCGGCGAAGGCGAATTCTGGGCCAAAGGCGACAGCAAAGACATCATTCCGGCAGCGCAAGCGTTAGTCGAGCATGGTTTAACTCCACTGGAATTGCAGGCCAAAGAAGGCTTAGGCCTGATTAACGGCACTCAGTTTATTTTGTCGCATGGCATCACAGCGCTGACCAAAATGCAGTATTTGCTGGATTTAGCCGATGTGGCGGGCGCTATGAGCATCGAAGGTATGCAGGGCAGTGGTTCACCGTTTCGGCCTGAACTGCACGAAATCCGGCCTTTCCCAGGCAATATCGAAGTGGCCGCGCGGATGCGCCGGCTGTTTAAAGACTCACAAAATATGGCGTCGCACACCGGCTGTGCCCGCGTGCAGGACCCGTATTCGCTGCGTTGTATCCCGCAGGTGCATGGCGCATCGCGCAACGCCTTTAACCATTTAAAACAGCTGGTTGAGATTGAGATGAACTCAGTCACCGACAACCCTATTGTCATCAGCTCGGAAGAAGCATTATCCGGTGGTGGTTTCCACGGCCAGCCGCTGGCGATGGTGCTGGATTACACCTCGATTGCCGCCGCCGAACTTGGCAATATTTCTGACCGCCGTTGTTATCTGTTGCTGGAAGGCCTGCACGGTTTGCCGCGCCTGCTGACCAAAGCCGGTGGCCTCAACTCCGGCATGATGATCCCGCAATACACCACGGCGGCACTGGTGACTGAAAACAAATCTTTGTGTTTCCCGCCTTCTGCCGACAGCGTACCAACCTCGATGGGCCAGGAAGACCATGTGTCGATGGGCAGTATCTCTGGCCGTAAACTGAATCAAATCCTCGGCAACTTAGAGAAGATATTAGCCATTGAACTGATGTATGCCGCCCAGGCCATCGAGTTCCGCCGGCCGAACAAATGCTCTGATTTAATCGAAGAAAATCATGCGATTATCCGCGCCAAAGTCGCCAAGCTGGAAGAAGACCGCCTGTTGAAGCCGGATATTGATGCGATGATCAAGCTGGTCCGTAGCCAGGCCTTCCACGTTAACTTTGCGCTGAACTCATAAAGGAAATCGCCATGAATTTTCAGGACCAGATTAAACAAGGTATTCCGGCCACTTTACCTGCAGCCAAGCCTTATCCGGCGGACGCCAACCGTGCGCCAAAGCGCAAAGACATTTTAACCAAAGCGGAAAAGCAGCTGGCGGTACGTAATGCGCTGCGTTATTTCCCAAAAGAATGGCACGCTGAACTCGCGGTTGAATTTGCCAAAGAGCTGAATGACTTTGGCCGCATTTACATGTATCGCTTTAAGCCGGAATACGCCATTAAAGCGCGGCCGATCAGCGACTATCCGGCTAACTGCCAGCAGGCCGCCGCTATTATGCTGATGATTGACAACAACTTAGACCCGGCAGTAGCACAGCATCCGGAAGAACTGATCACTTACGGTGGCAATGGCGCAGTGTTCCAAAACTGGGCGCAATATCGCTTAACGATGAAATACTTAAGTGAAATGGCTGAAGATCAAACGCTGCATATGTATTCCGGTCACCCAATGGGCTTGTTCCCATCATCTGTCGAAGCGCCGCGAGTGGTGGTGACCAACGGTATGATGATCCCGAATTATTCCAGGCCAGACGACTGGGAGCGCTTTAATGCGTTAGGTGTCACCCAATACGGTCAGATGACGGCCGGTTCTTTTATGTACATCGGCCCGCAGGGCATAGTGCATGGCACCACCATCACAGTGATGAATGCGTTTCGAAAAGTGCTGGTAAAAGGCGATACGCCCAAAGGCAAAATCTTTTTAACTGCAGGTTTAGGTGGCATGAGCGGCGCTCAGCCTAAAGCCGGCAACATCGCCAATTGCATTACCGTTTGCGCTGAAGTAAACCCAAAAGCGGCGACCAAACGCCATCAGCAGGGTTGGGTTGATGAACTCATCGACAATATGCCGGCGCTGATTAATCGCGTCAAACAAGCACAAGCGCAGCAGGAGGTGGTGTCTATTGCTTATATTGGCAACGTGGTCGACGTGTGGGAAGCCTTTGATGCTGAGGATATTTTTGTGCATTTAGGCTCAGATCAGACATCTTTGCATAACCCATGGTCGGGCGGCTATTACCCGGTTGGCGTATCATACGATGAAGCCAACCGCTTGATCCGTGAAGAACCCGGGCTGTTTAAAACCAAAGTGCAAGACACACTAAAGCGCCATGCGGCCATTGTGAATAAACACACCGCCAAAGGCACTTATTTCTTTGACTATGGCAATGCGTTTTTACTGGAAGCCTCACGTGCCGGTGGCGATGTGATGTCTGACAATGGCATCGACTTTAAATATCCGTCTTATGTGCAGGATATCTTGGGCCCTATGTGTTTTGACTACGGCTTTGGTCCGTTCCGCTGGGTTTGTACTTCGGGCAAACCGGAAGATTTGGACAAAACCGATGCGATTGCGGCGGAAGTTTTACAGCGCCTGATGCTGGAAGCGCCGGAAGAAATTCAGCAGCAGATGCAGGACAACATCAGCTGGATTTTAGACGCTAAGCAAAACAAGCTGGTGGTCGGTTCACAAGCACGCATTCTGTATGCCGACGCGCAGGGCCGTGCTGAAATCGCCCAGGCCTTTAACGACGCCATCGCGCGTGGCGAGATTGGCCCAGTGGTGTTAGGTCGTGACCATCACGACGTCAGCGGCACCGACTCGCCGTTCCGCGAAACTTCCAACATCTATGACGGCAGCCGTTTTACCGCTGACATGGCCATTCACAACGTCATCGGCGACAGTTTCCGTGGTGCGACCTGGGTGTCTATCCACAACGGTGGCGGCGTTGGCTGGGGCGAAGTAATGAATGGCGGTTTTGGCATGTTGCTGGATGGTTCAGCTGAAGCGTCGAAGCGCTTAAAATCGATGTTGTTCTTTGATGTCAACAACGGTATCGCTCGGCGAAGCTGGGCGCGCAACAACGAGGCGGATTTTGCCATCCGCCGTGAAATGGCGCGCACACCAAAACTGCAGGTGACGCTGGCCAACCGCGTCGACGACGAACTGCTGAACCAGTTGCCGTTTTAACTGACTGAGACTGGTCTGCGCCAGTAAGGCTTACAGCGGAGGCGGGTCTATGTCATGTGACGACCCGCTGAAACTGTGCCTGGCTTGTACTCAGCGTATTTGCAGGGGACGTTGCGCCTGCACTTGCCGCAGCGCTGCCTCGAATCGCATTAACAAACTCTCAGCACCGCGTTTGGACAAGACAGTGTAAAGACCAACCTGCTCAGGGATAGGGCAGATTTGAAGATCTTGCGGTGAACTTGCCACTGTCAAAGCAGGATAATTTAGCTGCTGGACCATCAGGTCAGATTCCGTCCGTGTTCATTTCGAAGTAAGCTGGCTTTTTCTGATTTTTGATAGCGCGGGCGACAAGTACCAATGCTCATTTTTCAACAATGCCGGTTTTTATTGGGCCTGAGCCATCAGGTGCAGGTCTCACAATTACAGCTTTCTGCCGGCCAGCACTGTGCCATTGTGGGCGCGAATGGCAGTGGTAAATCGGCGTTGGCGGCGGTGTTGGCTGGGCAGGCGCAATTATTGGCAGGTCATGCAGAGTTACCTGCACGCATTAGTTGGGTCAGCAGTGCACAACAACAGGCACTGATTGAAGCGGAGCGACGCAAAGGCGACGCCGATATTTTGGATGTAGAGGTGGACCCGAGCAGCGCCCGGGACATCATCTGTCGCGACCATCAGCATTGGTCGGACGCGCAGGAACAGCAGTTACAGCAGCTCGCCAGCATGCTGCGTTTGCAGCAACGGCTCGACACAGCTTTTCTGGCGCTGTCGACCGGTGAAACCCGCAAGTTATTATTAATCAAAGCGATTTTACAACAACCAGAATTATTGGTGCTGGACGAGCCTTTTAACGGTCTCGATGTCGACGCTTGTTCGGCGCTGCAGCAGCTGTTAGCGGATTTGCAGCAACGCATGACTTTAGTGCTGGTCCTGAACCGGCTTAGTGAACTGCCGGATTTTACGCAAAAAATTCTGTATCTGGCGCATGGTGAGATCGAATGGCAATCGGCCGACGCTGGTATCACCGCGTTGGAACTGGCGGAACTGGCGCAACTGAATCAGTTGCAACAAGCTCCGGGGCCATTGCCGGGCAAAGACCGTGATCGTTTCACGCCGGCACTGGCCGAGCAGATCTTAGTCCGTTTGCGTCAGGGTAAAGTGCAGTATGGTGACAGAGTGATTTTTCAGGGCCTCGACTGGCAAATTCAGCGCGGTGAACACTGGCAAATCACCGGGCCGAATGGTTCAGGTAAAACCTGTTTATTGCAGATGCTAAGCGGTGATAATTCACACTGTTACACCAACGATTTGCAAGTGTTTGGCTATCAGCGCGGCAACGGCGAAAGCATCTGGGATATCAAACAGCATCTCGGGCTGGTATCGAATAGCCTGCAGCTGCAATACCGCGTCGGTTGCCCGGTATTGCATGTAGTACTGTCCGGTTTTTACGACAGCATTGGCCTGTACGACCAGCCGTCAGCCCTACAAATTCAACTGGCGCAGCAATGGCTGGCGTTAATTGGCCTCGAAGCCAAAGCCAAAGACTCATTCCAGTCGCTGTCCTTTGGTGACCAGCGGCTGGTGCTGATCGTGCGGGCTATGGTGAAACACCCAACGCTGCTGATTTTAGATGAACCCTGCAATGGCCTCGACGAACTGAACCGGCTTAAAGTGCTGGCGCTGTTAAGTGTGTTGGCGCAAAGCGGCGAATCAACTTTGTTATATGTCAATCATCACTCTGAGGACAAAATCGATGGTATTCATCGGGTATTGCGGATGACCGATTATCAGGCGCCAGTGCCGGATCGGCCAGTCGCGTAAGCGGCTCTGTGCTACCAGACTGCGACAATTTGTCACAGCCGGCCCGGCATTTGTTTATGAAAAAATAACACCATTCCAGCTTGTTGATTTTATGGTGATATTTGATGCAGTCCTGCCACTTTTCCCAATCCCTCCCACGCACTCGTTTAGCCCTGTTGCTCGCCGCTGTATTGCCGGTGGCCAGCCTGCAGGCTGCGGAGCTATCCGCAAACGACAGCGCCCTTGAAGCCCAGGTAGAACGTCTGACCGTCTATGGCGAAAAACAATCCGACACTTTTGGCAGCAAGTCGGGCATTTTACTGAAAGAGCTGCCACAAAGTGTGCAGCTATTAGATGTCGATAGCCTGCGGGCGCAGGGGCTGGTGTCGGTTGGTGACTTGTTACGCGATGTGCCGGGTGCCAACCCGGGATATTCCCGCGTGGGGCCTTATCAGTCCTTCAGTCTGAAAATTCGCGGCTTTATGGCGGACCAGATGCGCAACGGCATGCGCCAGCGTTATTTTGAAGATGTGGATGCATCAGCGCTTAACAGCATCGAACGGCTGGAGGTATTAAAAGGGCCGTCCGGTGTGTTGTATGGTCAGTCGGCGGTGGGCGGCGTGATTAACCTGGTCAGTAAAATGCCGGGCGCCGATCAAAGCGGCAGTGCCTCGGTCCGTCTTGGCAGTTTCAGCCAAAAAGCGCTGAACTTTGACCACAGCCTGCAACTAAGTGATGCCAGCGCGCAAAACGTGGCCCTGCGGCTGACCGGCGAGCTGGAACGTTCTGATACTTTTGTCGACCGCCAGCCGATGGACCGTAATAATTTTGGTCTGGCGCTGGTACATACATTGGGCGAGCGTGTGACCGGCCATCTGGTGGCGGAATATGTCAGCCGCGAAACCACGCGTTATCCGGGTTTGCCGGTGTCGCTGGTGTTACCGGATCAGGATGCCGACGTGCTCGACAGCAGCCTGCAACTGGGTGAACCCGGTTTTGCTAACCTGCGATCTTTTGCACCTTTGTGGCAATACTGGGCCGATGTTCGCCTCAATGACGACTGGACACTGACGCCACGCCTGCAATATCAGCAATTTAATACGGTATTTGGGCAGGTGAACCTGCGCGCACCGGTCGCCGGCTCGCCGCAGCTGATTAGCCGCAATGGCCGCCAGGGCCGCGAGGATGATGATTACAGCATCGCGCAGTTGGATCTCAGCGGCAAACTGAACACCGGCGGCTTCGAACATCAGCTGCTGCTCGGTTATGAAGGCAGCTGGGAGCGCGGCCGTTTTACCCAGTCCAATATCCGCGCCGGTTCGCTAGCGCCTATCCATGTGCAGCAACCGGTGTATCAGTACGACCGCGTCGCACCGGTGTTAGATTTTGCTTTTGATAATGCTTACAACCTGGATTCCGATGCCTGGTATCTGCAGGACCAGCTGCGCCTGACAGAGCAGCTACAGCTGATTGGTGCGGTGCGTTATACCGACAGCAAAGCCGGCAATGGCAGCTGGCAAGCAGTGACGGATTATGTGCCGGTGTCGTCCACCATCTGGCAACTGGGGCTGACCTATCAGCTCAATGACCAGTTCACTTTGTTCGCCGGCCATAACACCGGCTTTGATCTGGAAAGCAGTGCGGCAGCCCGTAGCCGCAGCGGTGCGGCTTTAAAACCGGAAGAATCAGCGCAGCAGGAAATTGGCTTGCGGCTGGCGGCCGGCGACTTCAACGGCAGTGTCGCGCTGTTCCGGCTAGAGCGGCTGAACGCATTAACCGCCGATTTAATCGACCCGGATTTTAGCGTGAACAGCGGCGAACAGCGGGTCAATGGCGTGGAACTGGAAGGCAAATGGCAAGTGACTGCTGCCGTCGCAGTACAGGCCGGTTATGCCTGGATGGATGGGGAAGTCACTGTCAGTAACGACGGCGATCAGGGCGCTGCCTTAGGCGATCTGGCGCGGCATCAGTTGAGCCTCAGCACCAGCTGGCAGCTGAACCCTCAGTGGTCAGCGTATCTGCGTGGTAACTACAGCAGTAGCCGGCCTTTGTTGACCGGCTCGGACTGGACCTTAGATGGTTATAACCTGATTGGCGCCGGTTTCTCGTATCAGGCCAGCCAGTGGTCGGCACAACTGGCGCTGAACAATCTGCTGGACCAGGGCTATTACACCGCGTCCGGTAACGGCTTTGTGGTCTATCCGGGTGAGCCGCGTCAGGCCAGCCTGCAACTGAACTGGCAGTGGTAATGATGACAACAGCGCAATCGGCGAAAGCACAGCCAGCAACCAGCCAAGACGCACAGCGCGCCGGTCAGCGTCGGGCCTTGTTTTTCTGGCACGCCTGGTCGGCGCTGATGGTGGCGCCGGTGCTGTTGGTGTTGCTGCTGACCGGCAGCATCTACCTGTTTGACCGTGAGTTTGACCAGGCGTGGCAAGCCAAAGCATATGCGGTAGCGCAGTCCGGACAACCGGCGGCAACGCTGCAACAGCAGCAGGATTTTCTGCGTGAGCAGTATCCAGACGCCCGGCTGGACAAAGTGCTGTTGCCGCGTGAAGCATCTCAGGCGGTGCGCTGGCAGCTGGAAACGACAGAGGGTAGCCGGCTTGTTTATCTCGATCCTTACCAGCTGAAGGTCAATGCCATTGAAGATCCGGCCAGTGCGCCGATGGCGCTGGTGCGGCGCCTGCATGGCGAACTGCTGGCCGGCGCGGTGGGTGGTTATTTGATTGAGTGGATGTCGTGTTGGACGCTGTTTTTACTGCTGACCGGTGCCTGGATCTGGTGTCCGAAACAGTGGCGACTGGCCGGCGTGCTCTGGCCGCGCCGACGTGCCGATGGTTCAGTGCATTGGCGCGACTGGCATGCGATCCCTGCTCTGGTAGCGTCTTTGCTGCTGGCTTTCCTGGTGTTGACAGGTTTGCCCTGGTCGATTTTCTGGGGCCAGCAGTTTGCCAGCATGAGCCATGAACTCAGTCACAAAGCAGGACCGGCCTGGCACTGGATAGCGCCGTCACCGAATTTTCATCTGCCTGATACTGTGAATGCGGTTGATCCGCATGCGGAACATCGCGCTGAAGCAGCGAACGAAGCAATGGTTACAGGTGCTGCAGAGCCCTGGAGTGCGCAGCACCAGCATGTGCCGGCGCAGTCTGAAATCCGGCAGGGTCTTGCAGATATTGAATTGCTGACCTCCGCGCTGGCTTTATTACCAACGGAGCAGTTTGGCCCCGGAGTGCGGATTTTTTATCCCTCTGATGCTACAGCACCTTTTAAAATCAGCTATGTACCGGACAAAGCCGAAGGCCAACGCACGATTTATGTCGATGCCAACACGGGCGCTGTGCTGGATGATATTGGCTGGCAGCGTTATTCACTGGCGGCCAAAGTAGTGGAGTGGGGCGTGATGACGCATCTGGGCCGGCAATATGGCCTGCTGAATCAACTGCTGAACCTGCTGTTTTGTCTTATCGCCACCGGCGCTATTGCGGCTGGGCTGCGGCTATGGTGGTTACGTCGGCAGCCGGGGCGCTGGTTACCGCCGCGCCAGCGCACGGACCGCCTGCCACGGATACTGCAGCTGAGTCTGTTGCTGCTGGCACTGCTATTTCCACTGTTATGGCTGGCGTTGGTGTTGTATGCGTTTTTTTGGTGGCGGCCTCTGCGAAATTGCTAACGCTCAGGGCGTGGTTTGACTTTGCCGCACACCATATTCAAACATACAACCGGCAAAGGCCGGATAGCTTTGCAGGGGCGTCAGAACAATTTTGCTGATGGCGCTGATTTGATCCGCGCTTTGTACCTGGCTGATCTCCAGATAATAAAACCAATTCGGATCGGCATCAGCCTGCAGCTCCAGATAAGGGTATTGCCTGATCCGCCACTGGCCTTGCAGCATGGCGGCGTCGAGGTTATGACTGGTTTCGATACGGATCTGAAAACGCTGATTGGCTAAAAGTTCGATGCTGGCCGGTCCGGCACAGCCGGCGCCCTGATAGAGGTAGCTGAAGTCTTTTGGCGATGCGGTTTGCTGCACAGTCTGGCCGGGGGGCAGTAAAAACAACCCGATAGCATTGCCGCTATACCAATGATTGCCATGCACCATGGATTCAACCCTAAGTGCCGACCAGCCTTGTTGTTCGAGTAAATTCCTTAACTGGTCAGCTTCTGCGGGTCTGTCCATCAACAGGCCAGTGATCAGGGTATTCTGCTGCACCTGTGCCGGAAAGGCCAGGTCGTTCACAGTCACCGCAAAGCCTTGTGCCTGCAAACTGCTGCGCAGTTGTTCAGTTTGTTCTGCTGACAAATAACGGCCATATAAATGCACTTGTGTGTGTGCGCAGCCAGTGAGCCACAACAGCAGCGCCAGCACGGGAACCCGCTTTAGCATCAGTTTTCCTTAACTATTACAAATGTAATAGTTAAGTTATCGTTATAAATTTAACCGGTCAAGCCTGTTGCTGAAGATTTATTCAGCCCAGCGCGCCTTGATCTCCAGGATCTTCGGCAATTCCTGTTCGAGTAAATCCACCAGTTGTGGGTCAAAATGCCGGCCTTTTTGTGCCTGCAGGTGCGCCATAGTGTCTTCAATGCTCCAGGCACTTTTATAAGGTCGGGTGCTGGTCAGCGCGTCGAACACGTCACAGAGCGCGACAATGCGCGCTTCCAGCGGAATGTCCTCGCCTTTAAGGCCATGTGGATAACCAGTGCCGTCCCACTTTTCGTGATGATACAGCGCCACTTGCTGCGCGAGTTGCAGCAGATGCGAGTCCGCGTCACCTAAGATCTCGGCGCCGATCAGCGGGTGACGCTGCATTTCTTTAAACTCTTCGTCGGTCAGCTTGCCGGGTTTTAATAAAATATCATCGCGGATGCCGATTTTGCCGATGTCGTGCATTGGCGCGGCATGTAATAAATCTTCGGCCCGTTTTGGGCTCAAACCATAAGCGAGCGCTATGACCTGAGAAAAATGACTCATCCGCAGAATATGCAGGCCGGTTTCATTGTCGCGATACTCGGCTGCGCGGCCCAGCCTTTGAATCACCTGCAGCCGGGTCTTTTTCAGCTCTTGCGCCTGCACCAGTGACAGATGGGTTTTGACCCTGGCACGCACCACTGCCGGCGTTATGGGTTTGGTGATGTAATCGACGGCACCGACATCAAAACCCTGGGTTTCGTCGATTTCATCGCGCAGCGCCGTAACAAAAATAACCGGAATATGACGGGTTTGGGCATCGGCTTTAAGCGCAGTACAGACTTCAAAACCGGTCATGCCTGGCATCATCACATCGAGCAGCACCAGATCCGGCTGGTGTTCAGCGGCCAGTTGCAGCGCTTCCAGACCATTTTTGGCAAACAGCAGGCGGTACAGGTCATTGAGCACAGTGCGCAATACCCGCAGGTTGGTCGGTTCATCGTCGACCAGTAAAATGACCGGTAAATCCTCTGTCATACTTCCTCTCCACCTGCCAGTTGCGGCAACAGCTGTTGCAGTTGTTGCTGGGCTTTACTGAAATCAAAATCGTTGATGAGACTACAAATCTGCGCGACTTCCTGCTGGTACGGGCCATGATAGGCTTCCAGCTCAGTCAGTCGTTGCTCATCCAGTTCGTGGCGTGCCAGCGCACTTTGCAATGCCGTTAAAATCTCTGCCAACACGCTGGTGCTGGCGGGTACTGTGTAGGCCACCTGTTCGGTCGCTTGCTGTTGTAGCAACAGCTGATATTCAGCATCAAAACGTGGCCAGCAGTGCAGAATTTTATGCAGCAGATCGGCGCAGCGTTGCTGCTGTTGTTGCCGCCCGGCTTGTTCCAGTTCGGCGCAGACTTTGGCTAAAGGTTCCAGCGCCAGATTACCGGCCACACCTTTGACTGCATGCGCCACTTGTTGGATGACAGCAAAATCTTTTTGTTCCAGTGCCAGCTGCAGCTGTTGCAAGGCCAGACCTTGTTTGTCGAGGAATTGGCGCAGCGATGGCAGATAACGACCAAAACTGCCCCACAGCTGTAATGCTTTGCCAACATTAATCAGCTGCTCGCTGCCAGCTGTCGTGCTACTGAAGTCAGTCAACGGCGCTTGTACCTCGATTTGTAGTACCCGCGCCATTTCATAACAAAGTGCCGGGAAATCCACCGGTTTACTGGCAAAACCCTGCATACCAGCCTGCTGCGCAGCGGTTTTGTCTTCATCCAGCACACTGGCGGTCAGTGCTATCACTGGAATAACATCACGTGCTGTGTCCTGTTCCCATTGGCGCAGCTGACGACAAGCACCAAGACCATCCAGCACCGGCATCTGAATATCCATCAGGATTAGGTCCGGTTGGTGTTGTCTGGCAAGCAGAACGGCTTCAGCCCCGTCGGTAGCGCTGTAGACCTGATGGCCGGCGCGTGACAATAACAGGCCGAGCAATTCCAGATTTTGCGGAATATCATCGGCGATTAAAACACGCAGCGGCGGCAGGGCAGGTGCCTGCGAGCCATAACTGCTTTGTGCCGGGGCTTGCCCAGGGATAAGCGGAATGACAAAACTGAAAGTACTGCCGACACCGGGTTGGCTTTGCACCCAAATCCGCCCTCCCATCAGTTCCACCAGTTGTTTGCTGATAGTTGTACCAAGCCCGGTGCCGCCAAAGCGCCGGCTCATCGACGAATCGGCCTGAGTGAAGGCTTCAAAAATCTGCTCCAGTCGTTGTGGTTCAATCCCAATGCCGCTGTCGCGGATATCAAATTGCACCATGTCGTCAGGCATCGGCCGCACTGAAACAGTGACGCCGCCGAGTTCAGTAAATTTAATTGCATTGCCAATCAGGTTGGTCAGAATTTGCCGCAAGCGGTCGGCGGCGCCGAGGTAAAATTCGCCTAAATCCGCAGCCAGTTCCAGCTCGAGTGTCAGCTGTTTTTTCCGCGCCTGGATCCATAAGGTCGACACTACGCTATCCAGCACCGCCGGCAGCGAAAAGTCCTGCAGCTCCAGTTCCAGTTTGCCTTTTTCCAGTTTGGCGCTGTCGAGAATATCGTTCAGCAAATGCAGCAAGGAATGGGCAGAACTATGAATAGTCGACAGATGTTTTTTCTGCTCCGGCGCTAATGCAGAACTAAGTAACAGGTCACTGAAACCGATGATGGCGTTCATCGGCGTGCGGATCTCGTGGCTCATATTGGCCAAAAAGGCGGCGCGCGCTTCGGCGGCCAGTTCGGCTTTGTCTTTGGCCAGTCGCAGGTCAGTTTCCATCTGCTTGCGCACCGTGATATCCATGATAAAACCGTCCAGCCATTTGATATTGCCCAGCTCATCAAACACCGGTTCACCTTGCTCCAGTGCCCAGCGCAGCGAACCGTCCCGATGCACGATGCGATACTCCACATGAAAGACCCGGCGAAAGGTGTCCGGGTCTTGCAGCAACGGTCTATCGTCCGGATGGATGACTTCGACCCAGCTGCGTTTGCGGTCCGGCAGCATAAAGTCACTGGCCGGATAGCCGGAAATGCCTTCGATGGCGTCGCTTAAAAACAACATATCCCAGCTGTCGTTAAACAGACAACGATAAGCGGCGCCGGGGATATTGCTGATCAGCGAGCGGTATTTGGCTTCGTTGTCCTTCAGCGCCTGTTCCATCTGCTGGCGGACACGCAGGTCGGTGATAAAGGCCACAAACAGATCTTCATCCGGTAAGCGAACATGGCCTATCGCCAGCCGGACCGGTACCTGACGACCGTCTTTGTGCACGGCATTGACGTCGCGGCCCACGCCGATAATTTTTGCATCACCGGTATTGAGGTAACGCGCGAGGTAAGAATCATGTTCAGCACGGATGGTACCCGGCGTCAGGATATTCACGTTCTGGCCCAACAATTCTTGCTGCTGCCAGCCGAGGATTTGCTCCGCGGCTTTATTCATACTGAGGATTAAACCTTGCGCGTTGATAGTCACAATACCGTCAACAGCGGTATCCATCATCGCCATCAGCCGGCGTTCGTTCGTCATGGCGCGTTCGCTGGCGTCGCGGAATTTCAGTAGCAGATTGACCGCGACCACCAGTGCACAAATCATCAGCGTGGTGAAGGTAATGGCCATCGCCAGCACCAGCGGTGTTTCACCGGCTTGTGCCAGTGGTACAAAGCCGGGGGGCGGTACAAACCGCGCTGCGGCCATGCCGGTGTAATGCATGCCGGTAATAGCGCCGCCCATTACCAGACTGGCGATCATCGTCAGCCACAATGGGGAGATGCGCAGGCGTTTTAAGCCAAAACGCACCCACAGCGCCAGCACGGCCAGCACCACAGCCACCAGAATAGATAACAAAAACATCGGCAGGTCGTAGCGCAGCGCGACGGCCATGTCCATCGCGGCCATACCGGCGTAATGCATAGTGCCGATGCCGGCGCCGACTAAGACACCGCCCAATAATAATTGCGGCAGACTCAGCCGTTTTTTACTGATGAGATCCAGCGCCACCCAGGACGCTGCGATACTGGGTAACATCGACAATAACGTCAGACCGGGTTTGTAGCTGACTTCTGTACACAGGGCAAACGCCAGCATACCGATGAAATGCATCGACCAGACACCACCGCCAAGCGCGACACTGCCACTGGCCAGCATCAGCATCCGGTAACTGCGGCGCTGGATTTTAACGGCCTGCGCTGTGACCTGCATTGCCATGGCCGAGGCCAGCACGGCGATAGCAAAAGATAGCAACACCAGACCCGGCGTGTAGCTGCCACTGAGCAGCAGCGGATCTGCCGGATATTCAAACCACTGTAAAAGCCATTGCAACGACAGCACCTCCGCCTGAATTGAGTTGTGGTCAGCGCCACGACCTGATTATGTCACAGCGGCTGTGCATCCACGGATTAATTACCGGCCAGCACTACCTGATCGCGGCCCTGAGCTTTGCCCTGATACAGCGCCAGATCGGCGGCTTTGACCGCCTGTTCCAGCGCGTCTGGTTGCAAACCGACCGCGCTGATACCAAAAGTGGCACTAAGCGGGGTTGGTAACATCGGCAGCTGTAATTGGCGGATGCCCAGCCGCAGCTCTTCCACCAGGCTACTGGCCTGCGGCAGGTCCGTTTGTGGCATCAGCAACAAAAATTCTTCGCCGCCCCAGCGGGCGATTAGATCCTGGCCGCGCAGGCGTTGTTTCAGATACACCGCTACCGCTTTGAGCACGGCATCGCCTGTGTCATGGCCGTGTACATCGTTGATTTTTTTGAAATGATCGATATCCATCAACGCCAGAGTCAGGGCTGCCGGTGAGCGGCTGCGCTGTGCCTGCAGCAGCGCTGCTGCCGCATACAAGGCGCGCCGGTTTAACAAACCGGTCAGACTGTCGGTGTTGGACAATAATTTTAACTGCTGATTGGCTAATTCCAGCTCGGCAGTACGCTGTGCCACCAGCCGGTCTAGGGTGGCGGCGCGTTGTTGTAAGCGCCGCGTACGCAGATGGTACAAAAGTCCGAGCATGAAAGCGGTTCCGACTGTGAGCAGCGCAATGCCCAGCGGCCGTTGCCAGAACGGCACCGGCACTTGCAGTAATAAAGGCCGGGTTTGCACAAACTGACCACCGGCCTGCGCCATTACTTCCAGCCGGTGTTGGCCCGGACTGAGCTGACTTAAGGTCAACACTGCGTGCTCGCCGAGCGCAGTCCAGCTTTGCTCCGCTTGCCAGCGGAAAAAATACTGCACGCGCAAATGGGGCTGAAAGGCCAGCAATTTAAACTGCAGCTGCAGCTCTTCGACTTTTTCCGGTAGCAGGATGCTGCCGTTGGTTTCCGCCACATGAAATAACTGCCGGTTCAGCCGCATACTGGTCAGGTGTAACTGCATCGAGGATGGCACAGCGGTCATATCAGCCGGGCTAAGTTGCCACAGACCCATGCTGGTCGCGAGCTGCACCAAGTCGCCGGCAAGCGGGCTGATCCCCCTGAGCTGGGTGCTGCTGAGATCGAGGCCAGGTCTTGGCGCAAACAGATGTAAATTGCTGCCGTCCGGGTTGAAGCTCAATATACCATTGCGGGTCAGAACCCAGACCACATTCCCGCTCCGGGTGATGCCAATCACCCGCGGGTCCGGCAAGCCTTCTGCCTGACCGAGCAGTGAGACGGTCTGCTGGTCTGGCTGCAGGCGAATAAGGCCTCTGTCGGTACATAGCCATAACAAGTCTTCGACCGGCAACATGCATTGGAAATAACCGGTGGCCAGTTTATTGTCAGGTTGCCAGCGCAAGCTGATTTTGTTGGCATCGCCCTGATACAACTTACCCTGCCGGCTTAATAACCACAGCCGTTGCTGTGCATCGATCTGAATATCGACGATGCCTTCCTGTGCCTGGATATCGGTTTGCAGTTGCACCGCCTGCCAGTCCGCAACCGGCAGCCTGGCCGCTTCTGGACTTATCCGGTATACGCCTTGTTCCCATAACCCTAACCACAAAGCGCCGTCCGGCGCTATGATCAGCCGTTCGATATTAAAGCGCGCAGTGCTGATTTGCAGGGGCACAGGTACAAACTGATTATCACTGTCGAGCCGGAACAACCCCTGATCAGTGGCAGCCAGCGTATAGTCGCCGAATTGCACCACATCGCGCACGTAAGCCACCGGGCTCGCGGCGGCGAAAGTCAGTTCACGCCATTGCCCCTGATGCAGTTGCAACAGCGATTTTTCCAGCGCCTGCCAACGGGTATTGGTGATGGACGGCGGCCCCAGCCGGTGTGGTTGTTTTGGATTAAGAAAAGCGCTAATGGTCGGTTCAACCGGTCTGATCGCCGGCGCTGGTAACATTTGCAGGCCGTTATTGCGGCTGGTCAGCCAGATTTGGCCACGCCGGTCCCGGAAAATTTTGCGGATGTCGACGGCGCTTTGCAGTAGTTCGGTACTTTGTTTGTCTCCGCTCAGATTTAAGCGGAACAGGCCATCAATCGAGCCAATTAACCAGCTGCTGGCGGATTCGGCCAGAATCGTATTGGAATTGCCGACCCCGATCTGTTTGAGCTGATGGGGCTGAGCTAAATCCAGCAGATAAAGGTGAGCGCGCAGTCCGACTAATATACGATGCCCCTGCACGGCGATAGCCCGGATCTCCTGATCCCGGAATTCAACCTGTTGCAGCCATTCGCCCTGCGCTGCTGGCGTTGGCGGCAAACGGTACAGGCCTTTAGAAGTGGCGACCCACAAGGTGCCGTCGTCCTGTTCGGTCAGTTGCCAGATGCGCTGACCGGCGAGCGGCTGCCACAGTTCAGCCTGCAGATTATCCGGGTTTAACTGAAACAGCCCTTCGGTGGTGCCAATCCATAACACCTGTTGCCGGCTTAAATATAAAGTCTGGACCCGGGCATTGGCTGGCAGTGATGAGTTGATTTGCTGCCAATGCTGGCGCTGACTGTCGAGCCGCCACAGGCCGTTGCCCCAGGTACCGACCCACAGCTGGTTGTGTTTGTCGCTGACGACCTGACTGTAGCTGACGGCACGGCGCGGGCCCGGCGGCATAAAACGCAGATATTCCTGACCGTCATAGCGCAGCAGGCCTTCAAATTCAGCGGCCAGCCAGAGGAAATCTTGCTGGTCCTGCGTTATGCCGTACACCACGCCCGGCACGTTTTGTGGCAGTTCAACCGTAGTGGCGGGCAGTGTCTTGGCGGCCACCTTGGCGGAATTCAACCAGCTACCACATAACAAGATAAGCAGGAGCATCGAACAAGTCAGGCGCCGGAACCAATGCAACAAAATTCACCATGATAAGGACAAAAACCTAATGTATCTGAAGCAGAATGGTTTTTCCACCCGGCCGGCACTTGCAGTACTGCACTTGCAGTGTGGCGCTGCGGCCATGACAATAGCTGCTAACAGAGTGCATAAAGCCCCACAGGAGCAATAACATGGAATGGGACGACAGCGCCGATTTTGTCTGGTGTGAACAACAATTCGCTGCAATTGAAGCTTATGTAACGGAGCAGCAAATCCCGCATGGACTGATCTGCGACTGGCCTGAGTGGTATACCGCACCTTATGTCGGTTTATGGGTAGTGGAAGATCCGGCTGACCCGGGTTATGCCGGCCACTGGATTTTAGCCGGCGACAGCACCGGCGCTCAGCCGCAGCCGGTGCCTTTTGACCATTTGCCGGCTGCAGAGTTGCCAGAACCACGTGATGCCATGGCGGCCTTTGCCAAACGCTGGGCCGGGTTGGCGGCAAAAGCTCAAAAGGGTGAAAGCTGGTCCGGCAGCCCGGTACTGAGTGGTGATTTAGCGGCACAAGCCAAACAGCTGAGCCGCCAGGCGCAATTACTGAGCCTGTGGGCGCAGGATGATGAGCTTTGGGAAGAGGATTGATTGTACCGGATACTGACAGGTTTTCAGTGGTTGTGAGTAAGTGAGCCGGTATGGCGCCCACAGTGAGTGTCGTTATTGCAAAACATAAAATATATAAAAGAAGAACCCGGCGGTTGTCGCCGGCCGGATTCTCTCAATTTTGTACTATTTTCCGGTTGATACATTGCAAGGCAATATGTGGTCTCCAAATGATTTTTGGAGACGTAAAACATCGTCGTTGTTTGATTGCAGGTAATAGATTCTTTTCTCCAGTTCTGAAAAATAGTCTATTGCGCACATTGCTGAATTGATTTGAAAAGCTCTCACGTCTTCAATTTTTTCTTTTTTAATTGCGATTTTTGCCAGAATGATTTGAGATTCTATGTCTTGAATATGTGAGGCTCTTAGAATTCCAATTGCGGTATACGTAATGATAAAGCTTGAAAATAAAAATCCAAATATAAACCCATATGAAAATGATTTTTTACTATATTTCATTTGTCTATTTTCATCTATTTTATGCATTTTTATATGCGGTATTGTTGGGTTTGTGCATAATTATCGACCTGCTAAGGTTAATTAAAAATCAAATTAAAATCAGGTTATGCAGTTGTTTATTCACGATTTAATCGTCTGTAGCGGAAAATGGTTGTAATAAGAATTGCCAGATTAATGACGGGTATAAACATCAGAATGGAAGAGAATTTAAATTTGTTATATATTTTTGCATCAAGGTAAATTTTTACAATAAAAAAAATTAAGAAGATGACGCTATTTATAAACAGGAGCGGGTGTATTGAGCCAGCCCGTAACGATTCTAGTATTTCCATGCTTGATGAACATCCTTTGTTAGTGTGAAAAAATGCTTGGCGGTTTTTTTAGTGTTTTTTTCTGCGGGTTTTGCATGTTAAATGCTTTCTATTCTGATTGATTGTAGGTCTGATTTTTTAAATTAAATGAATTTACAGTGCTCAGGTATTTGAGAAAGGGCATTTCATTGAATTTAAAGTGTCCACCCAAATGAAGTGGACACTTTAATTTTTAATGTGTGAGGTCTGAAAAGCTATATCAGAACTTCACGGTATAACGCAGCGTCCAGTTGCGGCCTAACCAGTCGTGGATCGAGCTGGCATAACCGTTGGTTGGTGATGATGCATAAGGTGGTTCTTTGTCTGTCAGGTTACGCACTGCAAACTGGATATCCTGTTTGTCGGTGATGTTGTAACCGATGCTGGCGTTTAAGGTCAGCCAGGATTTGACGGTTTCATTGTCAAACTTAAAGTCACCATCGCCGAGCGAGCTGATGTAATGCGCGCTTAAGCTGGCATTCCAGTCTTGCAGTTCCCAGTCAATCGCCGCGTCGCCAACAAATTCCGGCCGGGCGATTTCACTGGCGCCACTGAGTTTACCCAGTAAATCTTCGGCTGGATCGTCGGCAGTCAGCTGACGTTCGTAGCTCAAAGTGCGGGTGCCGGCTAAGGTCAGGTTAAAGCGGCCGGCGCTGCTGTCGATGCCGTATTTGATTTTGGCGTCGATACCGTCAGTTTCCTGGGCGCCGACGTTAAAGAAACCGGTACGCAGGAATACCAAATCACCGCCGGCATCTTTCACACAACCAAAGGCGCCGTTCAGGGCTGCTTCGCTGCTCACAGTCGGCGCTGTGCCGGCGAGACAGGCTTTTAACGTGGTGTTGGCATCAACATCAACAATATCAGTGTGCTCATAACGCCAGTAATCCACGGTGATGTTGAAGTCATCCGTCAGGTTCCAAGACACACCGGCGTTCCAGGCTTCAGAGCTTTCCGCATCCAGACCACGGTTACCCAGCGTTTCCTGATCGAATTCCAGTTCACCGGCCTGAGCGCCGAAGCTACCGCACAAACCGTTGTACGGCTTGCCGCTGCCACAATCGATATAGTTCGAACCCAATGAAGTACCGGCGCCTAGTTCAGACAACGATGGCGCGCGGAAACCGGTGCTCCAGCTGGCGCGTAGGATCACATCATCAGTCGCTTTGTAACGCAGCGAAATTTTCGGGTTGGTATCACCACCAAAATCACTGTAATGGTCATACCGCAGCGCGGTGATCGCATCCAGCTGTTCGGTCAATGGCAGGTTGAACTCAGCGTAACCGGCATATTGCGTGCGGTCGGCGGCTGCATCGCTGGCACCTAAAGTACTGACTAAACCCTGCTGGGCGACTAAGGCCGGTCTGTCGAAAATATCTTCGCTGCGCCATTCACCACCAAATACCGCGCTGATCGGGCCGGCCGGTAACTCGCCTAACTGACCACTCAGGTTAAAATCCCAGGATTTGACATCCGATTCACCAACGCGCGGCGCCAATTCGCGCAGGCTGGCCAGCACTTCAGGCTTAGTGTCGCGGCCTAAATTAAACGGATTAAACTGGCCACTGGCAGTTGCTGCAGCGACGCGATCCAGATTGTAATAGCCACTGGTATGCAGCACTTCGTTGTCGGATTTACCGATAGTAGCAGCTGTTTCCCAGCGCCAGCTGTCGCTGCTGCCAAACAAAGTAGTTTCACCACGCAGGCCGGCTAGCAGGCGGTAGCTGTTGCTGTCATATTCCTGCATCCGCACTTCCGGGTAACGCGAACGGATACGGATGGTGCCGGCTGAGCCGTTTTTGGCGTCAATATCACGAGCCCACTGCGGCACTGAACTGAGTGTTCCCGGCACACGCAGGTCAAAAGAGCCGGCTGAATCGTAAGAATGGCCGCTGTTTTGCTGGTACATGGCTTCCACAAACAGCTCGTTGTCACCACCGAGGCGATAAATATGGTTTAGCGTGGCGCCGAGATTTTTGCTGTCCGGCTGAATCGCGCGCTCCATGACGTAGTCGTACTGGCAACGCGTGCCGCCATTGCTGGTTGCAGTACCGCACCAGGGTTCGGCGTAATCTTTGCCGTCAATTGTGACGCGGGTTGACGACTTAAAAGTAACATCAATCGGCCGGTCTTTATTCATCAGTGCATCGCGTTTGAAATAATCCAGTACCACAGTGGTGTTGGAGTTTTCTGTGGCGAAACCACCGGTGTAAGTGAAATTCTGCCGGGTAAAATCGCTGTCAGCGGTATCGTCGCCATACATGGCGCTGATTTCCTGACCTTCGTAATCTTTTTTCAGGATAAAGTTGATAACGCCGGCGATAGCGTCTGAGCCATAGACTGAAGCAGCGCCGTCGGTCAGTACGTCGATGCGTTCAATCGCTGCCATCGGAATAGCGTTGACGTTAACAAAAGAATCAAAGCCGTTGGAGAAAGAATCAACCGCCACCCGACGGCCGTTGACCAGTACCAGCGTTGAGCTTGAGCCCAGGCCGCGTAAGCTGACGCCGGCTGCGCCAGGAGGTGTGCCGTCTGAACCACCGACATTGCCGTTTTCAGTGAAAGTGCCGGCGCTGGCGGCTTGTGGCAGATCACGCAGGAAGCTGGCGACATTGTCATAGCCTTTGTTAATCAGCTCTTCTGCAGTGAAAACCTGCAGGGGATTGGCACCTTCCATGTCGACGCCTTTGAGGCGCGAACCTGTGACTTCAATTTTTTCGATTTTCTTTTCGGCGTCAGCCTGTTCTGTGCCAGCCGCCGGTGCTTGTTGGGCCTGAGTGCTGAAAGCCAGCAGCAGGGCGCTGCATAAGGCTGATTTACGGATTTTAGCTGCCGGTGATGTCGTTGTGTTCATGGGTATTCCTCTGGATCAAAATGTTGCTTTTAAGCAATCTGATTTACGTTGTGTAAAAAAACGACACAGAGGGGGCCGCACAGGCAGATCCGGAGTGACACGCTCGGACAGATCATCAATAACCACGGACTGCCATTGCAGGGAGTGCGCAACAACAGGCGGATTATTGCCGTAAAGCCGGGATCTGTGGGGCGTCCCTCTGCGTCAGGCAGAGGGGTGGCTAATTATTAAACCACTCGGAAAGGTAGTAAGGAGAGTAACGGTAGTTGCTCAGGTTGACTGCGCATTTCAACATGACTCTCCTCCTTTTGGTTTGGCAGCTGCTCAACATTGGGGCGGCAGCTGACTTGGATTATTCGGTGCTATTGAGCATTTTGGCAGGTCCAACCGGACCAGCAAAGCCGGAAAATCGGCTTGCTTTTCAAACTGTCTGATCCGGTAAAAACTGTCAAGCGGTTTTTTTTCACCCTGCATTCTCAGAATGCTTAGCGATTGATTTGCAGATAAAAATTCTGATAAGAACAATAATCTGCCGCTGGCTTCACCTGCGAATAAGCCCCAGACACAGCCCGGCTGTCTTGTTGCTGTAGCAGGATTAGCTGCGCCTGCGGCGCTTGTCCTTCAGCGCGCGGCTGCCCGCTTTGGCATAGTCGCCGCGCTAATTGCCGGTAGTGATCGCCACGCAAAATGTCGTCTTGTTTGATGACGGCGGCCTGATTTTGCTGCTGCGACACCGGCTTTTTCCACGGCGCAAACAACACTTTCAGCTCGCCATTTTGCAGCAATGCCTGGTCGTCGCGGCTCAGGTAGTGGGTGCGCACACCGCTGATGGTCCAGTCCGCGCTGCTGCCTTTGGCTTTAGCGCCGGCCAAATCGGCGATAAACACGCCGGAAGCACCAAGCACGGCTAAGCGGGCATTGTCAGGGGCTGTCGGATTTAAGCCAACCAGCAGGGCCGTGGCTTCATCGACGCCAAAACCGTAGCGGGTTTGCGTATCACTGAGCAACCTTACCAGCCGGGCTTCGCGGCCACGTTCGGAAAAATGCGTGTCGGTGACACCGAAGGGGAATAAACCCAGGCCACCCTGAGCCCGGTAGGTCAGCTGATCTTCGGCCAGTTCAGCCGGGCAGCTATGATTTTTTTCACAGCCGGCGAGCGGGGCCTCTGCCGCCACAGCGCCACTTTGCAGTGCCTGAGAGCTGCTGCCATTGCTAATCATCGGTACCGGTTTATGCGCAAAAGCCCCACCGGCCTGCACAGCCGTGCCGGCGCTGGTGCCGGCGACAATCAGTTTGCCCGCCTGCAGCCGGGCTGCGATGGCCTTCAGTTCCGGGCTCGGGCTGCCGTCTGGAAGACGCAGCGCTTGTAGCGTCAGGCTTTGGTCGCCGCCATTAAAAAAGATCGCATCAGCTTGCTCAATTTGGGCGACTGCAGCTGCCGGGCCTTGCTGGCAGAAAGCCTGCAGCTCGGCAAATAAATCCGGATAAACCGCGCTGCGATTGTAGCTGCCGTGGATGTCAGCGAGGTACTGGGGTAATTGCTCACAACCGGCTTTGCCGGCGGTTTTTTGCTGCTGTGCCGCCTGATAGGCAGCGTTTAGCGGTAACCAGCGTGCTTCGGCACCGGTTTCGGCAAAAGCGCTTTGATAGAAATCCACCGCAGACAGCGGGTCGCGGCTGGAAGCTGTCACCACTAAGACCACTGGTTTCCCCGGTTTTTGCCGCACTTTGCCTGCCAGTTCAGTGATTTTCTGGTAGATTTCGACGCTGAACGGGTCTTTGGTATGCGCCAGGCTGGCCTGTTCGCGCCGGCGTAGTTGTTTTTCTGCAAGCTGAGGCTGCTGCAACAGGTCAAACATCAGGTTCAGTTCCAACTCCGACAGCTGCTGATACAGCGTTTCGCCGCTGATGGTCTGGCCGGTCAACTTCACGGTAGCCAGCCGTAAGCGCTGGCGCAGTTCGTCTTCAGTCATGGCCGTGCTACCAAAGTCCAGCATCAGCTGACTGAGGATGGCTTGTGTTTGCTGGCGCTGTTCAGCCCGGCTTTCTGGCCACACCGCGGATTGGCTGATGTCATGGATGCGGGGCAGGCTGAGTGCATAGAGTTCGCTGCTTTTGGCGTTCGCAGCAAACTGCGGATTGTCGCTGCAGGAAGCGCGGCTTTGTGAGCTGCAGGTATGCAGGCCTCCACCAACTAACACCATTGAATATTCAGGAAATTGTGGCGTTGCCGCCATCAGGGAAGTGGTGCTGAACAGGCTTAGAGCCAGCAGCTTTCGGGTCAGATGTTGTTTCATTATAGGGGCCATTATGGTGACGTTTTATTACTAATACGCCGGGCTGTGTTGCAAAATCCAGCAGTTTTTTTTGCCCCTTGCCGCTTGACTTCCCGCAGGCAAATCAGTAATTGTGAAAAGGACTGTCGGCCACCCAGGCCCTCAGCACATCAATTTTCATGGTAGCGATATGCTGAAAAACGCTTTTTCATTGAGCTCATATCACTACTCGTCCTACTACCTGTCGGAGTGGTTTAACGAGTAGACACTGCCCGGACACTCTGTGTCTGGCGGGGTCTGTCCCTGCTCGTTTGTACCAAACATCACCATTTAATTTTCGGGCTTCTTGTGTCTGACACAAGCCCGGCAGCTGATCCGAACAGGTATTTTGTATGCGTAAACTTTCTGCCGTTACACTGGCTGTTGCCAGTGCATTCCTGCACAATGCTTTTGCTCAAACAGCAGAGCAAGCTACTGAAAACAATGAAAAAAGCGTTGAAAAAATTGAAGTGACCGGTTCGCGCCTGAAGGGCGTTGACCTCGAAGGCACCCAACCTCTGGTGGTGATTTCCGCTGACGACATTAAAAACTCCGGCGCCACTTCGGTGTATGACTTGCTCAAAGACGTCGGCCAGTTACGAGGCGGCAGCGGTACTTTCTCCACGTCCGAAAGCGGTACGGCATCGAACGACACTCCAGCCGGTCAGGCCGCAGCATCGCTGCGTGGGATGGGACCTTCCTCGACTTTAACGCTGATAAACGGCCGTCGGGTTGCCGCATCGTCTTTTGCAGCGGGTACCGAAAACTTTGTCGACATCAACGCCATCCCAGTCTCGGCCATCGAGCGGGTCGAGATCCTCGCCACCGGCGCCTCAGCCATTTACGGCGCTGACGCAGTCGCGGGTGTCATCAACTATGTGCTGAAAAAAGATTTTGATGGCGCGGAAATGGATATCAGCTACAGCGATACTGAAGCCAGTTCCGAAGAAAGTAAAAAAGGCCTGAATTTTATCTGGGGTCACAATTTTGGCAAAAACAACCTGACGTTGTTTGCCGATTTTTATGACAGCAATGAATTTGCCTACAGTGACCGCGCTCTGACGGCACAAACCTGGTCGCCATCGACCCGGGGTCAGTTCCCAACGGTACGCTACACCACGTCAGATTATCAGGACCCGGTCAGCGGCGAATACGTTGGTTTTGCCGATCCTTCCTGTCCACAATCTCTGGTACTGGTCACAGATCCGGAGTTTGGCGATACCGGCTGTGGCTACAATCCGAATCAGGACATGCTGATCCGGCCGGCGCAGCAGAATGCTTCAGCAGGGCTCATTCATCAGGGCGAACTGGGTGAATTGCGCTGGTTTAATGAGTTTTTCATCAGCCGGACAAAATCAACCGCACAAAGCACACCAGCCAATTTCACCGATTTGCAGGACCGCAGCAGCTGGATTTATGCCGGCTTTAATAACCCGGCGATCCGCAACGATAAAACTTTATCCTCATTGATTTATCCAATTAACCGCAATAGCCCGAATGGAACACGGGTGCCGGTGGTTGAACTGCGTGGCCGTTTCCTTGCTCCTAAAGTGATTGAAAATGAAACCAATGCTTATCGGCTGGTGAGCGGTTTACAAGGCACTGTGGCAGATTTTGACTGGGAAACGGCACTGATGTATTCCCGCAGTGAATCAGATCAACAAGCGATCTCAGGCGTTTATAACCGCTACAAATTTAATGCCGCCCTGTTTGGCGAACTATGCGCCGACGGCAGCACCAAATGTAGTCCTGCCGGCGGGGGACTTTGGTTTAATCCATTCGGTGGCCAGACCGGCAACGATGAAGTGCTCAAACTGATGGCGGAAAATCCGTCCCGGCGCGGTAAATCCGAAGTGCTGAGTGCCGATTTCCGCTTAAACGGTGATTTATGGCAGTTGCCGGCCGGCAATGTCGTGTCAGCCTTTGGCGCTGAATTCCGCCATGAAAAACTCAGTGATGACCCGGATTTGATTGCTCAGTCGCGGTTTGACCGCAATTACCTGGTGGATGTGATTGGTTTTGGTTCCAGCAAATCTGCGGCGGAGCGTAAACAATGGGCATTGTTCAGCGAGTTGTTAGTGCCGCTGGTCGACAAGGTTGATCTGCAGCTGGCGGGGCGTTATGACCATTACGATGATTTTGGCAACAGCGTCAATCCGAAAGTCGGCCTGAGCTGGCGTCCGACTGAGGCGCTGGTCCTTCGTGCCGCTTGGGCTACTTCGTTCCGTGCACCTTCGCTGACTCAGGCGGGGGTGGAACTGCGGACCACCAGTACTACAGCGCGCTGCCTCTCAGAGTTTGCTTCTTTATACTGTGGTGGCGATGTTGGCGGCGAAATCACGCCCAATACGCTGGAATTCGGCAATCCGGCCTTAGATCCGGAAGAAGCCGAATCGGTCAGTGCCGGTTTTGCCTGGAGTCCGACAGATGACAGCACGCTGACGCTGGATTATTGGCAGTTTGACCACAAGAAAATCATCGGCACCGATTTGGAATCCATGTTGATGCGCACGTTAACGGAACCTGGATTGCGTTTCTGCGGTTTGGTGCCGGCCGACCAAGTGGGGATCGCCTTTGATCCGCTGTTATGCGATGGTCTCAAGCTGCAATCAGGCTTTACTAACAATCTGACGCAGGTGCTGGCGGACTGGCGCAAAATCGATACCCGCGCCACCAGCCTGCCGCTGTTTCGCGACCATATTCTGTTGCTGGAAAATACCGGCAATCAGCAAACCAAAGGTCTGGATCTGACTTACAGCCAGCGTTTTGATACTGATTTAGGCAGTTTTAAACTCAGTGCTGATGTAACCCGGCTGATGAGTTTCACCCGCGAACGCACGGCGTTTTCCGGGACTGAGCAGCTTGCCGATAGTTTCCGCTATCCGCGTTTGTTAGCCAGCCTGAAATTACGCTGGGACGCCAACGATTGGTTTGGTGGCTTGGGGCTGAATTACACCAGCGACTATCAGGACGAAATTGCTTTGCTGGAACCGGCGGATATTGCGTTGCTGGCGGAGCAGGGCATTGCTATCGATCGTCGTGTGCCTGCCTGGACCAAAGTGAATGCGCAGCTTGGGTATGATGTGAACAAACATCTGACCCTCAGTCTGAATATTGATAATCTGCTGGATCGTGACCCGCCGTTTATCTATGGCCGCTATAAAGATGTCGATTTCATCAATCATGACGTGTTAGGTCGTAACTACCGTTTATTGGCGACCTACCGGTTCTAAATATCCGGTTCAGGATTGTGTTAAATCCGGGAAGCCTGGCTTCCCGCCTTTTAGCTTCAGGAATTTTATATGTCTGCTGAAAAACAGCTGCAGGGCAATTCATCTTCGTCCATGCCGGACGCGATGGTGATCCTGTTCTTTATCATGGTGCTGGCGGCTATCGCTTCGCACCTAATCCCGGCTGGTTCTTTCCAGCTGCTGGAACCGGCACCGGTGGCGGAAGGTGCTGCCAAAGTCACGGGTAAGCTGGACCCAAATAGTTTCCATTTTGCTGAAAACAGCGAAGGTGGGGTACCACTGTTTGCTGAAGGCGGCGGTATCGGTTTTTTTAACTATGCCTTTGAGGGGCTGGTGTCGGGTAATAAATGGGGCTCGGCCGTCGGCGTAGTGATGTTTATCCTGCTGACCGGTGGTGCTTTTGGCATCCTGATGAAAACCGGCGCAATTCACAACGGGATTCTGGCACTGATCCGGCGCACACAGAATCTGCAGATTTTATTTATCCCAATATTATTTCTGCTGTTTTCGCTCGGTGGTGCGGTGTTTGGTATGGGCGAAGAGGCAATAGCTTTTTGCATCATTCTGCTGCCACTGATGCTGGCGCTGGGCTATGACGCGATCACCACGGTGTTGGTGACCTATGTCGCAACTCAAATCGGTTTTGCAACGTCCTGGATGAACCCGTTTAACATTGCCATCGCGCAGGGTATTGCCGAGATCCCGCTGTTTTCCGGTCAGGAATTGCGCATTGGGATGTGGGCTGTGTTTACGCTGTTTGGCCTGGTGTTCACGATGCGCTACGCTGCCAAAATCAAAGCCAATCCGACATTGTCTCTCAGTTATCAGTCTGATCTGCGCCAGCGTAGTCAGCACAGTGCGCAGGTGGTCAGTCAATACCAGCTGTTGGACTCAGTGATCCTACTGGCTTTTTTTGCTGGCCTTGGCTGGATCATCTGGGGCGTCACCAGTCGCGAATATTACATTCCTGAAATTGCCAGCCAGTTTTTCACCATTGGTATCGTGATTGGGGTGATTGCTGTATTGGGCCGGCGTATGACGGTGAATGATGTCGCCGACGGTTTTAAACAGGGCGCCGCTGAGTTGCTGCCCGCCGCAATGATTGTTGGTATGGCCAAAGGCATGTTACTGCTGCTCGGTGGCGGCGATCCGCAAACGCCATCGGTACTCAACACGCTGCTGTATTATTCGGCGCAGTCGTTGCAGGATTTACCGGCCTATCTGTCTGCCTGGCTGATGCTGGTGGTGCAGTCAGTGATTAACTTTTTTGTTTCTTCCGGTTCTGGCCAGGCCGCCTTGACTATGCCGTTGATAGCCCCGCTGTCTGACCTGATTGGTTTGTCACGTCAGACCGCAGTGTTGGCCTTTCAACTCGGCGATGGCCTGACCAACTGTATTATCCCAACTTCAGCTGCGTTGATTGGTTGCCTTGGTGCAGTGCGGCTCGACTGGACGGTCTGGCTGCGTTTTGTCTGGCGGCTGCAACTGTATCTGTTTGCATTGGCCAGCGCTTTTATGCTGCTCGCTGTTGCCACGCACTATCAGTAAAAGGAATGGACTGTGAACTCTATGCTTCTGTTTAAAAATGCTGAACTGATGGCGCCACAGCCGCAGGGCCGACAGGATGTGCTGGTCGCCGGCAACCGGATTGTCGCTATAGGCCAGGATTTTAACCTCTCTGGCAGCAATGTGCCGGTGACTGTGATTGATGCTGCCGGCCATTATTTAACGCCGGGTTTTGTTGATTCCCTCGTGCATTTTATCGGTGGTGGCGGAGAAGGTGGTTTTGCCACCCGCACGCCGGAAATGCAGTTAACCGATGCCACACTTGCCGGAGTGACCACCGCTATCGGCGTACTTGGCACAGATGCCACCACCCGCACTTTGACCAACTTGCTGGCCAAAGCGCATGCCCTCGAAACTGAGGGTATCAGCACTTATTGCCACACCGGCTCTTATGAAATTCCGTGCCGGACGCTGACTGGCAACATCACCGACGATTTGATTCTGATCGACAAATTTATCGGTGTCGGTGAGATCGCCATCAGCGATCATCGCTCGTCGCAGCCAACCACCGAAGAAATTCGCAAAGTCGCAGCGGCAGCGCGGGTGGGCGGTATGTTAGCCGGCAAAAGTGGCGTGGTCAGCGTGCATGTTGGTGCCGGCGAGCGGATGCTGCAGCCGCTCTATCAGGCGGTCAGCGGCACTGAGCTGAAACTAAAGCAGTTTTACCCAACCCACATGAACCGCAACCGGCGTATCTTTGAAGCCGGCATTGAGTTTGCCAAAAAAGGCGGCGTCATCGATTTTACCACCAGCACTACAGCCTATGATTTGCAGCACGGCGAAGTAGCGGCGGCGGCGGCGCTGGCAGAAGCGCTGTATCTTGGCATTGCGCCTCTGCAACTGACGTTAAGTTCTGATGGCAATGCCAGTTTGCCGATTTTTAACGAGGAAGGTGAATTACAGGGTTTGCAGGTCGGCCAAGTCCGTAGTTTGTTTGATAGTGTGCTTGATGCGGTCAAGCGCCATCATGTGCCGCTGGCTCAGGCGTTAACAGCAGTGACCGCAGCGCCTGCAACTGTACTCGGCTTGCCGCAAAAAGGTCGTGTAGCCCCAGGTCTGGATGCTGACCTGTTGTTGCTGCGCCGCGACGATTTGCTGCTGGATTCAGTCATCGCCAAAGGCCGGTTGCTGGTGCAGGGCGGTAAGGCACTGGTGAAAGGGACTTTTGAGCGCTGAAGCTTAGCATTCCAACCCAAGGCAGCAGCCGGCACAGACCGGCTGCTTGCACAAAGCCGCGCCAGTCTTTACTCTGCAATCACCCTTGTTTGTTGCTGACTTCTGTCCAAAGCTGACGCCGATGCAATATATCTGTATAGCTGATGATCACCCGCTGTATCGTGATGCGCTGAAAGACGTGCTGAACCAGCATTTCACTGCACTGACGGTGCTGGAAGCCGGCTCGCTGGCGCAAGTGCTTGAACTCGCTGCGTCTTATCCGGCGCTGGAATTTGTTCTGCTCGATTTAAATATGCCGGGTATGGCCGGACTCAACGGTTTAGTACAGCTGCGTCAGCAATTCCCGCAGATCGCTGTTGCGATGTTGTCGGCTGATGATGACAAACAAACGGTGTTGCAGGCGATGGCGTTTGGCGCGGCCGGCTTTATTTCCAAATCCGCTGGCCGGCAGCAACTGGTCAGTGCGCTGAAGCAGCTGCTCAATGGCGACATTTATCTGCCGGCGGATACCTTCCGCCAAAGTGTCGCGCCCGGCAACAGCCCGATCGAACACAAAGCTGAACAGGCGTTATTACGCGGCCTCACCAAAAAACAAATCAAAGTATTGCAGCGAATGGTCAGCGGCGAGTCGAACAAACAAATCGCCGACGCACTTTGTATCGCTGAGACCACAGTCAAAGCCCATGTTTCCGCTGTGCTGGCCAAACTCGGCGTGCCAAGCCGGGTGCAGGCTATTTTGCTGGCAAGAGATCTCGATTTCAGTTTGTATCTGTAGTTGCAGCTCAGCTAAACACCCAACAGCAAATGGCGCAGCATGCTTTTTAACTGCAGCGGCCGCACCGGTTTATACAACAGCTGATAACCCTGTTGTTTCAATTCAATTGCGAGCTGCTGCTGGCTGTTGGCGGTGATCATCAGCACCGGCAAATCAGCAAAACCAGCCTGACTTTTTAATTGTTGTGCCACTGTGGTGCCAAGCAGTCCATCCGCCAGCTGATAATCAACAATCAGCAAATCAGGTTTTGCCTGAGCACTAAAAGCAGCGGCGTCGGCACCGCTTTGTACCTGATAACCCCAGCTGGTTAATAAAGTATCCATCGCCTGACAAATGGTTGCATCGTTGTCGATAACCCAAATGCTGGCGTTTGCTTTATCCAAGGCCGGTATCATCAGCTGCGGTAACACAGGCTCTGGTGCAGTGACAGGCAACTGCAACGCAAAGACGGAACCGCGGTCAGGCACCGACTGCACCCGTAGCGGATGCGCCAATAACCGGCATAAGCGCTCGACAATAGCGAGGCCCAGGCCCAAGCCGGCTTCAGTGGCGCGGCTTTGCGGCAGGCGCTGAAATTCCTGAAAAATCAGCTCAAGATGTTCATCTGCAATACCAACGCCGCTGTCGAGCACCTGAATTTCCACGTGGTCGCCTCGTCGCCTGCAGCCCAGCAACACAGCGCCACCGGGCGGGGTATAACGCAGGGCATTGGTCAGCAGGTTACGTAAAATTCGCGTCAGCCAGGCCGGATCTGTCTGCGCTGTGGCACTGGTGGCAATGAAGCGAAAACGCAGGCCTTTGCTTGCCGCGAGAGCAGCAAACTCACTGGCCAGCGCTGCTAACAAAGGCCCAAGTGCCACGCTGCTGCAGTCCGGTAGCAGCTGACCGGCGTCCAGTTTGGATAAATCAACCAGGGTCCGGAGTAAATCACCGACATCATCCAGCGCCCGCCCAGCCGACAGCGCCAGCTGTTCCTGGTTGTGGTCGAGCTGCTGCTCCAGTAAAGCGCCGTTAAACAGCCGTGCGGCGTTCAGTGGCTGCAACACATCGTGACTGACTGCCGCCAGTAACTGACTTTTTGACTGATTGGCCTGTTCGGCGGTGGCAGTGGCGGCGCGTAGTTGCTGGTTTAGCGCCGTCAGCGCACTAGTGCGTTCAGCGACGCGTTGTTCCAGATGTAAATTGGCCTGGCGTAAGGCTTCTGAGGTGCGTTTACGCTCGGTAATGTCGCGGTTTAACACAAAAAAGCCGCTGATTTGTTGTTGTTCGTCGCGATGCGGCACGTAGGTTTTCAGCAAATGCCGCCACTCGCCGCCAGCATTTTGCTCGTCAATTTCAAACACGACTTGCTCGCCGCTTAATACCTGCAACACATAAGGCGCAAGCCTGGCTGCGCCTTCTGGGCCATGCGCGGCATCCAACGTCTGGTTTAATAAACTGCCGTTTGGCACGCCATAAAAGTCGTCGTATCCACGGTTGGTAAACAGATAAATGCCGGCCGCCGACAGATAAGCAATCATCGCCGGCACATGGTCGGTGATAGTGCGGATCCAGCGCTCGCTTTGCGCCAGCGTTTCGGAATAACGCACCGAGCGGCGTAGCTCGTCATAAGCGTGCGACAGTTCGGCGGTACGTTCCCGCACTTGTTCGGCCAATACGGCAGCGTGCTGAAAGGCAGCATAAGGCCCGGTGTGTACGGCGTTTTGGCCGGCCTCGACGCGCTCAATCAGCGCCTGATTGATTTTGCGCAGCTTTTGGTTTTCTGCTTGCAGTGCTAACAGCTGTTGTTTAATAACCGATTCTTGCCCGGCGTCATTCCCGGCTTGTTGCAAAGAGGGCGTGTTTGTCATGGCGCTCTATCCACAGGCTTAGCGATCACCACGCCGGTGAAGGTCTGATTCAGGTGCACGCCCTGAAAATGCTCGCCATAGGTGTTAAAGCCAAACACGCGATGGGCGCGGAAAAATTCTGATGCCTGCGTTAGCGTCTCACGCTCGGTGCTTTCCAACCGGCGCAGCACACAGTCGCAGCCGATGGTGATTAATGGTTCGCCGATGCGCTGTTCAATGTCGGCAAAACGCTGTTGTAAGTCCGGTAAAATTGGTTGCGGCTGCATCGTGGTCAGCACAGCGCCAAGCCCGACCGCGCAATAAAAGGTCAGGCTACCGTCCGGATTGACCCGCTGAATAGAACGCACGTAATAATCTTTGCCGATTTTCACCGCCAGCGGATGCATGGCAAAGACAGTGGCGTTAAGATCTGCTGCCGCACAGCCAATGGCCGCCGCATAGGCGAGGGCGGCAGGTTCCGCATTCAGTTCCTGCACGGTGCGCATATCGGTAGTCGCTGCAGTGACCACCAGCTTGTCGGTGAGCGCACTGACATGGTGGGTGCTGAACACCTCAAACGGCAGCGTGGTGTGCAGCATAATGACGGCGGCTGCGCCTTGGAAAAACCGGCCATTGGCGAAAATATGAGTGGCGCTGAGTAAGTTGTCGTCACCGGCCGAACCGCCAAAATGGGCGATATTACCCAGTGCCGTTTCGAGTGCCAGCAACACCATTTCTTCCTGCGCGGATAAGCCATCAAGCAATGTCAGCACAAAAGGCCGGGCTTTTTGCGGATCCTGTATTGTATGTTGCAGCCTGTGTTGCAATAGGGCATCGACCAGCTGTTGTGCCTGCAATAAATCAAAAGTGGCCAAATCTTCGATACAGGCCAGCGCCACCTGAAAATGGCTGGCACTGAATGCCAAAGCACAGAGAGTACCCTGGTCATAGCCGCGTGGCGTGATTTCACCGGCCGTGGTGCAGCCAGCGAGTGTGACGCCGGCAAAATGTCGGGCAAAGGCTTGCTCCAGTGCAGGCCGGTCATATTCGGCAGAGCAAAAAAACAGCACAAAACCGGGTTTAGCCGGCAGCAGTTGGGCGGCGAGTTCAGCCACCGCCTGACTGGCATCGGGCGCAGCAGACATGGCGGCAACAATAGGATCGGAACAGGCAGACATAATTTCGCCTAAAGCTGGCCTGGATGTCAGGCATGTACCGGATTGTAGGGCGAATTTCTTGCCACAGGCAAGCCGGACCAAAGTCCGGCGCCGTGACAGGTGTCAAAAACCGGGCTTAGAAAAAGCCCAGCGGATTGACGTCATAACTGACCAGCAGGTTTTTGGTTTGCTGATAGTGATTGAGCATCATTTTGTGCGTTTCGCGGCCGACACCGGATTTTTTGTAACCACCAAAAGCAGCATGCGCCGGATAATGGTGATAGCAGTTGGTCCAGACGCGGCCGGCTTCAATACCGCGGCCCATTCGGTAAGCGCGGTTCATGTCGCGGGTCCAGACGCCGGCACCTAAACCAAACTCAGAGTCATTGGCGATAGCCAGCGCTTCGGCTTCAGTTTTAAAAGTGGTGACTGCGACCACAGGGCCAAAGATCTCTTCCTGGAACACCCGCATTTTGTTGTGGCCTTTGAGCAGCGTCGGCTGCACATAAAAGCCACCATTCAGGCCATCGCCGAGCGCTTCTTTATCACCGCCAATGAGCACCTGCGCGCCTTCTTCGCGGCCAATAGTTAAGTAGCTCATGATTTTATCGAACTGCTGCGCTGATGCCTGGGCGCCAACCATCACTTCAGTATCCAGCGGATTGCCGCGTTTAATCGCTTTGGTGCGTTCAATCACTTTGGCGATAAAGGCATCGTAGATGCTTTCTTCCACTAACAAGCGGGACGGACAAGTACAGACTTCGCCCTGGTTAAAAAACGCCAACACCACGCCTTCAATACATTTGCTTAAATAACTGTCTTCAAAATTCATCACATCGGCAAAGAAGATATTCGGTGATTTACCGCCCAGTTCGACCGTCGACGGAATGATATTTTCGGCGGCGCATTTGAGGATATGTGAACCTGTTGGTGTCGAGCCGGTAAAGGCAATTTTGGCAATGCGTTTGCTGGTCGCCAGCGCTTCACCGGCTTCGCGGCCATAGCCGTTGACGACGTTCAGCACGCCGGCTGGTAGTAAATCTTCAATAATTTCAATGAATTTTAAGATAGACCACGGCGTTTGTTCGGCCGGTTTTAACACGACGCAGTTACCGGCAGCCAGCGCCGGTGCCAGTTTCCAGGCTGCCATCAACAGCGGGAAGTTCCACGGAATAATCTGACCAACCACACCAAGTGGTTCATGGAAATGATAAGCCACAGTATGCTGGTCAATTTCACCGATACTGCCTTCCTGCGCGCGGATAGCGCCGGCAAAATAACGGAAATGGTCCACTGCGAGCGGCACGTCGGCATTTAAGGTTTCGCGCACCGCTTTACCGTTGTCCCAGGTCTCGGCGACGGCGATTTGTTCCAGATGTTGTTCCAGCCGGTCGGCGATTTTCAGCAGTAAGTTCGAACGGAAAGTGACAGAAGTCGAGCCCCAGCTGGCTTTGGCGGCGTGTGCGGCATCCAGCGCCAGTTCGATATCTTCGGCAGTAGACCGCGGGATTTGGCAAAACGGCAGGCCAGTGACTGGCGAAATGTTATCAAAATACTGTCCTTTCACCGGCGCCAGCCATTTGCCACCAATGAAATTACCATATTGCGCTTTGACGGTTACAAGGGCGCCGTCTTGCCCTGGATTTGCATAAATCATCATCTACCCCGTGGATTTGTGGTTATGGTCAGAAGGTGCATGCCATCTGCCTTGTCACCACCGATGTTATGCCTGCCGTACGGCGACGACCATTCGCCGGACGGACAGAAAAACCAGTACTAAAGTCGTAATTTTGCCGGTCAGCGGATCAGCTCATATTGCTTGGGAGCGGTGTCGGTTTGCAGACCAAAATGGCCCAGTGCATAGGTATAAGTGGCGTCCTGGCTCCAGATACTGCTGCTATGTACGCCATAAATCAGGCAAGAACCGGTGCTGCATACCACCTGATCTATATTGCTTTTGATCGAATAGACCCGGGCGCCAAACCGCACACCATAGAGGCTGTCCAAGAATGGGTTGCCGACGGACAGACCGGCACTGCCGCAAGTGGAGGTCAGCACGTTAAACGGATACACCCCACAGCTGAGCAGACCGCGAAATGCACCGGCAACGCCAACAAAGGCGTCGACCTGGCTCGCCACTGCCAGTTTGTTGATTTGCTGCGCCGCCAGTGTCGCGCCCATCGAATGGCCTATCACGTCGATTTTACCGGTACAGGAGCTGGCCAGTGCATTTTGGATGGCACTGCGAACCGGCGTTTCTTCGCTGCCGCTATGGTCGTTACATGCCGCGCAGCTGGTGCTGCCCCAGGCCGGCCGGAAAATCTGGGCGGCACTGTAGCCTTTACTCAGCAGCAGATTGTAAGTGTTGTTCCAGCTGGCGGGCGTGGCGGTATTGCCATGCACCAAAACAACATTATCCAGGCAGGCGGACTGGGCTGCTACTCCGCCAAGCAGGAGTACGACGGTGCAAACACGGGACATTAAACGTTGGTATAAACACATAGCAGGTGCTCACTTAGTTGCAGGGGAGAGACATCTACCATAGGAGGCTGTACAAAAAATCGACATAACACTTTGGTGCTGGATCGGGCCAAAGTTATTGGCAGGCTGCGTAAAACAAACAGGGCGGTTGAAGCCGCCCTGTTTTTTGGATTGTTCCTTGCTGACAGTTAAATCGGTGCACCAGGTGGCAATTGTTTTGGGACAAACAGCGGTTGCCAGACGCCATGCTGCAGATAGTGCTGCCACTGGCCAGCGAGCAATAACGCCGTGCCGTCATCGCGTTTTTGCAGTTGCTTGCCAAGGCCGGTCAGCTCCGCCAGCAAAGTGGCCCGCGCTTCAGGCGCTAAGTCTTGGTGGGTCAGGCTCTGCATCAGCTGATAAAAAGCGACATGACTGACGCGCTGGCGAATGAGACCTTTGGCATCATCAACGCTGGCGGCCAGAATAGTCTGATCAAGCACAGTACCAAGCAACTCATCGAGTTGCTGCTGACTGCTTAAGCGATTCAGCCGCTGCGGATGTAACAGCAGACTCAGCGTATGATTAGCTGAGGCTTCGGCGGCGGACAGCGGGTCAAAGGCGAGGCCATTGCGGCCCTGAAAACTCTCGCGCCCATCGGCATCGCCATAGGCTTTGGGTGGAATGAGCGCCAGCAGTTCTTTGGGTAGCGCCAGAAATTCCGGCGTCAGCGTGTCGAGTAATGCTGCTAACGCCGCTTGTTGTTGCTTGATATCTACCCACTGAAAACCTTTCGGTTGGTCGTAATCGCCTTTTAATTCATATTCATAATGCGCGCCGCCAATGAGTTTACTAACGGCTTCGACCTGATACCGGTGCAATGCATAAATCGGCACTAAGGCCTCATGCAGCGCCGACAAAGGCCGGTTGCTGGCGATGTTATCAAGGCCAAATTGTTTGAGGGCTGTCGCCCGCACTTGTGAAAGGCGGGTTAGTTCCGCCACCGGATCAGCGCCGCTGTCCCATAAATGGCCGATAGCGCTGACGCCGCCTTCCGGCCGCGCATCTTCATCAGCCATGTATTGCAAACCCTGTTGTTTAGCTTGCTGCACCAGCGCTGCGCGTGCGCTGTCGCTGTGGTCACCATAGCCATAAGCGATGGCATACAAATCCCATTCGCCGAGGCCTTCACGGTAGGCCTGATCCAGCGCCAGCTTGCCTTTTCGCAGGTCGACCTGCGGATGTGGATAATCCATCACCGTCGCGCGGCCATTGGCGCTACCGGCAAAGTTATGGATAAGCCCGAGCGTATGACCCACTTCATGCGCCGCCAGCTGGCGAATACGGGCCAGCGCCATAGTTTTGGCCGCTTCGGTGCTGCCGTTTTGCTGATAAGGCGCCGTGAGGCCGGTTGCGATCAGGAAATCCTGCCGGACTCTGAGCGAACCCAAAGTCACATGGCCTTTGATAATTTCACCGGTGCGCGGGTCGGTCACGCCATAACCGTAAGACCAGCCGCGGGTGGCGCGGTGTACCCACTGGATCACGTTGTAACGCACATCCATTGGGTCGGCATCTGAGGGTAAGTCTTTGACCTGAAATGCATCTTTATAACCAAGCTTTTGATAAGCCTGGTCCCACCAACCGGCGCCTTGTTTCAGCGCAGTGCGCACCGGCTCCGGCACGCCGGGGTCGAGGTAATAAACAATAGGTTCAACCGCTTCGCTGATTGCAGCTGCGGGGTCCTTTTTCTGTAAGCGGTGGCGCGGCAATAAGCGCTGCACTATAGGCTGGTCAAAGGCGGTGGCGTAGTCCATATACTCGACTTTCCAGTAGCCGGAATAAGGATGAAAGGCGCGTGGTTGATAACCGTCATCTGGCAGCGCCACCAGCGAATGGTGCAGATGCACAGTAATAGCCTCAGGCGCCGGTGTGACTTGTTTGACAAATTCACCGGCTTTACTGCCGCTGTAAGTCACCATAGCTTCCAGTTCAGTATTGCGCGGGAAGGCTTTACTGCGATTTAAATAAACACCGCTGCGGCTGGCATCCGGGCTGAAATTGCCTTGTTGCTGTGCTTCCAGTTTGGCGCTTATTTGATGCATATCGCTTTGCAAAAATGCGGTGTAATCGACCAGCAGCTTGCCGCCGTCGCTGGCCACCACCGGCAAACCGGCCAGCACTGAACTGGCAAAAGCTTCATCGATACTCTGGCGTTCAGCCGGATTGCTTGAGTTGGCGCGGTAATAAGTGTTGAGCTGCTTCAGCATCACCTTATTGCCAAATTGTTCAAACTGCACCAGCCGGGTGTCACCGAGCTGGCCACGGTCCAGACCAATGTCATTGGAACCGACGCCGCGCGGCAACGAACTCTGGAAAATAAACGGCTGCGCTAATTTGTCGACCTGCAGATAAACTTTGTCGGTCTTGGCGTCGTAATAAAAATCAAAATAACCGCTCTGATGTAACATGCCTTTGGTAAAAGCAGCAATCGCCGATTTTTTACTGACGGCTGGTGTCTGTGCTTGGGTTTGTGCTGCGGGTTGAGGAGTGGTTGCAGCCGTATTGGCGATCACCAGCATCGGCGCCAGTGCTGGCAACAGCCACAACAGGCGGGAACATAAAACAGACTTCATCAGGCATCCTTGTGCTTGCAGGGCGGCGCAGTTAATCACTGCGCTATTGAGTGCAATTAACATACAAGGTCAGTTGCAGCAAAAACAACCGCTAAATAACAGGCTTCGGTGGATGGCAGGTAGCTGGCGGTCAGTGGAGTTTGAGAATGACAGCGGTCCGCGGACAAAAGCCTCTTCGTGCGTCGCGGCAAAGCCAACACCGCCACCACCATGTTCGCCCGTTCGCGCCTCCCGCGCTCACTTTTGTTCGCTCACTCCGCGGCTGCCGGCGCTGGCTTTGTTGGGGTTTGGGGGCGTCAGCTTCGAGCGAATTGCTGACAATCAAATATGTTATGAACGGCGTGTCACGCCCAGCGCGCTTCGCTGACCGTACCTACACTCAAATCGCGGCGGTAGGTACGTGCAAGCGTGAGCGCCGCCGTACAAAAATTAGTATATATTTTTCAAGGGGCTGCAACTGCTACACTCCAGCCCATCGAGAAAACTTAGCCCAGGTTATCCGCGTCGTACCAGACGCTGTATTTATCACCCAGCCATAAGTGCAGGCGAAACAGATAAGCGTTTGCAAGCAATAACAGTCCGCCAGCTAATGCCGGTTCATTCAATAAGCCCAGTAAACAAAACACAAAACCAAAACCGTGCGAAATCATTTCGACCCGAAAGGCCGCTTTGCGGCTGGGCCTGAAGCTGAAAAAATTCAGCGCGAACAGCCATTTCAGGCCGGTCGGTAACTGTTGCCAATCGGTGGATTTTTTATCCATGACAAAGTGCTCCTGAGTTAAGGTCATCACATCAACTTCAAGCACCGCTGCCAGGCATTTTAATGTCTCAGTGCTGGGTTTATGGCCGCTTTCAATGCGCTGAATAGTCCGGACATTTAACCCGGACATCTGCGCCAATTGTTCTTGCGACAACAAACGGCTCAAACGTAATTGCTTCAAAATCATGGCATCACCTTGCAGACAGTGCAGCAGCACCTTAGCGTTTTAGCATACCTGACGGTGACGACGCATACCCGGCATTCACCTGACATCCGGCAGACAAGTACCCGACAGTTACCCGACATGGGCCTTATTGCAGGCTGTTTCGGTTTCATTGTTCAGTTTTGAGTGTGCGCCATAAGGCTGTTGCTGTTGGCGTTATTGGTTATGGACAAAGAGCCCCTATATCGCGGCAAAGCCAACACCGCCACCACTGCGTTCGCTCGTTCACGCCTCCCGCGCTCACTTTTGATCGCTCCTTCTGCGGCTGCCGGTGCTGGCTTTGTTGGGGATTGAAGAAGACTGCTATGAGTTGTTAGCCGACATTTGCAAGGTGATGTATTGACGGCGGTCGTACGGCGACGCTTTGCTTGCCGATCCCTACGATTACACTCGAAAGGTAGGTACGGTCAGCGAAGCGTACTTGCCTCCACGTGGCGTACATTTTCCAATGTCCGCTTTTGGCACAAAGTGACGATTCAATTGGTTTCTCAAAACGGTCGGATGATTACAAAAGCAGACCCTCTGCGGCAGGGATGCCGCAGAGGAGCCTACAGGGAACGTATTCACGGCGTGTCTGCGTTGTAAGCGTCCGTGCCGTTACAACTCAAATTAAACGCTTAGTCCCCATGAACAGGCAACTGCAACAACGCAAACTCCTGCCACTCGCTACTATCTTCGCCGGCATTGAGTTCGCCATGAAAATAATCGGGCTGTAGCAGCAGATCGTCTTGCTGAAAGTTGGTTTGTGAATCGACATAAAACGGCGAGGTGACTTGATCTGGCTGTGGCATCACGAAATCTCCGATGAATAAACAAAAGGGCTTATTAAGCTATAGCGGATTTTGCCGGCGGCGCAGAAAAAAAACGCCGGCATGGCCGGCGTGGGGAAAAGCTGGCGACCGACTTTGCAGGGCAGGCGGCCAGCGAGGCTTAACAGGTACTAAAGCTACTTATTCAAACAAATAGCGTGCATGAAAACGCAGATGTTCTTCGATAAAGCTGCTGATGAAATAATACGAATGGTCGTAACCGTGCTGAAAGCGGATATCGACTTTAGCGCCACTGCTGGCGGCTGCGTCAATTAAGGCTTCAGTGCGCAGCTGGACCGGATAAAACTGGTCTTTATCGCCTTGGTCCACCAGCATTGGCGGCACCATAGTCGCTTTGGCTAACAAAGCGCTGGCGTCGTACTCCAGCCAGTCAGCAATATTTTCACCAAGATAAGCAGTGAAAGCTTTGCGGCCCCAGTCACACTGGCTTGGCTGACAAATCGGCGAAAAGGCAGAGACCGAACGGTAAGCCGCTGGCTGGCGCAGGGCCAGCACTAAAGCACCGTGGCCACCCATCGAATGTCCACTGATCGATTTCACCTGGGTCAACGGCAGCGCTACCGGTAAAATCGCCGGCAGTTCGCGGCTGATGTAATCGTACATCCGGTAATGCGCAGTCCAGGGCGCTTCAGTGGCGTTGACATAAAAACCAGCACCCTGGCCTAAATCATAAGCAGGGTCGTTGGCCACCAGTTCACCACGCGGGCTGGTGTCCGGGATAATCAATGCAATACCAAGTTCGGCTGCGATGCGCTGGGCGCCGGCCTTGACTGAAAAGTTCTCGTCGGTGCAAGTGAGGCCAGACAACCAATACAGCGCCGGCACTTTTTGTGTTTCGGCCTGCGGCGGCAAATACACCGACAACTGCATTTTACAGCTCAGCGTATTGGCGAAGTGTTCAAATTTCAGCTGGCGGCCGCCAAACAGACGGGATTCGGCCAGTTGGGTTAATGACATACTCAAATCCTTGTCAAACACCCGGCACCTTATAGGTGCCGGGTCAAAAAATTAAAAGTGAATGACGGTGCGGATTGACTTGCCTTCATGCATCAAATCAAAGGCTTCGTTGATGCGCTCCAGCGGCATGGTATGCGTGATAAAAGTATCCAGCTCAAACTCGCCATTTAAATAACGTTCGACATAGTCTGGCAGTTCACTGCGGCCTTTGACGCCGCCAAAAGCAGTACCGCGCCAGACCCGGCCTGTCACCAGCTGGAATGGCCGGGTGGAAATTTCCGCGCCGCTTGGCGCCACGCCGATAATCACCGACTCGCCCCAGCCTTTGTGGCAGCACTCTAAGGCCGAGCGCATCACGTTAACGTTACCTATACATTCAAAGGAGAAATCGACGCCGCCGTCGGTCATCTCAACGATGACGTCCTGAATCGGTTTGTCGAAGTTTTTCGGGTTGACCACATCAGTCGCGCCTAATTTCAGCGCGATATCAAACTTGGATTCGTTGATATCAATGGCGATGATGCGGCTGGCTTTGGCCATCACAGCGCCAATCACCGCCGACAGACCGATACCGCCCAAACCAAAAATCGCTACGGTGTCGCCTTCCTTCACTTTGGCGGTATTCATCACCGCGCCCATGCCGGTGGTGACGCCACAACCAAGCAAACAGACTTTTTCCAGCGGCGCGACTTTGTTGATTTTGGCGAGTGAAATTTCCGGCAGCACTGTGTGCTCAGCGAAAGTAGAAGTGCCCATGTAGTGGAAAATCGGCTGGCCGTTTTTGGAGAATCGCGTGGTGCCGTCTGGCATCAGGCCTTGGCCCTGCGTGGCGCGAATGGCCTGACATAAATTGGTTTTGCCGGACAAACAGAATTTGCACTTGCCGCATTCCGGCGTGTAGAGCGGAATCACATGGTCGCCGACTGCAACGCTGGTCACGCCAGGGCCAACCGCTTCAACAATACCGCCGCCTTCATGGCCCAAAATGCAAGGGAATTTGCCTTCCGAATCAGCGCCCGACAGTGTATAGGCATCGGTGTGGCAAACGCCGGTAGCGATAATCCGCACCAGTACTTCGCCTTGTTGCGGTGGCATTAAATCCACTTCTTCAATAGATAACGGCTGGTTAGGGCCCCAGGCGACGGCGGCGCGGGTTTTGAGCATTTGCATGGTTTAATTCCTTTGAGCTGTGGTGACAGAAGCAAAGCACAGCCTGGCTGTGATCACCACCTGCAGAGACAACAAGATGTCTCATTGTAATTTTTTCTTAATCGAAGATAATCAGGCAAAAATGAAAATGAGTTTTGCATAAATGAAAGAATGGCAGGGCGTGTCCGAGTTTGTCGCGGTGGCGGAACTGGGCAGTTTTTCGGCGGCGGCGCGCCAGCTTGGTATGTCGGTGGCGCAGGTCAGCCGCAATGTGCGCGAATTAGAGCAGCGCCTGCAGGTGTTGTTATTGCAGCGCACCACGCGGCAGGTGCACTTAACTGAGCCCGGCACTTTGTATCTGCAGCAATGCCGGCCGCTGTTGCATGGCCTGGCGCAGGCCAATCAGCAGCTGCTGGATTTACAGGGGCAGCCGTCTGGTCTGATTAAACTGACCGCGCCGGTGTTTTACGGTGAAACGGTGATTGCGCCGCTGTTGCATGATTTCTTGCAAAAATACCCACGCTTGCAGCTGGAGCTGGATTTAACCAATGCCCAGCTCGATTTAGTCAAAGGTGGTTTTGACTGCGCCATCCGGCTCGGGCAACTCAGTGACTCCACTTTGCAGGCGCGAAAACTTGGCAGCCGCCGCGCTTTTCTGGCGGCAAGTCCGGCCTATCTGGCCGAACAAGGCATCCCAGCGCAGCTCAGCGATTTGGCTAACCATCGCTGCTTAGTCGGTTCAGTCGAGTACTGGCGTTTTGAACAACAAGGGCAAAAACTGCAAATCAGGCCCACGCCTTATATCAAATGCAACAGCGGCGTGGCGCTGACTGATGCGGCACTCAAAAGCCTTGGCATCACACAATTGCCGGATTATTACCTGCTGCCGCATCTGCAACAGGGCACGCTTGTGGAGCTTTTGCCAGAGCTGCAACCGAAAGATGACGGCATCTGGGCTTTGTATCCGCTCAATCAGCATTTGCCGCAAAAAGTGCGGTTGTTACTGGATTTTTTGCAGCAAATGCTCTCGCAGTAACAACTGAACCGGCCGTCAAGCTGACAGCGCCGCATCATACGGCGCTTCCGGCAATTGCAGTGTCTGCATTGGTCTTTTTCAGCTTAAAGTCTTCCAGCACCAGGTACAGCACCGGGATCAAAAATAAAGTGATCACAGTGGCGAACAGAATGCCAAAAGCCAGCGACACCGCCATCGGCACTACCACTTTTGCTTGCAGACTGCGTTCCAGAATAATCGGTGCCAGACCTAAGAAAGTGGTCAGCGAGGTCAGGATGATAGCGCGGAAGCGTTGCGTGCCGGCGTCAATCACTGCGTCCCGCAGCGCAGCACCGCGCTGACGGGCTTCGTTGACAAAGTCGACCATGATCAGGCTGTCATTGACGACCACCCCAGCCAGCGCAATCAAACCAAACACCGACATTATGCTCATGTCGAGGCCCAGCACCACATGACCGACCATAGCGCCGACCAGGCCAAACGGGATCACGCTCATAATCAGCAGCGGTTGGGAATAGGATTTTAACGGCACTGCCATCAGCGCATAGATACAGAACAGCGCCAGCAAGGCGGCCAGCATTAAATCGCGAATGGCATCAGACTCTTCCAGACTGGCGCCGCCCAGGCTGGTTTGCAGCCCCGGATATTGGTCCGGCAGTGTTTTCAGCAAGCCTTCCTGCAGTTCTTTAATGATCTTGCCTGGTTCTACCCGGTTTTTATCCACGCTGGCACTGACCGTCACAGCCCTGACTCCATCGACACGGGTGATAGCGCTATAAGACGGCTGCAACGTGTAACTGGCGATTTGGCCAAAAGGCACTTCTCCGCCTGCGGCTGTGCGAATTCGCATCGATTCCAAAGCCCCCAATGATGAGCGCTCCGAACGTGGATACCGCACCATCACTTTGACTTCTTCACCGTCGCGTTGCAGTCGCTGCACTTCAGCGCCATAGAAGCCGTAGCGCACCTGGCGGGCTAAGTCAGTCAGGCTGATGCCCAGCAAATCCGCTTCAGGCTTCAGCGCCAGCACGATTTCATCATTGCCGCCAAACAGGTTGTCGTCGATATCAAATACACCGTCATACTGCGCCAGCGCCTGTTTCAGTTGCTGGGTTGCTGCTTGCAGGGATGTCAGATCTGAACCCTGAATTTGTAGCGACAAATCACCGCCCTGACCGCCGCCACCCATTGAAGCGGCATTGATTTTAAAGCTTTTTACACCCGGAATTTCCGGCACCTGTTCACGCCAGCGATTGGCAATTTCAAAGCCATCGATTTCACGGCCTTCGCTTTTTTCCAGCTCAACCACCAGTTGCGCATTGGTGTCGCTATTGAGAAAGGCCAGCCGGTGACGGACTACATCCTGATTGTATTCACGGCCGAGTTCGGCATTGGCGCGTTGCAAAGCGGCTTCAATTTGTTTTAAAGCAGCGGCTGTAGCCGGGCCGGAGGCGCCTTCTTCCATCTGCAGGTTGGCCTGAATAAAGTCGCTGGGTAAGTTCGGGAAAAACACCCAACGGACAAAACCGCCGCTGATCAGGCCAAAAGTCAGGAACAGGGCAGCGCTGAATGCAGCCATCGTGATGTAACGATTATCCAGACAAGCCAACAGCCAGGGGCGGTAACGCAGGTCAATAAAGTTTTGCAGACTGCGGCTGGTCGCTTCGCGGATTTTACGCAGCTGATCACTGCCAAAACGGCCCAGAGCGTACAGGCCGGTTTTTTGCCGGTCCCACGGCTTGGTATTCATTCGCACCAGATGTGCCGGCAGGATAAATTTCGACTCAACAATAGATAACAATAAGCACAACACGACGACCCATGCTATAGAACCCCAAATCGCCGACTGAGCGCCGCCGACCATCAGCATCGGTGCAAAGGCTGCGACCGTGGTCAGTACCCCGAAAGTCGCCGGAGTTGCCACTTTCAGCGCGCCGCGGATCACAGCTTGTTCAGATTTGCCGTGTTTTTCCATCTCGCTGTAGGCGCTTTCACCGATGATAATCGCATCGTCGACGACTATACCGAGCACCAGAATAAAACCGAACAAACTGATCATATTGATCGAAACATCAAACCAGGGCAGCGGCAGCAGGGCGAGGGCGCCGAGGAAACAAATCGGAATACCCATCATGACCCAAAAGGCGATACGGAACTCGAGGAAAATCGTTAGTGAAATCAGCACCAGTAGCGCGCCGGCAATCATGTTATCAGTCATCAGGTCCAGCCGGCCCTGCAGGTAGTGGCTGGCGTCGCCCCAATAGTCGAGGCTGACAGTGTCCGGTAAGCTTTGCTTGCGTTCTGCAACGTATTCCTTGACCGACGCGGCGATTTTCAGCGTGTTATCTTCACCGATAGCGTCGACCCTTAATGACACCGACGAGCGGCCATCAAAAGTGCTGAAGCGCTCAGTTTCGGTAAAATCATCGCGGATGTCCGCGACGTCACTGAGCATGACTTTACTGCCATCCGGTTTTTTCAGTAACACAATGCGCGAGAAATCTGCGAACACATAAGCCTGGCCTTTCGCCCGCAGCAACATATTGCCGTTTTCTGCTTTGACCGCACCGCCGGGTAAATCCACTGAACTGGCGCGCACTGCAGCAACCACCTGCTCAAACGTCAGGCCATATTCACGCAGACGTTGCTCTGGTACATCAATTGAAATTTCATAAGGACGGGCGCCGACCACTTCAACTTTGTTGATGCCGGGGCGTAATTTCAGCTCGTCGCGGATATCTTTTGCCAGCTCTTTTAAGGTTGCTTCTGCGACATCACCATGCAGCGATAACCACATCACGTTGCTGGTAAAACGGGTGCGGTAGACGACAGGCTTTTCGGTCAGCTCGGGCAGGGAAGAAATAGAGCCGACCTGGGTTTTTATCTCATCCATCACTTCCTGAATGTCATAGCCGCTGTCCACTTCTGCAATGACGGTGGCCAAGCCTTCTGAAGCGGTGGAGGTGAGTTTTTTAATCCCGTTAACCTGACGCAGACTTTCTTCAATTTTATCAATGACACCGGATTCGACTTCTTGTGGTGCGGCGCCGAGATAAGGCACCCGGATAGTCACCTGTTCCAGTTTAATTTCCGGAAACACCTGCTGTTTGATGGTAAAAGCTGAAGCCAGACCCGCCAGTACCAATAACATCATCAATAAATTGGCCGCGACATGGTTGCGGGCGAACCAGCCAATAGCGCCGCTGTTGTCACTCATGGTTGGGTTGCTCCTTGTGCCTTCGCTGCGTCAGTCGCTTCGGTTCTGACTTGCATGCCGGGAATAGGATTCGCCAGCGGCGACACCACCAGCTGGTCACCCGTTTCTGTACCACCGGCGATGTACGCAAAAGCCTGATCGGCCCGGTCCAGCCGGACTGTACGGAGTTGCAGTTTGAGCGCTTTATCTGCGACCAGCACCTGATGGCCGGGTTTCAGCAGATGCCGCGGTAACTGCATCACCGCGCTGGCGGTGCGGCCAGTGATGTTTGCCTGCACAAACTGACCAAAACGTAGCGGAGCGCCGGTTTGAGCGCGGCGGTATGGATCATTTAATTCGGCAACGGCATGGATCACCCGGCTTTGACTGTCCAGCACACCTTCAGTGCGCACCAGTATGGCTGGCCACTGCTGTGCCGAATCATCCTGTAGTGACACTTCGAGCTGTAAATTGCTTTGCGCGGTCACGCCCAAATCCTTTAAATCAGCCAACGTCAGTGGTAAACGTACTTCAGCGATCGCTGTGTCGAGCAATACTCCAAGCTGACTGCCCCGACTGACAAACTGGCCTAAATTGGCTGTCCGGCTTTTCACCATGCCGCTGTAGGGGGCACGGATCTCAGTGCGGCTTAAATCGCGACGGGCTCTTTCCAAATCCGCTTCGGCACTGTTCACTTTGGCCAAAGCGCTGGCTAATTGAGGTTTTCGCAGGCCCAGTGCCGGTGCCTTACCACTGGTAAAGTTCAGCCAGTCGCGCTCAGCCACTTTGGCGCGGGCGCGTTCCTCTTCCAGCGCGGCTTTGGCGGTTGCCAGTGCCGCTTCTGCCGCTTTTACTGCGGTCTGGTAATCGGCGGGATCGATGCGGACTAGGACGTCACCGGCCTGAAAAAATCCACCGGCGACAAAGGCGTCGGCAATAGCAGTAATTTTGCCATTGACCTCACTGACCAGCGTGGTTTCGGTTTTAGCCTGCACCGTGCCCTGTGAAGCGACCTGATAAGTGATGTCCTGAAAAACCAGGGGTTGCAAACTGACCAGCGGGGGTAAACGGGGTTCGGTTTTTTTCTCCGGCGCTTTGCGTGCCATCGATAAGCCGATAGTGCCGGCGATTGAAAGGACAAGGATGAGACTCACCCATAACCACTGACGATTTTTCTTCTGCTGCATAAGGTCCTGCTGTCTGCTGACAAAGAGATGACCAGTATAGTAATGAAGCAGATACGAAGTGGTTCAGTTGGCGCTTTGTGCTAATTGTTACAAAATGCTTCAAAGCGCAGGGCAAGCGGCGTAGTTCAATAAGCGCAGACACAAAAGCAGAGACAGCCACACAAGACGCTGTCTCTGCGGATCTTCAAGCCCGGCCGCGGGTTGCGGTAGCCGGGGAGATGCGGGCCGCGATCAACGCCGGATAACTCACTGCCAGTTGACCGACCAGTAACAAGGCGGCGCAGCCGACGAGCAGCAGGCCCGGTGTTAGCGGTGTCATAGCAAAAGTGCTGACCAGCCAGATATTCAGGCCAATAGCGCCACCGATGCCCAGCACCACGCCAAGGCTGCTGATCAAAAGGTTTTCCAGCATAAAAAACCGCATAATTTGCCACTGACTGGCGCCGAGCGCGCGGCGCGTGCCAATTTGGCGGGTGCGGCGATTGATGCTGAACATGGCAAGGCCTACGATGCCAAAACCGGTGACGAGCGTTAGCACGATAATCACGGTCAGCAGGATATTGTTGGTGGCCTGATGTTCGCGGTAACTTTCTTCCCTGGTTTCGGTCATGGTTTTGACATTGCGGATAATGCGCTGTTTATCGCTGTCGGCCAGCATTTTCTCAATCTGTGGCATCAGTGCATCACGCCGGCCCGGCTCGGTACGGATAAACAGCCGCGAACCTTTGTTTTCCAGCTGACTTGGCACCAATGACGCATGCTCCGTATTGTCCCAGCCATTCCAGGGTGATTGCAGGCTTTTGACAATGCCGGTCACCTGCATCGGATCATGGTTGTTGATGTATACCGTTTGGCCCAACGCTTTTTTCCAGTCGCCCTCAAACAGCTTCTCAGCCAGTGTTTGCGTGATGATGATTTTCGGCGGCCATTTATTGCTCGAGCGTTCGCGCCAGCTGATGTCGCTTTCGCTGAAGTTTTCGCCGGCCAGTAATTCAACACCGAGTGCAGCAATCCCTTGGGTATCGACAAAATAAATCGCGGTACCGGTGCCGTCGACATCATCGCCCGGTTTGGTTTGTAAGCCCATCGACCAGCCGCCGCCACTTAAAGGAATGGCGTTGATTTGCGTCGCAGCCACCACGCCCGGTGTTTTGCGGATCTGGTCCAGATCCCGCGCCAACGCGCTTTGCAGCGGATAGTTTTCACCAAACACGGTGTTACTTAAATAAAAAGTGTTTTGCTCATCCACGCCGCTGGCTCTGGCCATCTGACGGTTGCGCTCCTGCATCATAAAGATGGCGTTGACCATAATGGTTAAGGTCAGGGCTATTTGCAGCGCAATTAATAAAGCGCCGATTTTGTTGCGCATCAGGGCGCGCAGCATAGGTCCGAGTTCTAACATGATGGGCTCCTTATTGCGCTTTAAGTTGTTGTGACGGTTGCACCTGACAGGCGCGCCAGGTCGGGTACAGGCCGGCCAGAATGCTGGAGCCAATCGCCAGCAAAATCGCCAGCAGCACCATATTCAAATCCAGCACCGCCAGTTCGGCCATCCAGTCGCCATACATGGACTTCACTGCCTCTAAACCGAGCCAGGCCAGCACTAAACCCAACAGCCCACCGGCCAGGCCAATACAGCCAGATTCGACCAGATGCTGCAGGAATAAATCGCGCCGGCTGGCGCCTAAGGCCTGACGCACGCCAATTTCACTGGCTTTGCCGAGGAATTTGGCCAGCAGCAGCCCGACGGTATTGAGCAAGCAAACGGTTAAAAACATCAGTGCCATCGCCATCATCATGCTGGCATCTTCTGATACCACTTCGCGTTGTTCCAGCCAGGTCATCACGTCGCTGAGTTTGTTGTTGCGGGTGCGGGCGAAGCGGCCGAATTTGTGTTGTTCGTCGGCATAAGCGTCGATGTAACTCTGGTACTGCTCGACGTCGGCTTTGGTCGGCAGCTCGACCCACAGCTGGGTCCAGATACATTCCGAATCGAGGTACGCTTTAAAGCCGGATTCAGTCGGTTTCCAGCAATTGTTATTGCCGGACTGGCCCAAAATTTGTTCCGCCATCAGGCTGAATGGCACAAAAAACTCTTCACTGTCCTGAAAAGCACCGGTGCTGATGTCATAAAAGCGCGGTTGTGGCTGCCAGCGTTTAATCACGCCTGCGATGCGGAAATCTTTGCCGGCCAGACGCAGCGTTTGCCCGGTGGAGTCTTTACCACCGAATAAACGTTCATTGATCTCTGCGGTGATCACCACAACAAATTCTTTATTTAAATCAGCCTGTTCATCCCAGCCGCTGCCGTATAAAAACGGCACATCAAACATCGGGAAAAAGTCGGCGCTGTTGGCGCGGCCTTGTGCCATAAACGGCAGCGCTTCTTTGTCGGCTGGTTCAATCACGCCGGCGACGCCGGTGGCGATACTTTGGCGCGGTGCCTTTTTCGCCTGCCATAAAGCAGTGGCATCGCGGTAAGTCAGCTGGTCCGGCGGGTCGCCGTTGTCAAAATACGGGTCATTCGGGTCCCAGGCATCGAGCTGGACATAAAACAACTGGTCACTTTTTTGCGGAATAGGGTTGGCCGACATCAGGTAATTCACTGTGATGGTGGTCATGGCCGCGCCAATGCCGAGCGCAATTGCCAGCACCATCAACAGGCTCATGCCCCAGGTGCGTTTTGAGCTGAGCCAGGCCAGCTTCAGATAATAGCTGAACATAAAGCCTCCTCAGACCGCGGCCAGATTGTGAATATTGTGCTGACCCTGACGCAGCTCCTGCGCCTGACCGTCTTTGATAAAAATCTGCCGTTTAGCGCGCGCCGCTAAGCCGTTATCGTGTGTCACCATCAATATCGTAGTGCCGTTGGCGTTGATGTCCTCCAGCAGGCTCATCACTGATTGCGCCATGCTGGAATCGAGGTTACCGGTCGGTTCGTCGGCCAGTAAAAAACGCGGTGAAGTGGCCAAAGCGCGGGCAATCGCCACCCGTTGCTGCTGACCGCCGGACAGCTGCGACGGCAGATGTTTCATCCGGGAGGCGAGGCCAACCTGGTCCAGATGATATTCAATGCGTTTTTTCCGCTCCGCGGCATTAAAACCACGATAACGCAGCGGCACGTCGACATTGTCGAACAGGTTTAAATCCGGAATTAAGTTAAAGCTCTGAAAGATAAAGCCAATTTTTTGGTTGCGCATCCGCGAGCGGCCTTTGTCGTCCAGCTTGCTGATGTCTTCACCATCCAGCCAGTATTCACCGGAGGTGGAGCTTTCCAGCAGGCCGGCGATGTTTAAAAAAGTGGTTTTGCCGGAGCCGGACGGGCCGGTCACGCTGACAAAATCGCCTTCGGCAAGGTCCAGATTGATGTCGCGCAGCGCGTGGGTCACCACGTTGTCGGTGGCAAATGATTTACTGATGTTTTTCATACTGAGCATAAATTCTCCTGTGGGCGTGGCCCGGCTGCTGTGTTCGTTTGGATTAGTTCAGTTGCTCTAATTGAGTTGTACTGTGCTGGCGCCCTGAAAAATGTCAGTGCCAGAGGTAATGATTTGGTCGCCGGTTTTCAGGCCGGACAGAATTTCCACGGCGTTAATGCTGCGTGCACCGGTCTCAATCGGGGTTTTGACGGCAAGACCATCGCGCACCAGATAAGCAAAGCGGCCATTGCTGCTATCCAAAAACTGACCGCGTGCGACCTGTAACACCGCTGGGCGCTGTTCCAGCAAAATCCGGCTGGCGAGGCGTTGGTTTTGTCGCAATGACGTTGGCGCATCTTTGGTGAAACGCACCCGGCCTTTGACCTGGTTTTCAAACACCTCCGGTGAAATGGTGACCAGTTTGCCGGCGTAAACCTGGCTTTCGACGGTCACTTCCACCGGCAAGCCAATGCTTAAGTCATTGGCGTAACTTTCAGGTACGGCAATTTCCACTTCGAACTGGCTTAAATCCACCACCGATAAAATCAGCTGGTTTTTGATGATGTAGGTTTTGTTTTCCACTGCGAGGTTGCCGAGCAAACCATCGACCGGCGAGCGCACATTCAGGCTGTCAACCTGACGCTGATAATCGGCCACCAGCAACTGTTGCCGTTGCAGCGCCTGCGCCAGACTTTGCAGTTCAAATTCGAGGTTTTCTTTATTTAATGTGGCGTCTTCCACCGCATGACGGTGCTGCACTTTGGCGGTTTCCAGGTCATCCTGCGCTTTCTCAAAATCAATCTGGCTGATAGCTTTGAGCGCATAACCCTGCTCGGCGCGGCGTTTTTCCCGATCTGCAGTGGTCAGCGTAACCTGGGCGATGTCCACCGCTTTTTGGTCAGTCAGCTGCTGTTTTTTCGCCAGAATTTTCTGCCGGTCATAGCTGGTCTGCAGGCTGAACAGCGTGGCTTGTTCCTGCTGCAGCCGGCTGGTCAGTTCAGGGCTGTCGAGCGTCGCCAGAATTTGGCCTTTTTTCACTTCAGTGCCGGCATCGAGCAGCAGGGTCACAGTACCTTCGGCCGGTGCGTACAGTTTCGGGCTGACTGCCGCGACGACCTGGCCCTGCGCGGAAATATCGCGGGTAAAATCCGCGGTTTTGACGGTATCGACCCGCACGCGCGACAGCGGCACTGAAATGTCGGATTGTGACCAGCTTTGTACGGCCGGCAGCACTAGCCAGAGCAGCAATGCTGCGCCGCCAAGTGCAGCAACTGGCCACAGCCAGCGGGGTTTGGAACGGGGTTGGTGCAGCACTTCATCCTGCGCACTGGTATCGGCTATTTTCATCAGCAATTCCTCATATGATTGCCAATGAGTCAGAGCGAGCGCGAAAATGGTTGGAAATTACGGCACTAAAACATGTAACGGAATGTGTCATTGACAGTTTTACTGTCGGCCGGCGCTGTGGGGCTGTGCGCCGGATGAAAACTTGCGGTAGAATCCGCCGCCTTCAGCTCAGGCTGCCACATGAAATGCAGAGGTGATCCGCGCATGCTGCTGTTGATCGACAACTACGACTCTTTTACCTGGAACCTGGTGCAGTATTTTGCTGAATTGGGTGAGCAAGTCGTGGTGAAACGGCATGATGAAATCGACCTTGCCGGCATTGCGGCACTAAGGCCAGACCATTTAGTAATTTCACCCGGCCCCTGCAGCCCGAATGAAGCCGGCATCTCGCTGGCGGCAATCAAGCAGTTTGCCGGCAAGCTGCCGATTTTGGGGGTGTGCCTTGGTCATCAGGCGCTGGCACAGGCCTTTGGTGGCAACATCATCCGGGCACGTCAGGTGGTGCATGGTAAAAACTCGTTGATTAAGCATGACAACAGTTCAGTGTTTGCTGGCCTCAACAATCCACTCAGTGTCACCCGTTACCACTCACTGGTCGTTGAAAAACACAGTCTGCCGGCAGAGTTTCGTCTGACGGCCTGGACTGAAACGGCGGATGGCGAGATTGATGAAATTATGGGGATAGCGCATCGCACTTTACCATTGCATGGTGTGCAATTTCACCCGGAAGCCATTTTGTCGGAACAGGGGCATCAGCTACTCGCTAATTTTTTAAGCGGACACTGCGGCTGAGCCGGCCGCAGCATTGACAGTGCCGGCCTTCGCACCGCACACTGCGGTTATTCGCAGCTAAAAATCAAAGCGGTACCATGTCGTCTATTGCTCAGGTGCAACAACAGCGTTTTTTTGATTGCATCCTTGAAATTAAGCCAGATCAAAAACGATATGGCGTTAAACGCCAAAACCAGAAAAGCAACAGTCCTCTGAATGCGCCGGCAGTGGCGACCGGTAATGCCGGCCGGACTTTGCTCGATATCGAGCAGCAGGCTGCTTTTAACCGCCAGGCCGGGGTCATTGCCAAACAACAGTTTGTTGAATTTACCCAGGCACATTTACATGATCAGGTTGCCGAAGAGCTGTTTCTGAAGCTGGGCAAGTTCGACACTGTGGCGAGCACCGTATTTAATCTGGCCGAGGGGTTCCCTGCGGTGCTTGATGTTTTGAGTGCGCGGGCTTTGACACTGAGTCAGCTGGAAAACCTGATTTCTCCGGTCGAGTGGCTCAAAGAAGATTTGCTCAAGCTGGTCAATCAACCACAGTATCGGAATAAAACGCCCTCCGGCAACTTTATCAAAGAATTAAAACCGGCCATTGGTTTGCTGGGTATTGAAACCATGAAGCAAATCCTGCCGGTATTTGCCCTGAAGCGCTCGTTACCGCACGCGACAGATCCTTTTACCGGCTTTAAAAGCCAAATCTGGCAATACAGTATTGCGGTCGCGTTGGCGGCGCAGCGGCTGGCCGAAGAAACCGGTGAAAATGCTTTTGTTGCGTATTGTGCCGGCCTGTTCCATTCATTGGGTTATCTGGTGGTGACCCGCACATACCTGCGCACTTACCAGCAGGTGAAACAAGCGGCGATGCTCAAAGCCCGCGATGCGCGGGACACTGAACTGACGGATGCACTGGACAGCCTCGATGCGGATGCCAGCTTCCTCAATTCCTGTTTCGCCGAATTCGCTGCCATTATCAGCGCCGATTTGGTGTCGAAATGGGGCCTGAAACGATTGCCGCTGAGCCAGGTGCTGGATCAGGTTGCTGAAGGGGTTGGTTATAGTGGCGCCAGTCGCCTCACCGAAATCGTGCATCAGGCGGTGTGTTTTGTGCAGGCGCAGACACTGCGCAAATATAAACTGCTGGATGACGTCGAAGAATTAGCCTGGATGCAGGCGGTACAACTGCGGCCGGAACACCGGCAGCTCCTGCAACAAACCCGGCTGGATCGACTGGAAATTGATTAATTGCCGTTGAAGTAGCTGGTAAGACCAGATTTTTTTTCACCATATTCATGCAACAGCCGGCCAGTCCGGCTGTTGTCGTTTTTAGCGTCCGGCGCTGTTTGCCAGTGGTTGCATAAGGAAACAATCAGTTGCTTAGTTATTCATCTGAACTGCAAATCTATCTGTAGCCCTTTATTTTCGCACCTTGCAGCGATTTTTAACCCGAGACTTCCAGGTTTTTTTCTGTAATACTCGAGCAGAATTCTGAATAAAAATCTGCCGGAATTTTGCATAATTGCATAAGCCAATTTCGGCCTCCCAGACTCAGAGGAATAAATCATGTCAGCAGCTTTACCCGTTACCCGCGCTTTGTTTGATGAAGTCATGGTGCCCAATTACGCACCGGCGCCGATTATTCCGGTACGGGGTCAGGGCTCCCGCGTCTGGGATCAGGACGACCGCGAGTATGTCGATTTTGCCGGTGGTATTGCGGTGAGTTCGTTAGGTCATTGTCACCCGGCACTGGTCAATGCGCTGACCGAACAGGCCGGTAAGCTGTGGCATTTAAGTAACGTGATGACCAACGAGCCGGCATTGCGTTTAGCCAAGCAGCTGGTCGACAACACCTTCGCGGAAAAAGTTTATTTTGCCAACTCTGGCGCTGAAGCCAACGAAGCTGCGTTAAAGCTGGCGCGGCGCTGGGCATTAGAGAAATTCGGCGCACACAAACAAGACATTATCTCCTTTGGCAAAAGCTTCCACGGCCGTACTTTTTTCACGGTAACAGTGGGTGGTCAGGCCGCTTATTCTGACGGTTTCGGGCCAAAACCTGCGGCAATTCTGCATGCTGAATATAACAATCTCGACAGTCTCAAAGCGCTGATTTCCGACAATACCTGTGCGGTCATTATGGAACCGGTGCAAGGCGAAGGCGGCATTATTCCGGCCACGGCTGAATTTATCGCCGGCGTGCGGGAGCTGTGTAACCAACACAATGCGCTGCTGATTTTTGATGAAGTGCAAACCGGTGTCGGCCGCAGCGGCAAACTCTATGCTTACATGCATACGCCGGTAGTGCCGGACATTCTGACCAGCGCCAAATCCCTAGGCGGTGGTTTTCCAATTGGCGCCATGCTGACCACGACAGAAATCGCTTCGCACCTCAAAGTCGGCACGCACGGCTCGACTTACGGCGGCAACCCGTTGGGCTGTGCTGTGGCTTATGCGGCAATTGAAACTATCAATCAACCAGATGTGCTGAGCGGCGTACTGGCCAAAGAAGCACTGTTCCGCGCAGAACTGGCCAAAATCAACGCCAAATATGGCGTGTTCAGTGAAGTGCGCGGCCAGGGGTTATTACTTGGTGCCGCTTTGGCTGACGCCTACAAAGGCCGCTCACGTGATTTCCTGTTAGCCGCTGCAGCTGAAGGATTATTTGTGCTGATGGCCGGTTATGACGTGGTGCGTTTTGCGCCAAGTCTGGTGATCCCGGATGCCGATATCATTGAAGGCATGGCACGATTTGAGCGGGCTGTGGCCAAAGTCGCGCAGGGCTAAGTTCTGCTATTCAAAGCGGCGACTATTCAGGTCGTCGCAGCTGTTAACCACTGCGGGACTATCAGCCACTGCGATGCTATGCCCGCAACGCAACTCCGAGGAAGCGACCCATGATGGTGATCCGTCCAATCCGCGCCGCAGATTTCCCGGTGCTTTATGAAATGGCGGTTGAATCCGGCCACGGTTTTACTTCGTTACCGGTCAACGACGAACTGCTGCAACGCAAAATTAACCGCTCCGAGCAGAGCTTTCGCAAAGCGGTACAGAAGCCGGTCGATGAGGGCTATCTGTTTGTGCTGGAAGATACCGTCAGCGGCGAGATTTGCGGCACCAGTGCCATTGAAGCCGCGGTCGGGCTGGACGATGCCTTTTATAACTATCATCTGGGGAAGGTTGTCCATACGTCGCGGGCGTTAGGCGTCTACAAGACCGTGGACATTCTGACGCTCTGTAATGACTACACCGGCGCCACTGAACTCTGCACTTTGTTTTTGCGTGAACACCGCCGCGAGAAAAACAACGGCAAGATGTTGTCGCGCTTTCGTTTTTTATTTATGGCGGAGTTTCGTGAACGCTTTTCCGACCGCATCATCGCTGAAATGCGCGGAGTGTCGGACGAAAACGGCAATTCGCCGTTCTGGGAATGGCTGCAGGAACATTTCTTTTCGGTCGATTTCCCGACTGCCGATTATCTGACCGGCATTGGCCAGAAAGTCTTTATTGCCGAATTAATGCCGAAATACCCGATTTACGTCAGCCTGCTGAGCAAAGAAGCACAGGCGGTCATTGGCAAAGTGCATGAAAAAACCCGTCCGGCGCTGCAGTTGCTGCAGTCGGAAGGTTTTTCCACTACAGGTTATGTCGACATTTTTGACGCCGGTCCGACCGTGGAAGCCAAGCTTGAGCATATCCGCACGGCGCGCAACAGTCGCCGGCTGCAGGTACGTATTGCGCCGGTCAGCGGCGGTCAGCCTTATCTGGTTTGTAATACCGACCGCGAGAATTTCCGCGCCAGCTGGACGCATCTGCATCTGGCAGAAACTGCCGCTGAGGTGAATTTGCCGGCCGAGTTTGCTGAAGCACTGCAGGTCAGCGATGGCGACTGGGTGCGGTTAGCTCGTTTATAAGTTTGAAGGAACAGTGTGATGACACAGCAAGTACAGTTTATTGACGGCGTTTGGTTAGCAGGCGAAGGTCAGGATTTCAGCTCATCAGATCCGGCGAAAAATCGTATCATCTGGCAAGGTAAGGCGGCGTCAGAGCAACAGGTCGATTTGGCATTTCGCGCCGCCCGTGCCGCGTTTGAGCCCTGGGCTGATTTAACATTTGCGCAGCGCGCTGATGTGGTCCGCGCTTTTGGTCTGCAACTGAATGAACACAAAGAAGCGCTGGCGCTTTGCATTGCTGAAGATACCGGTAAACCTTTGTGGGAAACCCGCACCGAAGTCGCTGCAATGATTGGCAAAGTGGATATTTCGATCCGGGCTTATCAGGAACGTACCGGCGAAAAAGAAAGCCCGATGCCACAAGGCCGCTCTATGCTGCGCCACAAACCGCACGGCGTGGTGGCGGTATTTGGCCCTTATAATTTCCCCGGGCATTTGCCGAATGGCCATATCATTCCGGCTTTGTTGGCAGGCAATACCCTGGTATTTAAACCAAGCGAACTGACGCCTAAAGTGGCGGAAGCGACCGTGAAATTATGGCAGGCAGCAGGTTTGCCGGCCGGCGTGCTGAACCTGTTACAAGGTGAAGTCGCAACCGGCAAAGCCATTGCCGCACACGCGGAGCTGGACGGTTTATTTTTCACCGGCAGCTCACGTACCGGTCATTATTTACATCAACAATTCGCCGGCCGGCCGGACAAAATTCTGGCGCTGGAAATGGGTGGCAATAACCCGCTGATAGTCGCTGAAGTCAGCGACATCGATGCCACAGTGCATGACATTATCCAGTCGGCTTTTATCTCTTCGGGCCAGCGTTGTACCTGTGCGCGCCGCTTGTATTTGCCGCAAGGCGAAGCTGGTGATGCCATTCTTGCGCGACTGCTTGAAGTCACCGCCAACATCAAAGTCGGGCTTTATGACGACGCAGCCCAGCCGTTTATTGGTTCGATGATTTCCAACAAAGTCGCTTTGGGTATGTTGGCGGTGCAACAGCAGCTCGAGGCTTTAGGTGGCAAAGTGCTGTTACCGATGCAGTTACTGGCCGAGGGGACAGGTTTACTGACGCCAGGCATTGTCGAGTGTTCAGCCGCGGCGCAGCTGCCGGATGAAGAACATTTTGGTCCTTTATTAAAAGTGTTCCGTTACAGCGATTTTGATGCGGCTATAGTTGCAGCAAACCAAACCAGCTTTGGTTTATCGGCCGGTTTATTGTCTGACAACGAAGCCTTGTATCAGCGTTTTTTCCGCCGTATCCGCGCCGGCATTGTCAACTGGAACCGGCCTATCACCGGCGCCAGCTCGGCTGCACCGTTTGGCGGTATCGGCGGCAGTGGTAATCACCGCGCCAGCGCTTATTACGCCGCTGATTATTGCGCGTATCCGGTGGCTTCAGTGGAACTGGCACACAGTGAATTACCGGCACAGTTATCGCCGGGGTTGCAGTTCTGATTTAGGCTGCTCGTATTTCAAATGAACCCGTTTAAAGCGGGTTCATGTTTGATAAAGCGCAAACTTTTTGTATTGAATTGCGTTGCTGGCTTGTACTTGGTCAACACCAGATATATTTTTAAGCTCAGCGCTTTACGCTGAAATGCAATCTATGGCAGATTGAATTCCCTCATCTACTTCCGGTACGCAAAGCTATGGTCACGGACAAACCCGGTTATGAACATCTGATTCAGTTTTTAACCGAACATTTAGCGTTATTCGAGCAACAAGGCACGCCGACGTCGCATCGCAAAACGCTGGGCGTGATTATCGAAGAACAAATTGCTGAACAAATTATTCAGCTCTGTCTGCAGCATACTGAGCTTGAGACTATCCATCGCAGCCAAATCATCCGTGAAGTCGATGGCATCATGTACGACTTCCAGGAAGTGCTGGCCTCAGTTATCGAAAAACCGGCGACTGAAGAGCAAATCGAACTGATTAACGAAGTGTCCTTGCTGATTAAAAACCTGTTTGATACCGCGATTGCCCATCTGATGGATTAAGACCGCACTGGTCTGACATAACTGCTGGCAGGTGAAGCCTGTTTTTCGTTAGAATAACTGTTTCCCCTCAGACAGCAGGAGCCTTATATGGCTGATAATAACCAACTTCATGCCACCGTCAGCTGGGCGGGCGACAGTAACTTTATCGGTCGTTCCGGTTCAGGCCATGCCGTAGTATTTGATTCCAACAAAGACAATGGTGTTGCCCCAACACCGATGGAAATGCTGCTGATGTCTGCCGGCGCCTGTTCATCGGTTGATGTGGTCAGCATTCTGCAAAAAGCCAAACAGCAAGTGACCCACTGTCGCGTGGTATTAAGCGGCGAGCGCGTCGATTCTATCCCGCGGGTATTTGAAAAAATTCATCTGCATTTTGAAATCACCGGCTTTAATGTCAGCGAAAAACACGTGGAACGCGCCGTGAATCTGTCAGCAGAGAAATACTGCTCTGTGTCCATCATGCTGCAAAAAGCCATGACAGTGACGCATTCATTTGCAGTGATCCAAAGCGAACTGCAGCCAGAAGGCTGACAGTTCTGAAGTTGAGTAACCTATACTGAGTACTCTGTACTCAGTGGAGAGAAGAAGACCGTGGTCAAACCTTTTGAAAAATTGAAGCTGCATGGCTTTAACAATTTAACCAAAAGCCTGAGTTTCAGTATCTACGATATCTGCTACGCGCAGACCGATCAGCAGCGCCAGGAGTATATCTCCTACATTGACGAGCAATACAATGCCGACCGGCTGACCGACATCCTGTCCGAAGTGGTGCACATCATCGGCGCTAACATTCTGAATATCGCCCGGCAGGATTACGATCCGCAGGGCGCCAGTGTGACCATTTTGGTCTGCGAGGAACCGATCGAAGAAAAAGCTGCAAATCCCACGCCGGATGCGATTGTGGCGCATCTGGATAAGAGTCATATCTGTGTGCACACTTACCCGGAACACCATCCGCATGATGGGATTTGTACTTTCCGTGCTGATATTGAAGTATCAACCTGCGGTGTGATTTCGCCGCTCAAAGCGCTGAATTTCTTAATTCACAGTTTTGAGTCGGATATTGTCACTATCGATTACCGGGTGCGTGGTTTTACCCGCGATGTCAGCGGCGTCAAACATTACATTGACCACCCGATCCACTCCATTCAGAACTTTATGGATGATGCGACCAAAAACGCTTTCCAGATGGTCGACGTTAACGTCTATCAGGAAAACCTGTTCCATACCAAGATGATGCTGAAAGACTTTGCGCTGGATAACTACATCTTTGGTGCCGGCGTGGAGTCCGTCAGCGCTGAGGAACAACGAGCTATCGCGAAAAAAGTAAAACGCGAAATGCGTGAAATTTTCTATGGCCGTAATCTGCCGGATTTGGCTTAAATATTAAGGCCTTGCTCGCAAAGAGTAAGGCCATCTCTCTATCGCGAACAGGACTCTCTGATGCCCCAGTCTGACATGCTGATCCGCGCCGCTACCATCGCAGATGCCGAAGCGATTGCCGCGATTTACAATCCTTATGTCATGGAGACCGCGGTCAGCTTCGAAGAACAACCTGTGACTGCAGGCGAGATGGCTACACGTATCAGCGGCGTGCTGCAACAAGGCTTGCCTTATCTGGTGGCTGAAGCTGACGGCGACGTGTTGGGTTATTGCTACGCCACGCCATGGAAAGCGCGGGCGGCTTATCGTTATTCAGTGGAAGTGACTGTCTATCTGCAACCGGCTGCGCAAGGGCGCGGCCTGGGGTATGCGTTGTATCAGCAGTTGTTTAGCCGGTTAAAAGCCGCGGGTTACCATGCGGCGCTGGGTGGTATCGTGCAGCCGAATCCGGCCAGTGTGGCTTTGCATGAAAAATGCGGCATGAAACAGGTGGCCTTGTTACCCGATATTGGCTTTAAACAAGGCCAGTGGCACAGCGTCGGTTACTGGCAGTTGCTACTCAGTGAGTTTCAGCCGGGCTAAGCCCGGTTAAAAACCGGTTAAACCCCGCCTTATTCAATCCAGCTGACCTGACCCCGTGCCTGGCGGCGTTTGAGCATCAGCTCTTCAATCAGCGGCGTTAAAATCAGCTCCATTGCGAGGCCCATTTTGCCGCCCGGCACCACCAGCGTATTCACCCGTGACATAAAAGAGCCCTGCAGCATTTGCAGGTAATAAGGGAAATCGACGTGTTTGATGCCGCGAAAGCGGATCACGACAAAACTTTCATCCAGCGACGGAATATCTTTGGCACTGAACGGGTTCGAGGTATCGACCGTTGGCACACGCTGAAAGTTAATATGGGTGCGGGAAAACTGCGGCGTGATGTGGTTGATGTAGTCGTCCATGCTGCGCACTATGCTGGCCATCACCGCTTCACGCGAATGGCCGCGCTCCGAGGTGTCGCGCATGATTTTCTGGATCCACTCCAGGTTGATAATCGGCACCATGCCAATCAGCAAATCAACGTGGCGCGCCACGTTATTCTGCTCAGTCACTACACCGCCGTGCAGACCTTCATAAAACAACAAATCGGTATCAGGGCGGATATCCTGCCAGGGCGTGAAAGTACCTGGCAGCTGATTAAAAGGTACTGCTTCGTCAAAGGTATGCAGATATTTGCGGATTTTAGTGCTGCCATGTTCAGCATAACTGGCAAAGCAGTTTTCCAGCGCAGCGAAGTCATTGGCTTCTGCGCCGAAATAACTGATATGGCGGCCTTGTTCGCGCGCTTTGCGAACTTCGACATCCATTTCCGGTCTGCTGTAGCGATGGAAACAATCGCCTTCAACAAAAGCCGCATCGATACCCTGGGTGCGGAAGATATGCGAGAAGGCGTTGGTGGTCGTGGTCGTGCCGGCTCCGGAGGAGCCCGTCACGGCAATAATCGGGTTTTTTTGTGACATCCGCGCACTCCGTTCTGATTTGCTTTGGCTTTACCATAAAGGATAAAGTGAAGTCACAGCAAGCGGCAGCGGATGTCGTCTTCTACTTCTAAAGCAGGAATTTCATGAAAGTGTTCAGTTTTGCCGCGTTGTTTCTGGCCTTGAGTGCCAGTGCGGACCCGCAATATCAAATTCAGTACGCGCAATATCAAAGTGCCGAACATGGGGTTGCCATCCAAAAGGTCCTCGGCACTATCGAGCAAAAAGGCTATCAGAATCAACCGGCTTTCAGCCGTGACGGCAGCCGCTTGCTGTGGACGGCGCAAGCCGGGGAAGGCCCGATGGCAACCGATATTCACTGGTTGTTGTTAACGGAAGGCGGCGCTGGCAAAGCACTGCGCGCCACGCCTTTTGGTGAGTTTTCCGCGACCCCGCTGCCAGGTTCTGACAGCGACTACTCGGTCGTGCGGGTTGAAGCCGACGGCACCCAGCGCCTGTGGCAAATCAACAGCCAGACTGAACAGCTGTTGTTTCCGGAGCTGAAAGGCGTCGGGTATCACGTCTGGGGGGCAGATGAAGATTTATTGCTGTTTTTACTCGAAGACAGTGAAGGCCCGAATCGTGCTGTCTACAGAACCAAAGACGGCGAGCTAACGACGTTAGCGGGCCATATTGGCCGGGCTTTGTTGTATCAGGCCAGTACAGACCGGTTTTTCTTCACCGCACCACGGCCAGGCCAGCCAGAAAACAGCCCGCTGTGGCTCTGGCGTTATCAGGCTGGCAGCAAAAAAGCCGACGCTTTATTACCGATGCCGGCCAATGGTCAGGATTTAGCCGTCACCAGCCAAGGCACTGTACTGGTCAGCGCCGGCAAATATGTCTTCCAGCTGGTCGATGACCACTGGTTGCCCTGGGCTGATTTATCCAAACAATGTGACGGCAAAGTCAGCCGTTTTAAATTAAACCCGGTCCAGCCGGTGCTGGCCTTTGTTTGTGAGAAGGAGAGCTAATGGCCAGTATCCTGTGGGCGTTATTTGCTGTGGCTTTGCTGCCTTATCTGGCGCGTATTCCGGTCGCTCGGGCAATGAATCAGTTAGGCGGTTATGACAATCACCTGCCACGCGTTCAACAAGCGCGGCTGGAAGGGCTGGGGGCGCGCGCTAATGCTGCGCATTACAACAGCTTTGAAGCACTGCAGCTGTTTTTAGCGGCGGTGGCTGGTTGTGTAGTCAGCGGCAATTATGACGGCACTATGCAGACTCTGGCCTGGTTGTATGTCGGCTGTCGGGTACTGTTTATCCTGTTTTACCTACTGGATTATGCCTTGTTACGCTCTATTGTCTGGGGCGTTGGTGTGATCAGCGTGTTCAGCATGCTGGTGCGGGCGGCTCTCAGTGTATGAGTGTTAGTGTGTAAGCGGCATCGCAGATAAAACAAAGCCCCGGTGATGGGGCTTTGTTTTTGCTACTGTCAGAACTTAAAGTCCATGTACAGCGGGTCATGGTCAGACGAGCGGTACGGCGTTGGTGCGTACAGCTCTTGCTGCTGTGCTTTGGATTTAAACTCAGTGTTGTAATCCAGTACCGCCGGTTCGTCGGCGTTGATGCCCCAGTGATGGAACTGCTGCAGTTTGGCTTTTAGCTGCGGGCTGGCCAAAGCGTGGTCCAGCGTGCCGGAGCGGCCGCGATAGACAAAAGATGAATGCACCGCATCTTTTGGTGCCAGATGCTGCCAGCCATTTTGTTCCAGATATTGCAGCGGCGCTTCTTTGCGGTAGGCGTTTAAGTCGCCCATCATCAGCACATTGTCGGTATCAATGCCGGTCGGTTCGGTTTTCAGCCATGCAGTTAAAGCTTTAGCGGCCGCGACCCGGGTTGGCGTCCAGCAGCCCTGACCATCGTTCAAATCTGAATCCGGCCCGCTTTGTTTCGGACAACTGCCTTTGGATTTAAAGTGGTTGATGCTGACCGTCAGCTGCTCTTTTGATTCAAGGTGACGGAAACTTTGCGCCAGTGGCGGCCGGCTGCCTTTATCAAACGGTGCTTTGGTGTAAACAGCCGTGGTGCCGATAGGCTCTACGCTGGCCTTGCGGTAAATCATCGCCACCATGATATCGTCCGAGCCCGGTTTTTCGCTTGGCTGCACAAAAGCATAAACCTCACTGCCGAGCTGCTGGTTCAGGCTCTGCACTATGGTTGCTATGGCGCTACCGCTGCCAAAACCGTTATTTTCAACTTCGAGCAGACCTATCACATCTGCGTCCATCGCGCTGAGCGCGGCCAGCATCTTGGCTTGTTGGCGCTGTAACTCATTGGCATCACTGGCGCCGCGTTTGGTTGGGAAACGGGGGCTGCTGCCTTCGCCGGTGAAGAAATTCAGCACGTTAAAGCTGGCGATACGCAGCTCGCCGGCTTTTTTCGCTGCTGGTGCCGCCGGTCGTGGATTGCTGGCAACAAACTCCGGTTGCTGACTCACCACCAGCCGGTAACCGGCTTTGGTGTGCAGCAGATAACCCTGCAGTTTATTGACGGTATCGCCGACCCGTACCGTGTTGACGGCAGACAAATTGCCGGTCGGGAAGCGCACTGGCTGCGGGTTTTGCTTCAGGCTGGCATCATCGATGGTGATTTCCTGCAGCAGTTGCTTTGCCATTAGCGCTTTCGATGCATCGCCGGGTACAGCGACTTCGGTCGCGACCGGCAGTCGTTCGTTGGCCAGCACTAATTCGCCGTAGCGGGAGAGGCCATAGCTGTCGTTAACAATCAGCGATTGCGGGAAACTCAGCCACATGCCTTCCAGCGCTTCAAAACTTTGTAACGAGGCGACCGGCAGAGTCACGGTAGCAGGGGCAGGCAGTGGTTGTCGTGCGCAATATTCTGCCACAGTGATGTTAGTCAGCGCCGTCATCCCGGATATTTCGCGCACTGTGCCGGTGAGTTGCAACACGTCACCGGGCTGGCGTTGTTTAGCCTGTTGATTATCGAGGATCAGCATGGCTTCGGCTGTTGCCGGATCCTGGTCTGCTGCGATACTGCCAAGTAATAACTGCGGGCTTTTACTGTCGGCGTAAAGTACGCTGAGCACCACTCCACGGGTAGTCAGGGTTTCGCCGGCTTTTGGGCTTTTATCGCTATTACCCTGAATAGCATGCACAGGCACAAAAGGTGCGGCGCATTCAGCTGCCAGCAGCGGGTTGCTGAGGCCGGCGCACAACAGCGCCAGCGGGGTTAAGGTTAAACGCATGATCTGATCCTGTGTTGCTAAAAAAGCCGGCATCAGCCGGCAGTTTCATAAGATTAAAAGCTCAGTAAACAGCGTTATTGCTGTTTTTCCCGCGCCACGGCGCGATAACCGATATCCCGCCGGCTAAACACGCCATCCCAGTGAATTTGATCCACCAGCTGATACGCGGCTTGTTGTGCGGCCGTGACGTTGGCGCCTAAAGCTGTGGCACAAAGCACACGACCACCGGCAGTCAGTACCTGACCGTCTTTGAACACTGTGCCTGCATGGAACACTTTGGCTTCGCGGTTGTCATCCGTTGGCAGACCAGAAATCACATCGCCTTTGCGATAATCATCCGGGTAACCACCGGCGGCCAGTACGACACCAACAGCGGCACGACTGTCAAAGTCAATGTGCATGCTGTCGAGTTTACCGGCACAAGCGGCAGCGCACAGCTCAACTAAGTCAGACTGCAGGCGCAGCATGATAGGTTGCGTTTCCGGGTCGCCGAAGCGGCAGTTAAATTCCAGCACTTTGGCAGTACCGTCTGGCGCAATCATCAGGCCGGCATAGAGGAAACCGGTATAGACCTGACCTTCGGCAGCCATGCCTTGCACTGTCGGGTAAATCACATGCTGCATCACCCAGTCGTGTACTGCAGGTGTGACTACCGGAGCTGGCGAATAAGCACCCATACCACCGGTGTTTGGGCCTTTGTCGGCGTCATCACGGGCTTTGTGGTCTTGTGACGATGCAAAGGGCAGGGCGTTTTTGCCATCCACCATCACGATAAAAGACGCTTCTTCACCGACCAGAAACTCTTCTACTACTACGCGGCTGCCGGCGCTGCCAAATTTGTTGCCGGCCAGCATATCTTCAATAGCGGCGAAAGCTTCGGCTTCATTCTGCGCGATGATCACACCTTTACCAGCGGCCAGACCGTCGGCTTTAATAACAATTGGCGTGCCCATTTTCACAACAAATGCTTTAGCAGCTGCAATGTCGGTGAAAGTCTGATAAGCCGCTGTCGGGATTTGGTGGCGGGCGAGAAAGTCCTTGGCAAAGGCTTTTGAGCTTTCCAGTTGTGCTGCGCCTTTGGTCGGGCCAAAGATCTGCAGACCGTCAGCGCGGAAGGCGTCGACGACACCCCGCGCCAGCGGCGCTTCCGGGCCAACGATGGTCAGCGCAATCTGTTCCGCTTTGGCAAAAGCCAGCAGCGCCGGCACATCGTCAGCCGCAATAGCGACGTTAGTTAAAGTGCTTTCCAGCGCAGTACCGGCATTGCCCGGGGCCACAAACACCTGGCTGACCTGTGGCGACTGTGCCGCTTTCCAGGCCAGGGCATGTTCACGGCCGCCGCCGCCAATCACAAGAACTTTCATCGGTTTATCCACTTATTTAGTTGCAGGTTTACGGAATTTGAGGGTCATACGGTCGCTTTCACCAATGGCCTGATATTTGGCTTTATCTTGCTCTTTGTTGGTGTAAGTCGGTGGCAACGCCCAGACGCCGCCAGGATGATCAGCGGTATCTTTCGGATTGGCGTTCACTTCACTGCTGCCTTCCAGCACAAAACCAGCCTGTTCAGCCAGTTTAATCACCAGACTTTGCGGCATATAACCGGATTTCTGCCAATCGGTGTTCAGTTTGCTTTCTGGCAGGCGGTGTTCCACCACGCCAAGCACACCACCTGGTTTTAACGCGGTATGGAAAGATTTAAAGGCAGTCAACAGGCTTTCATCGCCTTTGGCCATATACCAGTTGTGCAGGTTGCGGAACGTCACCACCACATCTGCGCTGGCGGCTGGTGCGATTTGTTTGCCACCGGCGGCAGAGAACTCAGTCACTTCAACTTTGCTGTAGACCGGGTTAGCAGCGAGTTTTGCCAGATAATCGGCGCGGCTCTTTTGCGCGTATTCAGATTTGGCATCCTTTGGTTGATGCGCAGCATAATATTTACCTTGTTGCTGCAGCAGCGGTGCCAGGATTTCAGTGTACCAGCCACCGCCAGGAGAAATTTCAACCACAGTACTTTGTGGCGTGACACCAAAGAAACTCAGAGTTTCCACCGGATGGCGATACTGGTCACGGGCTTTATTAGTGGCACTGCGCACCGGATTGTCGACCGCGGCCTGAATGGCGGCAGTATCCACGGTATTGGCAGTGACAGAGAACGAAGAGAGGGCAAACAAACTGGAAATAACCACGAGCGAAGTCAAAGCTTTCATGCGATCTATCCTTATTGTGAGGAAAACGGGCGCTATTCTAGCAAAGCCATCAACGCTTTGCAGTGGCAAATACGTCAGATGCCGCTCGCTGGACTACAACCGCACTTTTAGATGGCCAGACATCTTTTTTTCCTGCCCATCAGTGAATTCCTTATGCTAAAATGCCGCTCTTTTTGAAATTGCTATGCCTTTTCATCTGGCGTGGCCGTAGCCGGACTTTTCACCCATGTTTGCACAGATCCGTATCGTCCTCATTGAAACCACTCACAGCGGCAATATTGGCTCTGTGGCGCGGGCAATGAAAACGATGGGCCTGTCACAACTGGTGCTGGTGTCGCCAAAAACTGAAGTGGATGGTCAGGCTTATGCCTTGTCGGCCGGCGCCAGTGATGTACTGGCCAATGCCCGCACTGTCGTGACGCTTGCTGAAGCTATCGCCGATTGTCCATTAGTGGTCGGCACCAGTCACAAGCCAAAAAGCCATGATATTGCAGTGCTGGATCCGCGTCAGTGTGGCTTAAAAGTAGCGGCGGAAGTGGCGCAAGGGCCGGTGGCTATTGTGTTTGGCCGCGAAAGTAATGGCTTGTCTAACGAAGAATTACGCCAGTGCAATTTCCATCTGTGTATTCCAACGAACGCTGACTACACCTCGCTGAATCTGGCGATGGCGGTGCAGGTGGTCAGTTATGAAATCCGCATGGCGCTGCTGGGTGCGCAAACGCTGCCACCTGCCGATGTGCCGGAAAAATATCCGACAGCTGAACAGCTGGAAGGGTTTTACCAGCATCTGGAAACCACACTGGATCAAACCGGTTTTATCATCCGTCAGCATCCTGGTCACATTATGATCAAACTACGCCGGCTCTTCAGCCGGGCACGGCCGGATGAGACAGAACTGAATATTCTGCGCGGCATTTTAACTTCTGTGCAGCGCTTTGGCCGGCAACACCGGCAAGACGATTAAGACAAGGACCCGCTCATGTTTGCAGGTATCAGAGAAGACATCAAAAGCGTATTTGAGCGTGACCCGGCGGCACGTAACTTTATCGAAGTGCTGACCAACTATCCGGGTTTACACGCCATTTGGTGGCACCGGATGAATCATCAGCTGTGGCAAGCCAATTTTAAATGGTTAGCGCGTTTTTTGAGCACTATCGCACGCTGGTTGACCGGTGTTGAAATTCACCCGGGTGCCAAAATCGGCCGGCGTTTTTTTATCGACCATGGCATGGGTGTGGTGATTGGTGAAACCGCCGAAATCGGTGACGACGTCACCTTGTATCACGGCGTAACTTTAGGTGGTACCAGCTGGAATCCGGGCAAACGTCACCCAACACTGGGTAATAACGTGGTCATCGGCGCCGGCGCAAAAATTCTCGGGCCTTTGTACGTCGGCGAAAATGCCCGCATCGGCTCCAATGCTGTGGTGGTGAAAGATGTACCGCCAGGCGCCACAGTGGTGGGTATTCCGGGGCGGATCGTCGCGAAACAGGGCGCTGAAGTCACCGCCGAGCGCCAGCAGCTGGCGAAAAAATTCGGCTTTGATGCTTATGCGGTCGCCAGCGATAACCCGGATCCGGTCGCGAATGCCATTGGCCGGATGCTGGACCATATCCATTGCTTGGATAATAAAGTCGCGGAGCTGTGCCAGAGTGTGAATCAGCTCGGTGGCAACGTCTGCAGCGCAGTGCCAACGATGGATATTGATGATGAAGCGTTTCGGGAAGCGGAGCGGGTTGCCGCCGAGCAGCGTAAGAAGCAACTGGACGAGTTTGACCCGACAATTTAGCGGTAAAACCGGCAAAATGACTGTGGATGAAACAGGCCAGAACTTGATAATACCTGACTAAATTAGTCGGATTAATACTTGACTAAATCAGTCAGGAATGTACAATCGGCGCCATTCCTTGACCGGACTCCGGAGTTCAGATGCGACTTACCTCGAAAGGGCGTTATGCCGTCACCGCAATGCTGGATGTGGCGCTGCACGCAGCCGCAGGGCCGGTACCTCTGGCTGACATTTCAGTCCGCCAGGAAATTTCATTATCATATCTTGAACAATTATTTGCCCGCCTGCGTAAACAGGGTCTGGTCAGCAGTGTGCGCGGACCCGGCGGCGGTTATCAGTTGGGCAAACCAGCAGAACAAATCAGCGTTTCGGAAGTGATTAGCGCGGTCGACGAATCTGTCGATGCGACACGCTGTCAGGGAAAATCCGACTGTCAGGGCGGCGCCAAGTGTCTGACCCACAGTTTATGGAGCGATTTAAGCCATCGCATCGAGGACTTTTTGACCCGGATCACGCTGGGCGAGCTGGTCAGCCAGCACGAAATTCAGAGCGTGGCCAAGCGGCAGGACAGCCGCCAGTTAAAACACCCAATCAGCGAAATTGAAGTCAATTGCCAGTTGTAGACTTCAGACGGAGCCAAGCATGAAGTTACCGATTTATTTAGATTACGCCGCGACAACGCCGGTTGACCCACGGGTCGCAGAAAAAATGATGCAATACCTGACGATGGACGGTGATTTTGGTAACCCTGCATCGCGCTCACACCGCTTTGGTTGGCAAGCTGAAGAAGCCGTTGAAGTGGCACGTAGTCAGATTGCAGAACTGGTCAATGCTGACCCGCGCGAAATCGTATTTACCTCTGGCGCGACAGAATCAAACAACCTGGCCATCAAGGGCGCTGCACAGTTTTATCATAAAAAAGGTAAGCACCTGATCACCCTGCGCACCGAACACAAAGCCGTATTGGACACCATGCGGGCGTTGGAGCGCGAAGGTTTTGAAGTGACTTATCTCGATGTAGAAGCCAACGGCTTGTTAGATCTGGAAAAATTCAAAGCTGCGTTACGCCCTGATACCACAGTCGTCAGCGTGATGATGGTCAACAATGAAATCGGTGTCGTGCAGGACGTGGCTGCCATTGGTGAGTTATGCCGTGCCAACGGCACTATTTTCCATGTCGATTCTGCACAAGCGGCCGGCAAAGTCGATATCGACCTGCAGACACTGAAAATCGACCTGATGTCGTTTTCAGCCCACAAAATTTACGGTCCAAAAGGCATTGGCGCGCTGTACGTGCGTCGTAAACCACGTATTCGTTTAGAAGCGCAAACCCACGGTGGTGGTCATGAGCGTGGTATGCGTTCAGGTACTCTGCCGACCCACCAAATCGTTGGTATGGGCGAAGCTTTCCGCATCGCGAAGCTGGAAATGGCTGAAGAAAATCAACGTTTTGCCACGCTGCGTCAGCGCCTGTGGGACGGTATTAAAGACATCGAACAGGTGTTCTTAAATGGCGATGCCACGCACCGGGTGCCGGGCATTACCAATATCAGCTTTAACTATGTCGAAGGCGAATCACTGATTATGGCGCTGAAAGACATCGCGGTGTCTTCTGGTTCTGCCTGTACTTCAGCAAGTCTGGAACCTTCCTATGTACTGCGGGCGCTGGGACTTTCTGATGAACTGGCCCACAGCTCAATCCGTTTCAGTATCGGCCGTTTCACCACGGCGGAACAAATTGACCACACCATCAAAATTGTGCACGAAGCCATCGCGAAATTACGCGAAATGTCGCCGCTGTGGGACATGTACAAAGACGGTGTTGATTTAAATACAGTGGCCTGGGTGGCTCACTAAGCACAGGGCGGGGCGCAAACCCAACCTGCATTGAGGTAAAGATCATGGCATACAGCAACAAAGTTATCGATCACTACGAAAACCCGCGCAATGTCGGCGCATTTGCCAAAGATGACCCGACTGTAGCCACCGGCATGGTCGGCGCACCGGCGTGCGGCGACGTGATGAAACTGCAAATCAAGGTCAATGACCAGGGCATTATCGAAGATGCCAAGTTCAAAACCTACGGCTGCGGCAGCGCTATTGCATCAAGTAGCCTGGTGACTGAATGGGTCAAAGGCAAAAGTCTGGACGAAGCTGCCCAGATCAAAAATACCGACATCGCACAAGAACTGGCGTTGCCACCAGTGAAAATTCACTGTTCGATTCTGGCGGAAGACGCGATCAAAGCGGCGATTGCGGATTATAAGCAACGTCACGGAGGTTAAGCGCCATGGCTATTACCATGACCAGCGCAGCCGCTGAGCGGGTGCGTAGTTTTCTGACAAATCGCGGCAAAGGCGTCGGGCTGCGGGTGGGCGTCAAAACCACCGGCTGTTCTGGTCTGGCTTATGTGCTGGAATTTGTTGATGAGCTGAATGACGATGATCAGGTGTTCGAACAAGACGATTTAAAAATCATCGTCGATGGCAAAAGCCTGGTGTATATCGATGGCACTCAGCTGGATTTTGTCAAAGAAGGCTTAAATGAAGGTTTTCAGTTCAATAACCCGAACGTCAATGGCGAGTGTGGTTGTGGCGAGAGCTTCACGGTTTAAGTGCAATGCCGGTTAGTTGCAAATTGGTGCCCTAAATGAATTATTTCCAGCTGTTTCAGCTGCCTGCGCAGTTTGATGTGGATTTGACCGAGTTGGGCACCCGGTATCTGGCGCTGCAAAAGCAATTCCACCCGGATAATTTTGCCAGCGCCTCTGAGCGTGACCGCATGCTTGCGGTACAACAGGCCGCCAATATTAACGACGGTTACCACAGCCTGAAACAACCTTTGCTGCGCGCCGAACATTTGCTGGCTTTACGCGGCGTGAAAATCAGCGCTGAGCAACGCAGTTTTACCGATACTGCGTTTTTAATACAGCAAATGGAACTGCGAGAGCTCCTAGGTGAGATACCGCATGCTGCCGATCCCGATGCATTGATTGACGACGCTGAGCGACAAATCCGCGTGCAGAAAAAGCAATTGCTCGCCAGCCTCAGTGCTGCGCTTGGCAGCAACACACACGAGCACGATTTAGCGGCGGCTGATATAATCCGCAAACTCAAATTTTTCTTTAAACTCGAGCAAGAACTTGAGTTTATCGCACAGCAGACACAAGACTGACCGCCATGGCCTTATTACAAATTGCTGAACCCGGCCAAACCGCCGCCCCGCATCAACATAAACTCGCAGCCGGCATCGACCTCGGCACTACCAATTCATTAGTCGCAACCGTGCGCAGCGGCGAAGCCAAGACGCTGCAAAATGCTCAGGGCGACGATATGGTGCCATCTGTGGTGCGTTATACCGCAGATAAAGTCATCGTCGGTAAAGCAGCACTGGCTGATGCAGCGCTGGACCCGCACAATACGATTATTTCGGTGAAACGCCTGATGGGCCGCGGTTATCAGGAAACGCTGGCGCATGCCGCTGAGTTGCCTTACGAACTGGTGGACCAACAAGGTTTAGTCGCGCTGGGTACCGTCGCCGGAGTGAAAAACCCGGTTGAAGTGTCAGCGGAGATTTTGGCGACATTAGCCGATACCGCCAGTCAGACGCTCGGCGGTGAGCTGATCGGTGTGGTTATTACTGTGCCGGCTTATTTTGATGATGCGCAGCGTCAGGCGACTAAAGACGCCGCACGGCTGGCTGGCCTGAATGTGCTGCGGTTATTGAATGAACCGACTGCCGCGGCGCTGGCGTATGGCCTGGATTCTGGTCAGGAAGGCGTGATAGCCGTATATGACTTGGGCGGTGGCACTTTTGATATTTCTATTCTGCGCTTAAGCCGTGGTGTGTTTGAAGTCTTAGCAACTGGCGGTGATTCGGCACTGGGCGGTGACGATTTTGACCAGCAAATTCTGCTGCATTTGAAACAACAAGCTGGTTTGAACGAACTGAGTCATCAGCAGTTACGCCAGTTATTACAACTGTCGCGTCAAATCAAAGAAGCATTAAGCAGCGCCGACAGCTATAGCTATCAGCTGGATGTTGCAGGGGTTGCTACCACTTTCAGTTTAAGCCGCAGCGAATTTGATGACCTGGTCCAGCCGTTGGTTCGCCGCACTTTGCGCGCCTGCAAACAGACGCTGCGTGATGCCAGCCTGGATGTCGCAGACGTTGCCAAAGTGGTGATGGTTGGTGGTTCGACCCGGGTACCGCTGGTGCGTCAGGCGGTGGCTGAACTGTTTGACACTGAACCATTAACCTCAATTGACCCGGACAAAGTAGTCGCCATTGGTGCTGCGATTCAGGCCAACGTGCTGGTCGGTAATAAATCGGACAGCGACACTTTGCTGCTGGACGTCATTCCGCTGTCGCTGGGTCTGGAGACTATGGGCGGACTGGTTGAAAAAATCATTCCGCGTAATACCGTGATTCCGGTCGCGCGGGCGCAGGAATTCACCACTTTTAAAGACGGTCAGACTGCGATGGCCATTCATGTGCTGCAAGGCGAACGTGAAGGTGTTGCCGACTGTCGCTCATTAGCGCGCTTTGATTTAACCGGCATTCCGCCGATGGCCGCCGGCGGCGCGCATATCCGTGTGACCTTTCAGGTCGATGCGGACGGGTTGCTGAGTGTCACAGCGCAGGAAAAATCCAGTGGCGTCAGCGCATCGATTGAAGTGAAACCATCTTATGGCCTGAGCAATGATCAGGTTGCGCAGATGATCCAAAATTCGATGTTATACGCCAAACAAGATATGCAGCTGCGTTTATTGCGTGAGCAGCAGGTTGAAGCCAACCGCGTCTATGAAGCTGTCAGTGCCGCTTTAAGTGCCGATGCGCATCTGTTGTCGTCGGCTGAACTACAGCACATTGAACAGTCATTACATCAGTTGCAGCAACTGGCGGCCGGCGAAGATACTGCCGCTATCAAAGCAGCGATTGAACACACTAATCATTTAACCGACGATTTTGCTGCGCGGCGCATGGATATGTCCATCCGGCTGGCGCTGCAGGGTCATAAAGTCGACGAGGTCTGATATGCCCCAGATTATTTTTCTGCCGCATCCCGAATTATGTCCGGAAGGCGCAGCGTTAGAGGCCAAGGCCGGCGAGACTATCCTCGATGTGGCGCTGAAAAACGGCATTTCGATTGAACATGCCTGCGAAAAGTCCTGCGCTTGTACCACTTGCCATGTTGTGGTCCGCGAAGGCTTTTATTCTTTGAATGAAAGTGACGAGCTGGAAGAAGATATGCTCGACAAAGCCTGGGGGCTGGAGCCTGAGTCGCGTTTAGGCTGTCAGGCGCGTGTCAGCGATGCAGATTTGGTGGTAGAAATTCCGAAGTACACTATCAACATGGTCAGCGAAGGTCATTGATTTTCGGTACATTTTCCCTGTTTTTATCCTAAAAAAGCCTGCTGTTGCAGGCTTTTTTGTCCATGCAGCAGATGATTCTTGTAAGCCTCTGATTTCTCATATAAAGTCCGCAAAAAAAATTTTCGTCTTTGATGGAACTTAAATTTATAGTTCTGAATTTTCTGGTTTTTTTACTTCGGTGAACTAAGCTGGTTGAAAAATATCGCTGTAAGTCTGGAGATTGTTTGAATGAAAAAGACCCTGATCGGATTGTGCGTTTCTGCTGCTTGTTTAATATCCTCTGCTGCAATGGCAGAAGTGAAAATTAACGGCTTTGCGTCGGTGAAAGGTGGTTTGACGACCGGCAATGACGATACGCTTTATGGCTATACCAATGATATCGAATTTAAAAACGAATCCTTATTTGCCGTCCAGCTGTCATCTGATCTGGGCGATAAATTATCAGTAACAGCGCAGCTGATGGCAAAAGGTGCGAATGATTTTGACGCTGAATTTGCCTGGGCATTTTTGAGTTATCAGCTGAACGACGATTTACGTCTCAATGCCGGCCGTTTCCGTATTCCTTTCTACAAATATTCTGATTACCTCGATGTTGGTTATGCCTTTGACTGGGCCCGCACCCCTCGTGCTGTCTACGACGTCGAGTTTGATACGATGGACGGTATCTCGTTATATCACTCCACCTCAATCGCTGACATGACTTCCAATATTCAACTGGTGTATGGTGCATATGAAGGTGATATCTCCGTCAGTGGCGCTTTATCCCGCAGTAAAGTTCAGGACATCAGTGGCGGTTCGTGGGAATTGTCGAATGACTGGTTAAGTGCCCGCATCGCTTATTTCATGGCTGATGTCACCATCAATGCAACTGCCTTTACCCCGCTGTTTAATGCGTTGAATACTTTTGGTTTTGGCGCAGTCGCCCGCGAAATTGATTTCAACGAAGATGAAGGGACTTTCTTCGGTTTTGGCCTTAGTTACGATCGCAATAACTGGGTTGCCGTCACTGAATATACCAACGTGAAAGTGAAGAATTCCTATATGGCGGACCGCGACGCCTATTTCGTTTCAGTCGGTCGGCGTTTTGATACGGTTACACCATACATTTCCTACGAAAAAGATGATGACACCAGTAAGTCTGCGATTTACAAAGTTATCCCGCCACAAGTGCCACTGTTAGCGACAGTCGCCGGCGTTGTTGAAAGTCAGCTGGCAGATCGCGACACCTGGAGTTTTGGCCTCCGCTACGATTTCCATCCGTCCGCAGCTTTTAAACTGCAGCTGAGTTCGGCAAAGGATAACTACACCCTGGACAAAGACCGTCTGCTGACAATGGGTGTCGACCTGGTATTTTAAAGCTGTCGCCCTGGGGCAGCAACATTGATTGGAGGAACGTCTCTATGAAGAAGTCTTTAGTCGCGTTAGCTTTGTGTACTGCGCTGGTCAGCACCAGCTCCGTCGCAGAAGTAGATATCTCCGGGTTTGCATCCGTCGTTGGCGGCAAGGTGCTGAGCGGTGAAGGCGTGCCGGAATTTGGCCTGGAGCCCACCTTTCTGGCTAACTATCCGATCGTCGGTTTTTATGAAGAAGACTGGAGCTTTAAGCCAGATTCAAAATATGGTCTGCAAATCAGCGCCGATCTGACCGAAGGTCTGTCAGCGACTGCCCAGCTGGTTGGTCGCGGTGCTGACGATTTTAATGCCGAGTTTGAATGGGCCTATTTGTCTTATGTGCTGAATGAGCACTGGACCTTACAGGCCGGTAAAAAACGCTTGCCACTGTATTATTATTCCGATTTCTTTGATGTCAGCTATGCCTATCTGTGGATCCGGCCCGCAGCCGACAACTACACCTGGCAAATCTTTAACTACAACGGTGTCAATGCGCAGTTTAACTATCAGGTCAACGATTGGACTGTGTCCGGGAATATTTATACCGGTCGGGAAGACGATACCGAAAACAAACTGCTATCAGAGTTTTTCGGCTCGCAACCTATTCGCGAGATCTGGAAAAACATCGTCGGCGGCGTGCTGAGTCTGAACCGCGACTGGCTGGACCTGCGTTTTACGTACATGACCTATCAGAATGAGCGTTACCGCAATGGCGTGCAAGTGACATGGGACGGTGATGATTCGCGTCGCGGTAAGTTTGCCGGCGTCTCAGCGAACGTCGATTACAACAATTGGGTGGTGCTGACCGAATTTAACCGTCTGACGCTCGATGGCGGTGATTTCGACACCTATCTGTTATCCGCCGGCTATCGGATTGGTCAGTGGACGCCTTTTGTCTCCTTTGCGGACTTCGATTCTGAATCTGAAATGCACAGTACGGCCAGCGTCGGTGCACGCTGGGATTTTCATAGTTCTGCCGCATTTAAGGTGCAATACGACGACGTCACCGATGACGGGATTAACGGCCAGATGGTCGCTGGTGACAGCAAAGCCATTACCTTCGGCATTGATTTAGTATTCTAAGAGTGGAGAAAACCATGAACTGGTTGAAATTTGTAGCTATTCCATTGGTTTTATCGTCGGCTGTTGCCACAGCTGAGGTGGCTGTGGTGGTGCATCCATCCAATGCCGCCAGCCTGGACCAGGCTGAGATCAGCCGTTTGTTTACCGGACGCGGTACAACCTTCAGCAATGGTAGTAAAGCCACGCCATTAAATCTGGCGGAAAGTGCGCCGGCCCGTGCCGAGTTTGACAGTAAGGTGTTAGGTAAATCGTCCAGTCAGATGAAAGCTTATTGGTCAAAACTGGTATTTACCGGTAAAGGCACGCCACCAAAAGAGCTGGGCTCTGATGCCGATGTCAAAGCGGCTGTTGCTGCAGACGCTTCTGCAATTGGTTATATCGACGCAGCTTCGGTAGATGCGTCGGTTAAAGTGGTTGGTAAGTTTTAATAAATCTGATAACTGATTTGGTGCGAGAAACCGGCTGTGGCCGGTTTCTCTGTTTTTGTAACTAGTGCCTTTCTCGCTTCACCTTGTTGGCTGGGCTGCGAGCCGGCGCTGGTCTCGTTGTCTGACCGGCAAAAAGTCACAATGTTTGGGCAGCCTGTTTTGAGTCCTTTTATGCTGAAAATTCGCCGTGACGGAAAGCATAGGCAAGGCTGAACTGATCGCGTATAATTCGCGACCGCTAAATTTTCAACCGTTATTTTTAAGGGAGTCTGACATGGCTTTAGAACGTACTTTTTCAATCATCAAACCAGATGCAGTCGCAAAAAACCTGATCGGTGCAATCTACAACCGTTTCGAATCTGCAGGTCTGCGTATCGTTGCTGCTAAAATGCTGCACCTGAGCCGTGAACAGGCTGAAGGTTTCTACGCAGAACACAAAGAGCGTCCATTCTTCAATGCACTGGTTTCTTTCATGACTTCAGGCCCGGTGATGATCCAGGTGCTGGAAGGTGAAGACGCAGTGCGTAAAAACCGCGAAATCATGGGCGCTACCAATCCAAAAGATGCAACAGCCGGTACTTTACGTGCTGACTACGCTGCCAGCATCGACGAAAACGCGGTACACGGTTCTGACGCTGCTGCTTCAGCTGCCCGTGAAATCGCTTACTTCTTCAGCGATGCTGAAGTTTGTGGTCGTACCCGTTAATTGCATGAAGGCGTCAGTTTGGTCTTTTGGCCAGACTGAACCATTGCAACAGAGCAGAAGGGGCTGATGCCCCTTTTTGCCTGATCTGGCGAGAGCCAAAGAACCAGAGACGATTTTGTCTGTCATAAGCCAAGACTGATTGCAGATGGCAGACCAAATCGCCGCGATATATCCAGCAAGTTAGATTGCAGCAACGCTGCCATCGGAGTGAACCATGAGCCAAACCCCTGAACAGAAAATCAATTTACTCGATCTGACCCGTGATCAGATGAAAGAATTTTTGGTGTCATTAGGGGAAAAAGCCTTTCGCGCCGACCAGCTGATGAAATGGATTTATCACTTCTGTGTTGATGATTTCGACAAAATGACAAATATCAACAAAGTGTTACGCGAAAAACTGAAACGTTATTCGGTGATCGAAGCACCGGTGGTTGTGACGCGTCAGGACAGCGCGGACGGCACTATCAAATTTGTGATGGGTCTTAAAGGCGGTCAGGAAGTGGAGACGGTCTGGATCCCGGAAAAAGACCGCCGCACTTTATGTGTGTCTTCTCAGGTCGGTTGTGCGCTTGATTGTTCATTCTGTTCCACTGCGCAGCAAGGCTTTAACCGCAATCTGACGGTGTCCGAAATTATCGGACAGGTCTGGCGCGTCGGCCAAATCATCGGGAGTTATGGCGACACCGGTGAGAAACCAGTCACTAACGTGGTAATGATGGGCATGGGCGAGCCACTGCTGAACCTCAATAACGTGGTGCCGGCGATGGAGCTGATGATGGAAGACTATGGTTTTGGTCTGTCCAAACGCCGCGTCACTTTATCCACCTCTGGTGTGGTGCCGGCATTGGACCTGCTTAAAGACAAAATCGATGTGGCGTTGGCGATTTCGCTGCACGCGCCGAATAATACGCTGCGTGATGAGCTGGTGCCGGTTAACAAAAAATATCCGATGGAAGAGTTCCTCGCCGCAGCCAAACGTTATGTTGATGGTTCGCGTGCCAACGATAAAGTGACGGTTGAATATGTGATGCTCGAAGGCATCAACGACAGCATGGACCAGGCGCATGAACTGGCCAAAGCACTGAAAGATACCCCGTCGAAAATCAACCTGATCCCGTTTAACCCTTATCCGGGGTCACCTTATAAACGTTCCAGCAATTCCCGCATCGATCGCTTTAATAAAGTTCTGCAGGAATATGGCTTTACTGTCATAGTGCGCAAGACCCGCGGCGACGATATTGATGCTGCCTGTGGTCAGCTGGTCGGTGACGTCATCGATCGCACCAAACGTCTGGTGAAAAAACAGATGAAAGGTGAGGAAATTTCAGTAAAAATGGTCTGAAAAGACAAGGACAGGCAATCAGTTATGCGTTTTAGTTGGCTTGCTGGTATTGGACTCTGTAGTACGCTGCTGTTTGGTTGCGTCTCTGAGTCAACTATTGTCGACAGCAAAGTTCCCGGAGAACGTCCGACCGACAACAAACAGATTGCCCGCACCCGCTTGTCGCTGGGGTTGAACTACCTGCAACGCGGCGAAACTTCACAAGCCCGTTTTAATCTGGAAAAAGCCCGTGAGCTGGCGCCGGACATGCCGGAAGTCGATAACGCGCTGGCGTATTATTACCAGCAGGTTGGCGAGTTTGACCAGGCTGAAGACGCCTACCGCGATGCGCTGCGCAAAGACCACAACAACGCCGACACTTATAACAACTTCGGCGCTTTTTTGTGCCAAATCAATAAGTTTGAAGAAGCTGAAGAGTTGCTGCTGGCTGCAGTAAAACGCCCCGGTTATATCCGCGTGGCCGACAGTTATGAAAACCTGGCGCTTTGTGCGTTAGGCCGTAAAGACTTTGGCAAGTATCAGCAATATCTGGAACAGGCTTTGCGCCACAACGGTGTAAAACATTCCATCGTCTACAACCTGTCAGTGCTGAACTATGCCAAAGGAGATTTGGAAAAAGCGCGGATTTGGCAAAAACGCTTGCAGGAGCTTGGGCAGGTTTCACCACAGGCGACTTTATTGCGTTACATGATTGCCTATCAGCTTGATGACAAAACCGAGCAACAAACCACCGAAAAATTTATGTTGTCTGTGTATCCGACCGCGCCGGAAACTGCCTGGATGCTGTCGGCCGATTTCAGTGCCTCAGCACCAGAAAAATTACGTCAGCAATATAAAGCCAGTTTGCTGGGGCTGGAGCCGGCGGATCTGGTGGCTAAACCGGCAGCAACCCCCAAAATCAAAGTAGTCAAGCGTAAAACCGGCCTAACGCCTGAATCCGAAGCTTTTGGTTTAAGTGCTGAGACCGGGCCACAGCTGATGGAGCGAACGCCTGAACCTGCGATGTCTGCAGCAGCTTCAGTTGGCACTGCCAATATAGTCCCTGAGACCAGCGCCGTCCCAGTTTCTGCTGCTCAGCCAGGTTCTGCCGTAGCGGCCGGGCTGACCGGAACAACAGCCGGTACAGCGACCACTGAAACCTCAGCGCAGACGCCAGCCACGCACCAAGTACAATATGGCGAGACGCTGTTTCGCATTGCCAGTAAATATCGCCTCAGTGTTTCTGAATTACAGCGCCTGAATCAACTCGCGGACCCGGGGGATTTAAAAGCCGGCCAGGTGCTGCGTTTGTCCGACGCACAGCAAATTCCGCGTGAATATCAGACGTTGGATGGCGATACCTTATTCAGCATTGCCTACAAATTTAACCTTGAGCTGGCGCAACTGGCGGCATGGAATCAATTGCCGGCAGATGCTGCACTGAACCCGGGTCAGACGATTCTGTTGCATGACCCGGCGGAGACCGGTTTATGACGTCGGCGGTCGGTTTCGCTGATGCCGGCGCATTGCTGCGTCAACGTCGGGAAGCATTGGGTCTGAGCCTGGAGCAGGCTGCTGCGCAGCTGAATCTGAAAGCTGTGGTGATCCGGCAGCTCGAGAGCGGTCAGTTCGACCCGCAGGTAGCACCGACTTTTATCCGTGGTTATTTGCGCCACTATGTGCGTTTGCTGAAACTGAATGAAGCCGACCTGCTGGCAAAGTTTGACCAGCAACTGGCGACACTGCCACAGGTCAGCGCGACGATGCACAGCTTTTCAAATAAGGCCAGCCGGGACGCCGCTGAAAGCCGCTTTATGCTGGCGACTTATTTCTTGCTGGTGTTGCTGATTGGTTTGTTTCTGATTTGGTTTTGGCAGACGCATATGCTGAATGAACAGCCGGTGGCGATGCTGCCGGAATCTGACAACACAGTGTTACGCTCACAACCAGCGCAAACTGCTGTTGTGATTAAGCCGTCAGACTCTGTATTGTCAACTCCGGCGGCTGAGACGGTTGTAACCAATGAGATGACCGGGCCGGCTGTGACCACGTCCGTGTTAAACGACCCGCAACAATCTGTGGCGAGCGCAGACCTACCTCCCGCAGACTCAGCTGTGGTGGTTGATGCAAACAGCAATCAGCCAGTGCCAGAGACGCAGTCAATGGCCACGGCGCCTGTTACTGTGACAGACGCTGCGGTCGCGCCTGTTGCAGCAGCCGGCGAACTGGCAAATGCAGGCGCGAACAGCGCTGGCCCTGCCAGCACGACAGAGACTTCAGCAGAGCCAACTGGTTTACAGCCCGAAGTCACAGCCGCCGGCACGCTGACTTTACAGCTGCAATTCAGCGCACAGTGTTGGGTTGCCGTGACAGATGGCAGTGGCAAACGCCTCGCGTACAGTATGCAAAATGGTGGACAGAGTCTGACGTTAACAGGGGCTGCGCCATTGCAGGTTACTTTCGGTGATCCCATGGCAGTGACTGCGTCACTCAGTGGGAAAACTCTTGATTTATCAGGCTATAAGCAAGGTCAGGTCGTGCGCCTGACATTAACCGGGTCCGAATAAGATGTACGCTGAAAATCCAATTATCCGCCGCAAATCCAAACAAATCCGTGTTGGTTCTTTATTAATTGGTGGTGATGCGCCTATTGCGGTGCAATCAATGACCAATACCCGCACCACAGATGTGGATGCAACTGTCGCCCAAATCCGGGCAATAGCCGCAGCCGGTGCTGATTTAGTGCGGGTGTCAGTGCCGACCATGGACGCCGCCGAAGCATTTAAACTGATCAAGCAACAGTCGCCGATCCCAGTGGTGGCTGACATCCATTTCGACTACCGCATTGCGTTGCAAGTGGCCGAATACGGTGCGGATTGCCTGCGGATTAATCCGGGTAATATCGGTCGCGAAGACCGCATCCGTGCTGTGGTCGATGCGGCACGCTTTCACAATATTCCAATCCGCATTGGTGTGAACGGTGGTTCGCTGGAAGCTGATATTCAGGAAAAATACGGCGAGCCGACACCGGCCGCTTTGGTTGAATCGGCGATGCGCCATGTGGAAATTCTGGACCGGCTGAACTTTGACCAGTTTAAAGTCAGCGTCAAAGCCTCAGATGTGTTTCTGGCCGTTGGCGCATACCGGTTATTAGCCAAACAAATCGAACAACCACTGCATCTGGGCATCACTGAAGCCGGTGGCGCCCGCGCCGGTGCGGTCAAATCAGCTATCGGTTTAGGCATGTTGCTGGCCGAAGGCATTGGCGACACGCTGCGCATTTCGCTGGCGGCCGACCCGGTGGAAGAAGTCAAAGTCGGTTTTGATATTCTGAAATCGCTGCGCATTCGTTCCCGCGGCATTAATTTCATCGCCTGCCCAAGTTGTTCTCGGCAGGAATTTGATGTGATTAAAACCATGAATGAGCTGGAACAACGGCTGGAAGATGTGGTCGACCCGCTGACCGTATCTGTGATAGGGTGCGTGGTCAATGGGCCGGGTGAGGCGTTGATCTCAGATCTCGGTGTGGCGGGAGCCAGCAAAAAAAGCGGTTTTTACCTCAAAGGCGAACGGCAGAAACTGCGGATTGATAATGAATCTGTCGCCGAACAGCTGGAGCAGCAGGTGCGCATGTATCTTGCCGCACAGAAGCAGCTGATCGATGTGAAGAACGTAGAATAAATCTAAGATATTCAGGTATTTAAGTGTCCAAAGAAATTCAAGCTATCCGCGGAATGAACGATTGTCTGCCGCAGGATACCCCGGTATGGCAATATGTTGAACAGATGATCCGTCAGACCGTCAACAGTTACGGCTATGACGAGATCCGTTTCCCGATCGTAGAAATGACTGAGCTGTTTAAACGCTCGATTGGTGAAGTCACGGACATCGTTGAAAAAGAGATGTACACCTTTGCCGATCGCAATGGTGACAGTCTGACGTTAAGACCGGAAGGCACCGCTTGTTGTGTGCGCGCTGGCATCCAAAACGGTTTACTGTACAACCAGGAACAACGGCTGTGGTATATGGGCCCGATGTTCCGTCACGAAAGGCCACAAAAAGGTCGTTATCGCCAGTTCCACCAGTTTGGTCTGGAAGTCTTTGGCATGCAGGGCCCGGATATCGACGCCGAAGTCATTCTGGTTTCTGCACGTTTGTGGCAACAGCTTGGTCTGACCCCTTATGTGCGGCTGGAACTCAACTCATTAGGTTCCAACGAAGCCCGCGCCGCGTACCGCGACAAACTGGTCGCCTATCTGGAACAGCATAAAGAGCTGCTGGACGAAGACAGCCACCGCCGGTTATATAGCAATCCGCTGCGCGTGCTCGACAGCAAAAATCCGGCGATGGCTGAGATGCTGGCCAAAGCGCCACAGTTACTTGACCATCTGGATGAAGAATCCAAACAGCACTTTGCAGGCTTACAAGCCCGTTTACGCGCCGCCGGTATTGAATACACCATCAATCCGCGTCTGGTACGTGGCCTGGATTATTACAACAAAACCGTATTTGAATGGGTCACCACCAACTTAGGCTCACAAGGCACTGTCTGTGCCGGTGGCCGTTACGATGGCCTGGTCGAACAGTTGGGTGGCAAAGCCACACCGGCTGTTGGTTTTGGTTTAGGTTTAGAGCGGCTGGTATTGTTACTGCAAAGCCTGCCGCTGTTGCCGGCCGTCAGCAATGCTGCTGACGTGTATCTGATGCCACTGGGTGAAGCTGCGGAACTTGCCGCAGTTTCTGTTGCCGAACAGCTGCGTTTGGCCCTGCCGGGTAAACGTGTCATGTTGCATTGTGGCGGTGGTAATCTGAAGAAACAATTAAAACGCGCGGACAAATCCGGCGCTGCTGTAGGTCTGTTGCTTGGCGACGACGAACTGGCAGCCGGGCAGGTCACTGTGAAGTGGTTACGCGCCGAGCACCCTCAACAAACTGTCCATATCGCAGATCTGGCCGCAGTACTGGCCCAGGTTTAACGGAGTTCCTGATGGAAATTTATAATACCGAAGAACAACAAGTCGAAGCGATTAAACGCTTTTTCCATGAGCACGGTCTGTCAATTGCTGCCGGTATCGTGATTGGCCTCGGCGGCTTATATGGCTTTCGTTACTACCAGGCGAAGCAGCTGGAAGCGCAGGAAACTCAGTCTGCCGCTTATGCTGCGCTGGTGGAAAAATCAACAGCAGAAGGCGCAGACAAAAAAGCCTGGTTGGTTGATGCGCAAAAATTCATCGCCGATCATAAAGATTCAAATTACAGCCATCTGACCGCGCTGCTGGCCGCCAAAGAGGCTGTGGTACTGAAAGATTACGCTGCCGCTGAGCAGCAACTGAGCGCAGTGATTAGCAGCAGTAAAGTACCGGAAGTGCTGGCTGTCGCACAGCTGCGTCTGGCGCGGGTACAGGCTGAACAGGCCAAATACAAAGAAGCGCTGGCCACTTTAAGCGCGACGATGCCGGCCGCTTTTGCTGCGCAGCAAAATGAACTGAAAGGCGACGTGTTACTGAAATCCGGCGACGAAGTTGCTGCACTGGCTGCCTATAAAGCAGCGCAGGCTGGCTCTGAAGCTGGCAAAAACCCGTTACTCGATGTCAAACTGAACGAACTGGCCCACGTTGCCGGCTAAGAGGTTGCTGTGAAGTTATCTGTGCGTACCTTATTGGTACCGGCGCTGTTAGCGCTGACGCTGGCGGCCTGCTCGTCGAATGATGAAGAAGAACTGGTCCTGCCGGAGATCGACAATAAAGTCGAACCGGATTATGTCTGGAGCAGCTCTGTCGGTGACGGTATCGAACACTACGATTCCAGCATCAAGCCTGCAGTCTTTGGTGACAAAGTTTTTGTCGCCAGCCGCAAAGGCGACGTGGTCGCCTTTAATCTGCAAAACGGCGACAAGCTGTGGAGTTACGATTTACGCGATGGTGACGATGCACCGTTATTCGGTGGTATCAGCCACTGGTGGAACGAACGCAATGCCAAGCTGGCTGGTGGTGTCGCCGTTGGTTTTGACAAAGTGCTGGTCGGCACTGAAGACGGTGACGTCGTTGCACTGAACCCGGAAACCGGCGAAAAAGTCTGGCACGTTAAAGTCAAAGGTGAAGTGTTAGCGGCGCCTGTAGCCGGTGAAGGCTTTGTGCTGGTCAATACCGGTGGCGGCCGTATTTTTGCACTGCAACCAGACACCGGTGAGCAGCGCTGGATGCATGAATCCGAAAATGCACTGCTGACTTTGCGCGGTATTTCTGAAGTAGCCCCGGCAGCTGGTGGTGTTGTGTATGGCACTGGTAACGGTAAAGTCGGCGTATTGATTGCTGAACAAGGTGCGCCGGCCTGGGAAGAAGCTATTGCTGTTGCTAAGGGCTCGACTGATCTGGCGCGGATCATCGACGTCGATGCGACACCGGTCGTACAAAATGGTACAATCTACGCTATTGCCTACAATGGCCAACTGGTTGCGATGGAGCTGCGTTCCGGCCGGACTTTGTGGAAACGCGATTACGCCAGTTTCCGTGACATGACCGTGGTTGACAATATTATTTATCTGGTTGATTCAACAGGTAAACTTTACGCAGTGGACAGCCGCAATGGCCTGGAGATCTGGTCACAGCAAACGCTGCACAAACATTTTGTCACAGGCCCGGCCGTGTATAAAAACTTTGTGGTTGTCGGCGACAATGAAGGCAACCTGCATTGGTTCAGCCGTGACAAAGGCGAATACTTGGCCCGGCATGAATTTGACAGTTCTGGTTTTTATACCGAAGCTGTCACAACGTCTGACTATTTGATTCTGCAGACCCGCAACGGCGAAATCGACGTGCTGCGCACCAACGATTAAAGGTTGCGCTCTGAGTCAAGCCAAAGCAGGCCTGTTCGCAGGCCTGTTTTTTTTTTATGTACAGGATGTACGGTATGGTGAATCAGGGAGTTCGTAACGCCAATCTGTTGGCGTCGCGCCTGATGAACGCCATAAGCTCCGCGAATGGCCGACGAAAATGCAGGTTCGCGGTATCCGGAGCTTTTCGGCGACTGCGAACCAGGCATAGTGGTTCGCACCGCAGCCAGGTTGCTACATGCAGCGTAGCTGCCACAAACATAGGTGCCGCCTGTGGTGGCACCAGACCTGGCCGTGTAGACTGCGGCCGAAAAAACTGGTCGTCTCTGACGACAATCAAGTGATTACAGCAGCTGACCGCCTTAGATGTGTCAGCTCCATTGAGGTGAAACATGTTACCGGTAGTTGCCCTTGTTGGCCGTCCAAATGTGGGAAAATCCACATTATTTAACCGCCTGACCCGCACCCGCGACGCTTTGGTGGCGGATTTTCCTGGTTTGACCCGCGACCGTAAATACGGCTCCGTTGACTACGAAGGCCTGGAATTTATCGTGGTGGATACCGGCGGTATCGATGGCAGCGAAGAGGGTATTGAGCTGGAGATGGCTGAACAGTCGCTCAAAGCCATCGACGAAGCTGATGTAGTGCTGTTTCTGGTCGACGCCCGTGCTGGCGCGACTGTGGCCGACGAAGCCATTGCCAATCACATCCGCCGCGTCAATAAAACTGTTTTTCTGGTTGCCAATAAAACCGATGGTCTGGATGCCGACACCGCCATTGCGGACTTTTACAGCTTAGGCATCGGTGAAGTGTATCCGATTGCTGCGGCGCATGGCCGTGGTGTCACTGCGTTGTTGCAGCAGGCATTGGTACCTTTACTGACTGAACAGCAAGTCCAGCGTCTGGCGGCTTTTGAAGCCGGTGAAGATCTGGATGCCATCGACGAAGACGCCGAGCAGGAACAACGCGACAAACATATCAAGCTGGCTATCGTTGGCCGGCCGAACGTTGGTAAATCGACGCTGACCAACCGCATTCTCGGCGAAGAACGGGTCATTGTTTACGATATGCCAGGCACTACGCGGGATGCCATTTATATTCCGATGCAGCGCGGTGAACGCGAATACACCCTGATTGATACCGCCGGTGTGCGTCGGCGCGGCCGCATCGACGATGTGGTCGAGAAATTTTCAGTGATTAAAACCCTGCAGGCGATTGAAGATGCCAACGTGGTGATCCTGGTGTTGGACGCGCGTCTCGGTATTTCGGAGCAGGATTTGAGCATCCTCGGTTTTGTCCTCAATGCCGGTCGTTCACTGGTGATTGCGGTGAACAAATGGGATGGCCTGGATGATGGCATCAAAGATGAAGTCAAACGCGAGCTGGACCGGCGCCTTGGTTTTATCGATTTCGCCCGTCTGCATTTTATTTCAGCACTGCACGGTTCAGGGGTCGGTAACTTATTTGAATCGGTCGAAGAAGCTTTTGATTCTGCAACCCGCCGCGTCAATACCGCTCTACTGACCAAAATCATGAACATGGCGCAGGAAGATCACCAGCCGCCGTTGGTCAAAGGTCGTCGCGTTAAACTGAAATACGCCCACGCCGGTGGTTACAACCCGCCGCTCATTGTGATCCACGGCACACAAGTGGAAGATTTGCCGGATTCGTATAAACGTTATCTGATGAATTATTTCCGCAAATCGCTGCAGTTGATGGGGACACCGGTGCGGGTTGAATTCCGCGGCACCGAAAACCCGTTCGCGGAAAAACGTAATACGCTGACGCCAAATCAGCAGTACAAACGCGACCGGCTGATTAAGGCGAAAGCCAATCTGGCCAACAAAAAGAAAATTGGTCATAACCAGGATTAAACGGCGAAGCGCTGTGAGATTTTTCAAAGCCGGCAGCATTGCCGGCTTTTTATTTTCTCTGAATGCAACAATTACGGCACCTGAGCAAAAAGCTAATGGCGCTCAGCTGTGTCTTGGCTCCCGACCTGTGGTGTCAACGGAAAGCTCAGCAGAAAACTGGCCCCAATGGGCGCCTTGGTTTCCAGCCTGATTTGCGCCTGATGCCAATCCAGGACCTTACGAACAATAGCGAGGCCTAGGCCAAATTGCGGCGTGGTACTGCATTGGGTTTCCAGCCGGACAAAGGGCTGGAAAATGCGGTCAGCGTCGTCTGCTGCGATGCCATCACCATCATCGCGCACCCGAACGCATATCTGCTGCGGCTCAAGCCATAATTCCAGCCTGATCTGCTGTTTGGCATATCGACAGGCATTTTGCAGCAGGTTCAGCAACACGCGAGATAACCAATGCGGATGGCCGCACAAGGGCGGGAATGGCGTCACCGGATAGTCCAGTACCAGCTTGAGCTGGCAGGCTGCTGCCAAAGGTGCGCAACTGTGCAGCGCCTGCTCACACAGCTGCAGCATATCGATCTGGCTCAGTTGCCAGTGCTGATGCTGGCGGTCAAGGCTGGCATATTCTAAAAAGGCGTTGACCATCGCCTCCATCCGACCCAGATCTTGCTCAAGCCGCCGCAGATATTGGTTTTTTTGCGCCGGGTCCGGCTCATCCAGCGCAGCATCCAGACCAAAGCGAAAACAGGCAATTGGCGTACGTAAATCGTGTGACAGGCTGGACGCGAGCAGGCGGTTGTCGGCCATCAGCTGTTCAATCTGCCGGGCCATCTGGTTGAAGCTTTGTTCCAGCTCGCTGATGTAAGACCAGCGGCTATAAGGCAGCCGGGCCTCCAGCCGACCGGCGCCAAACTGGCTGGCGGTGTGACTAAGCATCCAAAGCCGGCGGATCAGTGGCGCGAGCCACAATAACATCATCAGGCAGAGCCCGCCATAAAGCGCGAGGGTCAGCCATAAGTCTTCCGGCTGATGGCCGGCTTCCGGTGGGATATGTAATTGCAGCAGCCAATCCGGATGGCCGGCTAAGGCTTTGAGGTAAGAAGTGCCCTCGTTACCGGCCAAAGGTAATATCTGGCTGGCAGCGAGTTGTTGCTGCAGTTCCGCCGGCAGTGCCAGACTGTTACGGCTGACTAAGCTCAGCGCGAGCTGCCAATTCTGCTGTTGCTGCGTGACAAAGGCGCGCAGGCTGGCGGCACTTTGCTGGTCGGCCTGCAGCGCGATATTATCGAGTACTGTGCGGTACAGCTGCTGTTGGGGTGGTGACTGCGGAGCTTCGTTATACGCCAGTTGGTCCAGCAGGGCACCCAGTAAAAACAGCGCGCAAATCGCCGAACATGACAAACTCAGCGCCAGTTTCAGCATCAGTTGACCCAGTGCTCAGTGCTAAATAAATATCCCTGGCCCCACACGGTTTTGATCCGCTTTGGCTCTTTGGCGTCGTCGCCGAGTTTTTTCCTCAGCACTGAAATCATCACATCAAAACGCCGGTCAAGGCCGTCGTGTTCCCTGCCTTTGAGTGCCTGAAACACCTGGTCCCGGCTACAAACCAGCCCGGCCCGACTGGCCAGATACCACAATAAGGCAAATTCGGCGCTGGTCAGGCTAATGTCCTGTGGCCCCAGCAGCACACGGCGCGAACTGGCGCAGATACTCAGACTGCCGAAGCTCAGTTGCTCTATGGGTTTGATATCTGCGCCCTGACGCAGCGCCGCCTGAATCCGTGCCAATAAGATACGGGGCCGCACTGGTTTCACCAGATAGTCATTGGCGCCGACACCCAGGCCAATCACTTCATCGACTTCTTCGCCTTGCGCTGTCAGCATCAACACCGGTACCTGGTAATCACGCCGGATCTGCCGGCAGACATCCAGACCGTTCATGCCCGGCAACATCAAATCTAATAGAATTAAATCGACATGCTGGCGGCGCAGCAGCGGCAGCACGGTGTCACCGCGATGCTCCAGCAGCACCTGATAGCCTTTTTGCTGCAGAAACTCCTGCACCCAGCCGGCTAACGACAGGTCGTCCTCGACCAGTAAAATGGTGCCATAGACTGTATGTTCCATCTCAGAATAATCTCCAGTGCCGTTTGACCTTGGTATTTTTTTGCACCCAGTTCACTTTAATAGTTGCCTCTGCCAGGATGCCATCTGTACCCACTAACTGAATTCGCTCATTGTCCGCAGCGACAAATTCATACCTTAGCCGGCCACTGTTGCTGGCCTGCCAGCACTGCAGTTTTCGGCTACCGGCATGCAGGCAGAGATCCAGTGCAGTCTGGCTGTGCCAGTCAATCTGGATAGTGGCGTAACATTGCCGGCCTTGTTGCAGCGCTACACAGGTATCTGGTGTCAGTTTCAGCCGGACTGGTTCGGCTGCACTCGCAGCGGTAGAAGCGACAGCAAGTAAGCCCACCCAGCAGACGATCAGCAAAGGGCGTTCAGAACACATAGCGGAATTTCACCAGACTGAGGCATTCGCTGTGACGACTGCTCAGCGGGCTATTAATATAAGCCTCGCTAAACAGATTGGCGGCCAGGCCTAACTCCAGCAACCAGTTCGGACTCAGCGGATATAAAGCGCTGACACCAATATGCAATTGCTGGCCGGCGCCGGCTTGATATGAAGGCCTGCTGCTCAAGCTCTCGGCCGGCCGCACGCCATAATAATAATCCACCACTTTTGCCGTCGAAAACGACACCCCGGCGTTGTAGTACAGGTCCCAGTTGCGCAGTTGTTGCCGGTAGCTGTACAGCAGTCTCAGCTGCTGACCATAATGAGATTCGATATCCTGGCCTGCTTCAATAGCCCAGTAGTGCTGGCCCCAAAACCGCTGATAGCGTAAACCGACTAAAAAGTCGGAGTCGCGTTGCTTCAAGCCCTCAAGCTCAGTGATATGTTGACTGCCAAAAGCAGTGATTAAATCAGGGCCAATCGCTTGATGGTAGCCTGTGCCGATCAGCGCCAGACTGGCGTCGTCCTGTTGCCACAAGTGATAGCCGATAATGCCGCTGCCATAGCGCAGCACATTACGACGCTCGTCGGACTCGATAAAAAAATTGTGATAAGTCACATCCGCGGACAGGTTCAGTAGTAGCCGGCCATTCACCGACTGGTCTAAAGCACCGATAATCGCCCGCTGATATCCGGCACCGACTGACACATAGCCGGTGAATTCAACTTCATCCCAGCTGGCCTGACAGTTGCTGCTGATGACGAACAGGATAAAGAGAGCAAAAAGACGTCGCATGCCTGGCTCCAAAAAACACAGGCCCCATCATAACTGGCGGGGCCTGCGTTCGAATGTTTAAAAAGTGTAAGCAGATATCACAAACTTGCTGCGGGCAGCCTCAGAACTGCACTTTGATGCCGACTGACGGAAAGATCCCGAGGTTTTCTTCCGGCTCTATGCTGTAGGCCGGGTTTTCGCCGGCTTTGCCTTTTTGCAGAAAATAGCCCGACACATTTTTCCGGTTCAGTACGTTCAGGATGGCATAAGTGTAAGTGACCGGTAGCCCAAACAATGTGCTTTGTTGCTCGGCCTGTAAATCCAGCCGGTGATAAACCGGCAAGGTCGCAGAATTCAGCTCGCCATACACAGCGACACGATAATCCGGATAATAAGGGTTGGGTTTATCACCAATAATCGGCGTGTATTTGGCGCCGGACCGGACTGTGAGGCGGGCGCTCAAATCCCATTGCTCATCATAGGGATAAGCCACCACAACGTTCGCGACCAGCGGAGTATCGAGATAATATTCAGAGGTCAGATTGCGGCGCAGGTCGGTGCGTTCAGCTTTGGACCAGCTCAGCGACGCCCAGCCATACCAGTCGCCAGCGCTGCGTTGTTTTTTCAGCAACAGTTCAGCGCCATAAGCCTCGCCTTCACTGTCATTGCTGTAATGCAGCGCCTGGTCTGCGTCTTTGTCGGTCAGCCCCAGTGGTAATTTCTGCAGTTTTTTCAAATAGAGTTCAGTCGTGAAATTCCAGGCGTCGGCAAACTGCCAGTCCTGCCCCAATACATAGTGAGTGGCTGTTGGTTGTTTCAGTTGGCGGTTGCCGAGCAGCGGCAGGCTTTTTTCCAGATCGGCCAGCCGGCTATAACGCCCGGCCCGGATAAACCAGCGCTGTTGCGGCGTCAGTTGCAGGCTCAGCTCCGCGCGCGGTTGCAGGAAGCTTTCATCGGTATAATCTTGCTTGTCATAGCGCAGGCCGACCGACGAGCTCAGATATTGATTCCACACCCACTGATGTTGCAGGAAAGCACTATCGGTATTGTAACTGAGCTCGTCTTTGGCTTTGATGCGCTCGCCGCGCTGGGCAAAACAATCGGCCTGATGGTCGGTGCAATAATAGGGGATCACGTCAAAACGGTAATCCGCTTCGCGCTGACTGCGTTCGACCCCGGCTTCCAGACGCTGCGCCGAGTTCAGTTGCCAGCGCGACTGCAATTGCAAAAACTGCTGTTCGTCTTCGTAGCTGACAAACTGGTCACTGCCGTACTGATTGTCCTCGCTGTTGCTGCTGTGCTGATAACGCAGCTGTAGTTGATGGCCAGCCGGATGCTGGTACTGATAACTCAATTGCTGATTGGCAAAAGCGCTGTCGATGCGCAGGTCGCCGACTGATTCCGGATCAGTACGGCCTTGCTCAGATGCTTTGCTGATATTGGCGCGGGCACTGTCGCTGGCGCCGGTCAGCGTCAGCGTCAGTTTTTGCTCCGGCGACAGTTGCCACAGATATCGCGCCTGATAGTCGTCGCTTTTCGGCGGCTGGTAAATTTTGACTCCATCATCCAGCTCGTCACCAGACTTGATAAAAAGCTGCACCGTGCTTTGGCGGGCGGCCAGATAAAATGCCTGGTCTTCGGTCACGGTACCTTCAACCAGCGCACTCATCTGCAGCAAACTGAGTTCTGCTTCGCCGCCGATTTGCTGCATTTTCGGGTCGCGTAGAGTCGCGGCAAACACCCCGCCGGTGGCATTGCCATATTGCGCGCCAAAGCCGCCGCTTTCGAGGCGAAAGTCGTGTAATACTGCTTCGTTGAACACACTGTTGCCAAACAGATGGAATAAATAACCGGCCGGGAGGCCATCAATTAAAAAGGCGTTATCGTCGGGACTGGAGCCGCGTACCGCCGGCATACCGCCATAATCGCCTCCGGCATAGACCACGCCTGGCAAGCTGAACACGGCCGCCAGTGGGTCATTCATAATGCCGGCAACTTTCAGCAATTGTTCGGTTTCTGCATTGGTCTGACTGGCGGCGGGCAGGGCGCTGCCATTGACCTGAATACGTTCAATCGGTTGCTCGCTGGCGGGTTTAGTTTCCTTGGCGTGGTCCGTAGTGCCGGCAAACAGGCTAGGGCTGGTCAAACTCAGACAGAGGGTCAGATAAGAAAAATGAAATCGCATGGTACACTCGCTTCCTGCAGCTTTTACTGCCATGCAGTCTGCCAAAGCGGGCCGGATACAACTGTCGGTCAATTGCTGTGCTTATGTAAGGAAGTGTCAGGAAATGGGTGAGGTGAGCAACAGATTGAAGCAGTCGCTGGCGCTGCTGCAACCTCTGGCAGCGTTGCCGGATTGGGGCATTGGTGGCAGTTTGTTGTTGGTTGAACAGCAACTGCAAGCAGATTTTCGCGATATCGATTTGGTCTGCACGACTGAGGCGGCACCGGCGCTTGATGCAGTGCTTTCTCAGCTGGCAACTCCGCTGCAAACTACACCGCATCCGCAGTATTGCAGCCAGTTTTTCCGCCGCTATCAGGATAGTTCCGGCCTGGTGATTGAACTGATGGCAGGTATTGCGGTGCGAAATTCAACCGGGGCTTTACAGCATTGGAAGTTTGATCCGCATTTTGATCGGCATAGTCTGCAGCGCCGTCATGGCCTGCCTTGGATGACGCTTCGGGATTGGCTGGTGTTGTATCAGTTATTTGAGCGGCCAGAAAAAGTCACGATCATTCAGGCCGCTTTAGCGCGTTCAGCGGATCAGGACTGAATCTGCTTCACTTCTGTCAGCGCGCTGCCGTCGGCAAAACGCACCGTCAGCACGTCGCCGGCTTTGAGTTGTTGCACCGACTTCACTAGTTGGTTATCGGCGTTAAAACTTAAGCTATAACCGCGATTGAGGGTGGCGAGCGGGCTAACCTGATGCAACAAGGCGCTGTGTTGTTGCCATTGCTGAGCGCGTTGCTGCAGTTGTTGTTGCATTGCGCGTTGTAGCCGTTCGCTCAGTGTCTTGCTGTGCTGGAACCATTCGCCGGTGCGTGGAGCCTGCTGCAATAAAGCTTGTTGATGTTGGCGCAACTGTTGTTGTTTGCGCTCAACCTGATGCTGACCAGCACGATTCAGCCGCAGCTGTAATTCGTCAAGTCGCTGCTGCTGTTGCTCTAAAGCACGTTTAGGGTGCAGCAATTGCAACTTGCCATATTGCTGTAAAAACTTCTGCGCCTGTTGGCCCAGTTGCTGCCGGATGCCGCGCTGCAGCCGTTGTTGTAACTGCATCAGCTGCGTCAGCTGATGTTGCTGATCAGGGGATACCAACTCAGCCGCGGCTGAAGGAGTTGCTGCGCGCATGTCGGCGACAAAATCGGCGATGGTAAAATCAATTTCGTGGCCGACTGCGCTGACAATCGGCAGCGGGCAAAAAGCGATTTGCCGCGCCAGCGCTTCATCGTTAAAACAATACAAATCTTCCAGCGAACCGCCGCCCCGGCCAATGATCAGTACGTCGACTTCATTGCGCCGGATGGCGTGTGACAGCGCAGCCTGTAAATCCTGTGCTGCTTGCGCGCCCTGCACTAAAGCCGGATAAATAATGACTTCGAGCGCAGGAGCGCGCCGGGCTAACACGGTCAGAATATCGCGCACCGCAGCACCGGTCGGCGAGGTGATCACACCAATGCGCCGCACCTGAGCAGGCAGTGGTTTTTTCCGCTCCGGTGCCAATAAACCTTCGGCGGTCAGCCTGGCTTTGAGCATTTCATACTGCTGGCGCAATAAACCGTCACCGGCCGGTTCGATAAAATCGACCAGCAACTGATACTCACCACGGGGCTCATACACGCTGATGCGGGCCCGGATCAGCACCTGCTGGCCGTTGCGCGGCATAAAAGCGGCGTTGCGGTTGGCCTGCTTAAACATCGCCACTTTGACCTGCGCCGCCGCGTCTTTTAATGAGAAATACCAATGACCGGAACTGGCCGCGACAAAATTTGAGATCTCACCACAAAGCCAGAGCTGGCGGAATTGCAACTCCAGAGTTAAGCGAACTTCGGCGTTTAGCCGCGAAACTGTATAGATCTCCGGATTAGTTGCCGGGTTTTGTTGTTGATTCATCGAAGACAAGCACCAACTGAGGATCCGGACAATCTACCACAAAAACAAAAAATGCGTTGTTTGAAACGCGCTTTGCGGATAAAATAGCGCCGCAACATTCCCCGATTTTTAACCACCACAGCGAGATTGTTGCAATGCTCAGGATAGTCAAAGAAGCCCTTACATTTGACGACGTGTTACTTGTACCGGCGCACTCCACCGTACTACCTCATACCGCAGATCTGCGGACTCAACTGACCAGCAAAATCAGCCTGAATATTCCGATGGTTTCCGCGTCAATGGACACTGTCACAGAAGCCCGCTTAGCCATCGCGCTGGCGCAGGAAGGTGGTTTAGGTTTTATCCATAAAAACATGACCATCGAAGATCAGGCCGCTAACGTTCGTAAAGTGAAAAAATACGAAAGTGGCGTGGTGTCTGATCCGGTTACAGTGCGGCCGGAACAAACTATCCGTGACGTGCAGCAATTATCGCAACAACATGGTTTCTCCGGTTTCCCGGTAGTCGACGCTGACCACAACCTGGTCGGTATCGTTACAGGCCGTGACTTAAACGTTGAAACCAACCCACAGGCAGCTATTTCCTCAGTGATGACGCCACGTGAGCGTCTGGTCACAGTGCACGAAGATTCACCGCGTCAGGACGCCTTAGCACTGATGCACAAACACCGCATTGAGAAAGTGCTGGTGGTCGACAATGCCTTTAAACTCAAAGGCCTGATCACAGTCCGTGACTACTACAAAGCCGCCAGTAAACCAAACGCCTGTAAAGACGAATTCGGCCGGTTACGCGTTGGTGCCGCAGTAGGTGTAGGTCCAGGCACTGATGAGCGCATCGCAGCTTTAGTGGAAGCCGGCGTTGACATTCTGCTGATTGACACGTCGCACGGCCACTCACAAGGCGTGATTGACCGGGTCAAACAAACCCGCGCTATGTACCCGGATTTACAAATTGTCGCCGGTAACGTCGCGACCGCCGAAGGCGCCAAAGCACTGGCCGAAGCCGGCGCTAATGCCGTCAAAGTCGGTATCGGCCCTGGCTCTATCTGTACCACCCGTATCGTTACCGGTTGTGGTGTACCACAAATCACTGCTATTGCTGATGCAGTTGAAGGCGTCAAAGGCATGGACGTTTGCATCATCGCTGACGGCGGCATCCGCTTCTCCGGTGACGTGTCGAAGGCTCTGGTTGCCGGTGCACACTGTGTGATGGTCGGTTCAATGTTCGCCGGCACTGAAGAAGCACCGGGCGATGTGGAGCTGTATCAGGGCCGTTATTACAAATCCTACCGTGGCATGGGTTCATTAGGTGCCATGGCGCAGCGTAACGGTTCTTCTGACCGTTATTTCCAGGGCAGTAACAGTGCAGAAAAACTGGTGCCGGAAGGGATTGAAGGCCGCGTTGCCTATAAAGGCCCGATTGAAAATATCATTCACCAGCAAATGGGTGGTCTGCGCTCATCAATGGGTCTGACCGGCTGTGCCAATATCGGCGAGCTGCGCACCAAGCCAGTGTTTGTCAAAGTGACAGCGGCTGGTATGGGTGAGTCGCACGTGCATGACGTGCAAATCACCAAAGAAGCACCAAACTACCGCGTCAGTTAAAAATTGCAGCGCCGGACTCAGCCCCTGACTCCGGCGCGGTTTTTTCCGGGCTTGTTGAGCCCCGCACCTCACAAAGGTTGATATGAGCAAAAATATTCATTTCCATAAAATTCTGATCCTCGACTTCGGTTCACAGTACACCCAGCTCATCGCGCGCCGCGTCCGCGAAATTGGTGTTTATTGTGAACTCTGGGCCTGGGACGTCACGGCTGAGCAAATCGCCGAATTTAATCCAACCGGTATTATCCTGTCCGGCGGTCCGGAAAGCGTGACTGAAGCAGGTTCACCGCGTGCACCGCAATATGTGTTTGAAGCCAATGTACCGGTGCTCGGTGTCTGTTACGGCATGCAAACCATGGCTGAACAACTGGGCGGTAAAGTGGCCAGTTCAGATCAGCGTGAATTTGGTTATGCCCAGGTTGATGTGGTGTCTTCATCTGCGCTTTTAAAAGGCATTGAAGACCATGTGACTGAACAGGGCGTGGCGCAGCTCGATGTCTGGATGAGCCATGGCGATAAAGTCATTGAAATTCCTGAAGGTTTTGTCACTACCGCCAGCACACCAACTTGTCCGCACGCAGCGATGGCCGACGAAGCCCGTCAGTTCTACGGCGTGCAATTCCACCCGGAAGTGACGCACACCCGTCAGGGCATGCGTTTGCTGGAACAGTTTGTTGTCGATATCTGTGGCTGTGAAAAACTCTGGACGCCGGCGTCGATCATCGATGACGCTATTGTCAGCCTGAAAAAACAAATCGGCGATGATCAGGTGATTTTAGGCCTGTCTGGTGGCGTCGATTCGTCAGTAGTGGCGATGCTGTTGCACCGCGCTATCGGTAAAAACCTGACTTGTGTGTTCGTTGACAACGGCTTGCTGCGCCTAAACGAAGGTGCACAGGTGATGGAAATGTTCGGCGACCATTTTGGTCTGAATATTATCCACGTCCAGGCGGAACAACGCTTCCTCGAAGCACTGCATGGCGTCGATGAGCCGGAAGCCAAACGCAAAATTATCGGCCGGGTGTTCGTTGAAGTCTTTGATGAAGAAGCGAAAAAGCTGCAAAACGCCAAGTGGCTGGCGCAAGGCACTATTTATCCGGACGTGATTGAATCGGCGGCGTCAAAAACCGGCAAAGCCCATGTGATCAAATCACACCACAACGTTGGTGGCCTGCCGGAAAATATGAAAATGGGCCTGGTCGAACCGCTGCGTGAGCTGTTTAAAGACGAAGTGCGCAAAGTTGGTCTGGCGCTGGGTCTGCCATACGACATGCTGTACCGTCACCCGTTCCCAGGACCGGGTCTTGGTGTACGAGTGCTTGGCGAAGTGAAAAAAGAATACTGCGACATCCTGCGCCGCGCCGACGCGATTTTTATCGAAGAGCTGCGCAACAGCGGCTGGTACGACAAAGTCAGCCAGGCCTTTGTCGTGTTCCTGCCGGTGAAATCGGTTGGTGTGATGGGCGATGGCCGTAAATACGACTGGGTGGTGTCATTACGCGCCGTTCAAACCATCGACTTTATGACCGCACACTGGGCGCATCTGCCGTATGAGCTGCTGGGCCATGTGTCGAACCGGATCATCAATGAAATCAACGGCATCAGCCGTGTGGTTTACGATGTATCGGGTAAACCACCAGCGACCATTGAATGGGAATAAACCCGGCGATTTGATTAAAAACAGCAGCTTCGGCTGCTGTTTTTGTTTCTGCACTGGCAAATTCAGCTTTTTTTCCCACACTTAACCAGCGGTGCCACACTCTCTGGTGCCGTCGGACTTCATGCGGCACGGACCTTCGCCGGAAACACCAGTTGCGGAGGCCCTATGGCTACGCGCTTGATCTGTCAGGCCTTGATTGGTTGCCTGTGTTATCTGTTGGCTACAACGGTTTCGCTCGGCGCCGCGCCGCGCTGGCAGGAACAGGGCTTACCCGAAATTCGCACTTTCAGCGCTGACGATTATCAGGCGCATGGGCAAAACTGGGCTTTTGTGCAGGATAAAGCCGGTTTGTTGTACTTCGGCAATACCGAAGGTGTGTTGCAGTTTGATGGCCTGCGTTGGCAACTGATTGCATTGCCGAATAAATCTATCGTCCGCTCGCTGGCGCTGGATGAAGCTTCCGGCCGTATTTATGTGGGGGGCGTTGGTGAGCTGGGTTACCTTGCGCCGGACGCAACCGGCACCTTGCATTATCAGTCTTTGTTGGACCAGCTACCCGTAAAGCGGCGCGATTTCACGGATGTCTGGCAGACACACGTCACGGCCGAAGGCGTCTATTTCACCAGCTACAAATACCTGTTCCGACTCGGCGCGGACGGCCACTGGCAGCACTGGCAGGCCGCACAACGTTTTCATCGCAGTTATGTCGTCAATCAGCAATTTTATCTGCGCGCTGAAGGCGTCGGCCTGCTGACGCTACAGCAGAATCAGTTGCAGCTGGTGCCTGGTGGCGAGCGTTTTGCCGCAGATCCGCTACAAGCATTGCTGGCGTACCCGGCTGCCGGCGGGTTGCTGGCGGTGAGCCGCAGTTCCGGTTTCTGGCAATATCGTGACCAGCAATTTAGCGCGATGCAGACTGAACTCGATGCGATTTTGCCGCAAAAGCTGTTGTATCAGGCGCTGCTGTTACCTGACGGAACCCTGGCGCTCGCGATGTTGCAGGGTGGTATTTATCTGTTGAATGCACGTGGGCAATGGGTTGGGCTTTACAACAAAGCGCGGGGGCTGCGAGATGACACAGTCTACAACCTCGGACTCGATCATCAGCACGGGCTGTGGGTCAGCGGCAACACCGGTTTGTCGCGCATTCAGCTTGGTAGTGCACTGAGCCGGTTTGACCAGCGCCAGGATTTACAAGGCAATGTGTATATCAGCCGGCGGGTTGGCGAGCGGCTGAATGTCGGGACTTCGCAGGGGCTTTATCAGCTGGAACCAGGCCCGGTTGCCGGCTTCAGGCAAGTGACAGGCATCAGCGGTCAGGTCTGGGCACTGGAGCAGGTCGGCGCTGAGACGCTGATTGGCAATTATCAGGGCATTTACCGGCTGGACGCCGGAGTGGCGCAGCTGGTTTATCTGAGCGACAGCACGACCTGTTTTCTGCAGGTGGCAGCAGTGCAGCCAGTGTTACTGGCCGGCCAGCGTGAAGGCGTGGTGCAGTTAACTTTTGTCGACGGGCAATGGCAGGTCCTCGGTAAACTTGCCGATGTGCCGGATAACGTGCGCAGTATGGTGCAAAGCGGTCCGGCAGACCTGTGGTTTGGCACGGTCAACACTGGGGTGTTACATCTGCACTACCCGTCAGGTCAGGTATTGCAGGGCCCGGCCACTATCAGACGCTATCAGCTGGCCGAAGGTTTGCCTGGTTTGAGTGATAACCGGGTGGTTATGCTGCTGGATGAGCTGCGGATATTAACCGAAGCCGGGGTTTATCAGCTGAGCCCGGATGCGACGAAAATGCTGCCAGATCCGGCTTTTGCTACGCTATTTGCCGGCGGTCCGCGGCAGATCTCACGCTTATTGCCGGAACAGCGTGGCGTCTGGCTGGAAACTCGTGATGAAAAGTTACGCCGCAGCGAAGTGGGGCTGGCGGTGCACGAGGGCTCGGGTACTTATCGCTGGCAGCCACTGACTGAGTTTGGTTACAGCCGGTTAACTGGCCTCACGCTCGAAGCCGATGGCACTTTATGGCTCGGCGGCAATGAACTATACCGCTGGCAACAGAGCCCGTATGCCGCGCCGCCGCGGGGGTTTCAGCTGCAGCTGCGTAGCATTGAGGCGGCAGATGGTCATCAGCGTCTGTTGCCGGCGCAAGGTGATATGCCGTTGCAACTGCGCTTTGCGCAGAATCAGCTCCGATTTGAATTCGCCGCCACCAGTTATCGTGGCGACAACCAATATGCGGTATTGCTTGAAGGTGTTGATCAGAGCTGGTCTGATTGGTCAGCAGCGGCTTTTGCCAGTTACAACAGTTTGTGGGAAGGGCAATATCGCTTGCGGGTGCGCGCAAAAGACGCGTGGGGCACTGAGCAGCAGATGGCGCCGCTGACTTTTCACATTGCGCCCCCTTGGTATCGCAGTCTGCTGGCTGGATTGTTGTATCTGCTGTTGCTGGCGCTTCTGATCAACCGCTGGTATCACTGGCGCAGTGGCCGGTTACGCCGTCAGGCGCAGGCATTGGAGACCTTAGTCGCGAGCCGGACTCAGCAGTTGTCTGAGGCAAAAACAACAGTGGAACGGACGTTAACCGACCTGCAGTCAACACAGCGCCAGTTAGTGCGCGCGGAGAAAATGGCGGCGCTGGGGCAACTGGTCGCTGGTGTCGCGCATGAGGTGAATACGCCACTGGGCGTTGCGCTAACCGGTAGTAGCTACCTGCGGGAAAGCACAGCGGCGCTCGCAGAGACGCTAAACACCGGACAGCTGCGCAAACAGGATTTGGCGCAATATCTGGATACTGCAGTGGAAAGCGCTGAGTTGATTGAGCGTAATTTACAACGAGCGGCCGATCTTATCAGTAACTTTAAGCAAGTCTCGGTCGATCGCAGCAGCGGCGAGCGACGTCAGTTCCGGCTGCAGAGTTTTCTGACTGAAGTGGCGCAAAGTCTGAAAACGCTGTGGAGTAACCGGCCTCTGGAGCTGGTGGTGGAATGTCCGGTTGATCTGGTTTTGCAGAGTTATCCCGGCAGCCTCAGCCAGGTGATTACGATGCTGGCGCAAAATAGTCTGTTACATGCTTTTGCGCCTGACCAAGCCGGGCAGATGGATTTAGTTGTACGCCAGCCCGATGCAAACCATTGTGAAATCAGCTTTGCTGACAATGGTTGTGGCATCGCCGCGGAGCATCTGGACAAAATATTTGAGCCGTTTTTTACCACCAAAAGAGCGCACGGAGGCACCGGGCTTGGCCTGCATATTATGTTTAATCTGGTCACGGCAAGGCTGGGCGGCACTGTGACGGTGGAAAGCGAACCCGGTGCCGGTTGCCGGTTTATTCTGTTGTTACCGCTGATTGCGCCGGCGCCGGAAACAACAACAGCAGCAGATGCTGCTGTTGAGTTAGGGCATTAATTACAAGCGGTTAATTTCATCTTTCAGGGTGTAGGACTTGTCGGTCACTATGGCTTCCAAAGTCGCTATCCGTTGTTTTAATTGTTCGAGCTGGGCCCGCACATCGTCGGTATTCTGATTGGCATTGGCCAGTTTTACTTTGGTTTTGGTGTGCTGCTCGTAAAAGGCATAAGCAAAAGCACCAACCACTGCGACAAATCCGATATCAAATACACCCATTGCTGTTCCCCTTCGATTTTTTGACCTGACTTTTTGACCTGATGTTTTGGGTAGGCAACAGTTATGCCACAAATAAATTTCATATAAAACAACGAAGTTGTATCAAAGTGAAAATGGCTGATGAGCAAAATCACTAACATCTGGTCAATTTGGCTGACGCACTGTGGCCTTATGCTAAAATGGCGCCGTTGCAGAGGACGAGGTTGAAGTTGAATCACACGGAACAAGACATCTTTTGGATGCAATATGCTATGGCTCTTGCGGCCAGAGCTGAAGCGGCCGGCGAAGTGCCGGTTGGTGCAGTACTGGTTAAAGACGGGCAAGTGCTTGGCGAAGGCTGGAATTTATCCATCAGCGGCCACGACCCGACGGCGCATGCCGAAATGCAGGCTATTCGCCAGTCTGGCCAGGCGCTACAGAACTACCGGATGCTGGATTGTACTTTGTATGTCACGCTGGAACCTTGCGCTATGTGCGCCGGTGCTTTGGTGCACAGCCGGGTGAAGCGGCTGGTGTATGGCGCCACCGATTTAAAAGCCGGTGCTTGTGGTTCAGTATTTGATATTGTGCGCCATCCGCAGCTGAATCATCAGCTGGACGTCACGCCCGGGGTGTTGGCAGAGGATTGTGCGACTCAGTTGTCGGCATTTTTTCAAAAACGCCGCGCTGAACAAAAAGCGCTGAAACTGAAGAGTAAAATTGCAGAAGCCGTAGATCAGCCGCAAGCCTCAACACCGGCAGAGAGCGGGGAGCTCAGTAACTGATTAAATTCGCGTTGCCGGCGAAACAGCTTTAACACCGCCATATTGCGCTTGATGCGGCGCCGGCTCGAGCCCACGTCCATCAAACGGCGTTTACGTAACATCTTCGGTTTCTTACGTCTTAACATGTCTGGTTCCTTTACCTGAATGCCGCCACTATAGGGAAATCACCGGATGGCGGCAAGACTGCTAACAGCCACACTGGGAAGTTGGAATGTTTCAAGGCTGTTTTGGTTCAGATTTTTTACTGGTGCTGGCTTTGGGTGCTGCTTTTTTCACCGCTGCGGGAGTTTGGCTGCCGGCAGGCGTTGCCGCTGATGACGCTGCTTTTTGTTTCAGCTCAGCTTGTTTGCGTTCGTCGACCCACAGCAGGGTGTCGTAGTAACGGCGGATATTTTCGACGTAATACACCGCCATATCACCACGGGCATAGCCAGTGCGGGTTTGGCGGTAATATTTGCGCTGGCGCAGCAGCGGCAGGCGCTGTTTAACCTCAGCCCAGTTATCGGCGTTGGCGCCGTCTTTTTCCGTTAATAAACGCGCGCTTTCGACATGACTCAAACCAAGATTATAAGCCGCTAAGGCAAACCAGAGTTTGTCCGGCATCGGGATACGCTCGGGCAGGCGGTCCAGCATACGCTGCAAGTAACGGCTGCCACCGCGAATACTTTGGGCCGCATCGACCCGGCTTGAGACTTTCATCAGATTGGCAGTATCGACGGTTAACATCATCATCCCAACGACGCCCTGTGGGCTTCGTGCTTTCGGGTCCCAGCGCGATTCCTGGTAAGCGAGTGCAGCGAGCAGACGCCAGTCCAGTGCGCCGGCATGTTGTTCAAACAGGTTTTTATAACGCGGCAGGGTTTTATCAATAGCTTCGATGTAATCCAGGGTATCGGCATAATTAAAACGCCGCACGTGGCCAAAATATTTATCTTCCAGCGTCAGTAAATCCGCACCTTCGTAACTGCGGCCAAAGAATTCAATCAATACCGCATACAGCGAATCATCACTGTTTTTTGGCAGCAGCCAGGCCACGGGTTGCTGGCGTTTTAAGGTCAAAGCCACGCCGAGATTGGGATAAAACCGCTGATTAATCGCCAGCATATGCGAGTCGGCTAAGGTGTAAGCGATTTTGCCTTCGGCGACTTTTTGCAGCAGTTCGGTTGGGTCGTCGGTGTCGTTGAGTTCAATTTGCAACTGAGGTTCAGTGGTTTTTAGAGCCAGCAAAGTTTCGGCCTGACTGGAGCCTTTCAAAACGACGATTGGGCCGGATAAATCCTGCAAAGATTTCGGCCGGCGCTTTTGCTGGCCAAATACCAGCACTTCGTCGGCGAGCTGATAAGCCGGCGCCAGCCGGTATTTTTGCTGCAGCGCTTCAGAGATAGTCGACCCGCTGGCGATTAAATCAATATCGCCATTACTGAGTTTCACTAACAGCTCATCAATAAAAAACGCAGGGACCAGTTCCAGTTTGACACCGAGTTTGTCGGCCAGCGCCTGTGCCAGCTCATATTCGTAGCCGGTGGCGCCATCCGGACCAACAAAATAACTGGTTGGGCCGTTTAGAATACCAACCCGAATGCTATCCCGTTGATAAATCTGATGTAAATGCATAGGAGCTGGCGCCGGTGTGCAACCGGTTAACAGCGAAATCCACAGCAAAACGGTCAGAAAAAATCGCATCCGTAAGCAACCTCTGGTCGGAGAAGCCGGTATTTATATCAAATTTTGTGCAAAACGTCAGGCTTTGCCGCCAAAGCCTGACGTTCTGGTGGCCACTTCAGTGCGGTGACCCGGCTGGCAAACGGCTTTATTGATACCCAAAGACGGCTTTTTTCTTTATAATGCGGCGCCGATTTCAAGGTTCCGTCCACGACCAACCCACGGGAAAAAAATCTATGTTAATCCTGCGTGGTGCAGCTGCACTGTCCGAGTTCCGAGTTCAGAAAATCATCGACCTGTGTGCCAAGGCGCAACTGCCTGTCAGCGATGTTTACGCCGAATTTATGCATTTTGCCGATGTGAGCGACAGCTTAAGCGCTGACGAGCACAACACGCTGGAAAAACTGCTGACTTACGGACCGACGCTGGCCACGCACCAGCCGGCCGGCCAGTTGTTACTGGTGACGCCGCGTCCGGGCACAATTTCGCCCTGGTCGTCCAAAGCGACTGATATCGCCCACAATTGTGGCCTTGCCAAAGTATTACGTTTAGAGCGCGGCGTCGCTTATTACCTGACCACCACTCGGTCACTGACCGCTGCTGAGCAACAACAAGTGGCTGCGCTGTTGCATGACCGCATGATGGAAGTGGTATTTACTGAACTGCAGCAAGCGCAGGCGTTATTCCGTAAAGCGGAGCCGGCACCATTATCTTCCGTTGATATTCTGGCCGGTGGCCGTGAAGCTTTGGTTGAAGCCAATATCCGCATGGGCCTGGCCCTGGCTGATGATGAAATCGATTATCTGTTCAGTAACTTCACCGCGCTTGGTCGTAATCCAAACGACATCGAACTGTATATGTTCGCGCAGGCCAACTCTGAGCACTGCCGCCACAAGATTTTTAACGCCGACTGGACCATCGACGGCGAAAAACAGCCAAAGTCGCTGTTTAAAATGATTAAAAACACTATGGAAAAAACACCGGACCACGTGTTGTCAGCCTATAAAGACAATGCGGCGGTGATGGAAGGCTCTAAAGCCGGTCGTTTCTTTCCAAAGCCAGATACCCTGGAATATCAATATCACCATGAAGACATTCATGTGCTGATGAAAGTCGAAACCCACAACCACCCAACGGCGATTTCACCATTCCCGGGCGCTGCGACAGGTTCTGGTGGTGAAATTCGTGACGAAGGCGCGACCGGTGTTGGTTCCAAACCAAAAGCCGGTTTAGTCGGCTTCTCGGTATCAAACTTACGCATTCCGGGCTTCGAGCAGCCGTGGGAAACTGATTTTGGCAAACCAGGCCGCATCGTATCAGCACTGGACATTATGACCGAGGGCCCACTCGGTGGCGCTGCGTTTAACAACGAATTCGGCCGGCCCAATATTCTCGGTTATTTCCGCACTTACGAAGAACAAGTACCAAGCCATAACGGCGAGGAAGTTCGCGGTTACCACAAACCTATTATGATCGCCGGTGGCCTTGGCAATATCCGCGCTGAGCACGTACAAAAAGGTGATTTACCGGTTGGCGCCAAATTAGTCGTCCTCGGCGGCCCGGCGATGAACATCGGTCTGGGTGGCGGCGCAGCCTCTTCCATGGCGTCCGGTCAATCAGCTGAAGATTTGGATTTTGCTTCAGTGCAGCGCGAAAACCCGGAAATTGAACGCCGTTGCCAGGAAGTGATCGACCGCTGCTGGCAGTTAGGCGCGGACAACCCAATTGTGTTTATCCACGACGTCGGTGCTGGTGGTTTATCCAATGCCTTCCCTGAACTGGTGAACGACGGTGGCGTCGGCGGCAAGTTTGAACTGCGCAATGTGCCAAACGATGAACCAGGTATGTCTCCACTGGAAATCTGGTGTAACGAATCGCAAGAGCGTTACGTGATGGCGATTCCGGCCGACAAAATGCCGGTGTTTGAACAAATCTGTAAACGTGAGCGCGCGCCTTACGCGGTCGTCGGTGAAGCGACTGCAGAACAGCATTTGACGCTGTCTGACACGCATTTTGGCAATACGCCAATCGACCTGCCATTGTCGGTGTTACTGGGTAAAGCGCCAAAAATGCACCGCGATGTGCAATCCAAACAAAGCAGCGGCAAAGCGCTGGACCTGGCTGGTGTCAGCATCAAAGATGCGACTGAACGTTTATTGCGTTTACCGACTATTGCTGAGAAGACGTTCCTGATCAGCATCGGCGACCGCACTGTGACTGGCATGGTGGCGCGGGATCAGATGGTTGGTCCATGGCAGGTGCCGGTAGCGAACTGTGCGGTGACAACAGCTGCGCTGGACACTTATCACGGTGAAGCTATGTCGATGGGTGAGCGTACGCCGGTTGCCCTATTAGACTTCGGCGCGTCGGCACGCCTGGCGGTGGCAGAAGCCATTACCAACATCGCCGCGACTGACATCGGTGATTTAAAACGCATCAAGTTATCCGCCAACTGGATGGCTGCAGCCGGTCACCCAGGGGAAGATGCTGGTCTGTACCAGGCGGTCAAAGCCATTGGTGAAGAACTGTGTCCGGCGCTGGGTATTACCATTCCGGTTGGTAAAGACTCGATGTCGATGAAAACCAAGTGGCAGGACAATGGCGAAGACAAAGCCGTCACAGCGCCAATGTCACTGGTGATCACCGCTTTTGCCCGCGTTGAAGATGTGCGCAAAACCGTGACGCCGCAGCTGCGTACCGACAAAGGCGCAAGCTCGCTGCTGCTGATTGATTTAGGTCAGGGCGAAAACCGTTTAGGCGCATCTTGCCTGGCACAGGTATACAAACAGCTGGGTCAAACCACGCCAGACCTCGCGTCCCCAGAACTGCTGGCGAATTTCTTTAACGCCATGCAGCAATTAACCCACGAGCAAAAACTGCTGGCCTACCATGACCGTTCAGACGGTGGTTTGCTGGTGACACTGGCGGAAATGGCCTTCGCCGGTAAAGCCGGCTGGAATGTCGATGTCAGCGCTTTAGGCAATGACAACCTGGCAGTGCTGTTCAGTGAAGAGCTGGGTGCTGTCATTCAGGTTGCTGATACTGAGCTGGCGCATGTGCAGCAAGTGCTGGCCAAATACAATCTCGCCGCCAACAGCTATCTGCTGGGTGCCGTCAGCAACAGCGACGAATTAACGGTTCGTCGTGGCAATGACGTGATTTACAGTGACAGCCGTACCCGTCTGCGTTGTATCTGGGCGGAAACCACTTATCAGATGCAGGCACGCCGTGACAATCCGGCCTGTGCTGCGCAGGAACACGCGGCCAAAGCCGACCAGCAAGACCCGGGCCTGAACGTCAAACTGAGTTTTGACCTGAACGAAGATGTTGCTGCACCTTATATTCTAAAAGGTGCCAAGCCGAAAGTGGCGGTGCTGCGTGAGCAGGGCGTCAACTCTCATGTCGAAATGGCGGCCGCTTTTAACCGCGCTGGTTTCACCGCAGTCGACGTGCATATGAGCGACATTCTGAGTGGCCGCCGTAAGCTCGAAGAGTTTAACGGTTTAGTTGCTTGTGGTGGTTTTAGCTACGGCGACGTGTTAGGTGCCGGTGAAGGCTGGGCCAAGTCGATTCTGTTTAACGAGCAGGCGCGGCGTGAATTCAGCCAGTTCTTTGAGCGTGAATCGACCTTCACACTCGGCGTTTGTAACGGCTGTCAGATGGTGTCGAACCTGAAATCGCTGATCCCGGGCGCAGATTTGTGGCCACGGTTTGTCCGCAACAAATCAGAGCGTTTTGAAGCCCGCTTCAGCCTGGTCGAAGTGCAGCAGAACCCGTCATTACTGTTCGCTGGCATGGCTGGTTCACGCATGCCAATCGCCGTGTCGCACGGCGAAGGTCATACAGAGTTCGCAAGTGCACAAGCCTTAGCGGCGGCGGAGCAAAGCGGCACTATCGCGCTGCGTTTTGTCGATAACTATGGTCAGGTCACCACCCAGTATCCGGCCAACCCGAACGGCTCAGCCAACGGCATCACGGCACTGACCACCACAGACGGCCGCGTCACTATTATGATGCCGCACCCTGAGCGTGTATTCCGCGCCGTCAGCAACAGCTGGCACCCGGACGAGTGGCGGGAAGACAGCCCATGGCTGCGCATGTTCCGCAACGCGCGGGTCTGGTTGGGTTAATCAACTGATCCTCTTCAAAAAACCGCCGGGAGCGGTTTTTAACAACGCATCGCGTTGGCCTGCAAGGTGAGCGCCAGGGATGGTGCGAATAAAAAAACCAGCTTCGGCTGGTTTTTTTGTTTGATGTCCAGTTCGATACGTCGTCGGTATGCAGGCTGGGCAGCGCACCGCCTACTATTGCCGGTTGCGTTTGGCCATAGCTTCGTTTTAAGCTGAACCTCACGCAGTGACGCGCTATAACAATTCCAATAGAAGCGAGCCGATGTCTTCCATTTTTCGTCCCGAAGTGCTGGCCAGGCAGCAACAGCGCTTGCAAGGCCAAATCAACCTGACCCGACCGCCGCAGCTGGTATGGCTGAGTGGCTTGTTATTGGCAATTGCACTGCTGAGCATCAGCTTTTTACTCAGCGCCGACTATACCCGCAAAGAAACCGTGCAAGGCTTGCTGTTGCCAGTGCAGGGCCAGGTCAGAGTGCAGGCGCAAAACAGCGGAGTGGTCAGCCAACTTAATGTGCAGGAAGGTCAGCTGGTCAAAGCCGGCACGCCATTGCTGCAACTGAGCAGCAGTAAAATTGGTGCCGGTCAGACCGATTTAAGCCAAAGCCTGCAAACCGAAATGGACCGGATGCTGCAGAACAAAATCAATGAGCAGCAGCAACTGCAGCAACGCCATCAGCTCGAGCAACAGGCGCTGCAGAATCAAATCGACAATGATAAAGCCCGTTTAACCGAACTGGCACAGCAGCTGGTGACTTTTCGCGAACGTCTCAATATCAATCAGCAGCAGCTGGCGCAGCTGCAAAAATTGTCCGGCAGTGGTTATATCTCCGGCCTTGAAATCAACAAACAAAAAGACGCTTTGCTGGCGCTGCAACAGCAGGAGAAAAGCCTGCAATCAGAACAGCTGAAACTGCAACAGCAACTGCAACAAAATCAAGATTTACTCAATCAGTTGCCACTGCGTCAGCAAACTGAATCAGCACAGCTGGACAACGCCATTTCCGCGTTAAAAAATCAAAAAACTGAGCTGCAGCAGCAACAGGAGATTTGGCTGACCGCACCAGTGGACGGGCAGGTCAGTGCGCTGCGTGTCAGTGCCGGCCAAAGCTTAGATGCCGGGGCTGTGGCGCTGACGTTGTTGCCAGCCAATGCTGAACTCGAAGCCGTGTTGTATGTGCCAACCCGGGCTATCGCTTTTGTTAGTACCGGCCAGCCGGTGCGCATTCGCTATGACGCCTTCCCGTTTCAACGCTTTGGTGTGTTTAGCGGTACCGTACATGAACTGAGTAACACCGTGTTATTGCCGGCCGAAGTAGCGGAAGTAGCACTGCAGCAGCCGAGTTACCGGCTGAAAGTGCGCTTGAACGGCCAGTCCATTCAGGCTTATCAGCGGGAGTTACCACTCAAAGCGGGCATGACGTTACAGGCCGATTTAATCACCGAACAACGTAATTTATGGCAGTGGTTGTTTGACCCGATCCTGGCCTTACGGGGACAATTCTGATGAGTCAGCTTGCCAGTCAACTGAAGTTATGGCCCGCCCAGCGGCTGCCGGTGTTATTACAATCCGAAGCAGCCGAATGTGGTATTGCCTGTCTTGGCATGGTGGCCGGTTTTTATGGCCATCATCTAAACATTCAGCAGCTTCGCGCTTTATTTGGCAGCTCGATTGCCGGCTGCACCATGAAAGATTTGGTCGAATTTGCCAGCACGCTGGCGCTCAGCAGCCGCGCGTTGAAGCTCGAACCGCAAGCGCTTGGTAAATTACAGCTGCCGGCGATTTTGCACTGGGATATGAATCATTTTGTTGTGCTGAAATCAGTGCGGCGCGGCAAAGCAGTGATCCACGACCCGGCGCGCGGCGAGCGCACACTGAGCCTGGCCGAAGTCTCCGAACATTTTACCGGCGTAGCACTGGAGCTGTTACCGACGCAGGATTTCAGCCAAAGACCGGCCGATAAAGGCCTGCGGCTGCGTGATTTCTGGTCCGGTATCAGCGGGCTGAAACGCTCGGTGGCGCTGATTTTAACTTTATCGTTGTTATTGCAGCTGTTTACGCTGGTCGCGCCTTATTACCTGCAGCTGGTGGTCGATGATGTGCTGCTCAGTGCAGACCGCAGTTTGTTGCTGGTGCTGGCACTTGGTTTTGGTCTGTTGTTGCTGTTTGAGATCAGTACCTCGGTGCTGCGCTCTTTTGTGCTGCTGCATTTTAACAGCGCGATGAATATTCAGATGGCGGCGAATCTGCTGCATCACCTCATTCGCCTGCCATTGAGTTACTTCGAAAAACGCCAGATTGGCGATGTGTTGTCGCGTTTTGGTTCGCTGCAACAAGTGCGCGAACTCTTGACCAGTGGCGTGATGGAAGCGCTGATCGACGGCCTGATGGCAGTGGCCATTCTGGCTGTATTGCTATGGTACAGCCCGTTATTGTGTCTGATTGTGCTGATAGCGCTGCTCTGTTACGGCTTGGTGCAACTGCTGATGTACCACCAGTACCGCAAAGTGTCTGAGCAACAAATCGTGGCGCAGGCGCAGGTGCAAAGCCATCAGATTGAAACCGTGCGCGCGATGCAGACGTTAAAGTTGTTCAGCGCGGAAGCCAAACGCGAAGCCAGCTGGCTGCATTTGTATATCGCTGCTGCCAATCGCGGCATTCAGCTCGGCGTATTTAACTTAAGTTTTCAGCATATCAATAAGTTATTGACCGGTATTGAGCATGTGCTGGTGATTTATTTTGGCGCTTTGCTGGTGCTGGACGGTGGTTTCAGTACCGGTATGTTGTTCGCATTTATCGCCTATAAAAGTCAGTTTATGGAGCGGATGTCGCGGCTCATCGATAAAGGCCTGGCGCTGAAAATGCTCAATCTGCATTTTGCCCGGCTGGCGGATATTGTTGCCACACCGCGCGAAGATAAGCAGGTTAGCGGAGCGCAGCGTGAGCTGGTGCTCAGCGGCCAAATCAGCGTGGATAATTTAAGTTTTGCCTATAGCAGCACGGGTGCGCCGGTGTTGCAGCAGGTGAGCCTTGACGTCGCCGCCGGTGAATCTGTCGCTGTGGTTGGCCCTTCCGGCTGTGGCAAAACCACATTGTTAAAGCTGATGCTGGGGCTTTTTACGCCGCAGCAAGGCGAAGTGCGGGTCGATGGAGTGCCACTCAGTCAGGTCAATCAAGCCTGTTATCGCAATCAGATTGCCGCAGTGATGCAGGACGACCAGCTGTTATCTGGTTCCATCCGCGACAATATCTGCTTTTTTGCTGATGAGCCGGATGATAGCTGGGTGCAGGAGTGTGCCAAACTCGCGGCGGTGCATGAAGATATCGGCCGGATGCCGATGGGGTATCACAGCCTGATTGGCGATATGGGCTCGGCATTATCTGGCGGCCAGAAACAGCGGATTTTGCTGGCGCGCGCTTTGTACCGGCGGCCGAAGATTCTGTTTTTAGATGAAGCCACCAGCCATTTGGATATGGCCACTGAAGCCGTGGTCAGCTGCGCACTGCAACAGCTGCAAATTACCCGGATTATTATCGCGCACCGGCCTGAGACTATTGCCTCGGCAGACCGGGTGTTGACCTTGCCGGCATTGCAGCAGGGGCCCAACTGATAACTTCGGTTTTAGAAGTTTGCCTAACTAATTACAGTCTCGACCCTAAGCATCACCGAAAATTGCTCCTGCATTTTCGGTGTACCGTCCATCCTGGACATAAAAACAGCGGCATAGCCGCTGTTTTGTTCCCCCTTATTCTGCACCTTCCGTGCTGCTACACCGGCTGCCTGCCGGCGTCTACCCTGTTTGCCGCAGGATAAATTCTTGCTTACATGCTCCAGCGCACGCCAACCATGTAAACCCATGGATCGATTTGCACATCAACGCTTTGGATCACGTTGTTATTGACGCGGACTTCACCAGTCGTGTCGATATCCATTTTGCTGACCGCAAAGTGAGCACCCCAGTTGTCGCTCAGTTTGTAGTTAAAACCAGCTTGCAGCGCCAGGCCCCAGCTTGCTTTTAATTTCAGGTCGACATCATCAGAAGCTGTGGTCACTTTCAGTGCCTGCAGAGTGGTTTTTAACGCACCTGAGGCAGACTCATCAAAGAATTTGGTGTAGTTCAGACCGACGCCAACAAAGGGGTCAAAGTTGCTGTTACCGACGTCAAAGTGATACTGCGCCACTAAAGTTGGTGGCAAATGTTTGGTGTTACCAATCGCCAGACCATCAATGGCTGAGCCTTTTACCGCGATATCGTGGCTGAAAGGGGTGGCGGCAATCAGTTCTGCGGTCCAGTTTTTATTGAATTTGTAGTCGATAGTTAGGCCCAGCTGGGTGTTGTTGTCGACAGAGACTGCTGTGGAGCCTGTTGGTAAACCGGCAACTTTTTCCACTACGTTCAGTGAGCTGCTGCTGTCGCTCGGTGCCACAGTAATAGCGCCAACGTTGACAGAGATATTGGCAGAAGCGGCGGTAGTAAAACCAGCCAGGGCCAGTGCAAATAGGTTCAGTTTAGTGTTCATGTTATTTTCCTTCAGAGACACAGGTCTTGTTTAACTGCGGGCATTGTGCGCTTCTGCGCAGGCAAAACTTTGGGCTGGATCAAGCTTTTGCCGCAACAAGCCGCTTTGCAGCACCAAACTTTGATATGAAACAAACTTTGCTGAAGTGGTAGCTTGTGGAGGATAAAGAGGTACATTTTCGACAAAATGTTGGAAACTTACATACGTATGGCAGGGTTGAGGTGTTTGCAAGCCGCTGATTGATGCGTATAGTACAAACAGCTAAATCTGGCTGCGGGCTTCGTCAGCACTGACTGACAGAGGGGAGAGACCGCCTTAGCCGTTTTAGTCACGCACAGGATAGACACTTCCATAACAAGAGAAATTGTATGTCAGTAACCACACCATCCGGCGAGGCTTATACCACCAACGCCAGCGGGCAGAATCATGGTTTTGCCCTGACCAGCCTGACGTTTTTGTTTTTTATCTGGGGTTTTATCACTTGTCTGAACGACATTTTGATCCCGCACCTGAAAAATGTGTTTGACCTGAGTTATACCCAGGCATCCTTAATTCAGTTCTGTTTCTTTGGCGCTTATTTCCTGGTGTCGCTGCCGGCAGGTTTGTTGGTGCGTCGCGCCGGTTATCAGCGTGGTATTGTCATTGGCCTGCTGATCGCAGCCAGTGGTTGTGTGCTGTTTTATCCGGCCGCTTCAACCCAGACCTATGCGTTGTTTTTAGGCGCATTGTTTGTGCTGGCGTCGGGCATCACCATTTTACAGGTGGCAGCCAATCCTTATGTGACCGCGCTTGGTCGTGCTGAAACTGCATCGAGCCGCTTGTCGATGACTCAGGCCTTTAACTCGCTCGGCACTACTATCGCGCCCTGGTTTGGTGGTCTGATGATCATGGGCGCTGTAACGGCGGCCGCCGGCACTGCTCAACATAAATTACAGGAAGCGCAAGCAGTACAAATTCCTTATCTGATGCTGGCCGGAGCCTTATTGGTGCTGGCTGCTGTGTTTGCCAAATTAAAGCTGCCGACAGTGTCAGAGCACCATGTCGATGAAAAAGTAAATGCTGATCCGGGTTCAGCCTGGCAATACAGCCACCTGGTACTGGGCGCGTTGGGGATTTTTGTCTACGTCGGCGGTGAAGTGTCGATTGGCAGTTATCTGGTGAATTTCCTTGGTGAGCCGCATATTGCCGGCATGCCGGAAGCACAGGCGGCAGCTTATTTAAGTTATTACTGGGGCGGCGCTATGGTCGGCCGGTTTATCGGTGCTGCGGTCATGCAAAAAATCTCTGCCGGGAAAGTGCTGGCCTTTAATGCCGTCGTTGCTGCTTTGCTGGTTGTGGTCGCTATTGTCGGCAGCGGTCCGCTGGCGATGTGGTCTTTGCTGGCGGTTGGTTTGTTTAACTCTATTATGTTCCCGACAATTTTCAGTCTGGCAGTGACAGGCCTTGGTCGTTTCACCAGTAACGGTAGCGGTGTACTTTGTGCTGCTATTGTCGGTGGCGCATTAGTGCCGGTATTGCAGGCTGTATTGGCGGATACCATCGGCTTGCAACTGAGCTTTATCGTGCCGGTGTTCTGTTACGTCTACATCTGTTATTACGGTCTGGTTGGCTCGAAGATTAAGCAGCCACAGATTTAAATGCGGATGATCAAAAACGCCGGCAACTGCCGGCGTTTGTTTTTAGGCGTCGCCCAAATACCTCGCCCGTTTTGCCGCTTTAATCTTACTGATATCCACCAGCACCAACCCGTCGATGCAATCGGCAAATTCCGGGTCCACACCAAAAGATAAAAACTGCACACCACCGGGTTCGGCCAGTTCACTGTACTGTTTGTACAAAGTCGGTACCGCCAACCCCATATTAGCCAGCAGGTGTTTCAGCTCGACAAAATCTTCGGTGTAATTGGTACCACTAAAATGCTGCTGCAGCTGCTGCATCGTGGTGATGTCGAGCGCATAAGGCCGGTTTGGCAGGGCGCTGTCATCTTCGCTGCTGAAATACAAAGTGTAAAAATACACCAGCAAATCGCGCGCAGCTTTTGGATAACTGTTCGATAAACTGACGCCGCCAAACAAATACCGGATATGCGGACGCTGTTTTAAATAAGCGCCGATGCCGTACCACAAATAATCCAGGCTGCGTTTACCCCAGTATTTCGGCTGGACAAAACTGCGGCCAAGCTCCAGTCCTTGCGCCAGCACCGGCTGCAATTGTTCACTGAACTGAAATAAGGATGCCGTGTACAGGCCTTGTTGGCCGTGCTCGGCCAGCACAGGTGCCGCTTCAGCAAAACGATAAGCACCAACAATTTCCAGCTCGTCGTTGTCCCATAAAATCAGCTGCTGGTAATAACTGTCGTATTTGTCGGTGTCACGGCGTTTGCCGCTGCCTTCGCCAACAGCCCGAAAGGCGATTTCACGTAACCGGCCTATTTCGCGCAGCAGCACGGAGCCCGGTTCCGGCTGATACAAATAAATTTGTTTGCCGTCGGCGGTTTCGCCGAGTCGCGGGCATTGGCTGATAGCTTTTTTCAGCATTTGCCGGTCTTCCGGATGGGCGATTGCCGATTGGGTTTTTAGCAGCGGAGCTTTGTCTTTGGCGAGGCGATACAGATGTTTTTTAAACACTTTGACCATAGTTTTATGGTCAAACAACGGCTGGGCAAAGCTGTCGTACGGGATCATGTCACCGATGCGCAGGCCAATATGTTTATGCTTTTGCTTAAACATCTCCTGCACCAGCAACATGGTCGATAGCGGCTTGTACAGCATCGAGGCGCCATAAAACAGCAGTGAATTGCGCGCATCGATATAAATCGGCAGGATCGGCGCTTTGGCGGCCCGGGCAAAGCGTAAAAAGCCACCGTGCCATTTGCCGTCACGCACGCCGTTCGGTTTTAGCCGCGACACTTCGCCGGCCGGAAACAAAATCACCGCGCCTTCAGCCGCCAGATGGGCACCGATATTATCCAACATCCGCCGCTCAGTATTGCCTTGCATGTTATTGACCGGCAGCAGCAGGTCGTGTAACGGGCCAATACTGCTCAGTAACTGATTCGCCACCACTTTGACATCAGGCCGGATATCGCTGACTAGCTTAATCAGGGCCAGGCCATCCAGCGAGCCAATCGGGTGATTGGCGATAATGACAACCCGGCCGGCCGCCGGAATGCGCTCTAATTCGTTGTCGCGCACCTGATAGCGAAACGCAAAATAATCCAGCACCTGCTCGACAAACTCCAGGCCAAACAGATGCGGATATTGCGCTGCAAAGCGCTGAAATTCATCTTCATGCAGCAGATGTTTCAGCGCGCCTTTGACCGGTTTGGCCAGCCAGCTGTTGTTATTCAGTTGCGGCAGGTGCCGCTCGACGACTTGTTCCACATTTAACATGCTTGCCTCGGTGCCGGGTCATTCGGTATCACGCCAAGGCTAAGCAGGCTGTATGACAGTCCGGTCACAGAATTATGGCAATTTGCTGAAATTTCCGGCGGATGATTGGATTTCTGACTGGTCAGGCAGGGATAGGGCTGTTTAGAATGACGCCATATCTTCTGTCGATTGAGCCAGTTATGAGCGTTGCGCTGATTATTCCGGACCGAAAACTAGATGGCGTGATTGCCGCATTACAGCAACAGTTGCCGGAGGTGGCGATTGAAGTCTGGCCGCAGCTGCAAAACCCGGCTGCTGTCGATTTTGCGGTGCTGTGGAAACAGCCGCCTGGCGTGGTCGCAGCTCTGCCCAACCTCAAAGCACTACAGTCCTTTGGTGCCGGCGTTGATAGTATTCTGTCAGACAGCACCTTGCCACCAGACTTGCCACTGGCGCGTATCGTCGACCCGCACCTGACCGCGTCTATGCTGCAATACCTCGATACTGTGCTGAATTATTACCGGCTGCGGTTTGATGAATTCAGCGCCAATCAGCAGCAACAGCTGTGGAAACCGCGCTCACCGCGGAGAATTCAGCAGATTTGTGTGTTGGGCTTAGGTGAACTGGGCGCAGCAGCGGCGCAACATTTTGCCGCTTTGGGTTATCAGGTCAGCGGCTGGTCTGGCAGTCAACGCCAGATCAGCGGCGTACAGTGTTTCGCCGGCCCCAACCAGTTTTCCGCCGCAGTGGCGCAAGCTGATATGCTGATTTGTCTGTTGCCGTTAACGCCGGCGACCGAAAATCTGTTGAATAAAACGCGGCTCGCGCAGCTTAAACCGGGTTCTATTCTGGTCAACGTGGCGCGTGGTGCTATTGTGGATGACGAGGCTTTATTAGCGGCCTTGCACAGTGGTCAGATTGCCGCGGCTTGTCTGGACGTGTTCCGCACAGAACCTTTGCCGGCAGAGCATCCATTCTGGCACACACCGGGTATGCTGCTGACACCACATATTTCGGCGGTGACTAATGCCGATACCGCTGTGGCACAAATTGCCGAAAACTACCGCCGGGTGCAGGCAGGCCTGCCGATGGTTAATCAGGTCGACCGCACAAGAGGATACTGATGGCTGCTTATACTTTAGAAATCATCGAGCATCTGGCTGTACTGACGTTAGTCAGCAGCGAAAAACGTAATTTGTTAACGCCAGCGTCGGCACTGGAAATCGCCAAAGCGGTGGAAGGTTTGCTGGACAACCCGGCAGTCAAAGCCTTAGCGGTGACGGGCCGCGCCGGTGCTTTTTGTTCTGGTGCTGATTTGTCGGCGCTGCAGCAGGCAGCAAAGGGCGATGGTGAAGAACTGCAGCAGATTTATTCGGCTTTTACCTCTGTGGCACACAGCCCGTTATTTACCATCGCATTGGTCAATGGCCCGGCCTTAGGCGCCGGCATGAACCTGGCGATGGCCTGTGATATTCGCCTGGCGAGTCCGGAAGCCTGGTTCGAGAGCCGGTTTTTTAATCTGGCCATTCATCCGGGTGGTGGCCACACCTGGTTATTACCGCAACTGGTCGGCTGGCAGCAGGCTGCGGCGATGATTTTCTCCGGTGAACGGTTGTCGGCTCAGCAGGCCCTGGCGCAGGGTTTTGTTAAAGAACTGGTTGATGAGGAAGTGCTGCTGACCCGTGCCAAACAGTTGTGCGCCCATCTGTCGACCATTCCAACCGCGCTGGTACGCCAGACTAAAACTTCCATGTTGCAATTACGCAGCTGTTACCGGCAGGACGATGCAGTCGCTTTTGAGTTTCGCCAGCAGTTTCAGTCGTTGCAGACCGATGCGGCGCAACAACACATTGCAGCCTTGCTGGCCCGTATCCAAAAAAATAACTGACAGGATTTACCGACTCGATGACACAAAGCACGCAATCGCTGCCACTGGTGACCACCTGGCATCTGGATTATCAGGGGCCTGAACTGACATTGCCGCTCTGGCCGGAAGGCGTATACCTGCAGGAGGCAGAAGTACCAAGCCCGGAGTTTAGTCAGTTTTTGTTTGTCGCCGTCGGTGCGCCCTGGCGCTGGTATGGCCGGCTTGGCTGGACCTATCAGCAGTGGGCTGAACATCTGAGTTCGGGTCAGGTACGCACTTTTGTGCTGTATCAGCGCGGTACGCCGGCAGGTTTCTTTGAGTTGTGTCGCCATCCGGAACATAACAATAGTGTAGAGCTGAAATACTTTGGCCTGCTACCGGCATTTGTCGGGCAGGGACTTGGCGGAGGCTTAGTGCAGGCTGCTATTGCGTTGGCGCAGCAGTGGAGTCAGGGACGCGTCTGGTTACATACCTGTAGTGACGATCATCCGGCCGCATTATCGACTTATCAAAAGCAGGGTTTTGTGTTGATTCAAACAGAGACCGAAGTTTCCGCGGCACCAGTGGATTACGCCACGGCAATCCTTGATGCGGCTTTTGTGCACAGCCGCCTGGCCAGTTTTAAACAAAACTGAATAAAGTGTCGGATCAATTGGTTAGTGCTGTTGTGATCCGACTTTAAACGCTCTACACTGGCGAAGATCCCGGTTCAGGAACAGTTGACTCCTCTGGTCAGCGTAGGCTGTTTGGCCGTAACTCCTACCGGGTGTGGTGTTTACCCAGACAACAAAAATAATGAGGGGCCCCCATGCGTAAAGCATCCAGCCGCGGTTTTGGATTCACTGCCATCGCAGTGCTTGTTATCCTGATGGCCTGTTCGGCCTTGTTCACCAGCGCAGAAGCCGCCGTTTTATTACTGAGTTGAGCGCCAGCTGACCACAAACATTATCTCTTCTGATGCATTTCGCGGTTTTCGCGTTTTTGCTCGGCATTTTTCTGTAATAACACATAAGTTGCGGCGTAACCGCCCTGCGCTTTTAATGCGGTATGACAAGCCAGCACTTGCGGAATTTGTTGCAGCCATTTAAAGGTATAACTGCGTAAAATAGCCGGATGAGGTTTACTGTCACGCCCCATACCGTGATGCACCAGTAAAGTTCTGATACCGCGCTGATGACAATCCAGTACGAACTGCGCCAGAGCCGAACGCGCTTCGACCAATGATTTTCCCAGCAACATCAACGTGGCGTCGACCTGATATTTTCCTAACCGCAGATTTTTGTACACACCTTCCTGTACACCATCTTTTTTGTAGGCAAGGATTTCGTCGGGTTTGACTAAATCAACATATTCCATGCTGAGATAATTAGGGTCGTATTCCGGCTCAAGCTCTGCCGCCTTGCGTCGCGCCAGCTGCGCCAGTGTTGGCGCGCCGGCACCATTTTCGTCGGCTAACACGTCGGCATCCAGTCGTTTGACACCAGACATTTCCTGTAAAAACAACTCAAGTTCATCATTGGCCATGTTCGATACTTCAGATCAGCAATGTGGAATAAGCCGGATTATACGCGGCCTGTAGCAGTCAGACCATGCAGTACGGTGATTTCCTCCTGCCAAAAGTGCCAGAGGCTCAACTGGCAGCCGGGGGACTTTCAGCTAGACTGCAAAGATATTGTGATTGTAAAGGGAGGGATGAACCGATGTTATCACAGCGGGTTTATGAGAGTTTGCCGTATCTTTATCTGGGACTTGGCATGTCGATTTTATGTTCGGTAAAAAACCCTTATGCTTTGTCCTCTGCGTTGTTATTTATTCTTGCCGGGGCTGTGGTCTGGGTGGTGCGTTCAGAACATAGGCGGATCCGTCATCGCCTGACGCAACAGGCACATGGCTCGCTGCCATTCTGGTGTTATGAAATGCTGCCTTTCAGCTATCTGACGTTAGGTGTATCACTGCTGGTATACAGTGAAAATATGTTGATGTACCCGTCGGCAGTGGTGCTGGCGGTGATCGGTTTTCAAGTCTGGGTGATGCGGGCGTTGCAACGCCGGCCGAGCCATCATGTCATGCCAAAGCGGGTGTCGGGCTGAGCTCAATCCAGGCCCGGTAGTTGCCGGGCCCGGTTCAGCCGATTACTTGCGAAAATCTACAGTGCTGTTGGCGACAACACTGGTCATGCGGATCCAGGCTTGCAGATTCTGCTGCAGAGCTGCAGGATCAATCTTATCCAGCGTGTCGTTGGGCGTGTGATGGTAATCGAAATAATCAGAACCATCCTGCTCAAGACTGACTACTGGCACCCCAAGGGCTTTTAATACTGACACGTCGGGACCACCAAAAGCATCGTTATTGCCGGGCTGAATTTGCAGCGGCGTCAGTTGTTTTTGGATCTCAGCAGCGAATGGCAAAGATTTGGGACCGAAATTGGTTGAAAATTGCCAGATGCGGCCCGCACCAAAATCCGATTCTGAAGCCAGCACATGCTTGTCGAGTTCTTTGGCATGTTTTGCCGCATAAGCACGGGCACCGACTAAACCACCTTCTTCATTGCCGTATAACACGACGCGAATAGTACGCTTGGGTTGGCCTTGCTGTTTGATAATCGCAGCGGCTGCCATCACTAAACCAACTCCCGCGCCGTCGTCCAACGCGCCAGTGCCCTGATCCCAGGAATCGAGGTGAGCGCCAATCAGCACAATTTCATCCGGCCGCTCTGAGCCGGTGATTTCACCAATCACATTGTGACTGATAGCATCTTCGGTTTGTTGGGTGTCGAGCTGCAGTTTGATTTTCGCTTCTGGCGCTTTGGTCAGGATCCGCGCCAATTGTTGGGCATCCGGGGCAGAGATAGCTACGGCCGGAATTTTTGGTACTGCCGGGTCATAGGTCATTTTACCAGTGTGGGCAAAACGATTGCTGCTGGTGCCAACCGAACGAATGATCAGTGCTTTAGCACCAAGTCTGGCGGCTTCTACTGCGCCTTTGGCGCGAGCTCCGACCACTTTGCCGTATTGAGAACCGGCTTTGTCTTTGGTCATGGCTTTATTGATAAACACAATTTTGTCTTTTACTTGCTCAGGTTTAGCTGCCATCAATGCTTCCAGGCTGTCGAACATCACCAGGCTGGCATCAATGCCATTAGCCGGTGTGCCGACAGACCCGCCTAAAGCGGTCAGCACTAAGGCTTGTGGAAACGGCGACAGAACTTCCAGCCGGGCCTGACCGCGCTGCCAGTAGGGTGTGACAAACTCTTCGGTCCAGACTTTGTCAAAACCCAGCGCCTGCAGATTTTTTGTGGCCCAGGCCACCGAAGCCCGATCGCCGGGGCTGCCGGCCAGCCGCGGGCCCACTTCTGTAGTAAGACTTTCGGTCAGCTGGTAAGCAAGCTGGTCATTGAACGAAGTTGCGGCAGCCAGACTGCAGAGCGGCGTCAGCATCAGACTAAAGAAAAGGGGTTTTAGCGCTTTCATAGAGTTCCTGGAATTTTCTGTATGTTGTAGTGGTCAATCTAACATAGCGTGTTCATTCACCAGAAGGGCAGCATGACCCGTTTACCGGGGAGTTAGTCGCAGTGCCAGACGGCGAAAATATACAAAAGTTAACATTTTGTAGGTGTGTAATTGCTTTATTAGCAGGGTATAATTTGCTTGTTTTGGGTGACAGCTGCGCGCCGTAAGGCTTTCAAGACCATTTGCTCAGCTTTTTACCAGATTATCGGATGTTATTTTTTCTAAATTAAAAAGCTTTGAAAGTTAATTAATTAGAAAAAATAAGCAACTAATTCACAAAATAGCTATTGTAAGCTGCGGCTTGCCTGTTAGATAATGAGACGTCTAGACATGCACGGTGAAAACAACATGAACTTACAAGATATGGTGAATAATTCGGCTAAAGCGGTCAGACTGCTGAAAGCTGTATCGAATGAACGCCGGCTGTTAATCCTGTGCCATCTGCTGAGCGGTGAATTATCGGTCGGAGAGATGAATGAAAAGCTGGGATTGAGTCAGTCAGCGTTATCACAGCATCTGGCTTTGTTACGCCGCAACAAGCTGGTGAAAACCCGCAAAGAAGCACAAACTGTGTTTTATAGTATGAACAGTAAAGAAGCAGAAGCGGTGATTGGCTTAATGCACTCGTTATACTGCGCAAAGACCGCCTGAACAATCATAAAATCAGAGCGCTATTGAGACAAAATAAAAAACCAGCTTTTCAGCTGGTTTTTTCGTTTCTTGTCATTGAACCGGATTAAAATCTGATATTCATCGACATTTGTTACTACAGCCCGACGATATCTGCAGATACAAAAAAACGCCTTTCGGCGTTTCTTTGTGAGCTAATCAATTAAGCAGCTGTTACTAATGCCTTAACGTGGGCATTCAAACGTGACTTATGACGAGCTGCTTTGTTTTTATGGATCAGACCTTTGTCTGCCATACGGTCCAGCACTGGAACCATTTTCTTGAACGCTTCTTGTGCGGCTACTGCATCAGTAGTTAACACTGCTGCGTAGGTTTTCTTAATGAAAGTACGCATCATTGAGCGCTGACTTGCGTTTTGCTGACGACGCTTTTCTGATTGAATAGCGCGTTTCTTAGCAGACTTAATGTTAGCCAAGGTAACACTCCTAAAAACTAAACCGGGACTCTTTAAAGGCCGCATAATATGCCTATTTTATCGCCCTGTGTCAAATCATTTTGCGGCTGATTTCAGTGATTTTGAACGGATTAAAATCACAGGAAGCTGGCATAAAGCGGATGCTTTAGTGACAATAGCGCCAGAAGCAAAAGATGGAGTTTCCCTTGTCTGCGAAGTTATTGAAATCCGGCATGATTGTCAGCGTAATGACGCTGATTTCCCGCGTACTGGGACTGGTCCGTGATGTGGTTACCGCCAACGTCTTAGGTGCCGGCGCTGCCGCTGACGTCTTCCTGATGGTCAACCGTATTCCGAATTTCTTGCGCCGGCTGTTTGCTGAAGGTGCATTCTCTCAGGCTTTTGTGCCTGTGCTGTCTGAGGTCAAAGCCAGGCATGGTGATGACGCGGTGCGTGAGCTGATGGCAAAAGCAGCGGGCACGCTGGGGATGATTGTCACCGTGGTGACTCTGCTCGCGATGCTGGGGTCTCCGGTGCTGATGGCGCTGTTTGGCATGGGCTGGTTTGAAGATTATCTGCAGGGCGGCCCCGACGGCGCCAAATATGAACAAGCCAGTGTGCTGCTGAAAATTACTTTTCCCTATCTTTGGTTTATTACTTTTGTCGCGCTATCCGGCGCCGTACTAAATGTTTACAACAAATTTGCCGTGGCAGCTTTCAGCCCGGTCTTTCTGAATATCGCCATGATTGGCGCGGCATTGTTTCTAACGCCTTACACTGAAGACCCGGCGGCGGCTTTGGCCTGGGGCGTGTTTTTGGGTGGTTTGTTTCAATTCCTGTTCCAGCTACCATTTTTAGCCAAAGCTGGTTTGTTAGTATTACCGCGTTGGGCCTGGCAGGACGAGTACATTGTCCGCATCCGTAAGCTAATGCTGCCGGCGTTATTTGGTGTGTCGGTCAGTCAAATCAACTTGCTGCTGGATGCCATTATCGCGTCTTTCCTGCAGACCGGCTCGGTCAGCTGGTTGTATTACTCCGACCGTTTACTGGAATTTCCGCTTGGCATGTTTGGCATCGCGATTGCGACCGTTATTTTGCCGAACTTGTCGCGGTTACACGCGCTGGATAATCAAAAAGATTTTCGCGCAACCCTCGATTGGTCGATCAGCCTGATTTGTTTATTGGGTATTCCGTCAATGTTTGGCCTGATTGCTTTGGCAGAACCGATTCTGCTGACAGTCTTTGCCCACGGCAAATTCACCGCTTTTGATGCGACCCAGGCCAGCTGGAGTCTGATTGCTTATTGCATCGGTCTGGTGCCTTTGATGTTGATCAAAGTGCTTGCGCCGGCGTTTTACGCGCGGCAGGACATCAAAACCCCGGTGCGGATTGGCATTATCGCCATGATTGCCAACATGGTATTTAACCTGATGCTGGCGCCATTTATCAGTTATGTCGGTCTGGCGCTTGCGACGACGCTGTCCGGCGCACTGAATGCCTGGTTGCTGTATCAGGGCCTGAAAAAAGCCGACATCTATCAGCTATCACGTCACACGCTGCTGACGATAGGGCGCGCTATATTGGCCGCTATGGCGATGGCGGCGCTGATTTGGTACTTGTTACCCGATATGGCGATGCTAAGGGCCTGCAGCTTTGGTGAACGGTCATTCACAGTGGGGCTGGTGATCCTGGCGGCGGTACCGCTGTATTTTGTCGCGCTGGCCTTGTTCGGTGTCCGGTTGCGTGACCTGAAACGGCAAACTATTGCTGAAAGTCACGACTGATGTCGTTATAATCGGCCGTTTAGACAGCAAGACAGAGAAGCGCAAACGGATGGAGTTGATTCGTGGCCTGCAGAATATTCTGCCGCAGCACCGGGGTTGTGTGCTGACCATTGGCAACTTCGATGGCGTCCATCTCGGGCATCAGGCGGTGTTGGCACAGGTCCGGCAGATCGCGTCTGCGCTGCAATTACCAGCGGTGGTGATGGTGTTTGAACCTCAGCCGCTGGAACTGTTTAAGCCTGAACTGGCGCCGGCACGTTTGACCCGTTTTCGGGAAAAATATCACTGGCTGGCGCGACAAGGCTTAGACCGCCTGCTCTGTGTCAAATTTGATCAGGCTTTTGCCAGTCAGGAGCCTGACTATTTTATCCGGCAGTTATTGCTGGAAAAACTCGATGTGCGGCATTTAATCGTCGGTGACGATTTCTGTTTTGGGAAAAACCGTGCCGGTAACTTTGCGCTGCTGCAACAAGCCGCCACTGAACATGGGTTTGGCTTAACGCCGACCGCCAGTCTGAAACTGGCGCAGCATCGGGTCAGCAGTACGCTTATTCGCGAAGCGCTGGCGGCGGATGATCTTGATAGCGCTGCAGCCATGCTCGGCCGGCCATTCTCGTTGATGGGGCGGGTACGGCACGGCCAGAAGCTCGGGCGACAACTCGGCTTTCCGACGGCCAACGTCTGGCTGTACCGAAAGAAATTACCGCTGCATGGTGTTTTTGCCATTGAAGCCCATACAGCTCAGGGTAATTTTCGCGGTGTCGCCAACATCGGTTTACGCCCGACTGTGCAAGGGCGGGTTGAACAATTAGAAGCGCATTTCTTTGATTTCAAAGGCGATTTATACGGCCAGCAAATTGAAGTGGTGCTCAGAAAAAAAATCCGTGCTGAACAAAAGTTCAGTTCGGTTGACGAATTACAGCAGCAAATCCAACGCGACGCGCAAGCCGCCCGCGAATATTTTGCCGCTTTGCTTTAATACCAGCACCGCCAGACGCGGGCTGAGACAGCCAACACGGGATTGATCGGATGAGTGATTACAAAGCAACGCTGAACCTGCCGGATACGGCCTTTGCGATGCGCGCCAACCTGGCGCAGCGTGAGCCGCAAATGTTAGCAAACTGGACTGCGGCTGACTTATACGGTCAGATCCGCGCGGCGAAAAAAGGTAAAAAGACTTTTATCCTGCACGACGGCCCGCCGTACGCCAACGGCAACATTCACATCGGCCATGCCGTCAATAAAATCCTGAAAGACTTCATTGTGAAATCCCGCACTCTGGCCGATTTCGACGCGCCTTATGTGCCGGGGTGGGATTGTCACGGTCTGCCGATTGAGCTGGTCGTGGAGAAAAAATACGGCAAACCGGGCGTGAAGTTGACCGCTGCTGAATTCCGTGAAAAATGCCGTGAATACGCGCTGACGCAAATCGAAGCACAAAAAACTGATTTTATCCGCTTAGGTGTGCTGGGTGACTGGAACAATCCGTACCGCACCATGGATTTTGCATTTGAAGCCAATATCATCCGTTCTTTGTCGCGCATCATTGAAAATGGTCATTTGCATCAAGGCTTTAAGCCGGTGCACTGGTGTACCGACTGTGGGTCAGCACTAGCTGAAGCGGAAGTGGAATATCAGGATAAAGTCTCACCAGCCATCGACGTGCGTTTCCGCGTGGTTGACGAAGCAGTTGCCGACAAATTCGACCATCCGGCTGGCCATGCCGGCACAGGCACAATCTCGATTGTGATCTGGACCACCACGCCGTGGACTATCCCAGCCAACCGCGCTGTGGCACTCAATGCGGCACTTAGCTACAGCCTGGTGCAGGTGGAAGAAGGCCCGAATGGCGCTGAGCGTTTGATTTTGGCCACTGATTTAGTTAAAGACGTGATGGCACGCGCCGGTATTGAAAAATACCATGCGCTGGGTTTTGCCAAAGGCGAAGCGCTGGAGCTGGTGCAGCTCAAGCATCCGTTATACGACTTCACTGTGCCTGTGGTACTGGGTGACCACGTCACGACAGATTCAGGTACCGGTGCTGTGCACACGGCACCAGGTCATGGTCAGGAAGATTTTGTGGTTGGCCTGAAATATGGCCTGGAAGTGGCGAATCCGGTGGGAGGCAATGGGGTTTATCTGCCAGACACGCCAATGTTTGCCGGTCAGCATGTATTTAAAGCCAACGATTCTGTGGTTGAAGCGTTAAAAGAAGTTGGCGCACTGCTGGTACATAAAGCCTACAAACACAGCTACCCACATTGCTGGCGCCATAAAACGCCAATTATTTTCCGTGCGACGCCACAGTGGTTTGTCAGCATGGATCAGGCCAAGCTGCGCTCAACCTCATTAACGGAAATCGACAATACCCGCTGGATCCCGGATTGGGGTCAGCAGCGTATTGAAAACATGGTCGCAGGCCGGCCGGATTGGTGTATTTCACGCCAGCGTACCTGGGGCGTGCCTATTGCGCTCTTTGTGCATAAAGATACTGGCGCATTGCATCCAAACACCAAAGCGTTGATGGAACAGGTCGCAGCCAAAGTGGAGCAAGCCGGTATTCAGGCCTGGTTTGATTTGGACGCGGCAGAACTGTTAGGTGCTGAAGCTGCTGATTACGTCAAAGTGACCGACACGCTGGACGTCTGGTTTGACTCCGGCGTGACCCATGCCTGTGTGATTGATCCTCGGCCTGAATTTGGCGGCGCAACGCAAGCCGACATGTATCTGGAAGGTTCAGATCAGCACCGCGGTTGGTTTATGTCGTCCCTGATGACCGGTGTCGCCATCAAAGGCCATGCGCCATACAAACAAGTGTTGACCCATGGTTTCACTGTCGATGGTGAAGGCCGCAAAATGTCAAAATCGCTCGGCAACGTGGTGTCACCGCAGGATGTGATGAATAAACTCGGTGCTGATATTCTGCGTTTGTGGGTAGCGACCACCGACTACACCTCAGAAATGACAGTGTCGGATGAAATTTTAAACCGTGCTGCCGACAAATACCGCCGTATCCGCAATACCGCACGCTTTATTCTGGCCAACCTGAATGGTTTTAATCCGGCCACTGATTTAGTGCCGCTAAACGAACTGGTTGAACTGGACCTGTGGATGGTACAGCGTGCAGCTGAACTGCAAAAAGAAATCGAAGCGGATTATCTGGATTATCAGTTCCATCTGGTCAGCCAAAAGCTGATGAATTTCTGTACTGTCGAACTGGGCAGTTTCTACTTAGACGTGATTAAAGATCGCCAATACACCGCCAAAACCGACGGTCTGGCGCGCCGTTCTTGTCAGACTGCGCTGTATCACATCATTGAAGCCATGGTGCGCTGGATGGCGCCTATTATGAGCTTCACCGCGCAGGAAATTTGGGAAGCTTTACCAGCCCGCGCTGAGCCGTTTGTCTTCACCGGTGTCTGGTACACAGGTCTTGCTGAAGTACCAAACGGCAAAGTATCTGATGCGTTCTGGCGTCAACTGCTGGCGGTGCGTGATGAAGTGAATAGAGTCATCGAAGTGGCGCGTAAAGACGGCAACATCGGTGCATCTTTACAGGCGGAAGTCACACTGTACGCCGAAGGTGAGCTCGGTTCACAATTGCAGCAACTCGGCGATGAACTGCGGTTTGTACTGATGACATCAACTGCCGCTGTTGAAGTGAAAGCTGCGCCTGCAGATGCAGTCGCAACCGGCATAGCTGGCCTGGCAGTACAAGTGGTGACGTCAACAGCGGCCAAGTGTGACCGCTGCTGGCATCACCGCCACGATGTTGGCGCCAACCCGGCGCATCCGCTGATTTGTCTGCGTTGTGTCGACAATGTCGAAGGCGCCGGCGAACACAGGACTTTTGCCTGATGCGGTTACTGAACGACACAGGCTGGCGCTTCTGGTGGATAGCGCTGTTGGTGCTGGTCGCTGACCAGCTCAGCAAAATTTGGGTATTGCAAAACTTCGAGCTGGGCGAGTCGATTCAGCTATTGCCGGTGTTTAATTTCACCTATGCGCGTAATTACGGCGCGGCCTTTTCGTTTTTAGGTGACGCCGGTGGCTGGCAACGCTGGTTGTTTACAGCGATCGCAATTGTGGTCACTTGCGTATTAAGCGTTTGGTTAAGCCGGCTGCAGCGCTCGCAGCTGAAACTGAGCCTGGCGCTGGTGCTGATTATTGCAGGCGCCATCGGGAATTTAATCGACCGCAGCCTTTATGGTTATGTAGTTGATTTTCTTCATGTCTATTACCAGCAGTGGCATTATCCGGTATTTAACATCGCCGATTGTGCCATTACGATTGGTGCCGGTTTACTGATTTGGGACAGTTTTACGTCCGATGAAGAACCCGCACAAACGAGGACAAACGGATGATTGGGGCAGGCAGTACCGTCATTTTTCATTTTGATATCAAACTAGCCGACGGCAGTGCCGCGGAAAGTACCCGGGTCCATAACAAGCCGGCGAAGCTGCAGATGGGCGATGGCTCTTTGTCACCAGCTTTTGAAGCGGAATTAACCGGTTTACAGGCCGGCGACAAAAAAACTTTTACGCTGGCGCCGCAAGACGCTTATGGCATGCCGAACCCGGACAATATTTATTATGTCGACCGTAGTAAATTTTCGCTGGATGCGCCGGCGCAGGTTGGCATGATCATCGGTTTTGCCATGCCGGATGGTTCCGAGTTGCCGGGGCTGGTGCGCGAAGTGGTCGGTGATTCGGTCACTATCGATTTTAATCATCCGCTGGCCGGGCAGACTCTGACCTTTAACGTCGAAATTGTTGAGGTTATCAACTAATTATGGATATTTTTCTCGCCAATCCACGCGGCTTTTGTGCCGGTGTCGACCGGGCTATCAGTATCGTCTCACGCGCATTGGAACTGTACGAGCCGCCGATTTATGTGCGTCATGAAGTGGTGCACAACAAGTTTGTCGTGGACGGCCTGCGTCGCAGCGGTGCGGTGTTTGTTGATGAGCTGGATGAAGTGCCGGATGGCAATATTGTGATTTTCTCGGCCCACGGCGTATCTCAGGCGGTGCGTGAGAACGCCCGTCAACGCGGCTTAAAAGTGTTTGATGCAACCTGCCCGCTGGTCACTAAAGTGCATATGGAAGTCACCCGCGCCAGCCGCAAGGGCGTGGAATGTATTCTGATTGGCCACGCCGGTCACCCGGAAGTCGAAGGCACTATGGGCCAATACGATAACCCGGAAGGCGGCATTTATCTGGTGGAATCGGTAGAAGATGTGGAAAAGCTGCAGGTGAAAAACCCGGCTGAGCTGTGTTTCTCCAGCCAAACCACCTTGTCAGTCGATGATACCGCTGATGTGATTGACGCGCTGCGGCAGAAATTCCCCGATATCGAAGGCCCGCGCAAAGACGATATTTGTTACGCCACCCAGAACCGTCAGGACGCCGTGCGTGAACTGGCCGCTAAAGTGCAGTTGTTGTTGGTGGTTGGTGCGAAAAACTCCAGTAATTCCAACCGGTTGCGTGAATTGGCGGAAAAAATGGGCTGCTGTGCTTATCTGATTGATACTGCTGCAGATATTCAGCAGGACTGGCTGAAGGATGTTCAGGCAGTCGGCGTGACTGCAGGCGCGTCTGCGCCAGAAGTGCTGGTGAAGCAAGTGGTAGAGCAGCTGACGGCATGGGGTGGAAAACAAGTCATTGAACACCCGGGCCGGGAAGAACACGTCGTGTTTGCCGTCCCGGCGGAGCTGCGCTGAGTGAGCCGCCGGCAGCGCGGTGCTTATTCGCAGCGCGTTGCTCAGCTGCAGCGCAATGCTGCTGCACCCCGTATGCCGGTAGAACAATTACTGCCGGAGTTTTGCCGCAGTGGCACAGTGCTGCGTATCATCATTCTGGCCCAGGCGTTGGCGATATTGCTGGCGCTGGTGCCGGGCGTGACCTCGGAATTCTGGTCGCGGCTTGGCCTCATGTCTTTATTTGTGCATTGGGTAACGTTGCCGTTACTGGCACTGCTTTGTGTGTTTCAACGATATTGGCGGCAGTTCAGCCCGCCGGCTCTGGCCTGGTTTTTCCTGCTGTTGCTATTGCTGATCAGTCTGGTTGTTGGCACTTTTGCCCATCAGTTCTTACAAAGCGCGGGCTGGCCGGGCGCCGGTGCTTATCACAGTTTTTTACTGCAAGTGTTGTTCATGAGTCTGTTGGTTGGCGTCATCGGCATTCAGCTCGGTACTTTGTATGTGCAACAACGGCTACGCCTCGATGCGCAGGCGCGGGCTGAACTGGATGCATTGCAAGCCAGGATCCGGCCGCACTTTTTGTTTAATAGCCTCAACACTGCTGCGGAGCTGACCCATAGCCAGCCCGACCTGGCCGAACAGGCTTTGCTGGATTTGGCCAGTTTGTTCCGGGCGGCGCTGCATTCTGATACTGCGGTGACGCTGGAAGAGGATCTGCTGCTGGCCCGGCGTTATCTGGCGCTGGAACAGCTAAGGCTACAACACCGCTTGCAGCTGGATTGGCAGGTGCCAACGCAGTTACCGCAAATCAAGATCCCTTGTCTGACATTACAGCCGTTACTGGAAAATGCTGTGCGGCACGGCATTGAAACCCGCTCTGAACCGGGGTTGATCCGGCTGCTGCTGACGTTGGGTAATGACGCGGTCAGTTTGCAGATTGAGAACCCACGCGGGCAGAATCTGCCCCATTCCGGTGGCAATGGTATTGCGCTCGGCAATATCCGCCGCCGGCTGGAGCTGATGTATGGCGATAAAGCCCGGCTTGTGGCGGTGATGAGCGAAGACAGTTATGGTTTAAAACTGACGTTGCCGTTGGCAGAGGAGGGCGTAGATGCGCGTACTCATCGTTGACGATGAACCCCTGGCCCGCAGTCGGCTGAATCGTTTATTGACGCAGCTTGGTGGTTATCAGGTGGTGGCTGAGGCTGAGAATGGGCAGCAGGCGCTTCAGCTGTGTAGCGAACTGAACCCGGATTTGGTGTTGCTGGATATTGAAATGCCAGGCGCCGACGGACTCAGTGTGGCGGCAGAACTTGGCAACAATCAGCCACCGCCGGCGGTGATTTTTGTCACCGCACACCCGCAACATGCACTGGCTGCTTATCAGGTGGCCCCGGCCGGTTATCTGCTCAAACCCGTCGGGCTTGAGGCTTTGCAGCAATGCCTGCAACGGTCAGGCGTTAGTACTCGTGTGCATCTGGAAAAACAAAAAGCCAGTGCGCCGCGGCTGAGCTTCCGCATTGGCCTGGAGCAGCGCAGCATTTTGCTCAGCGAACTGTTTTATTTGCAGGCAGAAGACAAATATGTGCGTCTGGTGTACCAGGGCGGCGAAGCATTGACTGAAACCAGTCTGAAGCAACTACAGGAAAAATATCCGGACCAACTGCTGCGCATTCATCGTCATACGCTGGTGCTGGTGGAGCGGGTCTGTGGGGTGAGCCGCGGTGCAGATGGCCAGCATTTGATCCTGTTACGTGATTGTCCGGACCAACCGGAGATCAGCCGGCGTGAACTGGCGCAAGTCAAAGCATTGCTGCAATCCTCTTAACACTCCGTTCTGTGGTTTTTCTCTGACTAACGGTACATTTTTCCCGATATACGGTTCGATTTTTTCCGCGGGATGCGGCAATCTTGGCACTATGTGGTTGCTTTAAGGTTTGGGACAGGATTCAGATGATGAAGTCGTTACGGCTGCAACAAGGGGTAACTCTTATTGAATTGATGGTGGCCCTGGTCGTTCTTACCATTGGCATCGTCATCGCTGGCCCCGGGTTTAGTTCTTTCAGCGGCAGCAGTAAGCTTGAATCGCAAAGCCGGGAGATCCAAAACGCTTTGATGTTCGCCCGCTCTGAAGCGATCCGCCTCAATCAAAATGTGTTGTTTTGTCACAGTACCGACAGTCTGGTCTGTTCCGCGCCGCCATCATCCGGCTGGAAGGGCTGGTTAGTGATCCCCGCTGCTGCCGCTATCGGCTCCGAAACCGGTCCGGTATTGCGGGCCAACCAGTTTTCCGACAGCGCAATCAAAGTCGGCTCCGGTACAGTGCTTGCCAGCTCGCAGCACGCGCTGCGCTTTAATTCGCAAGGCCTGATCCGGGTGTTCGGCAATAACACGCCGCTCAGTGACAGCATCAATCTGTGTATCGCTGATGCATCTTTAAAGCCGAACCAATATCAGGTGCAGTTTAATTCCGGCGGCCGCCTGCAACAAATCACTTCAGATACCAACGGGAGCTGTCTATGAATACTTTGCATAGTCAGCGCGGTATTTCGTTGCTCGAAACGCTGATCGCAGTGCTGGTCCTGGCGATAGGCCTGTTAGGTGTGGCCGGTTTACAGACCACCAATTTAAAAAACAGTCAAAGTGCGCATCAGCGCACTATGGCGGTGATGCTGACCGGCAGTATGGCTGAACGGATCCGCGCTAACAATGCCATTGCGGCAACCGGAGCTTTTGCGCTGGCGAAAACCTGTAGCAGCATCAGTGCTACCGGTTCAATTCAGAATGTAGAACGTGGTCAGTGGATCGCAGAAATTTTGCTCGCCTTCGGTACTGCCGGCACCAGCTGCGGGGAAGTCAGTTATGATGCGGCCAATCGCATTTACACCATCACGGTGAGCTGGGATGACTCACGGGCGTTGGGCGGTTTAAGCACTATGAGTCTGCGCCAGCAGGTAAGGATTTAATGATGCGGATGCAGAAACCTCAGAAACAACAGGGCTTTACTCTGACCGAACTGATGATAGCGCTGGTACTGGGCAGTTTTCTGGTGGCCGGTGTAGTTGGCGTCTATGTATCAAATATTCGCACCGGACAAGTACAGCAACGCTTAATGTCGTCGCAGCAAGCCAGTCAAATTGGCTTTCAGTTATTAAGCCGGGACGCGATGCACGCCGGCTTTTCCGGTTGCGCCAATATGATCCAACAACGGGTGGTCAACGTGTTAAATCCGCCATTGGCCTGGTGGGCGATTTGGACCGCAGGTATCCGTGGTCACGAGCAGGGCGCTGTACCGCAATTTGCCGGGGCCGGCATCCTGCCGCTCGCGGGGGCGGATGGCGTGCAGCTGATGTATGGCCGCGGCACCAGCGCGTCGATTGTCTCGCACAATGTGGTGGGTAATCCGCCGATGGTGATCAATCAAAATGTCGCGGGCATAGTCGCGAACGACATCGTGATGGCCTGCGATTCAAAAATGGCGGTGATTTTTCAGGTCACTGCAATTGCCGGCAATAACATCAGCCATGCGGTTGGGGCGGGCGCGCCAGGTAATGCCTCGCTGAATTTTGGTTTTGGTGCCAATGGCGCGAATTTCCCGCAGAGTTTGTCGTCTGATGCCGGCACTGTGATGCCGCTGGAAACAGTTGGCTGGTTTGTTGGTACGAACAGCGATGGCAATTCATTGTACCGGGTTGCACTTGTAGCCGGACAAATGCGCACCGAGGAGATCCTGCCCGGCGTCGATAATCTGCAGATCCAGTATTTGTCCCGTGGCGCAGCCAACTATGTCAATGCTAATGCAGTGGCAGATTGGGAGCAGGTCGTGGCGCTGCGCGCGACGCTGACCCTGACCAACGATGCCAAAATGCCGGTGGCTGCCGGGCTTCGGACTTTCACTCAGGTTATTAACCTGCGCAATCACTGAGGCCAGCACTATGCAGCAGAATCAACAACGCGGAATCGCCTTAGTCCTGAGTTTACTGATGCTGGTGGCTATCACCCTGCTGGCAGTCAGCGCCATGCGTGGCACCACTTTGCAGGAAAAGATGGCATCCAATCTGAACGACCGCGAAGTGGCGAAGCAAGTGGCTGACGCCACATTACGTCAGGTCAGTACTTTATTACCGCCTGCAGCCGGCAGCGCATGGTTCAGTGCGCCTATCCCGGTGCCGGTGCAGGGGACTGCCGACCGCTGGAACAATCCTCTGGTTTGGGCCAACGCCGGCACGGTTGCTGTGGTGGTAAACGGTGTCAGCTATAGCGGCCAGTTTTTGGTCGAAAATATGGGATTCTGGACCAGCCGGCAGGACCCGACCTGTAAACCGAAAGAAAATCCATTGTGTGAACGTCAGACCTACCGTATCACAGTGCGCAACCAGCCAGTAAATGGCCGGGCCGCAGTCGTGGTGCAGGTGGTCTGGCGGATTTAACTGCACGTCAACATGTCCTAGTCGACAGGAGAAGGATGATGGCAAAGAAAACTTGGCATTGGCAATCGGCCCTTTGTGGTGCTTTGCTGGCCAGCGGAACTGTCCAGGCCGCTATCGATATCGCCTCTGCACCGCTGGAAACAGGCTCGACAGTGGACCCGAATATTTTCTTCGTGATTGATGATTCGGGGTCGATGTTGCAGGGCATGATGCCTGAGAATTTGGAAGACAATGCCAGTGTCAACGATTCTTGCTCAAAAAAAACTTATGCCGGCCTCAGCATGTGTTACTACGATATGACGGGTCGTGAGTATCTGGCCTCTCCGCATCTGAATAAACTGTATTACAACCCAGATGTGACTTATCCGGTGCCGACCAAAGCGGATGGAACCACCTTTGGACCTGCCTCTTTTACAGCGGCAAAAATCGATGGATACGTCAGTACTTCCGCATCAGTCAATTTGAGTAGTGAATATCGGGCAATTATGGCTGCAGGCAGTATAGGCACAGGTGCCAAGACCGTTTTTGCAGTGAGCCCGGATGGGGTAGCGGGGCCGGCTTTTTTTTACAAATATACGGTTGGTTGCATAAATAGCGTTTACAGTGACTCCTGCTATAACATTGAATATCTCAATACCACTGCGAAACAACAAAATTTTGCCAATTGGTTCTCGTATCATCGTACCCGTTTGTTGGCTGCGAAATCAGGCATTGGTAGCGCCTTCCACCAGCAAGGCACTGCGATGCGGGTTGGTTATGGTTCTATTAACGAGATGTCGTCTAGGGTCGGCGTCAAACAGTTCAGTGGTACTAACAGAACTGCATTTTTTAACTGGTTGTATACCTTGCCGCCAGATTCTGGCGGGACGCCGCTACGCAGCGCATTAATCAGCGCCGGTAACTATTACAGAACTGAGGAGCCATGGCGGGTTGATCCGGCAAATTCCTCATCGGCGCTGCTGGAATGCCGTCAGAGCTTTACCATCCTGATGACCGATGGTTATTACAATGACAGTGCCCAGGGTGGTGAACACGACAACAGTGCCGGTACGACCATCACCGGGCCAAAAGGTAAAACTTATACCTACGCGCCGCAGAGTCCATTTGCATTCAATACCAAAGACACTTTGGCTGATATCGCGATGAACTATTGGAAAAATGATGCCGATGCCAGCTGGTCTGCTTCGAAAAAAATGGAAAATACCGTGCCAACTTCGGCCGCTAATCCGGCATTCTGGCAACATATGGTCACTTTTGGCGTTGGTTTTGGCGTGCAGGGCTCAATCAATCCGACAACCGCTTTTAATGCCATCAGTAGCGGTGCCACCATTAACTGGCCGAGCACCAGCACAGATCCGGGCAAAATCGATGACTTATTACATGCTTCGGTAAATGGTCGCGGTGGCTTTTTCGCAGCAAGCGATCCGGTGGCATTTTCGCAGGGTTTAGCGGACACCCTGAGCGCTATTGCTGAACGGATTGGGACCTCCTCGAATATTGCAGCGACGGCCATTAACTCGCTGCAATCAGAGTCAAATCTGTATCAGGCGCGTTATGTTGCCGGCGAATGGAGCGGCGACCTGTGGGCTTACGATACCGATGACACCACTACACCTATCTGGAAAGCCAGTGATGTGTTGCCGGAGCATGCCAGCAGAAAAATAATGTATGGTGCTGATTCTGGCGCGGCAAAAAACTTTAACTGGAGCAATTTATCAACAGCGGAAAAAACAGCACTGAGTAATGTCAGCACAGTACTGGATTATATTCGCGGCGACACCACGCTGGAAAAACGCAATCCGGGGGGGATTTACCGTAATCGTGGAAAAATCCTCGGCGATTTGGTGAACTCTTCGCCAGAACTGGTGGAAGCGCCTTATGACCTGAGTTATCACAGATACAACTGGACTGGCGCTTCTTCTTACCGCAGTTTTATTGAAGGACCGGCGAAATCACGCACGCCTATGCTGTATGTTGGTTCAAACGACGGTATGTTGCATGGATTTAATGCGAACACCGGGGTTGAGGTTTTTGCATATATTCCAAAAGCGGTGATGGCACCATTGCCATCGGATACCGTTAATGTGCTGAAAAAGTACTCAGAGCCTAATTACAGCCATAAGTTTTCAGTCGATGGCTCTCCGATTGTTGCAGATGTTTATGTCGGCAGCATGGGCTGGAGAAGTTTGTTAATCGGTTCGCAGGGACGTGGTGGCAATAGCCTGTTTGTGATTGATGTCACAGAACCCGACAGTGTCACGCCTGGCAATATTATGTGGGACAAATCATTCAGTGAGTTGGGTGCATATCTTGGCACGCCACAAGTGACAAGAACTGAGTCTGGGCAATGGGTGATTGTTGCTGGTTATGGCTATAACAACTCGACCGACCAATCCGGTTTGCTGGTGATTGATCTGTTGTCAGGTAATATTGTGAAGCAACTGGCGACTGGTAAAGGCTCATCCAGCGATCCAAATGGTATGGCTGAGGTCAATTTGCTGGATGTTGATGCGGACGGAAATACGGATTGGGTTTATGGCGGCGACATGCATGGTTATGTATGGAAGTTTGATCTTTCATCATCATCCAGCTCTGCATGGAATATAGCCTATAGCGGCCAACCGCTGTTTCAGGCCAAAAATGGCAGTGGCACCCGGCAGATGATCACTGGCGGGGTCCTGTCCAGCGTTGAGCCAACGACCGGAAAAGTCTGGTTGTTCTTTGGTACCGGCCGTTATCTGAACGTGAACGACCCCAGCAATAATGACCAGCAGACCTGGTATGGTCTGATCGACGGTGCGACTATCAGTGGCCGCACTGAGCTGGACAGCCGGACTATGACCAATGTCGGCGATCAGCGGGTGGTGACTGAAGTGAGCAGTTTGACACCCGGCAAAAAAGGCTGGTACATGGATTTGATCGACACCCGCGAACGGATTGTTGATATGCCGCTGATGGTCGGTCCGGAACTGGTGATGAACACGACGATCCCGGATACTAACGTCTGTAACCCCAGCGGTTCCGGTTATCTGATGGTCGTGTCACCTTACACCGGTGGCCGGCTGAAAAAGACCTTTTTTGATATTGATGACAACAATGAATTTGATGAAGACGATAAAGTCAGCGTGGCCGGTAACCCGACTGTGGTCAGTGGTATCAAAGTCAGCAGTCTGAACTCGGTGACCCGTCTGGCAAAGGTTGGTGAGCTGATCAAGAGCTTTAATAACTGTGAAGGCGGTTGTATTGAATCAAGGGCTATAGATCCGACGCGCAATGTCGGCATGCAGTCCTGGCGTGAACTGACGAATTAACAGGTGAAATATGCAGTCAAAACAACGGGGTTTTAGTCTGATGGAACTGATGGTGGCAGTGGCGGTGGCGGGCATTCTGCTCGCCATTGCGGTGCCTTCTTATCAGAATTATCTGAATGGTAATCGCAGGGCCGTGGCCGGTGCTTGTCTGGTCGAGATGTCTCAGTTTATGGAACGGGTTTATACCAGCAGTATGGTTTATAACCTCAATAACGGCGTTGCGACCGCGCTGCCGGCTACAACATGTCAGCAGACATTAGATGCCACTTATACCTTCACTCTGTCGGTTGCTGCACAGACTTACACGATTTCTGCGGCACCAAAAGGCGCACAAAGTGGTGATACAACCTGCGGTACTTTGACCATCAATCAGGCTGGTGTGCGCAGCGCTGCAGGGCTCAGCACCGCCGACCAGATCAAAAAATGCTTTGGTTAGTGGCATATTTGAAAATTTAAGTTAAATTAAATGTAAATTTCAGGTGTAAGGATATACCTGTGTTTACGAAAGGATTCAGTTTACTGGAAACCCTATTGGCATTAGCGCTGAGTTGCTTGCTGTTGTTATCAGCGCTCAGTTGCCAGTGGTTTGCCCGCCGTAGTTTTCAAGTCAGCCTCGAACAGATGACAGCCATGCATCTGTTAATTGATATCAGCAATAGTACCGATAGTAGCCGCTTTATACCCGGTCAATCGGTGGCGGCAGCCCTTGCTGCCTGCCCAACCTGTGACGCCTTAACCTTACAGCATTTGCAGTCCGCGGTGGCTATGTTGACGCAAGGACCGGGACAGCAACTCCGGGAACCCGAACTCTGTACTGACGGCGTTGCTGGTAAGCGTCGCCTGATACTGAGCTGGAAAAGTGCCGTGGTACCTGCTGCAGATCCGCTGATTCGTTGCGGCGGTGGCAGTGGTCGCCGCCAGGCGATGCTGGAGCTGTCCGAATGAGCCGGTACTTTTCACTGCAACAAGGCTTTTTGTTGGTCCAGCAAATGGTCGTTTTGTTGTTATCAGCATTGTTGTTGCTCATGTTCAGCAGTGCACTGGTTATACAGTGGCAGGCGTTTCGCCAGCACAGCCAGCTGACGTTGCTGCAACAGACGTCTGTGCAACTGCACGCTTTGTTGCAGCGCGAACTGAGTAACAGTAAATTTTGGGCTGGCTTACAACATACACAGTTGTTACCTCCAGCAGTGCCGGTGTCCGGCGATTGCCCCAGTGCGGCGCCCGATAGTGGCAGTTTCCCAACCAATAGCAGGCAATGGTTACCATTTTTCGCCGGTACTGTCGGCAGTGCCCTCACGCCGTTTTGCCTGACCAATGCCAGTAAACAATCCGATTTTATTCAGCTTAAACATCTGGCCGGTGACCCTTTGGTGCTGGCAGACCTGCGTAACAACCGGGCATATCTGCAACAAACTGGCTGGCAGGGGCGATTTGTCAGTAGCAACGATGCCGGCTTAGACGCGCAAGCCTGGTACTGGCCTTATGTGCATGAATTGTATTATGTCGCGGGACAGACCCTTGCCGGAGTGGGCATTCCGGTACTGATGCGCAAGCGGTTGATCCGCAACGCGCAGGGTAATTTTGTGGTGGATACTCATGCAGTGCTGGACGGAGTAGAGCTGTTGGTATTTGAACTGGGCCTGGATGCCGACGGCGATGGTTATGCCGAACAGTTTTTGCCGGCGGCTCAGATGACCGCAGCGCATTGGCGTCAGCCTCGTCTCATCAGTCAGGTGCGTTATTTTGTGTTGCTGCGTGCGCTGCAAGCAGAGCCCGGTTATCGCAATCAACAGCAATATCAGCTGGGACAACGGCGTTTTCAGGCACCGGGCGATCCTTACCGGCGATTACTTATCAGCAGTTCTGTATCACTTCCATAACCGCAATCAGGAGTCGCTCTATGTGTACAAAAGGATTTGTGCTGGTGATGTGTTTGTTATTTGGCTTGCTGTGCAGCGCGCTGGCGCTGGCCGCTTTGACTCTGACTGCGCTCAGTGCGCAGTTTAATCAGGCCTTGTTGTGGCAAAAGCAAAGGCCGGCAACGTTACTGCTACCACAAATAACAGCCGGGAATGCGCCGGAGCAACAGCTGGTGCCGTGCCCGCCACAATTTAATCTGTGGCCGTCTGACTGGCAAAGTTGCCAGCTCAGGCGTGCAGCCAACAAGGATCTCACAGTCGATAGTGATGCCGGTGTCGTCGTGACCTGGCAGATTGACCCACAAACCCATGGAGGGGAATTATGAAAAAGTGTCTGATGTTAGCGGTAGCTTTTGGCAGCGTCGCTGCCACTGCCGCGTGGGCTGAGGCCTGGCAGGAGACAGCTGCCGGAACTTTACAGTTGCGGTCAGCGACGACTTTGCAGACGGGCTGCGCTGCCGGTCATGCAACATCGTATCTGAGCTTCCCGTTCAGTGGACATCCGCAATATCACCGCGCTGCGTATCAGGACCGACATTTTAGTTTCCACGCGGATGGGGCTGCGCCTTTGCAACTCATTCCGCTGAGTGGGACTACTGCAAATGCAACGTCGCGACAGGCAGCATTTTGGGGTGTCCTGCCGGCGGGGGACCGTCGCGGCGTGCCAGCATTGCGGTTGTACTGGCAGGATGAAGCTGCGGCTGTGGTCCGCTCAGCGCGGTTAACCCTGGCCCCGCTGCAGTGGCTCCCCGAGTGGACGGTGAGTTATCAGCCGGCGGCTGCGCCCTGGCTGTCAGATCAATTGATTCCGAAGCGGCTGGCTGACGAGCCTGCCAGTGAATGGCTGTTGCTGCCGGGAGATGCGCAGGTGCCAGTTCGATTATTTGCTGCTGACAACGGCTTGCCGCGCCAATTGTCATTGCCGGCGACGGCCGGGGTGTTTTCGCTGCTGCCGCTGGCGGAGGATCCGGATCAGGACGGACTGGCCGAACGGCTCTATCTGCTCAGCCAACAAGGCGTATTGTGGCAATTTGCCTGGCAGGCTGGTAGTGGCTGGCAGGCGAGTCTGGTCGCAGATTTACACAGCAGTGGCTGGGATTTCAGCGGCAGTTTGCAGCGTTTTGCTGCGCGCTGGCAGACCACGGCCGGCTGGCACGAAGGTGAAGTTTTTGTGATCCTGGCGCGTTCAGGCGCTGATTACCGGCTGTTGGTGTTGCGGCGCGACATAAATACCGAACAACCTCTGAGCTTTGCTGATGTGGCAATGGCTCCAGATTTAACTAAAGCTGGTTGGTACACCGAACTTGCTGATGCGCCGCTCAGTCGTGCCAAAGTACTGGCAGGTGTCCTCTATCTGCCGCTCAAAGCGGAGAGCGGTTGTGCTGACGATGCGGCTTACGATCAAATTCTGGCACTACAGCTCTATAGCGGCGCTGCAGCCTACGACGAGCCAGTACTTCGTTTGGCGCAACCACTGCAGGCGCCACTGCGGATGGTGCAGTCGGCACAACAACTGCAGTTGTGGTCAGGTGCGGTGCCGGTTGTTCCCCAACTGATGACGTTAAGCCCGGCCTGTCCGAACTGTACTGAGCAGTTAACTCCGCAGCATTTACAGGGCCAGCAGACTATCGCCGTGTTTCGGCGTGAGCAGGTGTACTGATGAAAACAGCAGCTCGCGCTTTTGTTCTGGTAGAAATGATGGTGGTGGTGGCGCTGTTTGGTATTTTGCTGGCGATGATAGTGCCCGGCTATCAGCAGCAGGTACTCAACAGCTATCGCTTTGAGGCCACACAGGAACTCTTGCGTCTTGCCGTATTACAGCAGCAATTTTATCTGGAGCAGCAGCACTACACGGCCGCATTGTCATCTCTGGCAGCACCGGACGACAGCTATCTTACAGCCAGCGGGCGCTATAAGATTTCGGCTGTGGCTTCTGCACAAGGCTTTCTTTTACAGGCCGAAGCGGTTGGGCCACAACGTAAAGATTCGGCTTGTCAGTGGTTTCGGCTGGACCAGACCGGCCAGAAGTTCAGCAGCCCGACCGCCGATTGCTGGCATTTTTAATACGGGCATGGCAGTTCATGCCATTGCAGCTGGCTGCGTCCGCTCTGACTGACACTCAGGCTGGCGTGCCAGCGATATTGCACGACACAGTATATAAAAGTGCCATTTTGCAGCGCATTCAGACTGCCGTCGGCACGAAACTCCAGCAGTTCCCTGTTGTAATACAGGCGGTGGTTGGGCTTTAAAGCATCGATTTGTTTCAGCACCGCACTCCCAGGCGATGCATCAAAAATTTGCACCGGCGTCTCGCTCCAGCGTCCGTCACATTGCTTCAGTTGACGGGGACAGACTGTGACGATACTCCCCAGGCTCACCGCTTGCACTCTGGCGTAGCTGAGCTGCTGGCGAAATTGTTGCATAAAACTTTCTGCTTGTTGCCGGGCAAACAGCTCGGCGAGGCTTGGCACAGCCAACAGCGACATCACAGCGAAAATCGCCAGACAGACCAGCAGTTCTGTTAATGAAAATCCGCCAGTTACGGATGAGGTTACGGACGCTGGAATAGGACTTGATTGTGGCAGTTCCATGGCATGTTCCTGTGTTTCGGTTCCGTGAAGACACTCGTTTACCTTAGTCGTCAAGCTGCAGGCTTGCAAGTCGGTTAGCGCTCGCGGATTTTCCGGTTATTCCGGCAATCCAGACCCACAGTGGTTTGAGAAAACAGCGAAAAATCGCTACCATAGCGCCCAAGTTGTTGTACAGGCACCCTGATATGTCGCATTCCATTTCCGTCAGTTTGATCCAGCAGCGTTTCAGCGTCGGTGCTGTGCAGCAAAACTGTGACAAAATCCTGCAGTTCGCCGCCGAAGCTGGCACCGATTTAGTGATTTTTCCCGAGCTGACGCTGACCGGTTATCCACCGGAAGATTTATTGTTCCGCGCTGATTTACAGCAGTATGTTGACGCTGCACTGGCACAGATCACTGCCGCAAAACTGCCATACACCCTGTTAATTGGTCATCCCTGGCAACAAGATGGCAAATTATATAACGCTGCTTCTGTCATCCGCAGCGGCCAGCTGATTGGCCGTTATTTCAAGCAATGCTTGCCGAATTACGGTGTCTTCGACGAGCAGCGTTATTTCACGCCAGGCAGCGACACTTTTGTGTTTGAATTGAACCAGCAAAAATTTGCTGTGCTGATTTGTGAAGACGTCTGGCACGGCGAACCGGCCGCGGCAGCCAAAGCCGCCGGTGCTGACTGGGCGCTGGTATTAAACGCATCTCCTTATGAAATCGGCAAAAAAGCGCAGCGTGAGCACCTGCTTACCACACTCGCCAAACGATTGCTGCTTGGTTTTGTTTACGTCAATCAGATGCAAGGCCAGGACGAGCTGGTGTTTGATGGCAGTTCGTTGATTGTTTGCCCACAAGGTGAAATCGCGCTGGCGGCACCGGCTTTTGCAAGCGGCATTTATTCCGCCCAATTACGCCATCAACAGCAAGGCTGGCAAGTGGGGCATCAGCATGCCCGGCCAGCAGCGCAGTCAGTCGAAGCTGAGGTTTATCAGGCTTTAGTGGTCGCGACGCGTGATTACATCGAACAAAATGGTTTCCCAGGCGCTGTGCTGGGCCTGTCAGGTGGCATTGATTCGGCGCTGACGCTGGCCATTGCCGCCGATGCGATTGGCGCCGACAAAGTGCAGGCGCTGATGCTGCCGTTTCGTTATACCTCAGGCATTAGTGTGGATGATGCCACCGAACAAGCCCGCACCATGGGCATTGAGTTTGACGTGGTGTCGATTGAACCGATGTACGACGCATACATGTCCCAGCTCACGCCATTATTTGCCGGCCGTAAAGCTGATACCACTGAAGAGAATTTGCAGGCGCGCTTGCGCGGTGTGCTGTTAATGGCGCTGTCGAACAAAACCGGCCGCATTTTACTGACCACCGGCAATAAAAGCGAAGTGGCTGTCGGTTATTGCACCTTGTATGGCGATATGTGCGGCGGTTTTGCCGTGATTAAGGACATCCCAAAAACCCTGGTTTACCGCCTGGCGGAATACCGCAATACCATCTCGCCGGTTATCCCACAACGCGTCATCGACCGGCCGCCGTCGGCGGAGCTGGCACCGGGCCAAACCGACCAGGACAACTTACCGCCTTATGATGATTTGGATGCAATGATTGAAGCTTATGTCGAACAGGACAAATCGCTGTCCGACATTGTGGCGATGGGCTATGCTGAAGCCACTGTCCGTCGTGTTCTCAATCTGATTGATTTTAATGAATATAAACGCCGGCAATCGGCAATTGGCCCCAAAGTTACGCCACGTAATTTTGGCAAAGATCGCCGGGTGCCGATCACCTCAGCGCTGCGCAAACAAAGGTAAAGCGGGTTATGAAAAAAATTGAAGCCATTATCAAACCTTTTAAACTCGATGACGTGCGCGAAGCGTTGGCAGATATTAATGTCACTGGCATGACAGTGACTGAAGTCAAAGGCTTTGGCCGGCAGAAAGGTCACACCGAACTGTACCGTGGTGCTGAGTACATGGTGGATTTCCTGCCAAAAGTGAAATTAGACATCGTCGTCGCCGACGATCAGGTCGACCGTTGCGTTGAAGCTATCATGAAAACGGCACAGACCGGCCGGATTGGTGATGGCAAGATTTTTGTCTTTGATGTCGAGCGGGTGATCCGCATCCGTACCGGCGAAGAAGACGAAGAGGCGATTTGAAGTCAGTGTCTGCCAGCCTGGTGTCAGACTCATCAATGGCACCAGTTCCGGCGTCGCCGCAAGCGGCGCCCGCGGAGCTGGTGCTTTGCCGCTATTGCGATTTATTGCAACACCTGCCGGCATTGGCCGATGGCGAAGAAGCCCATTGCAGCCGCTGTGGTCATGAACTGGATGCCCGGCAGCGTGAATCTGCCCTGAGGCCGATTTTATACGCGTTATCCGCGCTTTTTATGCTGGTGCTGACCAATCTGTTCCCATTTGTTGGCATGGATGCGGCCGGTAGCCATCGTGACATGACCTTCCTCGATACGTCAGCTGTGTTACTGGATGAAGATTATCCATGGCTTGCAGTGTTGGTCTGGCTCTTTATTCAGGCTATTCCAGCCTTTTGTATGATAGCCATTATCTATTTGAAACTGGGTATGTTTTACCAGTTGCCGGCTTTAGTTCAAGTGGCACGTCTGCTTTATGCGCTGAAGCCCTGGAGCATGGTCGATATTTTTCTGATGGGCTTATTGGTTAGTTTCGTCAAGCTGCTGACCCATTTTGAGCTGACGCTCGGCATGAGTTTTTGGGCTTTTTGTGGTTTTTGCCTGCTGCACCTGCGCACTTTTCAGGTGGTGGACCGGCACGAACTCTGGTCACGTATTGCACCGGCGCCGCAGCCGGTATCCGGTGCTGTGGCAGGTTTCACGGGGCTCAGCCAGCAACTGAAAGTCTGCCAGTGTTGTACTGCTTTAGTCCCGCTGGCCGAGCCGCGCTGCAGTCGCTGTGGCAGCAAAGTGCGGGCCCGCATTCCGGCTAGTGTACAAAAGACCATCGCGCTGTTGGTCACTGCGACCATTTTATATATTCCGGCGAATTTATTGACGATGATGGAAACCGTGTCGCTCGGCGACAGCATCGAATCGACCATTATCAGCGGGATTTTGCTGATGTGGGCCGACGGGGCTTATCCGGTGGCGATTGTGGTGCTGCTGGCGAGTGTGGTGGTGCCTATTGTCAAAATCGTCGTGATGTTCTGGTTATGTTATCTGACGACGCTGCCATTGAGTGAACGCAGCAAACACGGCACCTGGGTTTATCCGGTGGTGGACTGGATTGGCCGCTGGTCGATGGTCGATGTGCTGGTGGTAGCTATTCTGGCTGCGCTGGTGCGCTTCGACAGTCTGGTTGGTGTTTATCCTGGCGCTGCGACTTTTGTATTTGCTGCCGTGGTGATAGTGACGATGTTGGCGGCGATGAGTTTTGATCCGCGCTTATTATGGGACCCGAGTCCTGCAGAAATGGAGTTACAAAGTGACAAACAGTCCGGTACAGGCCACAGTACGTAAAATCAGCCAATGGTCGCCAATCTGGATAGTGCCGGTCGCTGCTGTGTTGATCGGCAGCTGGATGCTGTACCACACCTTTCAGAATCAGGGCCCAACAGTAACTCTGCTGGCGAGTAATGCTGAGGGTATCATCTCCGGCAAAACCCAGATCAAAAGCCGCAGCGTCGACGTCGGTAAGGTGGTGTCGGTCGAGTTATCGCAGGATTTAAAACAGGTAGTGATCAGAGCGCGGATGAATCCGGGCACTGCAAATCTGCTGAACGACGAATCTCAGCTCTGGGTGGTCAAACCCACTATCGGCCGGGGTGGTGTCAGCGGTCTTAATACGCTGTTGTCCGGCGCTTATATCGAATTGCAGCCCGGCAAAGGCGACAGCGGCAAATACTTCTTTGAACTGTTGGAAACGCCGCCTATTGCGCCGCCGGATGCACCGGGTGTGCGGATTTTCTTAAGCAGCAGCGACGCCGCAGCGCTGGCAGTCGGCGACCCGATTTTATATCGCGGTTATGATGTCGGTACTGTTGAGCGCAGTGAGTTCGACATGCAAAAACGCAATATGCGTTATCAGCTGTTTATCCGCGCGCCTTATGATGCTTTGGTCACTGAAAACGTCCGCTTCTGGAAATCGTCCGGCATGGCGCTGGATATGTCGGCAGAAGGCGTACGGATTGAAATGGCGTCGATGGCGACATTGCTTGGCGGCGGTGTGACTTTTGACGTGCTCGACGGCTGGCCGGCCGGCAACAAGGCCGCCAATAACAGCGATTTCCAGCTGTTTGAGAACCGCAAAAGTATTCAGGATGGTCTTTATAACGAGTATCTCGAGTACCTGCTGTTTTTTGACGAATCTATTCGTGGCCTGACTGCCGGTGCGCCGGTGGAATATCGTGGCGTGCGCGTCGGTACTGTCGCTTCGGTGCCTTATTTCTTTAACATGAAAAACCCGCTGCAAGTGGCATTTAATAAAGGCATCCCGGTGCTGATCCGGATTGAAACCGGCCGTTTGTACGACAATCTGACTTTGCCACAGCTGCAGGCAGAACTGGATCAGGCGGTGAGTCTGGGCCTGCGCGCCGTACTGAAAACCGGTAACCTGCTGACTGGAGGTTTGTATATCGATTTAAATCAGCAAAGTGGAGCGGAAACCAAAGCAGTGGCTGCGCCGGTAACTGTCGCCGCCAGCCCTGTTGCAGAAAATCCACCCTCTGCAACTGAGGCTGATACTGTGGCTGTTGTAGTGGAACAACCGGCGACAACGCCGCCAGTAGTCGCAACACCGCTGCTGCCAGAACCGTTACCTGAGTTTGCCGGTTATAAAATTCTGCCGACCAGCCGAAGTGGCCTTGGCCATATCGAACAAAAAGTGCTGCAGGCGCTGGATAAAATTAACAATCTGCCGGTGGAACAAGTACTGGCAGATAGTTCCGCCACTCTCAATGCAACCAAAGATCTGATGCAGCAAAGCCAGCAGCTGGTACAAAGCCTGGATGCGTTGGTTAAAGCAGATGCAACCCAACAGCTGCCTGCCGAAGTGAATAAAAGTCTGGCGGATTTACGTAAAACGCTGGCTGGTTTAAGCCCGGGTTCGCCGGTGTATGAACGTATCAACAGCAATTTGCAGGCGATGGACAAAGTGCTGCGTGACCTGCAGCCGGTGGTGCAGACGCTGAACCAACAAAGTAATGCGCTGATCATCAGCGCCGATCCGGCGGCAGATCCGGAACCTGAACAAGGAAATGAACCATGAAAGCAGGACTGTTTCTGAGCGGTATTACCGCGTTGACCTTATTGGCCGCCTGCAGTTCGTCGGTGGAGCTGCGGTACTATCAGTTACCTCAAACCGCCATGGTGACGGCACCACCTGCTGCCAGTGCGCAGGTACTTTATGTTGAACCTGTAATGGTTGCGTCATTTCTCAATACTAATGCGCTGATTTTGCAGACTTCTGCCGTCGAATTGCACAAAACGACGCAGCATCAGTGGGCGGAAGCGCTGGACCAGCAATTACAACGATTGTTAGTCAACGGTTTGCAGCAGGCGTTGCCAGCGTATCGGGTGACAAGCCAACAGCCTGGCAGCGATGCGATGCGGTTGTTAGTGCAGGTTGAGCAGTTCCATGGTCAGCAGCAGGGGATTGCGCTGGTTAGCGGGCGTTTTCATTTGCTGAAGGGTGATAAAGTGCAAAGCCAGAGTTTTCAGTTGCAGCTGCCACAACCGGAAGAGGGTTATCCGGCGTTGGTGGACACACTCGGACAAGGCTGGCAACAGGCGATCACGCAGTTTGCTGCAGCTGTAAGCAGCATGGCGCCCGCATCCAACTCATAACCAGATCACGTTCAGGGCGTGTAACGCACGCCCAATACCAGCGATTGGCTGGCTCCGGTCACCGCCGGCACATTACCAGGAATTTGTTGGTCAAAAGCATAAGCCAGCCAGGCAAATGCCATGGCTTCAACCCAATCAGGATGCACACCTAAGGCTTCCGTGGTGTTGATCTGACATTGTGGCAATAGCTCAGCTAAATCCTGTAGCAATACGGCGTTATGTGCGCCGCCGCCACAGACATAAATCTCCGACACCACAAAACGGCTGACCGCCAGAGCTATAGTACCGGCAGTAAAGCGGCTTAAGGTGCGCTGCACGTCGGCGGCTGTCGGCATGTTGCCCGTCGTCGCCTGCAGTTGCTGCAGCTGTTGTTGAAGCCAGTTGAGCTGAAAGTATTCGCGTCCGGTACTTTTAGGGCCGGTCTGCTGGAAATATGGGTCGCTCAGTAACAGACCCAATAACGCGGCATCAAGCTGACCGCTGGCGGCAAAAGCGCCGTTGGCGTCATAAGCTTTGCCTTGCTGCAATTCAATCCAGTTATCCAGTAAACAGTTGCCGGGACCAGTATCAAAACCTTGCACAGGCTGATGCGGTAATAACAGCGTGATATTGGCAATGCCACCAATATTCAGAATACAGCGGCCCTGGTCTTTGGCAGCGAAAATCGCCTGATGAAAGGCCGGCACTAAAGGTGCACCTTGTCCGCCATAAGCGATATCTTTACGGCGAAAATCGGCAATGACCGGGATTTGCGTGAGCATGGCGAGGCGATGCTGGTCACCAATCTGGTAGCTGAATGGCTGGCTGGCGTTAGGTCTATGCCGGATCGTCTGACCGTGGCAGCCGATCGCGAGGATCCTTGTTGGATCAACCTGCGCTTGTTGCAACAGTTGCAGCACCGCATCGGCGTAACAATCGGCCAGATCGGCTTCAGCCAGACCCAACCGTTCAATTTCATTGGCGCCAGGCTGGGCTAAAAGTGCTAATTCTGCTTTTAATTCAGCAGGGTAGGGCAGGCATAAGCTGTGAACAAGCTTGGGATAAGCTGCACAGAAATCTACCAGCACCACATCAACACCATCCAGGCTGGTGCCTGACATGATGCCGATGTAGAGGGCTTCATTTGAATAGTCGGTGGTCACAACCAATTATTGGTTGGCAGCCAGTACCACACGCTCATGGGCTTTGAGCTGGGCGATTTGCTGTTTGGCGATTTTGGTAAACTCAACACGTGCCACGCCTTGCAGTGGTTCGGCTTGTGGCAGCTTCACAGTGCGTGGGTTCCGGTGCACACCGCCAACAACAAATTCATAGTGCAAGTGAGCACCAGTGACACGGCCGGTTGCGCCTAAACGACCAACGATGTCACCTTGTTTGACTTTGTCGCCACGCTTCACGTCGCGTTTAGACAAATGCAGATACTTGGTCACAATACCGTTTGCGTGCTGGATCACCACGTAGTTACCATTGGCGCCTTTCATAGCAGATTCAATGACTTTGCCATCACCGGCCGCCATAATTGGCGTGCCCATCGGTGCAACATAATCAACACCGTTGTGGGCTTTGATTTTACCAAGGACAGGGTGTAAACGACGTGGATTAAAGTTGGAGCTGACATAGCGGAAGTTAACCGGTGCGCGCAGGAAGGCTTGTCGCATCGATCCGCCATCCGGCTTGTAGAAGTTGCCGTCGGTATGACGCACTGCCTGATACAGCTGGCCCTGGTTCTGGAACTGGGCAGCAACGATAGCACCGTTACCGATAAACTGGCCTTCAGCATACTGGCGTTCAAACATCACACTGAAAGAGTCACCAGAGCGAATGTCTAACGCGAAGTCGATGTCATAACCGAATACGTTGGCGAGGTCGATGATTTGCGCTTCAGATAAACCGGCGTTCATTGCTGAACCCCAGAAGCTGCCGCTGATGATGCCAGCGACGACTTCAGTGCGGGTTTCGATTTCTTTTTGCAGTTGTTTGGCGACAAACTGACCGTCGTCACCACGGGTGATGCGCAGGGTTTTCAGGTTACTGAGGTTGTAACGCAGTTCCTGTAATTTTCCTTCAGCATCCAGACCAAACTCGACCTGTACACCCGGAAACAACCGGGTCAGGTTTTTCGCGTCTTTACCGGCGTCTAACACGGCTTGCATGGTTTGGGCGTCGATTTTAGCGCGTTTGAATACAGAACCTAAATTGTCGCCTTTTTTCACTTCAACAGAGATCCACTCTAACGAGTTGTCTTCGGTTGGGATGGTGGTTTCAGCAGTTTGTGGCAGGGAATCAGTGACAACAGGGACAGCAAGACTGTAACGCTTGCCGACTTCTAAACTGGATTTTTCACTGTCTTTGGACGCTTCAGCTTTTTCTGATGGTAAAAGCAGCGTCACAGACAAAATAGTGGCCAATGTGGCTATCAGAACACGGTGCGGAGTAGGCAAAGATGAAAACATTGAAGGCGCATCTCTTATTATTATGGTTCTTTCCACGTAAAAAATGAGCATATAACGATTTTTTGCAAGATCCAAGACTTTTGTGCGTTTAATCGGGAGTAATGTTGCAGTAGAATGCGGACTTAGATTTTTAGCTGAAAAAATATCCGGAGAACTGGCGCATGACGCAGTGGCAACAGGCCCTGGCCGAGATCAAGCGGGGCTTAGAAGAGATCCTGCTGGAAGACGAATTAATCGAAAAACTGAAGGAAGGTAAACCGCTGAAAGTAAAAGCCGGTTTTGATCCAACAGCTCCAGATTTGCACTTAGGTCACACCGTCCTGATCAATAAATTACGCACTTTCCAGCAGCTCGGTCACGAGGTGATTTTCCTGATCGGCGATTTCACCGGCATGATTGGCGATCCAACCGGCAAAAACGTCACTCGCAAGCCTTTAACGCGTGAAGACGTACTGGCGAATGCCAAGACTTATCAGGATCAAGTATTTAAGATCCTAGATCCGGCCAAGACGCGCATTGCTTTTAACTCCGAATGGATGGAAAAACTCGGCGCCGCCGGCATGATCAAACTGGCCGCCCGCCAGACCGTCGCCCGCATGCTGGAGCGCGACGATTTCAAAAAGCGCTACGCCAACAATCAATCCATCGCTATCCATGAATTTTTATATCCGCTGGTACAGGGCTGGGATTCTGTAGCACTGCAGGCCGATATCGAAATGGGTGGCACGGATCAGCGCTTTAACCTGCTGATGGGGCGTGAGCTGCAAAAAGACGAAGGTCAGCGTCCGCAAACGGTATTAATGGTACCGCTGCTGGAAGGTTTGGACGGCGTGCAGAAGATGTCGAAATCACTCGGCAACTACATCGGCATCACCGACAGCCCAACCGAGATGTTTGGTAAAGTGATGTCGATCTCAGACGATCTGATGTGGCGTTATTACGATCTGCTGAGTTTCCGCGCTATCGAAGACATCGCTGCACTGAAACAACAAGCAGCAGATGGCCGCAATCCACGTGACATCAAAATCGAACTGGCGAAAGAAATCATCGCCCGTTTCCACTCTGATGCCGACGCAGAAGCCGCGCATCAGGATTTTATCCAGCGTTTTTCCAAAAACGCGTTACCGGATGATATCCCGGAGCTGACACTGAATATCGAAGGCGATAACCTGCCAATAGCTCAGCTGTTAAAAGAAGCCGGCCTGGTAGAAAGCACTTCAGAAGCGTTGCGGATGATCAAACAAGGCGCGGTGAAACTGAACGGCGACGTGAAAGTGGAAGACAGCAAGCTGGTGTTTGAAAAAGGCTCCAGCACCATTTTCCAGGTTGGTAAACGGAAGTTCGCCAAAGTGACTTTGGTATGATCGATCAAAGATCCTGAGATCCTTTCGAAAAACGACAAAACCGCCTCCCGGCGGTTTTGTCGTTTTAAGCGCCGAAAAATCCGACAATTTGCTTGCACTCTGATCCAATGCGATCTATTGTGATATTAAATTGATATCACATTGAGGTGAGTTATGCTGAAAGAAACCCGAGCGCAGGCCAAATCCGGTTTTACTACTTTGTTTGTGTTGCTCGTACTGCAGATTGCGTCTGTGGCATTGGTCCTGACCATGCCGCCGCTGTTAAAAGTGTTGGCATTGCTGGGCGGGATTGTGGTGTTTATCTGTTGGTTTGGCTTTTATATGGTGCAGCCGAATCAGTCGGCGGTGCTGCAGTTGTTTGGCCGTTATGTCGGCACTGACTTTGAAAACGGCCTGCGCTGGGCCAATCCGTTTTACAGCAAACAAAAAGTCAGCCTGCGGGTACGAAACTTTGAGAGCAGTAAGTTAAAGGTCAACGACCATGCCGGTAACCCGGTGGATATCGCCGCTGTGGTGGTGTGGAAAGTGGTCGACAGCGCCGAAGCGGTGTTTGAAGTGGAAGACTACGAGAACTTTGTCAGCATTCAGAGCGAAGCCGCCATTCGTTATTTAGCGTCGAGTTATCCGTACGAAGCAGAGAAAGAGCACGATATCAGCCTGCGCAGCAGTGGCACTGACATTACTGATTTGCTGCGTACCGAAATCCAAAACCGTTTACATAAAGCCGGCGTGGAAGTGATTGAAGCGCGGATCAGCCACCTGGCTTATGCACAGGAGATCGCCAGTGCCATGTTGCAGCGTCAGCAAGCGCGGGCTGTGGTGATGGCGCGTCAGCAGATTGTTGAAGGCGCGGTTGGTATGGTCGAAATGGCGCTGCAGCGTTTGTCGGAAAAAGATGTGGTGCAGCTCGATGAGGAACGCAAAGCGGCGATGGTCAGTAATCTGCTGGTGGTACTCTGTGGTGACCACAGTGTGTCACCGGTGATTAATACCGGAACTATTTATTCTTAAAAAAGGTGAGCCGTGGCTAAAAAAGCTTTTGCGCTGCGCATCGATGAGCAGATGTTGCAGGCGCTGCAACACTGGGCGGATGATGAGTTTCGCAGCGTCAATGGTCAGATTGAGTTTTTGCTGCGGGATGCGCTGGTTAAAGCTGGCCGCGTCAAACGGATAACGCTTCAGCCGACAGATTTATCCACAGAAGAGCCGGCAGATCCTGCCGGCGGCGACAACCACTGACGCCATTGCCACAAGCCATAAGCAGCATTCAGCCAATACAACGCATAAAACGCCGCGGTCAGTTCCAGACCGCGGTGATAATACAACGGGATGGCAATGCTGTTGACCAGTAACCAACACCACCAGTTTTGCAGGTAACGCCGAATGAGCAGCAACTGCGCCAACACGCTGAGTGTCAGCACCAGACTATCCCAAAACGGCGCATAAGCGTCAGTCCAGAAATGTAACAGCGCGCCATAGAGCGCGGCTATGACTAACGCTGCGGTAAGATAGGGTAGTAAACATCGGCTAGGTAATTGCCGGATCGGCAAGGCCTGTGCACCCCGCCAGCTGAACAGGCCCCAGACTGCGGCCGCGATGAAAAATAACTGAAGAACGACGTCGGCATAAAGCTGATGCTGATAACACAGCACACCAAACAAAGCACATCCGGCGATAGTCGCCCACCAGGTCAGCGCCGAGTTGCGGGCGGCCAGCCAGATGGAGCTTGCGACCAGCAGGTTGGCAGCGAGCTCCAGGGCCGATGGCATCAGACTTCCAGATTATCAATCAGGCGCGTAGTGCCCAAAAAAGCGGCCAGCAAAATCACTAAAGGTTTGCTGTTGCTGTCTGCCAGCTCCAGTGTCTGGCGATCGCAGATATGAATATAATCCGGCCGGAACCCTGCCTGGCTCAACGTGTCGGCAACTTGTTGTTCCAGTGCGCGGAAGTCGGCAAAACCATGGCTGATTTGCTGGCGCAGCCATTGTAGTTGCTGATAAATCAGTGGCGCTTTAGCGCGGGCTTCAGTGGATAAATAACCATTGCGTGAACTGAGCGCCAGGCCATCTGCGGCGCGTTCGGTGTCGATGCCGATGATTTCAATCGGGAACGACAAATCGGTCGTGAGCTGACGGATCACCGCCAGTTGCTGGTAGTCCTTTTTGCCGAACAGCGCTAAGTCGGGCTGCACCAGGTTAAACAGTTTGCTGACGATAGTGGCGACGCCGCGGAAATGGCCGGGTCGGCTCGCACCACAATGCTTATCGCCTACTTTAGGTACTTCAACCGCAGTTTGTACATCCAGACCACGCGGATACATCAGCTCCGGCGTTGGCGTAAATACGGCATCGGCCTGATGTTCAGTCAAACCGGCGCAGTCTTCAGTCAAAGTGCGCGGATAACTGGCCAAATCTTCATTGGCACCAAATTGCATCGGATTGACAAAAATCGACACAATAACGCGGTCGGCGCGCTGGCGCGCTTCATCGACCAGCTTAAAATGACCGGAATGCAGATTTCCCATGGTTGGCACAAAAGCCACGGTCTGGCCGGCCTGACGCCAGGCCCGAACCGTCGCGCGTAATACTTTAATATCAGAGATCACCAGCATCAGAAGGCTCCCGTATCAGAAACTATGCTCAGGGCCAGGAAAGGCCGCACTTTTCACATCCGCGACAAATTTACTGATGGCTTTTTTGATATCACCGGTTTCCTGCAGGAAATTTTTCGAGAACTTCGGAATATAACCGCTGCTGATCCCCAGTAAATCATGCATCACCAATACCTGACCGTCGGTGACGACACCGGCGCCGATGCCGATGACCGGAATACGCAGCGCTTTGCTGATGCGCTCAGCTAATAAAGTTGGGATACATTCGACCACTAACAGCTGACAACCGGCCTGCTCCAGCGCAATCGCCTGCTGCAGGATATGCTCTGCAGCGGCATCGTCGCGGCCCTGCACTTTAAAACCACCAAACACGTGTACAGATTGCGGGGTCAGACCAATGTGTCCGCAGACCGGCACACCGCGTTCGGTTAAAGCTTTGATGGTGGGTAACAGAAATTCGCCGCCTTCCATTTTGACCATATTGGCGCCGGCCTGCATCATCGGGGTGACGTTGGCAAAGGCCTGCTCCATAGTCGCGTAGCTCATAAAAGGCATATCGGCGATGATAAAGGCCTGTGGCGCACCAGCGCGTACACAGCGGGTGTGATAGGCAATTTGTTCAACGGTGACGGGCAGGGTATCAGGTTGCCCTTGCAGCACCATCCCCAGCGAGTCGCCGACCAATAAAGTCTCGACGCCACTGTCAGCGAACAATTTGGCAAAGCTGGCGTCGTACGCCGTCAGCATGGTGATTTTTTCACCTTGCTGTTTCAGTTTCAGCAAAGTTGCCGTGGTAATTTTTGCCATGATGTTCTCATCCGACCATTAGAAAATCCGCGCGCAAGATGGCATATTAAGCCAAGCGCTGCAAGCTTCAGGTGGCGCAAAAACGCCAGAGCTCAGACTTGTGGCGCCGCCAGAATTGTCAGACCGTTACGCGGTACTTGCAAAGCAATCTCTGCCAGCGCACCGATGCCTGGGATCTGCAGTGCCGGTGCCAGTTCCAGCAAAGGGTAGACGACAAACTCACGTTGGTGCAGGCCATAATGCGGCACTGTCAGCCGTGGTGTTGCGAGAATTTCTTCGCCATACAGCAGGATATCCAAATCCAGCGTGCGTGGGCCCCAGCGTTCATCTTTACGTTGCCGGCCCTGTTCCAGCTCAATGCGCTGTAATTCGTCCAGTAAGGCTTCCGGCGCTAAGTGCGTATCCAGCGCCGCCACCGCGTTGACATAATCCGGCTGGTCCTGCGGCCCCATAGGCTTGGAGCCGTAGAAGCTACTGACGGCGGCAAGCTGGCTTTGCGGTAACTGCATCAAAGCGTTCACCGCTTGCTGCAGCTGCAAAAGCGGTGCGTCGAGGTTAGCGCCAAGGCCGAGATACACCCGGATCATGCCTGATCTGCCGCCGGTTTACGTCGCACGGGTTTGCGTTTACGCCGTGGCTTGCGCGGTTCAATGCCTTCTTTGCCCAAATCCAGCACCAGTTCTTCGCGCTCAGCGTCATCGGCGTTGACAAACTGCTGCCACCATAACGCCAGTTCGGCCAGCTGACCGCCTTCGGCTTTGGCGCGCAGTTGCATAAAATCAAAAGCACCGCGGAATTTTGGCAACTCCATCAGTTTAAAGGCGCGCCGGCCGGCCCGTTTGCTCAGGCGGCCCTGCAGCGACCATAAGTCGCGTACGACCAGCGTAAAACGTTTTGGAATGCCGATAGTGCGGACCAGATCGTCCAGCACTTCGGTCATGGCGATATTCAACGCGTCGATGTCATTGAGGCCACTTTCAATCAGCAGGGTCTGCATCCGCAGCTCTACCGGATACCACAACAACGCCGCGTAAATAAACGCCGGCGTGACCGGCTTATCCTGAGCGACACGCTCGTCGGTGTCTTGCAGCGCGTTGGTAATAAGGTGAAACACTTTGCCTTCGCTATCTTGTTTCAGCACTTTGTGCACTTGTGGCAGCAACTGTTTCAGAATACCGAGGTCACGCATCATCACAAAGTTGTCAAACGCTTTGCCAGCCATCAGCAGCTTCAGCGATTCGTCAAATAACCGCGCCGCCGGGATATTTTTCAGCAAGACCGCAAGTTCCGGGATTAATGCAGCAGTGGCAGGTGCCAGATCCATATTCAGTTTGGTGGCAAAGCGGATGGCGCGCAGAATGCGCACCGGATCTTCGCGGTAACGGGTTTCCGGGTCGCCAATCAATTCAATTTTGCGCTGCTGGATGGCTTCTACGCCGTTGGCAAAATCGTAGATAGCAAAATCACGCACTGAGTAATACAGCGCATTGATGCTGAAATCGCGGCGCTCAGCGTCTTCTTCGATAGTGCCGTAGACGTTGTCGCGCAGGATTTGGCCATGATCAGACCGTACGCCGGCCGGGATGTTTTCTTCTTCTTCGCCACCGCTGTGGTGACCGCGGAAGGTCGCCACTTCAATCACTTCACGGCCAAACACCACATGGGCCAGGCGGAAGCGCCGGCCAATCAGCCGGCAGTTTTTAAATACGGCGCGCACTTCGTCTGGTGTGGCGTTGGTAACGACGTCAAAATCTTTTGGAATAAGGCCGAGTAACAAATCGCGGATACAGCCGCCGACCAAATAGGCTTCAAAACCGGCGTCGTTTAAGCGGTACAGCACTTTGAGTGCATTCGGGCTGATATCTTTACGTGAGATATTGTGCTGGTCGCGTGGGATGACGCGCAGCGCCGGTAAAATCGCCGATTGATGGTCAGGGTTCAGTTTAGGGCCAAGATTGCTGGTATCACGACGTGGCCTTGGCGTGTCTCGCTGTGTGTCGCGGTGTGAATCATGGCGCGAACGGTCGCCCTGATACGACGAGTCTTTGTTACGTTCAAAACGTTCACGTGGCGGCCGGCCCGGACGGCCATTGTCGTTGCGCTGATACTCAACATTAGTGCGGCGTGGCCGGCGTTCCGGTGCAGCTGCAGCTGGTTGCTGACTGTCGGTTTGTTCCACCACAGCTTCGGTGATGGCTTTGGCTTTTTTGCCGGTGAGCTTGCGGCAAAAATCTAACACTCTGGAAATAATGGCCTTTCTCCTTGAAAGAACAGTGTTGTGTGGTGAGTTTTGGCGGCGCATTAATGCGGCACTTGTTGGCAGCGCATTCCGGTAACAGACAGACTTCAATGCGGCCGGCGGCCAGTCACCTGACAGGCGGAAAAAATTGCCGGTATGATAACGCAGGCTGTCGAAAAAATGAATGAAAATACCAGTGCCGCCGGTAATCAGCCAGCAATCTGCCGGCAATCTGAACCCGCTCAGTTAAAACTGTTGATTTGAATTTCGGGCTGAGTTGGCACAGCGGCCGCTTGCCAGTGCTGCAGCGCAAACTTCAACAACTCTGTGACAGGTAGCAGCTCTGCATCAGGTGGCAACTGCTGGCCTAAAAACCGTAGCGCGGCCGTCAGCGATTGTGCCGGGGCAAAATGGCGAATATCAGTAGCATGATTTTGTTTGCTGAGTTTGTGACCAGGCGCTGTGACAGCCAGTGGTAAATGGCCATATACCGGCACCTGGGCGTCAAAAGTGCGGCATAGTGCCTGTTGACGCGGGGTCATCTGTAACAGGTCGGCGCCGCGGATCACTTCGCTGATACGTTGCTCGACGTCATCAATCACCACCACCCATTGATACGCAAACAGGCCATCGCGGCGTTTGATGATGTAATCTTCCCCGGCAAGCGCGGTAGGGATTTGCTGTGTGCCGCGGAACAAATCGAGAAATTCAGTGTTGACCCCTGCGCTTTTCAGACGCCAGGCGAGTGGGCCTGCATCGGCTGCCAAACCGAGGCTTCGGCAGTGGCCATCATAAATGCCGCCTAAAGCAGCAATCCGGGCGCGGTTACACTGACAGCCGTACAACTGTTGCCGAAACTTTTCGAAATAATCCTGATATAAATCAATTCGTTGGCTTTGCCAGACCACGCTGTCGTCCCAATAGAGACCAAATTGTTCCAGCGTGCGCAAAATGTCGCTGTCAGCGCCGGGCACAGTGCGGGGGGAGTCGATATCTTCAATGCGGACCAGCCACTGGCCGCCTTGTGATTTTGCGTGCAGATAACTGCCGAGCGCGGCTACTAATGAGCCGAAATGCAAAGGGCCGGATGGCGATGGCGCAAACCGGCCCCTGACACAGGAGAATCCGACGGTCATCATTAACCGCCGAGTTGTTTTTCCTTGATCTCTGCCAGCGTCTTACAATCGATACACTGGTCAGCCGTTGGACGGGCTTCCAGACGTTTGATACCGATTTCGATGCCGCAGGTATCGCAGTAACCAAAGTCTTCGTCTTCGATTTTCTGCAGGGTTTTTTCAATCTTTTTCAGTAGTTTGCGCTCGCGGTCGCGGGCACGCAGTTCCAGGCTGAATTCTTCTTCCTGTGCTGCGCGGTCCACTGGATCCGGGAAGTTTGCAGCTTCGTCGGCCATGTGGTTTTTAGTGCGGTCCACTTCTTCACGCAGCTGTTGACGCCAGGCGTCGAGGATTTTGCGGAAATGTTCCAGCTGCTTCGGATTCATATACTCTTCGCCCGGCGCTTCCTGATAAGGCAGCACGCCAGCCATGGCCAACAGGCCGAGAGATTTGGTAGTTTTGCCTTCTGGCATGGTAGTCTCCTGTATAACAGTGCCAAGCAAAAAGATGGCGGCTATTGATAGCAGAATATCGGCACCATCGCAATCACATTAAAAAAAGCCGCGGAAGTATACAGAGAGACCACAGAACCGTCATCCGGTTCTGCTGTTTTTCTCAGCAAACCGTGGCAATTTTCACCGTTTTCCGTTACATGCGCGGAAAAGGGCCGGCACAATAGCAGAAAATGAAGTAAATAACAGGAGATTGAGGACAAGATGGAAATTTGGTGGGCATTTTTATTATTGGGCGCAGTCGTCGGTTTTGTCGCCGGTCTGCTCGGCGTGGGTGGCGGCGCTATTATGGTGCCGGTACTGACGACCTTGTTTATGTCACTGAATTTTCTGCCTGAACAGGTGGTGCACATTGCGCTCGCAACGTCGATGGCCTCTATTATTCTGACCAGTATCGCCAGTACCCGCACCCACCAGCAACATCAGGCGGTGTTGTGGCCGGTGGTGCGGCTGATGAGCGCCGGCATAGTAGTCGGCACTTTTGGCGCCACTTTTATTGCAGCGCGCGTCAGCGCTTTACCGCTGGCGATTTTTTTCAGTGTCTTTATGGCTTATGTCGCGCTGCAGATGCTGCTGAATATCAAACCCAAACCAAGCCGGCACTTACCTGGGGCTGTTGGCATGACTGCGACTGGTATCGGCATCGGCAGTATTTCTGCATTGGTTGCGATTGGTGGTGGTTCGCTGACCGTGCCATTTCTGACCTGGTGTAATGTGCGGGTGCAACAGGCGATTGGCACTTCTGCTGCGATTGGCTTGCCGATTGCGCTGAGTGGCAGCATTGGTTATGCCGTGGCGGGCTGGGATCAAGTTGGTTTGCCGCCATTTAGCCTGGGTTATATCTATTTGCCGGCAGTGTTATTGATTTCGGCTGTCAGCTTTTTTACTGCGCCGCTCGGCGCAAAACTGGCGCATCGTCTGCCGGTGGCGACTTTAAAGAAAATCTTTGCGCTGTTGCTGATTGGCCTGAGTGCAAAAATGCTGCATAGCATTCTGAGCCATTAACAGTTGCGGTCCGCGTGGCTGTCCTGTCTTTGCTGCGCTGTGATACACTCGGCCCATTGTGGTATTTGTCCCGATTAAAAGGTTTTGTTATGGCTGAACTGTTGCAAATTCAATTAAGCAGCGCTGCTGCTGACGTCCGTTTTGGTAAAAACCCGCTGTTAACACCAACTGCCGATGGTTATCAAATCCATCAAAGTGGTAATGACACGCTGCGGCAAATTCAAAAAGCCGGCCGTACTTTAGATGGACTCGGTGTACAGACTCTGCAACTGGCTGGCGATGGCTGGACGCTGGACAAACAATGGGCCTTTTATCAGGGCTTCTGCAGTGCGAAAAAGTTAGGCGGCGTGCACTGGACCGGTGACGAAAGCACAGTGAAGCAGCTGGTGGCATTACAGCAATGTTTTGCCTGGGCGAAAAAACAAACTAATGCCGCGCCGGAAGATTTGTATCCGGAAAAACTCTGCCATGAAGCCATCGAGTTTATCAGTGCGGTGGCCGGGGCCGGTAAAGTCACACACCGGGTGATCAGCGGCGATGCGTTGCTGAGCGAAGGCTGGGTTGGCGTGCATGCGGTAGGCCGTGGCAGCGACCGCGCTCCGGCGATCCTGGTGCTGGATTACAATCCTTCGGCTGACTCACAAGCACCTGTTGCAGCCGCGCTGGTCGGTAAAGGCATTACTTTTGACAGCGGTGGTTATTCGATTAAAGCCTCTGAAGGCATGCTGACCATGAAGTGCGACATGGGCGGCGCCGCCACTGTTACCGCCGCGCTGGCGCTGGCGATCAGCCAAGGCCTGCAAAAGCGCGTTCAGCTGATTTTATGCTGCGCGGAAAATCTGATTAATGGTCGTGCATTTAAACTGGGCGACATCCTGACTTACAAAAACGGCGTGACAGTTGAAATCGTCAACACCGACGCAGAAGGGCGTTTGGTGCTGGCTGACGGCCTGCAAATCGCAGCAGCTTCAGGTGCACCGCTGGTGATTGATGCAGCGACCTTAACTGGCGCGGCGATGATGGCGGTAGGTACGGAATACAATGCGATTTTTGGTCTGGATAAAGGCCTGCAACAACGGGTGCTGGGCTACGCGAGCACAGTCGCTGAACCGGCTTGGCCATTGCCGCTGGAACGCTGGCACCAACAACAATGTCCGTCTGCTTATGCCGATACTGCCAATAGCCGGCCGGTCAAAGGCGGCGGTACCGGTGGCGCCAGCAATGCAGCTGGTTTCCTCAGCCGTTTTGTCGGCAATGACGGCGCCGGTTGGTTGCATGTTGATTTAGCCGCAGCCTTCCAGGGCACTGCCAATGGCTTCTGGGGCGCTGGCGCAACGGGTATGGGCATCCGGTTAATTGCCGAGACGCTGCTGCGCGAAACTGCTTAATCAGACTTGCGGTGGCGCTGAACCTGGCGCTACCGCATATCACTTTTACTGACACGGACTGCTATGACGCTTGTTCCAGCTGCAGCCTTGCCGGTTGCCGATATTCTGCCTGCGCTAGTGCTGCAACTGGAGCGGCAGTCGGTTTCGATCCTGACTGCGCCGCCAGGTGCAGGTAAATCCACATATCTGCCGCTTTACTTATTGCAACAGTCTGCTTTTGCCGGCAAAAAAATCATCATGCTGGAACCACGCCGGCTGGCCGCCAAAAGTATTGCCGCTTATCTGGCGCAGCAGCTGGGTGAAACTGTCGGCCAGACGGTGGGTTATCAAATCAGACTGGAACAAAAGCAATCTGCTGTGACCCGCTTGCTGGTGGTGACCGAAGGCGTGTTGATCCGCAAAATGCTCAGTGACCCGCTGCTTGAAGACGTCGACCTGCTGATTTTTGACGAATTCCATGAACGCAGTCTGCAAACCGACCTCGCGCTCGCGCTGGCGTTGGAAGTGCAGCAGCTCAACGATCAGCTTAAGTTGCTGCTGATGTCGGCCACGCTCGACAGTGACAAACTCAGTCAGCGTTTACAGGCCCCGGTGCTTAAAAGCCTCGGCCGCAGTTTTCCGGTCGATATCCGCTATCAGGCGCCGACTCAGCAGCCACTGGCGCTGCAATGTGGCGATATCGTGTTGCAGGCGCTGACGCAACATGATGGCAACCTGCTGGTGTTTTTACCGGGTCAACGTGAAATCGACCAGTGTGCCGACTATTTACAGCTGCGCTTGCCGGATGCATCCGTCAAAGTCCATGCGCTGATTGGCAGTTTGTCGCTAGCAGAACAACAAGCCGCCATCGCCGCGCCGCCAGCCGGCCAGCGCAAAGTGGTGCTGGCGACCAATATCGCCGAAACCAGTTTAACTATCGATGGCATCAGTGTGGTCATTGATTCCGGCCAGGCCCGCGCCGCAGTGTTTGAGCCGAAACTCGGTTTCAGCAAACTCGAAACTATTCAAATCAGTCAGGCGGCGGCGACGCAAAGGGCCGGCCGCGCCGGCCGTTTAATGCCAGGCGTCTGTTACCGGCTGGATACCGCTGAGAAATGGCAACGCCGCCGGGCCCAAACGGTGCCGGATATTCTGCAGGCCGATTTACTGGCGCTGCGGCTTGATATCGCCGGCTGGGGCGCCAAAGTCAGTGATTTGTTCTGGCTGGACCTGCCACCGCCAAAACAGCTGCAGGCCGCCGAACAATGTCTGCAGCTACTTGGCGCTTTAGACGAACGGCTGCAACTGACCGCCAAAGGCCGGCAGATGCTGGCGTTACCGGTAGAGCCGCGTTTAGCGGCGATGCTATTACATGCCCGGGAATTAGAGCAGCAAGGTGAGACCGGCGCTACAAGCCTGGCGGCAACCATTGCCGCTCAAATCGAACAGACCCGGCGTTTTACCCAGACTGAACTCAGCAGCCAGCTGCGGCTACAGACTGACATGGCAAAGCAGCAGTACCAGCAGTTGTTACAGCTGATGCACGGCCGGCACAGCGCCAGTCTGCCTCTGGCACTCACGCCTGAGCTGTTAAGCCGGGCCTTCCCGGACCGGATCGCGTTGAATCGTGGCCAGGGTTATCTGCTGGCGAATGGCACAGGCGCCAGTCTGCCGCCGGACGATGCGCTGCAGGGCGCAGCGGTGCTGGTGGTGGCGGATTTACGGCTTTGGCAACAACAAGCGGTGATAAGCCTTGCCGAGAAATGGACGCTTGATGCGTTGTTCCAAAGCTGGCAAGCCGATTTAGACTGGCAGAACCGGCTGGAATTTGATGAACAAAATGGCCGTTTTATAGCTGAAAAACAGCTGCGGCTCGGCGCTTTGGTGCTCAAACGGCAACAGCGTAATGATGAAATACGTAGCGATGACCGGCGACAGGCCTGGCTCGATTATCTGCAGAAAAAAGGTGCACAGGTCTTAAGCTGGTCTGAAGAAGCATTGCAGTTGCAGCAGCGGCTGGCATTGGCGCGCCAGTTACAGCCAGAGCACAACTGGCCGGATTTAAGCCGTTCGCAGCTACAGGATACGTTTTCGGACTGGCTTGGGCCTTATCTGGGCGATGTACGTAGTCTCGCGCAGCTACAACAGCTGAACCTGGCGCAAATTCTGCGCGACAGGCTGGATTATGCCCAGCAACAAAAGCTCGATGCGCTGCTGCCGGCCAGCTGGCGTTCAGTATTGGGCACTTATGTTGCGCTGGATTATCAGCAGGACGGCGAAGTGCATTTAGCTATCCGGCTGCAGGAAATGTTTGGCCAGCTCACCACGCCAACGGTCGGCCAGAGCGCTGTGCCTGTGACTATCACTTTGTTGTCGCCGGCGAAACGACCACTGCAGGTGACGCGTGACCTCGCCAGTTTCTGGCAAAATGCTTATCAGGATGTGAAAAAGGAAATGCGCGGGCGTTACCCTAAACATCATTGGCCGGACGACCCGGCAGAAGCTGAACCCACCAACAAAACTAAAAAAGCGATGGCGAACAAAGCGACGGACCGATGACGACAAAACGTAAAACGGCAAAAAAAACGCCGATGAATCCACTGCTGCGTTCAGTGTTGATATTCAGCCTGAAACTCGGCCTGCTGCTACTGGCGGCGATGTCGATTTATCTGATTTACCTCGACAGCAAAATCACCACGTTATTTTCTGGCCATAAATGGCAGGTGCCGGCGCAGCTCTATGGCCGCACGCTGGAACTGACGCCGGGTAGCCATCTAAATCAGCAGCAGTTTCTCGATGAACTGTCGCGACTGCAATACAGCGCCGACCACCGCTTAAATGGCCCGGGGCAATATGATGTCAGTGGCAATACTGTACATGTGGTGCGGCGCGCTTTTGAATTTCCGGATGGCGCCGACGGTGTACGCCGTTTCAGTGTCGAGTTCGCCGGCGAATTTGTACAGCGGCTGTATCAGGGTGAGAAAACGCTGCAAAAAGCCCGGCTGGAACCGCAATTGTTACAGCATCTGGTGGCAGCCGAGCAGGAAGACCGCGAACTTGTTCGTTTAGCTGATGTGCCGCAGCCGATCCGGGAAACTTTGTTGTTAGTAGAGGACCGGGAGTTTTATAGCCATCACGGGGTGTCGCCGTTATCTATTCTCCGCGCCTTCTGGCAAAACCTGCTGGCCGGTCGCACTGTGCAGGGCGGATCGACGCTGACGCAGCAACTTGCGAAGAACATGTATACCAACCAGCAACGTACTTATTTGCGCAAAGTAAATGAAGCGCTGATCGCGTTGGTGCTGGATTTCCGCTACAGCAAAGACCAAATTCTGGAAGCCTATTTAAACGAGATTTTTATCGGCCAGTTCAAAGACAACCCGGTGCACGGCCTTGGGCTTGGCAGCCGGCTGTATTTTGGTAAACCGTTGGCAGAACTAAAGCCGCACGAATACGCCTTGCTGGTCGGCATTATTAAAGGCCCGTCGGTGTATGACCCGCGCCGCTTTGCTGACCGTGCACTGAGCCGGCGTGATCTCATTCTCGATTTAATGGCTGAACACGGCATTCTGAATCATGACCAGCACAACGCGGCCAAACAGCAGGCGTTGGATGTGATCCCGCTGGGGCAGCATTTAAAAGGCCGTTTTCCGGCCTATATCGACAAAGTGCGGCAGGAATTGCGTCAGCTGATCTCCGATACCTCGCAACTGCAGCAGGGGCTGCGGGTTTTTACTTATCTGGACCCGATGGCGCAACAGGCAGCCGAGCAGGCGATGTCGGCCCGTTTGAGTCAGCTCAATGACAAAATTGAAGGCGCAATGTTGGTCACTGATTATCATCGCGGCGCATTAAAAGCCATTATCGGTGGCCGTCAGATGCAATATGCCGGTTATAACCGCGCTTTATCGGCGCGCCGACAGATCGGCAGTATTGTCAAACCTGTGGTTTATCTGGGGGCATTGCAGCAACCGGCCCTATTTAATCTCGGCACTATTCTGCAAGATACACCGATGAATTTGCGCAGCGGCAGCCGCAATTGGCAACCGCAAAACTATGATAAAAAATTCCGCGGTCCGGTGCCGATAGTGACAGCGCTTAGTCAGTCGCTGAATATTCCGACTGTGCGGCTTGGCATGCAGGTTGGTCTGCCTAAACTGGCTGACAATCTGCATCAGCTCGGGTTGCAGCGTGAGCTGTCGTTGCAGCCGTCGTCTTTGCTGGGGGCTGTTGAACTCAGTCCTTTTGAAGTGGCGCAGTTGTATCAGACGCTTGCGAACAAAGGCCAATATCTGCCTTTGGCTGCTGTCAGTGCCATCACGACGACAGAAGGCCGTGTGCTGCATCAGCGTCAACAAAAGGCTGAACAGCGTATCGCACAGGAGCCATTGTACCTGCTGCAATATGCCCTGCAGCAGGCGACACAGCAGGGCACTGCGGCCGCTTTAACATCACAGTTCCCACGCACCCGCTTTGCCGGAAAAACCGGTACATCCAGCGATTATCGGGACAGTTGGTTCAGTGGTTTTGATCATGAGACCGGCATTGTGGTCTGGTTAGGCCGCGATGATAACCAGGCCATTGGTCTGACCGGTGGTAGTGGCGCCTTACCGGTGTTTGCCGGTTATTTTAGCCGGATGCCGCCAAATTCACTGTTCCGCGCGGTGCCGGATAAAGTTCGTAAACAATTTATTTCAAAATTATCAGGTCGGCCAGTCGCAGAAAGTTGCGTTAATGTATTGTTATTGCCAGTCATTTCAGTTGAAATGCCGTCGAGTGGTACCTGCGATTAATTGTTAATAATAAATGAGCAGCATATGTCAGCCAAACCAGAACAACACTTAAAAGTCGGTGATTGGTGGTATCTGCCCCAACAGGATAAATTAGTCAAAATCGATGAAGCCGGCGATATCAGTGAAACTGCCAGTCTGGATAATCTGTGTCAGAAGGCGCTGAATTATTTTCTGGTCAATGCCGGACGGCTGATCACCCGCGACGAGTTACTCAGTGATGTCTGGGGCGTCCGCGACGTTTCTGACGGTCGTATCTCCCGGGTGATCCGGGTATTGCGGGTTGCGCTGGGCGATGACAGCCGCGAGCCGCGTTACATTGAGACAATCCCCAAGCGCGGCTTCCGCTTTATAGCTCCGGTATCCGAAGTGATTCTGGTTGATGAGAACACTGAAGCAGAGGCTGCCGTCACGGATGTGCCGATCGTCAGTGCACAGCAAAATAGCAGCCGGCATCGTCATTGGTGGCTACTCGCCGGCGCATTTCTGAGTTGTATGCTGATTATCACCGGTTGGCACTATTGGCAGCAAAGCCAGCTGGAACAACATGTCCCCTTTGGCCGCTTTGAACCGCTTTCAAGTATGGATGGATTGGAACTTTATCCGGATGTCTCCAGGGACGGCCGGTATTTGGTGTACGGCCATTCTGCTGATTTTGAGGGTAATTCGTCATTAATCCTGCAAAATACGCAAACTTTGGAAAAGAAGCTTCTTAAAACTGTGAGCACCGGCGGTTTAAGAGGTCCAATATTTTCCCCTGATATGACTCGGGTTGTTTATCAACATTTGCTGAGAGAGCATTTTTGCGAGCTCCGTATCATGACATTAAATGCCAAAACCTATGATGTTGAATCAGATAAACTTTTGACACAGTGCGGGCTGAAAAGTGTTGGTGCCCGAATGAGCTGGTCCCCTGATGGTAAATACGTGGTGTTCCCAAATTGGTTGGCCAGAACTGAAAGTATAGTTTTGCAGCTTCAGCCGGCTGATGGTGGTCCGGGAGAGGAGCTCACTACACCACCGCAAACCAGTTTGGGAGACTTTGCTGCCAGGTTTTCTGCCGACGGCAGTAAAATTGTCTTTGTTCGCGATGTTGCAGGAGGGACCGGGCAGATTTGGTTGTTGGATATGGAAACGAGATCCAGCAAAATGTTATTTCAACCTGAACATAACTATCCGGGAAATGTGGCGTGGACAGTTGATGGTAGAGGCATTATCTATCCGTCTGGCACCAATTCGTTATCAGTGTATGACTTGGCATCTGGTGAGTCGGCATTATTTGCAAATACGGACAGTTCTCCCCATGACGTATTAGTCAGTAAAGATAATCGGATATTTGCGAGTATCGGACGGTTCTGGCAAAGCAGTATCCGTAAAGTAAATAATCGGCTGGAAAACCCAATACAAAGTGCAGACGATGTCGAATTTGCCAAACGGTCGGAAGGCATAGTGCAGTTGAATCCCCATCCGGACGGGCCTGCAGCGGTTCTGACCAGTAGGTCTGGTGGGCAACAGGTTTGGCTCTATTACCCGGATGGACGTCAGAAACAAATCAGCTCATTTACCGGCCAAATGTATCCTAAAGTGCTTGAATTTTCTCCAGATGGTAAGAAACTCCTGGTGCTGGTGAACGCAATGATATGGCTTCTTGAGGATGGCAAGGTGCCTGTAGCTATGACTACTCCTGAACAGCAGAGCCGCGAACCATCATGGGGCGCAGACAGCCAGACCGTCTACTTTAAACTCTCGCATAAAGGGCGTTGGCAGATCATGCAACAAAATATTGCAGAAAATACGCCTAGCGTATTCAGCGATAAATGGGATTTTTTTCAGGAAAGTCCGGATGGTGCTTACCATCTGAGACATGTTCCGGGCGAGCAGCATATGGAACTCGTGTATAAAGAATCTCAGGACGTCATCAAACTGATGAATATGCCTAAGTTTGAGTTTCTCTCCCCCAGAATTATTTTACGCGAAAACGGGGTTTATTTTTCTAAAGCAAGCGGGCCCGACAAAGTTGAGATTTTCCGCTTTAACCTTAAGACTCTGCGGGTTGAAAGTACAGGTGTTGAACAGAAGTACTTAGGTCGACGCTTTGATGTCAGTTTAGATGAAAAGTTTATTTATCAGGACGATGGTAAGCGTGGCGATATAGATATTGCAGAGCTGAAGTTTTAAACGCACTTTTATCAAAGTTTTATCAAAAATCCCTAAAAAAAATTCTCTTTGAAGTATTTAAAGTCAATGGCTGTTTCATACACAACCAAGCTGGTAAGGGATTTTTATGAAAAGTTTAAATGTGCTGCGTTCATCAATGCTTTGTACGGTTTTTCTATGTTCGGTATCGCTATCCGGCGTTGCGGTCAGCGACCCTCAACCAGCGCCAGAGCCTGTGGAAAGTACTCAGCCGTCTGAGCCAACGCCAGTACCGCAAAGCCCGGTATGCGGTGACTGGCCTTACTGCGTCATTGAAAAAAGTTAATGCAAACAGCAGGCTTAATGATTAACCCCATGATAAGCCATCGCTGTTTTTCTAAAGAACTCATGTATACTCCCCGCTATCTGATGGCGGGGGGTGTTGCATGCAGTTGGCGGATACCACTTTAAGTTTTGGTTACTGGAAGTACAGTCCCGGGACTGGTACTTTGTGGCGACTTGAACAAAAAGCTGATACTGCAGATTCCCATCCTCCAATTGAACTGGCACCACTGGTGCTGGAACCGCGCCTGCACAAGTTGCTTAATCACTTTTTAGCCCAACCTGATATCATTCATGCCAAAGCCGATCTGCTGGATGCGATTTGGGGTGATGCAGAGGGGACCGATGCTGCGCTGATGCGGGCCATCGGTGTGCTGCGTAAACTGTTACAGGATACTGCTAAACCTGCCACTTTCATTGAAACCTTGCCAAAACGAGGCTACCGCTGGGTTGCGCCCATTCAAGTGCTGGCCAAGCCTGCTGCAGATAAAGTGGCATTAAAGCTGAAGCCTTCGGTGGTACATGCAAAAGATGAATCTGAAGCCGAATCACCAGTCACTATGGATCCGCCGCAGGCGCAACGGCTGCATAAACGTGAACAACAGCGCCGGCTCAAACTGCTCTCGGTATTCTTTTTCTGTGCCGTGATTGCTTTGGTCATCAGTTTGCTGTTGTTCTTTGGTAAAAACAGCTTTGTGCCTGCATTCACCCAGCAAGTAACTATCAGTGCGATGGCAGGTCAGGAACAGCGACCGCTGTTAAGTCCGGACGGTCAGACTCTTTTTTATCAGCAACGTACCAATGATGGACGCTTGCGCTGGATAGCTCATCATCTGAGTAGTCACCGCAAACAATTGCAAACACAACAATTTGACGCGTTGGGAGCAGGGCAGTGGCTGGGGCGTGACCTCGTGTTTCAGGCGGTCAATGGCAAAAGTTGTAGTATTTTCCGGATGCAGGTACAACAGCTGGACCAGCATATTGCACCTTGGTTGCCATGCCAGCAGTTAATTGCACAGGGATTGGCGACCGATGGTAAGGAACTGGTTTGGCTGGACCAGCATTCCAGCTCTGGCGCTACCCAGTTATGGCGCTTTAACGGCGAGAAAGCTGAATTGCAGCAAAGCTTTGCCGAGTCCTATCAAAAGCCGGTTGCCGTGATGCTGCAGCAACGGAAGGTATGGGTCTTGTTGCAACAAGATCATTTCAACACAACTCTGTTCCATTACGATCTCAGCACGGCTTCTCTGCAGAAGGCAGCTGATTTCCCTTACGCCTTTCATACCATGGCCCGCTGGGATGATAAAAAGTTGCTGCTGTCCGGGCCATCAGGATCATTTATTTTTGAGCCGGCGAACGCCCAGCTTATCGCGCTGCAGCTGGCAAGCGGGGCTTACGCTGATCAGCAAAAGGTTGGGGAGCGTTTGCTTGCCACTCAGGTACCGCAAGATATGGCTGATCTTTTACCATTACAGCTCAGCGATGCCGGACGCAGTTCTACGTTGCTCTCTGCATCGCCATGGCTCAGCAGCAATAAAACCGACCAGCTGTTGAGCTGGAATGCTGCGCAAGCAGCCTTAGTATCTGAGCGTTCCGGCTTGCCGCAAATTTGGTGGTTTGACGGAACAAAGGTCAGCCAGCTGACCCGCTTAACACAATGGCGCCAGATCACGCAGCTCCTTTGGGCCGGTGCAGAGCTGTATGCAGTGATCGATCAACAATTACATCAGGTGTCGCTACAAGATGGCAGTTTAACCGCAGTATTGTTCCAGGATCGACAGCTGCGGCATTTTGCCTTTTGCCATAACCGCTGGTTTTGGGCTGAGTTTAATCATCAGCAATGGCAGCTGAAAACGATGAATCAGGATATGCATCCGATCGAGCTGCGCGCCGATATTGTTGACTTGCGCTGTGCGCCTGGGCAAAGCCTGTTGTTGCAACAGCAAGATGGGACTGTACTACGATTCTGGCTTGAGCAAGAAAAACACTGGGCCTTGCCCTGGGCGCGGAACTGGCGGCAGCTGAGCGGAAACAGCTGGGCGACCACCAGCAAAGGTCTGTATTGGTTGGATGAACATGGGCAATTATGGTTGAGCGACTGGCTGCTGGAGCACCGGCAATTGATCCAGCCGCCAGGCCTGCTTCAGGTCACTGGTTTATATGGCCAGCTGGAACAGGAACAGTTATTTTTGCAATTAGCGCGGGAGCCTGAAACTGATGTGGTCTGGTTACAACCACAACAGTTTCAATAGGCGGGATTGTTCTGGGAATCAAAGCGCGGCAAAGCTGCGACGGGCCGCCGCAATTGTCCGGGCTATATCCTCGTCGGTATGGGCCAGCGACAAAAAGCCAGCTTCGTAGGCAGAAGGTGCCAGATAAACCCCTTCATTTAACATCAGGTGGAAAAAGCGTTTAAACGCATCGATGTTGCACTGCGTCGCCTGCTGATAGCTACTGACCTCCGCTTGTTCGGTAAAGAAAATGCCGAACATACCACCGACCTGATTGGTCGATAACGCCACACCGGCCTCAGCCGCCGCTTGTTTCAGCCCTTGCAGTAACAGGGTTGTTTTCGCTGTCAGTGCTTCGTACACCCCCGGCTGGCTGATGGCTTTTAAAGCCGCCAATCCGGCCGCCATCGCGATAGGGTTTCCGGACAAAGTACCGGCCTGATATACCGGACCCAGCGGCGCAATATGCTGCATAATGGCTTTTTTGCCACCAAATGCACCGACCGGCATGCCACCACCGATGATTTTACCCAGCGTCGTCAGATCTGGCTTGATGTCGTAATAGGCCTGAGCACCACCTAAAGCGACGCGGAAGCCGGTCATCACTTCGTCAAAAATCAGCACACTGCCATATTGGTCACATAAATCGCGCAGGCCCTGTAAAAAGCCAGGCTGAGGCGGAATGCAGTTCATATTGCCGGCCACTGGTTCGACGATGATGCACGCAATATCAGCACCATGTTCCGCAAAGAGCGCGGCTAGTTGTGGCAGGTTATTAAACTCAGAAGTCAGGGTGTATTTGGCAAAATCTGCCGGAACACCAGGAGAATTTGGTACACCAAGGGTTAAAGCGCCGGAGCCGGCTTTGACCAGTAACGAGTCGGCATGACCGTGGTAGCAACCTTCAAACTTCACGATGGTGTTACGGCCGGTATAACCGCGCGCCAGCCGAATAGCACTCATAGTCGCTTCGGTGCCTGAGCTGACCATCCGCACCATTTCCATCGAAGGCACCAGGCTGCTGACCAGTTCCGCCATGTCGATTTCTGCCGGGCAAGGCGCACCGAAGCTCAGGCCTTTTTCAGCGGCTTTGATCACCGCTTCGCGAATAGCCGGATGGTTGTGCCCCAGCAGCATCGGGCCCCAGGAACCGACGTAATCAATATATTGTTTGCCGTCGACGTCATAGATATATGCGCCGTCGGCACGGTCGATAAAGACCGGTGTACCGCCAACGCTTTTGAATGCCCGCACCGGCGAGTTGACACCGCCAGGGATAGTTAGTTGGGCGCGTTCGAACAGTTGTTCAGATAAAGTCATTACGGAAATCCACTTCAGTTATTTGTGTTTGGCGCTGTACCAAGGCACTTCGCATTCGTATTTGTGGATCAAATCTTCCACGCCGAGCGTCAGAGCGAATAACGCCATACGCACCAATACGCCGTTGTCAGCCTGGCGGAAAATCGCCAGATTCGGATTCATATTCAGATCATTGTCCAGCTCGTTGGCTTCAAGCCGGGAATCGCGCGGTAGCGGATGCATAATCACAGTGTTTGATTTGCAGTGTTTGGTGTAAATCTCCTGATTGAGCCGGAACTTACCGCGGTATTTGTTGGCTTCTTCCTGCGACGGAAAACGCTCTTCCTGGATGCGGGTCTGGTAAACGATATCGGCATCGATATTACCGGCCAGCTGATCGGTGATCCGCACTTTATGACCGGCATTTTCGATGGCACTGACGATTTCGTCCGGCATGGCCAGCTCATTGGGTGCTATCAGCGTGAACTGAATATTTTTATACAGGCACAACAGTTTTGACAGTGAATGCACAGTCCGGCCGAACTTTAGGTCGCCGATCATGGCGATATGCATGCCCTCGACACTTTGCTGTGAGGCCGCCAGTTCACGTTCAATGGTAAACAGGTCCAACAGGGCCTGCGTTGGGTGTTCGTTGGCACCGTCGCCGCCGTTTAATACCGGCACCCGGCTGCCTTCAGCAAATTCTGCGACACTGCCGGCCTGCGGGTGGCGCATCGCAATCACATCGCTGTAACTGCTGATCATGCGCGCGGTATCGTATAAAGATTCGCCTTTGGACAGGGCTGATGACTGGATGCCGGTAGTTTCGCGTACTTCGCCGCCCAGCAAGTTAAAAGCACAACCGAAGCTGACGCGGGTTCTGGTACTGGGTTCAAAAAACAGGTTACCCAGAATCGCACCGTCCAGTACCCGGGTGCGTTTTTGCCGCAAGGCATAAGGTTCCATCGAACGGGCAATGCGGAAAACGTGCGAAATACTGTCGCGGTCAAATTGCTTGACCGACAGAATATGTTGACCTTTGAAGTTCATGCTTGGGGCCTATAACTTGAAGTGGCAGACAGCGGTCCGGCCTAAGCTGGTTAACACCGGCCCGCAAACTGGCCGCCATTATAATCAAAGCGACCAGACAAACCTATAGCTGCTGCTGTTTAAAACCGGCAACAACTCAGTGTATTGCGCAGGATCAAAATGGCTTGACTACTGCCAGCAACACCACGGCAAACAGCACCAGCACCGGCGCTTCATTAAAAAAGCGATAAAACCGTGCACTGCGTTTATTGCGGTTGTGTTTAAAATCCGCCAGCAATTTAAAGCAATAACCGTGGTAAGCGTAAAGCATTGCCACCAGCAGCAGTTTGACATGTAACCAGTGGCTGGCGGCAAACCAGGCGCTGCCATAGCTGTGAATTAACAGCGCGCCAAATACCGCCGTCAGGATGGCAAAAGGCGTGACAAAATACAGCAGGCGGCGTTCCATCACTTTGAACTGTGCATCAACTTCGGCCGATTGGGTCTGGGCGTGATAAACAAACAGCCGCGGCAGATAAAAAATGCCGGCGAACCAGGCCACCATAAAAGCGATATGCAGGGCTTTATAAATCAGTAACCAACTCATGGACTTTCCTGTTTCTTTTAAGCAGCAGCGCTGCGTTGTTTGGCATTACAGCAAGTTATTCTGCCGCAGTAACAAGGCGCGAACCTGTTCCCAGCTGACCAGTCCGAGCGGTTGATCTGGCTGTTCATCGTCATACACCAGCACGGCACCTTCGCGGGCATCACCGATTTCGGCAAAGACTTCCGCCATCGTAGCCTGATGACTGACCGCGCCGACCGGCACAAAACGCAGCGCACTGTCGCCGGACATCGACAGGCTGACATCGTATGCCGCCAGTTGAAATTGCTGATCAACAGCATATTGCCGGCGCACCAGGACCAGCTGCTCCGGCGCTGCGCTATCAAGCGCCTGGATCACCTGAGCATCGGTTGGGTTATCCAATAGCTGATAATTCTGTTGCAGCATCGCCAGCACGCCGACCTTTTGCAGTACATCGTCGGCCGGCGCCAGTTTATAGGGCAACTGCAGGAAATCCAGCTGCTGCAGGAAGATTGATTTTGTGTGGAAAAACTGTACGGCGGTAACATAAGAGGCGGTGATCACCAAAATAGATGGCACTACTAGCTGTGGATTGGACGCCAGCTCCATCACCGCCACCAATGCCGCCAGTGGCGCATGTAGAGTGGCGGCCATCATCCCGGCCATGCCGAGTAGTGCATAAGTACCGACCGCACTGTGGTCGCCACTGAATAGCGAGGGCACAAAAGCCAAAATTGTTCCCATCACAATACCGATGCCAAACACCGGACCGACGATACCACCGGGAATGCCAAGGCCCAGCGCAATGACGGTTAACAGAATCTTGCCGGCAAAAATCGCAAATAACAGTAACAACTCGTTCGGCGCCGACACTGCATAGTGGATAGCGCCCGTCTCAGCGCCAAGTGCCTGTGGGATCAAACTGCCGATGGCTGCCGTTAATAATGCAGCCAGCAACAAACGCAAAGCCAGATGCCAGCGCTGGAAGGTGCGCATTGTCAGCATCAGACTTTGATTAAAAAACGTCGCCACCACGCCCATAGCGACACCAGCCAGCAGCAAATAGGGCAGATGCCAGTTGCTCAGCGTGATCATGGTCAACGTATGCAGGTCATTGCCGGTGCCAAAGAAGGCTTGAGTGACTAAAGCGCCCATAGTCGATGCGAGCATAATAGGAACAAACACATGGATACGATATTCCCGAAGCACCACTTCCATGACAAAAATCACCGCAGCCAGCGGCGTATTAAAAGAAGCTGAAATCCCGGCGGCAATACCACAGCCCGCGAGAATGCGGATACTGTTATATGGTAGGCGCAAATATTTACCAAACATGCTGGCACCAAAGGCACCTAAATGCACCGATGGTCCTTCACGACCGACTGAGAAACCGGCGCTGAGCGCTGCAACACCACCAAAAAACTGATGCAGGGTATTTTTCCACGGCATCAGGCCATATTTTAATTTGATGCGATGGATCACAAACGGAATGCCGAGCCGGTAGTGTTTCAGGCCAATTAATAAGCCAAAACAGGTGATCACGGCGGCGGCAATAAACGGCAGCAGAGCGCGCAGTTGAGGCTGCAGGCTGGTGAAATCGTCAAAGTGGGTTAGATAGAAACTCTGGATCGCCATAATACTGAAGCGAAACAACACGATAAGCAGCGCAGCAACAACACCGCCGACGGCGCCGAGCAGGCATAGTTGCAATGAAGTGACAGGTAAAGCTAACCGGCGTCGCAATGGCGGCAGCCACTGTTGCACGCGTTTCATGGTAAAGTACCGGAAAAATCTGCTGATAGTTCAAAGATAACATGTTGAGTCTGCTGATGAAACTTCGGATTAGTCCCGCTCTGACATTGTGGTTTCGCCAAAATTGGTGGTTGTTACCTTTAATACTGCTGGTGGCAGCACTGAGCTGGGGCCTTGGCAACTGGCAGTTGTTGCGGCAACTTTCGCAGTATCAGCAGCAGAGTCAGCTGAATAGTCAGCAACTGCAACAAAGCGAACAGGCAAAAACAGACGCTTTGCGACAGCGTGATTTTATTGCCACTGAACTGGCCGTCGAAAAAAACACTAATCAGCTCTTACAACAGGACATCAAAGAACAGCAGCAAAAGTTGTTTGATCTGAAAAAAGAACTGGCGGTGTATCAAAAGATTGTGGCTCCAGTACCTGAGAGTGGCACGCTGGTGATCGACAGTTTCCGCCTGCAGCCGGGCAGTGCTGTCGGACGCTTTCAGTTTAGTGTGCTGTTGATTGAACAGAACAAACAGAAAAAACAGACGCGGGCCCAGTTGGAAATCAAACTCAAAGGCAAGCGCAAGAAAAAATCAGTTGAAGTCGATTTGTTAAAACTGGCTGGTTTTAGCAACAAAGCGAAACGGCTGGTGATTAAAAATTTCCGTACAGTGGAAGGTGAGTTTGTGCTGCCTGCCAGCTTTGTGCCGGAAAAGCTGTTGATCCGTCTGAGCAGTAACTCTGGCCAGGGCGGTAGCAGCATAATCCTGACGAAGGAACTGGCCTGGGACGGTCAGAGTGAAATACTTGATTAAAATGCTCAGGTATTAGATAATTTCGCTCCATTTTTTCTGTTCCTGTCAGGAGTCGTGATGTCAGAAATGCAGATGCCGATCCAGTTTACTGATGCTGCCGCCAACAAAGTACTGGCACTGGTCACCGATGAAGAAAACCCGGCGTTAAAACTGCGGGTTTATGTCACTGGCGGTGGTTGTTCAGGTTTTCAGTACGGTTTTACCTTTGATGAGAAAGTGAACGAAGGTGATCTGACCATTGAAAAACACGGCGTGACTATGGTGGTCGACCCGATGAGTCTGCAATATTTGGTGGGTGGTGTAGTGGATTACACCGAAGGTTTGCAAGGCAGTCGTTTCATTGTGCAAAACCCAAATGCCACCACCACTTGTGGCTGCGGTTCCAGTTTCTCCGTCTGATTAATTCCTGTCACCGGCCAGTGTTGCACTGGCTGGTCTGTCCTCCCTGAATTTACCGCTGATTTTTTCATCGAATCTTACATCCCCTGCCGACTTGTACTAGAATGGCGCAGTTTTTCTAACAAAAATATTACGATTAGCTGATATAGACCACTGAAATCTCTCCCAGTTTGGGCGCTGCTTCGCATCGGTTTTAATCTTATCAGGCTGATTTAACACAATAAATTACATCTGAGTTACGACAGCGTAAGACACTGGACAAATTTTAACTGTTGTAACTGTACGCTCGTCGCATCCTATGGTTTAATGAACCGATTTTTATTGCTTATTGGGACACCAATAAGGTTTGGATTTTTATTTGGCAGGAAGTGTTTTACATAAAAAAAGCGTTCAACGCTGGGAGACTATTTAGTTATGAAAGGTACCAAAAGCGTCATTTCTGACGAAAATAAAAGATTGTGCTTGTGGCTGAAACGCCAGCGCCAGGATAAAGGACATACCATGCGCAGCCTCTCTGAAGTATTAGGCACACCACATTCTTTTATTGGAAAAGTAGAGAATCAGGAACGTCGTTTAGATGTCGTGGAATTCGTCCGGTATTGCCAGGCATTGGAAGTGGACCCAGCGGAAGGATTACGGCAGGTGACTCAGCCTTAAGTTCTGAGCCAGCTGAATAAAAAGCCTGCAATTGCAGGCTTTTTTTATGACTGGCTGTGCAGCAGATTAGAGTTGTTGTCCGCGCTGTCTCAGCAACAACATGATGTACCACAACAAGCCAAGTGCCGGCAGCACCATCAGGGATGTGAGCAGGAAAAACAACGACCAGTCACCGCCGAGCCAATCCACAAGGCTGCCACCAAAGGATGCCATCGAAGTGCGCCCAAAATTACCGACAGATGCCAACAACGCATACTGACTGGCAGAAAATGCCACGCCGGTAAACGCTGATAAAAATGACACAAATGCCACAATCGAAAATGCAGTGGTGAAGTTGTCCAGAATAATAGTCCAGAATAACAAATGCTCATCAGGGCCGGTTTGTGCCAGCCAGGCAAACATCAGATTACTGGCCGCCATTGCCAGACCACCAATCACCAGACCTTTAAAGACGCCAAAGCGGGTATTAAGCAAGCTGCCTAACAGCGTAAAAAATACCGTGGCGCCCCAGCCGATGAGTTTCGAATATTCAGCAATTTGTTCGTTGGAAAAGCCCACTTCCCGGTAAAACTGGATCGACATCCGGCCAAGGAAGGATTCACCTAACTTAAAGGTCAGGATAAACAAAACCAGCAGCACTGACACTTTCACGCCATTGCGCCGGACAAAGTCAGCAAAGGGCTCCAGCACTGTCACTTGCAGCCAGAGTAACACCGGATGCGACTGGCTATGCTGATAGCGCTCCGCCGCTTTTTGCTGCAGTAAATCGCGATTGGATTCAGGTTCACGTACAAACAAAGTCCCGAGCGCCAGTACTGCCAGCAAAGCAGCCAACCCCAGATAAATAGGCGACCAGCCGAAGCGGTCTGCATAGTGGAAAGCCAGATATCCCGGTAACGAGTATCCGGTCCACCAGCCAGCAACACCCATCGCCGCCGCCGCCGGTAGTTTCTGCGCTTCCTGACCAATAATATCAATCCGGTAACCGTCGATGGCGACATCCATACTGGCCGCTGCGGCAGCGACAGCCAAAGCCAACAATGACGTCCACATCAGACTGGCAGCTGGATTGGTCAGGGCAATGCCAACGGTAAAAAACACAATCAGCAGCTGCAGAGACAAAATCCAGCTACGACGCTGGCCAAGTTTATGGGTCAGATATGGCAGCTTGACGCGGTCCAATACCGGCGCCCACAGAAAATTGATGGCATAAACGGCTGTGACAGAGCCAAAATAGCTGATAGCAGCCCGCGATAAATTGGCATCTTTGAGCCAGCCGGTCATCGCGCTGCTGATTAAGACCCAGGGATATCCGGACGAGCAACCCAGCAGAAAAATAAACCAGAGACGGGGATCACGATAAATCCGGATGGTGGCTAACCAGCCTTGCTCCGGGCGCACAACTTCAGACATCCGGCATGACTCCAGCACGGGCAGACAGAAAGACGCCACATTAACAAAGCCGGTGTGGCAAAGCAAAGTAACAATTCAGGGCCGCACACCAACAAAATCGGCTGGTCCTTGGGTTTTTCCGAGCAAATAGCCCATGCACTGATGCAGCTCCCGCCGCAGACGGCGGTCGGATTTTAATTCAGCTTCTGAGCAGAGTTCGAGTTGATAAATCAGGTGCCAAAACACCATTTCGCGAAACGATTGCGGGACTTTGTTGCTGACCTGCAGTTGCGCCCATTCTTCCAGAGTATCCCAGACAAACAAATGCATTTCCCGGTGCGGTAGCTGTCCACGCAGATACCTGGACAGGAAAAACACCAGTTGTTTGGATTTTTGCTCCAAAAAAGTATCTAACATTCGGACACCCTGTTTAACAAAGGTGGCGCTTGGCCACTTTGGTTAACCCGACAGCAGGTGCGGGTTGAACAGCACAGTGCTGCAGTAACAGCACTGTGACTAGGGCAAGTATAGACGGTATTATTTAGCAGGAAGTAATATTGCGCGGGCGATCACAACGGGTTTTTTCGGCACATTTTCCCAGCCGAGTTTCTCGTTCAGACCGGTTTCGAGTTTGCGAATCTTCTCAATGGTCTCAATCCCTTCAACCACATTACCAAACACGGCGTAACCCCAGTTTTTACCCGGATTTAAGCTGGTGTTTTCATTGAGATTAATAAAAAACTGATTGGTGGCGGTGTGCGGGCCTTTTTCCTGATGTGCCATAGCGACACTGTACTGAATGTTTTTCAGGCCATTGCCGGACTCATTTGGGATCTCCGCGAGGTTTTTGATAGCGACATACTCGCGATCATAACCGCCGCCCTGCAACACAAATTCCGGTTCCAAGCGGTGGAACACAGTGCCGTCATACATTTTTTTATCAACGTAGGTCAGGAAGTTATTCACTGTCAGAGCTGCTTTCATCCGATCCAGTTCGATCACGATGTCACCTTCGGTCGTGATCAGTTTAACCCGCGGAAACAGGTTATCTTTCTGGATATGCTCGCCAGCAGCAAAAACCAACGAACTGCTGAGCAGGCAAATTAGGGCAAAGAGACGTTTCATCACTTAGTTCCTCAGAAAATCCTGCCAGCTTGGGTCACGCAACATGTTGCCCAGCACCTGTTCGGTCAGGACGCGTAACTCACGCTCAGCGACTGCGGTATCCAGTTTAAACGGGCCGGAGAAGCTGCTTTTACCGCTGTAACTTTTGTTGAAAGAGCCGGAATCCCGCTCAATTAACAAGGTCAGCTCGACACTGTTTTTCACCACGTGTTCGACAGCTTTTAACTCGGCATTGGCTTCGAGCTGGTTGATTTGTAAGGTCACAATTACTGGCTCAGCACCGGAAATGCGCGCACCTTGCTGCGTTAATGCGCTGCTCAGAGTTTGTTGTAACTGTCCGGTCAGATCATTGGTAGTCGGATAGGATTTAACGGAATCGCCATCACGCATCACCAGGGTACCGTTTGTCGGTCTGTTGTCCTGTACGTTCAACGCAAAGGCGGTGTTGGTCAGCTGATTTGACTGATTCCAGAAAATTTGCGGCGCAACAATAAAAGACGGCACCGGATTACTGCAACCGGCAACACCAACCGCGAAAACCGCGGCAAGCAGGATTGAACGCATAACTATTTCCTTCTGATAGCTTCAAAGACGCTGAATTTTGCATTACTGGCTACGTGAATACAACCGCCGAACAGGCGTGTCAGTTTTTCACCATACCCAAGGTGGCGGTTGCAGACAATCCGCAGCCGGCCACCGATTTTCAATACACGCCGCGCATCGGCAAACATCTGCCAGGCAATGTGGTCAGTCACGGCTTGTTGCTGGTGAAATGGCGGGTTACATAAAATATAGTCGGCAGACAAGTCGGCTTGCTGACTCAGGCTGTCATCAGCCAGAAATTCACACCGGGTGGCTGTTGGAAAACATGCATTGACGTTGTCTTTGGCCGATTGCACCGCCATAAAAGATTCATCGCAAAACAGCAGATGCGCCTGAGGCTCGGTCGCAAGCACGGCAAGGCCAATCACGCCGTTACCACAGCCTAAATCTATCACGCGCTGCCCAGACTGAACCTGTGGTAAATGTTGCAGGAAAAAGCGGGCTCCAACGTCTAACTGCTCACGGGCAAACACATTGGCGTGATTGATGATTTGCAGCGTGACAGGGCCTTGTGGTGTTGGTAATTCTACCGGCCAGGTCAAGGGAAATTGCGGACGGGTCGGCACCGGTAACTTTTTATCGCAGACGGCGGTGATCAGCCGGCATTTCTTTTCCGTTAAAGAAGCACTGACCGAGCCGATTTCTTCTGCGAAAATCTGCAGTAAATTGGCGTGAATATCTTTTGCTTTAGCAGCTGCAATAAGCGGAGCACCGTCGGGCAGATGCTGTTTCAGTTGGCGGAGCTGGTAGCGCAGAAAACTATGATTGCCGGGTAACTTCAACAAAACTGCGACAAAATCCGGACAAGCTTCGGTGCTGGCAACTTGCTGCACCGGGCTCAGACCGTTCTGTTGCAGGTTGTGTTGGGTCGCCAGCTGGCTGATATAAGAGTCGCTCCACTGCACTGGTGCAAAATGGTGCAGCGCGCAGGCGAGAGTGCCGAACTGGTCGTTGACCACTAATACCGGGGTATCGGCGCTGGCCAGATGCTGCTGGGCGTAGCGGATTAACAGCTCATCGGCGGCATCCCAGGCTTGCAGACTACGGGTTTTCTGCTCCGGCGGAAATCGATCCAGCTGTAGTTGGATCTGGTCTAGGGTAAATTGGCTGGACATAATCAGGTTCGGCAGCAACAAAAGGCGGTTATTTTGACAGAAGCGCAGTCAGGGCACAACGCAGGCGCTGGTGCCACAGCTCCCATACAATCAATTCAGCGTTATTTTTTGCCAGACGCTGAGGTGTATCTGCTACCGGCATTTCTCTGTAGCGCGGAGTCGGCACAATTGTGCCAACAGCTGGCTGGGCTCGACTGGCAGCAGCCGCAGATCCGCTTGTATGGACGTGAAGTGGCGATTCCACGCCGGCAAATCTGGATGGGCGAGCCGCATTGCAGTTATCGCTATTCGGGCGTGACCTTTCAGCCTGAGCCCTGGCAAGCCGGGTTGCAGCAGTTGTGTGAGCGGCTGGTGCGTCACACCGGCCACCCATTGAATGCGGTGTTGCTCAATCACTATCAACATGGTGAACATCACATGGGCTGGCACAGTGATGATGAATGGGAGTTAGGGCCTGATCCGGTGATTTTATCACTCAGTCTGGGCCAGAGCCGTCGTTTTGATTTGAAGCATAAGCATTTGAATACACAGCTAAGTCTTGAACTGAACGACGGTGATTTATTGGTGATGGCCGGCACTTGTCAGCGTTTCTGGCAACACCGGGTGCCCAAACAAAGCCGGGCCCAGTCTGAACGCTTTAATCTGACCTTTCGTTACTTGCCTCAACGTTGATGCAGTAAAACCGGTTTTGGCAAGGGCAAATTTTTATCATTTTTTGCAGCTGAATTTGGGCAGACAAGGCAAAATGCACTGGCTAGTCTGAATATACAACCAACGAAGGAGCTGACAATCATGCTGATCCATACGTCTATCGAACAGAAATTGTTGCAAGCCTTCCAGCCGGTGTTTCTGGACGTGATCAATGAAAGCCATATGCATAGTGTGGCGCCGGGGTCAGAATCACACTTTAAAGTTGTGATCGTCACGCCGGCGTTTGATGGCATGAGGCTGTTGCAACGTCATCGTGCAGTGAACTCTGTGGTGGCCGAAGAGCTGGCGGAGAAAATTCACGCATTAGCACTGCATACCTACACACCAAGCGAGTGGTATGAGTACTACGCTGAAAAACCACCGGTTTCACCCAAATGTTTTGGTGGCTCAAAAAAAGATGCAAAAGCGCTGGGTTGATCGGCAAATTTCGCGCTATCTGCGCTGAACTGGCAGTTTATTTAAGCTGATCAGACCTGTTGCCGCGGTCAGTGTTTTACACTAACCGCGGTTTCTGTCATCACACAGGTTAATTTTTTATGGTTATTCAACCGAAAATCCGTGGTTTTATCTGTACCAACGCGCATCCGGTCGGCTGTGCCGAACATGTTCGTGAACAAATTGCCTACGTTAAACAACATGGCCGGGTAGAGAATGGTCCAAAGAATGTATTAGTGATTGGTGCATCAACTGGTTACGGCCTGGCATCACGCATCACCGCCGCTTTTGGTTCTGGTGCTAAGACCTTGGGTATTTTCTTTGAAAAAGAAGCAACCGAAGGGAAAACCGGTTCAGCCGGTTGGTACAACACCGCTGCATTTGAAGCCGCAGCCGATGCTGAAGGCTTATGGAATAAACACCTGAACGGCGATGCCTTCACCGACGAGCTTAAATCGCAGGCGATTTCGCTGATCCGCGCTGAAATGGGCAAGATTGACCTTGTGGTATACAGTCTGGCGGCTCCGCGTCGCAAAGACCCGGTCAGCGGCGAAATTTACAGCTCAGTGTTAAAACCTATCGGTCAGTCTTACACCGCCAAGAACCTGAACACCAGCAAACGCGAAATTGAAGAAGTATCGGTAGAGCCGGCTAACGATGACGAGATTTTTAACACCGTCAAAGTGATGGGTGGCGAAGATTGGGAACGCTGGTTAGATCAGCTGCACGCAGCTGGTGTGCTGGCTGAAAACGTACAGACTGTGGCTTACACCTACATCGGCAAAGAACTGACCTGGCCGATTTACGGCAAAGCCACTATTGGTCGTGCCAAGGAGGATTTGGACCGTGCAGCTACAGCGATTACGTCCAAGTTAGCAGGGCAGGGCGGTCATGCTTATGTTGCCTCGTTAAAAGCGCTGGTCACACAAGCCAGTTCTGCCATCCCAATCATGCCGCTGTATATCTCATTGTTGTACCGCGTGATGAAAGCCGAGGGTACACACGAAGGCTGCATAGAACAAATCTACGGTTTGTTCCGCCAGTGCCTGTACAACCCGTCACGCGTATTGGATGAAGCCGGTCGTTTACGAATGGATGGCAAAGAACTGGCGGACCACATTCAGGCTGAAGTAACAGCTTTGTGGCAGCAGGTTGAAACCTCAAACATCGACGAGCTGACAGATTACAAGGGGTATCATCAGGAGTTTCTGCGCCTGTTTGGCTTTGGTTATAGCCATGTCGATTATGACGCCGATGTTTCTCCGATGGTGACACTGGCAAATTTAGCTTAAGATGATAAAGCCGCCTGTTGGGCGGCTTTTGTTTGAACGTTGGACGAAAAGGACAGGACGGGTTATTTCAGGCAACAACGGAAAATTCCGCTGAATTTCAGCGAATTTGCGCAGATTTTGCGCAATAGATTCAAAGTTGACTACACTTGCCGACAGTCGCTGTCCTGGCTGCATAAAAGTGTTATTTATCATAGCTGGTCTGTGGGTTTAGTGCTAAAATCCGCCGCTGTGTACGTGTATCTGTTGAAATCTGGTTATAAATCAGCCAGCTTTCGCCAGATGCGCTGCGAGGCGAGCAGCCGTAAAAACCAGGCCCTGTTTCTTCCCGTTAAAGTAGTGCAAGTACGTATGATTAAAATTAAAAAAGGATTGGACATTCCCCTGTCGGGCAGTCCTAAACAAGTGATCCATGACGGTCCTGCCGTCAAATCGGTCGCGTTACTGGGTGAAGAGTATGTCGGTATGCGTCCTACAATGCTGGTTGAGGTTGGGGACAAAGTAAAAAAAGGTCAGGGTCTTTTTGAAGACAAAAAAAATCCTGGCGTGAAATTTACTGCCGCTATCTCTGGAACCGTTACTGCGATTAACCGTGGTGCTAAACGTGTGCTGCAATCTTTAGTGATTGAGGCGGACGGTTCAGCTGACGCGGTGCAATTCCCCAAATTTGCTGCTGATGCACTGAACAGCCTCGACGCTGCTGCAGTGAAACAGCAACTGTTGGATTCCGGTTTGTGGACTGCGTTCCGCACCCGTCCATTCAGTAATATTCCAGCCATTGACAGCTCGCCTCGTGCGATTTTTGTCACTGCTATCGATACCAACCCACTCGCAGCAGATCCAGCTGTAGTCATTGCAGCAGCCGCTGCGGACTTCCAGCATGGTCTGACGGTTCTGAGCAAGCTGACGACAAATAAAATTTATGTTTGTAAAGCTGCTGGCGCCAATGTCCCGGCTGCGGGTCAGGTTCAGGTTGAAGAGTTTGCTGGTCCGCATCCTGCGGGATTACCTGGCACGCATATTCACTTCCTCGAGCCGGTGTCGCTGACCAAAGTGGTTTGGCATATCAATTATCAGGACGTCATTGCCATCGGTAAATTATTCACCACTGGTGAATACCATGCTGAGCGGGTGATTTCCCTGGCTGGTCCTGTCGTTAAAAATCCTCGTTTAATCAAAACTTTACTGGGTGTTTCTATCACTGACCTGGTGCAGAGTGAGCTGCAGGACGGTAGCAACCGTATTATCTCAGGCTCAGTGCTTGCAGGCAGAACAGCAGTTGGTGTTCATGCTTATCTGGGACGCTTCCACAACCAGGTGTCTGTGTTGGCGGAAGGGTTCGAAAAAGAATTCCTTGGCTGGCTGTCGCCAGGCGCAAGTAAATTCTCTGTGACCCGTGCTTACCTGTCGCACTTAAGCCCGAAACGTCTGTTTAATATGACCACAACCACCAACGGTTCAGACCGCGCTATGGTGCCAATCGGCAATTACGAGCGTGTGATGCCGCTGGATATCCTGCCAACATTGTTGCTGCGGGATTTACTGGTCGGCGATTCAGACGGCGCGGTAACCTTGGGTTGTTTAGAACTGGATGAAGAAGATCTGGCGCTTTGTACTTTTGTCTGCCCTGGTAAGTATGACTACGGCGTGGCACTGCGAAATGCGCTGACGACCATCCAGAAGGAAGGCTAAGATGAGTTTGAAGCATTATTTGGAAAGTATTGAACCGCATTTCGAAAAAGGCGGCAAACACGAAAAGTGGTATGCATTGTACGAAGCAGTCGCCACTATTCTTTATACCCCTGGTAAAGTTACGAAATCAGCGACTCATGTCCGTGACAGTATCGACCTGAAACGCATCATGATTTTCGTCTGGTTAATGCTTTTCCCGGCGATGTTCTTCGGTATGTTTAACATCGGCCATCAGGCTGCCATCGTGTTGTCAGAAACGGTTAAATTACCGGATACCTGGCAGGTTGCCTTGTTCCACGCCTTCGGCGGTGAACTGACGCCTGATTCAGGTTGGGGCGCGAAGATGTGGTACGGTGCCTGCTGGTTCCTGCCAATTTACGCCACTGTGTTTATCGTCGGTGGTTTCTGGGAAGTATTATTTGCTTCTGTGCGTAAGCACGAAATCAACGAAGGTTTCTTCGTCTCTTCGATTCTATTTGCACTGATCCTGCCGGCTTCTATCCCGCTTTGGCAAGCAGCTTTAGGTATTTCCTTCGGTATTGTGGTGGCAAAAGAAGTATTCGGTGGTACTGGCCGTAACTTCCTGAACCCGGCACTGGCTGGACGTGCTTTCCTGTTCTTCGCCTATCCGGCACAAATTTCCGGCGATAAAGTCTGGACTGTCGCAGACGGTTATGCGGGCGCGACCTGGTTGTCAAAAGCCGCTAACGGTGAAGTGTCAGACTGGTCTGTAAACGCACAGTGGTGGGATGCCTTCTACGGTTTTATTCCGGGTTCAATCGGTGAAACTTCAACGCTGGCGCTGATGATTGGTGGTTTGGCACTGATTTATCTGCGTATCGCTTCCTGGCGTATTGTTGCCGGTGTGTTGGTCGGTACTATTGTGTTTGCCACTATGTTTAACCTGATTGGTTCAGAAACGAACTCTATGTTTGCGATGCCTTGGTACTGGCACGTGGTATTAGGCGGTTTTGCCATCGGCATGTTCTTTATGGCGACTGACCCGGTATCTGCTTCGTTTACCGACACCGGTAAATGGGCATACGGTATTCTGATTGGTTTTATGGTGGTAATGATTCGTGTGGTGAACCCTGCTTATCCGGAAGGCATGATGCTGGCAATTCTGTTCGCCAACCTGTTTGCGCCTTTGTTTGACTATATGGTCGCGCAATCAAACATTAAGCGGAGGCTGGCTCGTAATGTCTAATAATAACGAAAGCATCGGCAAAACGTTTTTTGTCGTGATTGGCCTGTGTCTGATTTGTGCGATTTTCGTCGCCGCTTCAGCAGTGGGCTTACGGCCGAAACAAGCCGAAAACAAGCTGTTGGATGCGCAGAAAAACATTCTGATTGCGACCGGTATGCTCAATGGCGAAGACATCAAAGCACAGTTTGAAAAACACGTGCAGGTGCGTCTGGTAAATCTGGATACCGGTGACTTTGTTGATCAGGATCCGCTGACCTATGACTACCGCAAGATGATGAAAGATCCTGCTGGTAGTGTGATGTTAGATGAAAAGGACGACCCGGCTAAAATTAAGAGCCGTGCCAACATCGCTCCTGTTTATCTGGCTTATGTTGACGGTGTTGAATCCAAAAACATTTCTTTTGTTGTTCTGCCTATTCACGGGTACGGTCTGTGGTCAACGATGCACGGCTTCCTGGCGTTAGACAAAGACGGCAACACCATTAAAGGCCTGAACTACTATGAGCATGGTGAAACGCCTGGTTTAGGTGGCGAGATCCAGAATCCGAAGTGGGTCGCTCAGTTTGTCGGTAAAAAACTGTTAGACGATGCTGGTCAGCCTGCGATCAAGATCCTCAAACCAGGCAATGCCAACCCGGCGTCTGCATCGGAAGTTGATGGTTTATCAGGTGCCACTCTGACCAGTAACGGTGTGCAAAGTACCTTTGCATTCTGGTCTGGTGCTAAAGGTTTTGCCCCATTCCTGACTAAAGTGCGTCAAGGAGCATTAAACAATGGCTAGTGCAAAAGAAATGAAGTCACTGGTTTTCGGACCAGTGTTTGCGAACAACCCAATTGCCTTACAGGTATTAGGGATCTGTTCAGCGTTAGCAGTCACGACGAAGCTGGAAAAAGCTTTAGTTATGGGCCTGGCGCTGACGTTAGTAACCGCGTTTTCCAGTATGTTTATTTCGATGATCCGTAATCACATTCCTTCGAGTGTGCGGATTATTGTGCAAATGACCATTATCGCATCATTGGTTATCGTAACCGACCAAATCCTGAAAGCTTATGCCTACAGCGTGGCAAAAGAATTGTCGGTATTCGTTGGCCTGATTATTACCAACTGTATCGTAATGGGCCGCGCTGAAGCTTATGCCATGAAGAGCCCGCCATTGATGTCATTCCTGGATGGCATCGGTAATGGTTTAGGTTACACGGTGCTGCTGGTGATCGTTGCTGTGGTGCGTGAACTGTTAGGTTCAGGTTCACTGATGGGCGTAGAAATCCTGCCACTGGTCAGTGCTGGCGGCTGGTATGTGCCTAACGGTTTGCTGTTAATGCCACCAAGTGCATTCTTTATCATCGGTCTGTTAATTTGGGCCCTGCGGACCTGGCGTCCAGAGCAGCAAGAGAAGCACTAAGGAGTCGCAGATGGAACATTATTTAAGTTTGTTTGTGCGTGCTGTTTTCGTCGAAAACATGGCGCTGTCGTTCTTCCTTGGGATGTGTACTTTTATTGCGATCTCCAAACAGGTCAAAACGGCATTTAGTTTGGGTATTGCCGTAACGGTAGTTCTGGGTTTGTCAGTCCCGTTAAACAACATTGTGTTTAAGCAGTTTTTGGCGCCAGGTGCGCTGGACTGGGCTGGCTTCCCTGATACGGATCTGAGCTTCCTTGGCTTTATTGCTTACATCGGTGTAATTGCCGGCTTGGTACAGGTTCTGGAAATGTTCCTGGATAAATATGTACCTGCTCTGTATAACGCTCTGGGTATCTTTCTGCCATTAATCACAGTGAACTGTGCCATCTTTGGCGCCGTTGCTTTTATGGTTGAGCGCGATTACACCCTGGCAGAAAGTACAGTATTTGGTTTAGGTAGTGGTATTGGTTGGACTATGGCGATCACCGTCATGGCAGCTATCAGTGAAAAACTGAAATACGCCGATGTGCCGCTGGCTTTACGTGGTCTGGGTTCACGCTTCTTTATGGTGGGTCTGATGAGTCTGGGTTTCCTGTCGTTCTCAGGCGTATCCCTGTAAGCATCAGTAGTAAAAGGAAAAAACAATGCAATATACTGAGATTTATCTTGGTGTTGGGATGTTCACCTTACTGGTTGTAGCCTTGGTCATTATGATTCTGGTTGCAAAAGCCAAGCTGGTGTCTGCCGGTGAAATTACCATCAACATCAATGGTGATGCCAGCAAAGCGATCAAAGCAAATGCCGGTGGTAAGTTATTAGGTGTTTTGGCTGACAAAGGCATCTTCCTGTCTTCAGCCTGTGGTGGTGGTGGTTCTTGTGGCCAGTGCCGCGTTCATGTGCATGCTGGTGGCGGTGATGTATTACCGGTCGAATTTGGTCACCTGACCAAAGGCGAACGTCGTGAAGGCTGTCGTCTGGCTTGTCAGGTCAGCGTGAAAACTGACATGGACATCGAAGTTGAACCAGAGATCTTTGGGATCAAAAAGTGGGCTTGTACTGTTATTTCAAATGACAACAAAGCCACTTTTATTAAAGAACTGAAACTGCAAATCCCGGATGGCGAATCAGTACCGTTCCGCGCTGGTGGTTACATTCAGATTGAAGCGCCTGCGCACCATGTGAAATATGCCGATTACGATATTCCGGCGGAATACCGTGGTGACTGGGAACGCTTTAAGTTCTTCACACTGGAGTCAAAAGTGGATGAGCCGACGATTCGTGCTTATTCCATGGCGAACTATCCGGAAGAAGAAGGCATCATCATGCTGAACGTGCGGATCGCAACGCCGCCGCCAAACAACCTGACGCTGCCATGCGGTAAAATGTCTTCATACATCTGGAGTCTGAAAGCCGGTGACAAAGTGACGATTTCTGGTCCATTTGGTGAATTCTTCGCCAAAGACACAGATGCGGAAATGGTGTTTATCGGCGGTGGTGCTGGTATGGCGCCAATGCGTTCACACATTTTTGACCAGCTGCGCCGGTTGAAATCCAAGCGGAAAATCAGCTTCTGGTATGGTGCCCGTTCGAAGCGCGAAATGTTCTATGTTGAAGATTTCGACATGCTGCAGGCTGAGAACGAAAACTTCCAGTGGCATGTGGCCTTGTCAGATCCACAACCAGAAGACAACTGGACTGGTTACACAGGTTTTATTCATAACGTCATTTATGAAAACTACCTGAAAAACCACAAAGCACCGGAAGATTGTGAATTCTACATGTGTGGTCCGCCGATGATGAACAAAGCGGTGATCAACATGCTGAAAGACTTAGGTGTTGAAGACGACAATATCTTATTGGACGACTTCGGTGGTTAATCACTGACAGCACGAAAAAAACCAACCTCCGGGTTGGTTTTTTTATGCCTGAAATTTCGCACCACAAGCTGATGTTCCACCGATACAACTGGCTGTTTGGCCGGAAAACATAGTCGTTGACCCGATTTGGCGTTAAAATGGCGCTCCTGCGGCGTCAGTGATCTGCCAGCCACAAAATTTAATTTAATGCGTAGAGAGGTTGTCATGGAAGTATTTCTGTTGACGTTTGCTGTGCTGTTAATCGTCGTGTTGGCCATGGCTGTTGGTTATATTGTGCAACGCAAAACTATCGCCGGCAGCTGCGGTGGTTTAGATGCACTGGGCATTGAAAAAGCCTGTGATTGTGAAAATCCGTGTGAAAAACGCCAGGAACGGATGCGTAAAGAAAAACTCTGGCAAGAAAATAAAATCATCTGATCTCTGGCAGTCCGGCTGCCTGTTAAGGATATACAAATGGCTTACCCTACACCCGTTGCTGTGCCATCCCTGCAGTCTGCCGCACCGTCAGACTGGGATGCACTGATTTGTATCGCAGAAAACTTCCGGCAATTACCTGATGCTGCTTTGACAGATTTCGTGAGTCAGCAACAGTGGATTGACCAACGAATTGGCCGTGAAACTGTCACCAGCATTTGCCCCGCAGCGCCGGGACAACGTCTGATTCTGGCACCAACAGGCCCGTTATTACGTGATTTTGATGATGTGCGCTGTATTGCAGATGTCGCCAAAATTGCGATTCAGCAGGCAAAAGCAGCAGGCGCAGTGCGGCCATTGCTGTGGCTGCAAACGCCGGCAGATCCCCGCTACAGTGAAGCATTAGCGGTGGCGTACCTTGCGGCTGCGCAGGCGTTGTGGCAACCGCTGGAAGGCCGTGAAGCGCGCGGAGAGCTGCAGGTTGAACCTGTATTAGCAATAGGTCTGATTGGTTTGCCAGCTGATGAAGCCAACTTTTTAGCCGCTACCGAAGCAGGACGCCGGCTGGCCCGGGACTTATGTGGCACAGAACCAGAGCGCATGGCGCCATTGCGTTTTGCGGACTACTGCGTTGATGCCTTTGCCGGCACCGATGTGAAGGTCAAAGTCGAAACCAATACCGAACAGCTGCTGGTGGACTATCCGTTACTGATGGCTGTGGCCCGCAGTTCTTTAGCAGTGCCGCGGCATCGCCCTGCAGTGATCCGGTTGGAATACAACCCGTCCGGCCCTGTCAGCAAAACGCTGTTATTCGCTGGTAAAGGGCTGGTCTATGACACAGGTGGTGCAGACCTTAAAATCAATGGCGGCATGGCCGGGATGAGTCGCGACAAAGGCGGCGCCGCTGCAGTGGCCGGTTTTATGAAAACCGTCGCCATGCTAAAACCAGCCGGCTTAAAGGTCGTCGCCGAGATCGGTGCTGTGCGTAACAGTATTGGCTCTGATGCTTTTGTCGCTGACGAGATCATTACCAGCCATGCCGGTGTGCGGGTGCGGATTGGCAATACCGATGCCGAAGGCCGTCTGGTACTGGCCGATTTAATGTCACACTTACGCCAACAGGCGAAAGACGCCGTCAACCCTGCTTTGTTTTCAATTGCGACCCTGACTGGCCATGCTGCCCGGGCAGTTGGCCCATATACAGCACTGGTCGAAAACGGTGCCGCACGCAAAAATGGTGTGTCAGCACAGATCGCTCAGGCTGGCGACATTTGGGGTGACCCTTCTGAGCTGTCGTCCAGCCGGCGCGAGGATTTTGCCTTTATCAAAGCCCGCAGTTGCGCTGACGATGTACTGAGCTGTAACAACGCACCATCGTCAGTGACGGCACGTGGGCACCAGTTCCCAATGGCATTTTTGGTCGTCGCCGCTGGTTTGGATCAAAGTTCGGCACTTGAAAATAGCTTACCTTATGTCCACATCGATATTGCCGGTAGCGGCGTTGACGGCGGTGACTGGCAACATGGCAAGCCGTCTGCTGCCCCTGTGACCAGCTTAGCGGCGACTTATCTGCGTTAGGTCTGAAGTAGCTGCAGTGGAGATGAACTTTGCTGCAGCTCAGCCGTCCTGATGGAAATTGGTTGTCGGCTGCTTGTTGTCTGTTTATGCTGTAGCGAATATCTGCGACAGGTTCGAGTCAGGTTAATGGACGAATGAGACTCCGCGAAACCCTTGTTATCTATATGTTTCCTTTGATGGTTTTGCCAACCTTAGCCTTTGGCTATCTGGCATATCGTTACAGCGAATCGTCGTTTGTCCAGCAAGCCTTCATCAAGGTGGCGCAGCATCTTGAGATCCAACAAGAAAAACTCAGCAGTTATCTGAATAATCATCAGATGCATCTGCAGCATCTGAGCCGAAGTGAAAGTACACTCGCATTTCTTGACTCGCAGACTGCCGACTTGCCACGCCTGAAAGACCAGTTCCGGCAATATCAGAAAGCCAACCCTGATGTTGAGCAAATTAAGTTATTACGCCTCAATGGCGAGTTGGTGTTTCAGTTGCCGCAACAAAACGGCGAAAATATCTCAGGCAGCCGCTTTCGCGCCGACTATTTTACTTCACTACAAGGCATGATCGAGGATTCCGGTATCTTCATCAGCCGTGAATCTGACCAGCAAAAATTACACGTGATCCTGGCCCAGAAAATTTACCAGCTGGCCAACAATAGCAGTGAAATCGACCGGCTTTGGGGTTATCTGGTGGTGAACCTGAATGTCGGTCTGCTGGACGAAATCGTCCAGAACCGCCTGTTGTCATCTAATGTGAATTTGATCGTCAGTGCCGGTGGCACCATTGCTTACGCTGACAAAGCCAATTTAATTGGCAGTGCGTTGGCGCCAACCAATTTCTCTCAGGTGCAGCGCTCTGTTGGAGCTGAACATCTGCAATCGATAGTTTTACTCGGTAAGCCAATGCAGGTGCTGGGCGCGTCTTTACCCGGCAACTTCATGCTGGTCAGTGCGGTTGACGAAACAGAATTGATGGATGTTTCTGAGTTTTTGCCTTTGTTTTTGTTTTTCGTCAGCATCCTGTTTTCAGTCGGTCTGCCGTTGTTATGTTACTGGTTGTTGGTTCATTATATTTTTGAGCCCATCAAAGTACTGACTGAGGCCAAAACGGCTGTAGGGCGGGGTGACCTCAGCACCTTGCTGACGGTGAAAAAACAAGATGAACTTGGTGATATGTTCGCCGCATTTAACGTGATGGTGCGCCAGCTTCGGGTCTACCGCGAGCGTGAGCGGGCTTATAAGCAGCAGCTGGAAGAAAAAGTTCAGAAAAGAACGCAGGACCTGGCGCGGGCTAACAGCAATCTGGCCAGCGCGAACCAGCAGCTGATCCTGGCGCGTGAGTCTGCCGAACAGGCTAACCGGCTTAAAAGTGTATTCCTGGCTAACATGAGCCATGAAATTCGCACGCCATTGACCGCCATCATCGGTTTTAGCGAACAAGCACTGGTGGAACAAGACCCAGAGCAAATGAATGATTACCTCAAACGCGTCCTGCGCAGTGGCGATCATTTATTAAATCTGATCAATGACATCTTAGATCTGTCAAAAATCGAAGCTGATAAACTGGAATTGTCTTATGCCCAGTTTAATTTTCTGCAGGTTATTGATGATATCTATCAGCAAACCCGGAATCAGGCTCAGGCCAAGGCGCTGGACTGTGTGCTGGAACTGAACTATCCATTGCCAGCCTTTCTGCGCACCGATGAATTGCGTTTTCGCCAGGTGTTGTTAAATCTGACCAGCAACGCACTGAAGTTTACGCAGCGTGGCAAAGTGCTGATCCAGGTCAGTTATCAGTCTGGCGACGAGCTGTTGCTGATCCGGATTAAAGATACCGGTATTGGTATGAGTGCTGAGGAACTGACCAAGTTATTCCAGCCGTTTGTTCAGGCGGACGCCACAGTTACCCGTAATTTCGGTGGCACCGGGCTGGGGCTGGTGATTTCGAAGAAGCTAATGCAGCAGATGAACGGTGACATTCGGGCCGAAAGTGTGAAAGGGCTCGGTAGCTGCTTTGAAATTCAAATGCATTGCGACACCCAACAAATCAGTCTGGTTGACCATTTTGAGCCGGTGGCAAATTCGGAGCAGATCCAACCGGAATCCGATTGTCAGCCACAACTACGGATTCTGGTGGCTGAGGACAATACCGATAACCAGCTACTGGTTGCTGTGTTACTGCGTAAGATCAATGCGGAATTTACCATGGTCGCTAATGGCCATCAGGCCGTACAAAAACTGCTGCTGGAAGATTTTGATTTAGTGTTCATGGATATGCAGATGCCGGAAATGGGCGGCGAAGAGGCAACCCGACTGATCCGCCATGCCGGTATAGATGTCCCTATTATTGCGCTTACTGCAAACGTGATGCGGGAAGATCACCAGCGTTATCTTGAAGCGGGATGTCAGGCGCTGCTGGGCAAACCGATAGTGCAGCACGATTTTTACGCTATGATCCGCCAGTACACCCGCAAAGATCGTCAACTCGAAGATGAGCTGGCGTTAAAGCTTGAACAGGATCCGGCCATTATTGCGCTGAAACAGGATTTTGCGCAGCGGCTGCCCGCGCAATTGCAGCAGCTGGCCCAGTTACATCATCAACAAGACCTGGCTGCATTGCAGTATGAAGCCCACAGCCTGAAGGGCTGTGCCGGTAGTATGGGGTTTCCGGAAATTACCCAGCTGGCAGCAGAACTCGAGCTGTCAGCGAAATCCCAGGACGCTTTTGCCTGTCAGCTGATTATTCAGCGAATGCAGCAACATACCGGCCAGACTGTGGCCATTGGTTAAGAGTAAAACGATGCCAGACAGTTTTCAGTTACACCCGCAGTTAGCGGCAGATTCAGTATTCCTGGCGGATTGGCCTTTGTGCCAGGTCAGGCTTATCAATGACCAGCAATATCCATGGTTTATTTTGGTCCCCAGGTGCGAGGGGGCGCGTGATGTTATTGATTTAACGGAAGCGGAGCAGTTGCAATTATGGGCAGAAAGCCGGGCGCTTAGTCTTTATCTGCGCCAGGATTATCATCCCGACAAGTTGAACCTCGCTGCACTTGGCAACATGGTGCCACAGTTGCATTTGCACCATATTGCGCGATTTGTGCAGGATCCGAGCTGGCCTGCACCTGTCTGGGGGAAATATCCTGCCAAGGCTTATTCCGCGTTACAATTAACGGAGATCCAGCGGCGCTGGTCCGCACGTTCATCGGTTTAAAGGAGTTTATATGTCGGCGGATAATGCTTTATTGACGTTGTTGATGGAAAAACTACGCAACAATTTACTGGTACTGCCGACTTTACCTGAGATCGCGGTCCGGGTGCGGCAGGCGGCAGATGACCCGGATATTAATCTGCATTCAATGGCAGAAGTGATTGCGCTGGACCCGGCGCTCGCTGCAAGGATGCTGAAAGTTGCCAACAGTGCCTTTTTAGGCCGCAGTATCAAAGTGAACACGTTAAATCAGGCGGTGACGCGGATTGGCTTGTTTCAGGTGAAAAATATCGCGACTGCCATGGCGCTGGAGCAACTTTTTGTCAGCCAGCATCCGCAAGTGTTGGAGCAAATGAGCGAGCTGTGGCGCGAGACCATTGAAACCACCTGCATTGCGATGGCCTGTCTGAAGTTCTACCAGCAAAGCCACAAACATGTCCCGCTCAATCTCGATACGCTGACCCTGGCTGCGCTGGTGTATCAGATCGGTGCTTTACCGATTTTAACTGAGGCCGAAAAGTATCCGGCTGTATTTGCTGAACCCACGTATTTGCGTCACGCCATTCGTGACCTCTCGGCCAGTATCGGCGTCGTGATCCTGCAAAGTTGGGGTTTTGCTGACATTTTTATCAAAGTGACGCAGGATTGGGCGGGGCTGCAAACCAGTGATGAGGTTTGCTATACCGATTTTGTCCGACTGGCTGCGATTGCGCGGCAACAGTTTCCAAGGCGCAGCAATGAACCCCAGTTACTGGAGCAGTATTTGGCACAGGGATTAATCCCCAAAGTGAATTTTATGCAGGACCCGCAGATAGCGCAGAACTATCAGGATGCGAAGACCATGTTTATGTGAACCCGGTGCTTTGCTTCTGATGCTAAAACGAAATCGGGGCGATTAAATCGCCCCGATTATTGATCAAGCTTTGACCAGCGGCTGAACCTGGTCTTTGATAACGTGCAGCACTTGCGCCAGCTCGTTAGCCATCACTAACAAATCCGCATCGAGGCGCAGGATTAGGTCTTCCCAGCCCAATTCATCATTTTTATTCGCCAGCAACTCTTCAAACTGCAGCTTTTTGATGCTGCCATCTTCACAAATCATCAGACTCAGCAGCTCTGGCTGTACCAGCTCTAATTTGGTGACCAGCTTATCTTCGAGGTGACTTTGCACTTCATCAGTGGTCAGAAGATGGTTACTGAAACGAACTTTGGCACCTTCTTCATCCGGCGCTTTTAGCTCTGCATCATGACCCAGACTAAAACCGGCTGGCAACGCCTGATTGCTGAGCCATTGTTGCATCGACTGGCTGAGCTGATTGCTGTCAATCCATGGCACTGCCGGTAAAGACCCTAGCGCCTTGCGCAGTAGCGCCAGCAAATCCTCGGCGCGGCTGGCAGAACTGGTGTTAACGATAAACCAGTTATTTTTTGCATCGTAAATCGCCTGCGTCACGGTTGAACGGCTAAATGCCCGTGGTAACAATGTTTGTATGAGTTCTTCTTTCAGCGCCTGTTTTTCTTTACGTCCTAATGGCCGGCCTTTTTCCGCTTCCAGCGTGTCAATTTTTGGTTGTAATTCTTCATTGATCACGGCGGCAGGCAGCACTTTTTCCTGACGCTTCAACGCGAATACAAACAGATGCTCCAGCTGATGCGCGTAGGATTTAATGCTGGGGTGCAGCGGGAAGGTAAAGCCGAGTTTCAACGCATCCTGGCCCATGCAGGGCGTGAATTTATGCTCAGCCAGTGCAGTATCGAGTTTATCGATATTGAGGTTTAACGGTTCAGTAATTTGATATACACGCAGGTTTTTAAACCACATAGTCAGCAAGGTCCGAAATTCAGAAAAGGCGGTCAGTATAACCGGAATGGACGAGGCGACAACCCGGCGACGTTAGAAAGCAAGGTCGCCGGTTGGATGATTGCTCAACGTTTCAGCACTTTGGGGAAACGAATATGGTAGGCCAGGCCCTGACCTGGTTCACTTCGCACCTGAATGCTGCCGCCAAGTGTCTGCCGTACCAGGTTGTAGGTAATATGTGTGCCAAGGCCGCTGCCACCCTGATCCCTTTTGGTGGTAAAGAACGGATGGAACAGTTTTTCCAGTTGCTCTGCGGTTAGGCCTTTGCCGTTGTCGCTGTAATTGATATCAACAATGTTGCCTTCGTCGATAACAGTAATGTTGATATTGCCTTCTTCCATGTCTTCAAAACCGTGGATTAGAGAATTCATCAGCAGGTTGGTAAAAATCTGCGAAATGGCGCCAGCCGGGCAACTTAACACCAGATTTTCCGGGCAATTGACTTCGATATGGTGTTTGGTCTTTTTAAAATGCGGCTGCAACGAACGGATAATTTCGTTCAGATAATCCTGCAATTGAATAGTGCGGATCGCCTCGCTGGTTTGATCCACCGCGATTTGTTTAAAGCTGGCAATCAGTTCTGAAGCACGCACCAGATTGGTATTTAACAACTCGGTGCCTTGTTTGGCTTCTTCGATAAAATGTTCCAGTGCTTTAGGGGACAGGCTTTTCTCTTGATATGCATGTTCAAGGGTGGCTAGTTTCTCCGCCAGGAAGCTGGTAGCAGTGACGCCAATCCCCACGGGGGTGTTAACTTCGTGGGTAATACCTGCGACCAAACCGCCCAAGGCAGCCATTTTTTCCGACTGTACCAGCCGGTCTTGAGCCTGACGTAAGTCATTGACCAGTTTTTCCAGTTCGGTTTGTTTGTTGCGCAGGGCATCTTCGGTATGGCGGCGGCGCTCAATCTCTTCCCGTAGCGCCTGCTGTTTCACTTCCAACTCTTGTTTTTGCTGTTGCAGGTCCATCATCGCCTGACTGAGGCCTGAGGTTTTACGGGCGACTTCCTGCTCCAGAATGAGATTGTGCTGGTCGAGTTTTTCATTACTCTGCAAAAGTTGTTTTTGTGTGCTTTCAAGCTGGCCTTTGTAATCCTGCACCCGCGCGATCAGGCGGTTAAAAGCATCGGCCATTACCGCCAATTCGTTGGTGTCGCCATGCTGAATTTCGACTTTGGTGCCTTCGAGATTGTCGAGTTCGAGCTCCTCAATCTGTTGGGTCAGTTCAGCGAGCGGCAAGGTCAGTTGTTTGCGAAAGGCGATCAAAAACAGAATGATCAGGAAAGTTGTTTTTAATACGGCGTTACCAATCAGGAAGTAAATCCCAACTTTAATCCGGTCCAACACAATGGTTCGGCTGGAAAACAACGTGACATCGCCGACCTGAGTGGCGCGGCCGGAGAATTCAAAAATCAGCGGAAAGGTATAACCAAACAAACCACTTTGTTGTTCTGTCAGGCGCACGCCTTCTTTCACCAGCTGATTACTATAGCGCTCACTGATATCCACATATTGGCCCAGCTGGGTGATCACAGCGCCGCTGTCGTCACGCACTATGATGCCTTCAATCGACGGGATGGCTAACAGGCCGTCAGCAATAATCAGCGCTTGCTGAGTGTTGAGTTCCCAAATCGCCCGGGTCAGTGAGCCGGAAATAGTCTGCTGCAGAGTGGCGAGCTCGCCGTTAATATGGTTCTTGGTATTAAAGTATTCGGCGACGATTTGGCCGAGGGTCACGACAAAGGTCAGGATGAAATACACTGACAACACTTTAGTCAGCAGCTTACGCGAAAGGCTTTTTTGTTGCATCTGACATCCTGTGATTTGTGAATACGCTGCCAGTAGAGCCCTGGAGCTGCTAGCCAATGCTATAAAATTAGCTAAAAAAAACAATAATTAAAATACTTTACTACATTATTTGGCTACTGTGTGCGGTGCAACAAATGGATCAGAGGCCAGCATCCCTATGCTGCTGCCAAACTATAGTCCAAATCTGGCTTTACGTAGTCACCGGCAGGCCAGTAAAACTGCTGCTGCATTTTACAATAGCCTGTTTACGGATGTTGCAATCAAAGGGGCAAGTGGTTATATTTTGCCCGTAACTTCAAATAATTATTAGAAATACAGAGGCAGTTCTGCATGGCTTTGCCAGTCCTTATTTGTGACGATTCAATTTTAGCCCGTAAGCAAGTGCGAAAAAGTCTGCCGGAATCCTTTGATGCGGAATTTCAGACAGCCGGCAATGGTTTAGAAGCGTTGGCCGTACTGCGCAGTCAGGAAATTGGTCTGGTGTTTCTGGATTTAACCATGCCTGAATTAGATGGCGTCGGCGTGCTCGAAGCGATTAAGGCCGAAGGGATTGATTGTTTTGTTATTGTAATTTCTGCCGACATCCAGCCGGAAATGCAAAAGCGGGTGATGGAACTTGGTGCTCTAGCTTTTGTACAAAAACCGGTAAACGAAGACAAAATCATTGGCGTGCTGAAACAGTATGGTTTCATATGAATAATCTTGGCTTCAGTGAAGAGCAGCGCGACTGCCTGCAGGAAATCATCAACGTTGCGATGGGCCTTGCCAGCGACAAGCTGGCGCGTTTCCTCAACACCTTTGTCCATCTGCAGGTGCCTTCTATTGCTTTAGTCGGCGCTATGCATATCCCGGAAGAATTCGAAAACCGTTATCAGGATGCCGAAGCTGCATTGGTCAGTCAGGGCTTTTTTGGTAACGAAGGCGTGCGTGGCGAAGCCATAGTGCTGTATCAGATGGAAAATGCGCACAAAATCTCCGCTTTGCTCGGTTATGAAGCCGGTGATGTCTCAGAAATTGAAATGTTGACTGACATCAGCTCTATTTTGACCACCACTTTCTTAAACGGTTTAGCCGACCAGATTGAAAACAGCCTGTCATATTCTGCGCCCAGAATATTGTCGTCGCGCCATGGTAATGTTGCCGACGTGCTGAAAAATACTTCGTTTCACTGGGAGCATGCACTAAAAGTGGATATCAGTTATCAGCTTATCGACCACTCCTTTAACTGTGACATGATTTTGCTGATCCCCGGCGAAGCGGTCAGTAATATCAAAAATATTCTGGATCGGATCCTGGAAGCCTATTGATGTTTCAGGAAATGGTCTGCAATCCGGTTCTCGCTGCACTCAATAGCGGCGTGATTGTGATTGATGACGAATACAATATCCGTTATCTGAATGCCTTCATTGAACGGCATGGCAATCTGCAATTGAGTGAAGTGGCAGGTAAGTCGTTGTTTAACGTGTTTGCCGATCTGCCCGAAGCCTGGCTCAAACGCAAACTGATGAGTGTGCTGGATTTAAACTCGCCGGCGTTTAGCAGCTGGGAGCAGCGCCAATACATTTTTAAGCTGCCGCATTTACGGCCTATCACCAGTAGTAGCCAGTACATGGCGCAAAACTGCACTATGCTGCCGCTCGCCACAGCACAACATGAACAACCACTGATTTGTATTCTGATTGAAGATGCCACCGATGCTTTTGTTTACCAGCAGCATTTAAGCCGTACGCTGATCGAACTGGAAAAAGCCAACCGGCAGGATGGCCTGACCAAAGTACAAAACCGGCGTTATTGGGAAGAGCAGCTGAAGCAGGAAATTCATCGCGCCCAGCGTTACCAGCATTCACTCAGCCTGATTTTGTTTGATTTGGATAAATTTAAAGATCTGAACGATAAATATGGCCATCTGGGTGGTGACTTTGTGTTGGTCGAGCTGGCGTCTTTTATCGGCAGTCTGTTACGTGATTCAGATTTACTCGGCCGCTATGGCGGTGAGGAGTTTGGCATTATTTTGCCTGACACTGGCCTGGAAGGGGCGGCCGAGGTCGCCGAGCGGATCTGCCGGGCTGTGGCCGATTATTCGATGCTGTTTAACCAGCAGACTATTCGGGCAACGCTCAGTATGGGCGTGGCTGAATTTGAGCCGAAACAACATTTCTTGCATGACGATTTAATTCGTTGCGCAGACATGGCATTATACAACGCGAAAAGAACCGGCCGGAACCGGGTATGTTGTTATCAGGCCGGCGAAACGGACTATCACAAAAAGGCGAACTGAAATAATCTACACATTTAGATTGACAGACGTCTAAAACAATGCGCATATAAGACGCATGAAATATACCAAAATTATCAATACAACCACCACGATTATTACCACCAGCCCTGCGGGGTAGGAGGTCGGCGGCGTATTGTCTTGAGAAAAGGCCCGTGACCTCAACAGTCACGGGCCTTTTGCGTTTTATCTGAGGAGCAAAAAAATGCGGGTGCTTAAGTTTGGGGGTTCGTCGTTAGCGTCTGTGGCGCGGTTTCTGGAAGTTGCGGCTATTGTGCGGTCGCAACCACAAACCGAGCCGGTTGGACTGGTTTTATCTGCACCACATGGGGTGACCAATTTATTGGTTGAGCTGACGGACCTGGCCTTTCTGGGCACCGGTTATCAGGATGCATTAAATGGCTGGCGGCAGCGGTTGCAAAAAATGCTGGCGGATGCGGCGGCAGTGCTTGATAGTGCCGCGCAGCAGCGGTTGCAAGATGTGGTCGCTGCGCAAGATGCGACACTGAGCAATCGGTTGCAAGGCGTTGAATTACTGCATTATTGTCCGGACCATATCAAGGCACAGTTGTTGGGACTCGGTGAGCAATTCAGTGTCGCACTGATGACCGAATTACTGCTGGCGCAGCAGGTGAAGGCTGTGCTGCTCGATTCGGTGCAATGCGTGAAGAGTCAGGGCGATTACCTGAATGCTGTGGCCGATGTGCCTGCTTCAGAAATTGCGCTGGGTGCAGCTGTGAAAAAGCAGCCGGCGCAGGTTTATGTGCTGGCCGGTTTTGTCTCCAGTAACGCGCAAGGCGAACTTTGCCTGCTGGGCCGTAACGGCTCGGACTATTCAGCCGCGATTGTCGCAGCTGCGCTGCGCGCCTCAGTTTGTGAGATTTGGACCGATGTGGACGGTGTTTATAGCGCAGATCCGCGCCAGGTCAAAAATGCCAAACTGATTGACCACTTGTCTTACGACGAGGCAATGGAGCTGTCTTATTTCGGCGCCAAAGTGTTACACCCGAAAACTATTGGTCCGCTGGCGCGTTATCAAATTCCTTGTTACATCAAAAACACGCTGAATCCGCAGGCGCCTGGCAGCTGTATCGACAACCACAACAGTGGCGACAGTCTGGTCAAAGGTATTTCCAGTCTGGAACATCTGGCGCTTATCACAGTATCCGGCCCGGGCCTCAAAGGCGTGGTGGGCATGGCTTCGCGCATTTTTGCCACTATGGCGCGCGAGCAGGTGTCGGTGAATTTAATCACCCAGTCCTCCAGTGAATTCAGTATCAGTTTCTGTGTGGCGCAGCTCGATTTAACCGCCGCCAAACGTGCGCTCGAAGCGGAATTTGAGCTGGAACTGCAGGGCAAATTATTACGTCCACTGGCAATTCAGACCGACATGGCGATTGTCAGTTTAGTCGGCGACGGTATGCGCCAGCACCGCGGTGTGGCGGCGAAGTTTTTCGCGTCGTTATCCCAAGCCCGCGTTAACGTGGTGGCGATTGCACAGGATTCCAGCGAGCGCTCTATCTCAGCGGTGGTTGAGCAGCAAAGCTGCCAGAATGCGGTGAAAGTTTGTCACGAGAACTTCTTCAGCCATGTGCCGAGTATTGATGTGTTCCTGGTCGGTTGTGGCGTGGTCGGCAGTGAATTGCTGGCGCAGTTCCAGCGTCAGCAACAGTTCCTGCAGGGCCGCAATGTGCGCTTAAGCGTTTACGGCATCGCCAACTCGCGCCAGTTATTGTTAAACGGTCAGGGCATTGATTTAACCCGGTGGCAAGCTGCAATGGGGGCAGCGACTGCCCAGTTCTCGCTGGCGGCGCTGGATAAATTTGTGCAGGAACATCATTTAACCAACCCGGTGTTGATTGACTGCACCAGTTCAGAAGCTATTGCGGCGCAGTACAGCCAGTTCCTGGCGGCGGGTTTTCATGTGGTGACGCCAAACAAAAAGGCCAATACCGCCAGCCTCGAGTATTACCGTGAACTGCGTCAGGTGGCGCAGCGTCACCGCCGTCGATTCCTGTATGAGACCACTGTTGGCGCCGGTTTACCGGTGATTGATACGCTGCAAGGCTTGTTAAACGCTGGTGATGAACTGGTGGCTTTTGAAGGCATATTGTCGGGTAGTCTGAGTTACCTGTTCGGTGAGCTGGAAAAAGGCCTGCCGCTGTCGGAAGTCACTGCCAAAGCCAAAGCCATGGGCTTTACCGAACCAGACCCACGCGATGATTTATCCGGCATGGATGTGGCGCGTAAGCTGCTCATTATGGCGCGTGAAGCCGGTCTTGAGTTGGATTTGGCGGATGTCACAGTCGAAGGTGTGTTGCCGGCTGATTTTGCGCCAGGCACTGATGTGGCGACCTTTATGGCCAAGTTGCCAGAACTGGATAGCTGGTACGCTGACAAAGTTGCGGCGGCGCAAGCGGAAAGCAAAGTGTTGCGTTTTATCGGCGAAATCGCCGAGGGTCAGTGCAGAGTCGCGGTCAAAGCTTTAGATCTGGACCATCCGCTCGCCAAGGTGAAAGACGGTGAAAACGCGCTGGCGATCCATACCCGCTATTATCAGCCGATCCCATTTGTACTGCGCGGTTATGGCGCTGGTGCTGCGGTAACAGCGGCCGGTGTGTTTGGCGATGTGATGCGCACACTCGGCTGGCAGCAGGAGGTTTGAGCATGAAGTCGTATTTTGCGCCGGCCTCCACCGGGAATTTTTCGGTAGGTTTTGATTTACTCGGCGCAGCCTTTGAAGCCGTCGACGGCACTTTGCTCGGTGATGAGTTACAGATTATTGCTGAAGCAGACACCATGTCGCTGGAGCTGGCGGGCCGTTATGTCCACCAGCTGCCAGGCGACAGCAACGACAATCTGGTGCTGACCAGCTTTTATGCTTTTGAGCAAAAGGTTGGCCGCACATTACCGCGGCTGAAACTGCGGTTGGTCAAGCATTTACCGGTCGGCAGTGGCCTCGGCTCCAGCGCCTGTTCCATCGTGGTGGCTTGTTATGCCTTTAACGACTACTTCGGTCATCCGCTCAGCGAACGCGAATTGCTGGAGCTGACCGCCGTCTGTGAAGGCGGCGTCAGTGGCGGTGTGCATTACGACAACGTGGCGCCGTCGTTACATGGTGGCTTGCAACTGATGCTGCCGGAAAGCCCGTTGTTGTATCGCCAACTGCCGTGGTTTTCACACTGGCAGGTGGTACTGAGTTATCCGGGCACTGTGCTGTCGACCAAAGCGGCGCGGGCGGTGTTACCGCAGCAGCTGACACTCAAACACAGTATTCAGTTCGCCGGCACTGTGGCGCGTTTTGTCGCCGCTTTGTATAGCGAAGATGAAGTGGAGGCCTTTGCGGCACTTAAAGATGTGGTCGCCGAGCCAGCACGCACGCCGCTCATTCCGGAGTTACCGGCTATTCGAGCCGCGCTGATGGCGGAGGGGATTGGTCATGTTGGAATTTCCGGCGCAGGCCCTACCTTGTTTGCGCTTTGCAGCACGACAGAACGGGCGGAGTTCGCCCGGGCTTATCTGGCGGCGCACTATGAAAAAAATGCTGATGCGATGACGCACATTTGCCGGCTGGCAACCACAGGGGCGCGCGCCCTTTAGGTTGCTGGTTTGAACAATAAATTCAATGATTTAAGAGCAATGCTCTAGGAACAATTATGTTGTTAAGAAATATCAAAGTGCCGGCTCAGCAGGTCAGTTTTTTAGATGCGGTGCGCATCGGCCTCGGTGAGCAACAAGGTTTATTTTTTCCGGCCAGCTGGCCGAAAGTGGATGTCGATGCTTTGCTGGCGATGCCTTTTGCCAAACGCAGCGCGCATTTATTACATGCTCTAATTGGTGATGAGCTGCCACTGGCTGAGCTTGAGCAAATGCTCGGCGAAGCCTTTTATTTTCCGGCTCCAATCGCAGCGGTCACTGAAGACATTGGTTGCCTCGAGCTGTTTCATGGCCCGACATTAGCCTTTAAAGATTTCGGCGGCCGTTTTATGGCGCGGGCATTACTCGCCGCGCAGCAACGCTCCAATGTCAGCCGCACTACTATTGTCACTGCGACTTCCGGCGATACCGGCGCTGCGGTTGCCCATGCGTTTTATCGCCAGCCGGGTGTGCAGGTGGTGATCCTGTTCCCGAAAGGTAAAATCTCGGTGCTGCAGGAAAAACTGTTCACGACGCTTGGCGACAATATCCATACGCTGGCGGTCGATGGTGATTTTGACCAGTGTCAGGCTTTGGTCAAGGACGTGTTTAATGACCGCGATTTAGTCAGCCGCCTGAATATCAACTCGGCCAACTCGATTAATATCAGCCGGTTATTTGCTCAGGTTTGTTATTACTTCGAAGCTGTGGCGCAGTTAACGCCGGCGCAGCGCGAACAGTTGGTGATCTCAGTGCCAAGCGGTAACTTTGGTAACCTGACGGCGGGCCTGATTGCCAAAGTGCTGGGCTTGCCAATTAAACGGATGATTGCCGCGACTAATGCCAACGACACAGTGCCGCGTTATTGGCAAAGCGGGCAGTGGCAGGTCAATAAAACGGTCGCCACTTTGTCCAATGCGATGGATGTCAGCGCGCCGAATAACTGGCCGCGGGTCGAGGATTTGCTGGCGCAGGGTGTGATCCAAAGGTCTGCACTGTCGACGCAGGTGGTCGATGAAGAAGATACGCAGCTGGGTGTGCGTCAGCTGTCGCAACTGGGGTATTTGTCTGAACCGCACGCGGCGGTGGCGTATCGTGCGTTAAAACGCGAATTGCAGCCGGGCGAATTTGGTTTATTCCTCGGCACTGCGCATCCGGCCAAGTTTAAAGAATCGGTGGAGAATATTCTCGGCAACCCGATTGCGTTACCACCGGCTTTAGCGGCAGTTGCGGGGGAAACAAGTTTAGCGGGCGATTTGGCTGCTGATTTTGTAGAATTGCGCAAAGTGTTGCTCAGTCTGGAGTAAAAAGTGCAATTGTCCTGGCAAGATGTGATTGGAGCGGAAAAAACGCAGCCGTATTTTCAGCAAACGGTTGAGGCGGTGAAACAAGCGCGCGCTGCGGGGACGGTGATTTACCCGCCCGAAGCCGACGTGTTTAATGCGTTTCGCTATACCGGCTTTGACCAGCTGAAAATCGTCATTATCGGCCAGGACCCTTATCATGGGCCTAATCAGGCCCATGGCCTTTGTTTTTCGGTGCGGCCCGGCGTTGCGGTGCCGCCGAGTTTAAAAAATATTTACAAAGAACTGGCGCTGGAATACCCGGATTTTGTTATTCCCAGCCACGGTTATCTGGAAAGCTGGGCCCGTCAGGGCGTGTTGTTGCTAAACACTGTGCTGACAGTAATTGCGAATGAACCGAATTCCCACCGGCATCTGGGCTGGGAAACCTTCACGGATAATGTGATTAAAGCCATCAGCGCCAAGGCTGAGCCTGTGGTGTTTCTGCTCTGGGGCTCACACGCCATCAATAAACAGAAGCTTATCGACAAAAACCGTCATCATGTACTGACCGCACCACATCCGTCGCCATTGTCAGCGCACCGTGGTTTTTTAGGTTGCGGCCATTTTGCCAAAGCCAATGAGTTGCTGGCGGAAATGGGAAAAACGCCGGTGAATTGGCAGGTATAAGTCTTGTCCCCGCTGGGCAGCCTACTGTCCTGGTATTCATGTTCGCCTTGCCCGGCGAGATCGCTTAGCAAAGATTTCCCTTGTCGGTGAGTTCCTTTCTTTTGCTGAAACAAAACAAAGTGACTCACCGTTAGGTGAATTCTTCGCTAGACGGTCTGGCCACAAAGATAAAAATGATTATTGGTTGAGCACAGCAACTATGTTTGCATAAACGCCATACTGTCAGAATACATCCCCGCGTAGCGCGAGCCCGCGCAATAAAAAACCGGAGAAATCTCCGGTTTTTTGCTAAGGCAAATCAGCGATCGCTGCGTGAACAAAGTTTTAAAAGTAAAAAGCCCAACCTGGGAAGGTCGGGCTCTTTACATTAAATCAGTTGTTCAATCAGGTCGTCTTCTAAGCTCCAGTCGATATCTTCGAGCTCTTTTCTCAGACGCTGCCGCTCCTTTACGGCTTCGATTTCGCGCCATTTGCGCTTGACCGGCCGGGCTTTCGCCGCTGGTCGTTCCAACATAGTCAGTAAGTCGTCAAAGCTTTCCATACTTCACCTCGCTACATTGTTGTTGTTATTTTCACCAAAATTGATACCACACTTTTTAGCAAAATAAAATACTTCAATGACAGAAAAATGAAGCGCAGATGAACGGCAAATGGCAGGCAGAAAAAAAGGAGCCGTTCGGCTCCTTTTTGCTCAAAAACTAAACGAATGTAGTAAGTTAAGTTTGCTGAAACTGTTTGATCAGCTGCTCGGTCGAGCTATCAAAAGCGTGGCTGGCAGCACCGGACAACACCTGATAAATCGGCGTGGATAACTGCTTGCCAAGTTCAACACCCCATTGGTCGAAGGAATTGATATTCCACAGCACGCCCTGCACAAAGACTTTGTGCTCATAGAGCGCAATCAAAGCACCAAGGTAATAAGGTGATAACTCTGGCAGCAGCAGCGTATTGCTGGGTTTATTGCCTGGCGATGCTTTATGCGGTGCCAGGAAATCAGCCAGCGCCTCTGAGCCACCTTGTGCCAGCACTTCAGCTTTGGCTTCGGCAATGGTTTTGCCCTGCATCAGTGCTTGTGACTGAGCGAAACAATGCGCCGCCAGGCGGTGATGATGGTCAGCCAGGTCGTGTGACACTTTGATTGGCAGAATAAAGTCTGCTGGCACTGCTAAAGCGCTTTGATGCAACAGCTGGTGATAGGCATGCTGGCCGTTAGTGCCGGCGTCGCCCCAAATCACCGGCGCTGTGGCTGCTGTTAGTGCAGCGCCATCAACATCCACGCTTTTGCCGTTACTTTCCATATCCAGTTGCTGCACATAAGATGGCAACAACCGCAGATAATGGCTGTAAGGTAATAACGCCTGCGCCTGACAGCCCAGACCGTTGATATACCAGACACCGAGCAGCGCCAGAATCACCGGTAAATTCTGCGCCAGTGGCGCGTCACGGAAGTGAGAGTCCATGTCGCGGGCACCGGCCAGCAGGTTTTCAAATTGTGCCACACCCAAGGTCAGGCACAGTGGAAAACCAATGGCCGACCACAACGAATAACGGCCACCGACCCAGTCCCACATCGGCAGGATATGCGAGGCATCGATGCCAAATTCAGCTGCTGCTTTGATATTGGACGATGTCGCCCAGAAGTGCTGCGCAATGGCGGCTTTGTCGGCGCCATGGTCGAGGAACCACTGGCGTACCGCTAATGCGTTTTGTTTGGTCTCTTCAGTACCGAATGATTTCGACGCGACAAACACTAAGGTAGTAGCCGGATTGAGTGGTTTCACCACATCACTGACCACTGCGCCATCGATATTGCCGGCAAAATGCACTTTGACCGGGCTTTGGTTGTAGGGAGTGAGAGCTTCCAGCGCCATTTGAGGGCCAAGCAATGAGCCGCCGATACCGATCCAGACCAGATCAGTAATTGGTTCGCCCTGATATCCCAGATATTGCCGGCTATTGAGCTGTTCCACCAGCGCATACATCTGCGCCCGGCAGGCGGCGATTTGCGCCTGTAAATCTTCGCCGTCCAGCTGCAGTGGCTGATCAGCCGGCGCACGTAGTGCGACGTGCCAGACTGAACGGTCTTCAGTATTGTTAATTCTGTCGCCGGCAAACATGGCCGCCCGTTTTGCTGCGAGTGGGCTTTGTGTTGCCATCTCCAGCAGTTGTTGCCAGATGCCTTGAGTTATCAGGTTTTTTGAATAATCGAGCGTGATCCCAAGGGCCCTGGCGGTAAAACGTTCCGCGCGCTGTGGATCTTCAGCAAACTCCTGACGCAGGTTCAGCGGGGCTTTGGCAAGCGTGGCCAACTGGCTCCAGACTGCAGACGACATAATAAACTCCTGTTAAAAAAGCTGCGCTTAAGCGAGCGCAGCAGTGATCACTTGTTCCAGTTTGCGCTGGTCGATGGCGAATTTGCGGATGCCTTCGGCCAGTTTCTCGGTGGCCATCGCATCTTCGTTCAGTGCCCAGCGGAACGCCTGTTCGGTCAGCTCGGCAGGTTTGGCTGTAGTGGCGCCCTCATCGCGCAGATGTACCTTCAGCTCGCCGCTTTGTTTGCTGAGTTCATCGAGCAGCGCCGGCGCAATAGTTAACCGGTCGCAACCGGCAAGTGCTAACACTTCGCCAACGTTGCGGAAACTCGCACCCATCACGATGGTTTTGTGGCCATGTTGTTTGAAATAACGATAGATTTCGCGCACAGAAATCACCCCAGGATCGGTTTCGGCGTCATAGCTTTGGCCCGTACTGGCTTTGTACCAGTCCAGAATACGACCGACAAATGGCGAAATTAAGAACACGCCGGCTTCAGCACAGGCGCGCGCCTGGCACAGGTGGAATAACAGCGTCAGGTTACATTGAATGCCTTCCTGTTCGAGCTGGCGTGCGGCCTGAATGCCTTCCCAGGTCGAAGCGATTTTGATCAGAATTTTGTCCTTGCCAACGCCATTTTCCTGATACAGCGCGACCAGCTGGCGGGCTTTGGCGATAGTGGCGCCGGTGTCAAAACTTAAGCGCGCGTCGACTTCTGTCGAGATGCGACCCGGTACCAGTTTGCTGATGGCGGTGCCGACATCAACCGCGAACTTGTCGCTGGCGATGCTGATCTGTTCAGCTTGATCTATCGTTTTGCCTTTTGCATAGGCAGCAGCAGCGGTCAGCAAAGGTTTAGCGAAATCCAGGGCGCTGGCGTTCAGCAATAAAGAAGGGTTGGTAGTGGCATCGACCGGACGGAATTGTTCGATGGCGTTCAGGTCACCGCTGTCAACGACCACTGTGGTGACGGTTTTGAGTTGATCAAGAAGTGTTGTCATATTGTTATTTAACCATTTTTAGTCGCGTTTTTAGCCGTATGGCCGTTTAAAAGCGTGATTGTGTAGAAATATTACAACAGAAAGTCGATGAAAACACAGAATTCTGTTGGGTGTGTTGCTGATTTTTTGTCAGATTACTATAGTTGGTTCCAGTCGGTTGTTCCGGTCTCATACGGATGTAGCATTCTTGTCTTTCACTACGTTAACAAAGACAGATAGCTGTTGCGCCATGTACGGCAGTTTGGTCGCAATTTGTAAAGGCATTACAACATTTGAATCTCAAATTTTATAAATCCAAAAAAGTGCTGGTTGTCGATGACTGCGACCCGGTGCGCGCATCCATTAAAGGCATGCTACAGAAAATTGGTTTCGAACATATTGCACAAGCCCCGGATGCCAATACTGCCATTGCCAATTGTACAGAAATCCAATATGACTTCATTTTATCCGATTTCAACCTCGGCGAAGGCAAAGATGGTTATCAACTATTTGAAGCGCTGAAACATTTACGATTATTAAAGCCTGGCTGCTGTTTTATCATTATCAGCGCTGAGAGTCACCGCCAGATAGTGCACGGTGTGATTGAACTGCAGCCGGATTCTTATCTGCTCAAGCCTTTTTCTTTTGTCCAGCTCGAAAAGCGCCTGATGCGCGCATTTGAAATCAAACATTGCCTGAACAAGGTTTATCAGGAAATTGCTGAGGACTTGTTTATTGAAGCAGCAAACTCCTGCGAGCTGGTGATTAAAAATGACCCGGAGTATGCTGTGTTTGCCTTGCGGTTGCGCGGTGAGCTGTTGCTGAAAATTGAACATTATCAGGCCGCAGAACAGTTGTATCTGTCCATTCTGAACCGGCGGGAATATGCCTGGGCCAAGCTTGGTCTCGCTATCGCACGTTTTTGTCAGCAGCGCTGGCTGGAGGCTGAATTCGAGCTGCGTGAACTGTCTAAAATGGATGAAACCCGCGTGGAAGCCTTGGACTGGTTGTCGCGATTGTTCCTCAAACGCCAGCTGTATAAAGATGCTTATGAAACGCTGAATGAAGTGACCAAGCTGTCGCCAAAAAATTACAAAAGACAAAAAGCGCTGGCAAATCTGGCCAATATTAATGGCTTAAAAGACGACGCTGTTAAAATCTACGCCCGGTTGCAGCAGGCGGCGCGTTATTCTATTTATGATACACCGGACAATTTCCTCAATTATGCCCGTGCTATCGTTGAACTGACCAAAGAAGCCAACAAACTGGAGCAGACGCGGCATTTCAAAAAGATTGATGAGATTCTGGCTAATATCGGCAAGCGATTTGCGCTTGAATCTTATCTGCATGAAGAACTGGCGGTCCGGGCACGTGTGGCGATTTTACGCGGCAACATCGATGAAGCCCGCGAGTTACTGGCTAAAAGTGACGCGGCACAAAATACCAAACCCCTGACTGCAGAGGCCTGCCTTGATAAAGCCAAAGCCTATTTTGAAGCCGGTAATTTGTCGCGCAGTGACGAGTTTATGCAGCAGCTGGATGAGATGGCTGAGTATGACGATTTGTTGGCCAATACGCTGACGGTACTGATCCAGTCGGAACACAAAGCGCATGACAATTTGCGCGAAGAAATTAAAACGCTGAACAACGACGGTTTAGACGCTTATCAGAATGGTTACTATGGCCGGGCGCTTGAGTTTTTTAATAAAGCCTTTGATTACATGCCTTACAACCCCAGCCTGGCGCTGAATTTACTGCAAACCATCAGCAAAATTGGTGGTGTGACCAAAGACACCGCTAAACTGGCGCGGCGCTGCGTGGATATTCTGGAGCAAAGTGAACTTAACGAGGGCAACACCAAACGTTTTGCCGCGGTGATGAAAGAGCTAAACAGCTTATTGCAACTGGGCTGAGTGCAGCTTATAGTCGCGCCGCAGTTTTACCTTCAGGAATATGCTTCGATGTTGATGGTTATTTCTCCGGCCAAAGATCTGGATTTTGCACCCTTGTCCCGCCAATTACCGCTGACACAGCCGGATTTTCTCTCAGAGGCGGCTGAATTAAACGCGGTATGCCGTGATTTGACGCCGGCAGATCTGAGCCAGCTGATGCATATCAGCGACAAGCTGGCTGGCCTCAATGCCGCCCGTTTTGCCAGCTGGAGCTTGCCTTTTACTCCTGACAATGCCAAAGCCGCTTTGTTTGCCTTTAACGGCGATGTCTATCAGGGGTTGCAGGCGCAGAGTTTGTCCGACGCCCAGCTTGCTTATGCCCAGCAACATCTGCGCATTTTAAGTGGCCTGTATGGTGTGTTACGGCCACTGGACCTGATGCAACCATACCGGCTCGAAATGGGCACCAGCCTCAACAATCCACGTGGCAAAGACTTGTACCAGTTCTGGGGTAGTCAAATCACTGACAGTCTCAACCAACAACTTGAACAACTGAATGCGCCGTTATTACTGAATCTGGCGTCGCAGGAATACTTCAAAGCGGTGAAGCCAAAACAGCTGGCGAAGCCTTTGATCAACGTGCAGTTCAAAGATCAGAAAAACGGCCAGTATAAAATCATCAGCTTTTTTGCCAAAAAAGCTCGCGGCCTGATGGCACGGTATGTGATTGAACAACAAGTGGATTCGGTCGAAGGCCTGCGAAATTTCGATGTGGCGGGTTATCGTTTTAGTCCCGAGCTGTCTAAAGCGCATGAACTGACGTTTTTACGCGACGAGGCCGCTGCTGGCTGAGCTAGCGCATCACACTTATTTTTATCCTAGTCCGCCACAGGTCAGTTTTGCTAAAATACTGGACTGACCTTCTCTGAGAATCCGTTATGAAATTTCCCGGCCGTCGTAAACTGAAGCATTATTTCCCGGTGTCTTCACCAAAACCACAGTTACCGAGTTTTGAAGTCAGGCCCGAACTCGATACTTATGTGGTCGGCCTGGACCAGACCATTGTTGACGTGGTGGCCAATGTCAGCGACGAATTTTTGGAAAAATACGGCATCGGTAAAGGTTTATCGAATCTGGTGGAACACGGCAAAGCCGACCAGATTTATCAGGAACTGGTGCAAAGTGCGGCGATTTCTGACCACTTCGCCGGCGGCACTATCGGCAATACTATCCATAACTATTCAGTGCTGGCGGACGACAAATCAGTGCTGCTTGGCGTGATGTCCGCCAATATCGCCTTAGGCTCGCCGGCTTATCATTATCTGTGTCATACCAGCAGCAAAGTAGACATGAATCATTTACAGGGCGTGGCTGGCGATATCGGTCGTGGTATTACCATGATCACACCCGATGGCGAGCGGACTTTTGTTATTGACCCGGGCGCGATGGATGAACTCAGTGCCGATGCTATTCCGGAAGATATTATTGCCAAAGCCGCAGCGCTGGTGCTGAGTGCCTATCCGCTGCGCGCCAGCGGCCAGCCTATTCAGCAGGCGATGCTGCGCACACTGGAGCTGGCCAAGCGCCACGGCGTGCCGGTGGTGATGAGCCTGGGAACCAAACATCTGGTGGAAGAACACCGCGAACTGATTCTGCAAACCGTCACTGAGTATGTCGACATGCTGGCGATGAATGAATTAGAAGCCGCAGCGCTGACCGGCATTACCGACCCGCTGCTCGCGGCCGAAGCGGCGCTGGAGCTGACTGATATGGTGCTGGTCACGGCCGGCCCGGAAGGTTTGTATCTCTGCGGTTACACCGATGCCAGCGTGAAGCGTGAGACTACTAACCCGATTAAATCCGGCGCTTTACCAGATTACAACGAATTTGAATTCAGCCGGCCGATGCAGAAAAAACACTGCGCTGAGCCGCTCAAAGTCTATTCGCATATAGACCCCTATTTAGGTGGGCCTGAGCGGATCAAAAATACCAACGGTGCCGGCGATGGCGCTTTAGCCGCGATTTTGCATGATATTGCCGCCAATCATTTCCACCGCCATGCGCTGCCGCTGTCGAGTAAACATGAGCAAAATTGCCTGGCTTATTCGTCCTTTGCGCAAATCTGTAAATACGCCAACCGCGTCAGTTACGCCATTTTGAATCAAAGCGCACCACGTTTATCTCGTGGATTACCGGAAAAAGAAGACAGTCTGGAAGAGGCTTACTGGGAGCGTTGAGTTCCCTGTTTTTCTTTTAGAAACAGGCAAGACGCAGTGATCACACCAGATCTATACAATTTGGTGCGATAGCCGCACCTTGCCCTGTGTTGGCCGCATGCTTCTGTACACAGAGGCCGGCGTCTTTATACTTGGCGGATTTTTCGGCACTTTGGCGCCGGAGCCCGATTGCCTTGTTCATGGATGCTACATGTCTGTTTTAAAATCTCCGTTATTCAGTTCTCTGCTGCTGCTTGCAGGTACTGTTGCCACTGTCCAGGCCGCTGAGCCGTTGTCTATTCCACGTGTCACACCGGCTATTGTTGTGGACGCTGAGCTTAACGAGCCGCAGTGGCAACAAGCCCGTGAAATGCCGATTTTGTATAATACCTGGCCTGCAGAAAACACGCCGGCGCCGGTGAAAACCATGGCGCGGGTGATGGAAGACGGTGAGTTTTTTTATATCAGCTTTGTGGCCGAAGACCCGGACCCAAGCCAAATCCGCGCTTTTTATCGCGACCGCGATAAAATGTGGGATGACGACAGCATCGGTATCAAACTCGACACCTACCACGATAGCAAACTGGCTTACCAGTTTTTCGTTAATGCCTTAGGCGTGCAGGGCGATGCCATTGAAAATGAGATCACCAAGACCGAAAGCGACGCCTGGGATGGCATCTGGCAAAGTGCCGGTAAAATCACCGCGACCGGTTACCAGATTGAAGTCGCCATTCCGCTGCGGTTATTAAACTTTAACGACCGGCTCGACCTGCAACGCTGGAAGCTTGAATTACTGCGCTTTTATCCGCGTGATGTGCGCCATCGTTTATCAAGTAATAAAATCCTGCGCGAAGACCCGTGCTGGATTTGCCAGATGCAGACAGTCGAAGGCTTTCGCGGCGTACAACAAAGTAATCATTTTACCTTAGTGCCGTCTTTGGTGATGGGCGTAGAGCAGCAGCGTGATGTGACGCCACAGGGCAACAGCGACTGGCAAAGTGACCGCAATATCGAGCCGAGCCTCGATGTGAAATGGGGCATCACGCCGGATATCAGCCTCAATGCCACGTTAAATCCGGATTTCTCCCAGATTGAAGCCGACGAAGCGCAAGTGTCGATGAATGATACTTTTGCGCTGTTTTTCGACGAAAAAAGGCCGTTTTTTCTCGACAATGCCGACTATTTCAGCTCGCCGCTGGATTTGGTGTACACCCGCAATGTGTCATCGCCGGATGCCGGTCTGAAGCTGACTGGTCGCGTCGACCAGCAGTCTTTTGCCGTGTTCGCTGCTAATGACAAAGACACCACTTTTATTATACCCGGCAACATCAGCTCGGATTTAGGCTACATCGATGCAAAAAGCGATAACGCCGTGCTGCGTTATCGCTATGATCTGAACCCAAAACTGTCGCTCGGCTGGATCAGCACGCTGCGCAGCAGCGACGATTATCACAACTATGTGCATGGCCTCGATTTGAAATATCAGGCGACGGCACAGGACAAAGTGGTCGCGCAGCTGCTGCACAGTGACAGTGCTTACCCGCAGCAGTTGGCGGCGCAGTTTGATGGCGAAGCAAAGTTGCGCCTTGGTGAGGATTTGTCCGGTGTCGGTCAGTATCTGGCGTATGAACACGAAAGCCGCAGCTTTGTCTGGTACAGCCGCTATCTGGGGTACAGCGAAGATTTTCGTGCCGATATGGGTTATATGCCGCAAACCGACTGGAACAAGTATGTGCATGGCGCTTCATATCAGTGGTTTTCGGATACCAATTGGTGGAACAACATCGAGCTGCGTGGCGACTGGGATATCAGTCATAGCCAGGCTGGTGAGCTGCTGGAAAAAGAATCTGAAGCTGAGTTAATCCTGCATGGTCCTTTGCAGTCTGAACTGTCGTTGATGCTGACCGAACGTGACCGCGTTGGCAGCCGGCTGGATGGCAGCCGGTTAGTAGTTGATGCCAATAGCCAACTCTTTACCGAGCACACCATTGGCACTTATGCATTGGTGCAACCCTGGTCTGGTGTTTACATCGAAGTGGAATCTGAATTTGGCGACAAACTGGATTTTCGTAACAACCGCTTAGGCGATGGTCTGGAAATTGCGCCAGAGATCCGCTGGAACGCCAATATGCATGCACAGGTCGCGCTGCGTCATACCTACCGCACGCTGGATGCAGATGGTGCCGAAGTGTTTACGGCCAATCTGACGGATTTACGCCTCAGTTATCAGTTTTCGGTGCGCAGTTTTGTCCGGCTGGCGCTGATTTATTCGGATATCCGGCAGAACCCGGCGAATAATCTCGGCCCTGTGACTGAACAGTCTGAGGATTTAGGCATGCAGCTGTTGTACAGCTACAAGCTCAATCCACAAACGCTGTTTTTCGCCGGTTACAGCGACCATGCCTACAGCGACGATGAGATCCAGCAGCTAACCCGCGATGACCGCTCAGTGTTCCTTAAATTCAGCTACGCCTGGATGTTGTAGGGCGGGATTTCAATCTACACCACAAATAAAAAACCGCGAGCAGTTCGCGGTTTTTTTGTTTCAGGCTTTGCGCTTATTTTGCTTTAGCCGCCTTCTTCAGTGCTTTTTTCTTCGCGACAGATTTTGGCTTTTTCGCTTTGGTCGAAGGCCGGGCTTCTTTGTGTTTTGGTCTTAAACCTTCGATCACACGGCGTTTTAACAGCGTTTCGGTGTAGCGTTCCACTTTGCCAACCATATCGATGTCATGCGCTTCGACCAGTGAAATCGCAATACCTTTTTTGCCAGCGCGGCCGGTGCGACCGATGCGGTGCACATAAACATCCGCAGTGCGTGGCATATCAAAGTTGATGACATGACTGATATCGTCGATATCAAGGCCGCGTGCGGCGACGTCGGTCGCCAGTAAAATCCGCACCAGGCCTTTGCTGAAGCGCGACACCGCCAGTAAACGTTTGTCCTGTGGCATTTCGCCCTGCAGCCAGCAGGTCTTGAGGCCGGCTGATTCCAGTTGGCCGGCTAAACTCGCCAGCCGCTCACGGGTTTTAATAAAGACGATGACTTTGGTCATCTCTGGCTGTTGCAATAAATGTGTCAGCAGCGCGAGTTTATGCTCAGCATCGTCGGCCAGGTGGATCCACTGCTGGATCTTGCCTTTTTCCCGGCGCGGTGATTCCGCTTCAATGGTAATTGGCTCTTTCAGTGCACGTTTAGCAAAACGTTCAATCGCCACGCCTTCGAGTGTCGCGGAGAACAACATGGTCTGACGGCGGCGTCTGGCGTCACTGATGATCCGGTCCATTTCAGCGACAAAGCCCATATCCAGCATGCGGTCGGCTTCATCGAGAATCAGCACTTCCACTTCATCGCACTGGAAGCTTTCTTCGTTCATGTATTCAATCAGCCGGCCTGGCGTTGCGACCAGGATGTCATTGTTTTTTTCTAAGGTTTCTTTGTGGCTGCCGTAGTTGATACCGCCGGTGATCACGCCACAGTTCAGGCTGCTGTGTTTGGTCAACAGCTGCAGCTGTTCAAAAATCTGGAACGCCAGCTCGCGCGTCGGCGTCATGATCAGTACCCGGGCGAAGCCAGGGTCACGCCGCGGGAAATCAATCAGATACTGTAGTGCCGGCAGTAAAAATGCCAGGGTTTTACCAGTGCCGGTCGGCGCGCTGGCCAGAATGTCGCGACCTTCCAGGGCCACCGGGATCGCCTGTTGCTGAATGGTGGTTGGTTTTTCAAAACCAGCTTCAGTCAAAGCGCGCGCTAGCGCAGGGTCCAGATCAAAATCAGCAAAGCGGAGGATCTCATCCGGGCTCGTCAGGTCAGTCACAGTCAAATACCTTCTGGGTTAACTTGGCGGAGCCACGCTGTACTGACAGCTGAAGCTTCCGTTACACTGCAACCTTTTGCGCGGGGCGCTATGGCTGCAGGCTTTCGTTGTAAACAGTTTTTCGTATCACATCAGCACTGTGCGATGAAAGTCGGCACTGATGCGTTGTTGCTGGGCGCCTGGACTTCAGTGCCGGCCAGCGGCGATTGCCTCGATATTGGCTGTGGCAGCGGCATTTTGAGTCTGATGCTGGCACAGCGTACCGGGTCAATGCAGCTTATCGATGCGGTTGAGCTGGACAGTGCCGCTGCCGCACAAGCCCGGCAGAATGTCCTCGCGAGTCCATGGCCAAACCGGATCCGGGTTATCGAACGGGATATTTTAACCTATCCGGGCAGCGCTGACCACTTGGCACAGCGCAGCTATCAGCAGATCACGTCAAATCCGCCTTATTTTACTGCTGGCTTAACCAATCCGGACCGGCAAAAACAACTGGCCCGCCATAATGATCAACTGCCGTTCGCCGGTTTATTGCAGGCCGCTGCGGCATTACTTGCGCCAACCGGCCGTTTCAGCCTGATTTTACCTGTGCTGGAAGCTGATCGTTTGCTGATTTTGGCGAAAGACAGCGGCTGGCACTTAATCAGGTCACAGGCGGTACAAAGTCAGCCGGATAAAACCCCGGCGCGGCTGTTGCTGGAGCTTGGGCTTGATCCGGCCGCGCCCGAGCAGCTGCCGGTGTTGCTGGTCCGTGATGAACAAGGGCACTACAGTCCGGCCTATCGCCAGTTGCTGGCGGATTTTTATCTGAATTTTTAAGGGGAAGTGATGACGACGACTTTGCCACTCTCATCAGCGGAATTTTTACAGTTGCTGCTGGCGAAGCAGCAACTGAGCAACCCGCAAAGCCGGCGCAGCGGCGCATTACAAGTCATTGAACAGCTTGGTTATGTGCAGATTGATTCGGTTAATGTCGTCGAGCGTGCCCATCATCATGTGTTGTTTAACCGGGTGAAAAACTATCAGCCGAAGTGGCTGGATGATTTATTAGAACAAAAGCAGATTTTTGAATACTGGTCACATGCTGCGGCATTTTTACCAATGCGAGATTTTCGCTTCAGCCTGTATCGCAAAGCACAGCTGCAGCAAGGTCAGAAGCACTGGTTTGCGCCGGACCACCAGCAAATGCGTGAAGTGCGGGCCCGCATTCGTGCCGAAGGGCCGCTCAAAGCGGCAGATTTTGCCAAAACCACAGAAGCCAGTGGCCCCTGGTGGGATTGGCAGCCGGCGAAAAAAGCTTTAGAGCAGCTGTTTATGCAAGGCGAGCTGATGGTGGTGCGCCGCGAACGTTTCCAGAAGGTGTTGGATCTGACTGAACGGGTGTTGCCGGCCGGCACAGATTGCCGGGTGCCAGACGAGCGTGAATATGCCCAGCATTTGATTGAGCGTTTTTTGCAGTGCCACGTAGCCGGTACTGCCGCTCAAATCAGCTATCTGCGGCCTGGAATGAAAGCGCCGGTAACCCATTTATTAAAAGAGCTGGCGCATGGCGGCGTGTTGCACAATTTTCAGTATCAGGGGCAAAGTTATTATGTTGACCCCACACAATGGCAGCTGCCAGCCAAGGCGACTCAAGTCTATTTATTGAATCCGTTTGATAATCTGCTGATCCAGCGCCAGCGTTTGCAGCATTGGTTTGGTGCTGACTATCAGCTGGAAATCTATGTACCGGCGGAAAAACGTCAATTCGGTTATTACAGTTTGCCGGTATTTTATGGCACTGCGTATGTCGGCTTGATGGATGTTAAAGCGCAGCGCGACCAAGGGGTGTTGTTATTGCAACACTTGCAGCTGGCGCCGTTATGGCTTGGGAAAAGTCGGTTTGTGCAGCAGTTTGCCAAAGCGTTACAGACCTACGCCCGTTTTAATGGCTGTACTGATGTGGTGTTAGTGCGGGCAGAACCAAAGCTAAAACATTGGTTCCAAAACGAAATCAGCCCGCTGCTGCAACGCGAAGCGGGCTGATATTCTGCGCTAAAAGCGGTGAATTAGCTGGCGCTGCGCGCTTTGATCGTCTCGATAATTGGTGATGCAGCGAAGCCATTGCTCTGTGCCCATTCCACGTCACCTGAAGAGGCAACCTGGCTGCCTGGTAACTGTTTGACGATAAATTCAGCAGCATCAGCGGCATTGTGTTTGATAGCGAAACGGATCAGCGGCAGACCGTCGCACTGAATACCGTCATAAACGTTTTTGATACGCATACGGTTGTCTGACAGGGTTTTACGGATGCTGTTTTTATCGTTCGCGGCCACGTATGAACACAAAGACTGAGCGATTTGCTCGTCGGCGCTGGCTGGGGTGATGGCAAACAGTGGGCTTACTACAACAGCGATTACAGACAGTGCTTTAAAGTTCATCGTTAACTCCGGTGCCGTCAGGCAATTATCAAGTCAGGGGGATACGATGAAAGGCGAGCAGGACTCCTGCAAAGACGCAAAAACGCTATGCGTTTTGCAAATCTTCATCCCTGTGATGTTGGGATGGCAGCCCGGCTGTCATAGGTTTCTTTAACCCTTAGACCCGAAGCTTTGCGTGAGCAGTCTTTCAACTGTCTTGCCTTTCGATAGGGCGCATTCTATGCAGATAAAATGGCAGTGGCAAGGGTTATTTTAACATTTGTGCACTTTTTTCCACCAAAACTGGTCTGAGCAGAATCATGCACTTAGCGTTATATTGGTGAGAAAACCAGCAAAAATGCGCCTTACAGCGTGGTCAGCTGGTTAACTCTGTCATTTCCGCCAGGATCTGGCTGGTCCAGCCGAGCAGGCGGCTGTCGGTCTGGTCATACTGATTTTCTTCATCAAGTGCAAGGCCAACAAACCATTCGCCGTCCGGTGTCACTGCTTTGGATTTCTCGAATTCATAGCCTGCAGTTGACCAAAAGCCGATACGCTGACAATTCTGCCCGGCTATGGCATCGCTCAGCATGCCCATCGCATCGACAAACCATTCGGTGTAACCAATCTGGTCACCCATGCCGAAAATGGCGACAATTTTACCGTCGAGGTCGACGCCAGCGATGTCGTCCCAATGTGCTTCCCAGTCTTCCTGTAACTCACCGAAATCCCAGGTGGAGATGCCCAGGATCAGCACATCATAATCCTGCATGTGCTGCAGTGGCTGCTGTTTAATATTATGCAGTGATACACTGCTGCCTTCAGGCAAAGCCGGATCCGACTCCAGTAAAACTTTCAGCTTCTCGGCAGTCATCTCGGTATAACAAGTGGTGGACCCGTAGAAAATGGCGATATTCATCAATCACATCCAAAAAAGCGGTGTTGGCGCGAGCCAGGCTGCGCGGATTGTAGCAGAGGGGCAAGGCCAGCCCAAGTGCGGTATAGCCGCCAGGGTTGCTCATGGCTGATCGCCGCCAACGTGCAAAACAGCCATCGGCGCCAAGTCAGGCGCTGATCAGCCAGTTTCTGGACGAACTGTGGCTCAGTGATGGCGTCAGTGCACATACGTTAGCCGCCTATGGCACAGATCTGCGCCAGCTAGCCTGTTTCACTGAGCAACAAGGCCTGTCATTTCCGCAGGCAGATGCGGCTTTATTGGAAGCCTTTCTGGCCAGCCGCTACGACAAAGGCTTGTCGCCGCGCAGCACGGCCAGAGTTCTCAGCAGTCTGCGACGCTTTTTTCAGACTTTGCATCAGCGCGGCGACATTGCGCAAAATCCGCTCGCCGGCGTCATCAACCCCAAACTTGGTCAGCCGCTGCCAAAAACCTTATCAGAACAGGATGTGACAGCCTTACTGGCAGCGCCCGATCTGAACGAGGCCATCCAGTTTCGCGACAAAGTGATGCTGGAGCTGCTTTACGCGTCCGGTCTGCGGGTCAGTGAGCTGGTCAGTCTGAGCTTGCCGCAGGTCAATGCCCGCCAGGGTGTGCTGCGGGTCTTTGGCAAAGGCTCAAAAGAGCGGCTAGTACCTTTTGGTGAAGAAGCCGCGGACTGGCTGCAACGTTATCTGGCACATGGCCGGCCTCTGCTACTGAGTGAACCGACTGATGTGTTGTTCCCGAGTCAACGGGGCGCACAAATGACGCGACAGACGTTCTGGCACCGGATTAAGTTTTATGCGAAAGTGGCCGGCATTGACGCAGAGCTATCGCCGCATACGCTGCGGCACGCTTTTGCCACCCATTTATTGAACCACGGCGCGGATTTGCGCGTCGTACAGTTGTTACTGGGCCACAGTGATCTGTCGACGACACAGATTTACACTCATGTCGCCCAGTTGCGGTTAAAGCAGTTACATCAGTTACATCATCCACGTGGTTAGGATGAACAAGGAATTATCATGAAAAAATTCTGTGTCGCATTGTTGCTGGCGTTGCCTTCGGTGTCTTTACTGGCGGCTCCCGCGGCCCTGCCGGTTGAGCCTAAATTAGCCCAGCAACTGGCCGAACTGGGCCTTAAGCCAACGTCAGTGGCTAATGCGCCGGTTCCGGGATTGTTGCAGGTGTTTACCGACCGCGGGCTGTTTTTCGCAAGCGCGGATGGCCAATATCTGATCCAGGGCGAAGTTTTTGATTTAAAGAACAAAGTGCATGTTAATGAAGAAGTGATGAAGCCAATGCGCCTGGCCGGCGTCAAACAAATGGCGGCGTCAGCGATTGAGTTTAAAGCGAAAAACGAAAAATTCGCCGTGACAGTGTTTACCGATACCGATTGTGGTTACTGCCGCAAACTGCACAGCGAAATGCAGGATTATCTGGATGCCGGCATCACAGTGCGTTACCTGGCTTATCCGCGTGGTGGTGAAAACAGCCAGACTTTCAGTACCTTAGAATCTATTTGGTGTTCAAAGGATAAACAGGGTGCGATGAATAAAGCCAAATCTGGCAGTGAAGTTTCTGTGGCGAAATGCGCCACAAACGTCGCGGCGCAGTATCACATGGGGCAAAGCTTTGGCATTAGCGGGACGCCTGCCTTAGTGTTACCGGACGGCAGTTTAATTCCAGGCTATCAACCGGCTGCAGCTTTAGCAGCCGCACTGACTCAGTTGGCGAAACGCTAAGCTGATGTCCCTGACTAAAACTTTGCAGATCAGGCCGGTGTCTGCCCCGGCCGCGTTTTCTTTACCGGTGCATCCGGTGTTACAACGGCTATATGCGCACCGCGGGCTGGCTGATGCCAATGACCTGGCGCGCAGTGCACAACAACTGTTGCCTTATCAGTTGCTAAAAGGCATGCCACAAGCTGTGGATTTATTGTTAGATGCCCGGCAGCGGCAACAACGCATTCTGATTGTCGGCGATTTTGACGCAGACGGCGCCACCAGCACCGCCACATTGCTGGCTGGTTTACGTGCGCTTGGTTTTGCTAATGTCGATTTTCTGGTGCCAAACCGCTTTGAATATGGCTATGGCTTATCGGTCGAAATGGCTGAGCTGGCGCTTCAGCATGGTGCTGAACTGATTGTCACTGTCGACAACGGCATTTCCGCCATCGAAGGCGTGGCGCGGGCCAAAGCGGCCGGTGTGCGCGTGCTGGTCACGGACCATCACCTGGCGGGCAGCGAATTGCCGGACGCTGATGCCATTGTCAATCCAAATCAACCCGGCTGCGAATTTCCCAGTAAAGCGCTGGCGGGCGTCGGGGTGGCGTTTTATCTGCTGCTGGCGGTACGGGCCGCGCTGCGCGAGCAGGGCGCTTTTGCGTTAATACCAGAGCCAAATCTGGCTGAATTATTGGATTTAGTCGCGCTGGGCACTGTGGCGGACGTAGTACCGCTGGATCGCAACAACCGCATTCTGGTGCATCAGGGCTTGCAGCGTATTCGTAGCGGCAAAGTGCGCCCCGGCATTCAGGCACTGATTGATGTGGCGAACCGCAAAGCCGCTAAGCTGACAGCGCAGGATTTTGGTTTTGCCTTAGCGCCACGGTTAAATGCGGCTGGCCGACTGGATGATATGTCGATTGGCATCGCCTGTTTGTTATCGCCTGATATCAACAATGCACGGCGTTTGGCGGCAGAGCTGGATAGTCTCAATCTGGAACGTCGCGAAATAGAGCAGGGCATGCAAACCGAAGCGATGGCTGCGCTCAGTCGCTTGTCGTTGCAAAGTGCCGATTTACCTTCTTGTTTATGTTTATACCAGAGTGACTGGCATCAGGGCGTGATCGGTATTCTGGCCGGACGCGTCAAAGAAGCCTGGCACAGACCGGTGATCGCTTTTGCCCGTGGCGACAACGGTGAACTAAAAGGCTCAGCCCGTTCGGTCGCCGGTGTACACATGCGCGATTTACTCGAAGCGGTGTCGACGGCAGAACCGGGCCTGATTAAAAAATTCGGTGGTCATGCCATGGCGGCGGGTCTTACTATCGCAGAAGCGCAGTTTGACGTTTTTGTGCAGGCATTGAGTAAGCAGGCCAGTCGCTTTATTCAGCCAGAACACTTAACTGCTGTGGTCTACAGCGACGGTGAATTACAGCCGCAGGAGTTGGATATCAGTCTGGCGCAACTGCTGCAAAACGCCGGGCCCTGGGGCCAGGCTTTTCCGGAGCCGGTATTTCATGGCCGGTTTAAGCTGGTGCAACAACGCTTGCTGGCGGAAAAACATTTGAAAATGATGTTGCAGGGCGCAGACGGCAAACTCTTTGATGCCATCTGGTTTAATGCCGACATTAAAAGCTGGCCCAATCCACAAATTCAGCATGTGGAGCTGGCGTATCAGCTGGACATTAACGAGTTTCGCGACCAGCAGAATCTGCAATTGCTGGTACGGCATTTATGGCCGGCCTGATGCCGGCCAGCAGCCAAGAGTGCGGCTGCTTTTCGGCCATCCATAACGCCGGAAAAGGCTGCACCTCAGGCTGAAATTTTGCTACAATCGGCGCCTATTTTTTCAGGTGTCTGGCAAAATCATGTTTGAAGTCAATCCGGTTTATAACAGTATCAAAGACTTAACTGAACGCACTAACGTGCTTCGGGGGTATCTTTGACTATGATGCAAAGAAAGAAAAGTTAGAAGAAGTCTCGCGCGAACTGGAAGATTCTGCGGTCTGGAATAATCCGGAAAAAGCGCAGGCGCTCGGTAAAGAGCGCTCAGCGCTCGAGCAAATCGTCAATACTATCGATAAACTGGACCAGGGCCTTGAAGATGTCGCCGGTCTGGTCGAGCTGGCAGTTGAAGCCGAAGACGAAGAGACTTTTGTTGAAGCCCAGACGGAGCTGGCAGACCTCGAAGCCCAGCTCGCCAAACTCGAATTCCGCCGGATGTTCTCCGGCAAAAATGACTCCAACCACTGCTTCCTCGACATTCAGGCCGGCTCTGGCGGTACTGAAGCGCAGGACTGGGCCAGCATGCTGATGCGGATGTATCTGCGCTGGGGCGAAGCCAAAGGTTTTAGCCCGGAACTGTATGAAGTCACAGACGGCGACGTCGCCGGCATCAAAGGTTGTACCATTCACTTTACCGGCGAATATGCCTACGGCTGGCTGCGCACGGAAACTGGCGTGCACCGTTTAGTGCGTAAAAGCCCGTTTGATTCCGGTAACCGCCGCCACACCTCGTTTGCGTCGGTGTTTGTGTCGCCGGAAATCGACGACGACATCGAAATCGAAATCAACCCGGCCGATTTACGCATCGACACCTACCGAGCCTCGGGCGCCGGTGGTCAGCACGTCAACAGAACCGATTCTGCGGTGCGGATCACCCACATTCCGACCAACATCGTGGTGCAGTGTCAGAACGACCGTTCGCAGCATAAAAACCGCGACAACGCCTTTAAACAACTGCGTGCCAAACTCTATGAGTTTGAATTGCAAAAACAAAATGCGGAAAAACAAGCACTGGAAGACACCAAGTCCGATATCGGCTGGGGTAGTCAAATCCGCTCTTACGTGCTGGATGATTCGCGCATCAAAGATTTGCGCACCGGTGTCGAAACGCGTAATACCCAGTCTGTACTGGACGGGGATTTGGACAAATTTATCGAAGCCAGCTTAAAAGCCGGTTTGTAATTTTCGCTTAAAATCAGGAACTTAAAATGTCTGAACAGAATACTCCGATTGAAGAACATCAGGACGTCAATAAGCTGATCGCCGAGCGGAAACATAAGCTGGCTGCGCTGCGTGAACAGGGTAATCCGTTCCCGAATGATTTCCGTCGTGACGCCACTTCAGAGCAGATCCTGGCGCAATATGAGCATCTGAGCAAAGAAGAGCTGGAAGAGAAAAAAATCCGCGTGACTGTGGCCGGCCGTATGATGCTGCGCCGTATTATGGGCAAAGCCAGCTTCACCACTATTCAGGACGTTGGTGGCAAAATTCAGCTGTATGTTGCCCGCGACAGCCTGGCGGAAAATGTCTACAACGAAGGCTTTAAAAAGTGGGACTTAGGCGACATCGTCGGTGGCAGCGGCACGCTGTTTAAAACCCAGACCGGCGAGCTGACAGTGTGGCTGGATGAAATTCGTTTACTGACCAAAGCGCTGCGCCCACTGCCGGATAAATTCCACGGTTTAACTGATCAGGAAGCCTGTTACCGTCAGCGTTATCTGGACCTCATCGTCAACGAGCAGTCACGTAAAACCTTCTTAATCCGTTCAAAAACAGTGGCCTATATCCGCCAGTTTTTTAACAGTAAGGGCTTTTTAGAAGTCGAAACCCCAATGCTGCAAAGCATCCCGGGTGGCGCTTCAGCCCGGCCGTTTGAAACCCACCACAATGCGCTGGATATGCAGATGTTCCTGCGTATCGCACCAGAGCTGTACTTAAAGCGCTTGGTGGTCGGTGGTTTTGAAAAAGTATTTGAACTGAACCGTAACTTCCGTAACGAAGGCGTGTCGACGCGGCATAACCCGGAATTCACTATGCTGGAATTCTACTGGGCATATGCCGATTATAACGACTTGATGGACCTGACCGAAGAGCTGTTCCGCGGCTTAGCGCAGTCAGTGCTCGGCACCACAGAAGTGCCATATCAGGGCCATATTTTCGATTTCGGCAAACCATTTGCGCGTATGTCAGTGACTGAATCTATCCTGCACTACAACCCAGATGTGAAGCTGGAACAGCTGACCACGCGTGAAGCAGTTGCCACATTGGCGAAATCCTTAGGCATTGAAGTCAAAGCCAATTACGGTCACGGCCGTATTCTGATGGAAGTGTTTGACGAGCTGGTCGAAACCAAGCTGCAACAGCCAACTTTTATCACTGAATACCCGGCCGAGATTTCGCCGCTGGCCCGTCGCAACGACCACAACCCGGAGATCACTGACCGCTTTGAATTCTTCATCGGCGGCCGCGAACTGGGTAACGGCTTCAGCGAGCTGAACGACGCTGAAGATCAGGCAGAACGCTTCCGCGAACAAGTCGCGCAAAAAGAAGCCGGCGACGACGAAGCCATGTACTACGACGAAGATTTCGTCACAGCACTGGAACACGGTTTACCACCAACCGCAGGCCAGGGCATCGGTATCGACCGTCTGGTGATGTTACTGGCCGACGCGCCAAGCATCCGCGACGTCATCCTGTTCCCGCATATGCGTCACAGCGACAAACACGGCAGCTAAGCTGTTGATGTGATGAAAAAAACCACCTTCGGGTGGTTTTTTTATGCACAAAGGCCTGACCCCACCCCGTCCTTTCCGCTCAAAGCTGTTACCTCCAGACTCCAACAAAGCCAGCAGCGGTAGCCGCGGAGTGAGCGATCAAAAGTGAGCGCGGGAGGCGCGAACGGGCGAACGCAGTGGTGGCGGTGTTGGCTTTGCCTCGACAAAGAAGCTGTTCGTTTAAAGCCGCTAATCCAACCCCCCAACAACCCAGTTTTTCGCTGAAAACCAATCAGACGACTTCCGCACCAAACCAGGCATCAACCCATACAAAATATTAATAAAACACGAATAGGAGTAATTCCTATTTGCAAATGAGAATAGATCTCGATACCATGTCGCCCGAAAACTACAGCAGCCGTACCGGCAGTAAAAAGGGATCTGACCATGTCGTTAATCAAATCAAAGAAACATTCTCAACCTTATCCGGCCGCTCTGGCCTCGGCGCTGATGCTGGCGATGCCGGCTGCTTATGCGCAGGACACCGGCAAACTGGCCGAAGTGGAAGTCAAAGGCAGTGCGATTTCAACCGAACTCATCGCCGAAAAAGCCAGCTCTGCCAAACAAGTGAAGCCGCTGGTCGATACCCCGCAGACCATAGTGGTGCTGAAAAAAGAGCTGTTCCAGCAGCAACAAGCCAACACCTTATCTGAAACCCTGCGCAACACGCCGGGTATCACCATGCTGATGGGTGAAAACGGCAACACCGCGACCGGTGATTCGATTTTTATGCGTGGTTTTGATACACAAAGCAGCATCTACGTGGATGGCATCCGCGATTTAGGCACTATCAGCCGCGATACTTTTAACACCGAACAAGTGGAAATCGCCAAAGGCCCGGCCGGCGTCGATAACGGTCGTGGTGCATCCTCTGGCTATATCAATATGAGCAGCAAAGCGGCGACGCTGGATAGCTTTATCACCGGCAGTGCAACAGTAGGCACCGGTTCACACAAACGCGTCAGCGCCGACGTGAACCAGACGCTGGCTATCGACAATGCGGCTATTCGCGTCAACTTACTGCGCCAGGACAGTGGTGTGCCGGGCCGTGATATCGTCGAAAACAATATCACCGGCATTGCCACTTCGCTGGCGTTTGGCCTGAACACTGAAACCCGCACCACACTGAACCTGCTGCACGTACAACAAGACAATATTCCGGATGGCGGCGTGCCGACTATTGGCCTGGAAGGCTTTTACAGTGCCGCTATTGCCACAGCATTCCCAAACAACACGGCACCGGCTTTTGGCAAAGTAGACCGCGAAAGCTTCTATGGCAGCAAAAACGACTTTGATCACGTCGTCGCGGATATGCTGACACTGAAGGTCGAACATGATTTTGCTGATAACGTGAAGCTGCAAAATACCAGCCGTTATGGCGTGTCATCACAAGATTATATTCTGACCGGCGTGAATACCGGCAACGGCATCACAGTGCCGGCAGCGACCAAAAATGACCTGAATACCTGGACAGTCAATCGCAACCGCCAAGGTAAAGATCAGCAAAACCAGCTGCTGATTAACCAGACCAACCTGAATGCCACGCTGCAGCAGGGCAGTCTGACGCACAATATTGCCTCTGGTATTGAATTCAGCTTTGAAAGTCAGTTGAACTACACGCTGGGCTTACCGACCGGCACGACTCAGGTCAATGCCAATCTTTACAACCCTTCGACTGCAGACGTGTTCGCATTACCAGTCCGCACTGGCGCGAAAACTGACGGCAATACCAGTACTGCCGCTTTATATCTGCTGGATACCATTGATTTAAATGCGCAGTGGCAAATCAGCGCCGGCGTGCGTGCTGAGCACTACAACACTGATACTAATCTGATCACGGTGCAAGCAGCCGCCACTCCACAAACAGTTCCGGTGGGTACTTTAATCGGTTCACAAGCGCGTAAATCTGACAATTTGCTGAGCTATAAAGTAGGCACTACTTACAAACCAACAGAGAATGGTTCGGTGTATCTGTCTTATGCCACGTCACAATTGCCACCGGGCGGCACTAACTTCTCGCTGAGCACTGCGGCGACGAACCAGAACAACCCGATGCTGGACCCGCAAAAAGGCACAAACCTGGAACTGGGTACTAAGTGGCAGTTACTGGATAAAAACCTGTTCGCGACCGCGGCCTTGTTTGAAACCGTCAATAAAAACGAACTGGTGCGCGATGATCTGAATACCTATGTACCGGTTGGTGAGAAAACCGTACGTGGCCTCGAGCTGGCGCTGGTCGGTTCACCACTGCAGAATTTTGAACTGAATGCCGGGATCGCGCTGATGAATCCAAAAATCACCCGTGGCGCTTTATACAGTAGCGCTCCAACGGATGGTGGTGTGATCCAGTGGACGCCAAAAACCACTTTCACGGTGTGGGGCACATACACGCTGGAAAAACTGAAGCTGGGCGGTGGTGCCCGCTACATGGATTCAGTCGCCCGTTCCAATACTACAAACCTGGTAGCTGCGACCAACTCGATGCTGGAAGTGCCGGATTATTGGGTGGTGGATGCGATGGCGACCTATGAGGTGAATCCGACAGTGACAGTGCAATTTAACCTGTATAACCTGCTGGACGAAGAATATGTGCAGTCACTGAATAACGGCGGCGGTCGTTACCATCAGGGCGCGCCACGTTCGGCCAAGCTGGGTGTGAATGTCGCGTTCTAAGTTGATGCGTTCCGAACCTGAGTTAAGCGAAATCTGAGGCAGCCCCAGGGCTGCCTTTTCCCATTGAGGTATCTGATGTTATTACATATTCCTGCCGTGTTAAGCAAAACCGAAGTGGCCGAGTTCCGCCGTTTGCTGGCGCAAAGTAGCTGGACTGATGGCCGCGCGACAGTCGGGCCGCAAGGGGCACAAGTCAAGCACAACCGCCAGTTACCGGTCGACAGCCCGTTGGCGCGGGAGCTGGGCGCACTGATTTTGCAGCGTTTGTATCAGCATCCGCAGTTTTTGTCGGCCGCCTTGCCGCTGCGCACAGTGCCACCGTTGTTTAATGCCTACAGCGGCGGCGAGCATTATGGTTTACATGTCGATGGCGCAATCCGGATTTTACCGGGCAGCACTTTAAGCTTAAGAACCGACGTCTCCTCGACGTTGTTTTTGTCCGAACCGGACGAATACGACGGTGGTGAATTGCAGGTGATGGACACTTATGGCGAACATCAGGTCAAACTGCCGGCCGGTGATTTGATTTTGTATCCGTCGACCAGCCTGCATCAGGTGTTGCCGGTCACGCGTGGCGAGCGGGTCTGCAGTTTCTTCTGGAGCCAGAGCCAAATTCGCGATGACGCCAAACGCGCGTTGTTGTATTCGCTGGATCAGCAAATCCAGAGCCTGCGCCAGCAGCTGGGTGATAGCAGCGAAGTGCTGGCGTTGACCGGGCATTATCATAATCTGCTTAGAATGTGGGCCGAGATATGATATCCCCTTCGTCCTTGAAAATTCGGGGGTGTTGGCTGCCTTCACTCACGGCAATCGCATAGACAACTATGCTCATGCCGATTCGCTCAGTTGCCGCCTACCCGAATCTCCAATGACTTTGGGGATAGGTCTTTTCATTGAAGAAGTATCCGACACAATTTGTAAAGGTATTTAACTGGGCGTCAACAACCGCCTTTGGCATGCTGTGTTGGTCTTCTTTTGTCAGGAACAACCCGGTCATGCTCACAATTACAAATCTAAGCAAAACATATGATAACGGCGTTAAAGCGCTGCAGAATATCAGTCTGAATATCCCCAAAGGCATGTATGGATTGCTCGGCCCGAATGGCGCCGGCAAATCCAGTCTGATGCGTACCATCGCTACTTTACAATCTGCTGATAGCGGCACTGTGCGCTTTGGCGACATTGATGTATTAAAAGACCCGAATGCGCTGCGCCGCACGCTGGGGTATCTGCCGCAGGATTTTCAGGTGTATCCGCGCATCAGCGCAGCAGATTTGCTCGATCATCTGGCGGTGCTCAAAGGCCTCAACGAGAAAAAATCACGGCGTGAAACTGTTGAAGCTTTACTCGCGCACGTCAATTTATATCAGCACAAAGATAAAGCGGTCAGCAGTTTTTCCGGTGGTATGCGTCAGCGCTTTGGCATCGCGCAGGCTTTGCTCGGTGACCCGCAGCTGCTGATTGTCGACGAACCAACTGCTGGCCTCGATCCGGAAGAACGCAACCGTTTCCACAACCTGCTGGTCAGTCTTGGCGAAGATAAAGTCATTATTCTGTCGACGCACATTGTGGATGATGTGGCAGAGCTGTGTCCGCAGATGGCAGTGCTGGCCGGCGGCCAAATACTGCTGACCGGCAGCCCGCTGCAGCTGGTCGACGAATTACAAGGCCAGGTCTGGACTAAAACGGTCAATCAGGCCGAAGCGCAGGAACTGGAACAGCAATTGCCGGTGATCTCGAAACGACTGTTTGCCGGTCGCACTGTGCTGAACGTGTTTGCCATCAGCCAGCCGGTGGGCTTCAGTCCATGCGCCGCCAATCTGGAAGACGTGTATTTCTCTTGTTTGCATCAGGCGCGTCAGCGCCAGTCTGCCTGAGGAGCACCTTATGTTCCTGCAGATGATCCGGTTTGAATGGCGTTATTACCGGCGCCAGCCGTCTTTTTATGTCACTTCAATGTTGTTCTTTTTACTGGCGTTTTTTGCCACAGCATCCGACAACGTGCAAATCGGTGGCGGTGGTGAAGTCTGGGGCAATGGGCCTTTTGCTATCACCCGCACCATCACGACCATGCTGATTTTTTCGATGTTTCTGGTGGTGAATTTTGTCAGCAGTGCGGCGCTGCGTAACCACGCCAGCCAGATGGAAGAACTGGTCTGCACCAAGCCGGTGCCACCTTTGTCTTATCAGCTTGGCCGGTTTTTTGGCAGTTACCTGGTGCTGGTGTTTGTATTTGCCATGGTGCCGCTCGGGACTTTATTAGGCTCGCTGATGCCTTGGGTCGATCAGGCGCGATTTGGCCCGACAGTGCTCAGTTATTATGTCGATGCCTATCTGATTTTCGCGCTGCCATCGTTGTTTGTGTTGTCGGCGCTGTTTTACACCATCGCCAGCAAGTTTAAATCGATGCAGGCTATGTATCTGGTGGCCGTGGTGGTGTTTGTGCTCTATCTGATCGCCGGCAGTTTTGCCCAGTCGCCGGAGTACCGCACTATGGCGGCGCTGCTGGACCCCTTTGGTTTACGGTCTTTTGCCGATGTGTCGAGGTACTGGACTATCGTCGAGAAAAACACCTTAAGTGTCAGTTTCAACGGTGTCTTGCTGCAAAACCGGCTGTTATGGCTGGCGGTGGGCGTGGTTTTGCTGGCGCTGTTTGGTGGTTTATTTAAGCCGCTGGCGCTGACGCCTAAAGCCCGCGCCGGCAAAGCCAAAGCGCAAAGCGCAGTGCCGGTGTTTGCCATCCAGAGCTTGCAAACCAAAGCGCAGGCGCCATCGCAGTGGGCGCAGTTCTGCACACGGCTTGGCTTTGAACTCAAACAAGTGGTGTTCAGTGCGCCATTTTTTATGTTGCTGCTGATTTGTATCTTTAACCTGCTGGCGCCTTTGTTTATGCCACAGCGTTTTTACGGCACGGCCGATTGGCCATTAACCCAGACCATGATTGAGCTGGTGACGGATTCAAGTAGTTTGCTGCTGGTGCTGATCCTGACTTATTACTGCGCCGAAGTAGTCTGGCGTGAACGTTCGCAGGGCATTGGCGACATTATCGACGCCACGCCGGTGGCCAATATGGTGCTGTGGCTGTCAAAACTGCTGGCGGTTGCCGGCGCTATGTTGCTGATGTATCTGGCCTTTGCCTTAGCGACCATCAGCTATCAGCTGCTGAAAGGTTTTGACGATCTGGACCTGATGCAGTATCTGGTGCGCCTCGGTTATTTTAACTTCCTGCCTTTTATGCTGACCGTGGTACTGGCGTTCCTGATTCAGGTGTTAAGCCCGAACAAATATGCCGGTATGGGCATTTTTGTGGTGTATTTCATTCTGACGCAAGTACTGGATGCCTGGGGTTTTAACCACCGCATGTGGCATTTTGCTGCCTCGCCGGCGGCGCCATTCTCCGACTTAAACCGCTTCGGCTGGACCTTAGAAAGTCATAGCTGGTACATGTTGTATTGGGGCGGACTGACGGCGATGTTGTTTGTGCTGGGTTTTGGCATGTTCCAACGCGGGCCGGCGCAAAGTCTGGCGGTGCGTTATCAGCAGCTGCGTTATCAGATTGGCGCCGGTGGTCAGGCGGTGATCCTGCTCGGTAGTCTGGTGTTTGTCGGTAGTGGAGGCTGGATTTATTACAACACCCGTGTGCTGAACCAATACGACAGCGCGGAGCAGCAGATGGATTTACAGGCCGATTATGAAAAAGCCTATAAAGCCGGCGCTGACGACCCAATTCTGGTGGCCCGCAAAGTCGAAGCTTTTGTGGATATCTATCCGGCACAACGTCAGGTTGACGCCCGGATTGAACAAACATTAGTGAATAAATTCGATAAGCCAGTCAGCAAGATGCTGGTGAACTGGCCGAAATACACCCGAACCATGGAAATCATTGCGCCGGGCGCGACGTTAAGCCCACGTGATAATCGTCTCGGCACCGCCTGGCTGGAGTTCAGCACACCGGTGCAACCGGGTGAGACTGTTGCGATGACCATCAAACTTAGCCGCACCAATCCGGGGTTTCAGGATGATGATGTTGATGTCGCGGTGGTTGAAAACGGCACTTTTATCAACAACGCGGAATTGCTGCCACAGTTTGGTTACAACGCCGGTTTTGAACTGCAGGAGCGGCATGAACGCAGCAAACGCGGCTTGGAGCCGGTGCAGCGCGCGCATAAACTGGAAGACAGCAGCCGCTATAACGAAAGTGGTTTTGGCCGGGCTGAAGACTTTATTGACTTCAGCGCGACCGTCTCTACCGCTTCGGATCAAACCGCGCTGGCGCCGGGTTATCTGAAAAAACAGTGGCAGCAGGATGGCCGCAGTTATTTCCGCTATGAAATGAATGCGCCGATGTTTAACTTCTATTCGTTTCTGTCGGCGCGGCTGGCGGTGAAAAAGCAGGATTATCAGGGCGTTTCGCTCGAGGTCTATTATCACCCGGCGCATCACTGGAATATCGATAGGATGATGCAGTCGATGCAGGACTCGCTGGATTATTTCAACAAGGCGTTTTCGCCGTACCAGCACCAGCAAATGCGCATTATTGAATTCCCGGGCTATCGTGATTTTGCCCAGTCCTTTGCCAATACAGTACCGTATTCTGAGGGCATTGGGTTTATCAATGACCTGCGCAACGAAGACAGCATCGACATGCCGTATTACGTCACCGCACACGAAATGGCGCATCAGTGGTGGGGCCATCAGGTCGGCACTGCCAATGTGCAGGGCAGCGCGGTGATCCCCGAAACGCTGGCACAATACAGCGCGCTTCGGGTGATGGAAACTAAATATGGCCAGGCCAAATTACGCCAGTTCTTAAAATACGAACTGGACCGCTATTTACGTGGCCGTACTGATGAGAAAGTGGCAGAAGAACCGCTACTGCGCGCCGAAGGTCAGGGGTATATCCATTACCGTAAAGGTTCTATTGTGATGATGGCCATCAAAGACCGGATTGGTGTAGAGCGACTGGATGAGAACCTCAAGGCGTTTTTGCAGGAATTTCAGTACAAACAAAACCCATATCCAACTACGCTGGATTTACTGCGCCACTTAACGGCTGGCGTTAGCAGTGAAGATAAAGCCTTTATCGAGCAGCAATTCACGCTCATCACTTTGTACGATTTACGCGTGCTGGACCAGCAGAAAACTGAATTGCCGGACGGTCAGCTGCAACTGGATTTAACCATTCAGGCAGCGCGGCTCAGTGCCGACGGTAAAGGCGCTGAAACCGAACAGCCGCTGGACGAAGACATCGATATTGGTGGTTTTAGTGCAGATCCGGATAAGTTTTCGGCGGATAACCAGTTATTGTATCTGCAAAAACACCGGATCAAATCCGGCAAACAGCAGCTACGCGTGGTGGTGCCAAAAGGCACGGCTTATATCGGTATCGATCCGCTGATTAAGCTGATTGACCGCGATGCGGCGGATAATATTCGTAAGCTCTGAGTAGTTCTTCAAACAACAAACCCGCCAATCGGCGGGTTTGTTGTTTACAGCGGTGCTTTGCAAAAACTGATGAAGGTCTTCCTTCCGGCTTATTTGCCTGCTTTAGCAGCCTGTTGCTGCGCTTCCAGTTCCTGCCAGGCCTGGCTGCCCCACAGCGGCACTGTGGTCAGCGAGTGCTTGTCACTGCCGGCACTTTCTTTGGTCGAATACGACAGGTACACCAAAGTTCTGTTATCGGCATCAAAAATCCGTCTGATTTTCAGATGCTTAAACAAAATACTTTTCGATGCGGTGAAAATCACTTCGCCGGATTTGGACTTGTCGATTTTATCCAACATGGCCGCAGTAATTTCTCCGGTCTGACGGCAGGCGATCGACATATCTGATGGGTCTGCCAACGACAAATCAGCTTCAACATGACTGATATGGCAGGTGACACCGGGAATGGCCGGGTCGTTAAAAGTCTGAATTTTAATGTCTTTAGTGGTAAAAAGCCCAAGGCTGACATCACCGACTTCTTTGGGTGAACAGGCACTGAGCGCAGTGAACACCAGACCTGCAGCTAACACACGCTTAAAATGAATCATTACAACTCCTTGTTTAATCTGATTAATAGCTAATGGTCTGAACCACAAAACAGCATTGCCGGCTGGTTACCACTTGGCGTAATGATCTTCTGCCAGCCCCAGACAATGCTGCAGCTGCAGCACCTTGCCACTGCGTAACCGCAGAGTACCACTGTATAACCCGGCATATTGGCGGAAATTACTGGCTAGCAGGCCAAGTTGAAGTTTTTCCTGCCGGCAGAAATCGGCTTCAAAAGTTAAATCCACTTCACCACATAATGTGCGGATGCGCCACGGTGTGGCTTGACCGCGATCAAACTCAAAGCGGGCCGGGCTTAAATGCTGGATGTTGCCGTCATACCACAAGGCGTTTTCGCAAAGCCCGGTTTCGTTGACACCCGCCGCCAGATTCAAACCAAAAGGCACACCGTCCAATAAAGTATTGATGGAACTCCAGCGCCAGCTGGTTTCACGGCGCATAAAACCGGCGGAGAAATCGATACCGCCGCGGGCTTTCGTCAGATCCAGCGGTTGCCCATCAAGCAGCAAACTGCCACTGACACGCAGCGCATTGTTTTTTTCGGTGTAAGTCCAGCCGTTGTAGCCGGTAGGAGCGGCCAGCGCCAGTGGCTGTTGTTGGTCAAAATCAAGCTGTACTTCTGCTGCTAAGCCCGGAACCTTGACAGTCAAAGTCCAGCCGCTGGCGGCGCTCTGAATTTGCCAGTGTTTGGCACCTTTGCCCATTTTCGCTACGCCCCGTTGCGGCGATTCGCTGGTGAGGCAACCAAAACCCAGCGGCGCCAACAAGGCAAATTCGCGCGCTGGTTTGCCTTGCTGATACAGATACACAAAACCAGAACAGACATAACGCACATCAGCAATCGCGACAGCCAGCAGCCAGCCCGGGCCACTGATGCAGACGAATTGAAATTGTTTATAGCCAAAATGCCGGGTCAACCGGCTGACCGGTTTATCGAGCACAGAATGCAGCCGAAAGGCTGGCAGATTTAACTCAGCAACTGACCCATCAAACAGGCCTTGTTGCAGGTTGCCGCTCTCGTCTATCAGCTTTAATGGCGCTTGGGTTAATACAGGCTGGTAACAGTGGGATTCAGACATCAGCGTGATCCGCAAACGGAGATAACAGATTTATATCAGCTTTTTCTGGTCAGACCAAGCGGGTGGTGTTGCGGAGCAAAGGGGAAATGCAGAGGGTGAAAAACGGCTGCCGGTGGTCCGGCAGCCTGAGTATCTTAATGATCGTGGCCTGAGTGGCCATCGATGCCGTGGGCATGGCCGTGTGCCAGTTCGTCAGCAGTGGCATCGCGGACTAACAGTACTTCGATATCAAACGTCAGGTCAATGCCAGACAGCGGGTGATTGCCGTCTACCACAACCTCTTCATCGGTGACATCCAGAACGATGACGGATTGTTCGTGGCCATCCGGGCCCGCGGCGCGAAAACGCATGCCGACTTCCACTTCCATACCTTCGAACAAATTACGCGGTACCGCCTGAGTCAGTTCGTCATGACGTTCGCCGTAGGCATCAGCTGCAGCGATAGCGACAGTAAACTTGTCGCCGGCTTGTTTACCGGTCAGAACCTTCTCGAGACCGCTGATCAGTGAACCGGTGCCGTGGATAAACACTAAAGGTTCGGCGCCAAAAGAGCTGTCGAGTTCGTTGCCGTTGGCATCGCTGACGCTGTAGTGCATGGCGACGACTTTGTTGTGTTGAATAGTCATGAGGACCTCAGGGAGTGATGGAATAAGGTAAAGGTTGTAATTGTAAGCCGACATCCGGCTCTGTCGCCAGCCGGAAATGGTCGGTTGCGCTGATATCGTTGGGTAATACGGCCAGCAATTGCAGCTGGCCCTGAATATTCACTGCATTGACCACCACGCCGCTGCGCCGCCAGTTCTGTTCCAGCTGCAGTTCGATATCGCTACCAGCGACCGGCGTATGCTCAGTATCAGCTTTCAGCAGGTACATGGCTCTTTTGTTTTTGCCCAGATACTTCATCCGCGCCACCATTTCCTGGCCCATATAACAGCCTTTGGTAAAGCTGATAGCGTCTAACGCTTGCAGATTCAGCTGCTGCGGCACATATTCACCAAGTAAGGGTTGTTCCAGATACGGCATGCCGTGCGCGATATGTTGCGCCAGCCAGCGGGTTGGGGCGGCCATCAGCGCCTGTTGTTGCTGCCACAGGGTTTTGGCTTGTTCGATGGCCAGAATCAACACAAAGTGATCGGCGGCGAGGCCTAATAAGTATCCACCATCAACGGCCTGTTGCTGGCCGATGGCAGGTTGCGGATAACCAAGCTGAGTCAGTAAAGTGGCGCTGTCTGCACCGCCAATACCGAACACCGCATATTGGTCCTGCACTTCAGTGAAACTGACTTTAGAAAAGACGCCGTATTTTTTAAGCTGGGCCAGTGAGGCCTGCAGTTCGTCGCGAAACGCCAGCCAAAGCAGGTCGTCGCCTGCCTGCAGCAAGTGGAAAGTGCCCCACATTTTGCCTTTGGCATCACAGTGGGCGCCACGCAGGAAATGTTCGCTGGTCACTTGGGTCACATCACAAGTGACCTGACCTTGCAGAAACTTTTGTTGGTCAGCACCGCTGATTTTTAACAGCTGAAAGGCCGGCAGGGGACTGACAAAAGCGGAAGACAGATTATTTGACAGCTGAGCCAGTTGCTCAGCACTCATCCAGAAACTTTGCATAACAGCGGAGGGCTCCCGACTGAAACCATTTACAGTTGCTTGATCATTGGGTGTAGCTGGCAAAAGCACAACCCCTGACCGATTTTTTTGTTAGAATTTAGCCCTTATCTGCATCGGCGTTTCACGCTGTATTCACAGGAATATTATGACTGCCTTAATGACCAAACCAAAATTACGTTGGGCCTGCCGTCGCGGTATGCTGGAGCTGGACGTATTACTGGCGCCTTTTGTTGAACATGGTTACGACGCGCTGACTGAGCCGGAAAAACACATTTTTGAACGCCTGCTGGCCTGTGATGACCCAGATTTATTCGCCTGGTTTATGGGCCATGCCCAGTCGCCGGACCCGCAACTGCAAGCGCTGGTTCAGGTCATTCTGAACCGGGTACGGGTTTAAAAAATGCAATGCCGGCTGCTCGGCGTCGGGCATTCAGCCTGGCCTGTCCGGCTGCACTGTGGTTTGATCCTGCTGGCGCTGCTCAGTGCAGGCAGTGTAGGGGCCATAGCGCCCTGGTGGCTGCAGTGTGGCTGGTTGCCGGTGTTTTATTATTGTTTTGCAGCCAGACAATTCGCTCAACCGGGCTGGGTATTAAGCTTTGACTCCGGTTTGCAAATACGCAGCGCTGCAGTAGATTCGGCAAATACCTTACCAGAGCAACAGTTGGCCGTTTACCAGGGGGAGTTATTACCCGACAGCCAACAGTGCTGGCTGGGATTCTGGCTGCATTGGCGCAGCAGCGATGGTCAGATAAAGCGGCGTTGGTTGTTTCAGGATGCCTTATCAGCAGCTGATGTGCGGACGCTAGCGCGCCATATTCAACAGCTACGCTGGCAACGACCGGCAGCGCCGGTAGGTTTTATGCAGTGGTTCAGCTAACCCACAACCGCAACAGTCTTCCCCTATTTAAATACAGGACATTCTTATGAGTTTTGTTGAACTAGTCGGATACATCCCGGCGATTATTTTTCCGGTGGCCACTCTGATGCAGCTGGTGCATTTACTGCGCACCAAAGAATCTGCCGGCGTGCCGGCGCTAACCTGGGCTGCTTTTGCGCTGGGCAATATCAGTTTGTACATCTATGCGGAGAAGTACTTTGAACTGCAATCAATCTTGGGTCAGCTGGCGACCGCAGCGCTGCAGATTTATGTCGTGATGCTGATTATCAAATACCGCAAGAAACCGGAAACTACAGCATAGTCAGGGTGCTGACTGTACGTTGAGGGACAAAAAAGCCGGAAGTGATTTCCGGCTTTTTGCTGTTTGGCTTGCAACACAATAACTCAGTCACGCCCCGGTTGCAGCACAGTTGGCTTGCTGTGCGCCGCCTGCTCCGGATAATCCAGCGTGTAGTGCAGGCCGCGGCTTTCCTTGCGTTGCATGGCACTTTTGATGATGAGTTCTGCCACCATGGTCAGGTTACGTAGTTCCAGCAAATTATTGCTGACTCTGAAGTGGCGGTAATACTCCTGAATTTCACGCTGCAGCAGTTCTACCCGGTGTAATGCGCGTTCCAGCCGTTTGGTGGTGCGAACTATGCCAACAAAATCCCACATAAACATTCTGAGCTCGTGCCAGTTGTGGGTGATCACCACTTCTTCATCCGAATTACTGACCCGGCTCTCGTCCCAATCTGGTAGCTCCGGGGTTGGTTTGGATGTCGGCCACTGTTGCAGAATATGCCGTGCCGCACTTTGGGCGAACACCACACATTCCAATAACGAGTTACTTGCCATTCGGTTGGCGCCATGTAAACCGGTATATGCGACTTCACCAATCGCATAGAGATTGGAGATGTCAGTCTGACCATTGAGGTTGGTCATGACGCCGCCGCAGGTGTAATGCGCAGCGGGCACCACCGGAATAGGCTGTTTAGTGATGTCGATACCAACACTTAAGCATTTGGCATAAATAGTCGGGAAATGCTCGAGGATAAAATCTTTCGGCTGATGACTGATGTCGAGATAGACACAGGCGACGCCTAAACGCTTCATTTCAAAGTCGATAGCGCGCGCGACAATATCACGCGGCGCCAGTTCGGCTCTTTCGTCAAAATCCGGCATAAAACGGGTGCCATCAGGGCGTTTCAGATAAGCGCCTTCACCACGCATTGCTTCAGTGATCAGATAGTTCTGCGCATCGGGATGATATAGGCTGGTCGGGTGGAACTGATTAAATTCCATATTGGCGACGCGACAGCCAGCGCGCCACGCCATCGCAATGCCGTCGCCAGACGCTACATCCGGATTGGAGGTATACAGATATACTTTGCTGGCACCGCCGGTCGCCAGCGCAACAAAGCGGGCGGCGATGACTTCAACCTGCTCGTTGTCCCGGTTCCAGACATAAGCGCCGTGACATTGATTACCGTCGATGCCCAGTTTCTGGTCGGTGATAAGGTCGATGGCGTTGTAGTTTTCCAGCAGACGGATATTTGGGTGGCGACGCACCTGATCTACCAGGGTGATTTGCACGGCGCGACCAGTAGCGTCTGCTGCATGCAAAATACGGCGGTGGCTGTGGCCGCCTTCACGGGTCAGGTGGTATTTCAACACACCGTCGTCATCGCGATACTGATCAAAAGGCACGCCTTGCGCAATCAGCCATTCCATCGCAGTTTTGGCGTTTTCGGCGGTAAATTGCACGGCGGCATCTTCGCAAAGGCCTGCACCGGCGATCAGTGTATCGTTGACATGGGATGCGATGCTGTCGTTTTCATCAAACACTGCCGCGATACCGCCTTGTGCATACAAAGTCGAGCCTTCGCGCAGCGGGCCTTTACTCAACACTATCACGTTCAGATCCTGTGCAAGCTGCAGCGCCAGACTTAATCCTGCTGCGCCACTGCCGACAATTAAAACGTCACAGCGATGTTCTTTTTGATGATGCATGCGATACACTTACCCGACAAAAAACAGGATCTTAACCAGATCTACCGGGTTGTCGTACCGTTCGCACGGCTCGCAACCTGCAAATGATCTGAATGAAAAACGCCTTTTTATGCCGAAAAACAGCATGGCGATCATTTTATTGTAACTTTTTTATCGGTGAAACCGAACTTTTTCCGCAGCCCTTCATCTGAGTGAATACGCTTGAGAAGAGCCAGTGACAAATTTAAGCAGTATTGAGACAGGGGAACGGCTCCCAGATGAGCGAGCAAGAATTGGATTGGCAGATTGTCCAACGGGTACAACAAGGGGATAAAGCTGCTTTTAACCTGCTGGTCAGAAAATATCAGCACAGGTTAGCGAACTTAATCTCAAGGTATGTCTCTAACCACGGCGATGTTGCAGATGTAGCGCAAGAAGCCTTCATCAAAGCTTACCGGGCTTTGCCTGGTTTTCGTGGTGACAGTGCTTTTTATACCTGGTTGTACCGGATAGCTGTAAACAGTGCGAAGAATTACCTGGTTGCCAACGGTCGCAAGCCACCGTCAACCGATGTGGATGCTGAGGAAGCAGATTCTTATGAAGGCAGCGATGCACTGAAAGTGCAGGACTCGCCGGAAAAGTTGCTGTTAACCGAAGAGATCCGCCAGGTCGTATTTGAAACGATAGAAAAATTACCGGAAGAATTGCGTACCGCTATCACGTTGCGCGAATTGGACGGTCTGAGTTATGAAGAAATTGCTGAAGTGATGGGGTGCCCAATCGGTACCGTCCGCAGCCGGATCTTCAGAGCCCGGGAAGCGATAGACACCCAGTTGAAGCCACTTGTTGGCTGATTTATCAACGAAGACAGGAATTAGTATGTCGTCTGAACATCAAGAATGGCTCTCCACGGCCAGTGATAATCAAAGCGTCAGTGCAGAGCAGCTCGATTCGTTATTGTCTGATCCACAGTTACAGGCCAGTTGGTTACGTTATCAGCTGGCGGGTTCAGTGATCCGGCAGGAACTGGCGCCGCAGCTTGACATCGATTTTGCTGACCGTTTCGCTGCCGTGCTGGAACAGGAAGATAGCCATCAGTTAGTGGCTGAACCAGTGCCGGTGTTACAGCAGGTTACTGCAAGTCCTGTCAGCAGCAATCAACCAGCTGCGAATCAGGGCTGGTGGAAAATGCTGATGCAAGGTGCAATTGCTGCAGGCGTCGCCATAGTTGCTGTCGTTGGCGTGCAACAGACCCAGCAAAAGCCGGATGATGCGCTGACCGCGCCGCTGCCAGTGCTGCAGACCAGCCCAATTGGTGGTGTCGCAGCGCCAGTGAGTCTGAGCCAGACTTCTGTCGAATCCCGCTTTACCCCGCAGCAGCAGCAACAGCAGCTGGAACAACAACGCCGGCTGCAGGAACTGATGCAGGCGCGTCAGCAACAAATCCGTCTGATGGAACAGGCTGCAGCTCAGCAAGCGAAAAAAGACACGACGGATGAGGGTAAAGGTCAACAGCAGTGAGCCTGACCTCATTCCGTTTCAGTGCCAGCTGGTTCTGCAGTCTGGCACTTGTCCTCTGCAGTCTTTCGGCGCTGGCCGACGACTGGCAGCAGTTTGAACGCACTCAGCAAGCAGTGCGAAAATTCAATTTTGACGTGTCTTTTGTACAGGTCAGACCCAATCAACTGATAACCTATCGTTGGTTACACGGCATTCACGAGCAATCTGGTTCTTTGTCAGTTCCGCTCGAGCTGGAGCGCTTGTTATTGCAGGATGGTGTCGGGACTGATACTTTCCGCCGTGGTGATAAGGTTTATTACGCCGCGCCGGATGCGCCGGTGATAGTCACTCAAAACGATTCAATTAAAGAACTTCCCGCCATTTTGTTCGAGCCGCTGCCGGTGATTCAGCAGCTGTATGACATAGTGCCGGGCAGCAGTGTGCCTTTGTCAGGCCGTACCGCCCAGCTGCTGCGTCTGAGCGCTCGTGACGCCAGTCGCTACAGTTATTGGTTATGGCAGGACGCCGAGACCGGTTTTCCGCTGCGTGTCGATACTGTAGATGAGCAAAATGTCGTGCTGGACCGCTGGATGGTGGTGCATCTGCAGTTAAAACCGGGCTTGCCGGCTGAACTGCAAAGTCTGATTAGCGCGCAATTACCAGAGCAGCCCCATGCGCTGGCAAATAGTCAGGCGCCGCAAGATCAATTTAATCTGAGTTGGATCCCGCCGGGCTACCAGCTGCTGCCGCAGCAGGCTCCGGTGAGCACGCGCAGTGTCCCGGTGTTGGCAAACTGGTTACTGAGCGATGGTTTGCATCAAATCTCGGTGTTTGTGCAGCCGACCGCACGTTTGCCGGAACAACAGCTCAGAGATGGCGCCACGACAATTCTGGTGACGACCCGGCAGAATCTGGACGTGACCGTCATTGGGCCTTTGCGCCCAGAACTGGCGGCTAAACTGGCTGCTGCGGTGGAATAATCTGCCTGTATCCAATGCGGCAGCTCCTCAGGCGGACTGCTGAATTGAGTTCAGCCAGCGGCTCCGGTAAAATTGTGCTCTGCCTCAGCCTGAGATCTTTCCATGATCACTCCTTCTGAAGATAAGTCCTGCCATAGCCCGGAGCAGCCAGATAAAGCGCCTCTACAGACCTTACTGGTTACAGCAACAGTGCTGCGGCAGGATGGCGATGGCGTTTGGCTCAGTACGCCGCTTTCCACCAGCTGCAGCGGCTGCAATCAACAAGATAGCTGTAGCAGCGGCCTGGTCGCCAAAGCGTTACCGGTGCGTCAGCAACAGTTGTTTCTGGCAGGTGCAGCGACATTATTACCAGGGCAACAGGTAGAAATCAGTGTGTCGCCTGGTGCTATTCTTGGCTCAGCGTTACTGGTTTATTTATTACCGCTGGCCGTCTTTATCGCCACGCTGTTACTCGGACAGTTGCTGCAATGGCACGAATTAGCTGCGCTTGCTGGTGCTATCATCGCTACTGCAGCGGTGTTTCGCAGCGTACAGCGAATCGAACTGGGGCGGGCTGGTCAGTTACAAATTCAGTTAGTACGAGTGTTGCCAGACCTTGCTGTGACGCAGGTCTCTGCAGCTGGTCGCTCTGCTTGAAGAACACAGTGCAAGCAGCAGGGAATTAGAGTACAATTCGCGGCAATTTTAATCTGCCGCAAGGCGCAGCGGCATTGCCGCCTGCGAATCCACTTGCAGCTTCATAGCTCAGTTTTGATTGGAAAAAATGTCTAAAATATCCCATATCCGTAACTTCTCGGTTATCGCCCACATTGACCACGGTAAATCTACTTTATCGGATCGTCTGATCCAGTTCTGCGGCGGTCTGTCTGACCGGGAAATGCAGGAACAAGTACTGGATTCGATGGATCTGGAACGTGAACGTGGTATTACCATTAAAGCGCAGAGCGTCACGCTGAATTACAAAGCCAAAGACGGCGAAACCTACCAGCTGAATTTTATCGACACACCGGGCCACGTTGACTTCACTTATGAAGTTTCCCGCTCGCTGGCTGCCTGTGAAGGGGCGCTGCTGGTGGTTGACGCCGGTCAAGGGGTAGAAGCGCAGACAGTTGCCAACTGTTACACCGCGCTGGAAATGAACCTCGAAGTATTACCGGTTCTGAACAAAATCGACTTACCGCAGGCTGAGCCTGACCGTGTTGCCGAAGAAATCGAAGACATTATCGGCATTGAAGCCATTGGCGCTGTGCAATGTTCCGCTAAAACCGGTGTCGGTATTGAAGATGTGCTGGAAACTATCGTTAAAGGCATTCCATGTCCGGAAGGTGATGTTGACGCTCCAACTCAGGCTTTGATCATCGACTCCTGGTTCGACCCTTACCAGGGCGTGGTCTCGCTGGTTCGTGTGAAACACGGCAAAATCCAGGCGAAAGACAAAATCAAAATCATGTCCAGCGGTGCCGTGTATGAAGTCGATAAAGTCGGTATCTTCACGCCCAAAGCCACCAACACCGGCATTCTGAGCACTGGCGAAGTAGGTTTTGTCATCGCCGGTATCAAAGAAATCAAAGGCGCGCCGGTCGGCGATACGCTGACATTAGCGAAAAACTCGGCGGCTGAGCCGTTACCGGGCTTTAAACGCATCAAACCTCAGGTTTATGCCGGTGTATTCCCGGTGTCTTCGGATGACTATGAAGATTTCCGTGACGCTTTAGAAAAACTGAGTTTAAACGATTCGTCGTTGTTTTATGAGCCAGAAAGCTCCAGCGCACTAGGTTTTGGTTTCCGTATTGGTTTCCTTGGCATGTTACACATGGAAATCATTCAGGAACGGCTGGAACGTGAGTACGATCTGGATCTCATCACCACAGCACCAACAGTAGTCTATGAAGTGCTAACCAAAGCCGGTGAAGTGGTGATGGTCGACAACCCAAGCGACCTGCCGCCGGTGGGTAATATTGACGAAATCCGTGAACCTATCGTTGAAGCCCATATTCTGGTGCCGCAGGAATACTTAGGTAACGTTATTAACCTTTGTATCGAAAAACGCGGTGTGCAGATTAATATGAGTTACCACGGTCGTCAGGTTGCCGTCGTGTATGAGCTGCCAATGGCTGAAGTCGTGATGGACTTCTTTGACCGGCTGAAGTCAACCAGCCGTGGTTATGCGTCGCTGGATTATTCGTTCAAACGCTTCCAGGTGTCTGATATGTCGCGCGTAGACATTCTGATCAACGGTGAGCGTGTCGACGCGCTGGCCATTATCAGCCACCGCGACTTTGCCCAAAGCCGTGGCCGCGAACTGGCGGAAAAGTTAAAAGAACTGATCCCGCGTCAGATGTTTGATATCGCTATCCAGGCGGCGATTGGCGCGCATGTGATTGCACGTACTACGGTCAAACAATTACGCAAAAACGTATTGGCCAAGTGTTACGGCGGTGACGTCAGCCGGAAGAAAAAGCTGTTGCAGAAACAGAAAGAAGGTAAAAAGCGGATGAAACAGGTCGGTAACGTGGAAGTGCCACAAGAGGCATTTCTGGCCATCCTGAAAGTCGGTAAATAAACCCGCTGTCTTGTCACACAAAGCACCGCTATGTTGGCCGGTGCTTTGTTTTTTCTGCAGAACGGACTTACAGCTGGTAACAATATAATCCGGCAGGGCGCTCGCCAGCGGCCTGCAATTTTCAGTAAGCTCAGATCGTTATCTGAACGAGGAACGAGAATCTCATGGCTGGATATTTTGCAATTCTGTTAGTCGTCCTGACGCTGGTGTCAGGTCTGATTTGGCTTATCGATACTTTAGTGTTTAAACCAAAACGCGAAAAAGACGCGCCTTTGCCTTATGTCACTGAAACGGCACGGGATATTTTCCCGCTGATCGCCATCATCACTATTTTCCGCTCGTTCATTTATGAGCCGTTCCAGATCCCGTCTGGTTCGATGATGCCGACCTTACTGGTGGGTGATTTTATTCTGGTGGAAAAGTTTTCTTATGATGTGAAAGACCCGGTCTGGAGAAGCACTTTAGTTGAAACCGGCAAACCTGAGCATGGCGATATCGCGGTGTTTAAATATCCGGAAGATCCGACGTCAGATTTTATCAAACGGGTGATTGGTCTGCCGGGTGATAAAATTATATACAAAAACAAGCAGTTATTTATTCAGCGCGCTTGTGACAAGGCCAGCAATCAGCCGTGCCCGACAGTAGAACCGCTGCGGCAGGAATTTAAAAACGAAGGCGAGTTTTTCTTAGGGCCATATCCGCTGAAACGCTTCACGGAGCAAAACCTGACTAAATCTTATGACATCCTGCAAAATGCCATGTTGCCGGAACCGATCCATAATTATTACCGTCAGCCGGGTGTGGCCACCAACGAATTTGTCGTACCTGAAGGCCATTATTTTGTCATGGGTGACAACCGTGACAATAGCCGCGACAGCCGTTACTGGGGCTTTGTCCCAGAGCAGAATCTGGTCGGTAAAGCGGTCTTTATCTGGATGAGTTTTGAATTCAGCGAAGATCCAAATCACTGGTTACCCAGCTGGGTTCCGGTTGGCGTGCGCTTTGAACGCCTTGGCACTATTGAATAAGGTCGGGAATGTTACCTCCTTTAAGTAAACTTGAGAAAAAGCTCGGTTATCAGTTCCACAACAGCGCCTTGCTTGAGCAGGCGCTGACACACCGCAGTTGTAAAGGCCAGCATAACGAACGGCTGGAGTTCCTCGGCGATGCCATCCTTGGATTGGTTATCGCCGAAGCGCTGTACCAGAATTTTCCGAAAACCCGCGAAGGCGATTTGACGCGGATGCGCGCATCTTTGGTCAAAGGCGTGACTTTAGCCGAAATCGCCCGCGAGCTGGACATTGCCCAACATCTGCGTTTAGGCCCCGGCGAATTAAAAAGCGGCGGTTCACGCCGTGAATCCATTCAGGCTGATGCCGTCGAAGCGGTGCTTGGCGCGATTTATCTGGATTCTGGCGCTGAGGCTTGCAAAGAGCGTATTCTGCAATGGTTCGGCAGCAGGCTGCACAGTATCGAACCTGGTGTACAAAAAGACTCAAAAACCTTGTTGCAGGAATATCTGCAAGGCCGGCGTCTGGCGCTGCCACAGTATGAAGTGGTCGCCGTAGAAGGCGAAGCTCATGACCAGACCTTTACCGTGCGCTGTACGGTTGCCGGGCGTCAGGCGGTGCAGGCCAGTGGCAGTTCAAGACGCAAAGCTGAGCAGGATTGTGCTCAGGCCATCCTGGAGCAATTAAAACATGAATGATCTGTTACAAGAAACCGCCGGTGAAACCTTTGCTGGTCTGGTTGCTATCGTCGGCCGGCCAAACGTCGGTAAGTCGACCTTGCTGAATCAGCTGATTGGCCAGAAAGTCAGTATCACCTCAAAAAAACCACAGACCACGCGCCACCGTATTGTCGGTATCGATACTGTCGGTAACTATCAGACCGTGTATGTCGACACGCCGGGCCTGCACAGCGAAGAAAAACGCGCCATTAACCGGCTGATGAATAAAGCCGCCGCCACTTCGATTTTAGATGTCGAGCTGGTGATTTTTGTGGTTGAAGGCACACGCTGGACCGATGACGACCAGATGGTGTTAAACCGCTTAATAGTGGCAAAAAAGCCGGTGATCCTGGCCGTCAATAAAGTCGATTTGTATAAAGACAAAGAAGAGCTGTTGCCGCATCTGCAGTGGCTTGGCAGTCAGTTACAGTTTCTGGAAATTGTGCCTTTGTCAGCAGAAAAAGGCACCAACGTCAGCAAACTGCGGGAAATCGTGCATAGCCAGTTACCGCCGTGCGAGTTTTTCTTCCCGGAAGATTACATTACCGACCGTTCGCAGCGGTTTATGGCCTCCGAAATCGTACGCGAAAAGCTGATGCGCTTTCTCGGCGACGAATTACCGTATTCGGTCACGGTCGAAATCGAACGATTTAAGTGGGAAGAAAAGCATTATCACATCGCCGCATTGATCCTGGTCGAACGCGATACGCAAAAACGCATGGTGATTGGTAAAGCCGGTGAGCGCATTAAGACTATTGCCTCTGAAGCGCGTAAAGACATGGAAGATTTATTCGAACAGCCAGTGTTTTTGCAGATGTGGGTCAAAGTGAAATCCGGCTGGGCTGATGACGAGCGCGCCCTGCGTAGTCTGGGTTACGGCGAAGATTAATGAGTGGACACGCCGTTTCAGCCTATTTGCTGCACAGCGTGGCCTTTCAGGACCAAAAGTTGCTGCTGGATCTGTTGATCCCGGGGCAGGGCCGGGTCAGGGCAGTGGCCCGCCGGCCAGCGAAAAAACACAGCGGCCGAAGTCAGTGGCCGCTGTTTTGTTTGTGTTGGGTGGAGCTGAGCGGCCACAGTGAGCTCAAAACAGTGCGGCGTATCGAAGAGCAGCAGGCCGCTTTGCCGTTGCAAAAAGAGTGGCTGTTCAGTGCGCTTTATCTGAACGAACTGATTTGCCGGTTGTTTCCGGCACAGGTGCTCGCTGAGACGTTATTTGAGATTTATCAGCAGGCCGTGCAAAGCCTGTGGGCGTTGCAGCTGGCAGCTGACAGTGAACAAGCGCGGGCAGAGCTCGAGCAAGTGCTGCGACAGACCGAGCTGCTGTTATTGCAGGAGCTGGGTGTGCCGGTGGATTGCAGTGTTGATGCACAAGGCGAGCTGTTACACCGTGACTGTTATTATCAATGGCAACACGAATATGGTTTTGTCGCCGCGCCACAAGGCTTTTTCGGCGCCGATTTGCTTGCTATCAGCCAGGGCGACTGGTACAGCAGCAGTTTACGCTGCGCCAAACAATTAAACCGGCAGTTGCTGCGGCCATTATTGGGCCCGGCACCACTGCATAGCCGCAGTCTGTTCCGGCAAGACTGAGTTTTTTCACGCTTTGGCGTGTCACGGAGAATTCATGCAACCGATTTATTTAGGCGTTAACATCGACCACGTGGCCACAGTGCGTCAGGCGCGTGGCAGTCAATATCCGGAGCCTGTGCATGCCGCTTTGTTGGCCGAACAATATGGCGCCGATGGTATCACTGTGCATTTACGTGAAGACCGCCGTCACATTCAGGACCGCGACGTGTTTTTACTGCGCCAGACAATTCAGACCCGGCTGAATTTTGAAATGGGCCTGACTGATGAAATGCTGCGCATCGCGCTGGAGCTGAAGCCACATTTTTGTTGTCTGGTGCCGGAAAAACGCCAGGAACTGACCACAGAAGGCGGGCTGGAAATTGCCGGCCAGTTCGACCGTATTAAAACAGCGGTGGATGAACTGAGCAGTAACAACATTCTGGTGTCATTGTTTATCGACGCTGACCACAAGCAGATTGAAGCAGCTGCCCGTAGCGGCGCGCCTTATATCGAAATCCACACCGGCGCTTATGCCGATGCCACTTGCCCGAAACAGCAAAAAGCCGAATTAGAGCGTATTCGTAGTGCCGCTGAATATGCCGCGTCACTGGGATTAATCGTTAACGCCGGTCATGGCCTGCATGTACACAATGTGCAGCCGATTGCGGCCATTCCACAAATGCATGAACTGAATATCGGCCACGCCATTATTGCCCAGGCGATTTTTACCGGCCTGGGTCCTGCGGTCGCAGAAATGAAACGTCTGATGGTCGAGGCGCGTCGCTAATGGCCATTCTTGGCCTTGGCACGGACATCGTCGAGATCAGCCGGATTGAACAAAGCCTGGCGCGTTCACCACGGTTGATTGAGCGCGTGCTGACGGCTGAAGAACAAGCGATTTACGCGGCGCATGCGCAGCCGGCGCGTTATTTCGCCAAGCGTTTTGCCGCCAAAGAAGCGGCGGCCAAGGCGCTTGGCACCGGCATCGGCCGTGGCATTTCGTTTCAGCATTTTAATACCCGCAACGACGAGGCGGGTCGTCCGGTGCTGGAACTGACCGGCGCCGCGGCAGAACTGGCCGCCAGCCTGGGGTTACGTCACACCTGGTTGTCGATCAGCGACGAGCAGGCTTTTGCCATGGCTACAGTGATTCTGGAATCCTGAAGCGACAGCTTAAAAGTTCCACTGTTGTGATTCAGCCAGCAAGTCCTGCAGCTGGTCGGCTAAATCAAATAACTCAGGCTCCAGCTGTAACAGACTGGCGCCGGTTTTCAGCTGGGTTTCGATGGTTTCACTCAATGCTTTGATGTGCGGCACCCCGGTGTAACAAGTGGCACCGTGCAGTTTATGTACCAGCTGGATCAGCGCATCTTTTTGATTACTCTCGCGATATTTCTCTAAATCGGCCAGGGTTTGTGGCAGGCTTGCCAGCAGCAGTTGCAGCATGTCTCTGGCCAGCTCGGTTTTTCCTGCCGCCCGTTGTAATGCCAGCTCCCAGTCGATATGGCGGCTTTGCGGTAACGCCGGTGTTGCGGCGGAAGGAGCCTGCGGCGTAAACACAGTGCTGAGCTGAGGCAAACTGAACGCAGGGCAGCATTCTTTTAACGCGTACTGCAGCATTTGTTCATCCAGCGGTTTACTCAAAAACTCACAGAACCCCAGATTTAATAAGCGCTCGCGCTCACCGGGCAGGGTATGGGCCGTCACTGCGATGATCGGTGTTTCCTCGTTCAGCGAACTTTGCTGAATGCGCTGACAGGCGGTGACGCCGTCCATCACTGGCATATTGATATCCATGAAAATGACGTCGTAATGCGCGTGTGATGCCAGCTGCCAGGCCTCTGCGCCCTGCGTAGCGGAGTCGACCGTCTCGACAAGCTCGCCAAGCAGTGCGTTAATCAGTTTTAAATTGGCTTCGTTGTCATCGACCGTCAGCACCCGTAGCCGCGCTTTCGGCTGACTGGGTGATGGCGTGGCGACCACTTGCTGCTGGTTGTAAGGCCTTGCCAGCGTCGCCGCCAGTTTACGCTGGTGCGCCGGCTTGGCGAGGCATGCCTGTGCGCCGCTTTGTAGCAAAGCTTCGCGTAAATTGGGCGACAGCGAATTGACCAGCAGATACAGATACTGGCAGTGCGGTTTGATTTGCCGGATAAGCTCAACAATCGGATTAAGCTGATCTAACGACACGGTACGGCCAATCAGCGCAATATCAAACTGGTCTTGTTGCGCCAGCGCTTGCTGCAATTGTGCCGGTGTGGCGCAGGCAGACACTCTAAGCCCCCAGCTATTGAGCAAACTCAGCGTGGACTCCCGCGAGTGTTGTTGTGGCTCCAGATACAGCACGGTTTTTTGCCTGAGGAACTGCACCGGCAAAGGTTCGCTGACACTCAGGTGATGCGCCGACAGCGCCAGACTGAACCAGAAGGTTGAACCTTCGCCCGCTTTACTGTGGAAACCAATTTGTCCGCCCATGGCTTCGACCAACCGCTGCGAAATAATCAGGCCAAGTCCGGTGCCACCATAGCGGCGGCCTATGCTGCCGTCGGCCTGCGCAAAGCCGCGAAACAGCTGTTCCTGCTGCGCTGGGGCTATGCCGATGCCAGTGTCCTGAATTTCAAAATGCAGCAGGATTTTGTCGTCATTGGTCGGCTGATGCTGTAGCCGGATCACGATGCTGCCATGTTCGGTAAATTTAATCGCGTTGCCGGCGATATTCATCAGCACCTGATTGATACGCAACGGGTCGCCAATCAGCGCATCCGGCACCTCCGCATCGATTTGCAGTGCCAGTTCAAGTTGTTTGTCAAAAGCGTTCACCGCCAGAAGTTCGACTGCGTCGTGCACTAAATCGCGAATGGAAAAGGGTTCCGGATTGATTGGCATCCGGCCTTCTTCTAATTTGGCGTAGTCCAGCACGTCGTTGACCAGAGACAGCAGGCTGTTGGCTGATTTCTGGATGGTATTGAGATAATCCTGCTGATGGTGCGTCAGTTGTGTTTTCAGCAGCTGCCGGGTAAAACCCAACACGCCGTTTAATGGTGTCCGCAGCTCGTGACTCATTTTGGCAAGGAATTCCGACTTCAGTTTGTTGTCGTCCTGCGCTTTACGCCGCGCCATATCCAGCGCCACGTTTTGCATTTCCAGCTGCTCCATGGTCTGGATTAAGTCGCTGGTGGACTGATCAACGGTATGCTGCATCTCATCTTTGTAGTGTTTCAGTTCGTTGGCGAGCTGATTAATACCAAGGCGCATCAGGTCAAACTCACCAATAAAAGGCTGCTCCAGGTGTTTTTCAAAGCGGCCTTCGGCCAGCCGTTCAATTTGTGCCAGCAATTGTTGCAGCGGCTGACTGAGTTTGCTGAGTAAACGCAGGCTCAGCATCAGCGCCAGACTCAGGGATAACAGCACCAGCAAGGCGGTCACCAGCAGAGAACTCTGCTGCGCCAGCATCACCTTGTCTTTATCCACCTGCACCAGGACATAACCGAGGCGGCCTTCTGTGCGCAATAACTGAGCCGTTTGGCCATCATTGCTGCGGGCACTGAGTGCCAGCGCCTGAATTTCGCTCATCTCCAGCTGAATAGGGGCGCGGATCAGCAGGTAATTATCTTGCTGGCTGAGCTGTGGTAAATCAGGCAACGCGCTGTCTTTGCTTAAGCGCAGCTCAGCGAAGTCTTTGTGCAGATTAGAACTGGCCACCAGCTGATGCTGATGGTCAAAGATGGCGATGGTACGCACCAGCGGTGAGTTTTTACGATGACTGACATCCAGCAAACGCTGCAGGTATGCTTTGTCTTGCTGCAGCAGGCCATAAGCTGAGGCGATAGCCAGCGGTTCGGCGATGTTGGTTGCCTGGTCGGCCAGATAGCGCGATAAATCGGCATATCGCACGTAACTGAAATAACCGCCAAGGCCAGCGCTGGCCAAAAAAGTCGGCAACAACGTGATTAACAGGATCCAATCGCGTAAAGCAATTTTCGTCATCTGGGGCACTGCTTGCTACAATGGGCTATCGGTTATTTATCATGACATAACACCCGGCAAAAACCTATGCGGTTTTCCAGGTGCAAACGGCAAAACAGCACAGGCAAGGCCCGAACGGAATTTATGGTAAGCATCTATCAGACAAAGAAAAAAACTAATTTGCCACAACACGCCATCTTAGACGTCCAACGCTGGGACCATGAAGCTCAGGGCATCAGTACTCATCAAGGCAAGATTTGTTTTATTGAAGCAGCGTTGCCGGGCGAACAAGTGCAGTGCCGCATCACGGAACAGAAAAAAGACTATAGCCGCGTTGTGGTGCAAAAAGTGTTGCAGCCGTCGCCGGCACGGGTCAAACCGCTGTGTCCGTCGGCGGCGCAATGTGGCGGTTGTCAGCTGCAGTTTGTGGCGCCAGATGCTGCACTGCAACTCAAACAACAAGCCGTGGCTGGCTTGCTGGCGCATCAGCTGAAAGTGACCGCATTACCTTGGCAAGCCCCCTTGTCAGCCGTCAGCAGCGGTTACCGGCGCAAAGCGCGGATTGGCGTCTGGTATGACAAACCGAGCCGGCAGTTTGAGGTCGGCTTTCGCCAGGCGGGTGGAAAAGAAATCCTCGATATTGCGCATTGCATGGTGTTAAGTCCGGTCATAGCGCCGGTGCTGTCGGTGCTGCGCACGACCTTGCCGCAGTTGCAGCACGGTAGTGCCATCACCCATGTGGAAGTGCTGGATGCCGATGGTCAGGCCTTTATTGTGATCCGCCACATCAAACCGCTGGCAGAGAGCGATAAATCACTGCTCAAAGCAGCCTGGCCCGAGGCCTGGTGGATTGGCGAGCCGCAAAGTGACGAATTTGTCGCCTGGCAACCGGATACACCACAGCCAGAATATCAGCTGGCATCCGGCCAGCGGCTGCAATTTGACGCCACCGATTTTATTCAGGTCAACGCGCAGGTGAACCAGGCCATGGTGGCGCAGGCAATCGCATGGCTTATGCCAGAAAAGTCTGATCAAGTGCTTGATTTGTATTGCGGTATCGGTAATTTTAGTCTGGCCTTTGCACCATTGGTTGCTGAGGTCACCGGTGTCGAGGGGATGGCCAACATGGTGCAACGGGCCACTGCCAATGCTGCACTGAATGGCTACAGCAACTGCAGTTTTATGCAGGGTGATTTGCATCTGTCGTGGCAAGGCCAGCCCTGGAGCCGCGGAAAATATCACAAGGTCATTTTAGATCCAGCCCGGGCCGGTGCTGCCGGAGCCGTGGACGAAGTCGCCAAACTCAAACCGGCACAGATTTTGTACGTGTCCTGTAATGCGGCGACTTTTGCCCGCGATGCGCGGGTGTTACTGGAAAATCGCTATCAGATTAGCAAAATTGGGGTGATGGACATGTTCCCCTATACCAGTCATCTGGAGCTGATGGCATTATTTGAACTGAGCTGAATAGTTAATACGCTGAATATTTCGAGGTAAGCATGGTCAGGGTCCGGCACTCACACAGCACGGAATACAACGCCGGGGAAACCTCGGCCTGGCTGATTTCTTTGGGGCTCAGTGAGAAAAAAATCGCTTGTCTGCTGGCGGCAGGCGAGTGGCTGAATCAGCAGGAACTGACCGAAGCGACTTGTCCGCAAGTGCGCACCGGCTGGGAAATGGTTGAGATCCTGGCGGATTTACGCATGGATAAAGATGCCCTGACCGCAGCCCTATTGTTTCCGTTGATTGAAGCCAGACTGTTGGATGTGACCGCGCTCGACGCTCATTTCGATGCACCGGTTTGCAACATGCTGCATGCAGTGGACCAAATGGAGGCTATCCGCACCATTCCGGTCGGGCCAAACCAAACGCCAAATGCACAGCAAGCTGACAACCTGCGTAAAATGCTGCTTACCATGGTCGAAGACGTACGCGCCGTGGTGATCAAACTGGCCGCACAAATCTGTTATCTGCGGGATGTTAAAAACGCCGATGAAGAAACCCGTGTGCTGGCCGCCAAACAAACCAATGCAATCTTTGCCCCGCTGGCAAACCGGCTGGGGATTGGTCAGCTGAAATGGGAATTGGAAGATTTAGCTTTCCGTTATCTGCATCCGCAAATCTACAAAAAAATCGCCAGTCAGCTTGAAGAGAAACGCCTCGATCGCGAACAATATATGCGCGATTTTGTGCAGGCAGTGCGCGACAAGATGGCCGTCGAAAAGCTTGATTGCGAGGTCTATGGCCGGCCTAAGCATATTTTCAGCATCTGGAAAAAGATGCAGAAAAAGCATCTGGCATTTGATCAACTCTACGACATCCGTGCCGTGCGGATTGTGACTGAACGGGTGCAGGATTGTTATGCCGCGCTCGGTGTTGTGCACACCAGCTGGCAGCATTTACCGAAAGAATTTGACGATTACATCGCAACGCCAAAACAAAATGGCTATCAGTCGATCCATACCGTAGTGCTGGGGCCGCAGGGCCGGCCTATTGAAATTCAAATCCGTACCCGGCAGATGCACGAAGACGCTGAACTCGGCGTCGCAGCGCACTGGCGCTACAAAGAAGGCGGACCGGCTGGCCGTGAAGGCGCGCTGGATGAGAAAATCGGCTGGTTACGAAAAATTCTGGCCTGGCAGGAAGAAGTGGTTGATTCTTCGCTGGCGGAAGAATTACGCAATCAGGTCACTGAAGACCGGGTTTATGTCTTTACGCCCAAAGGCGATATCGTCGATTTGCCCCTCGGTTCGACGCCGCTCGATTTTGCCTATTATGTACATTCCAATGTCGGCAATCGGTGTATTGGCGCCAAAATCTCCGGCCGCATTGTGCCTTTTACTTATCAGTTAAAAACCGGCGATCAGGTTGAAATTCTGACTGGTCGCGAAGCCAATCCAAGCCGCGACTGGCTGAACCCCAATCTGGGATATCTGAAATCCAGCCGGGCGCGTTCCAAAGTGCAATATTGGTTCCGACTGCAGGACCGTGACAAAAACTATGCGGCCGGCAAAGAGTTACTCGACACTGAACTGGCCCGGCTCAATGTGCCTTTAGACCAGCCGGTCAAAGTGCTGCAGCGTTTTAATGTCAATTCCATCGAAGAACTGTTGGTTGGTATTGGTGGCGGCGAGATTAAAGTCACGCAGGTCATCAATTATATCCAAAGCCTGCATAGCAAACATGACGCGCCGGAAATTGACCCGCGGCTGATCTCCAAGCCCATGCAGACACATAGCAAAAGCCATGTCGTGGTGCAGGGCGTTGGTAATTTGTTAACGCATATGGCGGGCTGCTGCCAGCCGTTGCCGGGCGATGCCATTATCGGCTACATCACGCAAGGCCGAGGCATCGCGGTGCACCGGGATGACTGTGAACAGTTTAAAAATCTGCAGGAACAACATCCGGAGCGGGTAGTGGAAGCGGCCTGGGGCGACCAGTATGCTTCAGGGTATGAAGCCAGCATCCGCATCGTCGCCCACGATCGTAACGGTTTATTGCGCGATATCACCAGTATTCTGGCCAATGAAAAAGCCAACGTGCTCAGAATGAGCAGTAACTCTGATGTGGCACGCCAGACCGCGACCATTTATATGACGCTCGAGCTGTATAACCTTGATTCACTGAACAAATTGCTGACTAAAGTCAGTCAGATTGACGATGTGATTGAAGCGAAGCGGTCGCAGTAGAATCCATGAACCGGTATCGCCTGCTGTCGCGGCGATACCGGTCGCATTCATCCCCGGAATTCAACCGATGTCAAAAAATATCAACGACTTACTCGCCATTATGGCGACATTGCGCGACCCAGAGCAGGGCTGCGCCTGGGATAAAGCTCAGACGTATCAGAGCATAGTGCCTTACACGCTGGAAGAAGCATATGAAGTGGCCGACACCATAGAACGCGGCGCTATCGATGAATTACCAGATGAACTCGGCGACCTGCTATTTCAGGTGGTGTTTTACAGCCAAATTGGTAAAGAGCAAGGCCGGTTTGACTTTGACGACTGCGTCCGTGCTATTTGCGACAAACTGATTCGCCGCCATCCGCATGTGTTTGCGGATACATCGACAGCATCAGCCGGTGCGGCACCAGCCGACGCGACCACAGCCTTAAAGGGCTGGGAAGCTATCAAAGCGGCAGAGCGCGGTGACAATGGTCAGCATAGTGTGCTGGATAATGTGCCGGCTGGCTTACCAGCGCTGACCCGGGCTTACAAGCTGCAAAAACGTTGTGCCAGTGTTGGTTTTGACTGGCCGGATTTGACCGGCTGCTGGGACAAAGTACGGGAAGAGATCTTAGAAGTTGAAGCCGAAATGGATACGCCACAACAAGATCAGGTGGCGCTGGCTGAAGAGCTCGGTGATTTGATGTTTGCGCTGGTCAATGTGGTGCGTAAAGCCGGTTTTCAGCCGGAGACTTTACTCAGAAGTGCCAATCAAAAGTTTGAGAGGCGCTTTCGCGATGTCGAAAAACAATTGTCGAACCAGGGCAAAACACCACAACAAAGTGACCTCGCTGAAATGGACGCCTTGTGGGATCAGGTCAAACGGTTACATAAAACTCAGGAATAACGCGGCCTGAACATCAACTCATTGAAATAAGCCGGCTCAACGCCGGCTTTTTGATTGAGCCTGAGCAGCGGCTTTGTTATACTTTCCGCCCGTCCTGATACCAATATCCTGCAGTCCGAAATCTTCCTGATGATTTGCGATTGCCTGATGCTATTGGTCCATTAAATTCAACGTTGTCTCAGGGGTCTCATGACTACAAGATACATCTTCGTGACGGGTGGGGTTGTCTCATCTTTAGGTAAAGGCATTGCAGCTGCATCGTTAGCGGCAATTTTAGAAGCACGTGGCCTGAAGGTAACGATCCTGAAACTGGATCCGTATATCAACGTCGATCCGGGCACCATGAGCCCTATCCAGCACGGTGAAGTCTTTGTCACCGAAGACGGCGCCGAAACCGATTTAGACTTAGGTCACTACGAGCGTTTCATCCGCACCAAGATGACCAAGCTCAACAATTTCACCCAAGGCAAGATTTATTCTGAAGTGCTGCGCCGCGAGCGCCGCGGCGACTACCTGGGTGCAACTATTCAGGTCATTCCGCATATCACCAACGAAATCAAAGCCCGTGTGGTGGCTGGTGGCGAAGGCTATGACATCGCCATCGTTGAGATTGGTGGCACTGTCGGTGATATCGAATCGCTGCCATTCCTCGAAGCCATTCGCCAGCTCGGCACTGAAATCGGCCGTGAACGTGCGCTGTTTATGCATTTAACGCTGGTGCCGTATTTAGGCACTGCCGGCGAAATCAAAACCAAGCCAACCCAGCACTCGGTGAAAGAATTACGTTCAATCGGTATTCAGCCGGATATTCTGGTGTGCCGTTCAGACCGCGCTATTCCAACCAACGAAAAAGCCAAAATTGCGCTCTTCACCAACGTGGAAGAGCGTGCGGTTATTTCGTTAAAAGACGTCTCCAGCATCTACCAAATCCCAGCGCTGCTGAAGTCACAGGGCCTCGACGATTTAGTGGTCCGTCGTTTCTACATGACTTGCCCTGAAGCAGACCTGACCGAATGGGAACAGGTGCTGTATCAGGAAAGCAACCCGACCGGCGAAGTCACCATTGGTATGGTTGGCAAATATGTTGAATTAAAAGACGCCTACAAATCAGTCAACGAAGCGCTGAATCACGCCGGTCTGAAAAACCGTCTGACGGTTAATATCAAATACATCGATTCACAGGATGTTGAGACCAAAGGCCCAACGATCCTTGCTGGCCTTGATGGCATTCTGGTGCCGGGCGGTTTTGGCGAACGGGGTGTCGAAGGCAAAATTATCGCGGCCAAATACGCCCGCGAAAGCAAAATTCCATACCTTGGTATTTGCCTTGGCATGCAGGTCGCATTGATTGAGTTTGCCCGCAACGTGGCAGGCCTGAAAGGTGCGCATTCAACAGAGTTTAATAAGGACACGCCTTACCCGGTGGTAGGTCTTATCACCGAGTGGCTGGACAGTGCAGGTCAGGTCGAACTTCGTACTGACGATTCCGACTTAGGCGGAACTATGCGGCTGGGCAGCCAAAACTGTAACCTCAAGGCCAATACCAAAGCCCGTGAAACCTATGGTGCGGACGTCATCAGTGAACGTCACCGCCACCGGTATGAAGTGAACAATCACTTTATTCCGAAACTTGAAGAGGCTGGCCTGATTATTTCTGGTTTATCTGCGGATAATCAGTTAGTGGAAATGATTGAACTGCCGAACCATCCCTGGTTTGTCGCCGGGCAATTCCATCCGGAATTTAACTCGACGCCACGAGACGGTCATCCGTTGTTCCAGGGGTTTGTCGCCGCAGCATATAAATATCAGAAGCAACAAACGACCAAATAATGGAAAAGCCGCGACCTCGCTCGCGGCTTTTTTGCTTTGGTCTACAGGGGAATAACATGTCTGAAATTATCAATATCGTCGCCCGTGAAATTCTGGACTCGCGTGGCAATCCAACCGTTGAAGCCGATGTGTTTCTGAAAAGCGGCGTGATGGGCCGTGGTTGTGCACCATCAGGTGCTTCAACCGGTACCCGCGAAGCCTTAGAACTGCGGGATGGCGACAAAAGCCGTTATTTAGGTAAAGGCGTCCGCACTGCAGTAGCCAATATTGACGGCCCAATCAAAGCGGCGTTAGTGGGCCAGTCTGCTTATGACCAGGCTAAAGTCGACCAGATTATGATCGACCTGGACGGCACTGAGTCAAAATCAAAATTAGGTGCCAACGCCATTCTGGCTGTGTCTTTAGCTGTGGCCCGCGCAGCCGCTGCTGACAAAAAAATCCCGCTGTATCAGCACATTGCTGATTTAAACGGCACACCAGGCGTCTATTCAATGCCAGTACCGATGATGAACATCATCAACGGCGGTGAGCATGCTGATAACAACGTCGACATTCAGGAATTTATGGTGCAGCCAGTCGGTGCTAAGTCTTTTGCTGAAGCACTGCGCATGGGCGCTGAAATCTTCCACCAACTGAAAAAAGAACTGCACAGCCAGGGCTTAAATACAGCGGTGGGTGATGAAGGCGGTTTCGCACCAGATTTAAAATCAAATGAAGAAGCTTTAACGGTGATTTCTAAAGCAGTAGCTGCTGCCGGCTACACGCTTAACAAAGACATCACGTTAGCGCTGGACTGCGCGGCCTCTGAGTTCTATGTGGACGGCAAATACAAATTGTCTGGTGAAGGTAAAGAATTCACGTCTTATGAATTCAACGACTTCCTGGCGGGCCTGGCCGAGAAATTCCCAATCGTCTCGATTGAAGATGGTCTGGATGAATCAGACTGGGATGGCTGGAAAGATCTGACCAATAAAATTGGCAACAAAGTCCAGCTGGTCGGTGATGACCTGTTCGTCACCAACACCAAAATCCTGACCCGTGGTATTGAGCAGGGCATTGGCAACTCAATCCTGATCAAGTTCAACCAAATCGGTTCTTTGACTGAAACCTTAGCAGCCATCAAAATGGCAAAAGATGCTGGTTTCACTGCGGTCATTTCGCACCGTTCAGGCGAAACTGAAGATGCCTTTATCGCTGATTTAGCGGTGGGTACTGCGGCTGGTCAAATCAAAACCGGTTCATTGTGCCGTTCTGACCGTGTGTCGAAGTACAACCAGTTACTGCGCATTGAGCAGGAACTGGGTGCGAAAGCACCGTACCGCGGCCGTTCAGAGATCAAAGGCCAATAATCCTTTGATGAAGTCAAAGAGCCGGCAATTGCCGGCTCTTTGCTTGTTGCGCCTGTGAACTATGCTAGCGCAGATCCGTTTTCGCACTGGTCAAACGGCAGAGGGTTGGTTAACATTCGACCATGACAACGCAAAATCAGCTTTGGTTTAATCCGGAGCAGTCCCTGACCTATGCTGAGCTGTGCAATACCTTGTACGAGCGCGAATTGGCACGCCTGGCGTCATCTCCGCCGGAACAATTGCCGTTTTTACCGCGCCGGTTAAAAAGCCTGCCGTTTTATGTGCGCGAAGCTGCCACCCTCATCTTGCAATATCCGTCACCGCTGACGCTCGACAGCCAGAATGCCTGTTGGCTGCATAGCCAGAGCAAACAGTGTCCGGTCCCGCATGTCGATGAATCTGAGAGTATTTTTAGTTATTACAGCAAATCGGCCAAATTGGGCCTGCTGGTGCCGGTCTATGTGCAGCCACAAGGTGCCCAACAACAAGGGCTGCAGCAAATTCTGTTAGATTCAATCGATGAGATTGATCGGGAAGGCCAGCGGCTGCATTGTAACGAACATGGCTGGTTTGCCCTGGCTGGTTGGCCGCAAGAACCTGATAATCAAAACAAATTGTTATTAAAACCCAGCAAAGCCGTGTTGACGGCCGTGTGCTGTGGCCATCAGTGGCGCAACGGCGAGCGCAAAACACCACGTTTACTGAGTCTGCGAGAAATGTTGCTGGCCAGCCGGCTGAACTGGCAAAATTTCGCCAAACCTCATGCGTCTAGGGCCAATGACTTACGTCCAGGCCGCGTAAAATAAGCTGCAGGGCTTTTCAGCGCTGATGACAGCCTGCATAATACCAGCAGATTGCATTTTTGGATTTGTTATGCGGCTGTTAATTATTATCCTGTTTGCGCTGGTCTGCGCGCTGCAATATCGCTTGTGGTTCGGGCCACACAGCGTTAAAGAATATTTTAAGCATCAGGAAGAGCTGAAAGTGCATCTGGCCAGCAATCAGGAGCTGGAAAAACGCAATAAAATGCTGATGGCCGACGTTGCCGATTTACAAAGCGGCCTGGATTCTATTGAAGAACGCTCTCGCAACGAATTAGGCCTGATTAAACAAGACGAAGTGTTTTTCCGCCTGGTAGCCAAACAGGGCACTAAATGACCATTGCGATGTTGATCCCGGCGGCCGGAGTCGGCAGCCGCATGCAGGCCGACCGGCCAAAACAATATTTAACCCTCGCCAATCAAACCGTACTTGAGCATACCGCCGCTAAATTGCTGACATTGCCAGAGGCTCGCCGGTTGTTTTTAGCTTTATCGCCCAATGACCCGTATTTTCCAACGTTACCATTAGCAAAAGACCCGCGAGTGTGCCGTGTCGCTGGTGGCGCTGAGCGTGCGGATTCAGTGCTGGCCGGTCTTTTGGCAATAGACGCTGAGCAGTTTCCCTGGACTTTGGTGCATGACGCGGCCCGCCCGCTGGTGCAGCTCTCTGACATCCGGCAGCTGATCGAGGCATGCCTGCAAAGTGGGACCGGCGGTATTCTGGCGAGTCCAGTGCGCGACACAATGAAGCGGGGCTCTACCCAAACGCAAGGGCCGAGTCTGGTCGCCGAGACCGTTGAACGGCGTCAGCTCTGGCATGCACTGACGCCACAGCTGTTTCCAACTGTTTTACTGCGCGATGCGCTGCAGCGCGCCCTGGCCGCCGGTGTCGCTATTACCGACGAAGCATCGGCGATGGAGTGGGCCGGCCATCCGGTGCAGCTGATCCCCGGTCGCGCAGACAATCTTAAAATTACTCAGCCAGAGGACTTAGCTCTGGCACGCTTTTATCTGGAGCAGGCATGATCTCTTTTCGTATTGGCCACGGTTTTGATGTGCACGCTTTTGGCGGCGAAGGCCCGGTGACTTTAGGCGGCGTCAAAATCGATTATCCGCAAGGCTTGTTGGCGCATTCAGATGGTGACGTGGTGTTGCATGCTGTGTCTGATGCGCTGTTAGGCGCGGTGGCGCTCGGGGATATCGGCCATCATTTTCCCGACACTGACGCGGCTTTTAAAGGCATCGACAGCCGGATTTTATTGCGTAAAGTTTTTGCTGACGTTAAAGCGCTCGGTTATGCCATCGGCAATCTGGATGTGACCATTATGGCGCAGGCACCGAAAATGGCGCCGCATATCGAGGCGATGCGTCACGTGCTGGCGGCCGATCTGGAAACACAATTCAACCAGGTCAATGTCAAAGCCACCACCACAGAAAAACTCGGTTTTGTCGGCCGTAAAGAAGGCATTGCGGTTGAAGCTGTGGTGCTGCTGGTGAAAACTGCATGAGCGACGCAGCAACTCACATTCAGTTTCCGCCGCTGGCTTATCTGTACGGCGAACCGACCTGCCGTGCGCTGCTCAGAAGCGCGCCGGAAGATTTTATCGTTGATGAAGAACTCAGTTTCACCCCAACCGGCGCTGGTGAACATCTGTTGTTGCAGGTCGAGAAAATCGGCCAGAACACGCAGTATGTCGGCAAACAAATTGCTGAAGCTGCCGGCATTAAATCGCGTTTAGTCAGTTACGCCGGTTTAAAAGACCGCCATGCGATTACCCGGCAATGGTTTTGTTTGCCGGTGCCAATTAAGCAGGAACTGAATTATCAAGACTGGCAGATTGAAGGCGTACGGATTTTACAATCGGTGCGTCATCAGCGCCGGCTAAAAATCGGCTCGATTAAACAGAACCATTTCCGCTTGCGGCTGCGCAATGTCTCCGATGCAGCCGAGCTGGAAAAACGCCTGCAACTGATTGGTGCCGGTGTACCGAATTATTATGGTGAACAACGTTTTGGCCGCGATGGCGGTAATCTGCAGCTGGCGGAACATCTTTTTCGTGGTGGTAGCATCAGTGACCGGCAAATCCGCGGTCTGGCATTGTCGGCCAGCCGCTCGATGCTGTTTAACCATCAAGTGTCGCAGCGTTTGCAGCAGCTGGGATTTTTGACGTTGTTACCCGGCAGTGTGGTGCAGCTTGATGGCTCCGGCTCAGTGTTTCAGGTGGACCCGAGCGATAGCGACATTCAGCGCCGATTGCTGGAGCAGGATATTCATCCGACTGCAGTGTTACCGGGGATTGGCAAAGTGCTGGAGCAAGACGAAGCCCTCGCCTGGCAGCAACGGCAATTAATGCCGTGGCAGCACTGGGTGGATGGACTCGTTGCGTTGAATGTGAATACCGAACGCCGCGCGGTGCGGCTGGTGCCAAAAGCGCTGAGTTATCAATGGCAGCATGATACACTCGAGCTCAGTTTTGCCCTGCCTGCGGGTTGTTTTGCCACGTCGGTGCTGAGGGAGTTGGTGAATTATCAGGATATCCGCCGGGATATCGCTGCTCTGGAGTCCTAAATGCGGATTTTGCTCAGTAACGATGATGGTGTGTACGCCAAAGGCATTTTAGTGTTACAGCAGGCGCTGGCGGAGATAGCAACGGTCACCACCGTGGGACCAGACCGCAATTGTAGCGGTGCCAGTAATTCGCTGACCTTGCTCAACCCGCTGCGCACCCAACTCCTCGACAACGGTTTTATTGCAGTCAACGGCACGCCGACCGATTGTGTGCACTTGGCGATTAGCCAGTTGTGTGACAAAACGCCCGATTTAGTCGTCGCCGGCATTAATCATGGCGCCAATCTTGGCGATGACGTGTTGTATTCCGGCACCGTTGCCGCCGCCACTGAAGGCCGTCATCTGGGCTTACCGGCCATTGCGGTGTCGTTGGCGAGCCGGGACGAAGAACATTTTGCCACGGCCGCTTATGTCACGGTCAAAGTCATTCAACAGTTAAAATCGCACCCGTTGCCGGCTGACCAAATTCTCAATATTAATGTACCCGGTGTGCCACTGAGTGATCTCAAGGGCATTCAGGTGACCCGTCTTGGGCGGCGGCACAAGGCCGAAACCATGACCAGTACCACAGATCCCTGGGGCCGGCGGATTTTCTGGTATGGCTCGTTAGGCCCGGAGTTGGATGCCGGTGAAGGCACCGATTTTTATGCCATCGCCAATGGTTATGCCTCGGTCACACCGCTGCAAATCGACATGACGGCTTATCGCAGCTTGCAGCCACTGCAGCAATGGCTGGAAGGGATCCGCTTCTGATGGCTGTTGTAACTTCCCGCAGCGCCCAGGTGCTGGCGCAAAAACTCCAGGCCGATGGCATCAAGTCTACTGAGGTGTTGCAGGCGATTGCGCAAACGCCACGCCATCATTTTGTTGAAATGGTTTTAGCGCATAAAGCTTATGAAAACACCGCATTGCCAATTGGTCAGGGTCAGACCATTTCGCAGCCTTATATTGTCGCGCGGATGACCGAGTTGCTATTGCAGGCCAACAGCGATGGCACGTCCTGGCAGCCGAAAAAGGTGCTGGAAATCGGCACCGGCTCCGGTTACCAGACTGCCATTCTGGCGCGGTTATTTCCGCAGGTTTGTACTGTGGAGCGGATCAAGTCGCTGCAGTTTCAGGCCAAACGCCGGCTGCATCAGCTGGATTTGCATAATGTGGCGATGAAACACGGTGACGGTTGGCTGGGTTGGCAGAGTAAGGCCCCCTTTGATTGTATTATTGTCACCGCGGCACCGACCCAAGTACCGGATGCTCTATTGCATCAGCTGGTCGATGGCGGACGTTTAGTGATCCCGGTCGGCGCCCAGGAGCAAATGCTCAGGGTCTATACCCGCCAACATGATGAATATCCGTCGACCGATGTTGAAGCGGTGCGATTTGTGCCTTTGGTGCCTGGCGAACTGGCCTGATTGATTATTAGGAGATTTTTTTGCGGATTTTTCAGTGGATGTACGACAAAGCGTTGGTTTGGGCGAAGCACCGCCACGCTGAACGTTATTTGTTTGGCCTGAGCTTTACGGAATCAGTGATTTTTCCTATCCCGCCTGATGTGATGCTGGCGCCGATGGCGCTGGCGCACCCGGAACGCGCCTGGCGTCTGGCCTGGCTGACGACTTTAGCCTCAGTATTGGGTGGTATATTCGGTTACTGGCTGGGTTATTTGTTATATGAACCTGTAGTGCTGCCGGTTATTCAGTACATGGGGTATCAGGAAACTTTCGCCACAGTTGAACGCTGGTTTAACGAATATGGCGTCTGGGTAGTGTTTATCGCTGGATTCTCTCCAATCCCGTATAAGCTGTTCACCGTCGGCGCTGGTCTGATGCATATGGCTTTTTTGCCATTTGTTATTGCATCTTTTATCGGTCGGGCCAGCCGGTTTTTCCTGGTCGCGGGCCTGATGTACTGGGGTGGTGCCAGAATGCAGGCCAAGCTGCGCGAAATCGTCGATATCTTAGGCTGGGGCACTGTGGCTCTCGGCGGTATTGCGTATCTGATTTATGGCTGATTCTTTGCAACAAGTTCAGGCTGGTTACAGCGCGGCGCGTGTCAGTCAGGCCGGGCTGACCCTTTGGCTGTGTTTGCTGCTATCGGGCTGTGGTGTCAACAGCAGCCCGGCGCCGGTCGACAGCTGGCAGAGCCGCAAGGCGACCAACAAAACCTTGCAGGCAGATACCTATCAGGTGAAAAGCGGCGATACGCTGTTCTCAATTGCATTTCGCAATGGCATGGATTATCGGAGCCTTGCAAGGCTGAACCACATTGCCGAACCCTATACTATTTATGTTGGCCAAATTTTGGTTGTTTCAAACAATAGTACAGAGTCTGGTAGTGGGCGTAATCTAGTTACAACAAGCCTCAAATCAAATAAGAACTATTCAAATTCAAACAGTTCCGACACTGCATCAAAAAGCGCTAAAGTAGTTGCACCGCAAAATCAAAAGCGTTATGGTCAAAATGAACGGGTCGAAGAACCCGAAAAAACCGCAAACAGTACCATTAATGGAAACGTTCGGCAATGGCATTGGCCAGTGAAAGGCCCGATATTGGCGAAATTTTCCAGTCAGGAACACGGTAACAAAGGTCTTGATATTGGTGGTGCTTACGGGACACCGGTTAAAGCGGCAGCAGCAGGTCAGGTGGTATACGCCGGCAATGCACTGCGGGGTTATGGCAACTTAATTATCATTAAACATAATGACGATTTTTTAAGTGCTTATGCCCACAATCACCGTTTATTGGTGAAAGAGCGCGAATCGGTGGCAGCAGGACAGACCATCGCTGAAATGGGCAATTCCGATGCAGACCGTGTTCAACTGCATTTTGAAATCCGCTATCGGGGAAAATCTGTCGATCCGCTGCGTTATCTGAAATAAATAACAGCACACAATCGCATCATTGAAGAATGGATTTCTGGCACTGACGCGTGACCCTTGCAGATCTGGGAGACGGATATGGGACAAAAAGACGAAGATGAAGTAGTTGATTTCAAGGAAGCGGAATTGACAGAAGACGTGGCGATGCTGGATGACGAATCAGCAGAGCCGGATATGGCAAGCCTCGCCACTGAAGAAGACAATACACCTGACGATGTGTTCACCCGTGACGACAGTCAACGCGCGATGGACGCCACACAAATCTACCTCGGCGAAATCGGATTCTCGCCGCTACTCAGCGCCGAAGAAGAAGTCTACTTTTCCCGCTTAGCCTTACGAGGCGACGCAGCCGCCCGCAAACGCATGATTGAAAGTAATTTACGACTGGTGGTGAAAATCGCCCGGCGTTATATCAATCGAGGTTTAGCGCTGCTTGATTTGATTGAAGAAGGCAATTTGGGCCTGATTCGCGCTGTGGAAAAATTTGATCCGGAACGCGGTTTCCGTTTCTCCACTTATGCCACCTGGTGGATCCGCCAGACCATTGAACGCGCCATTATGAATCAGACCCGGACCATCCGGTTACCGATTCATGTGGTGAAAGAACTGAATATTTACCTGCGTGCAGCCCGCGAGTTATCGCAGCGGCTGGACCATGAACCGACGCCGGAAGAAATTGCCGCCGCTTTAGACCGTCCGGTCGAAGAAGTGCGCAAAATGCTGAAACTGAATGAAAAAATCACCTCAGTTGACACGCCGGTGGCCGGATCTTCGGAAAAACAACTGCTGGATATTCTGGCGGATGAAAAAGAGTTAGGACCGGAAACTGAACTGCAGGATGCTGATATCCGGCAGCATTTGGTGGTTTGGCTGGAAGAACTGAACCCAAAACAACGTGAAGTGTTGGCCCGGCGTTTTGGTCTACTTGGTTACGAGCCTTCGACTTTAGAAGATGTGGGCCGCGAAATTGGCCTGACCCGTGAACGGGTGCGGCAAATTCAGGTCGAGGCGCTACGCCGGCTGCGGGAAATCGTCACGCATCAGGGGTTGAATATCGAGACGCTGTTTCAGGAGTGACCTGAGAATGGCTTAGAAAAAGCGGGCAATGCCCGCTTTTTGCTTTTGTACTGCCATAAAACAGCCAAGCAACATCGCCCGCAGACAACTTCACTTTACAAGAATTCTCCCACGCTTCGGTTAAAGCTCAGCCTTTGCTTTACGCTGGCACAGCCTTTGCTCCATCTGCATTATCTGCGCGTTTTTGCACCAAAACAGCGTGCCAGGGATACAGACGCAGAGATACCGGACAAATAGCGGAGTGGTAGCATGGGGCAGAGTTTCAGCGGATATCCGCAATTACCTGATTGTTTCGATGAGCTGGTTTCGCCAGCAGGCACAGCAAGAGCGCCGGCCACGGCAATCGCCCGTTTTATTGAGCGCCATGGCACTACTGAATTATTACGTCGCCAACAGCAACTGGACCAGACTATTCGCAGCATGGGCGTGTGTTTCACCTTATATAGTGAAGGCCAGAATATCGACCGCGCCTGGCCGCTGGACGTCATGCCCCGCACTATTCCACTCAGCGAATGGCGCCGCACCAGTGCCGGCCTGATGCAAAGGCTGCAGGCACTGAATCTGTTTATCGATGATTTGTACCACGACCAGCGCATTTTACGCGCAGGCATAGTGCCGGCTGAGCTGGTGCTGCAGTCGCGAAATTTTCTTGCACCATGTCGGGGCGTGTCGCCCCCTTTTGGCGTCTGGTCCCATATTTGTGGCACCGATTTAGTTCGCGACGGGCAAGGTCAGTTTTTGGTGCTGGAAGATAATTTACGGGTACCGAGCGGTGTGTCTTATATGCTGGAAAACCGCACAGTGATGAAACGGGTGTTTCCGGAGCTGTTCGCCGATTCGACCATAGTACCGGTAGATGATTATCCGCATCAGTTGTGGAAAATGCTGGCGTCGCTCTCACCAAGGCCTGGCGACGTGCCTTGTATCGTGTTACTGACGCCAGGCATTTATAACTCGGCCTATTTTGAGCACAGTTATCTGGCGCAGCAAATGGGTATTGAACTGGTTGAAAATACCGACTTGCAGGTGGACGCAGACGGCGTGTATTTACGGACGCTCAATGGTTTGCAACGGGTGGATGTGATTTACCGCCGCGTCGACGACATTTTCCTCGACCCGACTGTGTTCCGGCCTGACTCCGTGCTTGGTGTACCCGGCTTATTTCAGGCCTGGGCCAAAGGCCAGGTGGCTATTGCTAACGCGCCGGGTTCCGGTGTTGCCGATGACAAAGTCATTTATGCCTATGTGCCGCAAATTATTGAATATTACCTTGGCGAAAAACCATTGATTGACAACGTACCGACTTATCTGTGCTCCGATGAACAACAACGGGCTTATGTGCTGGCCAATCTCGACCAGCTCGTGGTGAAGCCTGCTAATGAGTCCGGTGGCTATGGCATTTTGATTGGGCCGCGCGCCACAGATGCGGAGCGGGCATTGATGGCAGAGGCTATCGCGAAAGACCCGCGTAATTTCGTCGCCCAGCCCACTTTACAATTATCAACCGCGCCGACTTTGTGTGACGGCGTGCTGGAGCCGCGCCATCTGGATCTGCGGCCATTTGTGCTGCAGGGGCGGGATTTGTATTGCAGTACCGGCGGGTTAAGCCGGGTCGCACTGCGTCGGGGCTCGCTGGTCGTCAATTCATCGCAGGGTGGCGGCAGCAAAGATACCTGGATCATCAATGATGAGGTGTAAAGCATGTTATTAAAATCGCTAGATCACGTATTTTGGCTCGGTCGTTATCTGGAACGGCTCGATGATACCGCGCGGCTGATCAATGCCACTAGTCATGTGTTGATTGACAGTCATCAGGACACTCAATTTGGCTGGCCGATATTGCTTGAGGTGCTGGGGCAGGACAGCGCAGCCTTGTTGCAGAAATTTCAGCAAGGCGACACACCGCTGACGCTGGCTGAAACCGAAAGGGCAGTGATGGCTTGCCTGATTAACGCGCCGGACAGCCCGGTGTCTATCCGCGCCACCTGCGCGGCATTAAAACAAAATGCCAGGACGCTTCGGCCTTTAATTCCCCGTGATATGTGGGAGGAACTGAATGCGCTGGATTTGTTTTTGCAGCAACATTGCAGTACTGCAGTGAGCCGCCAGCAGCGTTATCAGCTGATGGCCGAAGTCAGCCGGCGCTGTCAGATGGTGGTCGGTGTGCTCGATGGCACTATGCTGCGCGGTGATGCTTTTGATGTATTTAATATTGGTCGCCATCTGGAGCGGGCGGACATGACGACCCGCATTATGGATGTGCTGGTGTTACAGCAATTACAGCCGACTCAAATCAAAAGACCGAAATTCCGCTGGTTGTCGGTGCTGAATGCGCTGGGCGGGATGGAGTCCTATCAATATTATCTGGCGCACCAAAAAGGCGATGTCGATGCCATCGATTATCTGCTGACCTATGCGGATTTTCCGCGCTCAATCAGTTATTGTCTAAACCGGGTGGCAGCTTCGGCTAAAACGCTGCCGCATGCCGGCGCCATTCTCGCACAGCTGCAACAAGTGCAGGCTTTGCTGAAGCCACAAGCGCTGTCTGAGTTATCGACGGTGCAGTTGCATAGTCTGATTGATGAACTGCAGGCTGGCATCATTGGCCTGCATCAACAAATTCTGGAGCCATGCCTGCAGCCGGTAGCTGTGGTGCAATTGTCGGCCTGAACCTGACAAGGATCTGTAGTGACAGCATTTGAACCGGAACACCGGGCACGGCTGATGCAATGGCTGACGGCACAGCAGGCCGGCTTGCCGGTGTTGTATCGCGAATTACAGCAACAGTTGCGCGAAAATGCCGCTGGATTCGGTACTGTGTCGTCGCCCCAGCGTCAGCTTGACCCTTTACCATTATTGGTCAGCGAGCTTGATTGGCGTCAGCTGGAGGCCGGCATGTTGCAGCGGCAAAAATTGCTGCAGATAGTGCTGGCAGATCTGTATGGGCCACAGCAATACATCCGGCCTGATTTGTTACCGGCCGAAGCGGTGTTTCGCTCGCCGGCGTTTTTAATGAGTGCGGTCGGCTTAGTTGCGGCGCCGGCAGACTGGTTGCCGTTATTCAGTCTGGATCTGGTGCAGTCAACGACAGGGCAGTGGCAGGTGCTGCGGGACCATGCGTTATTGCCAGCGGGTCTTGGTTATCTGGTTGAACACCGGCTGGCCTTTAATCAGCTGGCTCCGGTGCAAGCCTTGGATCTGCCCAAAGCGCAAATCGCCTGTTTTTACCGGCGTTTACAGCAAAGCCTGCAAGACCCCGGAGCTCTGTCAGCGACAGCGCCGGCGTTGTCGGGGCTTTGGATCACCTCTGTACATAGCAGTCATTATTTTGAGCAGGCATATCTGGCCAATTATCTGGATGTGGCTGTGGTGCATGGCGCTGACTTAACCTTCCGTGACGGTGCGCTGTGGCTGAAAACCCTGACAGGACTAAAGCCGATTGCCGCTCTGCTGCGTTATCAGCCGGATGCACAAACAGACCCGCTGGAGCTGGAACCGGCAGCTGGCGGCTGTGCCGGTCTATTGCAAAGCATCCGGCAGCAGCAGCTTTGTTGTCTGAACCCGCCTGGCAGCAGTGTGCTGGATACCGGCGTGTTACAACCTTTTTTACCGGCTTTATGTCAGGCGCTGCTTGGCGAGCCTTTATTACTGGCCCAGCCCGACACGTTGTGGCTGGGGCATCCTGAACAGTTGCAGCAGTTTCTTGCTGCGCCGACCCGCTTTCACTTGCGCCGGATCAGCTCTCAGCAGCAGTTTGTGCCGGCTTCGCTCGAACCTCCGGCGCTGCAGGCCTTGCTCCGTCAGCTGCAGCGGGATAGTGCGGACTACATTGCCACTGAGTCCTTATCACTGCAGCAGGAGCCTTGCTGGCAGCCTGGCTCCGGTAATTATCACGCATACACAAGCTTGCGGCTGTTTAGTCTGCACAATGAAAAGCTGCCCGGTATGGTGTTGCCTGGTGGTTATGCTCAGATAACTGCTGATCCCTTGCAACTGCAGTCCGGCGAGTCATCGGGTTTGCAGCGGGTCAAAGATGTTTGGGTGTTGGCTGACAGGGGGCTAACGGCCAGTCTGTTGCAAAGTAGCAGCGGCGCGCTGGACTTGTCACGCCACAGCGGGCTGGTGACCAGCCGGGTGGCAGACCATTTGTTTTGGCTGGGGCGATACAATGAGCGACTCAATCAGATTTGCCGCGCTTTACGCACAGCGTTGTCGCTGGTCAATGCCGGTACCGGTGCGGCAGAGCTGCAGGATGTCGCGCCCTTGTTGCAATTTTGCCGGCAAGCGAATGGCTTAGCGGGCGAGGCGACGGACCTGGACGAGCTGTTACAGCAATTATTTGACCCGGCGCAGCCGGGTAGTCTGTTTGCTATTTTGCAAGCGTTATTGTTCAACGCACAGTCGGCGCGGGAATATTTTGCCGCGGACACCTGGCTGGTTCTCGACAAATTACAACAGGCACTGTGCGCTCTGCCGGCATTACAGCAGCAAGATCCTGCTTTACTGCTGTCGGGCCCTTGTTTACGTCAGCTCGATGACATCATATTGCTGCAAACCGCGTTGTATGGCCTGAGCAATGAAACCATGAGCCGGACTCAGGCACTGCGGCTGATGGATTTGGGTCAGCATATTGAACGCGGCTTGCAGACGGCCGCGTTATTACAGGCGGTGTTTGTACGCTCGCAAGGTGCACCCAGGGCATCGGCGGTGCTTATGGAAGCGGTGTTACGTCTGGCAGATACCGTGAACACCTATCGGCGGCGTTATCGCAGTCAATTGCATCCGCTGGCCGTGATTGACCTACTGGTGTTTGACGACAGCACACCGCGCTCGGTGGGATATCAGTGTCTGCGTATTCAGCGCCAGTGCGCCGATTTACCCAAGCTTGCCGCGCAACCTGGTTTGTCAGCGGAACAACGGCTGGCGCTGGAACTGGTCACTTTGCTGCAACTGACTGAACCGCAATCGTTGTTTGATGCAGAGCAGGGTGCTACACCGGCACTTGGTTTGCTGCTCAGTCAAATCCAGCACCGGTTAAAATTGTTGTCCGACAGTATTACGTTGTCTTATTTCAACCATGCGCCGCCGAGCAGCAGCTGGCAGAGTTTTTAAGGATGGACATGAGTTTTGGCATTGCGGAGGTCCGGTGCGTTATCAACTGAGTCATCTGACCCGTTATCAGTATCAAAGGCCGATCGCAAACAGCTATAACCTGACTTGCCTGCAGCCGAGGCAATTGCCCTGGCAACAAGTACTGGATGTCCAGCTGAAGGTCACGCCAATGCCTTGTACCCAATACTCTCACGTGGATTTATTTGGCAATCAGCGCCAGTTTTTGCATCTGTTGGCGCCGCATCAGGACATGACAGTGCAGTTGCAGGCGCAGATTGACGTTCATCCCCGGCAGTTGGCGGCCCAACTCGGTGACGGCTTGTCACTGACCGATGCGACTGAGCATCGGCAGCTGACCGACCCTGTGGTCGCTTTATGCCGCCATGCCAGCCGCAATATTCCGTTGCTGGCGGATGCTGCTGCACTCTGGCAGCAGGTGTACCGGGCGGATCTGTCGATGCTGCAAAATGTTGCTTTACTCAATCAGCTGATTTATCAGGAATTTCAATATGATCCTGAATTCAGCACTGTGGTCACGCCGATTGCGGATGTCTTGCAGCACAAGCGCGGTGTTTGTCAGGATTTTGCCCAGCTGGCGATCAGCTGTTTACGCAGTCAGGGCGTTGCCGCCCGTTACGTCAGTGGTTATCTGGAGACTCGCCCGCCGCCGGGGCAGCCACGCCTGCAGGGAGCTGATGCGTCGCATGCCTGGTTTGCGGTATTTGACCCCAGACTTGGTTGGGTGGATTTTGACCCGACGAATAATGTGCTGGCGGATGTACAGCATCTGACACTGGCTTTTGGCCGCGATTATGCTGATGTAGTGCCATTAAAAGGTGTGCTGCAGGGCATTGGCGAGCATCAGTTGCAGGTCGCAGTTGATGTGCTGGCGCTGGACTAAAAAACGGTACCAGCATAGCAGCTGGCACCGTTTTTTAATGCGGGCTATTTAAAGCTGGCGTTTGAGGGCGAACAATAAATCGAGTGCCTGCCTTGGTGTCAGGTCATCCGGATCAACTTCGGCCAGTTGCGTCAGTACCGGATGTGGGGTTGGTTCGGCAAACAAATCAGCCTGCGCCGGCTGCGCCGGCTGCGCCGCCTTCACGGCGTTGTCCGCTTTTGGCTGCTGTTGCTCCAGAGCCGCGAGTTTACGCTGCGCCTGCTGGATCACGATTTTGGGAACGCCAGCCAACTGCGCGACCTGCAGACCATAGCTTTTACTAGCTGCACCCGGCTGCACCTGATGCATGAACACAATATGTTCATCATGTTCAACCGCATCCAGATGGATATTGGCAACACCACTCAGCAATGAAGGTAAATCCGTCAGCTCAAAATAATGCGTAGCAAATAAGGTCAGTGCTTTGAGTTTGGTGGCGAGATACTCGGCACAGGCCCAGGCCAATGACAAACCGTCATAAGTACTGGTGCCGCGGCCGATTTCGTCCATTAACACCAGGCTTTGTGCGGTGGCATGGTGCAAAATAGTCGCGGTTTCAGTCATTTCCACCATAAAGGTCGAACGGCCGGACGCCAGGTCGTCCGAAGCACCGACCCGGGTAAAGATCCGGTCCACCGGCCCCAAAGTGGCCGTTTGTGCCGGCACAAAACTACCGATATAAGCCATCAACACTATCAAGGCCGCCTGGCGCATATAAGTCGATTTACCGCCCATGTTCGGGCCTGTCACCACCAACAAATGCCGCTTCGGTGTCAGTTCCAGCGGGTTGGCAATAAAAGGCTCAGTGGTCATCTGCTCCACAACCGGATGACGGCCTTGCTCGATATGGATACCGGTCTCTGCCACCAGTCTCGGTTGGCAGTAATTCAGTCGTACCGCGCGTTCGGCAAAGTTGGTCAGTACGTCCAGTTCCGACAAACTGGCCGCGAGTTGCTGCAGCGCGGCTAAATCCGGTGCAATCAAATCAAACAGTTGTTCATACAGCTGTTTTTCAAGGGCGAGCGCTTTACTTTCGCTGCCTAGTACCTTGTCTTCATATTCCTTTAGTTCCGGAATAATGTAACGCTCGTTGTTTTTCAACGTCTGACGGCGGATGTAGTCCGGCGGCACTGCATCTGCTGCTGCGCGGCCGGTTTCGATGTAATAACCGGCGACTTTATTAAATCCAACTTTGAGCGACGCAATGCCGGTACGGGCTTTTTCGCGTTGTTCCAGCTGTTCCAGATAATCGGTCGCACCTTTGGCTAAAGCCCGCCATTGGTCCAGCTCCGCTGAATAACCTTCGGCGATGACGCCGCCATCGCGGATCAGCACCGGTGGGTTGTCAATAATGGCGCGTTCTAATAATTCCGTCAGGGCCGGCATTGGTTCGCAGTCTGCAGCCAGTTGCTGTAAGCGTTGGCTTTGCAGCTGACTTAGCAATGGTGTCAGTTCCGGTAGTTGCTGCAGCGCCTGACGTAACCTGGCGAAATCGCGTGGCCGTGCGCTACGCAGTGCCAACCGGGCGACAATTCGTTCAATGTCACCAATCTGTTTCAGCAGTGGTTGTAACTCGGCATCATATTGCTGCAGTTCGCTGACGGCCAGATGGCGCGCTGTGATAATGGCCTGATCGCGCAGCGGGGCATGGATCCAACGTTTTAATAAGCGGCTGCCCATCGCGGTCTGACATTGGTCGAGCACTGCAGCAAGAGAATGCGCATATTGGCCGTTTAAGGTCTGAGTCAGTTCCAGATTACGCCGCGTCGCGGCGTCCAGCACTATATGATCGCTGTGCTTTTCTAAGGAAATACTGCGTAAATGCGGTAGATTGGCACGTTGAGTATCTTTGACATATTGCAGCAGGCAGCCGGCCGCCATCAGACCAAAGCGGGCGTCCTGCACGCCAAAACTTTGTAAATCGCGCGTGCCGAATTGCTGGCACAAAGCACGTTCAGCGCTGCTTTGTTCAAAATCCCATACCGGCCGGCGGCGCGCGCCTTTACGGGCCAACACTAATTCCGGTAGCGGCTGGTCTTCACAATATAATAATTCAGCCGGATTCAGCCGTTGTAACAGCGCGGCGAGGTCGTCCAGGGCTGGTAATTCAGTCAGGACAAAACGGCCGGCACTTAAATCCAGGTACGCCAGGCCAAATTGTTGTTTATGCTGATAAACAGCAGCAAGCAAAGTGTCCTGGCGTTCTTGCAGTAAAGCTTCATCGGTGACTGTGCCGGGAGTCACGACCCGCACCACTTTGCGATCAACCGGGCCTTTGCTGGTCGCCGGATCGCCAACCTGTTCACAAATCGCTACGGATTCGCCGAGCTGTACCAGCCGCGCCAGATAGTTTTCCACTGCGTGATGCGGCACGCCGGCCATAGGGATTGGTGCTCCGGCCGACTGACCGCGTTTGGTCAGCGAGATATCCAGCAACGCCGCTGCTTTTTTTGCATCGTCATAAAACAGCTCATAAAAATCGCCCATCCGGTAAAACAATAAAATCTCCGGATTCTCTGCTTTGAGCGCGAGGTATTGTTGCATCATCGGCGTATGGGCAGTTGTCGCTTGCCCGGTCTGGATTTCTGACGGCATAATTAAAATTCTGATGTCCCAAAATGGAATGAAAATGACAGTTCCGGCCCATACCGAGACACTGGCCTCTGCACTGGGTCAGCTATTATTGCGGAAAAAGCTCAGCATCACCACCGCCGAATCCTGTACCGGCGGTGGGATCTCCTACGCGTTGACCGCGATCCCCGGCAGCTCAGCCTATTTGGACCGCAGTTTTGTTACTTACAGCAACAAAGCCAAACAGCAGTTATTGGGCGTTAAAAGCGCGACATTATTGCAGTTTGGTGCTGTCAGTGAAGAGACTGTCGCTGAAATGGCCAGCGGAGCTGCAACGGCTGCAGGCGCGGATTGTGCTGTGGCGGTATCCGGTATCGCCGGCCCGGATGGTGGCAGTGCATTAAAACCGGTGGGGACTGTCTGTTTTGGTTTTTATGTGCAGGGCGCGGTCGCTACAGTGCGAATTCTGCTGCATGGCGACAGATCGGCTGTCCGGCAACAAAGTATCGATTTTGCCTTGCAGCAGATGATTCAGTTATTGACAGCACAAATTGATTCAACTACTGTATGAGCATACAGCATTTCAGGCAAAACCCTTTTTCCGGAGTTCCAGATGGACGACAATAAACAAAAAGCCCTCAGCGCAGCCTTAAGCCAAATCGAGCGTCAGTTCGGTAAAGGTTCAATCATGAAGCTTGGAGATAACACCTCGCTTGAGATTGATGCGATTTCTACCGGCTCTCTGGGTCTGGACATTGCGCTTGGCATTGGTGGTTTACCTTGTGGCCGGATCGTTGAAATTTATGGTCCTGAATCTTCAGGTAAAACGACCTTAACGCTGCAGGTGATTGCCGAAGCGCAGAAAATGGGTAAAACCTGTGCTTTTATCGATGCGGAGCACGCGCTGGATCCGATTTACGCCGGCAAACTGGGTGTGAAAGTCGAAGATTTATTAGTTTCTCAGCCTGATACCGGCGAACAAGCCTTAGAGATTTGCGACATGTTGGTCCGTTCTGCAGCAGTAGACGTCATCATCGTCGACTCTGTAGCCGCTCTGACACCAAAAGCAGAAATTGAAGGCGACATGGGCGACAGCCACGTCGGCCTGCAGGCCCGTCTGATGTCACAAGCGCTGCGTAAACTGACAGGGAATATCAAACGCTCAAACACTTTATGTATTTTCATCAACCAAATCCGGATGAAAATCGGTGTGATGTTCGGTAACCCGGAAACAACCACAGGTGGTAACGCACTGAAATTCTACGCCTCAGTCCGGTTAGATATCCGCCGTATTGGTTCTGTTAAAGAAGGCGAAGAAGTGGTGGGTAACGAAACCCGCGTTAAAGTAGTGAAAAACAAAGTCGCACCGCCGTTCCGTCAAGCTGAATTTATTATTCAGTACGGTGCCGGCATCAGTAAAACCGGCGAACTGATTGACTTAGGCGTTGCAGAAAAACTGGTCGATAAAGCCGGCGCCTGGTATGCCTATAAAGGTAATAAAATCGGTCAGGGTAAAGCTAATGCGATGAAGTATCTGGCAGAAAATCCAGCTGTAGCACAAGAGATTGAAACCGAACTGCGCAACCGTTTGTTACTGCAACCAACCAAAGGCGCTCCAGCTGTTGAAGAGTTAGCTGCCGAGCCGGCTGAGCTTGATGAAGAATTTTAAACTGCAGACTAAGTACTGCATGGCAATTTTTCAATAACCTGGCGAATTGCAGCACAGGTCTGATACAGAAAATGGCCCGCTTGGGCCATTTCTTTTACTGTTGACGTTCATCGGATTTACTCAACGGTTTGGATGGTAAAGCTGGCTTTATTTGCGATGTTGCGTCCGCAGGCAAATTCAATATCTGCACTGAATTTTCTGGCAACATAAAACCGGCTTGTTTATACAACTGCTCAATCCTGCCATTATCCCGCAGAATTTTGAGGCCTTTATTCAAAGCCTCACTGGCATAACGACCGTCCGGATGAGATTTACTGATGACAAAATGCCGGCTGTCGTTCAGCAAAATTGCAACTCCAGGTACGACTTTTAAACGCAGTTGTTCCAGTTGATAAATGCCGTTTTCATCATGAAAAAACGGCATCAGCATAAAATCAACCCAACGCATATGCACCATCCGTGCCTGACTTAACCATTCATCTTCCTGAATGAGTTCCTTCAGCGCTAATGCGCTCATCGTTTCCCAGTCGGTGCGCCACTTCGGCGTAGAGACCCCGCTGAATTTACGCAATTCCGCTAAAGTCCGGGTGCGTAGCACTGGCAGATTTTCCGGACTGGTGTATATACCGGCTAAATATTCTCCGCGTCGAACCACCGGTTCGCTGAGGTAAACTTTGCCTGCCATGGCTTTGGCATCCGTCAGCCAATAGGTGTCAAAGCTCAGCAGTGAATCGCCACTCTCCAGCATTTTGGTATTGCGGAAATTAAACTTGCCGGGTTGATAATAAAAGTTCTTGGTAAACCCGCCCAAAGCTAAGGCCTGTTGCAGCAATACCATATCTGCAACATCACGCCGCATGGTCGCCCCGCGGAAATCCACAACACTCAGCACCGGGCGGCCGTTGAGGAACTTCAGATAATCTTCGTAAACATCGTCACGAATATAGACCGGAATTCCCTCGGACTCAGGTAAAACGGGCTCTGCCAGACACCAAAAGCCCAGAACCAAACTACAGATGCAGCCAATTATTTTCATGGTCACTCCGTTTCTTAGCTGAGTTCCAGCATAGAGCTGAAACGACAGTATTTCAAAATAACAAATAGACGTCTAAACGTATAGAAGTTGACAATTGGCGGGTGATTCGGCAAAGTGACGCATCTTTGTGGTGTTGTGGAGCCTGTATGCCAATTAAAGTGATAGATCAGTTGCCAGCAGTTGAAGCCTTGTCGGCAGAAAATGTCTTTGTGATCACTGAAAGCCGGGCCCGCACTCAGGATATTCGCCCGCTGCGCATTGCTATATTGAACCTGATGCCCAACAAAGTGACTACTGAAATTCAGTTATTGCGCTTGCTGGCCAATAGTCCGCTGCAGGTTGATATCGAATTAATTCGGCTGGACAACCATGTCAGCAAACACACGCCGGAAAGTCATCTGAATTGTTTTTATCGTTATTTTTCTGATGTGCAGCAGCAAAACTATGATGGTTTGATTATCACCGGTGCACCGCTTGGGCTGGTCGATTATGAGGATGTCAGTTATTGGCCACAGTTATCCGAAATACTGTCCTGGGCCGATCGACACGTCACATCTACATTGTTCCTCTGTTGGGCGGCTCACGCAGCTCTTTATTACTACTATGGCTTGCAGCGGGAGATCCGCGGCGAAAAACTGTCCGGTGTCTACTGGCAAAATGTGGTGCAGCCTTTGTGTCCACTAGTACGTGGTTTTGATGACAGCTTCCTCGTACCGCATTCTCGTTATGCCCAAGTGCCAAAACAAAAGTATCAGCAACATGCGGACATTCATGTATTGGCCGAAGCCGACGCCACCGGCGCTTATTTATTGCAAAACTCCAGCGGTAGCCGGATTTTTGTCACTGGGCACCCGGAATATGACTTAACCACATTAAACGATGAATACCAGCGTGACCTTGCCGCAGGTTTAAACCCTAAAGTGCCGGAGAATTATTTCCGAGACAACGACCCAAGCAAAGGTCCAATGAAACTGTGGCAGAGTCATGCCTTTTTGTTATTCAGTAACTGGCTGAATTATTATGTCTATCAGGCTACACCATTTGATTTAGCTCGCGTCGGCGAGGGGAGAGCTGTATGAGTGCCCGACTGACTACCGACCAATTTAAACAATTACTGGCACAGCGTATTTTGGTGCTGGACGGCGCCATGGGCACCATGATCCAGAATTTCCAGTTGCAGGAAGCCGATTATCGTGGCACTGAATTTGCCGACTGGCCTTCAGACCTTAAAGGCAATAATGATTTATTAGTGCTGACTAAGCCCGAAGTGATTCTGTCCATACACCGGCAGTATCTCGAGGCTGGCGCGGACATTCTGGAAACCAACAGTTTTAACGCTACTACTATTGCGATGGCCGATTACGACATGTCGCATCTGGCAGCACGGATTAACCGCGAAGCGGCGCGTCTGGCGCGGCAGGCTTGTGATGAATTCACCGCAAAAAATCCGGCAAAACCTCGTTTTGTCGCCGGTATTCTGGGGCCAACGAACCGCACTGCGTCGATTTCGCCGGATGTGAATGACCCGGGATATCGCAATGTCAGCTTTGATCAGCTGGTTGCTGCTTATACCGAAGCGACCCATGCACTGATTGAAGGCGGTGCCGATCTCATCATGCTCGAAACCATTTTTGATACGTTAAACGCAAAAGCCGCCGCTTTTGCGGTGCTGCAGGTGTTCGATGAACTCGGTTATAAGTTACCTGTGATGATCTCCGGGACTATCACAGACGCATCAGGCCGGACTTTATCGGGCCAGACCACTGAAGCCTTTTATCATTCGCTGGCGCATGTCGAACCGGTCAGTTTTGGCCTGAACTGCGCGTTAGGCCCGGATTTGTTAAGGCCTTATGTCGAAACCATGGCGACTATCGCCGAATGTGCGACTTCTGTACATCCAAATGCCGGCTTGCCAAATGAATTTGGCGAATATGACCTGAATGCGACGGATATGGCGGCAGAAATCAGAGACTGGGCCAACAACAACTTTATTAATATTGTCGGCGGTTGCTGCGGTACGACGCCTGAGCATATTCGTGTTATTGCTGATGTCGTTGCGGACTTACCGCCGCGTTTGCCGAAGCCGGTCAGTCACAGTTTTAATCTGGCTGGTCTTGAAGCCTTTTCACTGGAGTGGTGATGCAACAACAAGCCCGCTTTATCAACATTGGTGAGCGCACCAACGTCACGGGATCTGCCCGCTTCAAAAAACTGATCATGGACGGCAAATTTGAAGCCGCGTTGGATGTGGCGCGGCAGCAGGTCGAAAATGGCGCCCAAATCATCGATATCAACATGGACGAAGCGATGCTCGACAGCAAAGCTGCCATGGTGCGTTATCTGAATTTGCTGGCCAGTGAGCCTGATATTGCCCGTGTGCCAATTATGGTCGACTCGTCGAAATGGGAAGTGATTGAAGCCGCGCTGAAATGTATTCAGGGCAAAGCAGTGGTCAATTCGATTTCTTTAAAAGAAGGTGAAGCGCCTTTTATTCAGCAGGCGAAGTTATTACGCCGCTACGGCGCCGCTGTGGTCGTGATGGCATTTGATGAAGTCGGCCAGGCCGACACCAAAGTGCGCAAAGTTGAAATTTGTCAGCGCGCCTACAAGATTCTGGTCGAAAAAATCGGTTTCCCGCCACAAGACATTATTTTTGATCCGAATATCTTCGCCGTTGCCACTGGTATTGAAGAGCATAACAACTATGCCGTTGATTTTATCGAAGCCACCCGCGAGATAAAGCGGCTCTGCCCACATGCAAAAATTTCCGGCGGTGTGTCGAACGTGTCATTTTCCTTCCGGGGCAATGATCCGGTACGCGAAGCCATTCATTCGGTGTTTTTGTATCACGCCATCAAAGCTGGCATGGACATGGGTATCGTCAACGCCGGTCAGCTGGCGGTCTACGATGATATTCCGGAGCTACTGAAAGACCGTGTTGAAGATGTGGTGTTAAACCGCCGGCCCGATGCGACTGAACGTTTACTGGAAATCGCTGCACAGTTTAATGGCAAAGGGACGGTTGCAGTCAAAGAAGACGATGCCTGGCGCAGCTGGCCGGTAGCCAAGCGGTTGGAGCATGCGCTGGTCAAAGGTATTACTGATTTCATCGATCAGGATACCGAAGAAGCACGTTTGAGTGTCGAGCGTCCGCTGCATGTGATCGAAGGCCCGTTGATGGACGGCATGAATGTCGTCGGTGACTTGTTTGGCGAAGGCAAGATGTTCCTGCCGCAGGTGGTGAAATCGGCCCGCGTAATGAAAAAGGCCGTAGCTTATCTGCAGCCCTATATAGAAGCGGAAAAAGCCGGCTCCGGTGCCACGACTCAGGGCAAAGTACTGATGGCTACCGTCAAAGGCGATGTGCACGATATCGGTAAGAATATCGTTGGTGTGGTGCTGCAGTGTAATAACTATGAAGTGATTGACCTTGGTGTCATGGTGCCGTGCGCCACTTTGCTGCAAAAAGCCAAAGAGCTGAATGTGGATGTCATCGGTTTATCAGGTTTAATCACACCATCGTTAGACGAGATGGTGCATGTCGCCAAAGAAATGACCCGCCTTGGTTTTACTATCCCACTATTAATTGGCGGCGCAACTACTTCCAAAGCGCATACCGCAATCAAAATCGCACCGCATTATGCGCATGGCGTGGTGTATGTGCCGAACGCGTCGCGTAGTGTGTCTGTGGTGCAGTCGCTGATTTCGGCCGAGCTGAAGCCAGATTATCTGGCGCGGGTGCAGGATGAATATGTGCGTGTCATCGAGCAACATCAGCGCAGCCGTAAACATGAAGAAATGCTGACGCTGGAACAGGCGCGGGCTAATCGTTTTCCACTGGATCTGCAAAAAGTCGCTCCGGCTCCGCGGCAGCCTGGCGTGCATGTCTGGCAGGATGTTGATTTAGCAGTGTTGCGCGATTACATCGACTGGACCCCGTTTTTCCTGACCTGGCAATTATCCGGTAAATTCCCTGCAATTCTGAATCATGCCGAAGTTGGGATGGAAGCCCGCCGGGTGTATCAGGATGCCAATGCGATGTTAGATCGGATGATCGCAGAACGAAAAGTCACGGGGCGCGCCGTATTCGGTTTATTCCCTGCCAATAGCGATGGCGATGACATTATTGTCTGGACCGACGAAAGCCGCACAGCCGAGCGTTGCCGTTTGTTTAATCTGCGCCAACAAGTCGCACTTCGTAACAAAGCGCCGAACTGCTCTTTAGCTGATTTCATCGCACCTGTGGAATCAGGAATTTCCGACTACATCGGTGCCTTTGCTGTCAGTACCGGTTTTGGCGCGGATGAGTTTGCCGCAGAATTCGCCAAGGCGCATGATGACTACAACAGTATTATGGTGAAAGCGCTGGCCGATCGCTTAGCAGAAGCGCTGGCCGAGTATCTGCATATGAAAGTACGCAAAGAATACTGGGGTTATGCCGCCAATGAACAACTGGATAATGAGCAGCTTATTCGGGAAGCTTATCAGGGGATTCGTCCGGCGCCGGGCTATCCGGCTTGTCCTGAACATACTGAGAAGGGCACTTTGTTCTCTTTATTAGATGCAGAGGCGCAGATCGGTATGTTGCTGACCGAAAGCTATGCCATGTGGCCGGGCGCTGCAGTATCGGGCTGGTACTTAGCACATCCGGATAGCAAGTACTTTGCGGTCAGCAAGATTGGTGAAGATCAGCTGTCAGAATATGCGGCGAAGAAAGGCTGGAGCCGCAGCGAAGCAGAAACCTGGTTAGCACCAAACCTGCGCTAACGGATATTTACTGCTATATAGAGTAGGTAACAGAAGCCAATCGCTGCCGCGATTGGCTTCTTTGTCTCTGTGCTGGCGGCTTTATCAGCAGGTTTTTACGATAAAAACAGCACTTCGAGCAAAAAACACCCGAACGATCGCAAAACCCCAACTTTTCTCAAATTTAAGCTTGCGTAAGTTTCGTGAGGGCCTATAATGCGCGCCATGCCGACGGGGTGAAGCGAAACGCGAAACGCCGGGTGAGTTTGAAAAGTGAAAAATAGTCGATAAAAAGACGCTTGACACGAAATGAAAACTGACTAAAATGGCCGCCTCGCAGTGAGGTTGGGGTGAAAGCCTCAAAATCGCAAGCAAGGCAAGTAAGTAGGTTGAGCAGAGTAGTTTATTTAAATAGTAAATTTCTCTGCTTGACTTAAAATCTGGGAAGTGTAAGATACGCCTCCCGCTTCGAAGTCGAAGCACGCTCTTTAACAATTAGCAATCAATCATCTGTGTGGGCACTCGTTGGAGATGATTCGCGTAATACGAATAAATCTTCAGTTGAGTGACTATATAGTCAATTTATTTAGTCAGTAAACTGAGCAAAACTTTTAATTGAAGAGTTTGATCATGGCTCAGATTGAACGCTGGCGGCAGGCCTAACACATGCAAG
>NZ_KL544006.1:0-304008 GCF_000711985.1 Rheinheimera texasensis DSM 17496
ACCCGTCCGCCGCTAGGTCCGAAAACCCCGCTCGACTTGCATGTGTTAGGCCTGCCGCCAGCGTTCAATCTGAGCCATGATCAAACTCTTCAATTAAAAGTTTTGCTCAGTTTACTGACTAAATAAATTGACTATATAGTCACTCAACTGAAGATTTATTCGTATTACGCGAATCATCTCCAACGAGTGCCCACACAGATGATTGATTGCTAATTGTTAAAGAGCGTGCTTCGAATTCGAAGCGGGAGGCGTATCTTACACTTCCCAGATTTTAAGTCAAGCAGAGAAATTTACTATTTAAATAAACTACTCTGCTCAACCTACTCACTTGCCTTGCTTGCAATTTCGAGGCTTTCACCCCAACCTCACTGCGAGGCGGCCATTTTAGTCAGTTTTCAATTCGTGTCAAGCGTCTTTTTATCGACTATTTTTCACTTTTCAAACTCACCCGGCGTTTCGCGTTTCGCTTCACCCCGTCGGCATGGCGCGCATTATAGGCCGTCACGAAACTTACGCAAGTGTTGGAAGCAGAAAAACAGCGAAAAGCGGATCGTTCGACGACTTTTCAAACGATCCGCTTGTTATTTCTGCTAATCGAGTTGCAGCGAACAGCAAAAACGCTTAAATCGGGACTATCAATCTGTTGTCAGTCTTCTCGCCTTGCCCGATCATTTCATCGTAAGCAGAGGCATGCACCAGATACGCCTCTTTAATAGTAGCAGCCGCCAGTTCCTGTCTGACCTGACTGACACTGTAAAAAGGCCGGGGTCTGTTATTGTCGCCAATGATGTAACCATTACGGCCATCAAAGTCGACTTCTGCCAGATAAAGCCCCATCTCAAACGAATGAACTGTTAGTTTATCTATCACTACGTCTTGAAAGTTTAGGTGTTCTAAACGATGCGCCATACAGACCTCCTGTGAATCACAGCGATCTGTACGGCGACACGCTTTAAATAGATCTGTTTGTTTCAGCCTTGCTTTAGAAATCGTATTTCGCTGAGAACTGGATCCGGTTCAGGTCACCATCTAAATCCGATTCAAGTACCCGCGTTGCGTGCCGTACTTCGACCCCGACTGAGATTTTACTGGCCAGCTGATAAATCAGGTTAGCGCTGTAGCTCTCTGTACTTTCGGTTTGCGCCATACCCGTCAGGTCAGTTGGATTATCAATTTGCTGTGCAGAATAAAAGAAGCTGGAACGCAGCTTGTCATTCCACGAATGCTTGTAAGCTAATGTATAGCCGACACTGCTGATAGCTTCTAAAGACCCGGCTTTTGTCAAAACGGCATCATTGCCGGTATTCAAGCTAAGGTAACGTCCCAGACCATCGCCATAAGTCACGGCGAAGCGGATATCATCGGTTTTCGAGACATTAATCTTGCCGCTGAAAGACAAACCATACCCTTGTACCGAATCGTCAATCAGTCCTTGTTGCATCGATAGTTGCCGACTTAACGCAGACACTGTCAATCCGCCCCAATCTGCCGTATGATTGTATCGCACAACCAAATCCGGCATTGAATTGTCGTCCGTTACCACCCGGGTACCACCGCCATTCGGTGTCACAGTGGTCTCCGGGTTTTCGACCGCGAATTGCCAACCGCCCATGGTGTATCGCACCTGCGCCTGACGCACGAACACAGTACCATCTGTGGTGCCTACGAAGTCCAGACTATCCGGCAGGGCGTTGGTATCCATAAAGGTGGTCCAGGTCTGACCAAACAGCCAACCATCGTAGCTGATAAAAGCGTGACGGATCTCAGGCGAATAACCGTTACTGACCCGCTGGTCGCCGGTGCCAGTGGTTGCCATCATGTCAAACTCAAAACGACCGCTGACCTTTTTGCCGTTTTCCAGCATGGTGTCGCTGCTGATAAAAAAACGTGACTGGCGCGCATGCATGTCCCATGTCGCGGATTCGCCAGTACCGCCAACCGGCGTCAGGCTCGGCACATAGAATTCACGGCCGATGCCAGTGGCGATTTGACCATCGGATGTATCAGTCAGCATGGCATCCAGTTTGACGTAACCACCAATATTAATTTCTGTAGTGTCTCCGACTTTGAAGCCGGCGACTGCGCTTTGACTGTATGCCGCCATACATAATGCGACCGCCATGGCAGTGCGCGTTATAAAAAGCCGGCTGGTGTGACCTTGTGTGGGCAGAATTTGTTGCATAGTTGTACTCCGCTACCTTGTCTGTTGATCTGTTGTGGTTTTATTGCCATTGCAAATCTGGTAGACGGCGACCATTTGCTCAATTAGCCATTAGTCGTAGCTGGGCCCTGGTCTAGACTAATGTCTAATTTGCCCTCAAGGGCGCTTTCGGTAGAACTGCATTATCAGAGAACATCAGGCGGAAAACGCCATACGGGGAAGACGAACCATGACACATCAATCTGTATATCCAGTCCCGCCAGCAGCACAGGAACGGACCTGGGTGGACAACGATACATACTTACAAATGTACCAGGCATCGCTGGACAACCCTACGGCATTTTGGGCAGAACACGGCAAACGGATTGATTGGTTTAAGCCTTTCACTCAGGTTAAAGACACCAGCTTTGCGCTCGGTGATGTGCATGTGAACTGGTTCAGTGACGGGACCCTGAACGCCAGCTACAACTGCCTGGATCGGCATCTGCCGGAAAAAGCCAATCAAGTGGCCTATTATTGGGAAGGTGATGAGCCCGGCGTGCAAAAAGCAGTCACTTATCAGGAACTGTATGACGAGGTTTGTCAGCTGGCCAACGGTATGCGTGCTTTAGGTGTCGGTAAAGGCGACCGGGTCACTGTTTATCTGCCGATGATCCCGCAGGCCGCCGTGGCTTTGTTAGCCTGTGCGCGGATTGGTGCTATTCATTCCGTTGTTTTCGCCGGATTCTCTCCGGATGCGCTGGGCAGCCGCATTGTCGATTGTGATTCTAAGTTGGTTATCACTGCTGACCAGGCTCTGCGCGGTGCGCGGCTAACCGCACTCAAAGACAACACAGATCAGGCATTAGCGCATTTGGGCAAAGCCAACCCGGTAAAGCATGTCATTGTGGTCAAACAGGTTGGCCAGAACATTGACGAACATCCGGGCCGTGATATCTGGTATCACGAATTATTGGCCGCCCAGCCAAAACACTGCGAGCCGGAAGTAATGAATGCGGAAGACCCGCTGTTTATCCTTTACACCTCAGGCTCTACCGGTAAACCAAAAGGTGTATTACACACCACTGGCGGTTACATGGTCTGGGCATCGATGACGCATCAATATGTGTTTGATTATCACCCGGGCGACGTCTATTGGTGTGCCGCTGACGTCGGCTGGGTTACCGGTCACACATATATAGTGTATGGTCCGCTCGCCAACGGCGCGACCAGCGTGATGTTTGAAGGGGTGCCGACTTATCCGAGCGTCAAGCGAATTGCGCAGATTGTGGATAAATATCAGGTCAACATTCTCTACACCGCACCGACCGCTATTCGTGCGCTGATGGCACATGGTACCGCACCGGTCGAAGGCAGCGCATTAACCTCACTAAAAGTACTTGGCAGCGTTGGCGAACCGATTAATCCGGAAGCCTGGCACTGGTACCATGACAATGTCGGTAAAGGCCGTTGCCCTGTCGTCGACACCTGGTGGCAAACAGAAACCGGTGGCATTCTGATCACGCCATTACCTGGCGCGACTGCTTTAAAACCAGGTTCTGCCACCCGGCCGTTTTTTGGCGTCCAGCCCGCTATCGTTGACAACGAAGGCAACTTACTTGACGGCACCTGTGAAGGTAACCTGGTACTGCTCGACAGCTGGCCGGGTCAGATGCGCTCGGTCTATGGTGACCATGAGCGGTTTGAGCAGACCTACTTCTCCACATATAAAGGCATGTATTTTACCGGTGACGGTGCCAAGCGTGATGAAGATGGTTATTACTGGCTGACCGGCCGCGTCGATGACGTATTAAACGTCTCTGGCCACCGTTTAGGCACAGCAGAAATCGAAAGTTGTCTGGTTGCGCACGAAGCGATTGCTGAAGCTGCTGTAGTTGGTTATCCGCATGACCTGAAAGGTCAGGGTATTTATGTGTTTATCGCGCCACGTGTTGGTGTCGAGCCCAGTGATGAACTGACCAAAGCGGTGCGTGATTGGGTACGCCGTGAGATTTCACCAATCGCTTCACCGGATTTAATTCAGTGGGCACCGGGTTTACCAAAAACCCGCTCCGGCAAAATTATGCGGCGTATCTTGCGCAAAATTGCCGCCAACGAGCACGACTCTTTGGGCGATATCTCAACACTGGCAGATCCGTCAGTCGTTGAGCATCTGATCAATAACCGCCTGAATAAATAAGTCGATAAAAGACCATAAGTCTATCAAAGGCTTATGGTCTTTCTTCCATAGACAGATCAGTGACGGATGATTAAGCTGTGCTGTGTTGATAAAATTTTACCCGGAGATCAGCCATGGCAAAACTTATAGTCGCAGACGATCATCCTCTGTTTCGCAATGCCCTCATCAGTGCTATCAGCAATATTTTTGCCACGACAGCAACGGTTGAAACCGACTGTTTTGATGCGACAGTACAAGCGCTGGAACAGCATCCTGATGCTGACTTGCTGTTACTGGATTTGCACATGCCAGGCAATTGCGGTTTTCTGGGCTTAATCCAGCTGCGCAAAACTTTCCCGACCATGCCGATTGTCGTGATCTCAGCCAGTGATGATCAGGACGTGATCCGTCGCGTGATGAATTTTGGTGCCTCCGCTTATGTGCCAAAATCAGCGCATCCGACAGAAATTGCCAATGCCTTGCACGCTGTGATGGCTGGCGAGATTTGGTTGCCTGAAAAATATCAGCACCTGTTGCGGACGAACCCGCAGCAACATGAAGACTTAGACCTCGCGGCACGCATCGCGCAACTGACCCAACAACAATACAAAGTGTTGTATTACCTAACCGAGGGCTGGCTCAATAAACAAATCGCTTACGATTTACATATCTCTGAAGCGACAGTCAAAGCCCATATGACCGCTATTTTCCGTAAACTCGGCGTCACCAACCGCACGCAGGTGGTGATCCAGGCGCAACGCCTGCAACTCGAAGCGCCGGTTGACCGTGATTTAGCGAGGCAACCGAGTTAATGTAAGCCCGGCAAGCTGCTATGGTCGACCTCATCAATTTGCTCGGCTGACAAAAATTGCCGGGCAAATTCCAGATATACCTTTTTCTCGACAAAAATACGGAATAAATCGGCATCGATGTGCTGCTCTTTGGCCATAAACCCTAAAATCCGCAACGATTCTGACAGCGTCTTGGCTTTTTTATAAGGCCGATCCGACGCAGTTAAAGCTTCAAAAATATCGGCAATTGCCATAATTCGTGCCTGTACAGACATTTGCTCTTTTTTCAATCCTCGCGGATAACCGGTGCCATCCATTTTCTCGTGATGACCGCCGGCATATTCCGGCACATTGCGCAGATGTTTCGGGAATGGCAATGATTCAAGCATTTCGATGGTGATATCGATGTGGCGGTTGATCACCCGGCGCTCCTCCGGGTTTAGGGTGCCGCGTTCCACACACAAATTGCTGACTTCGGCTGGCGTTAAAACCGATTGTTCGACGCCGGCAATCACAATGTGGTAGCGCGCAGCAATATCGCGCACGCGCTTTTGCAACTCCCATGACATAAATTCCCCGCCGATATTACTGGCTTGCAGGAATTTCAAATCGACCCGCAGCTGGTCCAGCAAATCTTCCCGGCTGGTCTGATCAAGACTCTGGTCCAGCAGAATATCGCGCCGGGCAATTTCAAAGCGAGCCTCAACCAGCGCGATATTGTCGTGCAGGCCATGCAGTTTAGTCGCTTTGTCCATGATGTATTCTGGGGTCGCAATTTTACCGCAATCATGCAACCAGGCCGCGACAGACAGTTCGTGCACGTCAGCTTCATTCATCGAGAAATCGGCCAGCGGTCCTTCTGTTGTTTCACTACAGGCTTGAGCCAGCAGCATAGTGATAGCCGGTACTCTTTTACAGTGACCACCGGTGTAAGGCGATTTTTCGTCAATTGCTTTGGCTAATAACCGACTTAAAGCGCCGAACAATTCCTCTAAATCATGCACTAACTGCTTATTGGTCAGCACCATGGCGGCCATCGACGATAGCGCTATGACCAGACGCTGTGTTTGGGCAGAGAATGGCTGAACTTTCCCTGAGCTGTCGAGGCAATTCACTAATTGCAGCACCCCAGTGACATCCCCCTGATGGTCAAGCAACGGCACCGTCAGCATGGATTGTGTGCGATAACCATGTTGCTGATCAAATTGGCGGGCCCGCTCCTGATTCACCAGCGGGCTGAAGTAAACATCGTCGATGATAATTGGCTGCTTCTGCAAAGCGGCAACGGCCACCACTGCACTGTCATTCGGTTGACCGTCTTTATAGAGTGGGATCGAATGTTGCGCCGGCTGCAGGCCGGATGTGCCCCCCTGATGCAGACCAAGACTGCGGTTAAATAAAGTGGCAAATTCGAGATGGTTGTCGCTGGTCAGCCGGTAAATTGTCCCACCGTCGGCCTGACTGATATGCTGCGCACTCTGCAGGATCTGTTCCAGTAAAACAGTCCGATCAGTTTGTCTGGCCAAAGCCAGGCCAATATTTACAAAGTGCTCTAATTGCTCAAGATTTCCCACTGCATTGGTCCTTGCGCTTGATCGTGAGATATGATTACCGCTGAGTATAGTCAGAGAATTTTTGGATTTGGGCAGCGAAAGGTTTAAAAATATATGGCAAAAGCAATGAGCAATGCCGGCGTAGTTTAGCTAGCGAGCCCGACTTCGGGCTCACAGCTCAACTATGGGATTAGGTCTCTGGATTGTGACCAAACTCGGTCATAAAAATCTGCCAGAACACCATAAATAGTGCCGCGACCAGCGGCCCTAACACAAAACCATTAATACCAAACAGACTGATACCACCGAGTGTCGAGAACAACACCACATAGTCCGGCAACTTGGTATCGCGGCCGACTAATAATGGCCGCAGGATGTTATCAGCGAGGCCAATGACCAGCGCGCCGTAGGCGATAAGCACAGTCGCCGGCACCCACTGACCAGTCGCATACAGATACAAGGAAACCGGTAACCAGACCAGCGCAGCACCAACGGCTGGCAACAGGCTCAGGAAGGTCATCACCACGCCCCACAAAATCGGTGCGGGAATGTCGAGCAGGAAAAAAATAATGCCGCCCAAAGTGCCCTGCACCACAGCAACCACCAGATTGCCTTTGACAGTGGCGCGGGTCACTTCGGCAAATTTGGCCAGCAGCAGATGTTCACGCTCATCGCCAAGCGGCAAGGCTTCTACCAGTAAATGCAGCAGTTTCGGGCCATCACGCAGCAGGAAAAACGCCAGATATAACATCAGCGCAATATTAAGGAACAAACCAGCGGCATTCTGGCCTATCGCCAGCATCTCACCGGCCAGTACTTTACTGGTGCCCATAGCAAATTCGGTCAGCTTTATCCGCAAATTGTCGGTGTCGATGCCAAAATCCTGCATGGTTGACACTGCGGCCGGAAAGGCTGATTTGATTGCATCGATCATTTTAGCCGGGTCCACTTCCCCGCTTTGTAACCGTGAATAAAAATTGATGCCTTCCTGCGCAAAGGACGCGCCAATCGCCAGCAGCGGTAACACCACAACCAGCACCGAACAGCATAAAGTCAAAAGTGCCATACGCCCGCGCCGAGGTGACAGATGTGCTAATAACCATTGCTGCAACGGATAAAAAATCACACTGAGCGCGCAAGCCCAGAACACCGCGCCCCAAAACGGCTCTAACACCCAGCCAAACAACAAAGTAACAGCAACTAACATCCACAAAAAAAATCGGCGTTCCAGTTCTGCCCGCATGCAGTTCTCCTTGTCAGTACAGATGGAAGTGATTTCAGCTTCCGCGGCCCTGCAGTTTCAGTGAATTCAGTGCAGCGCGCAAGGCCGCCGCTTTGATAGGCTTGGGTAAAAACAACATCCCGGCCGATTTGGCGCGCTCCGGCAAGCCCGGATCAGGCGCCGCAGAAACCAGAATGCCGCGCAGTTCCGGCCAGCGCTGTTTTAACTCAACAAACAGCTGTAAGCCATCCGGTGGCTGGCCCAACTGATAATCCGCTATGACAATATCTACCGGTTGCTGCAGATGTAGTACTTTTTCGGCATCATCGAGGCACGCGACATTGCCGAGCTGCCACTGCGTTAACAGCTGCTGCAATGCGGCAAGATTGGAGTTATCATCATCGATACACAAAATATTGACTGCGCCTGCCACCGCCTGCGTGGGAGGCACCTGAACGTCAGTACCCGACACCTGCTGTGGCGCAGCTTCGGCAATAACCGGCACCGCCAGGCGGAAACAACTGCCTTTACCCGGCACCGAATGCACCTCCAGCGGATGCCCCAGACTGCGAGCCATCCGTTGCACCACGCCTAACCCAAGCCCGACGCCTTGCTGTCCCCGCGCTGTGGCCTGCACCCGGTAAAAGTCGGTGAAAATCTGCTGCAGGTCTTGCTCGGCAAGGCCCGGCCCGGTGTCCCACACCTCAATCCAGACCAGATCACCACGACGGCGACAGCCCATCAGCACTTTGCCGGACTGAGTATATTTAATAGCATTGCTGAGGATATTCTGGATGATGCGGCGCAAATAAGTCGGATGACTGCTGACCTGAAAATGCCCGGCTCGAACGTGTAACTGCAGCTGTTTTTGCGCCACCAGCAACTGACTTTCATCCGCAAGTTGCAGCAACATCGCGCGTAAATCGACGGAGCTGACCGGAAACTCCAGCTTGCCTTCATCAAGCCGGGCAATATCCAGCAAGGTCGCCATCAGCTCTTCGGTGGCTTTCAGCGAATTATCCAGCTGCCCCAACATTTGCCGGCCTTTACTGTTTAACTGCTGATCGTCCAGCGCCGCAGCGAACAAGCGGGCGGCATTGAGCGGCTGCAGAATGTCATGGCTCGCCAGTGCTAAAAAGCGCGTTTTTGATGCGTTGGCCGCCTCGGCCTCGGCTTTGGCATGCAGCAACTGTTGTTCTGTAGTGCGGCGTAGTTCCACCTCCGCCAGTAATTCGCTGTTCATCTGGCTGATTTGTGCTGTACGTTCAGACACGCGCTGTTCCAAATGTTCCTTCGCCGCCGCTAAAGCCTGTACCGCTCTCACATGCTCGGTGATGTCGGTAAAACTGGTAACAAAACCACCGCCCGGAATCGGATTGCCGCGAATTTCGATGACTGAGCCATCCGGCCGGACACGCTGAAACACGTGAGCGGTGCCATTTTGCAAATGGCTGATCCGCTTTGCCACGTGCTCATCGGCAGCGCCTGGCCCACACAAACCGCGTTCGGCGTTAAAACGCACTATGTCCGCCACAGCACGGCCAACCCGAATCATACCGGCCGGATAATCAAACATCTCCAGATATTTTTTATTCCAGGCAACCAGCTGTAAATCGCGGTCGACCACACTAACGCCCTGGCTTAAGTTCTCCAGCGTCGAGAACAAAATCTTGCGGGAAAACTGAATGGCTTCACGCGTGTCGTCAAACATGGTCACGACATCTTCGAAGGCAAAGGAGCGGCCTTCCAGCACGGCTTTGACCATGGCTGCTGCGCTCGATGAGCCAATCACACCAGCCAGTTCACGCTCGACATGGCGCAGTAACTGTACCTGTAGCACATCGTCCGTCGATGGCCGGTAACCATGGCGCTGTTCAAATTCATCCAGCGATTCACGCACCCGGTGGGCGCCGACAAATCGCTCGAGCAAGGTCAGAATATCGGCTGAGGTGACTAAATTGCGCCTTAACAAGGTTTTGCCATCATCCGGCAACGGCAGATTGGGTTTGACAAAAGCCACAGCCTGCAAACGATCGTTTAAATCCGCCTTGTGCAGCAATGACATCAGCACATATGCAAGCGTATTGAGTCCCAAAGACCAGAACACACCATGACTTAAAGCGTCAAGATCCAGGCCAAACAAGGCCGTCGGTTTTAACCAGCCAAGACCAAAAGCGCCTTGCTCCAGCACTATTGCCGACATCACACCGGCGCTGACCAGCTGAGGCAGCATCAGACAATAAAACCACAGCACAAAACCGACCGAGACGCCGGCATAGACGCCCCAGGCGTGGCCGCGTTTCCAGTACAGCCCACCGATCACCGCCGGTGCCAGCTGAATGATCAGTGCAAAAGCCAAAAGACCGGTTTCAGCCAGTTCGTAATTGCGGGCAAACCAGCGGTAATAACCCCAGGACAATGCCATCACCAACAAAATCATCAGCCGTCGCACCCGCAGGATCAACACGCTGTAGTCTCGTTGTTGCCGGTGTAGCTGCTGCCGACGCAATAAAGCCGGCATCACCACGTCGTTACTGATCATGGTGCCAAGCGCCAGCGTGGCGATAACAATCATCGAGGTTGCGGCTGAGAAACCACCAATAAATACCAAAGCGCTTAATAAATCCCAACCCTGACTGGCCGGAATTAACAGTACAAAACTGTCAGCATGTGCTAATTGTTGTGGAAATAGTTGTATACCCGCGATGGCAACCGGCACCACGACAAGAGTCACTAACAGCAAATACCAGACAAACCAGCGCCGCGCCTGATGCAGGTGCGCAGGGTCGGTGTTTTCAACAAAAGTGACATGAAACTGTCGCGGTAATAAAAAGACCGCAGTGACCGCCAGCAGAGTTTTAGTCAGAAAACTAGTCAGGCTGAACTGAGCGGCAGCCTGGGCGTCGCTGTGTTGCTGAAATTGCTGTAACAGGTTTGCCGGCTCAGGCACCACCCAATACACTACAGCTCCCGCCAGCATCAACAATGCACCAAGTTTCACCACAGATTCAAAGGCAATGGCCGCCATCACACCGCGATTTTGCTCAGTCAGGTGCAATTTGCGGGTGCCGAACAGAATAGCAAAAATCGCCATAGTCACCGCGCTCCACAGCGCAGAATCCTGCCAGACGGTGGTGCTGCCCGCAGCTGGTATTCCAGCCAGTACCTGATAGGAGTTGGTCACTGCTTTGAGTTGCAGTGCGATATAAGGCACCACCACAACCAGACACAATAATGCGGTAAGCGCCGCAATGGCCTGACGTTTGCCATAGCGGGCGCTGATAAAATCGGTCAGCGACGTGACGTTATGTTTTTTCGCGACAAACAATAGTTTGCGCAGCAAGCGATGACCAAACAGATACAGCAACACAGGTCCGAGATAAATCGGCAAATAATCCCAGCCGGAACTGACGGCTGACCCAACGGCACCATAATAGGTCCAGGAGGTGCAATACACTGCCAACGCCAGGCTATAAATCGCCCCCCCATACTTTTGTAGTAGTGGGTCATGCCGCGGCCTGTCTGCCCAGTTTGCAATTGCAAAGAGCCCACCGATGTAGGCAATTGCCATCAGAATGATCCAGCCAGCAGTCACCGCCAATACCTCATTTTAATTCAATAAGTTAGCTCGCAGCATTGCGATGACGCTGCGCGGAGTCGATGCGCCAGTCTTGGGGAATTTAACGGCGCTGTCAATGCTGAGCCAAAGCAAAAAACCAGCGGCGTCAACAGCTTCGACTAAAGTCGGGCTAGGCGTTTTGCCAGCACCGGCTATTGTGTGAAGAGCGGCAGTTGCCAGCTCACAACAGGTTATAACAATAAACAAAACACAACGAGGAGAGACGTTATGGCGTTTCAAAGCTCTGAACAAGCCAGTGCCTATTGGCGCGAAAATGTCAGTCTGATGCTGAAACTGCTGGCGATTTGGTTCGCAGTTTCATTTGGGGCCGGCATTTTATTTGTCGACGTGCTGAACGCAGTCCAGTTTTTCGGCTTTAAGCTCGGTTTCTGGTTTGCGCAACAAGGTTCAATCTACGTTTTTGTGCTGCTGATTTTCGTCTACGTGGTGAAGATGAATCAGTTAGACCAGAAATATAACGTCCACGAAGAGTAAGGGGCGCGCCATGGATTTACAGACACTCACTTATATCATCGTCGGTGCGACCTTTCTGCTGTACATCGGTATTGCAGTCTGGGCCCGCGCAGGCTCTACCCACGAATTCTATGTCGCCGGTGGTGGCGTTTCCCCATTGGCCAACGGTATGGCAACTGCAGCTGACTGGATGTCTGCTGCGTCATTTATTTCGATGGCTGGTTTGATTTCTTTTATGGGCTACGATGGTTCTGTCTACCTGATGGGCTGGACCGGTGGATATGTGCTGTTGGCACTGTGCCTCGCCCCCTACCTGCGTAAATTCGGTAAATTTACCGTGCCGGATTTCATCGGTGACCGCTATTACTCACAAACCGCCCGTACTGTGGCCGTAGTCTGCGCCATTCTGGTCTCTTTCGTTTACGTTGCAGGGCAAATGCGTGGTGTAGGCGTCGTATTCAGCCGCTTCCTTGAAGTGGATATTGAAACCGGCGTCGTGGTTGGTATGGCCGTGGTGTTCTTCTACGCGGTATTAGGCGGCATGAAAGGCATCACTTACACCCAGGTCGCACAATACTGCGTGTTAATTTTTGCCTATCTGGTGCCAGCAATCTTTATCTCTCTGATGATCACCGGCAATCCAATTCCACAATTTGGTTTTGGCAGCACTATTGAAGGGACTGACACTTATCTGCTCGACAAACTTGATGGGTTGTCTACTGAACTCGGTTTTGCACTGTATACCGACGGCACCAAGTCAATGATGGACGTGTTTGCCATCACTGCCGCATTGATGGTGGGTACTGCTGGTCTGCCGCACGTCATTGTACGTTTCTTCACAGTACCACGCGTCAAAGATGCACGCATCTCTGCAGGCTGGGCACTGATTTTCATCATGATCCTGTACACCACAGCACCATCAATTGGCGCCTTCGCCCGCTACAACATGATCAATACTTTAAATGGTCCTGATCATCAGGGCACGCTGGTCAGCGAAGCACCGCAGTGGGTGAAAAACTGGGAAAAAACCGGTTTAATCAAACATGAAGACAAAAACGGTGACGGCCGGATGTTTTACTCAGGCGATGCGCGCAATGAAATGACTATTGACCGCGACATCATGGTATTGGCTAATCCGGAAATCGCACAGTTACCAAACTGGGTGATTGCACTGGTCGCTGCCGGCGCTATCGCAGCAGCATTATCCACTGCGGCGGGTTTGTTACTGGTGATCTCGACGTCAATTTCGCATGACTTACTGAAGCGAAACCTGATGCCGAACATCTCCGATAAAATGGAATTGCGTTATGCCCGCGGCGCGGCAGCGGTTGCCATCATGGTCGCCGGCTACCTCGGTATTAACCCACCAGGCTTTGTGGCAGAAGTGGTCGCCTTCGCCTTTGGTCTGGCCGCAGCCAGCTTCTTCCCGGCGATTATCCTTGGCATTTTCTACAAGAAAATGAACAAAGAAGGGGCAGTCGCCGGTATGTTAGCAGGTATGGTATTCACCATTGGCTACATTGTGTACTTCAAAGGCATTTTCATCACGCCAATGGCTGCCAACGTACCAGCCAACTGGTTCCTGGGGATCTCGCCTGAGGGTATCGGTACCGTGGGTATGCTGGTGAACTTTATCGTCGCTTTTGCAGTGAGCAAAGTGACCAAAGAAGTGCCAGCGGAAGTACAGGATATCGTCGAGTCTATCCGTTTCCCGAAAGGGGCTGGTGCTGCATCAACGCACTAAGCTGACGATGGCGGTATGATCCCGAAATACAGGTCAGCGTCCCGGCGCTGACCTTTTTTATGCAGGAGCTTGTGATGCAGATTCAGGAAGTAGTGCAGTTTTTAACGCAGGTTCCCCCTTTTGCCGATTTACCGGCGGCTGATCTCACCGCCTTAAGCCAGCAGATCACGATTTATTACGCCGTCCAGGCTGAACAACTGCCATTTGCCAATCAGTTGGTGCTGGTGCGGACCGGCTTATTTTTGATGCAACAACAGCAACAGCTTTACCCGCTGCAAAGCGGTGATTGCTGGGGTTACCGGCAGTTATTGACGCAACAGGACCAAAACGAGCAACTGCATTGCCAGGAAGACGGTCTGGTGTACTTGGTCCCACAGCCAGTGTTTGTGCAGTATCAGCAACAATTCAAAAACTTCGCCTTGTATTTCCAACGTCTGCTTGGCCGATCACTGCATTTACATCAGCAAAATGCCACAGACAACCGCCGCGTTGGCGATTTATGCGCGCCGAAAGTCATCAGTATCCAAAGTCAGGCTACTATCCAACAAGCAGCACAATTGATGACCCAGCAACGTATCTCTTCATTGCTGGTGATGGATGCGCAACAGCTCAGCGGCATCCTGACCGACCGCGACCTGCGCAGTAAAGTACTGGCTGAGGGGAAATCGGCGTTAACCCCGGTTGCTGAGGTGATGACACGCAACCCCTATCGGATCCACGCTGACGCATTTGCCTTTGAAGCGCTGCAGCTGATGAGTCAGCATAATATCCACCACCTACCCGTGGAGAAGGCCGGTGTGGTCTGTGGCGTGCTGACCACCAGCGATCTGGTACGCAGTACCCAGGAACACCCGCTGTTTCTGATCAGTCACATTCATCGCCAGCACGACAGCACTGGCTTAAGTGATTGTTCCAACAAAATCCTTGAGCTGACGCGCCAGCTCGGCCAGCAACAATTGCCGTCCACCGAAATCAGTCAGATTTTAAGTACTTTGTACGATGCGCTGGCGCAAAGCTGGCTGAAGCTGGCACAGCAACATTTAGGCCCGGCTCCCTGCGCTTTCAGCTGGTTGTGTTTTGGCTCGCAGGCGCGTCAGGATATGCTGTTAAGTGCCGATCAGGACAATGCATTGCTGCTGGAAAAAGAACCGGTTGGCGAGATCGCACGATATTTCAGTGCCCTCGCCCGTTTTGTCTGCGATGGCCTGGCGAGTTCCGGCCAGATGTTATGTCCGGGCCATGTGATGGCAACCAACGAAAAATTACGCCTGAGTCTGGCTGGGTGGTCGGCGCGTTTTGCAGGCATGATCCAGACCCCAACGCCACAGGCGCTGCTCGACAGCAGTATCTATTTTGATGCCCGCGTCGTCGCCGGCAGTCAGGCGCTTTTTAGTGCATTACAGTCGGACATTCTGAGCGCCAGTCATCAACAGCTGTTTATCTGGCAGCTGGCGAAAAATGCCCTGTCGCATCAACCGCCGCTGGGCTTTTTTAAACACTTTATTCTGGAACAAGACGGCGCCAAGCGGCGCGGTCTGGATTTAAAAAAACGCGGGATTGCCCTTATTCATGATTTGGTGCGGGTGCATGCGCTGGCACATGGTGTTAACGCAGTCAGCACACCGGCGCGGCTCTCGGCGCTGGTCAGTCACCAGGTGCTGACGGACAGCCAGGCGCGTGACCTGATCGCGGCTTTTGAACTGCTGCACCAGCTGCGCTGGCAACTGCAATATGCTGCATTACAGCAAGGCGGCAGTTTCAGTAATCTGCAGGACCCGGCCGAGCTTAATGTGTTACAGCGCCATCAACTGAAAGATGCCTTTGCGGTAATTAGTCAGCATCAGCAAATTGTGGCGCAGCGATACTGCCGGGAGCTTTAGCGATGAAATGGCAACACTGGCTCCGGCGTTTGGCGGGCAAAGCGCCACAACATGCGTTTGCAGACATGCAGCCCGTATCCGGCCAGCTGCAGGCGCTACAGGCGAATTTTCTGGTGCTGGATGTGGAAACGTCAGGCCTCGACGCCAGGCAACACCATATGGTCAGTGCCGGCTGGGTCTGTGTTGACCAGCTGCAACTTAAGTTAAACGCTAGTTTTTATTGTACTGTGCGTCCGGCTGAAGATGTCATATTAGGCCAAAGTGCGGTGATCCATGGTTTGCATCAGGCTGATTTGGCTTCGGGATTGACCGAAGCGGAGCTGCTGACTGAATTTATGCAGGCCGCAGCCGGCCGGGTACTGGTGTGTCATCACAGCGCGATAGAAAGCCGGTTTTTTCAGCAAGCTTTTTTGCGACATTATTCACAAAGCCCGCAATTGCGCTTTGTCGACACGCTGGCACTGGAGCAGCAACGATTGCAGCGGCAAGGTTCTGTGGTCAAAAACAACGAGTTGAGTCTGAATTATTGCCTGAAACGACATGGATTGCCGCAAATCCGCGCGCATAACGCGCTGGAAGATGCCTATGGCTGCGCTTTGTTGTTGCTCAGTCAAATCAAACAACGCAGCAAGGATCTGACTGTGAACGCCTTACTAAATCCGCATTCGCCATAACACTATCGCAGCAGACTCGGCTGCCAAATGCAGTTTTTGCTCAGGTACAGCCTGTTACAGGCAAAAAAAAACCGCCAAACGGCGGTTTTTTTGCAGAACACCAATTACTTGGCGCGGCTGCGGTATTCGTCAGTGCGGGTGTCGATTTCGATTTTGTCACCGATCTCCACGAAAGCTGGCACTTGCAGTTCAAAACCAGTTTCGATTTTGGCGATTTTCATCACTTTACCTGAAGTATCACCACGAGCCGCTGGCTCAGTGTAAGTCACTTCACGTACCACGATAGTTGGCAGGTCAACAGAGATAGCGCGCTCACCGTAGAACACCACTGAACAGCCCATTTCCGGGACCAGATATTTCAGTGCGTCAGTCATGTTTTCTGCTTCGATTTCGTACTGGTTGTACTCAGCATCCATGAATACGTACATTGGGTCAGCGAAGTAAGAGTATGTTACTTCTTTGGTATCCAGCATTACCTGCTCGAACTTGTCGTCCGCGCGGTACACTGTCTCTGTGCCCTGACCAGACAGCAGACCTTTTAATTTCATTTTAACCACGGCGGCGTTACGGCCTGATTTGTTGAATTCAGCTTTCTGAACAACCATTGGCTCGTTATCGACCATGATCACATTGCCGGCACGTACTTCTTGAGCAGTCTTCATCATGATAGTTTTATCTTCTCGTTAGGAAAAATTGCGCGACATTATATGATGGTTTTGCACAAAACGCACGAGGTTGCTGGCAAGATCTTGCTGAGCCAGTAATTTGCTTTGCCAATCAAGTGTAAGCTTCTGTATTGCATCATAATTCTGAACAAATTCCGACCATAGGGCGGCAAAATCTTGCTCTTGCTCCCAGGCCAGATGCAGCGCAGTCACCAGTGCTGCCAATTCAGCCGGAGCGTCCGCCAGCATCAGCTGTAAAAATGCCTGTAATTTATCCAGATGCGCCTGTTCGGCCTGACGATAAATCTGCCAGATAAATGGCTTTCCGGCCCAATGGGCGCGGATCACCGAATCTTCACCCCGGACAAAATTGATATCACACAGTGCCAGCAGTAAGTCGTAGTCCGGTTGCGGCACAAACGGCAAAATTTGCAGGGTCAGACTGCCTTGCTGCAAAGAGCCGGTATTCGCCAAATCCGGGTATTGCAGGCGCAACGACTGTGCCAAAACACCTTCAGCGACCAATAATAAATTGGGTCTGACATCCAGTGTGAGCATCTGCAGCCAGCTCGCGATCCCGGCTTGGCTGTATGCAAATAACGACATCACACGGCTGCCGGGCGCCGGCGGATTTAACCCAAGCTTATGCCAGGCTTGTTGCTGCAGCGACTCACTGTGCTGCAGTGCCCGCGCCTGCGCAATCACATGCAGTTCACGCAACAAGCCTCCGACGTCGGCAGTAAAACCGGGGAAGAAAAAATACTTTTTAAGCTTCACGCCTTGCTGCGGCGACGGTAAACCATGGCAGCCGGCAGCCCAAACCTCTGCTGTCAGATATTCCAGATTGAGCCAAATTGCCTGCGGGTTTGCCACCGCCAGCGCATTTAAAAACTCAGCCGGAATAGTACAGGCCAGAGCTTCGATACATAATGACGTCAGCTCAAGTTCAACCGGATGTAACTGGCTTTGCGGTGCAACTGCGCTTTGCCAGTGCAGCACTGTAACGCCAGCGATGTGCTGGCGGCTTTGCTGTGGGTCCAGCTCAGGGCAAATTCTGGCAAAACTATTGAGGTCATCGACAAACAGCTGCACCTGACAGCTCTGCTCCGCCACCAGTTGGCGCGCTAAACGCCAGCAAATGCCGATATCGCCAAAATTGTCGACCACAGAACAGAAGATCACGACCGACATGGCAGAGCTTTGGGCAGAATTTGCAACAGACAAATCAGTCAACATCAGGCTCCATGGCAAGGATTCAGGCCAGCAAAGCGCGCAGTATAACACCGGCTAGTTTCAGGCTAAACGCCAGCGCCACGCCACAGAGCAGTAAAAACAGCAGCAACATCAGCTGGTACCAGCCAAGGTGCAGCCAATAGCGGCAACGGGCAAGAAACCCTGCAGTGCCCGGCAAGACGGGCGGATGTACAAACATTTGCCGCGCGAACAACAGCAACAGGCACCACAATAACAACAGCAGCGGCAATAACAGCCATTCGCTGCGCTGCGGTTGCAGAAACAACAGCACCGTCGCAGTCAGGCAAAGTAAGGCGAATAACTGCAACTGCCGCGGTGAACACCGGAGACAACAGCGCTGCAGGATTTGTTGGTAGCGTTGCCAGAACTGGCGCATCAGGCCAGTTCCGGTGGATAAACGGCGGCAATGCCATGCTCACCGCGATAATCGGTCACCAGCCAGATTTGTTCAAACGGCTGCGCCTGCGGCAAATTGATACTTTGCCGAAATGGCTGCAATTGTTCAGGGTGCCATACCGGGTGGGTATTTCTGATCACCAGCCATACCCGCTCACTGTCATACCGTTTGTGAGCTTTTTGCCGGATCAGCCGGTCTAGCGCAGCCAGCATCCGCTCCTGCACCGGCACTTGCTGCAGCGCTGTTAATGCATCACGGGTTTGTGGGCTGAGTTCACGCCCCAGCAGCAACATCGCCTCCGCTTCGCTGCCGTATAAATGTGCGATCTCCAAATCCAGCCGCTGCTGCTCCAGGTAACAGGACACATCCGGTTTTGCCGGCTCGTTATGCCAGATATGCCGCATCGACACGCCAAAACGGCGCTGATAAAGCCGCATAAACAGACGGGCCGCCTCGTGTTCTAACCGGATCTTTTCCGCAACCACCTATATAAACCCACTTAGCCTATGAATAAACAGTTCTGATTCTACTGCAGTTTTCTGCATGGCATCTATAGTAATCCACAGGGCAGTTCTGACTCGATGCCGAGGAATTTGTGTCTGAAAAACCAGCGCAACCCCGCGCGCTTTCATTAGTTAGCCGGTTAACGCGGCTGAATCTGCTGATCCTCGCCGGTACGATTTTTCTGACCGTTGCTATCCTTGCCGCCGTGACCTGGCATTCAGCACGGGCTCGCCATTTAGCGGTTGCCGTCGCTAATACAGAACAATTGGCGCTGAATCTGGCGTCAAGCCTGGTATTTCAGGATAAAGCGGCCGCACAGCGCGAAATCACAGCGTATACCCAGCGCCCTGATGTGCAATCGGTGCTGGTCTTTGATGCCAACATGCAGTTGTTTGCTCCAGAACAGGCACCAGCGCTTTGGCAAGACAGTCCGTCCTACGAGCTGCAACAGTTACAACAGATGCAAATCAAAAGGCCAATCCGACTCGAGAACGAGACTGTCGGCGCCGTCGTGGTCACTGAGAACCTGTACAGTTTGCAGCAAAGCCTGCTATCAATGCTGGCGCTGTTTTTCGGCATCATGATACTGGCGCTGCTGCTCGCCAGCCGTCTGCTACGCTGGGTACAGCGCCGGGCACTGGCACCGGTACTGGAACTGGCGGAGCTGGCAGAATTTGCCGCCAGGCATCAGGACTACAGTATTCGCGCCCGAATTCGCCGACGCGACGAGGTTGGCCGGCTGGGTGAGCGGCTCAATGAACTATTCAAACGTACAGAGATCTGGCAGCAAGATCTGCAACAACAACTGCAGGCGCAAAAACAAGCCAGCCAGCAACTGGACAAGCTGGCCCACTATGACCATCTGACCGGTCTTGCCAACCGGCTTTATTTTGAGGCTGAACTGCCCCGCGCTGTCGAACAGACTCTGCAAAACGGACAGCACCTCGCTTTGTTATTTATCGATCTCGACAACTTTAAAACTGTGAATGACCAATGGGGCCACGATGCCGGAGATGAAGTGCTGCAGATAGTTGCCAAGCGTATGGTGTCGCAGCTTCGCCAGAGTGATCTGGTGTTTCGTCTCGGCGGCGACGAGTTTGCGGTCCTGTTGGCCGATATTGTCCAGCCCGAACGCGCGGAGCTGCTGGCCGATCGTATCATCCAGTCCATTCGGGAACCCATGTGGGTAAAAGCGGCACTGATGCCGGTCGGCGCAACTGTTGGTCTGGCGTTATGTCCGAATAACAGCAGCGATGCCCACCAATTGCTGCAACAAGCAGACGAAGCGATGTATCAGGCCAAACGTGCCGGCAAAAACACCTTCAGGAGGTACCTTGCTGCCAGCTAAAGCCGCCCGGCCCGCTTCACTGTTACTAATCCTGTGGCCAGCTTTTGGGCAGAGCCAGGAAACTCCCAGCCTGGAGCAACTGTTAAACACGCCACTGACGGAGATCCCAACACAGATTGAAGTGAGCACCGCATCACGTTTTACCCAGTCCAGCGCCCAAAGCGCGAATCTGACGTACGTGGTGACCGCAAATGATATCGTACAGTTTCAGTATCAAACGCTGGCGCAAATTCTACAGAGCCTGCCCGGCATTTATGTCAGCATTGACGGCGCCTTTCAATATGTCGGTGTACGGGGCTTAGGCCAACCCGGAGACTTTAATTCGAGGTTGTTATTTCTGCTCGATGGCGTAAGGATTAACGAAAACATCTATGACGCCGGCTTGCTCGGCAGTGACGCTTTGATAGATGTGGAAAACATAGATCGGGTTGAATTTGCTGCCGGGCCCGGCGCTGCTGTTTATGGTAACAATGCGTTTTTTGGTGTGGTGAATATCCTGACCAAAACCGCCCAGCAACTGCGCGGTGCCGGAGTTAAACTGTCTCTGCAATCTGATGGTGCCAACAAATATTTTATCCATACCGCAAATCGGCTGGAGCAAGGCAGCGAATGGTGGTTCAGTGCCGGCCATCAGCAACATCCGCAAATGCCACTGGCCTTTCCTGCACCGCAGCGTTTTGCCGACCAGTTTGAGCAATTAAACAACGAGCATTTAACCCGGCTGCGGTTGGGCGGCAAACATCAGGGCTTACGATTTCAGGCACTTTGGTCAACGCAGCGGCGCAATTCACCGGATTTGCTGCCAACGCCACAAGGCTGGCTGACAGCACCGGTACAGGATCAAAATGATAACCTGCTGCTGTCACTGGCGCATCAGCATGAACTACGGGACGATCTCAGCCTCAGCGGACATCTGAATTACAACAGCAGCGAGTATCAGCGTGCTGCGCCGTTATTTCATCCGGAGTGGGGCCTGACCAGCTTAGACAGCGACCAGCTGGGCCGGTGGTACAGCGGCGACTTACTGCTGCAGTATCAGGGTCTGGCCGCACACGACTTACTGGCTGGCGTGGAATTTCAGGACGATGTCCGGCAACAAATTGAAGTGCGTTTTCACCACGATGCAGAATTGTTGCAGGGTTACTACGGCCATAACCAGCGTCGCTCGTTTTTTCTGCAGGACCAGTGGCAGTACAGTGCAACACAAAGCCTGCTGCTGGGTGCGCGTTATGACGACACCAGAGTCAGCGGGCATCGCATCAGTCCCAGGCTGGGCTGGATCTGGCAATGGTCAGACACGCAGCAAATCAAACTGCTGTATGGATCCGCGTATCGCGCAGCAAATCTGTACGAATTTGCCACTAACTTCAGTTTTGACCAGCCGGTGCCTGAAGATGAAGTCATCAATTCGGCAGAAATCAGTTATGAGCAGCGGTTGTCAACCCGCTTCAGTTATCGCCTGGCCTGGTTTGATGCCGGCATGCGGCGGCTGATCCGGATGACACCGGATGCAGCTGTGTTCAGTAATGCCCAACGTATCCAACAACATGGTCTGAATCTGGATCTGGATTGGCGTCTGGATAGTGGGCAGATGCTGACTGCAGCATGGTCCTGGCAAAGGGGCCGTGATGTCAGCGGTTACCCGCTGCAGAACTCGCCACAACATCTGCTGAAACTACAGCTATTGCAACCACTTCCCATGCTGAGCACTGAGCTGAGCCTGCAGGTGCTGGCGCTGAGCCGGCGTCAGGTCGGTGACAGCATGTTACCCGGATACGGCCTGATCAATGCCGGCCTGCATTTCCAGCTGCACGAGCGGCATCAGTTGCAGCTGCAGCTCTACAACCTGCTGGATAAAGTGGTGTACGACAGACCTATGCTGTTGAATCCTCCAAGCATGCAACCGGGCCGGCTATTCGGTCTGAGCTGGAGCTGGCAATTATGGTGAAATCTATGCTGCTGATACTGGTTTGCAGCCTGGGGTTATCCTTGCCGCTTCAGGCTGCCGATGAATTCAGCCTCAAAGCCACCTTTTTATACCGCTTTGCTCAGTTTACCGAATGGCCGCCACCTCCACGGGGGCAAATCCGCTTCTGCCTGCTTGGTCATCCTGCTTTGTTGGAGGCGTTTAGCAGGCTCAGTCTACCTGTAGATGTGAAAGACCTCAGCAGCAAAAAACTGCTGAACCAATGTGATGTCTTAATGCTGGGATTGTCAGACCGCCAGCTGCTGGCGCAGTGGCAAGCCGACCTCGCCGGCACGCCGTTGTTAATAGTCACCGATAATAACGAGGCATACCGCCAGCTTGGCACTATTCAACTGGTTACTTCACCTGATGGCATCAGTTTTCAGGTCAACCTGCAACGCGCTGCCGCCCATCAGATTAAATTGGGTTCACAACTGCTGAAACTGGCGCGCCGGGTGGATTAAACAGAATACTTATAAGTTGTGCGGCCGCACCGGCAGATATGGGTTCTGAATAGCGATCACACGCCGTTTAGGCAAATCTAATGCCTTGAGCTTGGCGGCGAAATGTTGATCAAACAGCCGCTGCAAGCTGCCATCCTGCTGCATTTGCTGTAACCCTTGCTGAAGCAACAGCGCCAGTTGTGGATTTTGCTGGCTGACAAAAAAATACTCAGCCGAAGGATATTTCAACAGCCACTGGCTTTCGATGATAAGCCCATCAGCCTGCCACTGGGCCGCTTCGTCACTCACTTCGAGCACACCGCGTGGCACCGCATCGACGCGATTTTTCAGCAACAACGGAAATAAATTGGCATATTGCGATACGCCCTGCACCTGCCAGCCGTGCTGGCGCAGCAAGCCGGTATCCAGCCAGTCATGCACCTGGGCAAAGCGCAGTTCGCGCCACTGCGCACCGGTGCGCAGTGCGGCAAAACGGCTGGCTTGCTGTTGATGAATTAGCAGAACCCGATATCCGCCATAACCGAAATAAATAGGAATGCGAACCGGCAGGTATTTTTGTTCACGATCCACCGAGGTTAAAGTCCAGACTACATCTACTCCGCCACCAGGCGCCAACTCTTCAAGCGCCCGGCTGCGGGAAAATATATGGCGTGAAGGCTGTACCTGCGTCTGAGGTGAGCTACGGGACAGCGCCGCAGCTAATAACGCGATGGCATAATCAGAACGATGATCCTGCGCGTTCTGAGGCTGTGGGTAACGCACCACCGCCGGAGCCGCCAGCACCGGCGAACATAGCCACCAGATGATAGTTATCAATACCCGCAACATTGTCACCTGCATCCTTGCACCTGCTGTCTCCACTGATACTATCAACCGGCTTTGGTCAGTATAGAGTTGTAAAGGACATAAAAAAACCAGCCCGCAGGCTGGTTTGATTTTATCAGGCTTCGGCAGCGAAGCTGTCGCGCAAACCGACTGTGCGGTTAAACACCAGTGCCTCGGGGCTGCTGTCGCGGTTGTCTGCGCAATAATACCCTTCACGTTCAAACTGGAAGGCCAGTTCTGGTGCTGCTTGTGTAAGGCTTGGCTCAACAAAACCGTGTTTAACTTGCAGCGACGCCGGGTTGATCACCTGGATAAAGTCATCTTCGGCAGCCGGATTAGGCACACTGAACAAGCGGTCATAAACCCGGAACTCAGCAGTTTTGGCTTGTGAGGCTTCAACCCAATGGATCACGCCACGTACTTTACGGCCATCGGCCGGGTTTTTGCCAAGCGTTTCAGGGTCATAGCTACAAATCAGCTCCAGAATGTTGCCATCTGCATCTTTGATGACTTCGTCAGCGCGAATGACATAAGCACCACGCAGCCGCACTTCACCACCAGTGACCATGCGCTTGTAATGCTTGTTGGCTTCTTCGCGGAAATCCGCCCGGTCGATGTACAGCACTTTGCCAAATGGCACTTTACGGCTGCCCATGCTTTCATCTTTTGGATGATTGGCCACGTCCAGCCATTCCACGTCAGCGTTGAAATTGCTGATAGTGACTTTCAGCGGGTCCAGTACGGCCATGGCGCGCGGAGCGTGTGCATCCAAATCTTCGCGGATACAGGCTTCCAGTGCGCTCATCTCGATGACGTTGTCTTGTTTGGTGATGCCGATGCGTTTAGCGAATTCACGTAACGACGCTGGTGTATAACCGCGACGGCGCAGACCGGCAATCGTCGGCATCCGCGGGTCATCCCAACCGGAGACATGGTTGCCTTCAACCAGCTGATGTAATTTACGTTTACTCATCACCTGGTATTCCAGGTTCAGCCGCGAAAACTCGATTTGCTGCGGGTGACAAGGAATAGTGATGTTATCGAGGATCCAGTCGTACAACCGGCGGTTGTCCTGGAATTCCAATGTACAAAGCGAATGCGTGATGCCTTCGAGCGCGTCCGAAATACAGTGAGTAAAATCGTACATCGGGTAGATGCACCATTTGTCACCGGTCTGATGGTGATGGGCAAATTTCACGCGGTAAATCACCGGGTCGCGCATACAGATAAAAGACGACGACATGTCGATTTTGGCGCGCAGAGAGCACTCACCTTCTTTAAAACCACCAGCGCGCATTTTTTCAAACAGCGCCAGGTTTTCCGCCGGTGAAGTGTCACGGGTCGGACTCGGTTTGCCCGGTTGCGTCAGGCTGCCGCGGTATTCACGCATCTCTTCGGCGTTTAAGAAACAGACATAGGCCAGGCCTTTGTTGATGAGTTCAACCGCATAACCATACAGCGCGTCAAAATAATCCGACGAATAACGCACATTGCCGTCCCACTGGAAACCCAGCCACTGCACGTCCTGCTGAATGGAATTGACGAAATCGATGTTTTCTTTTTCCGGGTTGGTGTCATCAAACCGCAGATTGCACTTGCCCTGATAATCCTGGGCGATACCGAAATTCAGACAGATAGATTTGGCGTGACCAATGTGCAGGTAACCATTTGGTTCAGGCGGAAAACGGGTTTGTACCGCATTGTGCTTACCGGAAGCTAAATCGGCATCAATGATTTGCCGGATAAAATTGGTGGGGCGTGTCTCGATGTCCGCCATATAAATCAGATCCTTGTTGGAATAAATGCTGAATGCTGGGGCGCATTATAACACCGGCGTGCGCGCTGACCAGTGGCTGCAGCGTGCTCTGCTGGCAATAAGCAAAAAAGCGGCCGAAGCCGCTTCTCTTCGGAATAACGCCGATCAGTATTTCGCCGCCTGCCCCTCTTTGGGCAGTGCTGCTTTGATAAATTCGCGCAAGTCGTCATTCGACTGCTTTAAGTCTTCGTAGCGCAGATACATCATATGACCGCTGCGATAGCCTTTAAAACTCAAACGTGATTTCATTTTGCCGCTGGGGTCCAGCTGCCACATGCTGTACTTGGCATCAAAATAGTTCGTCGCGCCGTCGTAATAACCGGACTGGATCATCACGTTCAGGTACGGGTTTTGTGCCATCGCCTGACGCAGATTCTCACCGGTCTGGTCGCCGTCGCGGTTCCATGGATGCACCGGGCCAAACATGTTGTATTTGATGTCGGTTTTGTAATTCAGGCTGGTGCGCAGGTAATGATTAATCGCCGGCGTGAATGAATGTAACCAGGAGGTCAGCTCGGCATTGTAATCCGGCTCTGCGCCAGCTTCTTTACGGTCGATGCCGAGATAACGAGAATCCAGCCGGCCGACGGTCTGACCGCGGTCACGCAATAATTCTTTCCAAAAATAATCGGTTGGAATATCCAGATTATTGGCAAGCACCGCCTGCACCGATAACCCAGAGAATTTCGCCACTTGCTCAGCGATTTGCTGGCGGTCAGCCACTTCAACAAAAGAGCCTTTCGCCAAATGCGGCAAGTAGCTGTTCAGCGTAAATTGCTCGGACTGCGCCAGCACGTCCATCAGGTCCAGCTGCTGCAGCTCTGGCGATAATTTCTTGTGATACCAGGCGGTTGCAGTGTAATACGGCAGGCGGTTCGCCACATCGACCGGGCCTTCGCGTTTAATACCCAGTTCAGTGGGTGACACCAAAATCACGCCGTTTAAATACATCCACTCTTTATTTTGCAGCGCGAGAGCCAGGCCCGACACTCGTGTCGTGCCATAACTTTCGCCAATTAAAAACTTCGGTGACGGCCAGCGCTGATGGCGGCTGACAAAAGTCTCAATCCAGGACGACAGGTAATTCACATCTTCATTGACGCCAAAAAACATTTTTTGCTGCGCCTCGCGCGATGGCATTTTGCCATCTTTGCCTGGCAGCACGCGCGAGTAAGCAGTATTGACCGGATTTACAAACACAATGTCAGCGGTATCCAGCACTGAATACGGGTTGTCTTTAGTGCCATAGGGCTGCAGCGGATAACCTTCACTATCGACATTCAGCGCGCGCGGCCCGGTGTAAGCAATCTGCATCCAGACCGACGCTGAGCCAGGACCGCCATTAAAGGAAATTAACAAAGGCCGCTTGGATTTATCTTTGACATCAGAGCGCTCGTAATAGGTATAAAACAAAGTAGCAGTCGGATTGCCCTCTTCGTCCCACACCGGCTGAGTGCCGGTTTCGGCGGTATATGGGAAACTGACATTATTCACTTCAGCCTGGTGTTTGGTCACCACCACTGAATCCACGTCTATTTGACGGTTATGGCTGGCTGGCGCCGGCTCAGCGGCCTGCACCGTCAGTAGCGGCATACTTAGCAACAAGGCTGACAGCAAAAAGACTTTCTGTTTCATTTGGGCACTCTTCATTAAAGAAAAAACATCACTGCTCTGATTAAACTGCGGGAGGCGCAAAGAAATATAGTCAGACTGAGACCAATAACCAAAATACAGGTTAAGTGCGCCGCAGAACGGCCAGAACCGCAAAGATCCGCTATGTTTTGAGCATCAGTCGACCTCTGTGGATATTGAGGCGCAGTATCAGGCAAGCGGAATGCTGACAAAAGGCAGCGGACGAATGCACGAAAGTTCAGTTTTTTTCTATCGCCATTCGCGAACAGGCGTGATCTGGGTTTTGTTTTGTCTGGCTTTTGCGCTGCAGGCTGCACCCGCCTGGCAGACAAAATTGGCGCAGCTACAGGCGCAAAGTAAGTCACAACCACGAGAAGCAAACATCCTGATTGACCAGTGGCTGACTGAGCTCAGCCCGACCGAGCTGGACCTGCGTGAGCAACTGATTAACACGAAAGCCTACAACCTGATTATTCTGTCAGAGCACAGCAGCGCCGAGCAGATGCTACAATCCTGGCGGGACGAGATGCAAGCTATTTCACCGGCGCGCACGACCAGATCGCTGGAACTCAGCGGCTATATCGCGATGCGCCGCGGCGAACACGCCAAAGCCAGCACTATGCTGAAGCAGGCCTTACAACAGGCAACAGACCTAAACCAACCAGAGCGCCAGATCACCACCCGCATTTATACCGCCATGCAGGCCATGTATACCAGTCAATATGAGACAGCCCTACCGCTGCTGCTGAAGGCGCGTGAACTGAATGAAAAACAACAGTTTGCTTATCTGCGTGTGAACATCACCAACAACCTCAGCACACTTTATCTCGATATGGGACAGCCCGCCGACGCCCTGCCCATCTTACAGTCGGCTCTGACTGATCCGGCCTTCCAGAGCGCAGATTTACTGTATGTACGGATGAATCTGGCGCGCTGTTATGTCGCCATGCAGCAATATACACAAGCTTTACCTTATGCGCAGGAAGCGCTCGAAGGTTATCAGCAACGTGATGACCCTTTTTACCTCAGCGCGGTGTATCTGATGCTGGCGCAAATCGCTTTTCAGCAACAACAACCAGCTACGCAGCAATATCTGGCCAATGCGCTGAACCTCGCCAATAAACATCATCTGAATCAACAGCTGTCCGATGGCTATTTATTACAAAGCCGGTTACAGCAAAAAGCAGGGCAAACTGCAGCGGCACTGGCTTCGCTGCAGCAGCATCTGACCTACTATAAGGCTTATCATAACGAAGAAGCACAAGATCAGGCCTTAGCGCTGCGTGCGCAGATCGACAGCCTGCAGCACGAGCAGGATTTATCAGACCTAAGGCAAAAAGTCGAACTCAATGCGTTAAAAAGCGCGCATCAAACCAAGGTCAGCTGGACTATCGGTATTGCCACCGGCACCGTGATTCTGCTGTTGCTGGCCTTAACCCGACTACAACAGCGCAAAAGAGCACAAGCCGAATTGCTGTCTGCCCGGCTTGCCAGCTCTTATCAGCAGCTACAGCAAACCCAGCAGGAACTGGTGACTTCGGAGAAAATGGCGGCAATAGCAGGCATGGTGGCGGGCCTGGCGCATGAGCTGAACACCCCACTCGGTATTCTGACCACTGCTGTGAGTCTGGCGCAGGAGAAAACCGCTGAGTTTCAGACCAAGCTGCAACATGGCCTGACCCGGCAGGATTTGCAGCAATATCTGGCCACAAGCAGCGAAGTCACAGCATTGGCCGCTAATAACATTGAACGCTGTGCGGCACTGGTGCAGAATTTTAAACAGCTGGCGGTCGGTCACAGTGATGCATTAACCGACTTTAATTTACAGCTGTTGATTGGCGATATCAGCACTTTGCTCGGCACAAAACTACAGCAACAAAAAATCCAGCTTAACTATGCCGACACCGCTGTGATGCTGCATGCCGATGTGCAACATTTTCAGTTGCTGCTGATTGAACTGCTGAATAATGCTGTGTTGCATGCCTTTGACGGCAGGGACAGCGGCTGCATCGAACTTCGTATCCGCCCGGGTGAAACTCACTTTGAGCTGCTTTATCAGGACGATGGCGTCGGCTTTGCGTACGGGCAACCGGATAAAGTGTTTGAGCCCTTTTTTACCACCAGTCGAAGTAGTGGCCACACCGGGCTTGGGCTAAATCTGGTGTATAACCTGGTGACAGTGGCCTTACAGGGTGAGATCAAGGCGTTACCGGTCAGCCAGGGATTTGCCTTATGTTGCCGGCTGCCAAACCGCTGGCTGGCGACACAGCCCCATTGAGTATCCTGCACAACACAAAAATAAAAAACCCGTCACAAGGACGGGTTTTTCAACACTTCAAAACGAACCAGCTATTACCAGCCAGTCAGTTCACGCAGTGCTTTACCGATGTCGGCCAGTGAACGCACAGTTTTAACGCCTGCATCTTCCAGCGCGCGGAATTTGTCATCAGCTGTACCTTTACCACCAGAAATGATGGCGCCGGCGTGGCCCATGCGCTTACCAGCTGGTGCAGTCACACCGGCGATGTAAGACACAACAGGCTTCGTCACGTGGGCTTTGATATAAGCAGCCGCTTCTTCTTCAGCAGTACCACCGATCTCACCGATCATGATGATCGCTTCAGTCTGTGGATCTTCCTGGAATAATTTCAGGATGTCGATGAAGTTAGAACCTGGGATTGGGTCACCACCGATACCAACACAAGTAGACTGACCAAAACCTTCGTCTGTGGTTTGTTTCACAGCTTCATAAGTCAGTGTACCTGAACGCGATACGATACCAACTTTACCCGGCTTGTGGATATGGCCTGGCATGATACCGATTTTGCATTCACCTGGCGTGATCACGCCCGGGCAGTTAGGGCCGATCATGCGAACGCCTTTACGATCAACGTATTCTTTGGCGAACAGCATGTCGATAGTCGGGATACCTTCAGTGATACAAACGATCAGTTCCAGACCTGCATCAGCCGCTTCGATGATAGCGTCTTTACAGAATGGAGCCGGAACGTAAATCACAGTAGCAGTAGCGCCAGTCGCAGCCACAGCTTCTTTCACTGTGTTGAACACTGGTAAACCAATGTGCGTCGTGCCGCCTTTACCCGGGCTTACACCACCAACCATTTTAGTGCCGTATTCCAGCGCCTGAGTTGAGTGGAAAGTACCTTGGCTACCGGTGAAACCCTGGCAGATGACCTTAGTGTCTTTGTTGATGATAATAGACATTATTTGCCCTCCGCGGCTTTCACAACAGCTTTAGCAGCTTCTGACAATGAAGTCGCAGCGATGATGTTCAGGCCAGAACTTTGCAGTTTCTGTGCGCCTAATTCAGCGTTGTTACCTTCTAAACGCACAACTACCGGTACGCTTACACCGACTTCTTCAACAGCACCGATAATACCTTCGGCGATCATGTCGCAACGAACGATACCACCGAAGATGTTGACGAATACTGCTTTCACAGCTGAGTCAGACAGGATGATTTTGAATGCTTCGGTTACGCGCTCTTTGGTCGCGCCACCACCAACGTCCAGGAAGTTTGCTGGCTGGCCACCGCTTAATTTCACGATGTCCATAGTACCCATAGCTAAACCGGCACCGTTGACCATACAACCGATGTTACCTTCTAAAGCAACATAGTTCAGTTCCCACTGAGCAGCACGGGCTTCACGCTCGTCTTCTTGTGATGGATCATGGAAAGCGCGCAGTTTTGGCTGGCGGTACAGTGCATTGCTGTCAGCAACCAGTTTGGCATCTAAACAGTGCAGGTTGCCTGCAGTAGTGATAACCAGCGGGTTCACTTCGATCAGCGCAATGTCCAGGTCAACGAACATCTTGGCGAGGCCTAAGTAGATGTTAGTGAACTGTTTGATTTGCGTGGCGTTTAAGCCCAGTTTGAAGCCGATTTCACGCGCCTGGAATGGCTGAGCGCCAACCAGCGGGTCAATCGCCATCTTGATGATTTTTTCTGGCGTTTCTTCCGCAACTTTCTCGATGTCCACACCGCCTTCTGTAGAGGCCATGAACACGATACGACGGCTTGAACGGTCAACAACAGCACCTAAATACAGTTCTTTTTCGATATCTGTACAGGTTTCAACCAGGATCTTGCTGACAGGCTGACCTTTTTCGTCAGTCTGATAGGTCACCAGGTTCTTGCCCAGCCAGTTTTGGGCAAAGTTACGGATCTCTTCTTTAGAAGTAACTAATTTCACACCGCCCGCTTTACCGCGACCACCAGCGTGAACCTGAGCTTTCACTACCCACTTGTTACCACCAATACGATCCGCTGCTTCTGCGGCGGCTTGTGGAGTTTCTTCCGCATAGCCTTCAGATACAGGTAAACCGTATTCGCGAAACAGCTGTTTTGCCTGATACTCGTGCAAATTCATGGCTTATTTCCGTTTTTCTTTAGTTTGTGACCGGGACAACCGGCCTGACCCATTGAGCGAAGTGTGTCACTTGCCCAGATGATTTAGAGGTAGCGGCCAAATAGCCACTACCTCCGGTTTCTTGCTTAAATGTCCAACAGAATACGGGTTGGATCTTCTAACAACTCTTTCACTGTGACCAGGAAGCCAACAGATTCTTTACCATCGATGATGCGGTGGTCATAAGACAGGGCCAGATACATCATTGGCAGGATTTCCATCTTGCCGTCGACAACCATCACGCGATCCTGGATCTTATGCATACCCAGAATGGCTGATTGTGGTGGGTTGATGATTGGTGTCGACATCAGCGAACCAAACACACCACCGTTGGTGATGGTGAAATTACCGCCGGTCAGGTCGTCGATTGACAGCTTGCCGTCGCGGCCTTTCAGCGCCAGGTCTTTAATCGCTTTTTCGATTTCAGCCAGGTTCATCTTGTCACAGTCACGCAGTACCGGCGTCACCAGACCACGCGGCGTCGACACCGCAATGCTGACGTCGAAGTAGTTGTGATAAACGATATCATCGCCATCGATTGCGGCATTGACTTCAGGGAAACGCTTCAGCGCTTCGGTTACCGCTTTGACGTAGAACGACATGAAACCTAAACGGATACCGTGTTTTTTCTCGAACACGTCAGCATATTGCTTACGCAGGTCCATGATTGGCTTCATGTTGACTTCATTGAACGTGGTCAGCATAGCCGTAGAGTTTTTCGCTTCCAGCAGGCGGTTGGCGATTGTTTTACGCAGACGCGTCATCGGTACACGTTTCTGTGAACGGTCACCTGAAACTACTGGTGCTACAGCTACTGGGGCTGCAGCCGCTTTGGCTGGAGCAGCTGGTGCGCCGGCCAGGAATTTTTCAACGTCTTCTTTGGTGACACGGCCATTTTTACCAGAACCCTGGATTTTGGCAGCATCTAAGCCTTTTTCTGCGATCAGGCGGCGTACTGAAGGTGTCAGCACGTCGTCGCCGGCATCAGTGGCTGGAGCAGCAGTTGGCGCGGCAGCTGCTGCAGGAGCTGCGGCAGCTGTTGCACCGGCGTTCAGGTGACCGATGACTTGCTCAGCCAGTACAGTTGCACCTTCAGCATGCACGATTTCGCCCATCACGCCGTCAGCTTGCGCCACGACTTCTAACACCACTTTGTCAGTTTCGATATCGACCAATACCTGATCACGGCTGACGGCTTCACCTGTTTTTACATGCCAGGTGGCGATTGTTGCATCTGCAACTGATTCTGGAAGTACCGGGACTTTAATTTCCACTTTGTCACCTTTTTACAGATTGGTTTATGTCTGTCTTATCTTGGAAAACCAAAGTCAGCACAGAACCCTGCGCTGACCCAAAAAAAATTGACCCGCAACCGAAGCTGCGGGTGATGTTTTATGCCAGCGTTAACGCAGCGTTGACCAAAGCCTGTTGCTGCTTGTTGTGCACTGACAGGTAGCCAACTGCCGGAGACGATGACGCCTCACGACCGGCATAAGTCAGCTTGGCGCCGGCCGGAATGGCGGCCCAGAAGTTATGCTGACTGCAATACCACGCGCCCTGATTCTGTGGTTCTTCCTGACACCAGACAAAATCTTTCACGTGTTGGTACTGTGCAAGAACTGCAGCCATCTCTTCCTGCGGGAACGGGTACAGCTGCTCCACACGCACAATGGCAATAGATTTAATGTCGCGTTTACGGCGCTCTTCCAGCAGGTCGTAATAGACCTTGCCGCTACAGCACACCACACGGCTGACGTCTGCCGGGTTCAGTGCATCCACTTCGCCGATGACGTTGTGGAAGTGACCGGAGGCCAGTTCTTCCAGTGTTGAAGTCGCCAGCGGATGACGCAGTAATGATTTCGGCGACATCACAATCAGCGGACGACGCACCGGACGCACCATCTGACGACGGATCATCGCGTAGACCTGCGCCGGCGTGGTTGGTACAACCACTTGCATGTTGTGATCGGCACACAGCTGCAGGAAACGCTCCAGGCGGGCGGAAGAGTGTTCCGGGCCCTGACCTTCGTAGCCATGTGGTAACAACAGCGTCAGACCACAGAGACGGCCCCACTTCTGTTCACCAGAACTCAAGAACTGGTCGATCACCACCTGAGCGCCGTTGGCGAAATCGCCGAACTGACCTTCCCAAATCACTAAGGCGCGAGGTTCTGTCGTCGCATAACCGTATTCAAATGCCAACACCGCTTCTTCTGATAATGCAGAGTCATACACCTGGAACGGTCCCTGATTCGGGCTCATATTTTCCAGTGGCGTATAAGTTGATGCATCGTTTTGGTTGTGTAAAACGGCGTGACGGTGGAAGAAAGTACCACGGCCAGAATCCTGACCAACGATACGAATGCGTGAACCGTTGCCGACGATAGAGGCGTACGCCAGAATTTCAGCAAAGCCCCAGTCGATTTTCTTCTCGCCTTTGAGCATCAGCGCGCGATCTTCATAGACCTTACCTACCTGACGTTGCAGAGCGTGCTCAGCCGGCACTTTAATGGCTTGTTCGCCAAGCGCGACTAAATCAGCAACTGACATCGAAGCATCGTAGGCTGCATTCCAGTCGTGGCCGATGTATGGTGTCCAGTCGACGGCAACTTCAGTCATCTGGCGCCACTCTTCAACCACACACTCGCCGTTGTCCAGCGCGTTGCGGTAACCGTCAACCAGAGCCTGCACTTCTTCAGCGCTGAACTGACCGGCTTTGATCAGTTTGTCGGCATACAACTCACGTGGTGTCGGATGTTTTTTGATTTTCTGGTACATCAGCGGCTGCGTTGCATTCGGCTCGTCCGCTTCGTTGTGACCATTACGACGGTAACAAACCAAGTCAATCACCACGTCCCGTTTGAAGGTGTTGCGGTAATCCACAGCCAGTTGCGCTACGAAGACTACAGCTTCAGGGTCATCACCATTAACGTGGAAAATCGGCGCCTGCACCATTTTGGCGATGTCAGTACAGTATTCAGTAGAACGGGTATCTTCAGGGTTCGACGTGGTAAAACCAACCTGGTTGTTAATTACCAGACGGATAGAACCACCTACCTTAAAGGCGCGGGTCTGAGAGATATTGAAGGTTTCAGCCACTACACCCTGACCAGCAAAGGCTGAGTCACCGTGAATGGTGATTGGCAGCGCCAGCGAGCCATCGGTGCAACCGCGACGGTCCAGACGGGCGCGCACTGAGCCCATCACCACCGGGTTAACGATTTCAAGATGCGAAGGGTTAAAAGCCAGCGCCAGGTGAACGTTACCGCCCTGAGTCGCAAAGTCTGACGAGAAACCCATGTGGTATTTCACGTCACCGGCACCGACGACTTCGTATTTACCGGCAAATTCATCAAACAATTTGCTAGGGTTTTTGCCTAAGACGTTCACCAGTGTATTCAGACGACCGCGGTGGGCCATCCCAATCACACAGTCTTTGGCGCCCTGTTCACCGGCGCGGTGGATCATTGCTTTGAGCATTGGCACCATGGCGTCGCCGCCTTCCAGGCCAAACCGTTTGGCGCCCGGGAATTTGGCGGATAAATAACGCTCAAGACCATCAGCAGCAACCAGACCTTTTAAAATCTGCGCTTTGGTGGCTTTGTCATAATTCGGCGTAGAACGCACGCCTTCAAGGCGTTGCTGGATCCAGCGTTTTTCGTCAGTAGACACAATGTGCATATATTCAGCACCGATAGAACCACAGTAAGTGGTTTCCAGCGCCTGCACTAAATCACCGAGTTTCATTGTTTCGCTGCCGGCGACAAAAGAGCCGACATTAAACTCAGTATCAAAATCTGCCTGACTTAAGTCATGGTAGGATAATTCGAGATCACGAACCCGTGGGCGTTTCCACAGTTCAAGCGGGTCGAGCTTGGCATGCTGATGACCGCGGAAGCGGTATGCATTGATCAGTTGCAGGACTTTGACCTGACGGCTGTCGCCGCTGCCCTGGACGGCAACTACTTCACGATGTTTATTTTTGGCGAGTTCGGCGAACTGTTGGCGGATATCCGAGTGACGGGATTCCAGTTCGACACCCTCAACACGGGGTAACTTCGCGAAAAACTCACGCCATTCATCACCAACGCTGGTTGGTTCAGCTAAGTAGGATTCATAGAGCTCATCAACGTAGGCCATGTTGCCACCGCCAAGATGAGAAGACTCTAACCACGCCTTCATTACACCTTCGTGCATTTACGTTCCCTTATCTCGAAGCACCTGGAAAAAGTAGCAAAAAAATAATCAGGTTACAGGCTTTATGACTATTTTTTCCTGGGCACAGCCAGTCGCCAAAGCGGGCTGTATTTTATACTCACAGAAACAGCCCGCAAGCGGGCTGTTGGTATATTTTCAGCTTTTCCGTCAATTTGCTGAAAAATACAGCAAATGCCGGATAACAGACGGGCGCTTACAGCGCCCGGTTTAACAGCATAGACTTGATCTGACCGATAGCTTTGGTCGGATTCAGGCCTTTTGGACATACGTTGACACAGTTCATGATGCCGTGGCAGCGGAATACGCTGAATGCATCGTCCAGGTCGTTCAGACGCTGCTCAGTCGCGGTATCACGACTGTCCGCCAGGAAACGGTAAGCGTGCAACAGACCGGCCGGGCCGATGAACTTGTCCGGGTTCCACCAGAACGACGGGCATGACGTTGAACAACAAGCACACAGAATGCACTCGTACAGGCCGTCCAGCTTTTCGCGTTGTTCAGGCGACTGCAGGTATTCACCGGCAGGCGGCAGATCGTCGTTGATCAGGTACGGCTTCACTTTTTCGTACTGGGTGTAGAACTGTGACATGTCGACGACTAAGTCACGCACCACCGGCAGACCCGGTAAAGGACGGATCACCAGCTTGCCACCTTTGCCTTTGCCTAAGGCAGACAATGGCGTGATACAAGCCAGCCCGTTTTTACCATTCATGTTCAGACCGTCTGAACCGCAAACACCTTCACGGCAGCTGCGACGGAACGATAAGGTTGGGTCTTGCTCTTTTAATTTCAACAGCGCGTCCAACACCATCATGTCGCGGCCTTCCGGATTGTCCAGAACATAGTCCTGCATCCGTGGCGCGGTATCGACGTCCGGGTTGTAGCGGTAGATAGAGAATTCTAACTTCTTCATTCTGTATCCCTCTTAGTAAGTACGGGCTTTAGGAGGGAAAGCCGGACGGAATTTTGTTTCCATATTCACTTTCCGCTTAAACATAGACTCAGTCTCCGGCGAGTAGACGCTGTGGCATAACCAGTTTTCATCGTCACGGTCCGGGAAGTCAAAGCGAGCGTGGGCACCACGGCTCTCGGTTCTGTAGTTGGCAGCAACTGCAGTCGAGAATGCGGTTTCCATCAGGTTGTCCAGTTCCAGACATTCGATACGTTGAGTGTTGAACTCAGCGCTCTTGTCGTCCAGACGGGCATACTTCAGCCGCTCACGGATCACTTTTAACTGTTCTAAGCCTTCAGCCATCGCCGCACCTTCACGGAATACCGAGAAGTTCAGCTGCATGCATTGCTGCAGGTCTTTTTTGATTTGCACTGGGTCTTCACCCTGACCTGGTTTCGAGCTTTCCCACCGGTTAAAACGGGATAACGATGCTTCCAGATCAGAATCAGACGCCTGACGATACTCAGCAGTGGCAGCCAGGGCTTCACCCAGATGCAGGCCGGTTGCGCGGCCAAATACAACTAAGTCTAACAATGAGTTACCGCCTAAGCGGTTCGCGCCGTGTACAGATACACAAGCGATTTCACCACAGGCAAATAAGCCCGGGATCACTTCTTCGCGACCATCAGCAGTCGGACGTAACGCCTGACCGTGGACGTTGGTTGGCACGCCACCCATCATGTAGTGACAGGTAGGAATAACCGGAATAGGTTCTTTCACCGGATCAACGTGCGCGAAGGTGCGCGACAGTTCACAGATGCCTGGTAAGCGGCTTTCCAGCACTTCTTCACCGAGGTGGTCCAATTTCAGCTTGATGTGCGGGCCCCACGGACCATCACAGCCACGGCCTTCGCGGATTTCCGTCATCATTGAACGGGCAACGACGTCACGACCGGCTAAATCTTTGGCGTTAGGTGCATAACGTTCCATGAAACGTTCACCGTCTTTATTCAGCAGGTAACCGCCTTCGCCACGACAGCCTTCTGTAACCAGTACACCGGCACCGGCGATACCGGTTGGGTGGAACTGCCACATTTCCATATCTTGCATTGGCACGCCAGCACGCAGCGCCATACCAACACCGTCACCGGTATTGATGTGGGCATTAGTCGTAGATGCGAAAATACGGCCGGCGCCACCAGTGGCTAATACTACAGCGCGTGATTTGAAGTAGACCACTTCGCCGCTTTCGATATCAATCGCGGTACAACCCACCACTGCACCGTCCTGGTTTTTCACCAGATCCAGCGCATACCACTCAGAGAAAACCTGAGTTTTGTTTTTGACGTTTTGCTGATACAGCAGGTGCAATAAAGCGTGACCGGTACGGTCGGCAGCAGCTGCAGTACGGGCGGCTTGCTCGCCACCGAAATTCTTCGACTGACCACCAAACGGACGCTGATAAACACGGCCATTCTCAAAACGTGAGAATGGTAAACCCATGTTTTCCAGCTCTGTAATGGCTTCAGGGCCGGTTTTACACATGTATTCAATCGCGTCCTGGTCACCGATATAGTCGGAACCTTTGACGGTATCAAACATGTGCCATTCCCAGTTGTCCGGGTGTGAGTTCCCCAGCGCTACTGTGATACCGCCCTGAGCAGATACAGTGTGCGAACGGGTTGGGAACACTTTGGATAATAAAGCACAGGTCAGGCCTGATTCAGTGATTTGCAGAGCGGCGCGCATACCGGCACCACCAGCGCCGATCACCACGGCATCAAATTCGCGAACTGGAATATTCAATTAAGCACCCCACATAACAAACAGGCCAACAGCCACATAACCAAATGCCAGCGTGTACAGAAAGAATTGCAGCACAGCGCGGGTACGGGCGCATTTGACATAGTCGGTCAGCACCTGCCACAGACCAATTTTGGTGTGAACTGCGATACAAACCAGCGCCAGTAAGGTGAATGCTTTGACTAACAGATTAGAAAACAATGCTTTCCAGACATCGTAAGTCACTTCAGGCGTGATCAGGAAAAAGCCAAGAATAAATAACGTGTATAACGTCAGGATAATCGCGGTTGCGCGCAGAGACACATAATCCTGCACACCATCACGCTTTAAAGATGCTTGATTCAGAACCATAACCAGACTCCAGCTAATACTGCAACAACCAGCCACAGGCCAATGGCCGCTTTGGCACTGGCGTTGCCAGACTCTAATTCTTCCCAGTGACCCATATCCATGATCAGGTGACGAATACCGCCGATGATATGGTAAGACAACACTGTCAGCGTGCCCCAGGCGATGAATTTAGCGATGAATGATGTCATCACTTCTTTCACAGTGGCAAAACCTTCAGGTGAAGATAAAGAAACGGCCCAAGCCCAAATCACAAACACCAGTGCGAAGAACATGGCAACGCCGGTGACACGATGCAGGATGGAGGCTTTCGCCGTAGGAGGCATGGATATAGTGGTTAGATCGAGATTTACAGGTCTTTGCTTTTTCACAGTTTCTTGCCCATGAACGCCCTTTGCGGGCTTTGTTGTCATTATCGTTGCTGCATAAACAGTCAACACCCAACGGATATACTGGCCTTCACCCTAAGTGGTTCAGCCTTTTATTTTTCTATCTATCGGTGAACTGATTTCGAACCCGCGACAGTATATATTTCACAACCCCGGATTACAATTTATGTTTCTTTTTACTGAAGAAATTCTGCGGCCACTACATTAACGGTTCGCGCGCTGAACACAATACGACTAGAGTCGAATACTTATTAACCGCCAGCGCATTAAAATTGACTTTGGTGCCCTAGTTACGGGTAGAATAAGAATTCGCAGCAGATTTAAACCAATAACAACACAGGAGAAATCCAATGGCCGATAAAAAAGCTGTCGTGCACATCGAAGGTCTGGCGCCGTTTGAGTTGCCTATCTACGCCGGCACTGCGGGAACTGATGTGATCGACGTGCGTGCTTTGGGTCAACAAGGTTATTTCACATTTGACCCGGGTTTTATGTCGACTGGCTCTTGTGAATCAAAAATCACTTATATCGACGGCGACAACGGTGTATTGTTGCACCGCGGCTACCCGATTGAACAGCTGGCCGTTGAATCTGATTATTTAGAAACCTGTTACCTGTTACTGGAAGGCGAGCTGCCTTCCGCCGAGCAATACAAACATTTCCGCCATGTCATCACCCGTCATACTATGGTGCATGAAAAACTGGCGTCTTTCTTCCAGGGCTTCCGTGTCGATGCTCACCCAATGGCAATGCTGTGTGGTGTGGTTGGCGCTATGTCTTCGTTCTACCACTCAGATTTGAACGTCAATGACCCGGAGCAGCGTAAACGTTCTGCCCACCGCCTGATCGCCAAGCTGCCAACTATTGCAGCTATGGCTTACAAATACACTATCGGTCAGCCGTTCGTTTATCCTCGCAATGAACTGAGCTACGCAGAAAACTTCCTGCATATGATGTTCTCAGTGCCGGCAGAAGAATACAAAGTGAGCCCAATCGTCGCCAAAGCGATGGACCGCATTTTTATGCTGCACGCGGACCACGAGCAAAACGCTTCAACTTCAACAGTGCGTCTGGCTGGCTCCTCAGGTGCCAACCCTTATGCCTGTATCGCGGCCGGTATTGCTTCACTGTGGGGCCCGGCACACGGTGGCGCCAACGAAGCTTGTCTGGTGATGTTGCAGGAAATTGGTTCAGTCGAGCGTATCCCTGAATTCGTTGCTCGCGCGAAAGACAAAAACGACTCGTTCCGCCTGATGGGCTTTGGTCACCGCGTCTATAAAAACTTTGACCCGCGCGCCAAAGTGATGCGTGAGACCTGCCATGAAGTGTTAAAAGAGCTGAACATCAAAGACCCACTGCTGGACGTGGCAATGGAGCTGGAGCGTATCGCGCTGTCAGACCCGTACTTCATCGAGAAGAAACTGTACCCGAACGTCGATTTCTACTCAGGTATTATCCTGAAGGCCATTGGCATTCCAACCAGCATGTTCACGGTGATTTTCGCCATGTCACGCACTGTTGGCTGGATCTCACACTGGGACGAAATGCTGTCCGATAAAGGCCACAAAATCGGCCGTCCACGTCAGCTGTACACCGGTTACACCCAACGCGATTATGTGAAAAAAGCGCTGCGTTCTTAATACCGCCAGGCTTGTTCACAGGAAAAAAGCGCCAGCCCGGCGCTTTTTTTATTGGGTGAATTGCTGCTGCTGATAAAACAGGGCAAAATCCCGCGCCAGCGCTGATACTGGCGCAATGGTTCAGACTTTATGGTGCCTTGGATGTTAACTGCCGCAGATTTTCGCGCCCATTTCCCGTTTTTTGCCGCTCATCCGGATTGGGTCTATCTGGATAATGCCGCCACCACGCACAAGCCAAAGGCGGTCATCGCAAGAGAATTGGCGTTTTATCAGCAAGAAAACAGCAATGTGCACCGGGCGGCGCATGGACTCGCACAACAAGCGACCAGTGCTTTTGAACAAGCTCGTACCACAGTGCACCAATTTCTGCGGCCTGCCGCAAACAGCCAGCTGATCTGGACCTCCGGTACCACTGCAGGCCTGAATCAACTGGCTTTTGGCTTGATGGGTACTGTGCTGCAACCGGGTGACCGTATCTTGCTGAGCGCGCTCGAACATCACGCCAACATAGTACCCTGGCAATTTCATTGTGAACGCTTCGGCGTGTTTATTGATGTTGTGCCGCTCGATAGCGAACACCGGCTTGATCTTGTCACATTTCATCAGTTACTTGAGAAAAAACCTAAGGTGGTGAGTCTCAGCCATGTCAGCAATGGTCTTGGCCATATTCAGCCGGTTGAAGTCATGGTTGCCGCGGCAAAGGCTATCGGTGCGCTGACTGTTGTTGACGGCGCCCAGGGCGTGAGCATGGGGCCGGTTAATCTGGCACAAATCGATTGTGATTTTTATCTGTTTTCCGGCCATAAACTCTATGGCCCAACTGGCATTGGCGCTTTATATGGCAAAACAGCCGCGCTCGAACTGCTGCGGCCGCTGCTGTACGGTGGTGAAATGATTAAAAAAGTCAGTTTCACCGGCACAGAGCTGAATGACCTGCCATATCGCTTAGAAGCCGGCACGCCGAACATCGCCGGCGCCTTGGGTCTTGCCGCAGCGGTGGAGTTTTTACAGCGCTTTGATTTAGTGACGCTGCAACAGTATAAACAACATCTGCTCAAGCGTTTATATCTGGGTTGCCAGCAAATTCCCGGCCTGCAGCTGTTATCAGGCCTTGAGGACAATGCCGGCATTGTCAGTCTGGTGTTGCCGGGCGAGCATCCGGCCGACCTTGCCACCCTGCTCGACCAGCAAAAAATCGCCGTGCGCGCCGGCAGCCATTGCGCCATGCCGCTGTTTGCCGCCCTGCAGCAAAGCGGCGCCGTGCGTTTATCGCTGGCCGCTTACAACACAGAAGATGAGGTGGACCTGGCGCTTGCGGCGCTGACACAAGCCGTGGAGTTATTCTGATGCAGCAGCAAATTGAATTTATGCAAAGTCAGGCCAGTATCTATGCCGACATCTGCCAAAGCCGCGACTGGCAACAAAAATACCGCTTGCTGATGCAGCTGGGTAAAACGTTGCCGCCACTGCCAGACGCGTTGAAACGCGATGAATTGCTGGTTGCTGGCTGTGAATCTGCCGCCTGGCTTTGTCATCAACAGCAGGACGGTCAGCATTATTGGGGTTTTGACAGCGATGCCCGCATCATTAAAGGCGTTATCGCAGCGCTGCTCAGTCAACTGAATGGCCTGTCGCAGGTGCAATTACGGGATGTTGAGTTCGAGGCGCTTTACCAGCAGCTGGGGCTGGCACAAGGCTTATCGCCGTCACGCAATAACGGCGTGGCGGCAGTCATCAGACAAATCAAACAAGTGTTATAAGCCGGCTGCCGGCTACGCGTTAGCTTGTTGCCGTGTCTTTTCAGCCAGGTCCGCGCGCTCAGCCAGTTTTTTCAGCACCCTGCCGGCTGCAACAAAAGCAAAAGTACCTGTGACCACTGTCACAGCACCAAAACCACCGCTACAGTCCAACCGCATTGCACCGTCACTGGCTTGCTTCGCCTGACACACAGTGCCATCGGGCTTGGGATAACGCAGCTGCTCAGTGGAATACACCGCATCAATGCCAAATTTTCGTTTCGGTGTGCGGCTGTAGTTGTAGTCACGGCGCAAGTTATTCCGCACTTTGGCCAACAACGGGTCATTGATAGTTTGGCTTAAGTCAGTTAGCTGCACTTGCGTCGGGTCGAGCTGGCCACCAGCGCCCCCAATAGTCACTAACGGGATTTTATTGCGTTTGCAGTGCGCGATGAGGCTGGTTTTGGCTTTAATCGAATCAATACAATCGACCACATAGCTAAATTCAGGCCGCATCAGGGTGAATAAATTATCCGCGGCGACGAAATCTTCTACCTGATGCACCACACATTCCGGATTAATATCGCGGATACGTGCGGCCATCACTGCAACTTTGTCCTGGCCAACGGTACTTTTTAACGCATGAATTTGCCGGTTGGTATTGCTGATACAGACATCGTCCAAATCAATCAAAGTCAATGTGCCAATGCCGGAGCGCGCCAGCGCTTCGGCTACCCAACTGCCAACACCACCGATGCCGACCACACAAACATGGGCTTTGGCAAACGCTTCCAGTGCGACTGCGCCGTAGAGCCGGCCAATACCGGCAAACCTTAATTGATAATCAGACATCGTATATCTCTTGCGCAGGAGGCGCTTCGACAGACGCATCCTTTTCATTTAACTTGAGTTTTTGCGACTGCTGCTTGAGCTGCGGGAAAGCAAGCATCCAGGGCGCTGCCCAGTCAGTCACGATTTTTTGTTGCAGCGCCGCGGCCACAAACCAGTCACCTTGAGTCGGAGGACAAACAAACTGATAACTCTCGCCCAACCAGTCAAAACGTAGCGCATAAGCGTGTAAATACACCCGATCGGCCGGCGCCCCCTGATACAAAGCATCGCCGGCGATAGCGGCGCCCTGCGATTTCAGCGCGACGCGTAATTGATGAGTTTTACCGCTGTAAGGCTTTAACAGAAACGCCCTGGCACCTTCAGGTAAACCGGTATTCGCGCCGTCAAACCCTGCAGACATGAAATAAGTCAGCGCCGGATCTGTCACGCTTGCACAAAGTTTATAAGCACCGCGCCGTGCCGGTTGCATATCGCCTTTGACCCAGCCCTGTTTTTGCTTGGGTCTGGTAAGCGACAACGCCAGATAATATTTATCTATCAAACGTTCGCTAAACAGCGTAGTAAAACGCGCGGCAGCTGCTGATGAAGTTGCCAGCAGCAACAAGCCCGAAGTGACTTTATCCAGCCGGTGCACTGCATAAAGCTTTTGCCCCAGCGCTTGTTCGACCGCAACGACCAGACCCGGGCCATCTTCGGAGTGAAAGCTGACGCCGGCCGCTTTGTCGACCAGCACAAAATCGGCGTGGCGAAATAGCAGATGAAAACTTTGCGTCACGGGCATCGACATGCTTAAACGCCGGCCGCAAGCGCGACAGTACGGGCTTTTTCTAAATCAGCTGGCGTATCCACGCCAAGCGCAGGGATTTCCAGTGCCGTATCAACATGAATGGCTTCGCCCTGCCACAGCACCCGCAGCTGCTCTAAACATTCAATCTGTTCCAGTTCAGAAACCGGCCAACGTACATAATCCTGAATAAAACCAGCGCGGTAAGCATAAATGCCGATGTGACGGCGATAGATACGGCTAAAGTCCGCGCTAAAAGCGCCATCGCGGTCATATGGCACAGTGGCGCGGCTGAAATACAGCGCATAACCGTCTTTGTCACATACCACTTTCACCACATTGGGATTGCTGACATCGTCCTGATGTTCAAGCGGCACTGACAAGGTCGCCATCCGCGCTTTATGCTGCCCTGCCAGATTCTGCGCAACTTGCGCAATAATGGCCGGCGGAATAAAGGGCTCATCACCCTGCACATTGACCACCACCTGCCCGGGTGTCAGCGCTAATAATTGGACCACTTCGGCCAGACGTTCGGTGCCGGAATTGTGGTTTGTTGAGGTCATCACCACTTCAGCGCCAAAAGCTGTCGCCGCCGCTTCAACCCGCGCATCGTCGGTGGCAATCACCACCCGGCTGGCACCACTTAAACAGGCTTGTCTCCAGACCCGTTCAATCATGGTTTTACCGGCGATGTCAGCCAGCGGCTTGCCGGGCAAGCGGCTACTGGCGTAGCGCGCCGGGATCACCACTACGAACGCCATAGTTCAGCCTCATCTGCGCTCAGTTCAGTCGATTCAGTGGCCAGCAATACCGGAATATCCTGCTTCACCGGATACGCCAGCCGGTCAAAAGTACAAATCAGCCGCTGCTGCTCTTTATCCAGCTTCAGCCGGCCTTTACACAAAGGACAGGCAATGATGTCCAGTAACGCAATATTAAATGCCATCAAATCTCCCCACGACAGCCGTTCGCTGCCGGATTAATGCGTCTTGCGCAGACGCTCAAGAATATAATGTTCCACATCAGCTGGCAGTACCGCCTGCACCGGCAGATAAAACCAGCCCGGTTTGGCAAAAGCCTGACACTTCACCGCGTCTTTTTCAGTCATCAGTAACGGTGTTGGGATAGATGCCAGGTCAGCCGCTGTAAACGCATGATGGTCGGCAAACCAGTGTTGCCCTGCCAGCTGAAAGCCGGCTTTTTGCACTGTCGCCGCAAAACGCTGCGGATTACCAATACCGCTGACCAACTGCAGCGATGCGGTGCTATCAAGCGCCGCGTCAGCATGTTGCAGCGGCTTTGGCACACCGGGTTGCAAATGAAAATTGCCACGAACCTGGCCAGACAATGGCGCGTCCTGCCCACCGTTGCTGAGCACCACATCAGCCTGCGCCAGCCGCCAGGCGCCCTCCCGTAATGGCCCGGCGGGCAACAGCAACCCATTACCAATGCCACGACTGGCGTCAATCAGGATAATTTCAAGGTCACGTTCCAGCGCATAATGCTGCAGACCATCGTCGCAGATGACGATATTGCAATCCGTCGTGGCCAGCAAAAATTCACCACCTTGCACCCGGTCCGGAAAAATCACCACAGGACATCCAGAGCGCCGCGCCAGCAACACAGGTTCGTCACCGCACTGGCTTGGGCTGTCGTCCGGCTTGACCAGGCGCGGAGCATTCAGTTTTACACCATAACCCCGGCTGATAATGCCGGGCCGCCAGCCATGCGCCTGCAACAATTCGCACAAGCGCAGGGTGACCGGCGTTTTGCCAGTGCCGCCGACGCTGATATTGCCGACCACCACCACCGGCACCCGCAAACGCTGCGGCGTTTTTAGGCCTAAGCGAAAGACCAACCGGCGAGCGGCGCTGAGGAATCCAAACAACAGACTAAGCGGCAGTAACAACCAGCTCCAGCCGAATTTTTGATACCAGCTGCGCTCTAATGCGTTCAAGCACTGTCCCCAAACTGCATTTTATACAAACTGGCATAATAGCCGTCTTGCGCCAGCAGGCTTTGATGGGTACCACGCTCGACAATGCGGCCCTGATCCATCACCAGAATTAAATCCGCTTTTTCAATGGTCGACAGCCGGTGCGCGATGACGATGCTGGTGCGGTTTTTCAGCAATTCATCCAATGCAGCCTGAATTTTACGTTCAGATTCAGTATCTAAAGCTGATGTGGCTTCATCCAGAATCAATACCGGCGCTTGTTTTAACAAGGCCCGGGCAATGGCGATACGCTGGCGCTGGCCACCGGATAACATCACGCCATTTTCACCAATCATGGTATCGAGCCCATCTGGCAACTGACGGGCAAATTCCAGCACATGGGCTTTTTCAGCCACAAGTTCCAGCTGTTCGCGGCTCAGTTCACCGCGGTAGGCATAAGCAATATTGTTGGCGATAGTGTCATTAAACAGCACCACCTGCTGTGATACCACCGCAATCTGCCGTCGTAAACTACTCAGCCTGCAGTCCTGCACCCGATGGCCATCGAGCAGGATCTCGCCCTGACTGATTTCATAAAAACGCGGTAATAGACTGGAAATAGTCGTTTTACCGCTGCCGGAACGTCCCACCAGCGCCACCGTCTGACCTGGCTCGACGTCAAAATTGATGTCTTTTAATACCAGCTGTTCATGGCCAGGGTACTGAAAATTCAGATTCTGAACTGATAAAGCACCCCGAACGTTTTCCAGTTCCACAGTGCCATGGTCTTGCTCCGGTTGTTGATCAAGCACTGCAAACACCGACTGCGCAGCCGCCATGCCTTTTTGGAACTCGCCGTTGATGGTGGTCAGTTGCTTCAGTGGTTTTAACAGCATCGTCATCGACACGATGATGGTAGTAAAAATGCCCGGCGTCAGTTGTTCAAGCATTTCAGGAAAACTCGCCATATAGACGACAAAAGCCACGGCAAAAGAGGCAATAACCTGAATAAGCGATACCGACATAGCGCGGGTGGACTCGAGTTTGACATCAAGCTGCCGGTTCTGGTTATTGACGCCGGCGAAACGGTCGGATTCCAGCTGCTCACCGCCAAATGCCAGAATAACTTTGTGACCATTGAGCATCTGTTCAGAGCTGCTGGTCACATTGCCCATGGAGGATTGCATGCGTTTGCTGATGTCACGGAAACGTCTGGAAACGGCCGCGACGATGACGGCAATCAGCGGCGTGATAATTAGGAAAATTGCCGACAATTGCCAGCTTTTGTAAAACATCACGGCAACCAGACCTATCACCAGAGCACCCTCGTGCAGCAAAGCCGCCAGTGCTTTACTCGATGCCTGTTTAATTTGTTCGGCGTCGTAGGTGATGCGGGAAATCAGTTCGCCGGTGCTGTGTTGGTCATGGTAGCTGACCGGCAGCTTGATCATGTGTTCAAACAACTGCTGGCGCAAATCTTTCACCACATGGGTGCCGGCCCAGTGCAGGCAATAAGTAGCGATAAAATTCAAGATCCCGCGGATGGTAAACATCAGGATCAACGCCAGTGGGATCATGGCAAGGTAGTCGTAGTCTTTTTCGGCGATGCCGCGGTCAATAAAATCACCAAATTTGGCAATAAACAGGGCATCAATTAAGGCATAACCAATCATGCCAAAAGTCGCCAGGATAAAACCGCCACGATACGGTTTCATATATCGCATAAGGCGGCGGAATGTAGCGGTCGTCGATGGCTGGGGAGCAGTCAAAATAGCTTTCCTGACAATAACAAAACCCCGGCATTCTACCTGTTTAATGAACGGGTTTCAGCATCTGCCCGGCTATTTTTCCAGCCAGCGCGCAAACCGCCGCGGCCGGTATTGCTCATATTGTAATGCCTGAGCACTCAGATGCAGCCGCACAGCGCCACTTTCGGCGGTGTTGAGTAGCGGAATTTGCAGCAGACTCAGCCGTGCCTGAGTGTCTGCTGCGGGATGACCAAACTGATTCTGAAAACCACTGCTGGCCACTGCCAGCCTAGGCTGTAACGCCTGCAGAAAAGCCAGACTACTGGCAGTTTTACTACCGTGATGACCAAGCACCAGCACATCGATGCCGGCAAACTGCCGGGTGATCGCACTCGCAACTGTCATTTCGCGCCGGCCTAAATCCCCCGGTAATAGCAACCGGTAGCGGCCGGTATCAATCAGCACAGCACAGGAATCCTCGTTGCCTGGCTCGGGCTGATAAGCACTGGCTCTGAACGCCTGTAACCGCACACCGCGCCAAAACGGCGGCAAATCCATGCAGTGAAATCTGGGAGCCAGCCGGCGGATATCGCTGACCAGCACGGCTTTTGGATATCGTGAACGCAACAGCGGCCAGTCGCCACTGTGGTCGCTGTCGTCATGGCTCACCACCACGTAGTCGAGCTGACGGATACCGAGGTAGCGCAAAAATGGCAACACCACCTGACGGGTGGCACTGACGGCACCATAGGCAGGCCCAAGATCAAATAAAATCGCGTGGTCGCCCTGTTGCAACAGTGCGCTGCTGCCCTGGCCGACATCCAGCAGATGAAAATACAGCGGTTGTTCTGACAATAGCCCCTTTGCTGAGGCAGACTCACTGGCACTAAACAATAGCGGCAATATAGGCAACAACAGCGGCAGCGCCGCCCACTGCCATCGGCCGCGGCAAAACCAGCCTAGCAGCAAAGGCGGCATCAGCAACAAAGCGCCATACCAGGGCAGCGCCGGCAGACTCCACCAACCATCAGCCAAAGCCGCCCATTGCAACGCCTGCAGCAGTGGCCAGTACAACAAATCCAGCCATTGCCAAGCAAATAGTGGCACCGCATCAGTCAGGCATAACCAGCCAAACAGCATTAACAAGATTGGGATGCCCAACAGCGTCATCAGCGGTAACAATAATAAATTCAGCCAGAATGCAAAAGGCGCTGCGCCCTGAAACAGCAATAAGCTCACGGGCAACAGCAACAGGCTAAAACCGAGCTGAAAGCTGGCAAAACGCCGGCACAGCGGCCAAAAGCCGGGTCTGAGTGGTTGCTGCCATTCCAATAATGCCAACAACGCCAGTGCCAGCGCCGACAGCCAGAAACTAAAACTGAATAACCAGAATGGCCAAATCAGCAGTAACACTGCACTGAGCACCCAGCTGAGCTGCCACAACGAAACCCTTCGCCAGCACAGTCGCAGCAATACCAGCAACGACAAGGTCAGCACAGAGCGTAGCGTCGGAATAGCAAAGCCGGCCAGCATGGCGTAACCCCAGGCAACTGACAAGGCAAAGGCCCATAATGTCGCGCTGCGCCAGGGCTGCGGCAACCCAAGCCATGCCCACAGCGGCTTCGTCAGTAAACACAAACCAAATAACAACGCGATATGCATGCCGGAGATCGACAGCAAGTGCGCCATGCCCGCATGCTGCACGCCAAGCCATAATTCATCACTGAACGGCCTGTCACCTATGGTCAGCGCCAGCCATAGCGGATAAGCCTTATATTGCTGACAGCAAGCGGCGAATCGGTCGGCCAGCTGCTGACGCAGACTGGGTGTATCCGTTAGCAGCACTGCAGTTGCGCGGCTTTGTAAGGTCGCAACCGCTATGACGCCATCGACCAGCGCATTGGCTTCCCGCCACGGACTACCCGGATTGGCGAGGCCACGCACGGCTTTGAATTTCACCGGCAAACGCCACTGCTGGCCAGCTTTGACAACTGGAAGCGTTTGGCCGGCTTCGGCGTACCAACGCACTTCGATCAACCGGCCGGCGGCGACTTGCGGTTTTTCTGCGCAGTCGTCACTGAACTGCAAGACAAAACGACTATTTTCGACGAATTGACGCGGCAGACTGACCACTCGGCCACAAACTTCTGTGGTATGCTCGGCCACAACTTGTGTACTAATGTGTTGATGTTGTTGCAGCTGCCAGCTCAGGCAAAGCAGATAAGTCAGAGCGCCGCATATACAGGCATGATAACGCCGCAGCCAAGCCGGCAGCAGCGGCGCGACCAAGAGTGCAAGCAGGCAGACCAAAGCCAGCGGACGTAACGGCGGTAATTGCTCCAGCCACAACGCCAGCAACGCTGCGGCCAGCACACCAAAGCTAAAACGTTCCATGTTTCAATTTGGTTAATGAGATGTAATGGCTAAGAACTTTATTAAAAAATACCTGCCAGATCCAGATCTGATCAGAAATCATAAATCGATGCAGATATTTGGCAAATTCCTGCACGACGGCAATCTGTGGCATCTGCACCGCCGATCTGCCCGCGGCGCTTTCGCTGCAGGCCTGTTCGCCGCCTTGATGCCGATGCCGGGCCAGACGGTCTTAGCTGCCGCACTCGCCATTATTTTTCGCTGTAATATTCCGATCGCCGTGGCATTATGCTGGCTGACCAACCCCTTCACCATGGCACCAATTTTTTACATTTGCTACAACATCGGTACCTGGGTGCTTGGCATGCCGCCGTTAAATGTGGAGTTTCACGCCACTTTTGAGTGGCTGATCGCCAGTATCGACTCGGTGGGTAAACCGTTTTTGGTCGGTAGTCTGATTTTCGCCGCAATGGTGTCCACTGCGGCGTGGTTTTTAATCGACTGGTTTTGGATCATTGCGGTGCGCCGTGCCTGGCGCAAAAGAGCCGAACGGCACAAACCTGCGGTTTAATCTGGCCGATGAAAGTAAAACCCGCTTCCCGCCGTTTCTGGCAGCTGCCTGATGCAGAAACACTGCGTCAGCAAGCCTGGTTACAAAAATTTGGCCCGAAATTAAACTCGCCGGCGTTATGGCGCCTGCGACGCCGTTCTTTACAGCGCGCCTGTGCTGTCGGGTTGTTTTGTGCCTGGCTGCCGTTACCCATCCAGATGTTACTGGCAGCGGCTCTGGCTATCCGCTTTGGAGCGCATCTGCCACTGGCGCTTGGGCTGGTGTGGTTGAATAATCCGCTGACGTTACCGCTGTTGATTGTGGCCGGTTATCAGGCTGGTGTGATGATTTTGCAGATGCCGGCGCTGGATTTTGAGTTTGAAGCCAGCTGGCAATGGCTGGCCGCTTCATTGCATCAGGTCGGGGTGCCGCTGCTGACCGGCTCTGTGGTGTTGGGCCTGTTATCGGCACTTCTGAGCTGGCCTTTGTCAGCGCGGATTTGGCATTTCCATATACGCCAACGCCGCGCCAAAGCTGCAAAACGCAGTTAATACTGCCCCAGCACTTGTGCCGGCTCAACCCGGGCGGCGCGGCGCGCCGGATAAATAGTGGCCAGCAGGCTCAGTACCAGTGCCACAGTCACCGTCAACACCAGATCCGGCCACTGAATTTGCGCAGGCAAAGTGTCAATGAAATAGATGGTAGGGTCGAGTAAACTGCGCCCGAGCAGTGTGGAGACCAGACCAAATACATTCTCAATCTGCCAGGCCAATACAAGTCCAGCCAGTGCGCCCCACAATGTGCCTTTGACCCCATTTAGCCAGCCCAGCCAGATAAAAGCGCGTACCAGCACCGCAGGCTTTGTACCCATGGTCAGTAAAATGGCGATATCCGCTTCTTTTTCCCGCACAGCCATCACCAACGTCGCGACGATGTTAAAACAGGCCACAGAGATCACCAGCGCCAACACCAGATATAAGATGCTGCGCACCATCTGGATATCCTGATACAGATGGCCCTGAGTGCGGAACCAGTCCAGCATATAAACATAGTCAGTGGCCTGACTTCCAAGCTCCCGCGCCATATTTCCGGCCTGAAAAATATCCTGAATTTTAAAAGCAAAACCCTGCACAGAGCCAGGAGGCATGGTCAGCCAGTCACCCAGTGCATCAAGCTGTACCCAGATTTGCTGATAATCGAGCTGTCCGCCGATACCGACGATGGCAATCACTTCAAGCAGCACGTTTTTCTGGCCGGCTAAATCGCCCTGTTCGGTCAGCTCCGGCAGCATCAACTGCACTTGTTCGCCGACTTTGACGCCGAGTTCTTTCGCCACGCCCTCGCCTAAAATCACCTGCTGCGCTGTGGGGTCGCTCAACACACCACTTTTGACAAACTGGTCGAGCTGACTGATGCCGCTTTCATAAGCCAAATCGATGCCGCGGACCGCAATGGCTTTAACTTTACCCTGAGCGCGCAGCAAACCATCGGTGCGGATATATGGCGCAGCGGCGACAACGCCGGGCTGATTGCTCAAATGCTGTAATTTCGCCGGCCAGTTGGCGATAGGTTTATCCACTGCCTGCAGCTCGACATGCGGAATGACATTGAGCAGTTTTTGCTCCAGTGCTTGTTCAAAGCCATTCATCACCGACAACGCCAAAATCAGAATAGCCACGCCAAGACCAATGCCCCAGGTTGAAGACGCGGCAATAAAACGGATAAATGCGCTGCTGGAACGGGTATGGCGATAACGCTGTGCCAGCTGCCAGGACAGGCTAGCCATGCAGCTCTCCTAATTTGCCATCACGCATATACAGCTGACGGTCGAGTTTTGCCGCCAGGTCCGGGTCATGCGTCACCACAATAAAGCTGGTGCCCAAATCACGATTAAGTTCACGCATCAGCTGATAGATGCTTTCCGCGGTTTGGTGGTCGAGGTTACCGGTCGGTTCATCAGCCAGAATCAGCGAAGGCTCTCCCACGACAGCGCGGGCAATGGCGACGCGCTGGCGCTCGCCGCCACTCAATTCCGAAGGCCGGTGGGTCAGGCGATGCCCCAAACCGACCCGCTCTAACATCTGGCGAGCTTTGTTCAGCGCATCGCTTTGCGCCACACCGCGAATAAGTAGCGGCATCGCGACGTTTTCTTCGGCGGTAAAATCCATCAACAGATGGTGGAACTGATAAATAAACCCAAGTTGCTGGTTACGCAGCTGCGCTTTTTGCGTTGGATTTAATGCAGAAATTTTCTGGCCTGCGAGAATTAGTTCACCACTATCGGCCTGGTCTAAAGTCCCGAGAATATGCAATAAGGTACTTTTACCTGAACCCGAGCTGCCGACAATCGCCACCATCTGGCCAGCCGGCACCTGCAAATTGATCTGATGCAGCACCGGCGTGACATGGGCGCCATCGCGGTAACTTTTACAGAGATTCTCACAGCGTAACATCATGATTTTTTTGCCTGTCTTTTAGTCATCGTGTAGCGCTTATTCGTCATGCAGCACTTATTCATCACGCAGCACTGCAGCAGGTTCTACCTGAACTGCGCGCCAGGCCGGGTATATCACGGCCAGAGCCGTTAGCAACACCGCTGACAACATGATCAGCAGTACATCGCTCCACTGCAAAATGACCGGTAATGCCAGGCCCTGCACCAGCTGTAAGCCCAACAGTGCCAACAAGTCATTTAAGCTAAGCGTTAACAACACGCCGGCAACAGCACCTGTCAATGCTCCGGTCACGCCGTGGCTCATGCCCTGGGCTGCGAACACATAAAACAGCTGCTGATTGGTCATGCCCTGAGTTTTTAAGATGGCCACTTCGCGTTGTTTCTCAGTCACCATCATTACCAGCGCGGAAACGATGTTAAAGGCGGCAACCGCGACGATCAGCAACAACATCAGCCACATCATGGCTTTTTCCATCGCCACGGCGGAAAACAGTTTGCCATGGCTTTGCCGCCAGTCGGTGACGGCGTTGATGCCATCCAGCTTACTCAGCTCCGTTTGTAACTCTGGTGCTAAAAACGCGTCGTTAAGGCTAATACGCCAGGCAGTTTCTTTGTTGCCGGTCAGTTTCTGCAGGTCCTGCAAACGCAGGAGCACCACCACTTTGTCCACCTCTGATCCGGTATCAAAAATGCCGGCAACAGTAAAATTGCGCTGACGCGGCATCCAGCCAAGCGGCGTATAGCTGCCGCCGTTTGGTAAAATTAAACGAATTTGCTGGCCGAGCCGCACCCGCAGTTTGTCAGCAAGTGCACTGCCAAGCACCACCTGATAACGGCTTGCGGCGAATTCCTGCCAGTCGCCTTGCTGCAGCGACTGCTGCAAAAACGTCGGCAAGGCATTGACGTCAACGCCCTGCAACATAGCACCGGTTAAGTCTTTACTGGATTGGATCAGCGCTTCGCTTTGCAAAAACGGGCTGACCTGGGCAATAGCCGGAAATTGCTGTGACAAACGCTGTGGCAGCGTGGTGTCGGCGCTTTGCACGATGAGATGCGGGATCACACCCAAAATACGTTTTTTCAGCTCGCCCTCAAAGCCATTCATCACCGAACTGACCACGGTCAATGCCAGCACACCGAGAAAAATCCCGGCCACTGAAAACAAGGTGATAAACGACAGGAAGGCATTACCTTTACGGCTCTGGCTGTAACGTAACCCTATGAATAATGAAACAGGAACTTGCATCCTTTTCTCAGGACTTCAGCCATACAAAGTGATAAAGTAGCGGAATCATAGAGATAAACGGGGGCGCTTACAAGCGCGGTGCAGCATGGACTCCACACAACTGAACCTGTTGAAAGAGCAATACAACGATTATTTCATTATTGAACACGACATTCGCATCAACGTAAAACCTTTCGCTGGCGAAGAGCCGGATGAACAGCAGTTTGAACGACTGATCCCGGAACCCTTTCTGATGGCTGGCGAACAGGTTTTGTTAGAGCAATCAGCACTGAAATCATTGAACCGGCTCGGTGAGCTGGCAGAAGAGCTGGCCGTTTATCTGCGCATTCAGGCGCGCAAAATCGACAGCATGATGCGATATATTTTGATGCAGCAGGATGACCCGCAATGCCGCCACTTCAGTCACAGTTATGGCGGCTCTGCCCTGTGTTTTGATCACGAAACCGCTTTTACCGAAGGCACGCTGCTCGAAGTGAAAATGTTTATGGACAATAGTGACGGCGCGGTTTTTGCGCTGGTGCGGGTGATTGGGGTTGAACCTGTCGGCGATAAATTCCGTATCCGCACCACTTACACCCGCATCCGCGAACAAGACCGTGAGCTGATAGTGCGCGCCAGCCTGCATCAGCAGTCGCGTCAGCTCAAGCGCAAAGCGGAACTGCGCCAGCAGCAAGGCCAGGCCTGAGCAGAAACGTACCGGCTCATGCCGGCATTTGTGATTTGCCAGCCCAACCGCTGGCGCTAGTTTAGATGTTTGACACGGAAACCTGCACCGATGGCTTTGTTAACGCTGCCACAAATTAAACAACCGACCGATTTATTACACTGGGGCAATTTGACCGGTGCAGCATTGCCAATGGCGATCAGCGAACTGGTGCAACAGCAACCGGCGTTGTATCTGCTGATTGTACCGGACACACCAACGGCACTGCGGCTGGAACAGGAACTGGCGGTGTTTTTTACCGCCTCTAAATCAGGCCAGTCGGTTCCTGTCCATAGCTTCCCCGACTGGGAAACCCTGCCGTACGACCAGTTTTCGCCGCATCAGGATATTATTTCGCAGCGCCTGCGCACTTTGTATCAATTGCCAACCGTCAGTCATGGCCTGGTACTGGTGCCAGTCAGTACGCTGATGCTGCGCTTAACCGCGCCTGATCATTTACAGCAACAAAGTTTATTACTGAAAAAAGGCCAGCGCCTGGACTTAAGCAGCCTGCGCACACAGCTGGTGCAGGCCGGTTATCGCGCCGTCGAACAAGTAATGCAACACGGCGAATTTTCAGTGCGTGGTTCCTTGCTCGACTTATACCCGATGGGGAGCGCCCTGCCATATCGCATTGATTTTTTTGACGATGAAATTGACGGTCTGCGCACTTTTGACCCGGACAATCAACGCACTGTGGCGCAAGTGGAGCACATCGAGCTATTACCGGCGCATGAGTTTCCGCTGGATAAAACCGCCATCGAACGTTTTCGCAGCCGCTACCGCGAACGTTTTCAGCAACGCAATGAAAAAGAATCGCTGTATCAGCAGGTCAGCAGTGGCGCGCTGCCCGCGGGTATCGAATATTATCTGCCGCTGTTTGCTGAAAATACCGGCTCGTTATTCTCTTATCTGCCCCCGGCCACCCGCATTCTGGCTTTTGGTGATTTGGAAGCCAGCGCGCAGCGCTTCTGGCAAGATGTACAAAACCGCTATCAGGACAGATCTATTGACCTGTTACGGCCGATCCTGCAGCCAAAAGAGCTGTATTTCAGTGTCGATGAGCTATTTGGCCTGCAAAAAGCCTATAGCCGCATCCGTTTGTCGCGCGCCGAGTTGCCGGTCAAAGCCGGCAGCAGCAATGCGCCAGCAACTGAATTACCGGATTTAACCGTCAATCATCAACTGGCTGAGCCGCTGGGCGCGCTCAGACAATATCTCGGCACTATCAAACAACAACAAGGCCGTGCGGTCTTTTTAGTGGAATCCGAAGGCCGGCGCGAAAGCCTGCTGCAACTACTCAACAAAAGCGGCATCCGGTTAACGCAACTGCCGGATTTACATGCGGTGCTTCACAGCGACGCCGATGTCGCCATCACAGTCGGCGCACTGGAACAAGGCGTCGAGTTGCGCTTACCGGCGCCGCTGGCGCTCATCAGCGAAAACGAACTGTTTGGCCAGAAAGTCAGTCAACGCCGGCGGCGTAAACACAGCCAGCAAATCTCCAGCGAAACCATTATCCGCAGCCTGGCCGAGTTATCTATTGGTCAGCCGATTGTGCATTTGCAGCATGGCGTTGGGCGTTATCTGGGTTTACAGGTATTAGAAGCGGCCGGCATTGTCGCGGAGTTTGTCACTATCGAATATGCCGGCGGCAGCAAACTGTATGTGCCGGTGTCGGCGCTGCATCTATTAAGCCGTTATTCCGGCACTGAGCCAGAACATGCACCGCTGCACAAACTCGGTCACGACGCCTGGGACAAAGCACGGCGCAAAGCCGCAGAAAAAGTCCGCGATGTTGCGGCCGAATTGCTCGATGTCTATGCGCTGCGCGCCAGTCAAAAAGGCTATGGCTTTAAGATTAATGCCGAGTCTTATTCTCGTTTTGCCGATGGTTTCCCCTTTGAAGAAACCGCCGACCAGCTCGATGCGATTAATGCAGTGCTCAGCGACATGCAGGCACCTCGTGCGATGGACCGGCTGGTCTGTGGCGATGTCGGCTTCGGTAAAACAGAAGTCGCGATGCGCGCTGCCTTTGTAGCGGTCGACGACGGCCATCAGGTCGCCATTCTGGTGCCTACCACGCTGCTTGCGCAGCAACATTTTGAAAATTTCCGCGACCGTTTCGCCAACTGGCCAGTACGGGTGGAAGTGTTATCACGCTTTATCAGTGCCAAAGAGCAAAAAGCCATTCTGGCCGACGCCGAAGCCGGTAAAGTCGATATCCTGATTGGCACGCATAAATTGCTGCAGGACGATATTAAATTCCGTGAACTCGGGCTTTTAATCGTCGACGAAGAACACCGGTTTGGTGTGCGGCAGAAAGAGAAAATCAAAGCACTGCGCGCCAATATCGACATTCTGACCTTAACCGCCACCCCTATTCCGCGCACGCTGAATATGTCGTTATCCGGCATGCGGGATTTATCCATCATCGCCACACCACCAGCGCGGCGGCTCGCGGTCAAAACCTTTGTCCGTGAATATGAAAACGGTCTGGTGCGCGAAGCGGTGCTCAGGGAAATTCTGCGCGGCGGTCAGGTGTATTTTCTGCACAACGACGTCGCCAGTATTGAAAAAACCGCTACGGACTTACAAACCCTGGTGCCGGAAGCCATCATTGGCATTGCCCATGGCCAGATGCCGGAGCGCGAACTGGAACGGGTGATGGCCGATTTTTACCATCAGCGCTTTAACCTGCTATTGTGTTCCACCATCATTGAAACCGGTATTGACGTGCCGACCGCGAACACCATCATTATCAACCGTGCTGATAATTTTGGTCTGGCTCAGCTGCACCAGCTGCGTGGCCGCGTCGGCCGTTCACACCATCAGGCCTATGCCTATTTGCTGACGCCACCACCGAAACGGTTAACGGTGGACGCGCAAAAACGCCTCGAAGCCATTTCAAGTCTGGAAGATTTGGGGGCTGGTTTTGCTCTTGCCAGTCACGATTTAGAGATCCGCGGTGCCGGCGAACTGCTCGGCGATGACCAAAGCGGTCAGATTGAATCGGTTGGTTTTACGCTATATATGGAAATGCTGGAAGAAGCCGTGCAGGCGCTCAAAGAAGGCCGTGAGCCGAGTCTCGACATGATGCTGAGCCAGCAAACCGAACTGGATTTAAAAATTCCGGCGCTGCTACCCGATAAGTTTATTCCGGACGTCAGCCTGCGCTTATCCTTTTACAAACGCCTCGCCAGTTGCAAAGATGCGCAGGAACTGGATGAAATTCAAGTTGAACTGATTGACCGTTTTGGCCTGTTACCGGACGCTGCCAAACATCTGGTCGCGCTGACCCAGGCGCGGCAGGTCGCGCAGCAGCTTGGTATCCGGCGCATTGAGATGAATGCCAAAGGCGGCTTAGTTGAATTTGCTGAGCGTACCAAAGTGGCACCGGCTTATATTATCCGGCTCATTCAGACGCAGTCGCGCATTTATAAACTCGAAGGCGGCCAGAAGCTGCGCTTTAATATTGAAACCCCGGGCAGCACTGAGCGGCTGGCCTTATTAAAAACGATGCTGGCCGATTTTCAGGCCAACAGTCAGTGAAGTGGACCATGAACAGAACTTTGTTAAGTCGCCTTGTTGTCAGTTTTACTTTGGCTGGCCTTGGTTTTTGTGCAGCAATCTCTGCACAGGCACAAACCAGCCTCAGTCAGGCTAACAGTGATCCTTGGTTTGAGATTGAGCTGATAGCCTTTGAACGCGGAACATTAAGCAGCACCCTGGAAAAATTTGAGCAACGCGTCGTCGCTATCCCGGTGCATCGCAGCCTGGATTTACTGAAGCCTCTGTATCAGCCGGATATCCGCGCACTGCAAAGCGCTTTGCCTGCTTGTCAGGAAAAAAGCGAAAGCTTGCTGGCGGCAGAAGACCGTTTGGCCGGTTTGGAGCCGCAGCCCTGGTTTGATGAAATTCAATTGGCTGAGCAACAGCTACAACAATACGTTGGTGTATTCCCGGCCGAACCCTTGCTGCAATGGCCGCTCAGCTGCCGCCGCAACCAGCCACAAGTTGTCACCGTCAAAGGCCCACATCTATTGGCTACAGATGAGGACAGTCAGGTCGACGGCCCTAGCCTTTTACCGGTGATACCGCAGCCAACTGTACCGCAACCAAATGTACCGCAGCAGCACCAGGCAACGCCTTATCTGCTGGACGACACCACATTTCAGCTCAAAGACCTGGCCTGGCAACTTGGCCACAGAGCAGGCCATAAATTGTTATTACATACCGCCTGGCGTCAGTCGCTGGGCGTGAAACGCCGCAGTACCAGCCTGCGTTTTTTTGCCGGCCAGCGTTTCAGCCCGAAATTTAACTATCAGGGACTGTTGAAGACCGAACAAAGCGATATCCTTGCGGCGACGCCGAATCTGCAAGCCGCCATTGAGCAAACCTATCAACAATTGCAGCAGGCACAGCAGCTCAGCCGCGACGAGCAGGCACTGGCCGTGCACGGTTTGCCGCAGCAGGTCTGGCAGTTAGACGGCATCATTCAGCCATACAATGAGCGTATGCTGTTTGCAGATACTGAATTTAATCTGCGACAGCTGGTCACAGATGCCAATAACATTGAGCGTCTGAACACTTTTTATGTCAAAGATAGTGTGCGTTTATTACTCGGCGAAATTCATTATCTCGACCATCCGCGTTTTGGTCTGATTTTGCAAATCCGCCGTTTTACCCCACCCGCTACGCCTGCTGCAGGCGAAGGAGTCAGTCCATGAAGAAATTAATTCCGTTAGCCGCGCTATTGTTATTAGCCGCCTGCGGCAAATTGTCGATGGAAAATTATAACCAGCTCAAAGTCGGCATGAGTTATCAGGAAGTGACCGCCATTATCGGTGACGCCAACAGCTGTGAAGAAGTCATTGGAACCCGCAGTTGTGTCTGGGGTGACGAGCAAAAAGGTATTAAAGCCGGATTTGTTGCCGACAAAGCCATTGCGTTCAGCCACAAAGGCCTGAATTAATTTGTGACCGATCAGAACAACAGCGCAGCCCGCGCTGCAGCCATGTCAGAAACAGCCGGGCCCGCACAGACGACGTCTGTGCCGGTCGCGCCTGCTGGGAAAACTCTCCGCCCGGCGTTACGCTTTCAGCTTCGCGACTATCAGCAGCAGGCCGTGACTGCCGTACTGCAGTATTTCCGCCGGCTGTCCGACCCGGCCGTGTTGGTACTACCGACCGGCGCAGGAAAAAGTCTGGTCATTGCAGAACTGGCGCGGCTCGCGCGTGGCCGGGTGCTGGTACTGACCCATGTCAAAGAACTGGTCAGCCAAAATCAGCAGAAATACCAAAGTTATGGTCTTGAGGGTGGCATCTATGCGGCCGGACTTGGCCTGAAACAAACCAGCCAGCAGGTGATTTTCGCCTCAGTACAATCCGTCAGCCGCAATCTCGCTGATTTTTGTGATGAGTTCAGTTTACTGATTATCGACGAATGTCATCGTGTGCCGCTCTCAGCAGATAGCAGTTACCGCACTGTGATTAGCCACCTGCAACTACAAAATGCCGGTTTAAAAGTGCTCGGACTCACCGCTACACCTTACCGGCTTGGGCAAGGTTTTATTTATCAGTTTCATTATCAGGGCACCGTGCGCGGTGATGCAGACTGCTTTTTCCGCTGGTGCATTTTTGAACTGTCCATTCGGGTCCTGCTGCAGCGCCAGTATCTGACACCGCCAAACCGGCTCGACTGCGCGGTGCTGAGCTACGATTTTACCGGCCTGAAACCTGCCAACAACGGCCATTTTCGCGAGGCAGAACTCAATCAGGTGATTAATCACTACAAAAGAGTGACGCCGCAAATCATCGCGCAAGTGCAGCAATACGCCCAAAACCGCCGTGGCGTGATGATTTTTGCCGCGACCAGCGCGCATGCCCGGGAGATCCTAGCATTATTACCGCCCGCTGAAAGTGCATTGATTCTTTCAGCCACGCCGTCGACTGAGCGTGCAGCCTTGCTGGAGCGATTCAAGCAACAGCAGCTGAAGTATCTGGTCAATGTCGCAGTGCTAACCACTGGTTTTGATGCGCCACATGTTGACCTCATCGCAATTTTACGGCCTACCGAGTCTTTAAGCCTATACCAGCAAATTGTTGGTCGTGGTCTGCGTCTATCCCCGGGCAAAACTGATTGCCTGGTGCTGGATTACGCAGGTAATTTATACGATTTATACAGCAATGACCCTGGACCACCGCCGCCGGACAGCCAATCAGTACAAGTGACAGTGCCTTGCCCACTATGCCAGTATCCGAATCAGTTCTGGGGTAAACAAAACCCGGACGGGCTGGTGCTGGAACACTATGGCCGGCAATGTCAGGGCATGCGTCTGGACGAGCAAAAACAGCCAGTGCCCTGCGGTTTTCGATTTAAAGCCCGCTTCTGCCCGGAATGTGGCACTGAACATGATATCGCCGCACGCAGTTGCAGCGCCTGTGGCCTGGTATTGGTCGATCCGGACAAAAAACTGCAGGATGCGCTGAAGCTCAAAGATGCGCTGATTTTATATCCGAACCGGCTTGAAGCAGAAACCGAATCCGATGCTCAAGGCCAGCCAAGGCTGCGACTGCGGTATCTGGATGCTGAAGGTCAGCATTTACAGGAATTTTTTCGTATCAACAGTCGCAGCCAGATCCAACGACTGTGCGCTCAGGTGCTGCCTCCCTTTATCGCTGACCGTCACAGGCCCTTTAAAGCAAACACAGTGCCGCAACTGGATGCCCTGTTACACCGCTTACAGCCACCGGCCGTGGTGATCGCACAAAAAGACGGTCGATTCTGGAAAATTCGTGACAAATTATTCGAAATTAATAAATTCAACTAAAATCAGATCATAATTATTTAAATTCAATTACTTATAATTGCTGATTTAAAATCTTATCAGCGGCTTTACATTAAGATTGGCTTCGGCAAGAATAGACTCATCGACTGCTATGGAAGCCTTGACCATGTATAAACTGTTTTACGCGCCTGGCACTGCCAGTATGGTCATCCATCAGTTACTTATTGAGCTCAACCAACCGGTTGAACTTATCCTGCTCGACTTTGCCACCAATCAACAAAAATCAGCTGAGTTTCTGCGATTGAATCAACAAGGCCGGGTGCCGGTCTTAGTCGACGGCGCAGTGACTTTGTATGAATCTGCAGCCATTTTGCTTTATCTGACAGAGAAACATCAGCAACTGGCGCCTCTCCCAGGAAGTAGTGACCGCGGCTTGTTTTTACAACATATTATGTTTTTAACCAATAATCTGGCTCCGCAATTTCGCTTGTGGTTTTATCCGGCTGACCTTGGTATCGAGCAATATCCGGCTGAGTTGCGCCAGCAGTTACAACAAAATATCTCGGCGGTGTGGCAGCAGCTTGATGACCAGTTGAGCCAGCGCGGCCCTTATCTGCTGGGTGATACTTTCAGTGCTGCCGATTTAATGTTGACCATGTATATGCGCTGGTCGCGCAATATGCCGAAAACGGCGCTGGCATGGCCGGCGTTGCAGCGACTGGCAGATTTGGTCCGCTCCAGACCGAGCTGGCGGCAATTGTATAAGCAGGAACAATTGACTGAATGGGCAGGCTTTTAATGAACAGGAATTCGTGAGCGCAATGCAACTGGTTGATATCGACAAAAATACCTACAGAAGTCACCTCAATATAGTGATTGTCTGTGCTGTAGCTGTGTTTTCAGCCTTAGGTGTGGGCATTTCCGCTGCATTGGTCTATTGGTTCGGCGCAGCACAGGGCCAAAATTTCTATTTGAATTTGCTGGGTGTCTGCACTGGAGGAGCCATCGCGGCCTGGTGTCTGCACCGTCTGAAGGGCACGCAATATTTTTATGAAGTGGCCTATGTCTGGGATTTAAAGCAGGAACTCAATCTCATCAACCGAAAACTGGCGGTGCTGAAAAAAGCCGTTGAAGCGCAGGACCCCGATGCAATGCTGGTGATGTTATATAACCTGCAAGGTTCAAAGCAACTGTGGCAACTCGATGATAACCTACTGAATTTACAAGAACTGGAACTGGAACTTATTCAGCTGGAACATAAAATCCGCGCTTGTGGCCTGACACTGGATGCTAACCAGTATCATCGCCGGCTACTTGATAAGTTTTGACGTTTGCCAAGATAAGCCGCGCAGACAAAGCCTGTCTAAGCAGATGATCTGGCAGCTGTTTTTAATTCAGAGAAGTTTAATTATTTTTTATTTTTTTCATTTTCCGGCTGTGAAAGCGCGTTGAGTTAGTCAATAATCATCTTATTCGCGTCCCACATCTTCTGTGTACATTCGTTACAAGGTTCTTATTTATGACAGTTCAAAATGCCTTATTAACTATTCTGATTGAAAAAGTCCGCACCGATACGCTGGTTTTACCAAGTTTGCCTGAAATTGCGTTGAAAATCCGTAAACTGGCGGAAGATCCAAACGTCAATTTAAGCAAAATGGCTGAGATGATTTCCCATGATCCGGCCCTTTCAGCCCGCATCATGAAAATAGCCAACAGTGCGTTTGTTGGCCGTGGCGTTCATGTAAATACACTGCAACAGGCAACGACCCGCATCGGCCTGCGTTACATCAAAAACGTGGTGACAGCGATGGCGATGGAACAATTGTTTGTGTCGAAAAGTCCGATGATTAAAAAGTTCATGGATCAAGTCTGGGCTGAAACACTGGATCTGACTGCTTTCGCGCTGGCCACGATGCAGCAATACAATGCTAACTACAAATATACTGCAGTCAATTTCGATACCATGACTCTGGCAGGTCTGGTGCACAACATTGGAGCCTTGCCGGTTTTAACTGAAGCTGAAAAACAGCTGGATGTGTTTGGCAATGAAGAATTTGTCAAACAAGCTACGGCATCAATTGCCGGCCCGATAGGCTCCACCATTCTGCGCTCATGGGGTTTCCCGGACGAGCTGATTGAAGTAGCTGAACATTGGGATCACGCTGATTATCAACCGAAACACCCGTCTTATGTCGATTTCATCCGTATCGCCGCAATTAAACAAGGCCGCTATCATGCCGCTGGAGAAACTGCGGAATTGCTGACACCTTATGTCGAACTCGGATTGATCCCATCAAATGAATTCTACCGTGCGCCTGAGTTTGTAGCGTCATTCAACGAGATCAAACAGTTGTTTGTTTAATGCCTGTCATGGCAACCTGAAACACCCCGGCAGCCTTCTACCTAAAAGTGAGCGTCGCTGCCAGCCGTTTGAAAGATAATAAAAAGCCAGCATTCATGCTGGCTTTTTGCTGCACGTTTTTTTAAGCCGCCTGAAACAGCGCCTGATGCAATTCCTTCACAACTCCTGGCGCTTCGCCATCCTGCACCAGGAAACAAAGATTGTGCCGGCTGGCACCGTGGCAAATCAACCGCATATTGATTTGTTCCAGCGCCTGGAATAAAGATCCGGTGATACCACGGGTGCTGTGCAGGTGATTACCGATGACAGCAACAAGACTCAGGCCCTGCTCGACTGTGACTTCGGAGAATTCTCGTAAAGCCGCCAGAGCTGGTTCAATCGCAGTACCAAAAGCACTGCCCGGCGCATCGTCGAGCGTTAAAGCGACGCTGATTTCTGAAGTAGTGACTAAATCCACCGAAATCTGATGTTGGCTTAAAATGGCAAAAACCCGGGTTAAAAAGCCAGCGGCGTGTAACATTGCCGGGCTTTTCACTGTGATGAGCGTCTGGTTTTTCCTAAGCGCAATAGCTCGGTACGACGGCCGTGCATCAACTTGTTTTGAGATCCAGGTACCGCCAGCTTCCGGCTCGCGGCTGGAACCAACAAACACCGGAATATTCTGCCGCATCGCCGGGATAAGCGTGGCCGGGTGCAGCACTTTGGCACCAAAAGTGGCCATCTCGGCCGCTTCGTCAAAGCTGATTTCCGGAATACAGCGGGCATCCGGCGTCAGGCGTGGGTCTGTGGTGAAGATACCGACTACGTCAGTCCAGATTTGTACTACTTTGGCGCCGATGGCTTCGCCCAGAATAGCCGCGCTGTAATCAGAACCGCCACGACCAAGTGTGGTGGTCTGATTGGCACTATCCGCACCGATAAAACCCTGAGTCACGATAATTTGGGACTGCAGCAACGGTGTCAGATACCGTGCAGTGAGCGCCGCAACCTGTTCGATTTGTGGCTCGCCTTTGCCAAAACGCGAATCCGTCCGCAGCACCTGGCGCACATCAAAACTGCTGACCGCCGCACCGCGCTCAGCCAGCACCTGTGCAAACAACACCGAACTTAACCGTTCGCCAAAAGATTGCACCAGGTCTTTTTCAGCATCCGTGAACGCCACTGTGCGGCCGATCAGAGTTTTCAGTTCAAGCAGCAGCTGTTCAATGGCAGCGCCTACTGCAGCTTGTTGCTGCAGTTTTTCCAGCACGGCATAAGTAATGCGCTCAATACCGGCGTAATGAGCAAAACGCCCTTCGATAATGTCTTCTTTGGTGATGGCAACAAGCAAGTTGGTCACGCCGGAGCTGGCGCTGACGACGACTAGTCGAATGGCTGGATCGGCGAGCACAATATCCGCGCAACGCGACATGGCCGTGAAATCAGCAACTGAGGTTCCGCCAAATTTGGCGACGATGAATTGATTAGACAAGGTGTCTCTCCTTATAAACAAAATAAGCAGAGCATGGCATTTGCAGAGCAACAATCAGATACAACAAACCCCGGACGCCAGAGCGCGGTGTTGTTGTCTACTTGCAGACACAACAAAGGCCAGAAGCTCTCCACCGAAGTTTCAGGTGACAGTCGCAGGGATTCAGCCCTGACAACCGAAAAACCAGCTGCTATGACAGGTTTTCCTCGGCGTTCATCCCCCTCCTTCAGTCTGCGGTGTATAGCCACCTGAACTGAATTACCTGGTGAACGCTCCTCTTCTGGTCTATCAGAATGATTGACGCCGCTACCTTACCTTGGTTGCGCTAAAAAGGCAACAGCCTTTTAGACGTCTGTAATAAAATTACAGGAAAAGCTAAGTTTCCCTGGGTAGCACTGAGACAGCTCATGGTCTGCTGCAGTCTTTGCGGCAGATAGCAAAAAAAAAACGGCGCCACAGCGCCGTTTTCTGAGTCAAAAGTTATCAGCTGGCAAACTGGCCAAACAGATACACACCGGCATAACCTAAGCTGTAACAGAACAACAGGTAACCACCCATTTTCAGATAAGTACCAAAGGTCAGTTCCTTTAATTTGCTCATGGCAATAATGCCTGCAGCAGAACCGATAATCAGCAAAGAGCCACCGACACCAGTCGCATAAGTCAGCAGCAACCATTCACCCGGCGTCATCACCAAATCTGCTTTGAGCAATGCAGCGGTCAGCGGTACGTTATCAATCAAAGCTGACGACAAGCCCATCAGATAATTGGCCTGCAGCGGTGGCAACATGGCATATAAATCAGTGAAATTCTTCAGGAAATTCACTTCTTTTAATACACCAACCAACAACAGCACACCTAAGAAAAACAACAGCGTCTCAAATTCAACTTCCCGCACGTAGTTAATCACGCTTTGCGCAGCTTTATTGCGCATCAGGAACTGTGCGATCAGGAACATCACGGCGAGGCCAAATAAAAAGGTTAATACCGGCGGAATGGCGTACAACACGTTTAGCAGCAAAGTGCCGGTGATGGTCAGGACAAAAATGCCTGCCACCGTAATATCGGTTTTGGCGATCGGCTTTTTGCTTTTCTCTACGACCAGCTGTTGATCCAGTCCACGCGACAAAAACAGCGCCAGCACAGCCACAGAGAAAAATGCCGGCACGACTAACAGCAGCAAATTGGCGATCGTCACTTTATCCGCCAGGAAGAACATCAGCGTCGTCACATCACCGGTGATCAGCGACACTCCACCACTGTTGACCGCGAAAATAATTAATGTGCCGTAGCGGATTTTTTTCGCCGCTTCCAGCTTTACACTGGAGATCACCGCGATGGATACCAGCGTGGCCGTGACGTTGTCGGCAAAAGACGAAAACACAAAAGCAAAACTAGCGACGATAAACATCAGTTTTCGCTCGGACAGCTGCGACGGCAGCGCACGTTGTACGATTTGGGCGATAAAACCTTTGCTGTTTAAATAGGCGACAAAAGTCATAGTTGACATTAAAAATAGCCACAAGGTGGCGATTTCTAACAAATTGTGTTCCAGCTGATGCTGAACATGCTCGCGGGAGGCATCACCTTCTGCAAAAATAAACAATAAAATCCAGCAAAGAGTACCGAAAAAAAGTGTCGTTTTTGCCTTGTTTACGTGGATAATATCCTCTATAACGATCAGCACAAAGGCAAGTGCGACCAAGCCCAGTAAAATACCCGTTAGCATAAATGATCACCCGCAATTATTAATAAATTATGAAATATTGTCGGGGCGGCATTCTAGCACCGCGGTTCGTCGTGCTCTACTGGAAATTGGTCGTATAACTCCAATGAATCAAATAATCACCGGATGAAAACTATCCCCACATGTTATCAGCCAAAAAAATACTGAAGTGCCTGGACGACGACTGGCCGGTACTCGAAGCACTGGCCAACCGCAGCCAGCTGTACAGTTTTAGTTTTCAGGACGTACAGGCGCTGTTCAGCCGTTATTTCCCGCAACTTTCCAGCGAGCAGGTATTTCGTGAAGCACAAAAACTGCTCGCGCAGGAAATTTTAATCCCACAGGCTAAATCCAGTCAGCTCGAGTTGAACCGTTCGGTGCTGGAATTTATTCAGTTTCTGACGCAGGAACACAATCTCGGTACTGTTGGCGATATTCAAAGCCGCATTGATGAATTAGATCGCCTACGTGCCCGCCTCGATACTGCAGTGCGGCAAAAAGATGTGCATGAGATGCGCCGTTTTGTCCGGTTGATGGATGAACGGGTGCGCGAGGTGGTCAAACACTTCCGTAAAAACGAAAGCGCCATTTTACATCTGGTCGACAAAGCCAAAGCCGACGACAGCAATCTGTCGCTGGCGCGCCGTTACGCTGCGGTAATGGAAGCTTTTGACGAGTATATCGAACCTGTGCTGCAGATGATTGATATCAATGGGCCATTCCAGACCAGCATCGAAACGCTGGAACATTGCCTGTCGGATTTAGTGCAGTTTATCGAAGACACCGGTTTTATGTCCGGTGACAAAGAACCTTTAGTGCAGCTGCGCACCCGTTTGCTGGATATGAACCAGATTGGCCGCGAATCGCTGACGCGCAGCACCGACGTGTTGATGCCGCTTAGGGAAGAACTGCGCAAAAACACGCTGATTTCTCGTAACGCCAGCCTGGTGCTCGCGACCTTACGTAAACAGGGCTTTGAACCGACCATGGAACAGCTGGTACCGAAATTCAGTTCGGACCACCAAAAGTTCAGCCTTGGCAGTGCCAACCAAATTACCAGCTACATGGCAGAACTGGTGGATTATCAGGATGATAACTATCAGCTGCCCGACTCGGTTGACAGCCAGCCCGGCGCCAATATCCGTGTACCGGATCTGCAAGATGTATTGAAATCGGCCCGCACACAAAAGACCAATACTGACTTATCGCAATGGCTGGCGCGCAGTTATCCGCAGTTGCCGGTCGACGAATTATTATTTTTGTATCAGGAATTAAGTCGCGCCCCGGCGCTAAAACTGGAACATCAGGACAGCGTCAGCGAAATGGAAGTCAATGGCTTCCGCCTGCGTCTGCATCCTTTTGTCACCCGCCCGGCCGACAGGACATAACCCATGCACATCGATCTCGAAAAACTGCCCAATCTGGCAGACATTCACAAACGCCTGACCACCGGCTACCACATCAGCGAGCAGGATTTCGCGCTCTGGACTGAACTGGACGGTAATGAAGATGCCTACAGTGCGTTATTTGGCGCGCTTGGCAATCAGCTGAAACGTGACAGCCGTGGTTTCTTTTATTTTGATGTCGACGACGCCACCGTCAATATGGGCAAAATCTCCCGACTGTTTGCGCTGACCACCTACGCGCTCGTTGAGTTTTTTGCCGATCAGGGCCAGGACCCGCTGCGCGCGCTATTCGAAACCGAAATCAATCACGAGATTTTATCCAGCATTCTGCAGCAGCAATACCACTTGTTTGAGCAGCTGGAAATTTACTCTGCGACCGATTTAAAACGCGAAGTCGGTAACCGCATGCTGCGGTATGGATTTGCCAAAACCCAGGGCGATAATTTTAAACTGCTGCCACCTTTGTATCGTTTTCTCGATGCTTTAGTCGCAGTAGATTCTTTACAGGCGGATGAGGGCCATACCGATGTCTGAACTTTATGGCTTAACCAAACTCGCGCTGCTGAACACCGCCGGCTACGCCAAGTGTGTCATTCCACTGGATGACGCAGCGTCGATTTGCGCACCGAATAACACCGGTAAAAGCTCGGTGATTAACGCTCTGCAATTTCCACTCATTAACGATTTACGCCTGACCGAATGGGACGGCCATGATCTTGATGAAACGCGTAAATTCTATTTCGGTACTGATCAGAGTTATATCCTGCTTGAAGCCAATCTACCGGAAGGCCCGGTGGTGATTGGTGTGGCCGGTCTTGGCAAAATCGCCGGCTATCAATTCCAGTATTTTTGTTATCGCGGCAAGTTAGACCTCACGCATTACGTCAGTGAAAACAGCATCATCCGCTACAACAAGCTGGACCACCATTTACGCAATTTAGGCTTTGAACCGTTGGAGTTAAAACCATCGGAACTCAACGCGATGCTGACCGGCGGTGCCACGCCGTACGACAGCAAAATCAATCTGCGGATGATCCCGCTGACCAACGTCAGCGACGCGCCGGTGTACAAAGATATTTTCCGTCGTATTCTGAACCTGCACCGCCTGACTGCGCAGGACGTGAAACGGCTGTTATTACCGGTGTTTGCCCGTCATTTAAGTGACCCAAAAGTCGATTTTTACACGGTCTGGCACAACGCTTTTGAAAAAGTGAATCGCGACCGGCGTGAACTCAAAGCGCTGGAAAATCAGCAGCAGGCCGTTGAAGCCCTGGAAAACCTGATTGATAACCGCGCTGTATTAAAAGGCCGCCTCGCTGCTTATGCACCGAAGCTGGATAAAGCGCTGATTGAGTTTCAGAGTTATCTGGACGAACAGCAGCAGGAGCTTGGCGAGCAGCTCGAAGCGCTGGCGCAGGAAAAACATCAGCTGGAAGACAAACAGCGCTTATATGTCGGCCAGATTAAAGAGCTGTCGAGTAAACAGTTGGGCCTGAAAAGCTGGTTTGACGAACATGATGCCCTCGCCCAGCGTTTTGGCCTGACCAACCTGCCAACGCTGCAGTCAAACCTCGCTAATATCCGTGCCCAATACGAGAGTCTGAGCCACAGCCTGCAGGGTGCGGCGAATTTAAATCCGGCGACACTGGCGCATCAGCAGGCGCAGACGCAGAAACAGTTAAAAAGCCTGAAACTGCAGCTGAAAAACCTCGAATACAACCTGTATTCGCGGCTGCGCGAAGATTTGTCGTTAGGCGAAGTGCAGCAGCTGACTAAACTGCTGAACCCGGATTTGTTGTCACTGTCGACCGCCAGTGGTGGCGATGTGGTGATTAGCGACGATGACGCTTTTGCTGAGCAACTCGGCCAAATCGCCGACGCCTTTAAAGGCGGCAAACTGCATCTGGCTGGCGCCACTATCGATTTAAGCCATTTAACAGCACCGGATATGGCCGGCAGTGAAGGCAAAGTCGCGCTGAAAGAACAAATCGAAGCGCTGCAGCTCACATTAGCCACACTCGATCAACAGGCTGAAGTTGCTGTCGATTTTGCTGGGAAAAGCAGGGAAAAAGAGCGTTTGTATCAGGATATGCTGCAGGCGGAGGAAGACCTAAAGCGCTTCGCCCGTTACAGCGAAATGGCGCAGTTACTGGACGAGCAGCAGCTGTTATCCGAACAACTTACGCAGGAAGAAGAGATTGTGCACGAGCAGCTGGCGCAGGTGCAGCAAAAAGCCAGCAGCCTGTCGGACCGGCGGAACCTCATCACCAACAAACAAGACCAGCTGAAACGCCAGCTCGAGCGCATTGAACACGAGAAAAAAGACCGGATTGATTTCCAGCTCGATTTCTATTCTGGCCGCGTCACGCCCTATCCGATTGAAATTAATCTGGAATACGACAATCTGGCCGACGAACTGCGCAGCTACAACAAACACTGTCAGGAACTGAAGCTGCTGGAAATCAACATTAAAAATACCTATCTGTTTATTTTTAATGCCGGCATCAGCAAGTTTGAAGCCGAAACCGATGAAGAAGCCAAGTATCAGAAGCTGATCAGTGCCTTCCACCATTTGGATAAAGAACGTGAAGCCATTGAGCGGCGCGCCCGGGTGGCGTTAACTGAAGTCGCCAGTACGCTAAAAGGTCTGCGCTCAGATTTAGACCGGCTGCACCGTGAATTGAACAGCTTTAACCGTGGCATCTGGCGTCATCAGATCTCCAACCTGCAGGATTTTAAAATTGAAATTGTCGACCGTAAAATCCTGGTCGGCCATATCGATACCATCCTGACCACGTCTGATGCCTATCAGCAAGGTGATACGCTGGACTTATTAGCGCCAGGCGTGACCAGTGCTGAACGCGACATCAATTCAGCGAAGGACTATCTCATTCAGGCCGCCAGCGAAAAAGGCGGTCTGACGCTGTCGGATTTATTTGATATTCGCTTTAAAGTAGTGAACCGCGCCGGCGAAGTGGAATTTTTCGACAAAATCGATTCGGCAGGCTCCAACGGTACGCGGATCACCATCAAACTGCTGTGTGGCATGTTGTTTATTCGTCAGCTACTGGCCGAGCGCGAACGTGGCAAATACCGCATCCCGATTTATATCGACGAAGCGGCCGATATCGACCCGCACAACCAGCAGGCACTGATTGAAACGGCGCTGAATTTTGGTTTTGTGCCAATTTTTGCTTCGGTGAAACCACAAACCAGCTGCCGCTATATTGTGCCAATCCGCACCGTCAAAAATGGCGCGCAAAACTGGGTTGATGAAAAAGACTGGATCATCTGTGAACAGCTGACTCAGGACGTGATACCGGAAATGTTGCCGGAAGTTCAGCCTGAAACCACAGAGCAACCGGATGAAAATCAGCCAGTTGCACAGTAATTGCGAACGCCGGCCGGAACTTCCGGCCGGCAGTCGCATCTGAATAGGCAATTCAACGGCTGCCAGCTAGACTGACAAAATCGCCGCAGACATGGAGTGCTGATCCTGCCTACTTTTGCTTTATTTCGGGCCCGGCCGCTGGTTTATGCTGCATTCTTACTGGCACTGCTGTGCCAACCTGATGCGCTATATGCCGCCAACCGCATTGAATTTACCGGCGCCACCGAAGAGCGGAAAGACAATATCGCGTTATATCTGTCGGTGTTTACCCCAGCACAAATCAACAAATCTGCCCGCTTTAAAAATCGGGTCGCCAATGAAATCAAACAAGCGCTGCGCGGCCATGGTTATTATCAGGTGCGCGTGGTGTTTGAGGACGCCACAGACGGCGCCGATTATGTGCTCAAAGCTCGTATAATCGCGGGGCGTTCGGTGTTTATTGATGTGGCTGATTTACAAATCACTGGTGAAGCCATTCGTGACCCCGAGTTTCTGGCGCTGCAACAGCAAAAAGCGCCCAAGCAAGGCGACCGTATGCACCATGGCCACTATGAAGCCTATAAAAAAGCGCTGCTGAACCTGTCACACCGCAAAGGTTATTTTGATGCCAGATTCAGCCGGGCTGAACTGGTGGTCACGCCTGGCGACCGGCGTGGCAAAATGCATCTGCACTTTGAAAGTGGCCCACGTTATCGGTTTGGTGACATCACTTTTCAGGGTGGTCAAATCCGTGAGGCCCGACTGCGCAGCCTGTTGCCGTTTAAATCCGGTGATTATTATTCTGCCGCGCTGCTGGCCAAGCTCAGTCAGAACCTGGCTAATACGCTGTGGTTTGGCAGCGTCGATCTCATCGCTGATCCGGATAACCGCAAAGACGGTTTGTTACCGCTGACCATCGAACTGCAACCGGCCACCCGCAACACTGTTGAAACCGGTATTGGTTATGCGACTGATGTGGGCGCAAGAATTAAAACCAACTGGTTTAAACCGTGGGTCAATGATCGCGGTCATAGCCTCAGTGCTGATTTAGCGTTATCACAGCGTGAGCAAAATCTGGAAACGGCCTATAAGTTTCCGCTGCGGGATGTTGCCAATGACTACTACCAGCTGTCGTTTGGCTATAAAAATACCGATGTGCTGAACACCGACAGTACCAGCTACAACCTAAAAGGTGAGCGGCATTGGTTATTGAGCAATCAGTGGCAACGCACCTTGTCGCTGCGCTGGCTGTTTGAAGATTATGTGCAGGGCGACCAACGCGACACTGCCAATCTGGTATTACCCGGCATTACATTTAACCGAAATCGCGATTCTGGCGGCAGTATGCCACTGGATGCCGACAACTATCTGTTAACAGTCGAAGCGGCCAATACCGCCTGGGGCTCAGATACAGATTTCATCCGGCTCTATGGCCGGGCCGGCTGGATCGGCAGTTTCAGTGCAGATAAGCGTTGGCTGGTGCGGCTCGATGCCGGCACAATTTTGCAGGAACAAATCAGTAATATCCCGCCAACCTTGCGCTTTTTTGCCGGCGGCGACAGCAGTTTGCGCGGTTATGGCTATCAAACTATTGCGCCATTAAATGCCAAACAGGAGCTGATTGGCGGCCTGCACCTGGCGACAATGAATCTGGAATATCAACACCGCGTTAAAGGCGATTGGTGGCTGGCGCTGTTTACCGATTACGGCAGTGCCTGGAACGACACCCCGGAATGGAAACGCAGTGTCGGTATCGGCGCACGTTGGGCTTCACCAGTGGGCCCGATCCGGCTGGATGTTGCTTATGGCCTCGATCATGAACCCAATGGCCGCTTTCGGCTGCATTTCACGCTGGGGCCAGAATTATGAGTGGAGCTGAAGTGGATCAGGCACAGGTTTCACCTGCCGTCGCTAAAACGCCACGTCAGCCCCGCTCGGTTTGGCTCTGGCTGCGGCTTTGTCTGCTGAGTACGCTGCTGTTATTGGCATCGACGCTGGCTTTGGTTGGCAGTAACGCCGGCCTGCAATTGCTGTGGCTACTGCAACCGCAACTACTGCCGGCGTTACAAATCCAACAACTGCAAGGTGATATCTGGCAAGGCATCACGCTGCGAGATCTGAGTTACCAGCAGCCGGGCCTTGACGTCAAAGTGTCTGAACTACAAATTCGGCTGGAGTTAGCCTGTCTGTGGCGTCAGCAACTGTGTTTACCCCTGTTGCAACTGCAAGGGTTGAATGTGGTGCAACAGGCAAACAGCACTGCAGCCACGGACGTTGTACCAGCCGAAGCCACGGCAACAGCTGAAACAGCTGAAACAGCTGCACAACAGCAGACCATAGCGCTATTGCCATTTGACCTGCAGATCAACCAACTGATTTTGCAGGATATCCGGCTGCAACTGCCTGGCCAGCGCGTTCGCATCGCCAGCCTGCATACCGGCGTCGCACTCAACGCTGATCTTTTATCATTACAACAGCCGACGTTAAAGCAAAGTCTTATCGAATTGAGCGCAGCAACCAGCGCCGGTAGCAGCGAAAATCCACTGCCGGATCTGCTTAAACTGCAGCTACCGTTCCAGTTGGTGCTGAACACACTGCAAGTGACAGATCTCGATGTCCGGCAAGGGAAGCAGCAACTACTGGCGCTGCAATCTCTCAGCACTAATCTCAGCCTGCAAACCGACCAGTGGCAAATGAGGGACACCCGGGTGCAGCTGCAACAGCCAGCCTTAACGCTACAGGGCGAGATGGCGCTGCAACCGCAGAGCCAAAATCTTTTGCTACAGCTTCAGCTCAGCGCACGCAGCGCCGACCTGCCCCAACCTATCGAGCTGAAGTTAAACGGTTCCGGGCTCCTTTCCGCCTGGCAATTACAGGCCGAAAGTCTAAGCCTTTGGCCCTTGCAGTTAAAACTTCAGGCTAACTTAGTCAGCCCGGATATAGCCTTTCAGGCTACTTTGCAAGGGGATGAACTGCGCTGGCCGCTCACTGCGCCATCTGCAACATCACCGCAGCAGCTTTTGCTGCAAAAAATTCAGGCAGAATTCAATGGCGATTTGCAACAACAGCAACTTAGCTTGCAGGTCACCAGCCAGCATTCACAGTTACCGCAAGCAGACTGGCAACTCAAAGCCCGTCAGCAAGCGAACAAAATCACTGTGCAGCAGCTGGCGTTGCAGAGTTTAAACGGCACGGCTGAAGTCAGCGGTGAGTTGAACCTGAAAACGCTTGATCTCAATGCTGAGCTCGAACTCGATGGTATGCAGCCAGGTTTATATTGGGCAGATTACCCGGGTGAACTTAATGGCGAAATGCAGCTCAGCGGCAATTTCAGCGCCGATACCAAGCGGCATTGGCAAGTGCTGGCAAAAGGCTTGAATTTTTATGGTGAGCTGCGCAATCAGCCGCTTACTTTGGCCGGCGAGCTGGCGCTTGAACAACCTGTCACTGGTCTGCTGCAACTAAAAACGCCAGGCCTGACCCTGAAGCACGGCCCGAATCAGCTTCAAATGAACGGCGCTCTCGCCGAGCAGCTGACACTGGACGCGCAGCTGCATATCGCTGACCTCTCTTATTCGCTGGCGCTGGCTGAAGGGCAAATCGATGGCAGTGTTCAGCTGCGCGGTGATGTACAACAGCCTGATGTGCAGCTCAATCTGAACGCCCACAATGTCAATTATCTGGATGACTACGCACTGACCGAGCTGACGGCCAGCGCCTCGTTGCCGGCCTTGGGTTCAAAATCCAGTCAGATCAGTCTGAACTTAAAAAATGGCCAGGCCCCTGGCTGGCAGCTGCAACAGCTGGACTGGCAGTCAGAAGGCACTGTCAGCGCACATCAAACGCACCTGACACTGGATAGTCATCAGCTCAAAGCTGTGCTGGCGATGCAGGCTGGCATGAACAAACAACGCTGGCAGACGGATGTGCAGGAGCTGCGGCTGCAATCGGATATGGGCGACTGGCAATTGCAGCAACCCTGGCAAGTGGTGCTGGATGTTGGCAAACAACAGGCAGAACTTGGCGCCGCCTGCCTGCAGCAGGCCGCTGCATCGATTTGCCTGAGCAAAACCAGGGTGTTAAGTGCCAGACAAGGTGCGCTCGCGATAGCACTGCAGCAACTGCCGCTCAGCAGTCTGGACCCGTTGCTGCCCGGTAAATTCAGCATGGACGGCGATGGCAGTGGCCAGCTGGTTCTGAACTGGCAACAAGGCCGGTTAGCGGCACTGAACTGGGACCTCAACAGTAATCAGGGGCTGCTGCGCCATCAGCTGACCACAGTGCTGGAACTGCCCTGGCACGACCTGAGCTTAAAAGGTGGCCTGCAAAATTATCAACTCAGCACGCAACTACAGGCGACACTTGCCAGCGACAGTGCCATTGCTGCCAATGTCGAGATCAGTCAGCTCAATACCAAAGCGCCGCAGCTGAAAGCCAACCTGCAGCTGGCGCCGTTATCGCTGGCCTTCCTGCAACCGGTGTTTAATGAATTCAGTAAGTTTGACGGCCTGCTCAGCACTAACCTGCGGGCAGAAGGTGCCCTGACTAACCCGGCTATTTATGGCAATCTGGCGGTGGACGCGCTGCAGCTGACCGGCCAGCAGGCGCCGCTTGAGCTGACCAAAGCCAGCCTGCTCGCCAGCTTCCGTGGTTTTGCCGCCAGCCTCAACAGCGACTGGCAAACGCCGGAAGGCCGGCTCAATGTGACCGGTGATGCCAACTGGCTGACGCCGGACGCTTGGTTCAGCCAGCTGGAAGTCAAAGGCGACAAACTGCAGTTACAACTGATGGATGCCGACCTCACCGTCAGTCCACAGCTGAAAATGACTGCCAGTCCGCATTCCGGTCAAATCACCGGCGTTATTGACGTGCCGGCCGGCTCTATCCGCTTTAACAGTCTGCCGGAAGATGCGGTGCGGGTCAGTGACGATGAAGTCATCCTGAGTAAAACCAGCAGCACCAGCGCGAAGTCCACTTGGGCCTTGAGCTCTGATATCCGCCTGAAGATTGGCGAGCAGGTGCGGTTGTCGGCTTTTGGCCTGAAAACCCGTCTGCAGGGCGATTTGCGTGTCCGCCAGCAGGGGCTGGTGCCGACGCTGCATGGCCAGGTTCAGCTTAAAGACGGCAGCTTCCGGGCTTATGGTCAGGATCTAAAACTACGTAAAGGCCGGCTGACTTTTAATGGCCCGGCCACTCAGCCGTTGCTGGCAATTGAAGCTATCCGCAATCCGGAGAAAACCGAAGATAACGTCATTGCCGGTCTGCGCGTCAATGGGCTGGCCGACAGCCCCTTAATCGAAGTGTTCAGTGAACCCTCTAAACCACAGGCCAATGCACTGGCTTATTTGCTGATGGGCCGGGATATCGGCAGCAGTGCCGGCGATGGCGCTGTGACTACCGGCCTGATTGGCATAGGCATTGCCAACTCAGGCCAGCTGGTCGGCGCTATTGGTGAAGCCTTTGGCATCTCGGATCTGAGCCTCGATACTGCCGGCAGCGGCGATAAATCCAAAGTTACGGTCAGTGGCTATTTGTCGCCGCGATTGCAGGTGAAATATGGCGTAGGCATCTTCAGTCAGTTTGGTGAATTTACCCTGCGCTACCGGCTGATGCAGCAGGTTTACCTGGAGGCGGTGCAAGGCATCGCTACCTCAGTAGACCTGTTGTATAAAATGGAATTTGATTAAGATGACAAAACCGCCACGGCTGCCTTATGCGGCCTCTGCATCCTCATGCTGGTTTTTTTAGGAGTAAATGCTGATACCGGCCTAACGAGGCATAGGGCTCAGTTCTGTTGTAACGCAGTTCCACTTCCAGCAGTTTATCAAACTCAGTTTCCTGTTCAGAGCGGTCACGCAGATAGTCATGGAAACAACGCACGCCGGTTTTACTGAGCTGGATAAAACCAGCCTGCTGACACCAGTCGGCGACAGCGCGTGGGTCCAGCGGGTTTTGCGGGCTCAGGCTGACTTTTTTCTTGTAGGCCAAATCGCGCAGCACATAGTTAAAATTGCCATACACAATATTGGAAAAGCGTTTGGCGTCGACGTTATAGAACATCAGACTCAACACACCGCCCGGCTCGACCAGCTGATACAACTGGCGGATAGCTTCGGCTGGCTCTGCTAACCATTCCAGCACGGCATGACAAAGCACCAATGGTGCGCTCTGCTGTTGCTCTGCCAGCTGTTGCAGCGACCACTGCTGAATTTGCAGACTAAGCTGCTGCTCTTTGGCCGCCTGCTGCGCCAATGCCAGCATTTCGCCGGATAAGTCGGTCAACAGCACCTGATGCCCTAAACCAGCCAGCCACAACGCCAGCTGACCCTGACCGCCGCCGACATCTAACACCCGGCCCCCTGGCTGCTGTAGCTGCGGCAGTTCCAGCAAATCACGCTGCAGCACCAGCTGACGTAACCGGCCTTTAGTGGTGTTATAGATATTCTGCTGGAATTTAGCTGCGATGCTGTCAAAATTGCGATCTGATTTGGTCTTCGCTGGATTTTTTTTGGTCATAAATCTATGGATCTGCTGATAAAACTGTTGTTAACACCTATGGTACAACTGATGCTGATTGGCTTGTTCTGTGCCCTGTTGACATGGCGCCGCCGGCAGGTTTCAGTCAGGTTACTGGCAACACCCCTGTTGTTTTTAGCCCTAATCACCTGCCGCCCCCTGGCAGACTGGCTGGCCACACCATTAGAATTCGCTTATCCGGCTTTTGCCGGACAACAGGTGCAGCATATCGCAGTACTTGGCTGCCGTCATTCTGACGCGGCTTTTCTGCCGCTGAGCAGTCAACCTGAACCCTGCAGTCTCGCGCGTTTGGTCGAAGCCGCGCAGATATGGCACGCCCAACCTGCAGCTATCATTCATTTAAGCGGCAGCATCGCGGATAGTCAGGTTGCTCACACCGAACTAGAACAACAATTTTTGCAGGCTCTGGGCGTTCCGGCACAGGCCATTCGTCAGCACCCTGCTGCTACCGACACCGAGGGTGAGGTGGCGCTGTTGGTTCGGGCTATCGATGCCAGAGAGCCGATGGCGTTGGTCACTAATGCGATGCATATGCCGCGGGCCATGCGCTGGTTTGGCGCTCAGCAGCGTTTTCCGCTCCCTGCTCCGACTGATTTTCGTATTCGTCGTTCCTATGCCGACAGCCAATGGCCGGTCTGGGTGCCACAGCTGAGAGCAACAGACACCCTGGGCGACGCCTGGTACGAATACGCTGGCTTATTGGAGCAGTGGTTCAGGCTATCAAGGCGTCCTGACAGTTAGCACTTTGCTAGTCCCTGCTCAAGCCGGATTATAGATATCGGCAAACACCACCTCGACATCCGTCTGCGTTGCCAGCCACTCACCCAGCGCTTTGACACCATATCGCTCCGTTGCATGATGGCCGGCCGCGATAAAATGAATGCCCAGCTCATTGGCGCTGTGGATGGTCTGTTCCGACACTTCACCGCTGATAAAAAGCTGGGCACCGGCCGCTGCGGCCGCATCAATGTAGCCCTGACCACCGCCGGTACACCAGGCAATATGACGGATCTCGCCGATGCCAGCGTCATGGACAAATACTGACCGCTCCAGTTTTTGCTGCAATAACGCCACCATGTCAGTGAGCTGTACTGCAGCGCTCAGCTGCGTTTGCCGCACCACACCGATGGGTTCGACACTAGCTAAGGCACTGATATCACCAAAACCTAATAAGGCGCCGAGCTGCGCGTTATTGCCCAGGTCCGGATGAATATCCAGCGGCAAGTGATAGGCGAACAAGTTGATATCATGCTGTAACAAGGTCTGCAGCCGGCGTTTTTTCATACCGGTAATTTCGCTGGCCTCGTTTTTCCAGAAATAGCCATGGTGCACCAGAATTGCGTCAGCTTGCTCGGCCACAGCCCGGTCCAGCAAAGCCTGAGATGCGGTAACTCCGGTCAGAATTTTCCGGACCTTGGCCTTGCCTTCAACCTGCAAACCGTTTGGGCAATAATCACGCACCCTGCTTGACTCTAATTTGCTATTCATTAACTGCAGCAGCTCGTCACGATGCGCCATCTGAAGACTCCTTTGGTTGTAACGCGGCCAGTTTGTTTTTTGCGTTAATCCACTGCGCCATAAATTTGGTACTGCGATGATGATGATACTTTAACATGCGACCGGTAAAACTTTGCTGACGGTGTTGCGCCAGCTGTTGTTGCACGGCGCTCAGTTGCTGCCAGACCTGCGGCATCAGGAGCGCCGCATCAAATTGCTCAAGACAGGCAGCGGCTTTATGCCGGGCCTTGAGCCACAGCGAAGAGTCCTGATATAACGCCACCGCCGCGTCAATCAGCGCTTGATCGTCGATGGCTACAATACCGGGGAAGTCGAGAAAATCTGCTTGATGGCTGATGCCTTCAGCGCCGATCTCTGTCGTAACCACCGGCGTGCCAAAACGCATCGCATCGATAACCTTGCCTTTTAAGCCCGCGCCAAAACTCAGCGGCGCCAGACAAACCCGGTAGTTCACAAAGGCATCAGCCGCATTTGCCGCCCAGCCTTTGATATAAAAGCCCTGTTTGGGCGCATGTAACTGCGTAGCTTTAGGCGGTGGATAAGCACCATAGATATGTAATTCTGCCTGCGGCAGCTGTTTGCGCAGTTGCGGCCACAGCTGTTTTAAGCGCAGAACCGCCTGCCAGTTGGGTTCGTGGCGAAAATTACCAATAAAACTGAAATGCTGGCGTTCACTAAACCCGGTGCTGGTATCCACCTGACAGTTTTCGATAAAAAACGGGCAATACAGTAACTGCGCAGCCGGTACCTGATAAACATTAGTCAGCAGCTGCAGCTCAGCGCGGGAGATAGTCAGGGTCAGGTCACAACGATGAATGGCGGCGATTTCTCTGAGCGCCAGTTCACCAGTCAAATCGGCGTGATCTACCTCGCGCTGTTCATTAAACGCCTGCTGACGGGCCGCCCGTAAACAATGCAGATCCTCGCTGTCGAGCAGTTTCAGCGCTTGTGGACAAATCTCATCGACCCACCAGCCAAACTGCTCTTCGAGCATAAAGCGGTCAAACAGCACAGCCGCCGGCTGCCATTGCTGCAGCTGCTCGGCGAAACTGTCACAGTTCAGCGCAATGGTGACTTCTTCGATGCCGAACTGGTTTAAATCAAGCCGATGTGGTGATTTGTCGGCAGCACTGGCAAACACCACCTGCCAGCCCTGACGCTGGAACAACTGCAACAAACTCACCATGCGCCAGCCGGCGGCAGAAGAATTTGGTTCTGGCCAGACATAGCCCAGCACCAGCAATAACGGCATAGATGTTCTCCTTTTGCCGCGCATTGTAACCGTTTTGGCTGCAGGAGCAATCCGCCGGCTTGTCGTGACATAGCAGAACTGTGGTAAACTGAGCAGACCAGATACTGAATAAGAATGATTTCGATGGACTTAAGATATCAGGGGCATGACGAGTTCTTCCATGCACTCAGCCATGCCACAGGTGCGTTGCTAAGCGTGATTGGGCTGTGGCTGATGTTGCAGCTGGTGCCGGCAGAGGCCCCGGCGACTCTCGGCGCTGTTATCGCATTTGGTACCAGTCTGATTTTGTTGTACAGCTGCTCGGCGCTGTATCACGCCTGTACCGACGCCCGCCAAAAAGCTTTTTGGCGCAAACTGGACCACAGTGCAATCTATCTGCTAATCGCTGGAACCTACACGCCCTTTACACTGATTAGCCTCAAAGACAGCTGGGGTTTTTATCTGGTTTTGGTGATCTGGGGTATAGCCCTGCTTGGCGTCGCGTTGGAATTCATCGCCCATCTGAAATTTAAAAAACTCAGCCTGATGTTATATCTGGTAATGGGCTGGCTGGTGGTCATCGCCGCACAGCCGATGCTTGAACACGTCCCATCAGGTGGCTTGTGGTGGTTGCTGGCCGGTGGCCTGTGTTACTCAGGCGGTGTGGTGTTTTACCTGTGGCACCGTCTGCGCTTTCATCACCTGATTTGGCACTGTTTTGTCATGGCCGGCAGTGCTTGTCACTTTTGGTCAGTCTATCGCTATGTATTATAAGTCTGGCTGGTTTGAGCCTTGCAGTGCATCGCAAAGTAATATCAGGCAGACTCCAGCGGCAACACGTTCGATAGACGGTTTAAACGGATCCAGAATGTGGTGCCGACATGCTCAGTGCTGTCGAAGCCAATTTGGCCGCCGTGGCTTTCAATAATACGCTTACAAATGGTCAGCCCCAGCCCGGTGCCTTCTTTTGAGCGGCTGTCTGACGCATCGGCCTGCGAAAACTTTTCAAAAATCCGCGACTTAAATTGTTCCGGGATGCCCTGCCCCTGATCAATCACCTCCAGACGGATCGCTTCGGACTGAGTCACCAGACGCAGGACCACCGACTGTTGCGGCGCAGAAAACTTCACTGCATTTGACAACAGATTATCCAGCACCTGACGCAGGCGCAGAGGATCCGCCTGAGTCAGCACGGCCGGGTCTGCCGGCAGGAGCAACTCGACAGTCACCTGATAGCGCAGCGCATAACTTTGAATACCGTCAACCGCCTGGCGGCATAATTCGTTGAGCTCAACCGGCTTCAGCTGTAGCGCAAATTTACCTGCTTCAAATTTTTGTACATCCAGTAAATCGTTAATCAGCTGCGACAGCCGCTCGCAGTTTTGTAATGCGGTCTCCACCAGCTGGCGGTAGGCATCTGAGCCCAAAGGCACTACATTCTGCGCCACTAGGCCTATGGCGCCGCGAATTGACGTTAATGGGGTTCGCAGTTCGTGCGAAACAGTGGAAATAAACTCATCTTTAAGTTTATCCAGCCGCTTCAGCTCTTTGTTGGCTTTGGCAATTTCAGTCAGGCTCTTTTCCAGCTGACGGGTACGCAAAGACAAGGTCATTGAGCTCTCTTCCAGTGCCCGGGTCCGCTCTGTCACTTTGGTTTCCAGAATTAACTGTGCTTTGGCTCTTTCCTGGACCGAGTTCTGCAGCAGTTTATTGATCTGCTGAATATGGCGTAACCGATATTGGTGAAAAGTCAGGATCAACAACATGGTCAGGATAAAGCCCAACACCTGTACAGAGCTTTGCTGCCACCAGGCCGGCAATACACGGACACGGACACGTTCCGGCACTTGATTATACAAACCATGGTTATTGGAGCCTTTTAATTCCAACTCATACTCACCGGCCGGCAGATTTGAATAATAGGCACTGCGCCGGCCCGGCTGCAAAATCCAGTCCGGATCAAAACCAGTTAGTTTGTATTGATATTGGTTACGCGAGGGATCATGAAAGTCCAGGCTGGCAAACTCAAACTCCAGACTGGTATCAGTCGGTTTTAGTACAATTTCTGCCCAACGGGCTGTGTTTGCCTGCAGCGGCAGCGGCGTGTTGTTTACCAGAATGCGTGATACGGCCACTTTGGGTTCAATCTGGTTAATCCAAATCAAGGCCGGCTCCATCACAGTCAAACCATCGATGGAGCCGATGTAAAACGTACCTTGCTGGTCGTCAAAAAACGACTTAAACACCTGTTCTGTCGCGACCATCCCGTCTTGCTTTGTAAATGTGATTAAGCGCTGACTGTCACTGTGTTTCAGGCTCAGGCCTTTGGCCGACAATAACCAGATATTTTGCTGCTGATCGGCATAGGCGCCAATAATATTACTACTGGGTAAACCGCTGCGGACGTCCAGCAAATACTGGCTGTCTTGCTGCACGTCGTACAACACTAAACCCAGTTGGGTACAAATCAGCAAGCTGCCGGCTGGGCCCTTTTCCAGACACTGCACATCCTGACTGGGCAGTTCCAGCCCATTTGAATCAGCCTGACTGAAATGCTCGACTTCACCACTGCCGTGCCTGATGCGAAACACACCGGAGTATCGGGTGCCGACCCAGGTATAATCATCATCCACCAGCATCGCTTGCACAGCATCCCCGGTTTTATGCCGGATCTCGGGCTGCAGATAGGTCGTTGAAACTTGCTGCACCGGGTCCCAATGGATCACACCATCGCCCCAAAGGCCAATCCAGAAACTACCATCGGACTGAATACTCAAATCACGGATATTGGCTGCGACCTGTGGGTTTTGCTGAAATGGCTCAGCCACAGGCAGCAACTTTTTCATATCCGGCGTCACTTTAAACAAACCCACATCCGTAGCGGTGTAAATTTGACCGGACGGATCGCGCCGGATCGCATTGACCCTGCCACCGGTTAAAAAACTGGTCATCGCACCGGTGCGCCGGACAAACCGATGCAGATGCTCAGCGCTGCCTAACCAAATCGATTCAGGGTCTGCGAATACTGCAGTGACCGTGAAACGGAACTGTGCAGGATTGGTATGTGGCGCCAGTTCATGTAAGGATGCAAAAGCCGACTTACTATGCCGGGTGTAATACAGACCATTTTCCCGTGATCCCAGCCAAAGTACGCCGGTGCGGTCGAGAAACAAAGAGCGGATATTGACTGTTGGTAACAATGACTCCTGCTCGCGGAACTTCACAAACTGCTGCAACTGCGGATGGACGCGGAACAAGCCATTATAAGAGCCAACCAGCAGCATGCCATTTTGATCGGCGGAGATGACGTTGATGATTGGTGTATGGCGCCCAGTGAAAAACTCTGCCTGCCGGAAACTGCGAGTGGCCGGATCTAACACAAACAACCCCTGCCGCGTGCCAACCCAGAGTTTGTCGCCGCTGCTGAACAAAGCGCGGATCTCGTTATCACGGCCGCTGCCTTGCGGGAATGGCAATAGCACTTCTGACAAACCACTGTCTTCCCGCCAGGCATGCAAACCAGCCGAGGTGCCAATCCACAGGGTGTTATCCTGAGTCTGACTCAGGCTCCAAATCCGGTTATGAGCCAGCTGACGATCAGAAAACTGTAAGCGTTGCCATTGTCCGTCAGCGCTCATCCGGTTCAGGCCGCCCGTGGTGCCGATCCAGATATTTTGTTGTTTGTCTTCAAACAACACCTGAACCTGCATACTGGCCAGGCTGTTTACATCTCCGGCATCAGTTTTAAACCGGCGTAGTTCACCGGTTTTTGCATCAATCCGGCTGAGGCCATAACCCCAGGTCCCTGCCCAAATGTTTTGTTTGCGGTCAATCAGCAGGCTGCCAACGTCCTGCGACCCCAAAGTATTTTGCTCTTCTGCGGTCAGCACCTGAAATTCAGCAAACTGATAGCCGTCGTAACGCAGTAACCCTGAATTGGTTGAACTCAACCAGATAAAGCCGTCGGAATCTTGTGACACGCTGTAAATAGTTGCATTTGGCAAACCGTCATCGACACCAATCCGTTTGAAAAAAGCGTCATTGGCCTGCGCAAAGGGCAACCATAACCAAATGAACATCAGGAAAACCAACAGTTTCAGGTAAACCTCCGCGCAGGAAATGCGTGTTGACGTGTGCTGCAATTCACGCAGTCTGTTTGTGGCTAAATTAGCACAGCACCGCCGACTTTACATTGCGGCAGAAATAATTTTAGTACCCGACTTTGCGTTCGGGTTGCAATCCAATAGAATCGGCCCCACGTACAGACAACGCTTATTTCTGTAGAGCATTTCCGGGGAAATTCATGTCAAATCCAAAACACAGCCGCCTGCTTATTCTGGGTTCAGGCCCAGCCGGCTACACCGCCGCTGTTTACGCTGCCCGCGCCAACCTCAAGCCAGTTTTGTTAACCGGCATGCAGCAAGGCGGACAATTAACCACGACGACTGAAGTCGAAAACTGGCCAGGTGACCCGCACGGTCTGACTGGCCCGGCGCTGATGGAGCGCATGCGTGAGCATGCCGAAACTTTTAACACTGAGATTGTGTTTGACCATATCCACACCGTTAATCTGCAACAACGGCCATTTCTGCTGACAGGCGACAATGGTCAATACAGCTGTGACGCGCTTATCATCGCCACAGGCGCTTCAGCCAAGTACCTGGGCTTGGAGTCTGAAACCAAATTCAGTGGCCGTGGTGTATCGGCCTGTGCGACCTGCGATGGCTTCTTTTTCCGCAATCAAAAAGTTGCCGTGGTGGGCGGTGGTAATACTGCTGTTGAAGAGGCTTTGTACCTCTCAAACATCGCATCCGAGGTGCATTTGATCCACCGGCGTGACAGCTTTAAAGCCGAAAAAATTCTGGTCGACCGTTTAAATGCCAAAGTGGCATCCGGCAACATCGTATTGCACACCCACCGCGAACTTGCTGAAGTATTAGGTGATGATGCCGGCGTTACCGGTGTCCGGCTGTCATCAACTGCAGGTCAGGCTGACGAGCAAATTGATTTACAGGGCGTATTTATTGCCATTGGTCATAAACCAAATACGGATATTTTCGCAGGTCAGCTGGATATGAACGGTGGTTACCTGGTCGTACAAAGCGGTTTACATGGCAATGCCACCCAAACCAGTATTCCGGGCGTTTTTGCCGCTGGCGATGTCAGCGATCACATTTACCGTCAGGCGATCACCTCAGCCGGTACAGGTTGTATGGCTGCGTTAGATGCCGAGCGTTACCTCGACGCGCTGGACAAATAAACGCTGTGACTGTGCTGTGGTTACCTGAACTGAGCACAGATCCAGACTGGTTCCCGGCGCCGGCCTCGGCGCTGTCCGAACCAGATGGATTACTGGCATTTGGCGGTGATTTATCGCCTCAGCGGTTAACTGCAGCTTATCATCAGGGTATTTTTCCCTGGTTCAGCGAAGACGACCCGCTGTTATGGTGGTCTCCGGCAATCCGGGCGGTGTTTGCGCCCGGCAGTCTCAAAGCGGGTCGTAGTTTGTGCAAAGATTGGCAAAAACACCAATATCATTTCAGCTGTGATTTGGCCTTTGCTGAAGTGGTCGCCGGCTGCGCAGCACCGAGGCCCAATCAACCAGGCACCTGGATTAGCGCCGACATTCGCGCGGCTTACCATCAGCTGCATCAACAAGGGATCGCACACAGTATTGAAGTCTGGCAGCAAGACCAATTAGTCGGCGGCCTCTACGGCCTGCAGATTGGCCGTTTATTTTGCGGTGAGTCGATGTTTAACCGTGTGCCGAATGCTGCCAAGCTTGCCTTAGTGCAGTTACAACAATACCTGCAGAGTTTTGACCTCGGCTGGATCGACTGCCAGTTGCCTAATCCATTTTTACTGCAATGTGGCGCGCAAAAAATGCCAAGACCCGATTACCTGCAACTGCTGCAAGCTTTAGCAGCCTTACCTGTGCCTGCAGATTTATGGCAAGCAGGTCCGTTACCCGCCCTGATTAAAAACCGATGAGTGACAAATTCTTATTAGGCGTCAGTCCGCTTCATCCCTGTAGTTACCTGCCGGACCAGCAAGAACGGTTGCTTTTTAGCCTGCCGGAGCAACCGCTCTCCGCCGAAGTGTACCAATGGTTGACGGACCATAATTTTCGCCGTAGCGGTGAACAGCTGTACCGGCCCTATTGCCTGCAATGTCAGGCCTGTCAGGCAGTAAGGCTCGATGTCAGTACTTTACAGCTGAGCCGCAGTCAGCGGCGGTTACAACAGCAGGCCCATCAGCTGAACTGGCACTGGCGCTGGCAACAGCAACCACTGCAGCAAAATTACTTTCCGCTTTATCAGGCCTATATCAGTAAGCGCCATGCCGATGGCGTCATGTACCCGCCCGAGCCAGAACATCTGCAACAGTTGCTCAGTTGCAGCTGGCTGCAGGTCACTACGCTCGAACAGTATGTGGACGACCAGCTGGTTGGCGTGCTGGTGCTGGACCATTTACCGCAGGGCTTGTCAGCGGTTTACAGTTTTTATCAGCCTGACCACAAACTGGCGCTGGGAATTCTTGCGGTACTGGCAGGTACTGAATTGTGCACTCAGCAACAACTCCCCTATTTCTACCTGGGTTATCTGGTCAGCGAGTCGGAGAAAATGCGTTATAAGAGCCAATTTCGGCCGCAACAACGGCTGATCCTCGACCAATGGCAATCATTTTGCTAAATAACGGCTTGTCGCTTTACTTATCGCCGGCTTTTAGGCAAAATCTGCGCTGTTTTTTTCTGTTTAAAATTAAATCCGAAGGGGCTCGTACGCTGAATGGCGAAAGAAGACGTGATTGAAATGCAAGGCACCATCCTTGATACATTGCCAAATACCATGTTCAAAGTCGAACTCGAAAACGGCCACGTGGTGATTGCGCATATTTCAGGCAAAATGCGCAAAAACTATATCCGTATCCTGACCGGTGACAAAGTGACGGTTGAACTGACGCCTTATGATTTAACCAAGGGCCGGATTGTTTTCCGTCAGCGCTAATCGCAGCCAGGCTCCAAGCATCCAGTAAAAACAAAACCCGGTTTCCCGGGTTTTGTTTTATGCGCGTACCGGCGATCAGGCCGGTACCTCATCTTCATGATAATCAAACGACAGCTCATCACCTTGCAGATCAATGCGCACTTCGCCACCCTGGCTCAGTCGGCCAAACAAAATTTCGTTGGCCAAAGGTTTTTTCAGCTGTTCCTGCACCACGCGCCCCATCGGCCGCGCGCCCATCGCCTGGTCGTACCCTTTATCCGCCAGCCACTGCCGCGCGGTCGGACTGAGTTCCAACTGCACCTGTTTTTTGTCCAGCTGCACCTGTAGATCACAGACAAACTTGTCGACGATTTGCAGAATAATGTCACGGCTTAAATGCTGGAACCAGATAATGCCATCCAGGCGGTTGCGGAATTCAGGACTGAAAGTCCGGTTGATTTCCGCCAGCGCATCATGACTGTGGTCCTGCTGCTTAAAGCCGATGGTTTTGCGCACGGTTTCCTGCACGCCGGCATTGGTAGTCATTACCAGCACAACATTGCGAAAATCAATTTTGCGACCATTGTTGTCAGTTAAAGTGCCATGGTCCATGACCTGCAACAAAATATTGTAGATATCACTGTGAGCTTTTTCGATTTCATCGAGCAACACTACAGAATACGGATGTTTGGACACCGCATCTGTGAGCAGGCCACCCTGTTCAAAACCGACATAACCCGGCGGCGCGCCAATCAGACGGCTGACCGCATGCCGTTCCATATACTCTGACATGTCAAAACGCAGCAGCTCGACGCCCATAATGCGGGCCAGCTGTTTAGTAACTTCGGTTTTGCCGACACCGGTCGGACCGGCAAACAGAAAACTACCAATGGGTTTTTCTTCATTGCCTAAGCCTGAACGCGATAACCGGATGGCAGAAGTCAGGGCTTCAATCGGTGCATCCTGACCAAACACCACCAATTTCAGATTGCGATCCAGATTGGCCAACACATCTTTGTCTGATGCGGACACCGATTTTTCCGGAATGCGCGCCATTTTGGCAATGATATGCTCGATTTCCGGTACATTGATTACTTTCTTGCGCTTTGACGCCGGTAACATACGCTGACTGGCGCCAGCTTCGTCGATCACATCAATGGCTTTATCCGGCAAATGCCGTTCATTAATATATTTCGCCGACAGCTCTGCGGCAGCACGCAGCGCTTTTTGCGTATAACGCACGCCGTGATGCTGCTCATAGCGTTCTTTCAGCCCCAGCAGGATTTGCGTGGTGTCATCAACGCTGGGCTCTGTGATATCAATTTTTTGGAAACGCCGGACCAGCGCAGTATCTTTTTCAAAGATACTTTTAAATTCCTGATAAGTGGTCGAGCCGATACACCGCAGGCGACCACTGGACAGTAATGGTTTGATCAGATTTGAGGCATCCATCACGCCGCCGCTGGCAGCACCGGCACCTATGACCGTATGGATTTCATCGATAAATAAAATGGCGTCTTTTTCGCGTTCAATTTCTTTTAATAACGACTTCAGCCGTTTTTCAAAATCACCGCGATACTTGGTGCCTGCCAGCAAAGCGCCCATGTCGAGCGAATAAATAGTGGCGTTGGCGATAACTTCCGGAACCTGATTCTGCACAATACGGAAGGCCAACCCTTCGGCAATTGCAGTTTTACCAACCCCGGCTTCGCCAACCAGCAACGGATTATTTTTCTTGCGACGGCACAACACCTGTATGGTGCGTTCCAGTTCCAGATCACGACCCACCAGCGGGTCAATTTGGCCATTTTTGGCCAAGACATTCAGATTGGCGGTGAAATTTTCCAGGTATTTATTGTCTTCGACAGTGATTTCGCCGTTTTCATCCTGCTGCTGCTCGTCTGACTGATCAAGCTTTTCAGACTTAATCACGCCATGAGAGATGAAATTGACGATATCCAGCCGGCTAATGTCAGTCTTTTTCAACAGATAAACGGCTTGTGATTCCTGCTCACTGAAAATAGCGACCAGCACATTAGCCCCGGTAACTTCAGACTTGCCAGAGGATTGCACGTGAAAAACAGCACGTTGTAAAACTCGCTGAAACCCAAGTGTTGGTTGGGTATCACGTTCTAAATCGCCATCCGGGATCAGTGGCGTGGTGGAATCGATAAAATTCGCCAGCTCAAGGCGCAGGCGTTCAATATTGGCACCGCAGGATTTTAATGCATCGCCGGCGGCCGGATTATCCAGTAGTGCGAGCAGCAGATGCTCGACGGTCATATATTCGTGGCGGCGCTCTCTGGCAAAGCGAAACGCCAGGTTCAGCGTTAACTCAAGATCTTTATTTAACATAAGACAACTCCCAATCCACCTGAGTTATAAAAAGCTGAGAGACTGCTGTCAGGCACGCTCCATAGTGCAAAGTAACGGATGTTCATGTTCTCTGGCATATTCACTGACCTGCTGAACTTTGGTTTCGGCAATTCCTGCAGTGAACACACCGCAGACCGCTTTACCTTCGTAATGAACCTGTAACATCACTTCGCTGGCTTTTTCGTACTGCATATTAAAAAACCGGGTCAGCACATCAATAACAAAATCCATCGGGGTGTAATCATCATTGTGCAGCACCACTTTATACATCGGCGGAGGTTCGACTTTCTGTCGTATCAGTTCCGCCAGCCCTTCGGATTGTCCGTCACCAAATTTAGTGTTGCTCATAGACTATAGTCACGCCTGTTGCTTCCATCAAAGGATGTTGTGTTGATTCTGCCGTATTTCAAGTGGTCGTACTTTTCTAAAAAACTTGACTAGTTGGACAATTTATCTACAGTATTTTTTGGAGCTTTGCGCACAGCAAATGCTCTGGACCTAGAATACAGATTTTAGCTAACGAAGAGAAGGAAGTAAGTAGTATGGCTACCGGTAAAGTAAAATGGTTCAACAACGCCAAAGGTTTTGGCTTTATCCGTGAAGAGGGTCGTGACGAAGACATTTTCGCCCACTACTCCACCATCAGCATGGATGGGTACCGGACTCTCAAAGCGGGTCAGGACGTAACGTTTGAACTGTCAGAAGGGCCAAAAGGCCTGCACGCAGTGAATATTGCACTGCCAGAAGGTGAAAAACCTGAATAAACCCACCCAACTGCTGACGATGCAGGGCGTCAGACTCCAAGGGTGCGGTTCCAGGCGAAATGCCTGTCAAAGCGGTCAGTGATACCCCCGATATCACGGCCGTTTTTGTTTTTCTGCAACATGCTAAAAATCTTTCAAATGCTGCCTTTTCATTGATGGCCACTTATTTTTCAGCTGGATCGCTGAGCCATTTCGCCAGTTGAGTTCGCCGCATAGAAAAAGGCACCCGCAGGTGCCTTTGCATCAAGTCATAAAACAGCTTAAACAGCCGCTAAAGCCGCATTAAACAAAGCGCTTGGCCGCAGCGCAGCGCTCGCTTTGGCATCATCCGGACGGTAATAGCCGCCGATGTCCACTGCTTTACCCTGCACTGTGTTCAATTCGGCCACAATAGCCGCTTCCTGCTCACTTAAAGTTTTCGCAAGTGGTGCAAAACGAGCGGCCAGCGCAGCGTCTTTACTTTGTGCTGCCACAGCCTGAGCCCAATACAGCGCCAGATAGAAATGGCTGCCGCGGTTATCCAGCTGGCCCAGTTTACGCGTAGGCGATTTGTCGTTGTCGAGGAACTTGGCTGTCGCTGCATCCAGAGTTTCGGCCAGTACTTGCGCGCGGGCATTGCCGGACACCTGGCTTAAATGCTCCAGCGATGCGGCGAGTGCCAGGAATTCACCCAGCGAGTCCCAGCGTAAGTGATTCTCTTCGACAAACTGTTCGACGTGCTTAGGCGCAGAACCACCGGCGCCGGTTTCGAATAAACCACCACCGTTCATCAGTGGCACAATCGACAGCATCTTGGCGCTGGTACCCAGCTCGAGAATTGGGAACAAGTCGGTCAGATAATCACGCAGCACGTTGCCGGTCACTGAAATAGTGTCCAGACCCTGCTTGATCCGCTCCAGACTGAAACGGGTCGCCGCTTCCGGTGACATGATCTGAATATCCAGGCCAGTGGTGTCGTGGTTTTTCAGATAAGTTTCAACTTTGGCAATCACCTGCGCATCGTGGGCACGTTTGGCATCCAGCCAGAATACTGCCGGAGTATTCGATAAGCGCGCACGGCTAACCGCAAGTTTTACCCAATCCTGAATTGGCGCATCTTTAGTTTGACACATGCGCCAGATATCACCGGCTTCCACCACATGGCTCATCAGCACAGTACCGGCAGCATCCAATACCTGCACAGTGCCAGCGGCTGGGATTTCAAAGGTTTTGTCATGTGAACCATACTCTTCGGCTTTTTGCGCCATCAGACCGACGTTTGGTACCGAGCCCATAGTGCGTGGGTCAAAAGCGCCGTTTTCTCTGCAGAAATTAATAGTTTCCTGATAAACACCGGCGTAGCAACGGTCCGGAATGACAAATTTGGTGTCCTGCAGCTTACCGGCAGCATTCCACATCTGACCAGAACTGCGAATTGCAGCAGGCATAGAAGCATCGATAATCACATCGCTTGGTACGTGCAGATTGGTGATGCCTTTGTCTGAGTTGACCATCGCAACACCTGGCTGCGCGGCATAAGCAGCCTGCAGATCAGCTTCGACTTCAGCACGCTGTGCTTCTGGCAATTGCTGGATCTTCGCCAGTAAATCACCCAGACCGTTGTTAACATCGACACCCAGTTTGGCAAACAAGGCCGCGTGTTTATCAAACACTGACTTGAAGAACACAGTGACGACATGGCCGAACATAATTGGATCAGACACTTTCATCATGGTGGCTTTCAGGTGCACGGAGAACAGCACACCTTTAGCTTTAGCATCTGCAATTTCAGCAGCCAGGAAATCACGCAAAGCCGCTTTACTTAATACTGCGGCATCAATAATTTCACCGGCAGACAGATTGGTCTTTTCTTTCAGTATCTTGACAGTACCATCAGCTTGCACCAGCTGGATTTTTACCGGGCCGGCAGCGGCGACAGTCACCGATTGCTCGCTGCCATAGAAATCACCGTGTGTCATGTGTGCAACATGGGATTTGGAATCTTTTGACCAGGCGCCCATTGAATGCGGGTTTTTCCGCGCGTATTGCTTGACTGACAATGGTGCACGACGGTCAGAGTTGCCTTCCCGCAGTACCGGGTTTACCGCACTGCCTTTGATTTTGTCGTAACGCGCTTTGATGTCTTTTTCCTGTTCGGTTTGCGCTTCTTCCGGATAATCCGGCAGTGCATAACCCTGCGCCTGCAGTTCTTTAATGGCCGCTTTTAATTGCGGGACTGAAGCACTGATGTTAGGCAATTTAATGATATTGGCTTCAGGTTTGGTCGCCAATTCGCCTAATTCTGCCAGCGCATCGGATTGTTGCTGTTCAGGTTTTAAGAATTCAGGGAATACTGCAATAATGCGGCCTGCCAGCGAAATGTCGCGAGTCTCCACCACTACATCAGCGGCTTTGGCAAAAGTCTGGACTATCGGCAGAAAAGAATAAGTAGCAAGCGCTGGCGCTTCGTCGGTTTTGGTGTAGATGATTTTAGAAATTTCAGTGGTCATATCAGGTCCTGGCTAGCTTTCGACAAGCACCGTTATCCCAACCACAACGTACATCCAGCGGTACATCGCAGCGAAACACCGGTAAATATTAAAATGGGTCCGAAACATCAGTCACAGTGTATCAGCAACAGGCCGCGCAGCAGAAGTGCCCGCAGCGACCAACCCTGTTGCTACAGCGGCTGCTGCAGAATTCAGGCAATGGCGTCTCAGTGTACGCTTTTCAAGCGCACGGCAAAACCTTTTCTGGACTGACCTGTGCAGAATCCGTATAACAAATAAAAGTCTACAGGAGGCATCCGGTGCCGGATCGTTCAACTTTACATCTGACAGTGGCCGCGGTGGTCTGTTATCAGCAGCGTTATTTATTGGTGGAAGAGCGCGACAAACACAGCGGCGCTTTGGTACTGAACCAGCCGGCTGGCCACGTTGAGCACGGCGAAGACTTAGTTGATGCGATGCGCCGGGAGCTGCGCGAAGAAACCGGCCTGGAATTAACGCCGACTGGCTGGCTTGGCATCTCGCAGTTACGTGCCGCCAACGGTCATTTTTATTATCGGGTGAATTTTATTTTTGAACCGGTCTCATTACCAACCCGCTATGCGCCACAGGACCCGGATATCCTGGCGCTGCACTGGTTCAGCGTCGATGAACTGGCAGAGGCAGCATTGCCGGTGCGCAGCAAGCTAGTGACTGCAGCGATCGACGCTTACCAACAAGGCATCCGCTTGCCGCTTCATGCCTTGCAGCCAATGACAGATCCGCACTGAGCTTTTGCATGCTGCGCACGGGCTGTGTTGGCCATGAAATGATGCTATAATCCGCGCCTCATTTTTTCCACAAAGCGCAGGTTATGTCAGAAAACAGCAGCAAAAAAGTCATTGTCGGCATGTCCGGCGGCGTTGATTCCTCAGTCTCAGCCTACTTGTTAATCCAGCAGGGCTATCAGGTCGAAGGCCTGTTTATGAAGAACTGGGAAGAAGATGATAATGACGAATACTGCGCTGCAGCAGAAGATTTAAAAGACGCGCAGCAAGTGTGCGACACCCTCGGCATCAAGCTGCACAAAGTCAACTTTGCCGCCGAATACTGGGACAATGTGTTTGAGTATTTCCTCGCCGAATACAAAGCCGGCCGCACGCCCAATCCGGACATCATGTGTAACAAGGAAATTAAGTTTAAAGCTTTCCTTGAATTTGCTGCCGAAGCGCTTGGCGCCGACTATATCGCAACCGGCCATTATGTGCAGCGCCGCGAAGTGGATGGCCACTGGCAGTTACTGCGCGGCCTCGATACCAACAAAGACCAGAGTTATTTCCTCTACACCATCGGCGAACAACACGTTGCCCAGACGCTGTTCCCGGTCGGTCATCTGGAAAAACCAGCTGTTCGCGCCATCGCCGAACAACAGGGCCTGATCACGCACAACAAAAAAGATTCCACCGGCATTTGTTTTATCGGCGAGCGTAAATTTAAAGATTTCCTGCAAAAATACCTGCCGGCACAGCCAGGCGACATCATCACCGTTGATGGTGAAAAAATTGGCCGCCACGAAGGCCTGATGTATCACACCCTTGGTCAGCGCAAAGGCCTTGGTATTGGCGGCACCAAAGACGGTGGCGAAGAGCCCTGGTATGTGGTCAGTAAAGATTTAATTAACAATCAGCTGATTGTGGCACAGGGTCACGACCACCCTAGTCTGCTCTCCAAAGGCCTGACAGCAACTCAACTGCATTGGGTCGACCGGCAAGGCCCGTCTGAAACGCTGCGCTGCACCGTCAAAACCCGTTACCGCCAGCAGGATATTCCCTGCACCTTACGCCGCCTCGGTGCGGACCGGCTGGAAGTGCTGTTTGATGAACCGCAAAAAGCGGTGACGCCGGGCCAGTCCGCGGTGTTTTACCTGAATGAAATCTGCCTTGGCGGCGGCATCATTGATGAGGCTTTACAGTGATGAATCAATCAATTTCTACGCAAGTGCTGGCACTGTCCGCGATTTGTCTGGCTGTGCGCGCAGTACAGCAAATTGCCCGTGGTGAAGCACTGGAATCCGGCGTGCTGCAAACTCTGTTGCAAAGTATTGCCGAGCAAAGTCCGGCTGAAGCAGTCGATATCTATGGCGGCAAACTGACGAATCTGGCCGGCGGTTACCATATTCTGGCGGCGCAGCTCGGCGATCAGCCACGTAAAGATCTGGAACTGACCCGTTATGTGATGGCGGTGCTGGTGCTGGAACGTTTGCTGAATAAGTCAAAAGACAGCTTAGGCGCCGTCGGTAAACGTATCGAACGACTGCAGCAACAGCTGCAGCATTTTCAGGTTACTGATGACAATATCATCGCCAGCATTGCCGATATTTATGTCGAACATATCAGTCCACTGGGTAACCGCATTCAGATCGCCGGCGTGCCTGAGCAATTAAAACAAAGCGCGGTGCAGCAAAAAATCCGTGCCCTGTTATTGGCCGCAGTGCGCTCGGCGGTGCTGTGGCGTCAGGCCGGTGGCCGTCGTTATCATTTTCTGTTTCAGCGCAAAGCTTTGCTGCGCGAAACTCAGCAGGTTTTACAACAATTAGCTTAAGGGAGTCGTCATGGAACTCAACGCATTAACCGCCATCTCTCCGGTGGACGGGCGTTACGGCAGCCGCACTACAGAACTGCGGGACATTTTCAGTGAATTCGGCCTGATTAAATTCCGCGTCACCGTTGAAGTGCGCTGGTTGCAGCAGATGGCGACCATCGCTGGAATCAACGAAGTGCCGGCATTGTCTGCCAGCGCCAATGCCTTGCTGAACTCAATTGTCGACAATTTCAGCCTGGCCGATGCCGAGCGCGTGAAAGAAATTGAGCGCACCACCAACCATGACGTCAAAGCGGTGGAATATCTGCTGAAAGAAAAAGTGGCCGGCAACGCTGAATTAGCCGCCATCAGCGAATTTATCCATTTCGCCTGTACTTCCGAAGATATCAATAACTTATCTCACGGCCTGATGTTAACAACGGCGCGCGATCAGGTGCTGTTGCCACTGATGGACCAGTTGCTGGCATCCATCAAAGCGCTCGCGGTGCAGTACAAAACCATTCCAATGATGGCCCGCACCCATGGCCAGCCAGCATCGCCGACCACGCTTGGCAAAGAAATGGCCAACGTCTATATCCGCTTACAGCGCCAGCGCAATCAGGTGGCTGCGGTTGAAATGCTCGGTAAATTTAACGGCGCTGTCGGCAACTACAATGCGCATTTATCAGCCTACCCGACTTTAGACTGGCACCAAATCTCTGAGCAGTTTGTCACCAGCCTGGGCCTGACGTGGAACCCGTTCACCACGCAAATTGAACCGCATGATTACATCGCCGAGCTGTTTGATGCGGTAGCGCGGTTTAACACGATTCTGATCGACTTTGACCGTGACGTCTGGGGTTATATTGCACTGGGCCATTTCAAGCAGCGTACTATCGCTGGTGAAATCGGCTCATCGACGATGCCACATAAAGTCAATCCGATTGATTTCGAAAATTCCGAAGGCAACCTCGGTGTCGCCAACGCCATTTTCCAGCATCTGGCAAGCAAACTGCCAGTGTCGCGCTGGCAGCGTGACCTGACGGATTCGACCGTACTGCGTAACTTAGGCGTCGGTTTTGGTTACACCTTAATTGCTTATCACGCTACGCTCAAAGGCATCAGCAAACTTGAAGTCAATGAAGTGAATCTGTTGACTGAGCTGGACCAGAACTGGGAATTACTGGCTGAGCCAGTGCAAACCGTGATGCGCCGTTATGGCATTGAAAAGCCATATGAAAAACTGAAAGAATTGACCCGTGGCAAGCGGATTTCGCCGGCAGATTTGGCCGTCTTTATCGACAATCTGGCACTGCCGGATGCTGCCAAAGCTGAACTGAAACAGCTGCGGCCAGATAATTATATCGGTGCCGCCATCGCGCTGGTCGACAGCCTGCAATAAGCACAACAAGGGCGGTTTACCGCCCTTTTGTTTAAGGATTTTTTTATGTATCAATTGCATCTAGGCCAATTAACGGTTGCCGAATTTATGGCGCAGTACTGGCAAAAAAAACCGGTGCTGCTTAAAGGCGGCTTTGCTGATTTCGCCGATCCGCTGACGCCGGACGAACTGGCTGGCCTTGCCACTGAAGAAGACATTGAGTCCCGTGTCGTCGCCAAAACAGCGGACGGCCAGTGGCAGTTAGAAACCGGGCCTTTTGAAGATTACAGCGCGTTCGGTGAACAAGGCTGGACCTTGTTAGTGCAGGCTGTTGATCACTGGCACCCCGAAGCGGCGCAGCTGATTGAGCCATTTCGGTTTATCCCGAACTGGCGGATTGACGATTTGATGGTGAGCTACTCGACGCCCGGTGGCGGTGTCGGCCCGCACCTCGACCAATATGATGTGTTTATCATTCAGGGTATGGGTAAACGGCACTGGCGCGTCGGTATGCCGGACGCCAGCCTGCAGCAAATTTGCCCGCATCCGCGTTTGTTGCAAATCACGCCTTTTTTAGATTGCATTGATGTCATCACTGAACCTGGCGATATTTTGTATATTCCGCCTGGCTGCCCGCATGACGGCATTTCGGTCGACGCCAGCCTGAGTTATTCCGTCGGTTTCCGTGCACCAGCCCAAAAAGATTTGCTGACCGGCCTTGCCGATTTTCTGATTGAACAAGACCAGAGCGGCGCCCGTTATACCGACCCCCATCGCCAGCCGGTCAGCGATATCGGCCGCATCAGCGACGCTGATTTGGATCAGGTGCAACAGTTATTACTCGGCTTGGTCAATAACCGCTCTCTGCTGGCGAGCTATTTCGGCCAGTACATCAGCCATGCCAAACATGAGCTGGATGCCAGCGAACCTGACCCCCATTACGCGGCCGACGAGATCATCGAGTATCTGGCTGAAGGTTCAGTACTGGGTCGTTTAGGCGGACTGCGGATCTGTTACCACCAATCGCATATCGATGCTGATATCCAGTTATTTATCAATGGCCTGACCATCACGCTGCCGGCTGAAGCACTGCCCTTTGTGCAGTTATTGTCGGAACAGGTGCAGCTCAACGAAGATGCCTGTCAGTGGATTGCCGCTGATGCGAATAAAGCAGGCTTGATGACTGAGCTGATTAATCTCGGTTATTGGTATTTTATTGAATGATACCGAGCAAGGGCCTCACGGGCCGTTTTGCATAGTAAAAACAAAACCCCGGCGTTTGCCGGGGTTTTCTTCTTGGTGTTCGTCAAAAGTGTTATTCAACGCTGTTGGCTTTACATCAGCCTTGCTTTTTCACAGTGTCCACCCAGTTTTGCACCCGTTGTTCCAGCACTTTCAGCGGCAATGCCCCGCCACTTAGCACAGTGTCATGGAAACCACGGATATCAAACTTGTCGCCTAAATCGGCTTTGGCTTTGGCGCGCAGCTCTAAAATTTTCAGCATGCCTATTTTGTAAGATGTAGCCTGACCCGGCCATACCAGATAACGGCGTATTTCAGATTTCACAGCACCTTCGGCGACCGGCGAGTTGGCCATCATATACTCAACACCTTGCTGTTCGGTCCAGCCCTTGGCATGCATCCCGGTGTCCACAACCAGCCGGATCGCCCGCCACATCTCCGTGATCAGGCGGCCAAAATCGTTGTACGGGTTTTTATACTGGCCCATTTCTTTGGCCAGAGTTTCAGTATAAAGCGCCCAGCCTTCCTGATAGGCGGTAAAACCGGCCTGGGTACGGAATTTCGGCACGCCAGTCAGCTCTTGTGCAATCGAAATTTGCATATGGTGGCCCGGGCTGCCTTCGTGATAGGCAATGGCTTCCATTTCATTTTTTGGCATCGCTTTCATGTCGGATAAATGCGCGTAATAAATGCCAGGGCGCTGACCATCCGGCGTGCCCGGGAAATAATGCTGCGCCGCGCCAGGCTGTTCACGGAACGGTTCCACCCGTTTAATGATCAAAGGCGCTTTTGGCAGGATGCCGAAGTATTGCGGTAACTTGGCTTCAATTTCACGGATAAAGGCTTCAGAGTCTTTTAAATACGCCTGACGACCTTCGTCGGTGTCTTCGTAGAAGAACTGCTTGTCGGTTTTGATAAACTTAAAGAATTCCTGCAGCGATCCTTTAAAACCTACCTGCTCTTTGATGGTGTTCATCTCTTTGGTCAGACGCGCCACTTCATCGAGGCCAATCTGATGGATTTGGTCAGCGGTTAAATCTGTCGTAGTCGACTGCTTCAGCCGCAGATTGTAATAGGCCACACCGTTCGGTTGCGTTGACACACCGGTCGGGTTCACTACGGTTTTATCCAGTTCGCTGGTCAGGAAGGCCGCCAGATTCTGATAAGCCGGTAAGAACTGGCTGGTCAGCGCGTTTTTGACATCATCAGTCAGTTTCTGTGCCGTAGCGTCGTCCAGCTTGTCGGCTTTTTTCAGCGCTTCAATTTTACCTTTAGCGTCGCTCCACAGCGGCGACTCTTTGTCAGATTCGGTAAAAGGTGCGCCGGCAATCAGATTATTAACCTGCTCAATCACACCTTCATAAGCAAATCGTGGTGGCCGCACGCCAGCCTCAGCATATTTTTTTGCCCGCTGCTGCAGCTCGGCGATGGCTTTGGCGATGCCGCCGAGGCGAGTGATATAAGCTTCCATGTCTTTGACTTCTTCCACTTTGTGGAAGTTGATCATGACTTGCGGCAACAGCGCATGGATGCCCTGCATCTGGTTAAACACATATTGATTGACGCGGAACGGTGCGGCGTCACGTACTTCTTCGTATTGGTAAATCCATAAATCGTATGACGTTTTGGCTTCGGTATCGAGTTTGCTGTAATCAAACTTGCTCTTCAGTTCTTCCACAGTGGCGGCGTACCAGGCCAACATTTTGTCTTCGCCGGCTTCGGTCACATCATCAATCTGGTCGTTTTTGTCTTTGCGGCCCTGAAAGGTCATCTGCAGCGGGCTCATCTGCAATTGTTCTTCGTATTTCTGTTCAAACCACTGATTAATCCGTTCGGATTCTGATTGCTGCACTGCAGCGGTTTCCGCTGGTTTGGCCGCTTCAGTCTGCGCCGGTGTCGTGGTGGTACTGTCTTTGCTTTCCGGTGCCGGATTACAACCGGTCAGAATGGCAGCGATAGAAAGGGCTAATATAGTATGTCGCACTGGCGTGTTCCTCTGTGTTGGGTCCGGATAGGCCGGTTCTCATTTTTTGTTGCGAAGTGCCTGCGGCACGTTGCGCTAAATTAAGCTTAAATGTTTTCAGCGTCGAAAGGTAAATTGTAAACAGAACTTACTGTCGAAGCGCCAGCGTCATAAAAACGCTGTTCGGATCTTGCTGGTAATCCGCAAAAGGCGGACATTCAATGAAACCGAATTTTTGATACAGCGAGCGGGCTGGCTGAAAAAAAGCCATGGAGCCGGTTTCTAAGCTGACACGCAGCAAACCGTGCTGCCGGGCCTCAGCCAGTAAATGCTCGACTAACCGCCGGCCACAGCCCCGGCCGCGAAAAGCATCGGCCACCCGGGTTGATTTAATTTCGCCATGCTGGTCATCCAGTAGCTTCAATGCGATACATCCGGCCAGTAACGCAGGCGTAGTGATATCTGGCTGATGCCATAAAGTCCAGAACTGGATATCCTTTCGTCGCAGTGCGGCCAAATCCAGAGCATGGACACTTTCCGGTGGTGAAGTGGCTTGCATATCCGCCATATGTGCGGTCAGTAAGGCAGCAATTTCCGGGCCTTGTAGATCGTCCCGGCGAATAATAAACATGGTCGTTCCTGCGAGAATAGGCTGTTCAGTCTGATGGGCTGTTTATATCAGCCGGTGGGACTGCTACTGCGCCAGACAGCGACCAGCAACCTCAAAGTTGCGACGAAATGCAGGAGACTGACTGCAAAATGCAAAGCCTCGCAGACTGCTTAGGGTACCGGACGACAGCTGAAGACAGGTGCTTCATAGCCCCACTGCAAACGGACGCCGTCTTGCTGCGGCCACAAGGTCTCATTACGGCCAATATAGTAGCCACCTTTTCGCTGCAGGAACATCAGGCTGACGCTGTCGCCACGTTCGGCAATCACTGTGGCGGGCTCAGTAGCAAAATAACTCAGGACCAGGTCATCCGCCGGTGTGACGCCACATTGATAAATCAACGGACCACGCATTGAGACTAACCGATAGCGCGCCTGTAATTCGGCAATTCGACGCTGATAGGCATCTTGCATACAGGGGATTTGAGCGGCATCTTTCCAGCATTCATCGCGCCCTTTCAACCAGCCACGTTGTTCAGCTTTTAGTTGCGGCGGATGTTCATTGGCAGCCAACGTAGAAGCTTTGGCAAATACCTGCGCGAGCTGCTGGTCGAGTTGACTTAAACGAGGGTTCTGACAGATCAACGCCTCAGCGCTATTGGCTGGCACTTGCTTACAATCAAACGCCGGCCCGCTATTTTTTCGCTGCAATTGCTGGCTGACCCAGTCACACCAGGCCTGAGTGCCGGGTTGTTGATGGCCACCGAGACGTCGGGTTAGTGCAGCGGCCCACTCTGCCGAGCCAAGATCCGGACCATGACCGGCACCATCAGTGACAGCCAGCGTTGCTTCTGTCGCTTCAACCCAACCCGGGCCACACAATTCTGTGGTGGCTCTGCTGACCGCGGCCACCATACTCAGCACTACACTGGCAGTAAATAACAGGCATCTTTGAGCATTGCGCATCGTGGCCACCGAAATAATCAATCGTCGCTTAACACTGAATTAGTTCCGGCATGCTGGATGCGGTCAATGACTATGACAGCACCAAGCAAAGGTACTGCCCATTCGGGCCGGTAAATCTCTATGCCGTAGCTGTCAGACCAGCTGAACCAGGCTTTGGACACCCGCGCCACTAATTGCTCGTTTTGTGTGATGCGGTATTCGCGTTGCCACAGATTGCCGTCAATCTCTAAAGTACCCTGCGGCGTTTGCACTGAAAAAGCCGCGCGCCAGAATGGCCAGAACTTTTTTCGCACCAGCCATTCTTCCCCGGAAGGTGCCACCAGCCGGCATGCTGGCAGAATGCTCAGGTATTTTCGTTTGATTTTCAGCACTTCTCGATCGCGCAGGTCGTACATGGTCTGGCTGCTGGAAATACTGAAGAATTTACCTTTGACGGTAAACGCCAATCTGCCGTCTTCGTCGTCGATATCAAAGCTGTCGGTCAGGCTGAGTATTTTTTGTTCTATCCGAAATTTCATCACAGATCCCTCTGATTGAGTGCTGTCAGCGTGGCCACAAACCAACGATCAAGCCATAGGCTGTAAACTGCAGCAAATGATAACCACCGTCAATCAGCAACATAGGCCAGGGCCGGTTGGCGAACTGATAATTGATACCAAAGCTGGTAAAGACAAAAAAGAAACCGACCATCAGCCCATTGTGCAACGATAAATGCAATGACGCCGGCTCGCCGAATAAAAACACAAATCCAAAGGCGGCCAGCGCCGACAACAACAGGCTGACACCAAACACCCGTGCCGGATGGCCCTGCGGTTTATCCATATCGATACCAGCGTAAACACACCAGCGTGCACCGAACAAAAGCTTTGAGTACCACAAGCCGCCAATGACAAAGACCGACAGCGCCATCGCAGCGATCATGCCAATTTGAGAACCTATACCCATGATTAATCACCGGAATTTCAAAGATGTAACTTCCAGCTTAGGCGTTCTGCCGACGCTGCGCAACCTGAGTAAAATTACATCTTTATTGCATCTTCGCTGCCAAACCAACCTGCCTGTTGTGCAGCAGCCAACTGCCCGGATAGGTACTGCCACAGCGCCGGACACCCCTGCGAAATCGGTGCTTCAATCCGTGCCACGACGCGTTGATAACTGATGCCGTTTTCGCGCCAGCTCTGGCCGTTGTTGGCCAGATTCAGCAACACCGGCATTGCACGGTCGCAAGCATGGGCAAATTGTGCTTCGACGGTCTCGCCGTCCTCAAACTCCTGCCATAACGCTAACAGTTCTGCCGACGCGCCGGCAGGCAACAAACCAAAAATCCGCTGTGCCGCCGCTAATTCTTCCGCCTTGAGCGCATCCCAGTCGGCATTGGCGTAAACAATGGTATCGCCGGTATCAATTTCGCCAATATCATGCACCAGCAGCAGTTTAATCACCTGGTTGATATCGGTATTGGCTGGCGCATAAGGCGCCAGTGACCAGGCCAGCATGGCAATTTGCCAGCTGTGTTCGGCCGAATTTTCATAGCGATCGCTATGCAGGGTTTTAGTTTTACGGGTGACGGTTTTGAGCTTGTCGAGCTCCAGTACAAAATCTATCACAGACTGCATAAAGGCTCCGGTTGCAGAAAAAACGCAGCATAACAAAAGGCCACAGGCTGGTCGTGCCCGACGATCGCAGCCAGAAGTCGCTTTAGCGGTTTTTCAACCAGCCGCGCCAGATAAACTAACCCAAGTTCGCAAGGGCGTTATCTCCCGCAAAGCGCGACCGCAGGATGAGCCGCATCGGCACATCTACAATACCCATCCGCTCGCGCGGACCTTGTTCAGCGACAAACCCCAAATGCAGGTATACGGGCAAGGCATATAAGGAAGCATTCACGGTAAACTCATCCTGGTCCTGACACTCCGCCAGCATGTGCGACCACAACTGCCGTGCCAGTCCCTGCCCCTGCGCCCGCTCTGCCACAAATAAATGATACAGATGGTTGCTGCCCTTCACGGCAATGACGCCCCCCAGGCCTTCTGCGTCTTCTGCTAACCAATACCGATAATCACCGTGCAGATACCCGAGAATCGCCTGCGGTTGCATCGACCCAAGCAGTAGCGCAGTGCCGTCAGCCGAACAATCCGGCGCAATGAATTTTTCAACCAGTGGTAATAGCAGCGCGCTGATGGCCTGATGGTCTGAGGCCGCCGCGACACGAATGCGATAAGACAAAAGTTCCTCCCTGATGAAGTCACTTCGGACTTCTGACTCTGCAAAAAAACTGATCTGAGGCATAAGCGGAGTTCAGCAGGGGCACCAGCTGCTTTTGCTTTCCGTGCAGATATGCGGAATATCCGACAGCTGAATGGGCGTGTCCAGTGTAGCCACTGTCAGCGCAACATAACCGTCCGCTTCGACGGCGTCCCGCCATTCCAGCGTTGAACCACAATGCCGGCAAAAGCCGCGGGTGACCGTCGCCGAAGACTGGTAACGACTGATGGTATCCGCCCCCTGCGTATACTGCAATTCCGCCGCCGGCAGGCTCAGATAGGTTGCAAAAGCCGCACCATGCTGTTTCTGACACATCCGGCAATGACAATGTGACACCCGTCGCGGCTCGCCGTGCAGTTGATAGACCACGGCACCACATAAACAACTGCCCTGATACATACCGCCTCCCAAGCTTGCGGCAGCATCACGCCGCAATCACGTTACCTTTGGAAACAAAGCTTTTCTGAATCTGCAGAATTAGATACTGGTTTGCACGCTGCTTTTTCGGCATGCTGATGAGCTTCAATATGCAGGAGGCACAATGTCCGCGCAAGTGTTGTCGTGGCAGCGGGTGAAACAGCTGCCGGCACCGGTTTGGCTGTTGCTGTGGGGCAATTTTTTTGTCCGCGGCAGCTATTTTATGGTCTGGCCTTTTCTGGCAGTGATTTTGTACCAGCGTTACGCACTCAGCGCGACCGAAACTGGTTTTTGGCTGACCGCGGCGGCGCTGACTGCCGTGGTCGCCGGTTTTTATGCCGGCCATTTGTCTGACCGTTTTGGTCGCAAGCCGTTGATGCTGGCCGGCGCCGGCAGCGGCGTGCTCGCGTTTTCAGCGCTAGCACTGGCTGACACCTTGCCAATGATGCTTTGCTGTATATTTCTTGCGACCCTGCCCCGCGCCTTATGGGACGCACCCAGCAAAGCCTGGCTCGGCGATTTATTGCCCGACAGCAAAGACCGCGAGCTGGCGCTGCAGGGCCTGTATTTTATGGTGAACGCCGGCGCGGCCTGTGGCCCGGTATTGGGGTTATGGGCGGGCCTCAGCGGCAATCCACATGGTTTTTTTATTACTGCGGCATCATACGGTGCCTTAGGCTTAGGCCTGTTGTGGTTATATCGTCCGGGCAAACTTGCCAGCAACACAGCGAATGACCGGCCATCTCATACGCTGAACTTCGCGGCTATTTTGCAGTTGCTTCGGCAAGACCAGCTGTTTGCTGTGATTATCCTGGCCAATATTCTGATTAATTTTATCTACGCCCACGCTGATTCAAGCCTGATCCAATATTTGACCCGGGCCGATTTCCCACAGCTGGTGACGCTTATTTCCAGTCTGGTGATGGTGAATTCGCTGATTATTGTCACTTGCCAATTTCCGTTGCTTCGCCTGCTGGGCCATTGGCCGGTGATCAAACGCATTTATCTGGGCGTGGTGTTATTGGGGTTGTCACAAATCTGGTTTGCTTTGAATCCGGTCGACTGGTTCTGGGGCTGGCTTGGGGCAATGGCGGTACTCAGCATTGGCGAAGCGGTGCTTTTTGCCAATATGAATGTGCACCTGGACCAACTAGCGCACCCGGCGCTACGCGGCAGTTATTTTGGCGCTGCCAGCCTGTATGCCATTGGTTTTAGCTTGTCACCCTTTATTGGCGGCTTGATTATCGACGCCCTCGGTGGACCGGCGCTCTTTGCTATCAGTGCCGGCCTTTGTGCGCTGGTGCTGGGCTGTTACGCCGCCACGCCCCGTCTCCGCCGGCCAGATTTTTCTGTACTGAAGTTGCCGGGCTGATCCGGCAACTGGTGGCATGATTTCCTATTGACTAACAAGCTGCGCACGGATGCGCTGTAGCAGTTGCCACTCAGCGGCAATACTCTGCGCATTCGGACCATGCCCGGCTCTGGCCACCATAATCAGTTCCTTATATGGCGCCTGAATAGCATTAAAATAAGCGCGGGTCATTGCTGGTACAGTGACGAGGTCGGCTTCGCCCTGAATAAAATATACCGGCAGCTGCAGCACAGTCGCATCGCGTTGCAATTCAATGTCGTGGAACATGCCACTTGTTGTTTGGCCCGTGTCTGCATCAAACCCCATAAACTGCAAAAACGAATATTCTTCTGCTGCTTCATAGGCCGGCGCCTGTTTTTCTAGGGCAAAAGCAGGCGCAGCTTGCCACCAATGCGCAGGGGCTGGTGTGGCCATTTTTGCTTCATACTGACTGGTCAGACGACGCAAAATACCGTTTGGCTTGGCATAAGGCGGCGGGCCGAGTTTACTCAGTTGAGCCAAAGCGGTCTGATCCTGTGCTGCAGTGGCCAGTGTCAAAACTGCCTGATAACTCGCCAATTGGTTTTGCAACCCACTGACCAGCTGCGAACTGCCAACATAGGCGGCAAACCACTTGGGTTGTTGCTGCACCATGTTGACTCCGAGCGCCGAGCCCCAGGAGCTACCCATCAAAATCAGCGGTCTGTTGCCCAGGATTTGTTGCAGATACTGCACCAGCTCCAGACCATCCTGCGTCATTTGCTCAAGCGTCAGGCGCTCGCCCGCCGCCGGTTGATTGCGTAGCCAGGTTTTGCCGCTGGCGCGCTGGTCCCATTGCACCAGCGTAAACTGCTGCTCCCAGCCGGCGTAAATTGCATCGGCAAAAGGGCTGATTGGATTTGCAGGCCCACCGTGTAAAAACAGGATCAGCGGAAAAGTGCAGTTGCTGGTTTTGATACTGACCCACTGCTCTATACCACCAAGCCGAACATAACCCTGCTGGTCCATCGTAGCCGGTGTTTTACATTGCGCTGTGCGCGTGCCGCCAAACAGCAGTTCACCGGCTTGCGCCTGATTTGTCGCATGGACGAGAAGTGCGAACAGCCAGCAAAGCAGGATTGATAGCGCCAGCATCCAGCTGCGGGCTTGTTGTGATGTTGTGTGCATCAGAATTCCTCATTAGTTTGACTGCAGCCAGACTAAGCATTTTCCCGCGTAGTGGCGTCCTGAAACACGCTTGAGGACGTTAAATTCGCCTGTTGCCGCCTGCGTGAGCGCGTTACACTGCTGTTTTGCGGGTTCGACGACACTGATATTTCTGATGAATGAATTAGTTATGCTGCACAGCGCTATCGCATTGTTGTGCCTGCTGCTGGGGCTGCATTTTCTGCTGAGTGCTCAAGGTCGCCCGTGGCCAGCGCGTCTCACTGGTGCGACTTATTTGCTTTATGGCAGCCAAAGCCTTTGGTTAGTGCTCGCAATGCTGCATATTGAATTATTTGCCGGGCAAACCATATTAAGGCCCATCGGCGCTCTGCTGCTGGCGCCTTTATTCTGGTGTTTTTTTCAGCTGTTGCAGCGGCCCAATGCGAAGCTGCGCTGGCACGACCTCTGGCATCTGGTCCCGGCCGCCCTGACGTTTTTTTTGTTACTGAGCGGCTCCGCCTTACTGGATTATCTCGACCTGTTTTTACTGCTAAGTTACGCCGCGTATTTAACTGCCGTCGCGCTCAAGCTGATACGGTCCTCGGCGCTGCTGGCTCCGCTGGGGGATGCGGCCCCGGTGGCCAGACGTTATTTGCAACTGCAGGGGGCTTTGCTGGGCAGCAATCTGCTGATAGAAGCTGCGCTTTATCTGGAACTGCAACAAGGCGGCAGTCCCTCGCAATCGGCCATGCTGCTGCCGGCTGCAGCACTTTTTCTGCTCTTACACCTGTTGACCCTGTTATTCGCGCTGCAGCGCAGCCCTTTGCTGGAATGGTTGTATCAACGCAGTGACCAGAAACCACAGTTACAAGCGCAAGTTTCCAAAAGCCAGGGCTCGTTTCTCCCTGTCGAAGGGCCGGCACCGCTTGCTGACGAAACACCGGCTGTCGCTGAAAAATTGCAGGAAGTGTATCAACGCTGGCTGGCTCTGCTCGAGCAGCAACAGCTGTACCAGCTTGAATTTGGTATTACGCTGGCGCAAGCCGCGCGCAAACTACAAGTACCGGCACGGCAATTGTCGCAGGCGGTCAATCAATGTTATGGCGCCAGTTTTTCTGTGTTGCTAAATGACAAACGGATCGAAAAAGCCAAACAGCTGTTACTGCAAAGCCCGCCATTGCCGGTCACCGAGGTGATGTATCAAGCCGGTTTTGCCACTAAATCGAATTTCCACAAAGAGTTTGCCCGCGTGACCGGGATGACGCCAAGCGCTTACCGGTCAATTACGCCGGCGCAGCCTGACTGATATTGACGCTCAGTGCTTTATCGCGGCCGCAGGCTCTGAGCCCGTTTTCTGTGACAACGGCTGGCCTTTGCTGCCGGCGTAAAACACCACCAGCTTGACCGGCATAGGGCCGACATTACGGCCGTTATGTGCGGTGTTCACGACTTCAGCCAAAGCGTCGCCGGTTTTTAAGCGGTTTTTCCGTCCGTCTTTTAGCGTCACCTCAAGTTCACCCTCAAGCACCATACCAAATGAAGGTACCGGATGCAGATGCCAGCCGGTTTCACCACCGGGTGCGATTTCAATCAACATGCCGGTGACTTCAGCCTGGCCTGCCGGATATTGCAGCGGCTGGCCATCCCAGCTGGTTTGAGTTTTCAGCATAGTTGTGACTTTAACCGCTTTGGTTTGTTCTATGGCTTGTACCGGCGCCAACATGCACATGCAGGCCAGCAAAAATATTCCGCGTGGTAACATCGTTACAGTCCTTAATAAATTCAGCAGGCTAAACACCACCACAAACATCAATAAAACTGCCGGTGGTAAAACTGGCGGCATCTGATGCCAGCCAGGCGATCGCCTGCGCCACCTCGCTTGCTTCACCACCACGCCCCAGTGGAATGCGGCTTTTCAGCCGGTCGACCCGGCCCGGTTCGCCACCAGTGGCGTGCATGTCGGTATAGATAAAACCCGGCCGCACTGCGTTGACGCGAATGCCCTGCGCCGCCACTTCCAGCGCCAGGCCCCGGGTCAGGGTGTCCACCGCGCCTTTAGAGGCAGCATAATCAATATATTCGTTGGGTGAACCGCTTTTGGCTGCGCCTGAAGAGACGTTCACTATAACGCCGCCCCGCCCGCCTGAATCCGTACTCATGCGCAGCACTGCCTGCTGGCAGCACAAAAAGGTGCCGATCACATTGGTTTGTAAAATGGCAGCAAAACGCGTCGCGTTAATACCGCGGATGGGGCTTTGCGGCTTTAAAATGGCAGCGTTATTGACGAGCACCGACAAAGGGCCGAGTTCAGCATCCAACCGTTGAAACATCGCCAGTACTTGTGCTTCGTTGCCTATATCCGCCTGCAGCAGAATGCAACGGCAACCAATGGCACGAAGCTCGCTGGCGAGCGCGGCTGCGGCGGCGTGGTCCTGCAAATAATTCAGCCCAAGCGCATATCCTTGCCGGGCAAACAGCCGCGCGGTTGCAGCACCGATGCCACGACTGGCTCCGGTGATAAGCGCTATAGCAGATGCAGACATACAAACTCCAGTTCAAGACCCAGAGCCGATTTATACCTGATCTTTGTCAGGCACAATAGCTGCTCAGAAATAGCCGCGATATTGCGCCGGCAGCGCATCCAGTGGCTGCAGGCGGATATCCTTGTAAAACACTTCAGCTGCCTCACTTTGCAGCTGAATTTTGCCTTGCCACATCTCGACATCACGGCCGTCCCGATGATAACGGGAGTTCTTCAGCACCATCACCACCTGACCGTTCACAATGTGCAGACTTTGGCCTTCAAAACAAATCAGTTCCACCGTATTCCATTGGTTACCGGGTTTTTCGGCATTGCGCTGACGCAGCACAAAGCCCGGGCCGCCGGTGCCACGGCCGGTTTTCAGGAACGGCTGCGTCACATCTGCCACTGCGTTCATTTCGCCCTCTGGCTGAAAAGCGCGGATATCAATGGCTGAATCAGCCTGCTGCCAATAGTCGCCGGTATGGCCCTGCATGATCTGAAATTCCTGCGACAGCATCCAGGAGCGAAAGTACTCTTGCCCATGCGGCCCGTTGGCGTGATACAAAATGCCGCTGTCTTTGAGTTTTTGCAGCCGCGGTGGCCATTTTTTCTCACCAAAACGATATTGCAGCGTCAGGTGATAATTGCGAAAGGATTGCTTCGAGGTCAAAGCGCCATAGATCTCACCGCTGACGCGCAGCACCGTCTCCCCATCCTGTTGCAGCAGCGTGAACACGCCATGCGGGTCCAGCCCCGGAAAAACTCCGAGCGGCGTCAGCGGTTTCCCTGCCGCATCAGTTGGCTGGCTGCCATTATAATTTTCCTGATGGCGGTAGCTCAGATAAGTTTCCCATTGGCTCAGCGTCGGGTCCAGCAATGAAACCGCGGGACTGGCAGCCAGCGGCAACGTGGTAAAACCGGCCAGCAGGCCCGTCATCAACAGCGCAGCGCTTCGGTAAAGTTTGTTCATCATCTGAGATTCCTTTTATCAGTTACTCAGATAGTTACCAGCCTGCCTTTCATTTGTAAAGCGCTTACATTTATCAGATCTGCTGCAGAGATTATGAATTACAACAGTCGGTTTTGGGCGCAGTGCCACGCCATAAGGCCACCATGGCGATGGTGGCAATGACTGGCAATAGTAGCAACGCATAAAAATCCGGCGCTCCGGTTAACACCGCAGCACCAATTGCCAGCGCCCATAACAGCAATTGCGTCAGTATTAGTTTGATTCTCACAGCAGCCCCCTCACGTAGTTGTGGTCAAGAATGATGACAACCGCGACCGGCAGTTTTGCGACAAAACCGGCCATGGCAGCGGTGCATGAGACAGGTCGCAGCAGGCAGCGATTTATGCTATTGTGCGCGCCGTTCTTCCTGCGCCAACCGGACCAACCATGACTGCCACTGCCCTCTACACCGATTTGTCCGGTTATTATGATTTGATGTGCGCGGACATCAATTATCAGGCGCAAAGCGCGACAGTGCACCGCATCGACCAGTTTTTTGGTAACGGTGGTAAACGCCATCTGGATTTAGCCTGCGGCACAGGCCCACATATCCGTTATTTATTGGATTTAGGTTATCAGAGCGCCGGCCTCGACCTCAATCAGCCGATGCTGAACCTGGCGCAGCAACGCTGCCCGGAAGCCAGTTTTTCCTGTCAGAATATGTGCGAATTTGAGGTTAATGCGCCGGTAGACCTCATCACCTGTTTTTTATACTCACTGCATTACAGTCAAACCATCGCAGGCCTCAAAGCCTGTATTCGTCAGGCGCATCAGGCGCTGAATCCGGGCGGTGTGTTTTGTTTTAATGCGGTCGACAAAAGCCAAATCGACAACAACACCGCCGTGTCACATCAGGCCCGTCAGGCCAACAGCTTGTTTCAGTTCAGCTCCGGCTGGTTTTATTCAGGCCAGGGTGAGCAGCAACTCCTACGCCTGCGCATTGAAAAAACTGAACAGGACCGCACCGAGATTTGGCAGGACGCGCATCCGATGGTCGCTGTCACTTTTGCTGAATTGCACCAGCTACTGGCGCCCTATTTCGACGTCCAGATGCTGCAACACGACTACGACAAGCTCGTGGCTTGGGATGGCCATTCTGGTAATGCACTGTTTGTTTGTGTCAAAGCCTGACCATTTATCTTTCGGCTTAGCAGCTTAAACGAAAAAGACAGGCGTGAAACCCGACGGCGTGGCAACATAACGACTCCACTTCCCGACGTTCGCCAGCTGAAGGCCTGCACGTCACCTTGAGAGTTGCTTATGACAAAATTGCATCGCAGTTCCCTGTTTCTTCCGCTTTGCGCTGTACTGCTGAGTAGCAGCGCATTGGCCGCTGACAATCCACCGCTGCCACAAACCGAATTTAACCCGTCCTTTGGCCGCTACTTCGCCGAAGTTGCCTCCGACGAGCTTCAGGGCCGCGCCCCCGCGACCATCGGCGAAGAACGCACCGTGAGTTATATCGAACAGCAGTTTCAGCGGCTTGGCTTAACACCATTTGCCAAAGACAGCTACCGCCAGGCCGTGCCTGTGGTGCAAATCGACCCGGTGGCGGTGTCAGCGCTGAGTCTCAGCGGAGACAAACTGCCCAAAAGTCTGGCGTATAAAACCGACATGATGGCGTGGTCGACGCGGATGCAGCCGCAGGTTGACGTCAAAAACAGCGAACTGGTGTTTGTTGGTTACGGCATAGTCGCGCCGGAATATGGCTGGAACGACTATAAAAACGTCGATGTCAAAGGCAAAACTGTGGTGATGTTTGTCAATGACCCGGGTTTTGCCTCCGGCGATAGCAAACTTTTCACCGGCAAAGCCATGACTTACTACGGCCGCTGGACTTATAAATTCGAAGAGGCCGCACGTCAGGGTGCAGCTATGGCGCTGATTGTGCACGAAACCGACGCCGCCGCTTATGGCTGGAATGTGGTGTCCGGCACCAGCCCAATTCGCTTTGAATTGGCGGATAAAAATAAAAATCAACATAAAGCCGCCGTCGAAGGCTGGCTAACCCGCGATAGTGCCGAACAGCTGTTCGCGGCCTCAGGCCAGAGCATCCAGAGCCTGCGGCAAAAAGCGCTGGCGAAAAATTTTCAGGCGTTCCCGCTTGGTGGCACCGCCTCTATCAGCATCAAAAACCAGCTGCGCGAAATCGATTCCAGCAACGTCATTGGTTATATTCCGGGCACAAAAAAACCGGATGAAGCCGTGCTGTACATGGCGCACTGGGACCACTTTGGCCTTGATTTCAGCCGTAAAGAGGACAAAATCTTTAATGGTGCGCAGGACAATGCCGGTGGCATTGCCGGCTTAATCGCGCTGGCCGAACATTATAAACAGCAACCGCCACCAGAACGTTCTGTGGTGTTTATTGCGGTGACCGCTGAAGAGCGCGGTATGTTAGGTTCACGCTGGTATGCGGCTCACCCACTGTTTCCACTGAGTAAAACAGTCGCCGGCATCAATATGGACGTAATGAACGTGTATGGTCCGATGCGGGATGTGCAGGTGTTTGGTTATGGTTCATCCGAACTCGAACCCATGCTCGACAAATACGCCAAGGCGCAAAGCCGCTATATTGCGCCGGAGCCGACACCGGAAGATGGTTTTTATTACCGCTCAGACCATTTCCAGCTGGCGCGTCATGGCGTACCGATGTTGTATGCCCGCGGTGGTGTCGACAGCGTCCAGCATGGCAAAGACTGGGGGCTGGCACAGCGGCGTGATTACACGGCGAATTACTATCACAAGGTCAACGACGAATTCAATCCGGCCTGGGATTTACGCGGTTCACAGCAGGATTTATGGTTGTTCTATTCCGTAGGCAATGAACTGGCTAACTCCGTACTCTGGCCAAACTGGTACGAGGGTAAAGAGTTTAAAGCGGCGCGGGATTTGTCGCGCAAGCAATAACAATACAAGATGGCCCGGCCTATGCTGCCAGGCTCCATCAAACCGCAGCCGCCAGCAACTGCTGGCGCTCGGCGGTGTAAGCCCACCAAACCTGCGGCGCATCGCCGGCCAAAAAGCGTTCAACTGACAACAGCACATCTAACACGCAGGGATCATGTTGCTGACCGGTGATTTCACACAGTCGCTGATATAAATGTAATGCGGAAACCCCAGCCAGCTGCAGCGGGTGTTGATAACCCAGCAGCTGATAGTCTTTGGCGCCGGCCGGACCGATATTGGGCAGGTCGGTAAATTTCTTCAGATGGTTGCGGTTTACTTTATCCGGATGCATGCGGTACTCCCTGATTTAGCTGACGATGTGGTGAACCCACTATAAAAGCCAGCTTGTGCTGGCACAATCAGTGCTTTTCTCTTAACTGTTACCAATTCCCGTACTACTTTTTGTCATCGCTTGTTGTCGCAGCTGCGTGTGAGTTAATCGGATCCGCTTGCGACGCGCGTTCCCTGTTGCCACACTGCACTGAGCCGGTTAAAAACCACCCTGGCAAAACGATAAAAAACAAACAAAAACAATGAGGATTAGCAAAGCCTGATCCACAACATCCCGGGAACAACTATGCAATTTCAACCCAAGACCCGATTGATGCTGCCTGCCGCGCTGCTGGCATTGAGTGTCGCCGCCAGCATGCCGCACACAGCACTGGCTGCCGCGACTGAACGCACGCCATCAGCCCCCGCAGCCGATCAGGGCGAAGGCCCTTACAGCCGGCTGATTTTACGTGGTGGCACTTTTATCAGTGGTGAAGGTGCACCGCCGGTTGGTCCGGTAGATATCGTCATCGAAAATGACCGCATCAGTGAAATTACCGCTGTCGGCAATCCCGGAGTGCCAGTACTGCCGGAAGGCCGGCCTAAAGCCAAAGCCGGTGACAAAGAAATGGACGTCAGCGGCATGTATATCCTGCCGGGGTTTATCGATATGCATGGCCATATCGGCGGCTCTGCCAACGGCACGCCGGCCGAGTACGTGTTTAAACTCTGGCTGGCGCACGGCATCACCACAGTGCGCGAACCGGGCAGTTTTAATGGCCTCGACTGGACATTAAAACATGCCAAAGCCTCCAACGCGCACAAAATCGTCGCACCGCGCATCGTGCCTTATGTCGGTTTTGGTCAGGGTTTAAGCAAACCGGTGTTCAGCCCGCAACAAGCACGGGAATGGGTGCAAAACATTAAAAAAGCCGGAGCTGCCGGCATTAAGTTTTTTGGTGCACCGCCAGCCATTATGGCGGCAGCACTTGATGAAGCGAAAAAACAACAGCTCGGCACTATGATGCACCATGCCCAGCTGAATGTGATGCGGATGAATGCGCTGGACAGTGCCCGGCTTGGCCTCACTTCAATGGAACATTGGTACGGTTTACCTGAGGCCTTATTCACTAATCAAGTGGTACAGAACTACAAAGCCGATTACAACTACCAGAACGAACAGGATCGCTTCGGCGAAGCCGGCAAATTATGGCAACAGGCTGCAGCACCTGGCTCGGAAAAGTGGAACGCTGTAAGGGATGAACTAATTAGCCTCAATTTCACCATCAATCCGACGCTGACCATTTATGAAGCCACCCGCAATGCCGAAGCACAGCGCAATGCTCCCTGGCACGCCGATTACACCATGCCGGTCCTGACCGAATTTTTCAAACCCAACCGCTACGCGCATGGCTCTTTCTGGTTTAACTGGACCACAGAGCAGGAAATTGCCTGGCGCGAAAACTACCGGATTTGGATGCAATTTTTAAACGACTATAAAAATCACGGTGGCCGCGTCACTGCTGGATCTGACGCCGGTTATATCTACAAAATTTATGGTTTTGCTTACATTCAGGAACTGGAATTACTGCGTGAAGCCGGTTTTAACCCGCTGGAAGTGATCCAGGCCGCCACACTCAATGGCGCCATAGCATTAGGTCTTGATAAAGACATCGGCAGTCTGGTGCCGGGCAAAAAAGCCGACATGGTCATCGTTGCGGAAAACCCGCTGGCGAACTTTAAAGTGTTATACGGCAACGGCCATTATCAATTAAACGATCAGAATCAGCCGGAACGAACCAAAGGCGTGCGTTATACCATCAAAGATGGTGTGGTCTACGATGCGCAGCAATTGCTCAGCGATGTCCGAACCATGGTCAGTAACGCCAAATCTGCTACGGCGGTCCCCCGCTAGGCTGTGACGCCATGCGCGGCATCATGCTGCGCATGGTCGGCGATGGACTCAAGAAGCGTTCGCTAACAGTAAAGTTTTGCTAATTCCGCTGCAATCTGTATCGTTTCAGAAACAATTGCATACAAGAAAAAACTCCGTAACACACTGATTAATTAAAGAATTAAACCTATCTATGTGATTTCACCCACCCAGGCTGGGTAAAGTATTGTACAGATTGAAACCTCCATCCGTTTTTGCGCTCAGAATTAACAGATTGTCCATTGAAGCAGACGCAGGAACCGCATGATGACCAAACCAAACTCCCCCTTAACTCCATCACAAATCACAGAGTCACCAGCAGCACCAGCCCAAAGCCGCCGCAATTTTATTAAACACATGGGCTTTGCGCTGGCTGCAGCGCCGCTGGTGGGCATTGTCGCCTGTGGCGGTGGTAGCACTGAAACTTCGACCAGCTCCACAGATACCAGCACAGGTAGCACCGGCGGAAGCACCGGCGGAAGTACTGGTGGCAGTACTGGCAGTTCGGGGTCCTGGGCCACCGGCGGCACTGCCGCGCTGACCGCGAATTTCCCGGCCGATAGTTTGTTCGATTTGGGCACCAGCTGTAGCCTGGCTTTGACCAAAGCGCTGACCGAAGGGCCTTGTTACTTCACGGTGACCAATCGCGATGATATCTCCGAAAGTCAGGTCGGCTTGCCGATGCAGTTGTGTCTGCGGGTGGTCGACAGCAGCTGTAAACCATTGTCTGGCCTTGAAGTGGAAGTCTGGCACTGTGATGTCGCCGGTCTCTATTCCGGGGATACCAGTGGCAGCAGTGACAGTTCCGGGTTTAACTCGTCTTTCTGTACCAGTAACAACGCCAACGCACTGAAAGCAAAATGGTATCGTGGCACGCAAGTCACTGACAGCAACGGCCGGGTCAACTTTAAAACCTGTTTCCCGGGTTGGTATTCGGGACGCACTATTCATATCCATTTTCGCGTGCGCAATAACAACAATGACCAGGTCGTGTCGCAGTTTTGTTTTACCGATGCCCTGACGCAGGAAATTTGCACCACGCACGCAAATTACAGCAGTCGCGGTGTGCAGGACACCACGCTGGCCGCCGGCCGGGATACGGTATTTGGCAGCAACGCCACTGATTTTATCTTCAGCACGCAACAAAACAGCGACGGCTCGTTGTTAGCGTGGAAAACTATCCGGCTCAGTTAACACTGTCGTTTTGGACGCACGGCGACGCTGCGCTTGCCGTGCCTACTACTTCATCACGCCGCACATTTTCGCTACTTTCACTACATTTGCGCGCCGGCCGTTCAACCGCTATGCTGCGGCGGTTTTTCGGTTTGTCAGGAATTCGGCATGCGTTTACTCTGGCTGGTGACAGCTATCTGGGCCTTTAGTTTTTCCTTGATCGGTGAGTTTCTCGCTGCAACGGTCGACCCTTATTTAGCGGTCAGCAGCCGGATGTTGCTGGCGCTGTTGTTATTCAGCCCGTTTTTACTGAAATACCGCACGGCACCAAAACTGGCGCTGCAACTTGCCGGCATTGGTGCAGTGCAGCTTGGCCTGATGTATTTGCTGCTATATCACAGTTTTTTGTATTTAAGCGTGGCGGAGGTGTTGTTATTCACCATTCTGACGCCGGTGTATATCTCAATACTGGACTATTACTGGCGCTTCAAAAAGTTGCATTGGCGCTGGCTGGGTCCGGCGCTCTTGGCCGTCGCTGGCGCACTGGTGATGCGCTACCAGCAACTAAGCAGTGATTTCCGGCTTGGGCTGTTGCTCATACAAGGCGCGAATCTGTGTTTTGCCTTTGGTCAGGTCGCCTACCGCCGACTGGCTGTAGGCAATGTTGGTTCACAAAAACAACACTTCGGTTGGTTTTTTGTCGGGGCTACTATCGTCAGCCTGTTCGCCACAGCCCTATTCGCCAACTGGCAGCGCCAACCCGATACCCCGCTTGAATATGGCATTTTGCTGTGGCTGGGTCTCGTCGCTTCAGGCCTTGGTTATTGGCTGTGGAACGCCGGCGCGCGGCAGGTCAGTGCCAACCAGCTGGCCGTGATGAACAATGTGCTGATCCCGGCCGGCCTGCTGGTGAATTTTGTGTTCTGGCAACATGCAGTGAATTGGTGGACCTTTTCGACCGGTTCCGGCTTGATCATGCTGTCGCTGTGGCTCGCGGCCAGCACAAATCAAGACAATCATGCGAACAAAACTGCCGCCACTAACACTGCTGACTGATACGCAGTTGCATCTGCCGGAGGCTCTTCTATGCTCATCATCTGAATCTCATTTTGCCTAGGAAATCTCAGATGAAAAAAAGCCTGCTCAGCATTTTATGCTGCTGTTCCTTTGCCATTGCTGCGACCGAACTGACCGGTGTGCGTTGGACCTATTTGTCTGAACTCGACATGATGGGGATGAAACTGGCAATGAAGCCAGTGACTCAATGTGAGACCGCTCAGGTGAGTCCAACACCGCCGATGGATGGTGACTGTCGTTACGAGCAGATAACGACTTCAGGAAATACCACGAAGTTTGAATTTGTCTGTGTCGGCGAGGATGCCGCAAAGGGAACTGGCCAGTTTACGACCACAGAAAACAGTCGTACCGGCAGCTACAGTCTGGAAACAGCAGACGGAAGCGGTACTGTCACGATCCAAGCGACCAAAGGTCCGTCTTGTGACCCGGCCGAAGGCACCACCATCGACGGACAATCCGTTGAAGCCATGAAAAAGCGCGGTCAACAGTAATCAGCAACGTGCATGGAGGCGAAATGCAAACACGATCCAACCCGCTCTGGTTGCTTTTGGTGCTGGCATCTTTGTCGGTTTAGGCCCAGCAAACACCGCCATTGAGTGCTGAAGAGCTCAAAGAAATGCAGCAAGGGATGCAGGATGCACAGCAGATCCTGAACAATCTTGACCCTGCCGCCAAAGCCCAACTTGAGCAGATGATGCAAGCTGTGCCAAAAACACCGGCAGCCTCTGTACACAGCACACCAGCTGATAAAAGCTCGTCACTGGCTGCGATTAATACTAACCCGATGACAGGCAACGAGCTAAAAGCTTATTTGACCAAGCTTAGCGCCAGTATTCCAGCGGCACTCGCCGCTCCGAGCCGTCAACGACTACAAACACTACAGGCTCTACTAACGAACACCTCGCAACGACGAGCGGCCGCACAAACGCTTGCGACCATTGGAGCCTGGGAAGAAGCGACAGCACTTCAGGCGGAAGTTGCCCTCGCCAGTGGCGGGGCGCAGGATATCAGTAATCTGGCTGCTTTTCTGGTAATGCAACAAGCAGAGCCCGCTGCACTGCCTCTGCTACATACCTTAAATGCCCGCTACCCGAATAATTCAACTATCCTGAACAATCTGGGTCAGGCCTACTATCAGGCTGGCGATACCAAGCAGGCAAAAACATTTCTGCTGGCCGCCCTCCATCGTAGCCCTACCCATCCACAAGCCAATATGACACGTTCTATCCAACAATTGGCAGAGGGCGATGAAGCCGGTGCGCAGCAATCAGCCAGAGTTGCGCTCCGGCACGGCTACAGCAACAGTAAAACTGAACAGCTACGCAGGTCAGGCGGCAAGCCGGATGCGCAGGATGTGCGCTGGTCCAGACCACGGTCTCAGCATAGCTTCCGGCTCGATGCTGCCACCCCCACTTTGTACCCGGAAGATGTTGAAGCTCTGCCGGAACTCTTTGCAAAAACTAAACAGCTGCGTGACGAACGCGCAAAGCAGCGGCAACAACTGGCACAACGCGCAAGCGCAATTCCACCGCCTACTATGGCTGATTTGCAGCAAATCAGCCGGATGCCCTTTTCAGCGCAAGCTGAGTTGCTGAGCCAGGGTGAGACCGAACTGCTGAAGCGTCAGCTCGACGATGGGGAGCAACAACTGGCTGCTGTGCTGCGTCAAGTAGGCGCTTCTGCGCAGCAACTGAGTGAACAAATTGCTGCAATAGACCGGGCTGGTGAGAAAAAATATCAGAGTATCCCGGGCGGCTATCAGTTTAATTACAGCTGTAAGGAAGTGAAAGCGGCCATCAGTGGCTTTCTGAGTGCACATTTGCATGCGTATCGCGCCGCGGAGATAAAGCTCTCCGATCTGCAAATCCAGCAGGCCCGCCAACAAATCAACATAGCGCAGTACCGGATGACAGATCACGAACTGCAGAGAACGCAACTGATGCTGCAAGCTGGTTTAATTCGGGATCCAGATGGTGCGCGTGGGCTGAGCAATGCAGTCTCAGGTGTGGTAGAGCAACGACAGTTAGCCTGCTGGCCAAAAACCGAGGCAAAAAACACCGATGAGAAACCATTTAGCCTCAGCGACTACGAGGATACCCATTGCGAAGAGGCGGGTCGTTTCGGTCTGCCCGGTTTCGCGCTAATGACCATTCACTGCAATAAAGTCACCTATGAATTTGAACCTGCATTGATGCCGGTATCCGCCAGATGGACCAGCCGGGATACCGGCCGGGGCGGCGAAACAGCGTTGGTACAGGCAACTGCTGCTATTAGTATCGATGGTGTCACAGTTTCAGGCCACAGCGAGTTTGCCGAAGACGGCTGGAGCAGCGGTGGGATCAGTGTGAGTGGTGGTACCGGCGTCAGCGAAGGCCGTGGGCCGCTGGAAATCGGCGTAGGTGTTGAAGTCAGCGGTACTGTGGAATTTGACCGCAGTGGTGTGACTGATGTCCGCGTCGATGCTGAAGGAAGCATCAAGGCCAGCGGCACCGCAGTAAAAACAGACGCTGTCGAAGCTGGGAAAGCTTCACTGGAGACCTCAAGCAGCAGTAGTTGGAGCTGGAATGCAGGTTATAGCGGCGACAGCGGCAGTAGTCTCAGTGGCGCTGTGCTGTAAACAAAAAAACGCCGGCTGCTGCCGGCGTTTTCCGTTGATGAAAGAGCTGGCTATTTCAGGTCATACCGATCAGCATTCATCACTTTGACCCAGGCTTTGACGAAGTCATGCACAAATTTGTGCTGACCGTCATCCTGCGCATACACTTCGGCATAAGCACGCAGTACTGAGTTGGAGCCAAACACCAGATCAACCCGGGTAGCGGTCCATTGCACCTGACCATCTTTGCGGCGGATGATTTCGTATTTGTTTTTGCCAACCGGCTTCCAGCTAAAGGCCATATCGGTCAGCGCGACAAAGAAATCGTTGCTTAATACACCAACTCTGTTGGTGAACACACCGTGCGAGCTGCCGCCGAAGTTGGTGCCTAAGACCCGCATGCCACCGATTAACACCGTCATCTCGTTGGCAGTCAGCCCCATCAGCTGCGCCCGGTCCAGCATCATTTCTTCCGGCGCAACGCTGTAGTCTTTTTTCAGATAATTTCTGAACGCATCGTGCAATGGCTCAAGCACCGCAAAAGATTCGACATCGGTTTGCTCAGCTGATGCGTCACCGCGGCCCGGTGCAAAAGGCACAGTTACATCGACACCTGCTGCTTTGGCAGCCTGCTCAACCGCCGCACTGCCTGCCAGCACAATCAAATCGGCGATGCTGATTTTTTTGCTGAGGCTTTGCTGCATAGTTTCCAGCGCTGCCAGCACTTTGGCTAAGCGTGCCGGTTCATTGGCCTCCCAGTCTTTTTGCGGCGCTAACCGGATACGGGCACCGTTGGCGCCACCGCGATAATCTGAGCCGCGGAAAGTGCGGGCACTGTCCCAGGCGGTCGCAATCAAATCCTGCGCCGGAATACCGAGCGCCAGCGTCTTCGCTTTTAATTCAGCAATTTCGGCGTCGGTCAGACAATAATCCACCGTCGGGATCGGGTCTTGCCAAATCAAATCTTCTGCCGGCACGTCAGGCCCTAAGTACCGGCTTTTTGGCCCTAAATCGCGGTGGGTTAATTTAAACCAGGCGCGGGCGAACACATCGGCAAAATAAGCCGGATCGGTATAAAACTTCTCGGAAATTTTGCGATATGCCGGGTCCATTTTCAGCGCCATGTCAGCGTCTGTCATGATCGGATTTTTGCGGACAGACGGGTCTTCCACGTCCACCGGTTTGTCTTCCTCTTTGATATTCACCGGCTCCCATTGCCAGGCGCCGGCCGGGCTTTTGGTCAGTGCCCAGTCGTAGCTGAACAATAAGCGGAAATAGTCGTTGTCCCACTGTGTCGGGTTGGTGGTCCAGGCACCTTCGATGCCGCTGGTCACGGTATCGCGGCCAATACCACGGCCTTTGGTGTTGAGCCAGCCAAAGCCCTGCGCATGAATGTCTTCGCCTTCCGGTGCCGGCCCGAGGTGTTCGGCATTGCCGTTGCCATGCGCTTTACCAACGGTATGACCACCAGCGGTCAGCGCGACCGTTTCTTCGTCATCCATCGCCATGCGGGCAAAAGTCACCCGCATGTCCTGCGCCGTTTTCAGCGGGTCCGGGTTGCCATCCACGCCTTCCGGATTGACATAAATCAGGCCCATCATCACAGCCGCCAGCGGATTGTCTAAATCGCGTTCACCGCTGTAACGGCTACCCTCACCGCCGGATTTTTGCAGCCATTGTTTTTCCGAGCCCCAGTAAATGTCTTTTTCCGGATGCCAGATGTCTTCGCGGCCACCGGCAAAACCAAAGGTTTTCAGACCCATCGATTCATATGCCATATTACCGGCCAAGATCATTAAATCCGCCCAGGAAATTTTATTGCCGTATTTGCGTTTAATTGGCCACAGCAAACGCCGCGCTTTATCGAGGTTGCCGTTATCCGGCCAGCTGTTCAGTGGCGCAAACCGCTGACTGCCGGTGCCACCACCACCACGACCGTCGGCAATGCGGTAAGTGCCGGCGGAGTGCCAGGCCATGCGGATCATCAGGCCACCATAATGGCCCCAGTCGGCCGGCCACCAGTCTTGCGAGTCGGTCATTAAGGCTTTTAAATCGGTTTTAACAGCTGCCAAATCCAGCGTTTTGAAGGCTTCGGCGTAATTAAAGCCCGGGTCCATTGGATTGGTTTTGCTGTCATGCTGGTGCAGGATGTCGAGGTTCAGTGCGTTGGGCCACCAGTTCATAGTGGCATTGGATGCCGTGGTATTCGCGCCGTGCATCACCGGGCATTTGCCGCCTGTGGTTTTATTGCTATCCATCTGAATGTTCCTTCTTTTTGGGTTCAATTCGCGGGTTAAATGACGAAGCAGCAGGCTGCTCTTGTTCAGTTGGAATAAAGGTAGTCGCGAATTGCTATTTAGGAAACTGACTTAAATTAGTCGACTTCATCACTTTTATTGATTAATCGCGAATGGCCGACCGCTATTTGCGATTTCAGGGTTAAGCCTGCCCAGCTCCTCATCAGAACTGACGCCGCAGTTTATTGATGCCCGATAACTCGAGCGCAATTCAAATAACCGTTCATAGCAAAATGTGTCACCATGTGTATATCTTAGATAATTAAAATTTACATAAACACAAAAAGCAAACAAACTAATTTACCCTAATAGTTTTTATAGGTACCATTTCGATGGATCCGGCATTGGCCGGATTTTTTTATTGACTAAAAAAGGATGTCCCTCAGGATGAAATCATTCCCGCTCTCGTTGCTGGCACTGAGTCTAGTTTGCATAGAATCTCAGGCAGCACCACAAACTGAATTGCAAAATCAATTTAAAGATCCAATCCTCAGTCACGCTGAGAAGATCAACTATCCTGAGGACTATTTCACCGGAAAGGACATGTCAACAGGATTTGTGCCTTCAACTTCCCTCGTTACGGATCCTGAAAAACTATTCAGTCAGTCAGACCTCCAGGCTGCAGCTGAAAACAAACTGACCTCAGTGCTTGAACTTTTTGATTTGGGCAATGGTATTGGTATTAATGGGGCTTTTAGCGGTGACTACAACGACGATGGCATCACAGAACTGGTGTTGGCGGGCCCGACCAGTATCAGTGTGGTGGAGTTCCGGGATAAACAATTCACGCCAATCACACAACTAAATTTTCCTAATGGGATGCAAAGCCTGGTGCAATTCCATGACGCCGGTACGGACAACGACTATCTCTTTTTTATCACCGGCAACAACGTGTTTAAATTAAACCTTGTTACCCGGCAAATTGAAGCCATCGAAACTGTAGCAGGTGCAGACAGCCTGATACTGGCACAGTTTAACGGTCTGGACACGCCAGAACTGTTGGTGCATACCAATAGCGGCGCGGTAAAAGTATATGACCCTGTTGCGATGAAACAGCTGACGAGCTTGTCCGGAATAAACAGCAAATTTGTCGCCGCGGGTAGTTTCACCGCAAAAGGCAAATCTGAACTGGTATTACAGGATGGCAGTATTTACCGGCTTGAAGATAACACTGCGAAGTTAGAAAAAAAGCTCAGTACTGGTATGGGTTACCAGGCGCAAAAATTTGATGTCAATACAGACGGGCTCGATGACCTGATCCTGTCTTATGGCTGGAACCGTATTGCTGCATTAGATCTGAACAGCGATAGTGTGCTCTGGACTAAATCCACCAGTCACGATATTTCCACGCTAATCCTGGCAGATGCTGACCAGGACGGTAAGACAGACGTTGTGTATGGCGATGGTCAGTGGGGGGCGCTGCATGCGTTTAATATGCAAACCACTGAAACATTCTGGACCATCAGCAATCCAAATCATGGCGTGACCGGGATTGTCGTCGCCGACTTAGACAATGACAAATCGCTGGATATTGGTTGGGGCGGTGGCTATTCCTCCAGCGGTGGTGATTATTATTATATCCATGATGTGAAAACCAGGGCTGTTAAATGGACAAGCCCATCTCTTGATTTCCCGGCGCAGGCTGTCCAGCTGGCAGACGTTGATAATGACGGCGATTTAGACGCATTGTATGCAACGGCTTCAAGCAGTAGCGGCTACGACGGTGCCCAAATGCTGGCTTATGATTTGACAAGCAAAAAAATGCTGTGGCAAATCAGCGCTGCGCCAAACAACTGGAGCCGGACCATCCAGTTCCGGACCGGCGATTTTGACAAAGACGGAAAAACAGATATTGCTGTTGGCGCATCTGAAATTTATACCGCGACCATGTGGCTGTATAACGGCAAAGATGGCAGCCTTAAAGCCAAGCAAACCTTGGGTGATGGTGACAAAATCAGCGGTATGACCTTCGCAGATGTTAACAGCGATGGTCTTGAAGAAATCATCTATAGTACCGGTGCGCAGCACACTGGCTCTGTCGGCACTGTTCTGACCGTGCATAGCCCTGTTGATGGCAAAAAGCTGAAAACCTCACCAGTGGTCGATTTTAGCTGGAATGGCATGCATTCATTGACGGCCTTTAGTTTTACCGGACGACAAGATGAAGTGTTCGGACTGCAAGATGGCGCACTCTATCAATACAGTTTCACAACTAATGCTATTAAGAAAGTAGGGGCGCAAACGAACCTGTCAGGGTTGACCGCCGCCACAACTCAGGGAGAGCCGGCTTTGTTTGCAATCGCAGACAACAACCAGCTGGTGCGGATTAATGACTCCGGCACCATCACAAGCATAGGCAAGTTATGTAATTCTTCAGTCCAGGGTCTCAACACTGCAGGGCCGGCGCGTTTGGTTTACGGCTGCTCAGGTGAAATTGTCGAATATAATCTGGACACAAAGGAAGAAATTTTCCGGCATTATGTCGGTGGTGACATCAGTGCCGCGCCAGTGGTCGTCAGACATCAGCAGAAAGATTTTTATATAGTCCCGGGCAATAAAGTGTCAGTTTTACAGTCTGGCGCGCAGCAGGTCTTACCGACACCGGCTCCGGTCGCATTAACAACACATGTACAGAAAAAAGTCACCGGTACTTTAAAAGTGGACGGTGATGCTGATTATTTTGTGTTAAAAGGCACACCACAGTTCGGCAAGTTTAATGTCGAGGACCGCAAGGCCGGTACTTTTAGTTATGTTCCGTCAGGGAATGTCGGCAAAGAAAGTATCAGCTTTTATGCAGTCAAAGGGACTGCATTTTCTGAAGCTGCCAGTCTGACCGTTGATGTAACGAATCAGGCACCTGTAGCGAGTAATCTGAATATCAGTACACACTGGAATAAGGCTGTAAGCTTTAAGTTGCCGGCGAAAGATGATGATGGTGAGACCCTGAAGTTCTATATTTTGAGCCAGCCGGAGCAAGGTACAGTGTTGATGGACGGTACGTCTGAGAACGTATCGTACACACCATCTGCCGCGACTCTCAGCCCGGTGAGTTTTAGTTTCCATGCGAAAGATACGCTGGCGACATCTGAAACCAAAAATGTGGTGATCTCGTTGACTAACACGACGCCCAAAGCGACGCAGATAAGTTATGTCACATCCTATGAAACGCCGGTGAATGGTGCGTTAAAGGGCGCGGATGATGATAGTGATGAACTGACTTACAGTCTTGCCAGCCAACCTGCTGCGGGCACTGTGACTGTTGATGCTAAAACCGGCCTCTTTGTGTATACACCGTCCGGCGATACTGATCAGCAAATCAACTTCAGTTATCAGGTCAAAGATAAGTTTGCGACCTCAGAGAGCCAGACCGTCAGCATTCAGGTAAAAGGGAAACCAAAACCGGTTGAATCGAAATCAGGTGGCAATTTTGCATTTATTTTCAGTTCGATGTTGTTGGTTATGGCAATGGCTCGCAGGCGGTCACTGTCGTAACGACGTCTGCTAATCGTCATACTACTCAGGTCAAAATGCCCGCAGGATCAAGATACTGCGGGCTTTTTTTCAGGTAGCTATCTATTTCTGTTCGCCACTATTGGCAGAAAACGCTCATAAACCAGCGACTTACACAGGTTTATGTGTTGTAGCAGCGCTTACTGACTGACCAGCAGCAGACTCATTGCTGAACACTGCCGGAGCCCCATAAGAATCTTCCAGATCTCGTTGGCCCACAAACAGCATGGCCGGTACTGTCAGTTTGCGGCTTACCATCAAATGGTCAACCGTCTGCATTGACCAGAACTCGCTATAAAACGGGTTTTGCATTAGTTTCTACACACAGAGATATTGTACAAAACCCCGGAGTTTGGCGAAATCGACCGAGGAACCAAAGCCACACATGGGTAGAAGTTTTAGTTCATCATGCTGCAGACCATGCTGTTGCTGGCTACAGCTACTACTTTGACTAAACACAAAAAATCACAGTGGCAGATGTGCGCATCGGCAACGAGCCGGACTGAGACCACTGGTTAATTTTGCAGCCTGATTGGTGTGATCCGGTTTTTCCACGGCAAAATCCACTCATCAGGATTTTGTCTGATGTCGGAAACTGCCATCCCAATCAGGGGGCAGAGTTTGTTTGACCAGCGCTTCGATTCGAAGCATATATAACAAAATCAAATGTTTGAGCACTTTATCTGCCGTCTCTTGCTGCAGCGCCCGCATGCGTTGTAGCGCCTCTGGGAAATCTCGGCAATAGTAGCGATCCAGTGCCTGACTAAATTGGACGAACCTGGCCATATCATCTGGCGCTAATGTGGGTGACAATGGTAAGTAGATCCGGACCGCCTGCTGTTTACCCTTTACCTGCACCTTATCCACCAGCAGATACTGCAACTGGTCTGCCAGCGCTTTAGTTGATTCACTAACCAGTATCGGTACGCCGTAATAAGCTGTCAAAGCTTCCTGTCGGGCAGCTAAATTGACCGCATCACCAATCACGGTATAGCTGCGCCGGAAATCTGATCCCATATCACCAACGTTCATCTCGCCGCTGTTGATACCAATACCAGCTTGCACTAATGGCAGGCCCTCGCTGGCAAACTGTTGGTTCAAATCATCCAGCGCCAGCTGCATACCCAGCGCTGCCTGTACCGCCTTTTGACCATGATCTGCATCAGGCAGCGGTGCGCCCCAAAATGCCATCACCATATCGCCGACATATTTATCGATGGTGCCATCGTATTTCTGGATCTCAGCGGTGAGTGCCGTCAGTACCCGATTCAGCCAGCGTTTTAATTGCTGCGGAGTCATCGTTTCAGAGATGGCGGTAAAACCCCGGATATCGCAAAACAACACGGTGAGCAGCTTGCGTTCACCGTCCAGGCTGACCGAATCAGGGTCATGCAACAGGCGTTCGATATGCGCAGGCGGCAAATACTGATCAAATACTGCTTTCATCTGCGTGCGGCGACGGCTCTCCAGCCAGAAGCCGGCACTGAGATAATAGGCCGCCAGCACCAGCAACAGCAGACAAGGCAATAGCAGCGGTAAGTCGATGACCTTTGTCGTCCAGAACCAGAAATTAGCCGCCAATACACCTGCCAGCCCCGCTACACTGACCACAATACTGCCGACCGCTCCGAGCCTCGGCAACAAGCCAATGGCAAGGCCACCGAGCAGTAATAGTTGCAGGACCTGGGCGCCACGCCACCAGTCAGGCCGGTATGGAATATAGGCCGGTGCCATTAGTGCTTCAAACACCGTGGCATGTATCTCAACACCAGGCATATACCTATCCGTCGGTGTTGCCCGCACATCCGTCAGGCCTGCCGCCGAAGTGCCGACAAACACCACAGCTTCACTGAACTGTGCCGCGGCAAAATCGCCTGCGATCACCTGTGCGGCGGACGTATAAGGATAATGACGGGCCGCCCCGCGAAATGGCAGCAAGATCCGCCCCACGTCGTCAGTGCGGATCAGCTGATTCCCCAACAGCACCCCCTGCAGCGTGGCCCGCTGTCCCTGCAAAATCCAGTCAGTTTCAATCTGTTCAATCAGGCTGTAAACACGGAACGCTTCCAATGCCAGCGCCGGATATAGCTTACCGTCAAATTGCTGGACCAAAGCGGTGCGGCGCACCAACCCGTCGGCATCAGCCTCAGCATTGATAAAACCCTGACCTGCAGCGGCATCGGCCAACGCAGCAACAGGGCCTGTTATACCCCGGAACGACGACAAGCTAATGCCTTCAGCCTGATCATGCTGTTTTACTGACGATGACGGCACCCTATCATCCGGCAGCGGGCCGGGGTGATGATGGAGTAAATTTGCCAGCACCACTTCGCCTTGCTGCATGACTTCAGCAAATTGCCGATCCTGATCTTGCTGCTCCGCATAGTCTTGCCAGTTCTGCCGGACAGCCTCCGGGACTTTCTGCCAATCCGGCCATTGCACCAGACTGCTGAGCAGCACATTGGGCTGCGGTTCGGCAAATAACACATCGTAAACAACCAGCACTGCCCCCGCCTGCTGCAGTTGCTGGGTCAGACGGGTAAAATGGCGGCGATCCCATGGCATCCGGCCTATTGCCGCCAGGCTCGCTTCATCGATATCAACGATTTGAATGTTACTGACGCTGTTTGGCCAGGGCGGCAGAAACTGTAATCTGGCGTCATAAAAAACCGCTTCCAACCGTTCCAGATGCGGTTGCAATGCTGACGGTGGTGACAACTGTAGCCACGTCAGCAACAACAATATCGCCAGCGGTAACAAATGTAAGGACTGGCGCATCGACCGCAATTTCAGGCGCATCGATGCTCCAATGCCAATGCAGCACCAACTTTAACGCACATCGAGCTGCACTGTCCCTGTACTGACGCCGCCAAAGGCGCCGCTCAGCTGATAAGTGAAACTATCCGGACCGGTGTAACCAGCATTTGGCCGATAGATAAAACTACCGTCCGGCTTCAGATCTACAGTGCCATGCACCGGCGGCTGCAGCAGAGTGGCTGTCAGACTGGGCCAGAGCCCCTGATTGGCAAAACCCAACTCAGCCACTTCACCGGACGTGGAAGCCAGCCACAAGGTTTTGCCATCAGCACTGAGCGCCATGCCACTGATGTTGCCGACGCCGGCCGGCAATGCGAATTGCCTGAGCAGCGTACCACTTTGACTGAACTCAGCGACTGCGCCCTGAATACTGCTGGCGATCAGTAAGTTGCCATTGAGCGGATTTACATGTAAATCGCCAAAACTAACGGAAAAAGAATGTGCCGCGGTCACCAGATTAAAGCTGCTGATAACTTGTCCTGTTACCGGGTCGAGCTGAGCGACTTTATCACCAACCCCACTGGCCGGCACATTGTCCTGCAACAACCACAAAGTGCCGGTTTTAGCATTATAAGCGCCACCAACCACGTGGCTGCTGCCAAAGGCTGCATCTAACCGGCTCAACAAAACTCCGCTGTGCGGATCCAGTGCATAAATTTCAGTCGTATTAGTTTCGCCATTAAACATTAACAGGCTACCCTGCGGTACCCGCACATCTTTGAGCTGGAACGACTGCGCGGCGATATCAAGGTCAGCGTCATTGGCCGCTTCACCCTGGCGAGGGAGAAGTCCAAAGATCGCTCCGCTGCGGTCAATCCGGTGAATGTCGCTGCCAAATGACGGATATAGATATAACAGCTGCTGGTATTCATTGGCGGCAAGTGCAACCAGTGACCCTAAGCCGGGATTATACCGATGCCGCAGGTTCAGGCTGTCGCCCTGCAACAAAGCCCTGGCTTCTGTATCATTGGCCAGCACGCCGGGCGCAGCCACGCCAAGACTCTGGCTGCTGCTTGCCTGGTACTGGTCGTTATTCGCGGTCGGGGCCGCATTCTGTGGCGGGATCAGTGCGCTCCCCGGTATACTGAAACTGAGCCGGTCCAGCGGTGCCCACATTTCTGCGCCAGGGACCTGCCCGACTTGTCCCACTGTGCAACTTTGATTGCTTGCTAAACCACTGCAACTGGCGCTTGTACCGATAAATGCACCAAAGCCAATGGAGTCGGCAAAAGGCACGGCCGGAAAAGTGCCGTTGTACTGTCCGCCACTATCCGGAAATAAGCTTAAATCAAAGCGAGCCTGGCCGAGACGAATAAACTGCACACTGTTGCTGTTCGCTGTGACGGACCTTGCCACTACAGGTGAAGGACCGATGCCAGGATAAGTCAGTATCAGCGCATAATTGCCTTGTTGTCCCGGCACATGACCACTTTGCGCCGATTCAACATAACGGCCCTGCACTGAACAACGGGTATCCACCAGCCGGATGCAATCACCAATCCGGTACAGACCTGTCCCCAGCTGACTGCCGGCCGGCTCTTCACCCTGGCCAAGATAATTAAATTCTCCACTGATACTCAGTGAGTCACCGGCCAATCCGCTGATGGTTGGCAGGACCGTTAGCTGCACGCTGGCCTGCGCCAAACCGCCACGATTATCGCTGATTTGATAAACAAAACTGTCAGTGCCACTAAAACCAGCATTCGGCACATAGCTGAAACTGCCGTTAGCCGATAATTGCAAGGTACCGGACTGAACCTGAGTCAGTGGAGTGAGATTGACTGTCAGAGAGTCGCCGTCGGCGTCGATATCATTGGCCAGCAGGCCCTGAGCGGCGCTGACCGTCAGCGTCTGATTATTCTGCAATGAATAACTGTCATTCACTGCTACCGGCGGCTGATTTGCCAGCGGAGAATCAATATTTATTTCAGGTGCCAGCGCCGTCTCGCCGGCACCGGTCAATGCCGTCAACAGCAGATAATAAGGTTTTAACGGATCCAATCCGTTAAATTGAGCTGTGGTCTGTTTCTGTGCCAGTAATGCCCGACCGTCGGTCAGCTGCCGGTAATTACTGCGATTGACGCCAGAGACACTGGCCAGATACAGGTTATAACGCAGTGCTGTTGGACTGGCTTCCCACTTAACTGTCAGCTGCTTACCATCGGCACTGCGCTCCGTTTGCAGATCACCGGGTTGCGGTGGCTGCCAGCTCAGGCTGACAGTTGCGATACTGGTTGTATTCGCCAGACGGTCGGTCAGCCAGAGCTGCAGCTGCAACGCCCCTGGAACCTGTTGGAATGTCCCAGGATCTAAATTGCTGATCTGTTTTGAAAATTGCGTACCGCCACAAGCAATTTCGCCCTGACACAACACCAGTTCAGCATTTTGGTTCAGACTGAGGTGGACTTTGGCTATCCCATCGGCATCGCTCCCTTCGATGGCCAAAAAGAGATTACCGTTGGCGGTACTGCCAGCTAACGGCTGAATAAAGCGGCCACTGCTGTCAGCAGCCAGAACCAGACCCGGCAACGATGCCAGGAACAACAACAGCGCGGCAAACTGCGGGCAACATTTCTGGCTGAAACGCCGGATGACATGCCACAAGGATCTTGGTTGCATGCTGCAATTCCTCAGGGTTGTTCGGTTAATTCAAAACCACCATCGATACGCACGGCCGGATCATCCAGCTCGGTCAGCTGCAGGTTACCAAGCACCCGGCTGGCATCATCCAGTAACAGGCCGCTGATACTGCCCTGCGCCAGGTTATTACCATGACTGGCAAAATTGATTTGCAGATCCAATGTCGCGCCGCTGATCAGTCCGTTGAACACTGCAAACCACTCGCCGCCATTATCGGTGAATGACAACTGGCCTTCCGGCACCCAGGCCCCGTCAAAGTCAATCAACATCGACATCGAGAGGTCCGTGATCAGGCCACTGCTGCTTACCAGACTATGGTTGTTGATGAAGTCAAAACTGACGGTGCCGCTGCGTCCGACGCTATCCATGCCCTGTAAACTCCAGTTGGCACTGAGCTCACCAATGCCATAAAAACTCATGCCACCGGCATCCACATTGAGACCTCGTCGTGTTGCCGCCCAGTGGTCTTGGCCAACTATCCAATCCACGGCGCTGAAAAACCCGCCAGAGGTTCGCATAGACCCGGACAATGCCGCTGCTGTGCCGGCCGTAATGTCCGTCTGCAAATTGGTGTTGTCTAACAGAGGCTGTGCCGGAGTACCGCTAAAAACAAATGGTGGACGCAATACCAGCTCCACCTGACCATTGGCCCGGACAATTGCAAACCGATAAGCCTCAGTCGGCCCCAGCGAAAATCCATTACTGACGCCAGGCACTGTCACTGCGACATCAATCACACCATCCCAGCCAGCCAGATACAAATCACCGTCTTTCAGCACCGCTTCATAGTGGGTGCCGCGGACCCCGATAGTGGCCACCGGCGTTTTAAGCCGGTAGTTTTTTTGCTCAGTCGGTAAAACACCGGTGATAGTGCGCAAACCACCTTTGACCAGTTCCAGACTGACCTGACTGTTACCCTGAGCCGGATCTGACCGGTAGTCGCGGATCGCCAGCTCAGTGTCGGCCTGCAACGACAGCAAACCGCCATCGCTCATCCGCAACTGGCTGGCGCTCACCGGTCCCGTTGTGACCAGATCCACGGCATACACCGGCGATTGCCTTTGCAGCGCGCGCCGCTGCTGTTCAGCCAGCGCCTCAACGGTGCCGCGGGCCATAATGGTTTTGCCGGCGGCAACCGGCTGGGCCAACAGCGGCATGGCGATACAGGCAGCCAGCAGCAAAGCACCGGCCAGCGTCACTGTTAACCGCCGGACTAACTGTTCAGAATGCATAACGGACTCCTACCCAGGCACGGTTGCGCCGGTATTGATATAACGCCAGATTGCTGGTGTTACGCAGATGACTGAGACTGGTCAGCAGACGCCATTGCGCACTGATGGTGTAGGTGAACTCCAGTTCAGCACGCAAATAGCGGTCCTGACGTTCGGCAGCGAACAAAGGATGGATGTCCTGATAGTCCCCCATCGAATAGTCCAGCTGCAGACTACTGTGCCATTGTGCAGTCAGCGGCTGCAGCCAGCGATATCCGACGCCACGAATATCACGGCTGTTAAATTCACTGCGCTGCAAATCGCTGCTTTCCTGACCATACCGCAGCATCAGACGATGCTCGGCAGCGCCGGCCTGCACCGCCATCCAGCTTTCGAGCAGCCATTGTTGTTTATCTAAAGTCGGCAGATTGGCATAAGCAAAATCAGCCCAGGTCAGGTCCAGCCCCATGCTGATACTTTCGCCAAAATCCCGGCTGACGGCAGTTTTAATCCCCTGATAATCAAGGTAACTGTTGCTGTCCAACTCCACAGGCCGGTAAAAAATCTCTGCCGACCATTGCATGCTGCGCCAGCGTGACTGATAGCCCGCCAACACACTGAGATAAGAGCGGCTGTACACAGCATCATGCCGGTAATTGCTGTTTAACCAGCCAGCCGATGCGTAAAATGCAGAGTGTTGATTGCGCGGTAAGACATAGTTCAGCTGAGCCTGCACTTCCTGAAAACTGCTGCGTTGCTCGAGATTCTGCGCAAATAACCGCACCTGACCGAGCAAAGGGACAAAGACAAATTCATCATCAATGCCGCTATTTGGATTACTGTCCGACCCACTGCTCAGTTGCAGCCAATTTTGCCAGTAGCCCTGTGACGGGTCCCGCACCTTACTTATTCGCGACAGATAGCTTTGAACGAGTTCCGTTTCCCGCTCCGGTAGTCTGGCTTGTTGTAGCGCGAGAAACTCCTGTTCTGCGGCGGGTAAATTGCCCAACTCAAAATATGTTACACCCAGTAGTATTCGCAAATCTGCGGCCTGCGGTACAGATTGCACCGCTCGTTCTAAGGCAAAGACCGCCTGATGCAGCTGACCTGCCTGCCTAGCCGCTAACGCATACAGATAATCAAAGCGTGGTTCACCTTCATGTGTTGCCTGCAACGCAGCGGCAAGCTGCCAGGCGACTTTGTCTTGTTTTTGCAACAGCCTTTCAAGGCTATCGACAGATAGATCAGAGCCTGGCGGGTGCGCGACAGCGAAGGGAGATAACAACAGCAACATCAGACCGCCACAGAGCTGGGATTTCAGACCAGTATTGGGCATATAGATGACCGGGTAAGTGGTGAGGTTGTTTTAGTCTAGTCACGAAGTGCAGGATGAGGAATGTTCAGTCAAAAAAACTGTTCGGCCATGTTTAGCTGGTGGGACCGCGGCAGGCAACTGCCGCACAGCACATTGCAGGCGCTTTTTGCAGGCACAACCGCGTGAGTCTGCAGACAGCGGTGTGCTGATGTAACAGCAGCAAAATCAGTGCAGTTCTGACAAATTGTACTATCACATTGACTTGCACAGGTCTGAAACAACCAGCTGAAATTCATCAGATAAATTTTGCTGCTGCAGCACTTTTATACAGTCAGACAGGCTTTGACCTATGACATCTGAGTGGTATGGCTGAACAAAGGTAGGCTTAGTATGCTGTGCGCAGCAGCCGCACCAAAGTTTGAACACCATCAACATAGTGGCCAATCCGCAGGTTTTCGTCGAAACTGTGCTGGTTATTGTCAGCATTCACCAGCGGCAGAATCACAAAGGGTATCTCCAGCGCACTGACCAGCTGCGCGGTTGGCAGACTGCCGCCCATCATGCGGATCCGCACGACTTGACGGCCATCTTGTTGCAGCACTGCGTACACCCAGTTACCGAGCTTTGAATCCATTGGTGTGCGCGCCGCATCGCCGCCAGCACCCGCTGTTAATGAGGCGATTTTTGGGTATTTGGCGCGCTCGTCAGCCGTCGGCTCGCCCTGGCTCAAATACCAGCCCTGCGCTTTGATATGACGCTCCAGTAAGCCTGTGAGATAAGCAGAATCAGCCTCGGGCGTGGTGCGCAGGTCCAGCTCTGCAACCGCCTGATGCGGAATAATATTGGCAGCTTTGTCACCGACCGCAGCCGCTTGCATGCCGCGGATGTTTAACGACGGATATTGCAGCGCTTCCTGATAACTGTGGCCTACAGCGTCTGGTCGGGCGATGCCGGTGCGCTGACGCAGCGCGGCGTCATCATCCGGTACTTCCGAGAGTGCCAGACGTTCGGCCGCGCTCAGCTTTACAGTATCGTAATAGCCGGCCACAGTAACCCGGCCATCATCGTCTTTCATACTGGCCAGCAAGGTTGCCAGCCGCTGCGCCGGATTTGGCACGTAATTGCCATAATGACCGCTGTGAAGTGGCGTTTTGGGTCCATAGACGGTCAGTGTCAGACTGGTCGCGCCACGGTTGCCAAAAACCAGTGTTGGTTGATTACTCGGGTGCTGCGGCCCGTCGAGGATAATTAAGCCATCGCTGTGCAGCAGCTTTGCATTGGTTTTTGCTATCGCATTTATGGTCGGAGAGCCCTTTTCTTCTTCACTGTCGAGCAACACTTTGACATGGAAAGCCGGCGACTGACCCGCAGCTTTTAACGCATCAAAAGCCGCCAGCAGCATCATAATGGGGCCTTTGTCGTCAGCCGCTGCCCGAGCAAATACACGTAATTCGGCATCCAGAGGGTTCTGCTGTAGTAATGCCGCGTCCACTGTCTGCCATTGACCACCCGCGTCGCGTTTCTTCACCACCGCTTGCCAGGGACTAGACTGCGCCCATTGCTTTGGCATGACCGGCTGACCATCAAAATGTAGATACAATAACAAAGTCGCGGCATCTTTTTGTGCGCTGTGGTAATGGGCAAACACCAAAGGTTTGCCCTGATTAGCTAACTGCTGCGTTTGAAACCCCCGGCGCTGAAAAGCAGCGCTCAGCCAGTCAGCATTGCTGCGGATATCAGCCGCATTCACCGCATCGTTGGGCAACGCCAGTAGCTGAAAATACTCGGTAAAACTATGCTGCGCCGCTTGCAACACTTGTATATCTGCGGGAAACGCGGCACCAGAAACCTGAGTCGGGTCAGAGGCTGGATTGGTTTGGGCCTGTACATGGCCACTGGCACAAAATGTAGCAACGGCGAGGCTGAAGAATATTTGCTGAAAATGGTTTTTATACATTGTTTTATCCCGACTTCAGAGTTGAAGTTTTATATGTTCAGGGATTGTTCCACCGAGACTTGGCTAGTCGATTGTTCGCATTAACGTTCTGGCCTTGGCATCGCAATAGCCAGCACCGTATAAACCCCAAATCCCAACCCGCAGGAGACAAAACTGAGTCCCAGCCAAAGCAGCCTGACTGCGCGCGGCTCCCAGCCGATAAAATCGGCAATACCACCACAAACCCCGGCCAGTACCCGATCAGTTGACAGAGTCAATTTACGATTTCCGTGCATTCAGGTTCTCAAATTACCGAAAAGAAGCACATTAACACAATTTTAAATAATATAAGTTTATCTGCGACAACCATATTCGCAGTGACCACCCCGCATAAACGCATGTCAGATCAGACAAGCCCGGCACATCGTGCCAGAGCTGGCTAATCCAAGTTTCACCTGTTGATCCTCCCGCCCAGTGGACTTTGTGCACTCATTCGCCCAAGAGGCCACAACCTGTTGTATTTGGCTTTGTATCGCTCCCTCTTGTGTTTTTATCTAAATCGATTAAGATTCTGCTATGCACGGGGCTTACACCTGTGTAAAACTGAAGATCAAGCATCTGCTGCCTTTGCAGCTGCGATCTCAAAACAGATAAAAAAACAGTGCCGACCAGGCCAAACCCGGACCAGACGATATGCCAAACACTATTGCCCAGTTGCTGGCTGAGCCGGCACTCCTGCAGCGCGAAGCGGAAACTATCCTCAAGCGCCACAGCGCCAGTTTAAAAACCGCTGCTAAAAACAGCTGGCCTGCGCTGCAACCGCGTTTAGCCCAAGTACTGCCGGAATTGCTAGGGCTTTATCTGCAGCTCTATGGCGATTTGTTTGACTGTTATCATCAATTGGAACAGCTGCTGAAGTTGTTAGCCAAAAGCGCGGCACAGCGGCCGGATTATCTGCAGGCCGAAGATGCAGCGCCGCAAACCTGGCACAAAAGCCATCAGGCGCTTGGCTCTGCCTGCTATGTCGATTTATTTGCCGGCAATTTCGACGGCTTAAAACAGCGTATTCCGTATTTAAAACAAACCGGTATTAATTACCTGCACCTGATGCCACTGTTCAAAGCGCCAGAGCCCAACAGTGACGGCGGCTATGCCGTGTCGGATTACCGCAGCACTATGCCCTCTCTCGGTACTATGGCCGAATTGTCCGGCCTGATGCGGGAACTACATCAGCAAGGCATCCGGCCTGTACTGGATTTTGTCTTTAACCATACTTCCGACGAACACCGCTGGGCAGAAAAAGCCAAGGCCGGCGACCCGGCATATCGAGATTATTATTTCTTTTTCACTGAAGCCGAGCGCGACCGCTATGCGCCCACCTTACGTGAAATATTCCCAGAGATCCGTCGCGGTTGTTTTACCCAGGACAAAAGCTCTGGCCTTTGGGTATGGACGACGTTTAACAGCTTTCAATGGGATTTAAACTACGCCAACCCAGCGGTTTTCACTGCCATGGCCGAAGAGATGTTATTTTTGGCCAATCAGGGCGCCGCGGTGTTGCGACTCGACGCGCTGGCCTTTGTCTGGAAAGAAGCTGGTACCAATTGCGAAAACCTGCCAAAGGCGCACTTACTGATCAAAGCTTTTAATGCCGTAGCGCGCATTGCAGCACCGGCGCTGCAGTTTAAATCCGAAGCGATCGTCCACCCGGACGAAGTGGTGAAATACATTGCGCCGAATGAATGTCAGCTGTCTTATAACCCGCTGCTGATGGCTCTGCTGTGGAACTCATTAGCCACGCGCAAAACCCGGTTGCTGACTGAATCGCTGCAGCGGCGTTTTGCCATTGATCCACACTGCAGCTGGGTCAATTACATCCGCTGCCATGACGATATTGGCTGGACCTTTGACGACACTATCGCCTGGCAGCTTGGCATTAATCCGGATCATCACCGTCAGTTCCTTAATCATTTTTATACCGGCCAGTTCCCTGGCAGTTTTGCCAGCGGTGTGCCCTTTCAGCAAAACCCGGTCACCGGCGACTGCCGCGTCGCCGGCATGCTGGCGTCCCTCGCCGGCGTCGACAAAGCTGAGGCTGAACAAAACCAGCAACATCTTGAACACGCGCTGGCAAGGATCTATCTGCTGAACAGCGTCATCCTCAGTATTGGTGGCCTGCCACTGCTGTATATGGGCGATGAACTGGGTCTTCGCAACGATCACAGCTATCTGCAAGATCCGGCAAAAAAAAACGACAGCCGCTGGGTCAACCGTGTCGCGGTTACTGAATCGCAACTGGCTCATGCAACAGAGCCCGGTACTTTATCCGGCCGCATCTACCAGCAACTACAGCATTTGATCAAAACCAGGGCTGGACTACCGGTGCTTGGTAATGGCACTACAAGCATCCTGCACAGTACAAATCCGCACCTGTTCTGTTATCAACGGGAACTGAACGGCGAGCAGCTGCAGGTCGTGGTGAATTTCAGTGAACACCCGCAATACTGGCACAGCGACAGCAGTGGCAGCTTCACCGATGCTCTGACCGGCAAGCAGCTACAGGCAGGCGCTGTTGCGCTCAGCGCTTATCAGGTGTTGTGGCTGACAAACTAACGGTGGTTCAGCTAAAGCGCCGGCCCGGATAGCAGTGCGAAAACGCGCCGGCGATGTTGTTGGTAAAACCTGACTGGAATTAAAGGGACAAGTCCCTATCAGCACAGTATGATCTGCAGCATTTGTAACAGATCTGCCGGAGTGCCTGATGATCAAAACTGCAGTGATTGGCTTTGGCCTGTCCGCCCGGGTGTTCCACCTGCCTTTTATCGCCAGCAATACCGATTTTAAGCTGGTCGGCATCAGTACCTCACAGCAGGAAGCTGCTGAGTGTTGGCCAGACGTACAGATTTACGCCGATGCCGCCAGCCTCATTGAGCATACTGACGCCAGTCTGATTGTGATCACGGCGCCAAACCGCGCACACTTTAGCCTCGCCAAAGCTGCTTTGCTTGCCGGCAAAGATGTGTTGGTGGAAAAACCGCTGGCCGTTACTGTGACCGAAGCTAATGAACTGCAACAGCTGGCAACGCAGCAGCAGCGCAAATTGGCGGTGTATCATAACCGCCGGTTTGACGACGATTTTGTCGCGTTGCAACAACTGCTGCAGTCAGGCCGGCTTGGCACTGTGCAGCTAATGTACTCGCGTTTTGACCGCTTCCGGCCGCAAGTGCAGCAGCGCTGGAAAGAGTCGGCGGAGCCAGGCAATGGCGTGTTATACGATTTAGCACCGCATCTGTTGGATCAGGCGATTGCGCTGTTTGGCGCTCCGGATCAAATCACTGCCTCGTGCCAGAGTTTACGCGACGGTGGCAGCGCCGGTGCTGTCGATTATTTTCAGCTGCGGCTGGATTATCTGCCCACAGCGGCATCGCCTGGTAAGGCGGCACAACCGCCGCGTCAGCTCGTCTTAAGCTCGTCACCTTACTGCGCCCACCCGGCCCCCCGTTTTGAGCTACATGGCAGTGGCGGGAGTTTTATCAGTTCAGGGTTGGACCCGCAGGAACAAATCCTGCGTGATGCGCTGCAGCAAAGTCCGGCCAAACCGACCGCAGTTTTCACGTCAGCCCGCTGGCAGCAACGTCAGCAGGCACGTCGCGGCAAAATCTGTGATGCCGCAGGCTGCCGATCCATTGCCATGCCACAGAGCGATTACGCTGGTTTTTATCAACAACTGGGGCTTTTTCTTCATGACAGGGGAGCGGCTCCGGTACCACTGGCAGACGCTGTTTTAGGTCTTCAGTTGATGGAGCTGGCGCTGCAGAGCAGCCGCGAACAACGCACTTTGGCGCTGTCTGCGGCAAAAGCAGCCGAAGTTACCGCGGTATAAACTCGATAGCCGCCCCACCGCCCGGCGCCAGCTTCAGTTCAAGCACGTCTTTGCTGCTTACTGTGCGGCGTTTGATTTGATAGGCCATCGGATTGGTTTGCCAATCCGCATCGGCGGCGTCCTGATACCACACAGCGTCGTAACTGCGGTTTTGTTGCAAAAACTGCAGCGGCAATTGCAGTGTTCGTGCCTGCTCATTGCTGGTGGCACCAACAAACCAGCGCTCAGAGTGTTTGTCCTGGCGCGCGACCACCAGGTACTGACCAATTTTGCCGTCAAGTGCAATACTTTGCTGCCAGTCAGTCGGCACCGCGTCAATAAAAGCAAAAGCCGGATGCACCTTACCGCCCGGCGCATAATTTTCCGGCAAATCCGCCACCATCTGCAGCGGGCTATACAGTGTGACATAAAGCGCCAGCTGATTGACTAAAGTGCTCGGCACTCGGTTATTCGGCCGGTGTTTTTGGTAGTTAAAGTTAAAAATGCCCGGCGTGAAATCGATAGGCCCGGACAAACCGCGGGTGAATGGAATAATCACCGTGTGATTCGGCGCATTGCCGGTATCAGGGCTGCCGCCGTTATATTCCATGCCGCGCACCGATTCACGCGTCATCAGATTGGGGTAAGTGCGGCTTAAACCAGTGTCTTTGACCGTTTCATGCGCATTGACCATCACCTGATGCGCCGCTGCAGTATCGACCACTTTTTTAAAGTGCTGCACCATGTACTGGCCGTCATGCCACTCGCGTCCGTCCAGCCGTTTACCGACATAGCCCATCTTGACGCTATGGATACCCAGGCGTTGATAGTATTTAAACGCATCGGCCATTTGTTGTTCGTAATAGCTGATGCCAGCAGCTGTTTCATGATGGCCAATCAGGCCAACGCCTTTGGCTTTGGCATAAGCGGCGACTTTATCGATATCAAAACCTTTCACCGGTTTGGTGAAACTAAAGGTCGGTGGCCGCTGCCACCACTGCCCTTCCCAGCCTTGGTTCCAGCCTTCGACCAACAAACCGTCGATGTCATGTTGGCTGGCAAAATCAATATATTGCAGCGCACGTGCTGTCGTTGCACCTTGTAGTGGGCCCGGCGACCAGTCTTTTTCACCAATATGCATCTCCCACCAGATGCCCATATATTTGCCGGGTTTGATGTAGCTGGTGTCAGTACCTGCGGCCATCGGCTCGTTGAGGTTTAAAATCAGGCTGGAATTCAGTAGTGCCGCTTCGGTCGGTGCGATTTGAATCGTGCGCCACGGGCTTTGGAACGGTGCTTTGGTATAAACGCGTTCGACCTGTGCTGCAGTATCATTACCAGAATTGGCACCGGCCCAGGGCATCAGATCGGCTTTAAGCGTGATGTGGTTATCAGTGATGTTGCGCAACGTCATCGAGCTGTAATCGACCAGCGCTGCTTCATGCACCGCCACCGCAATCCCATCATCGGTCAGCGTCAACGGTGTATGGGCGACCGACACCGTCGATAACGCCGAATTCATATATTGATATTCAAAACTTAAGTTGCGGTAGGCCTCAATCCACCAGGTGGAGAAGTTACGGGCAAAAGCAAACTCAGTCAGCTCATCGGTAATGACTAAATCGCCCGCCAACGCAGGTTGCGCCGGCAACAGGTAACGAAACGCCACACCGTCATCGTAACTGCGGAACACCACAGTGAACTGGCGGCCTGGCACTTTGGACTCTCGCAGGTGTAGCGTCAACTCATTAAAATGATCACGAATATTACTGCGTTGGCCCCAGACCGGCTGCCAGCTTGTATCCTGACTCCGGTTGCTGATTTTGTCCGCCAACAAGCCGCTTTTTAGCGGCGGCTGGCCTTTGAATACCAGCCCCAGCACTGACGGTTTTAACACCGATTTGCCGCGATAACTGACCTGATAAGTCAGGGCTTCAGCAGATAACACCAGCTCCACGCTAATCTGCTGGTCCGGCGATAACAACTGCCACTTTTGCGGTGTTGTGAGCTGCTCTTCGGCCTGTACTACGCCAATCAGCAGCAATACACTCAAAGACAACACGCGGCCGATGTGATGATAAAACGCCATAGCTGCTCCATTTATGTTCATCGGATTGGATTGTTCCCTTGGATTTTTAACTGCGCCACAGCAAATGCTGCGGCTGGAAATTCAAGCTGCAACCTTGAAAAAACGCCGCCAGTTGCAGCTCCACAAAGGCGTCACTGACACCAGCCGGCTGCGGTTGGCGCAGTGGCGGAAATACGCCGTACCCTGCCAGCAGGCAATGCCAGGACGTGGCGCCAAAGTGACTGTCGATTTGCTGGCGAGAGAGTTCGCTCGCCAGGTCCCCCTGGCGAAACCAGACATCCAGAATTTGCCGCAGTGATTCAGACAGCTGCAGATTGGCACTATTGGCGCGCCAATAATGGCTGTCACTGCGACTGCTCAGTTTGTAATGCGCGACGATGTAATCGCGCACCGCCTCAAAGCGCTGATGCACCTGGCGGTTAAATTCGGCTTGCCCTTCATGAGAAAAATCGGCAAAAGCGTCGATAAACTGCTCAATCGAACTTTGCACCAGATGCAGCGCTGTGGCCTCCAATGGCTCAATAAAACCCTGTGATAAACCAAGCGCCAGACAGTTTTTCTCCCAGCTTCGGCTGACCTGACCAACTTTCATCTGCAGATGGCGGGCGCTGATGCTGTCATCGAGCAACCCCAGGTGCTGGCGCAATTCCAGCTCGGCGGCGTCTTTGGAAATAAAGGCGGAGCTATAGACATAGCCATTACCGGTGCGATGCCGAAGCGGAATTTGCCAGGCCCAGCCATTTGATAGCGCGGTGGCGCGGGTTTCCACCGGCGGTATGGCAAGAGCATCGGTCGGCAGCACCACAGCGGCATCATTAAACAGATTGCTGGCAAAAGACTCAAAAGGCACCTGCAACGTCTGCTGCAGCAGGCTGGAGCGAAAGCCCGTGCAATCGACAAAAAAATCAGCGCTGATTGACTGCATGATTTTGCCCTCAACGTTTGGCGTTTCGCCAACCAGGCTAGCAATGCGGCCATCTGGTAACTGATTGACTTGCGTCACTGTCATCGCCTGATATTGCACACCAAGCGCCAGCGCTTTTTGCTTTAAAAACTGGCCCAACAACCCCGAGTCGAAGTGATAGCCATATTCGATACGAAACGGAAAATTGGCACTTGGCAACGGTGCCAGCTTGTCTGCCTCCAGATAACCGTTGAGCAGAAATTTTTCCGGCGCAGTTTCGACCGCAAGCCCCAGCCGGCGCTTAAAACAATTGCTGTAAAACGCTGTTTCGCTGTGCAAATCCGGCTGTGAGATAAAAGGATGGCTGTAATCAGCGCCAAGCCCCATCGCCTGGGCTGCTGGGCTCCAGTTCACAAAACGAATATTGGTCTTGTATGTGGCCTGACAAGCCGGCATCCATTCGCAGTCAGGGATACCAAGTTTTTGGAAAAAACGTTTTAGAGATGGCGTCGAACCTTCGCCGACGCCAATAATGCCGATATCCGGCGCTTCAATCAGCGTGATTGTTACCGCGCGCTGATTCGCTGCGGCAGGTTTAAGCCATTTGTCGGCAAACAATAATGCCGCCATCCAGCCGGCGGTGCCGCCACCGAGAATAACAAAATGAAACGGCTGTGCTGTCGAACCCAAAGAGGCAGTCATGGTTCAGACCTTGCTGTAGCGGCTTAAAAATTCATCATGCGACAACATCTGCGCCAGCGGCTGCTGTTTGGCGTCTTGCACTTTGGCCAGCGTCGCCAGCAGCTCTGTCTCAGTTGGCACTTTGGCCGCCGGATGATAATCCTGCGGCACAATGCCTTGCCCTAGCATCACCTGGATCCAGCTGGCGTCGCGAAAAATATCGTTGTGGTCATTAAATACCTGTGCCGACTGCCGAAATAACGCCATTTTGTCGCGAAGCCGCTCTGGTATTGCCATGTTGCGCATATCGCGCCAGAACGCAGAATCATCGCGCTCATTGGCGTGGTAATGCAGGATGATAAAATCGCGGATAGTTTCAAATTCTTGTTTGGAATCAGCGTTGTAATAATCGACTACTGCGTCTGTGATGCCTTGATTCGGGAACACTTTGAGCAGGCGGACAATGCCAGACTGTATCAGGTGAATACTGGTTGATTCCAATGGTTCGAGGAAACCACTGGACAGGCCTATCGCCACCACATTTTTTGCCCACTGCGTGCTGGTGCGGCCGGTTTCAAAACTGATTTTGCGTGGATCGGCCAGCGCTTTGCTGTCCAGATTCCCCATCAAAGTGCTATGGGCTTCGTCATCACTTAAATAATCCGAGCTGTAGACAATCCCATTGCCGTTACGATGGGTCAGCGGAATGCGCCATTGCCAGCCGGCTTTGTGCGCAATACTGCGGGTGTATGGCAAGGTTTTCTCAAAACGCTCACTTGGCACCGCCAAAGCGCTGTTGGCTGGCAGGTATTTGGACCAGGATTCATAGGCCACACCCAAAGTTTTACGGATCAGCAAGGCGCGTAAACCGGTGCAGTCGACAAATAAATCGCCGTGAATTTTGCGGCCATCTTTTAACTGCAGCGCTTCGATATGGCCAGAAATACCATGTTGCTGCACTGTTTCAATCATACCTTCGGTGCGTTTGACGCCGGCGTTTTCAGCGATTTTACGCAAAAACTGACCATACAACGCCGAATCAAAATGATAAGCGTACGGCATTTCATAGACCGGATTTGGCGTTTTGATGATGTTAAATTTGCCGGCTTCGCAGCACAGATAATTTAAATCGTAATCCCACAAGGATTGCGCTAAACCGGCTTGCTTCGCGCGTAACCAATAATGCTGGAAGTTACAAAAACCCAGGCTCGCACCGGGCGCACCGAAGGTGTGGTAATAGCTCTCGCCGGGTTTACGCCAGTTTTCAAATTTGATCGCCAGTTTCATCGTGGCGTGGGTGTCACGCAAAAACGCCTTTTCATCCAGGCCCAAATACTGATTAAAAATCTGAATAGGCGGAATGGTCGCTTCGCCGACACCGACAATGCCAATATCGTCCGACTCCACCAGTTCAATCTCTACGCTGTCTGCCAGCACTTTTTTCAGCAGAGCTGCGGTCATCCAGCCGGCGGTGCCACCACCGGCGATCACGACTTTGCGAATTGGTTTACCGGCAACAACAGACTCAGATGGCTGATGCATAACAACTCCCTTGCAGAACAAAGTATGGGTCTGGACTCTCTACGCTACAAAAAAGCCTACACCAATACAGAAAAAAAGGCCTCAATACCAAGAACTTATTGAGGCCTTTACACCGGGTCGGTTTACTTCTTAATAGAACGCGTAGTTCACGTTCAGCATGTAAGTCGGGCCAAACTGCCGGCGCGTGGTGACGATGCCGTCGTCGTTGACGGTTTCTTCATCAACATCGGTCAGGTTGGTGCCCTGCAAGGAAACTCGCAGGCCATGCAACGACGTGAAGTTACTTTCAGAGAAGTCATAACTGATTTGCGCATCGACCAGCGTTACGCCGTTACGGCTGGCGGTCGAAATTTTGTTCGAACCGCCACGCTCATAAGTCAGGAAGTCCGAACGGTCCGTGCCGGCAACCCGCACTTCGAAGCCATTTCGCTCGTAATAAGCTGTTAACGAGAACACTTTGTCGGACTGGCCTGGAATACGGCTGCCGTCATTGAGTTTGGCGTCAATCAAAGTGCCCGATGTGGCGACACCAAAGCCTTCCAGCACATCAGAGAACTTACTGAACGGCACGTTGGCAGTCACTTCTACCCCGTGCACACGGCCAGTCAGACCGTCTTCGAAGTATGAGAAGTAGCCGTAATTTGGTGGCGTGACCTTAGCGCCAGCAGCGTAGAAGATATCAGCCGGGCCATAAGTACCAGCCTGGTCGATGATACGGTCGTGGAAGCCAGGGATAAAATAGTTGGCGCCACTGTTGGTTTCATCATTGGTGAAGTTAATCAGCTTGTTACCGTCGCGGGTCCAGTTGACTAAATCCTTGTAGAAAGCGGTGACCGACAAATAACCTTCTTCCTCGAAGTAACTTTCAAAAGCTAAATCGAAGTTATTGGCCTCCAGCGGTTTTAACAGCGGGTTACCGGCAAATTTCGACCAGGGTGAACCATAAGTTTCTACTGCGGCAGTGGTATTTGGGATCGCAATCAGGTCGATGTTTTGGTCGAACTTAACAAAACCGGACGCTTTCATTTGGTCGATACGGGCGCGGCTGATGGTTTTGTTGGCAGCAAAACGCACAAAGTTATTGTCCGACACTTCCATGCTCAGGTTCAGGCTTGGCAGCACATGGCTGTAGCTGTCGCCTTGCTCGGTAATACAGTCGGCATCCACTTGTTTGTCGCTGTTATCATCGCAAACCGCAAAGTTAGCACCGACAATACCAATGAAACCACTGGAAGATTGGTCAGTTTTGACATACTGCATGCCGATATTACCGGTGACCGGGAAATCAGCCAGCTGGGTTTCAAAATCTGTTTTGAAATACAGCGTGGTCACTTCCTCGTTCACATCGTAAGTATCACCCAGACGGTCCGGCTCTAACAAACCGGCGTCATTCAGTTTGTAAGTCCCATCGTTGTATGGCGCAAAACCATCATAAGCAACCACCTGGCCAAGACCTGCCCAGGTTAAATCCGCCAGGCCGCCATACAGGTACTGGGTTGGAATAGCGGTTGAGAACGGATAAGACGTCGCAGTGGCAAAGAAGCCTTTATTGTCTTTATCTTTGAAGCGATCAGAATAATTCACGCCCACCGTCAGTTTGTTAAAGATGCTGTATTCGATATTGCCGACTGCTTCTAAGCGGTAGGTCTTCAGTTCTTCACTGAAATCGGCGTAGTTCAGGAAACCGTCCTGCGCGTTAAAATAGCTGTACGGGTCGCCGTTGGCTTGTTTCACATTGGTAACAAACTGGCTGGCAATGTTGGCCATACCGCCCCCCCATACTTGCGGACCTGTCAGCTGCAGCGCTTTGGCATCAGAAAACGCACCAAGGCCGGTCAGTTTGGTGAAAAACACCCCATCCGGGCTCATGGTAAATTCACGTGAGCCCAACTGCGATGAATTCAGCGCGCCAGAGCGGGCCAAACCTGCATAGGATTCGCCGCGTAAATCACGTTTGCTCGATTCGCTGCTGGCAACGTCTAATTCAACCTGCCAGTCATCGTTCAGCTGATATTCGACATTCAGGCCAAAGGTCTGTAAGTCACCGTCTTTTTTCAGCGGGTCGGTGCGCAGTACCGGGTTGGCGCCCACCTGAGTACCAGTGGTGCTGGTGCCACTGCCGGTGACATTGGCAGAAGAGAACGGTTCAATAAAACCGCGTAATACGCCGGAATCAGAATAATCGATATCCAGCACGTCAAACACGATGTTCAGTTTGTCGTTCGGCTGATACTGCAGCACGGTAGAAATAGTGTCGCGTTCAAGCTTAGTGCTGATAGACGCAATATCTAAACCGGTTGGCAACACCTGACCAGCAGAATTGGCGCTGTAACCCCAGACACCATATTTACGCTGGTTGTTCGGCGATTCAGTTGATGCCAGCGCAACGGCCAGGCCTAGAGTGTCATCGGCGAATTTCTCAACAAAAGACAGTGCATAACGTTTGCCTTTGTTGTCAAATTCCGGGTTATCAGAATCACGGCTGTTCGATTCATAGTTGCCGTTGACCGTCAGAGTTTCTTTCGCCTGCAGCGGGCGTACTGTGCGTAAATCGACAGTACCGCCAATGCCCTGCACCATCAGCGTGGCATCTGTGGTTTTGTAGATGGTGGCGCCGGTCATGATTTCTGATGGGTACAGGTCGTATTCAACACCACGGTTGTCACCGATACCAATCAGCTCCCGGCCATTTAACGAGGTGCCGGTGAAATCTTCTTTAAAACCACGCACCGAAATGCCCGAAGTACGGCCACCGACGCGCTCACCGGCAAGACCTGGTAAACGTGATAAAGATTCTGCTATTGAAGAGTCTGGTAATTTACCGATGTCTTCGGCAGAGATGGCTTCGACAATGGACGAGTTATCCATTTTTTCCGCCTGAGAACGAATCAAGGAGCCGCGGATACCTCGTACGGCGATCACTTCGACTTCTTCACCTGATTTTGCCGCAGTGCCTGCAGCCTGCTGCTCTGCTGCTGTTGCCGCCACCGACCAGATGGCTGACGAGACTGCGAGTGACAGTAACGCGGGTTTAAATAATTGTGTTCTCATTTGGTTATCCCTTGTCGATTGGTGTTGCTTATTTGTGTGTTGTCTTGCCTGAAGCTGACATCCAATGGGGTTCGGCAGACCTGTATCAGGCTAGTCGCTCCATCTGTCTCTGCAGCATTTTTGGAGACAAATATTTCGACTTGTGTATCGAATCACGTTGAATGTTAGCTTCTATTGAGATCTTAATCGTTTAAGTTTCTTTACCAAAAAAACAACATACTCGGTATCTCCGGATGTTGTTGTGATGGGTGAAGAAAATTAACGCCTCTTAACTTAATCGTTTTAGATGATCTCGATTTCGCCGTCAAGCATTGCGCGTAAAATAATCGATAAAGTTTTGAACTTTTTCAAACAGGCCGTTGATTGCTGTGGCCTGAAGCACAGATCGGATCTCTGTACCGAATCAGCCAGTTTAGCTGCCGGCACTGCGTTTCAGCGCTGTGGAAAAATCGACAAGGGCTTTAGGGGTGTGATGTGTCGGCTACGGGCACTGTCGCCTCCAACTGCAGATCTGCTGGACTCTGCAACTGATAGCGTGCTTTGAGCTTGATGACTTCAGCGTGATACTGCAGTAAAAACCGGTCGAAGCGGCGCAGCATTTCACCGTGATCCCGACTGGACAAATGAAACCCGACACTGGCAAGCGGTAACTGTCGCCCGATCTCCGCCCCTTGTGGTTGGCCGAGCTTCTGTAGCAAATGTCTGGCAACATGCCATTCCACATCAGCCGCATCAACCCTCTGCTTTAACAACATTTGAATTGCTGCCGTAGCATCTGTAGTCTCAACCAGTTCAAAATTATAGCCTTTTTGGACAGCCAATAAATGATCTGGGGTAAAACCGCGCGGCACTGCAATAGCCCGCACTTCAGCAAGTTCAAGCTGTGCATCACCCTGCCGTACCAAAGTCGAACCGATAATGCCGGTCAGCGGCTGACTGAAAAATAACGGTTCGGTTTCACCTTTGGCACTGTGCCATTGCGGATTATCCGGGTACACCAGCTGGCAATCCGGATTGTCCTGCAGACGCTTCACCGGTAGCGGTATCAGTTTGATGTGCTGACCTGTTTTTGCGCTAAACAAGGCAAACAAATCGGCGGCAAAACCACGGCCTGGCAACTGACTGAAATCATAATGCGGATAATAATCGATATTTTGCACGCAGATACGCAGCGCGGCGGCCTGTGCCGGCAGCGCCAGGCAAGTGAATATTGCAAACCAGAGCCGGAGTTTGTGCATCTGTACCATGTCACTCACCTGCCAATACGCTAACCTGCCACAGCCGCCAAAGCGCTAATAAAATCGGGAACAAATGGTTTACCCTGTGCATTGAGCGCGGTGCCCGTAATGAGAGCATCCAGCATCAGTTTGCCATCAGCGCTGCGCCGTACCTGCTGGCGAAAGCCAAAACGCAATTTAGACACACTTTGATATTGTACTGTGACAAAGAACTTGTCACCGCTTTGCAATGACGCTTTGTAATCCATCTCAGAACGTACCACGACCAGATGAATTTTTTCCCGCGTCAGTTTGGCAAAATCCAGACCACAGGCCAGCAGGTATTCGTGTCGCGCGTGCTCCAGATAATGGAAATACACCGCGTTATTGACGATGCCCTGCATATCGCATTCGTAGTCGCGCACTTTAAAATCAACAGAAAACAACTCAGTCATGTTTTGTCCTTTTTATATCGCCTCAGGTGGAGACAAACTTGCTGGCGAGAGAGATCCCTGCACCAGTAACGCTTCCAGACAGTGTTGTCGGATACCATAAAACTGCTTCAGCGCGCTGATCTGTGCCAGAACCGCTTGTTGCCGCGCAGCAACCACTGAGCCTTCTCTTTTAACCGCCAGAATCATTTTGTTTTTACTGGTATGTTCCAGCGCGATAAATTCAAACACCTGCGTATCATAACCATGCGCCTCCAACAGCAAAGCACGGATGCCATCGGTCAGCATTTCCGCTTCCTGGCCGAGATGAATCCCATGCTGTAATAATGGCGATAATACCGCCGGGCTTTGTAACTGCGGACGGATCTCTTTGTGGCAACAGGGCGAACACATAATCACACTGGCACCGGCGCGAATGCCCATATGGATGGCATGGTCGGTTGCCGTATCACAGGCATGCAAAGCGATCATCACATCAAGGCCTGTGCTTTGATAATGCTGCACGTCACCTTGCTCAAAGCGAATGCCCGGTTGGTTGAGCCGTGCCGCGGTGGTATTACACAAGTCCACCAGACTCTGGCGCAACTCGACGCCAATAACCTCGGCTGGCAACGCGAGTTGTTGCAGATAATGCGCCACGGCAAAGGTCAGGTACGCTTTGCCGGAACCAAAATCAGCGATGGTCAAATTGCCGCGTTCCAGCAAACCAGCCTCTTTCAGCGCCCTGGCAAAAATCTCGATGAACTTATTGATTTGCTTCCATTTTTTCTGCATGGTGGGCGCAATCTGACCATCACTACCGGCAATACCAAGCTCGCGTAAAAATGGCGCCTGACTATCGATAAAACGTTGTTTTTCCCGGTTATGGCTTTGCGCCGGCGCCAAAGCAGCGGTGGCGGTTTTACGCGTATTGAGCAGCACTTTGCCTTTTTTCGATACCGTCAGCTGAGTTTCGCTGCCGTTGCATTCCAGCAACGCGGCTCTAAAGTCGGTGGTCAGCCATTGCGTTAACAGCGGCGTCAGTTCGTCCGGGCTGAAGTTTTTGGTTTGATCAAAGGTTTTGTTTTCAAATAACACACTAAGCTGGGTGCCGGTTTTCAGCAAAATCGGCCGGATTTGGATGCGATTTAGTTCGCTTTGGTTGCCGGCATAACGCGACAACACCAGCCGCAGCAATTGGTTTTGGCTAAAAGCATCGTGAAATTGCCGGATAAAACCGGCCAGTGGTACAGCTATTTCGGCTTGGCTCATCAATCAGTCCGAGGGCTAAAGGTTCTGGCGCGCAGTATATCAGAATGGGGTTATTCCGGCTGCCGTGCACTGGATACCACGGCTAGCTCCACTGGTACTTTCAGCCAGTATTCCTGCTGTTGTAGCGGCGTTTCGGCCGGTAATAACGGGTTTTCCAGCTGAAACACCACGGATTTACTGAACTGACTGAGCGGAAACACCTGCTGCGCTATTGGATGAGCCTGCAAAAAAGCCTGTAACTCGCCACTGCGCGCCAGCTTGTCCAGCCCCCGGAACAGCCGTTCAGCCAATACCTTATTGTTTTTATTCACAAAATAGTACATAGCAAATGGGTAGTGCAGCAGCACACTGGTGTTGTATTCCAAATCCGGATAAGCCGCGGCAAAGGCTTTTTGCTCTACCGGTCCTTCGAAAATACTCCGCGGAAAATAATCACAGCGTTTGCGGCGTAATAACTCCAGCATCTGGTCGTGGCGCTCTGCAGTCATCACTTTCAGACCTGCAGCGCGCATAATATCGCTGTCCGGCCATAGCTCGCCCTGACAAGCGGTCAGGCGCTTTAATTCACTGAGCAGGCGGATTTGGCTGAACGCCTGCCGGTCAGTTTTGCGGATGATAAAACCACGCCAACCCAAACCGCCGCCCAACAGCGGAACCCGTATTGGAAATAAGTCCTGCTCCAGTTCCGACGAGGTACCAAAATGATGAACATCGATAAAATTCTGTTTCATCAGCAGATAACGGTAGTCGCCCAAAGGCGGTGGTTGCAGTAGTTGAACCCGGGCAGCCCCATAATCGGCTTTGGTCCGGTTCAATACCAGTTGCAGCAGGTCCTGATAATAACTGACACTGGCTTCACCCGGCGATTGCAGTCCCAACACACGGATATGCTGTGGTTGTTCTGACAGTACATTGAAACTCCAGACGCCAAAGCACAGCAATAATCCAGTCAACAGCCGCATCCGTGTCCCCGCTCTGTCAGTAGTTTTTGCTCACTATAGTGGACTTGGCTGCACCACAGCAAGCAGCGTCATCTTTGCAATTCGTAGCTGGCTTTACAAAGCAATAACCGACGATTAGCATGCAGCAACGTTGCGGTGCTCAACACTGCAGAAACATTCTGAAAAAAAGGATCCTTATGTTACGCCGGATGTTGATGGTGATTTTGCTCTCACAATTAGCTGCTTGTTCCAGTATCAGTAAAGATGAATGTTTGCAGGGCGACTGGTATAGCCTTGGTGTCAATGACGGTAAAGCCGGCGAACTCAGCAGTAAATTCCGCGAATATCAGAAAGACTGCGCCGACCATGGCGTGATGCCGGATTTTAAAACTTATCAGCAGGGCCATAGCCAGGGCCTGGTATTTTTCTGTGATTTCCAGCATGGCGAAGCCTGGGGCCGCGCCGGTAAAGATTACAACACAGCCTGTACCGGTAAACTCGAGCCTTCATTCCGGCAAGGTTTCCAGCAAGGTCAACGCTGGTATAAAGCCAAAAAAGTTGTCGATGATATTGCCGCGGCTATCGCCGACTTACAAAACCGCAATCTGAATCTGCGTGAAGATATTTACGCCATTAATCAGCGCATCGCTGTGGAGCAAAACGCTTCAGCCCGTGCCGCGTTGCTCAACCAAGCCGACCGGCTGCGCTACCAGATGGAAGGATACAATCAGGAGATTGGGCGGCTGCAGATCCGACTGGCGCAAGCTGAAGCCAATTTCGCCCCGCTAAACCGCTAAAACGTTCAGTGTTGCTGCAACTGCTGCTGGTACAGCTCTGATTGCTGATACCGCAGCATGCCCCAGCTCTGCACCAGTTGTAACGCTCTGGCCTGGTCGGCGACCGACAACTGCGTGAAGTCTGCCCAGGCCGCACCATCACTGGCGCGAAAATGCCGTTGCCGGAAGTCATATAACAAACGTCCATGAACATCGATACGGGCGATTTGTTGTGGCGCACGCACCAGCCCCACCACTTGTAATACTGCTGGCGGTGGCGGTGGCAATGGCGCGCCCTGCGCTGTTGCCAGCAACAACGGCGCCACGTCAGCGTGACCAAGCACCGGCGGAAAAGCGATCCGGCGGTTGCTGACCATCAGCACTTTGGTTTGGGTGTCATTGAGCTGATGACCATGGCCGAGAAAACCATCATCAAATAAAGATTCGCCGTGATCTGAGGTAAACAGCTGAGTACTGTGTCCGGTGAGCTGATAGCTGTCGAGCAGCTGCTGCAGCTGACCCACCAACCAGTCCGCATTGGCCACCGCGTTCAGATAACTGAGCTTTAGCAAATCTTTATTTGCCGGTTGCATTTGCTGGCGGCTGATTGCCTGACGGGTCAGCAGTGGCAACATCTCTTTGTGGTGATAAGGGTAATGCGCCGCCTGAATGTTCAGATAAAAAAACTGCGGCTGCGCCCAGTCGACTTCGGCAAAACGTTGTTGCAACTGACGCAACAGGCGCTGTTCACTGATCCGCAGAGAGCCGGCGTTTAGCGACGGATCCAGCCGGTCAGCCAGCGCGGAGTCGGCATCAAAATAATACTGGCCAGGCCGTTTTAATCGGGTGCTGCTTAACACATCGCCAAAACGTTCCGCCTGCGCTGACAATACATTGAGCTGATACCCCCGCGCCTGCAGCGCATCCAGTAAATTTTGTTGTGGCGGGTGATAACTCAGGCTGCGGTTAAACAGTGCTTTGAGTGAACTGGTGGTAAAACCGGTATGACTATAGGCGTTGTCACTATAACTGCCCTGCTGTGCCAATGCCGCCAGATGCGGCATCACGGCTTTGCCGTCTTGCTTTGCAAACAAGACATCAGCGCGCACACTTTCCAGTACTATCAGAAAAATATGCTGGCCGGCGCGAAGGGGTAAATTCTTCAGCGCGTCCGGCTCGCCAACTGGCAAAGGCGGCAAATCACCACCGAGCCCGTCTTCATCCATGCCATTGGCCGGAATATCCATGGCGCCGGGGTATAAAGCGGCATGAAAAGGCGCGGTGTCTGCCTGCCCCCCCAGCGCGCCGTAACCGTCGAGATCAAGATCAGTCAGCCGATTTAACAGCCCGGTCATCAGCTGCTGCGACAGTTTTTTCTCCAGTCCAAACCGATATGGCTGCTCTGTTGCAAGCAGTTGCCATTGCAAAGGAAATAACAACAGCATCAACAAAGCGCTGTAGGGCCACCAGCGGGCGCCATCGGCCACCGAGCTGCGGTAACGCCGAAAAGCCAGATGCACGCAATATAACAACATCAGACCGGTCGCCAGCGCCACCAATACCGGCAACAGATGCAAACTGAGCTCAGTCAACACCATGCTGATGGCCGCCAGCACACTGCCGCCGCCCAAATTCGCCAATACCTGCCAGTCCAGATTGTCACCAAAATACTGGTACAACTCGCCGCCAACCCAGCCATGACCAAGCTGGAGCAGCACCACCATCAGCGCAAACCATAAGTGGCTGCGGCTGCTGGTCCGCAACCGGCAAATCAGGTTGTATAGCATAAAAGCACAGGTTACCGCCGTCAGGTCGGCGAGCCAGCCGGCCATAACATAAAGCAGTCGTTCGGAAAAAAGCAGAAAAGTATGGGGTTGCAGAAAACCACCGCCAGTGAAAAGCTGATATTTGTGTTGAAACACCACAGCATCAAACACTGAACAGAACAGACTCAGCGCAATCACAAGCAGCAGGGAACGGCGATCAGGACGAGGCAACAACGGCACTACCTTGTGTCAGCAAAGTTCGGAAATATCTAAGGTGAGGCAGTATGCCCTGCCGGCAGCCGCGCTGCAATCCGGGCAGAGAACTCAGGTGAAGTGATACATGATCTCCAGCTCCTCAATTTCAGCCTGCTCCTCATCCGAACTGAATTCAATCAAAATGTCGTAATCATCACGATACAGCTGAAAACGATCACCAATATCCTGCATATCCGGAAAAGCCAGCCGCAGACCGGCTTTGGTGACAGGGATTTGCAAGGCCTTGAGCAGCGCCGGGATTTGATTCGGCTGATCGGACTTTCGCATCACCGGAGCGGTCAGCTTAATCCGGCGGATCTCGTCTTTCACCACCATCACATGCAGCTGACTGGTTGGTAGCCACCAACCCTGATTGCGCCGCTGCACCAGTTGATGCAGACGCAAATGTGGCGGAAACAAACTGGCAGCAGGTTGTTGCTGCAGATTGCGTACGCTGACACTTTCAGCGAAAGCCAGCACATCCTGCCACGGTTGTTGCTGCAGAATCATCTGTGCCGGCAAAGTCGCAGCACTGCTGTAGTAAAAACCGGTTAACATGGCTGTGGTCTGATGTACAGATTCCGGGTTAAATTCTTCAAACTGCAGTTTCAGTTGTTGACCAGGCTGCTGTTTACGCCAGATCAGTGGGGTTACTTTGTGCCAGGAGCCTAGTTTCCCGGCAGCCTGTGCCATATCTGTTTTGTAGGCTACTTTACCTTCGACCAGCCAGGGTTTGTCATCAAATTCGGGATGGAACTCCAGTAAATTCCGGCCAACGCCGCTGAGGATTTCACTGTCGGTAAACACGGCTTTGACCAGCGGATCCAGGTAAACCCACAACCGGCGGCCATAACCTAATAAACGGGCGCCATCCGTTAAAGTTAAATCGGCAGAGGGCGAGCCCCAAAGGGTAAAGACCTGCTCTGCGGTCATCTTCAGCTTCAGACCAAAGGCCCCCCCCTGTAACGACAGATGATGATTTGGCGGCACTATCACCCGATATTCCTCGGTATCCTGCCGTTTAATCACTGTGGTCACTGCAGTCCTGATTTGCGTACTGCCTAAATCAATTTTGATCTGGCGGGCCGCGCTGATGTCGGCACTTTTATCCGACAACGCATTATTACCTTCACAGAAACGGAACAATTCCAGCTGAACCAATACTTCGGAATAATTACCGGGCAGTTTATGTTCGCTTTGTTTGATTTTTTGCACCAGTACAGCATCAAAACGCCGCGCCGTGGCATTTTCACGGATCTGTTGCAGATAACGTGCAACCTCAGGCACATCTCTTAACAAGGCAAAACGCCACAAGTTATGGTTGCGCACTTTCAGCACAGTTTTCAGTGGCACCACTTCGGCTTGCTTACACTCCGGTAACAAGTCGACCAGCGGAGCCAGTGATTCAGCATGCAGCACGGGCAGCTGGCAGGCTAAAAAAAAGGCGCATAATTGCGGCAACTTCATTCGGCATCCTTTCCCACAAAACAAACACATCTGGTTAACATATAGGTAATTTTATGCTGCTGCAAGCTGCACTAACTGGCGATCATGCCAGCGGCTTAGCAACAGCAGCGCAAGAATGGCCCCCAATAGCGCAAAACCCATATCTGCCTGTGTATCCCAGGCATAGCCCTGAGTACCGAGAAATTCATCAGCGCCCTGCCCGAGCATCACGGCCGCAGCCCATTCAATCAGCTCATATGCCGCACTGATCGCGAGCACGATACAGAGCAGGATAAACTGCAACATCCGCCGGCCTTGAATGTATGCACCACGCAGCAGAATTTCCCTCGCCACCAGCACCGGCACAAAGCCCTGCATCAGATGGCCGATTTTGTCATATGGATTGCGGTCTAACGCGAACCAGTCCATCAACCAAAACCCCAGCGGAACCCGGGCGTAGCTATATGCGCCACCAAGGATCAACACCAGCGCATGACAAAAAATCAAACCATACAACAAAGGCGTTAACGGATAGGATTGGCGGGTCCGCCACAACAGCGGCCAGGCCAGTAACACCGGAAAAACTTCCAGTAACCAGGTGGTGCGGTCAAAAGGCGCAATTGCAGACCACAGCAACAGCAGCAGCAGCGCCGCAGACCCGGTATAAAAATGTTGGTTTAACAGCATGGGTTCACCAATATCAGCAGTTACTGAACCAATGTAAGCAGTTACAAGGCCGAGGTAAAGCCTGCTTTCAGGTAAACCGGGTTAAATAATGGATAAATAATGGATAAATATTAAGTTTTTTATGATGCAAAGCTGATAAGACGCGGCAGCATTCAGCAGACTGACGCCGACCAGCTGCTCAATTGCCGGGAGGAACAAAAATGCTGCGGCTGGCCATTGATCGGATCAACAAACCGCAGTTGTTGCGCCAGCAACTGCAAAGGCCCGGCCAGCGTCTGGGTTTTCGGCAGCAGTGCCGGATAATAAGGGTCAAATAAAATTGGGCAACCTATCGCCTGCATATGTAACCGCAACTGGTGGGTTTTACCGGTATGAGGCGTCAGGGCAAACAAACCAAGCTGCTGTTGCCGCTGCACTAAACGCAACGTAGAGTGCGTATTTGGCTCCCCATCAACCTGCTGCATTAAAAACCTGGGCTGGGATTTTTCCAGCCGGTTTTGCATTGTGAATTCTTGCGGTAAAGACGCCTGCTGCAGCTGTTCCGGCAAGTGGGCAACCGCCTGATAAGTCTTTTCAATTCGACCTTGTGCAAACAGTTGATAATAAGCCGGACGGCTCTGTGGATTGAGCGAAAACATTACCAGCCCTGCAGTGTCGCGGTCCAGCCGGTGCACCGGCGCGATATCATCAAGCCCGGTGTCACGCCGCAACCGCTCGAGCAGACATTCATTGACAAATTCGCCACCCGGAATGACCGGCAGGCCGTGCGGTTTGCAGGCCAGCAGAATATGCGCATCCTGATAGATGATCTGATGAGCGGCAGCCACGACCGGCTCTGCTACGACCTCGCGGTAATAACATAAACGCCGGCTTGGCAGAAAAGGCGTCTGCATACTGACGATTTCGCCGCTGTGCCAATGCACTTTGCCCTCAGCAAGGCGCGCGGCCCAAATCTGTGGCGCAATACGGGGAAACTGTGCACAGAGAAACTGGTACAGATTGTCCCAGCCCTGGTTGACCGGCGGTAAAGTAATTTCGGAAGGCCGCGCCGCTTTTGACATCATGACTCCTGACAACAGCAGCGGCGTATGCCGCAGTGCTCGTGGTCACGCATCTTAGCAAATTAAGGCTACAGCGCCCACAGCAACAATGCAGCAATGATGATGACCAGCGCACTGACGCCAAACAACCGCCGGCGCAGTCCGGCGCTGCCCACCACACTAACCAGCGCCGTTTTCACTAAGGTATTGCTGATCACGGCAATGACCAGCGCGGTTGCCGCCAATTGTTCGCGACCGGCTTGCTGCGCGTATTGCGCCATTGACAGTGTGATCGCATCCACATCCGTCGTACCGGCGATGGCTGAAACCAGATAGAGCCCCTCGGCCGGTGCAAAATGCTCGGTCAGTTTCACCACCAGCAGCACCAGCGCAAACATCAAACCAAACTGGCTGGCGGCCCATAAACTGAACGGATTACTGATGCTGGTCGCGGAATTGGCCTGCAGCAACGGGGCCCGCCGGTAGAAGTATGCCGCCATTACCAGCGTTACTAATGCCATCGCACTGATCACCGGCCACAACGGCGCCAGCAACGGCAGGCAAACAATACCGACCATCAGCAGCACCCGCAAAGACATCACCGCCCAAGCCAGCAGAATGCCACAGGCCAGTGCATCATCCTGATTTTCTCCCCCTTGTTGCTGCCGGCTCAGCCGGGCAAAACTCAGGCTCACCGCAGTGGACGACACCAGACCACCAGCCAGACCCGCGACCGCAGTGCCGCGCGCCGGCCCCAGCAAGCGGGTTGCGACATAACCAACCAGAGAGAGCATCGAGATCAGGATCACCAGTAACCAGATTTTATAGGGATTAAAGGCCTGCCAGGGGTCCAGAGCATGATTTGGCAACAGCGGTAACACGATAAAAGTCGCAATCAATAACTTCAGACCAGCATACAAATCCTCATTGCCGATTTTGTCGACTAATCCGTGCAGCGGCTGTTTAAACGCCAGAATGGCTGAAGTGATGATCGCCAGCGCGACTGCAATACCCGCATAGCCGTGCATGACAGCACCACCGAGCAGAAACACCAGCATCGCGCTGAGCTCTGTGGTCAACCCCGGCATTTGCGGCTCTTCGCGTTGTTTGCGCTTATAGGCGGCCAGCACCAGCGTCGAAATCAGCGCCAGCACCGCCAGCTCCAATAAGGGCTGTTGCAGCTGCAGACCAAGCCAGGCACCAACAGCCCCCAGCAGCGCCAGTAACATAAAAGTTCGCACGCCGCCAAAGCTGCTGAGATTATTTACTTTGTGTTTTTCACGCTCAATCCCGACTAAAACCCCAATAGCGAGGGCATAGGCGAAGTTTTGCAGGATGGTCAGCTCGGTTTGCATCAACACCTACGTGGCTTTTCAGGACTATTCGTTGATTTCAGCATTATTCTGGTGCTAAGGCCATGAGCTGGCGCAATATTTTTAACCGGTGTCGCTATCTGGCGCAGACAAAAAAGGCGCCGCAGCGCCTTTTTTGTACCAGCAGAGCTTATTGCTTTTTGTGAAGTTCGAACCAGGCCAGCGTATGTTCGATTTTGGCAATCATCCGGCTCGGCCGGCCGGCAATGCCATGCGGCGCGCCCGGTACCCGCACCAGCGCAGTCGGCACATGCTGCAATTGCAGCGCCTGATACAGCTGTTCGGATTCACTGATTGGCGTGCGCCGGTCAGCTTCGCCGGTCATGATCAGCGTCGGGGTTTTGATTTTACCGGCATTGGCAATAGGTGAGCGCTGCCAGTAGTGCTGCAGATTATCCCATGGCACACCCGGGAACTGATGATAGGTCTGATACAAATAACTATCCCCGGTCAGCACTTTACTGACCCAGTTGATAATAGGTTTGATCACCGCAGCGGCGCGGTAGCGGTCGGTCAGACCAATGGCATAAGCGGTGGCGATGCCGCCGGCTGAGCCACCGGCGATATAGACGTTGTCTGCATCAACAAAACCTTTGGCAATCATCGCGTTCACACCGGAATCATGGTCAGCATAATCTTCCGGCGAACTGTATTTGTTGTGTAACAACAGTGCAAAGCGTTCACCATAACCGGTGCTGCCACGGTGATTGTCGTAAAACACCACGTAACCTTCACGGGCAAAGCGCTGCATTTCAGCACTGAAATGTGGGCCATAGGCCAGATGCGGGCCGCCGTGAATTTCCAGCATCATCGGATATTTTTTATTCGGGTCAAAATCCGGTGGTGTGATGTACCAGCCTTGGATAGGTTCACCGTCAAACGACGATTTGTAGTTGATTTCATGCACCTGCCCGAGCTTTTTATGGCCCAGCAAGTCTTCATTCAGCTGCGTAAGCTGCCGCACTTTGCCATCCTGCCACAACGCAACATCGGCCGGGCGTGACGCATCCCCTTTGGTAAACACCAGTTTTTCGGCACTTTGCTGATATTCACCGCTTAAATACGGCTGCGGCAAACCTGTGCCGGATAACTGGTCGGTTAGTACTTTCAACTCCCCGTCTAAATCCAGTAGCGCGACTTTACGCAGGCCCTTTTCATCATATTGCACCGTCAGTTCGTCATTGGACCACCAGTCTGGCGCGTTCAGATCCAAATCCAGCGCAGCGCCGATATCACGGCTTTTCCCCGACGAGACATCCAGCACTTTCAGTTTGCTGTTGGCAAAAGGCAATTTGGCATTGCTGCCCCACAGATACGCCAGTTTCTTGCCATCGGGTGAAAACACCGGGCTGGTTTCCTGACCTGGCACTGAAGTCAACTGTTTCAGTGCGCCGGACTGCAGATCCAGCTGATACAAATCGCTGTCACGCGGCTGATACTCCCAGTCCGGCGCCAGATTGGCCGAAAACACCAGCGCTTTGCCATCCGGACTGAAGGTCAGGCCGTCGCCATAACTGCGATCGCCGCTGGTGAGCTGGCGGGCAGTGCCGCCGTCACTGCTGAGTAAAAATAAATGCCGGTATTCAGATTTCAGAAAACCCTGCCCGTCAGCCTGATACTGCGCCCGGTCAATCACAATCACCGGCTCAGACCAGTTAGCATCTTTAGGTTTTTTCGGCATTTTGACCAGCGTCGACAGCTTCGACGGCGCCGCAGGCAGATTCATGGTGAAGGCCAGCTGTTTGCCATCCGGTGACCAGGCCAGATTAGACGGGCTTTTTTCCAAAGCACTCAGCTGAGTGTTTTGTGCAGTTTTGACCCAATGCAGGTGAATTTGCGCTTTGCCGCTTTGGTCAGAGATAAACGCCAGCCGGCCGCCATCCGGCGCCCAGCGCGGTTGGCTGTAATTAAATTTGTCCGCATACAGAGGTGTATGTTGGCCGGTTGCCACGTCGATTTGCCAAAGCGCCGTACGGGCGCGATCGGTCATAATGTCGTTGCTGTTACGCACATAAACAATAGTGCGGCCATCGGGTGATAACTGCGGATCGCTGGCCCATTCCAGCGCAAAAATATCGGCCGATTCAAAATAAGACGGGTTCACTAGCGGCGCGGCCTGCGTTGGGGCGGCTGAGGGCGCTGCGCTGGCTGTAGCACTGACAGCGACACTCAGACCAGTAAGCAATAACCAGACATTGGCCTTATTGGGTTTGGTAGTCAACACGAATAAACCTCTGGGTTTTTTGACAGAATTTTCAGAGGTCCACACTAAAAGAGCGCGTTGCGCCTGACAAGCAGATTGTCGGCAATGCCAGTCCAACAGCTGATTTTGCCGGTTAAAGCGCGTTCAGATTTTGTCCTGCAGCGGCCGGCAGCGTTCGACGTAACGCAGAAACATCAAGATGGGTAACAACAGCAGCCCCAGTAGCAGCGCAACAAGCACACAAAACAGCGTAAAACTAAACCAACCTTGCGCCGGCGTCACGCCAAGACCAACAACTACAGCGAGCGTCAACAACTGATGCACCGGCACCGACAACCACAGCGGATAACTGTGCCGCGGCGCTAAGCTGCGGCTGAGCAAATGCCAATATAAAGTGCCGCCACCGAGTAAACTGCAGCCAAGCAGAAAACCAAATAAAAGATCCACAGCACCTCCGTGCCGCCAGCCACAAACACAAACCCCGGTGTAATACCGGGGTTTGGTGATTGATTTAAGCCGGTTGCTGATTCCAGAAATCGTCGGCTTCAAACAGCTGATACAGTTGTTCGGCTCTGTTGACGAGCAACTTAACGTAATCGGCACCAGTCTGGTCCTGCACACCAGCTTCCATCAGCTGCTGCGCCTGCATTTGCCAGCGGAACGAAAAGGCACGCAGTGCATCCCGGGCATTGGCAGCGCCACTGAACGCCATCACGTCTGTCGGCAAATCACCGGTAATGGCCCAGTAACTTTTCCGATCGATGCCGTTGATTTTCCAGATGGCGACGAACGGTGGCAAATAACGCGAGTCCTGCACTGCGACCGTATCCATCACCACGCCCTGCTCGGCTAAAAATAAATTGGCTTTCTGAAACTGGGCGCGGACCCATTCGCTGGTTTGCTGCTCGGTCATTGGCTCGGCAGCTTGTTGTTGCTTGTCCATACTACTTACCTGCAAAAAATCTGAAACCGCACTTTATGTCAGCAAGCTGGATTACGCAACCTTCAACAAAAATTGTCGACAATCCACTGGAATGACCAGATGAATTAATTTGGATTTGATAGCACAAGCCTTGCCGAAATGATAAATTCCGCCGCGAAAAAACCGGCCCTACCCCAGCGCACAGCTGGCATAAATCGGAGCATAAGTAAGTGGCAGTATTTAACCACCCTGAGTTTGACAACCATGAACAAGTCGTATTTTGCAGTGATCCGGTAACGGGTCTCAAAGCAATTATCGCCGTCCACAGCACTGCATTAGGCCCCGCCTGTGGCGGTTGCCGCATGTGGGATTACGTATCTGATGACGAAGCACTGGTCGACGTGTTGCGGTTATCCCGCGGCATGACCTATAAAAACGCCATGGCAGGCCTCGCACTTGGCGGCGGCAAAGCAGTCATTATCGGCAATGCCAAAACCATCAAATCTGAAGCGCTGTTCCGTAAATTTGGTCAATATGTGCACTCATTAAGTGGCCGCTACATCAGCGCCGAAGATGTCAATATCACCACCGCGGATATTTCTGTCGTTAACCAGGAAACGCCTTATGTCGCCGGTCTGGAAGGCAAAAGCGGCAACCCGGGGCCATTTACCGCCCTTGGCACTTACCGCGGCATCAAAGCCGCTGTGAAACATAAGTTTGGCAGCGATGACCTTAAAGGCCGTACTGTTGCAGTACAAGGCCTTGGCAGCGTCGGTTTTTATCTGTGTGAACATTTACACAAAGAAGGCGTGAAGCTGATTGTCACCGACATTAATCAGGCCGCAGTGGACCGTGCTGTCAGCCAGTTTGGCGCCACAGCTGTAGGTCTTGATGCCATTTATGACGTCGAATGTGACGTGTATGCCCCATGCGCACTGGGTGCGACCATCAACGACGACACGCTGTCACGCCTGCAGTGCGCTATTGTCGCTGGTTGTGCCAATAACCAGCTCAAAGAAGCCCGCCACGGCGAGCTACTGCGGCAAAAAGGCATTTTGTATGCGCCGGATTACGTCATCAACGCCGGCGGTATTATCAACGTGTCGATGGAGATCCGCCCTGAGGGCTACGATGAAGCCCAGTCCACCAAACAAGTGCTGGCGATTTACGACACGCTGCTGACCATCTTCAGCCGTGCCGAACAAAACGGTCAGCCAACCAATCTGGTGGCGGACCAGATGGCGCAGGAAATTATTGCCCGCGGCAAAAACTAAGCCTCGACGCTGTTTTGCTAAAAAAAATCCACCGCAATGCGGTGGATTTTTTCTGCCTGCACAAAGTGCCGGGTCTAATATTTGTTCTTTCATTTAGACCAGTCAGTAAACCCCTTGGTCAGCCGGTAAACATAAAAGCTCGACATCTCCGCGCTGAGTTTGGCAAACAAATCGAAATTCGACAGATTGACCGTCAGAAAACACACTGCACCACAATTCACCGGGCGAAACGTTGAACTGGGAGCGGCATAAACTTTGGCATGAAAACCATATTGTAATGCCAGCTGATGCACGCGGTAAGCGTGATAGTCGCTGGTGACAAACCACAACGGCACCTGATGGTCCAGTCGGCTGTTCAGCGTATAAAACTCATGGTAAGTAGTGGCACCGCCGTGGAAACAATCCAGCCGGGTCTCGCGGTTGAGTAGCGGCTGCAGATAATCCAGATAAGGCTGGCAATGCAAAGTCGTGATATGAATGAGCGGTGCCTGATGCGAGGTCTGATTCACCAGTTCTGCCAACTGCGTCAGCCGGGCTTTGGCACAATCCGGGATATTTTGCTCATCCCCGCCACAGCCAGGCAACACAAAGTTACCGCTAAAATCGACAGGAAAAGCTGTCGAAGCCACTTCGGCGTTGTACCAGTACCGCACCTGATTGGCCACCCAGCCATTGCCAAACAGATAAAACCAGCCGAGCAACAGCCACAAGCCCCATTTCCGGTAACGGATAGTTGCGATCACTAAGCCCCAAAAAAACAGATTATGCGGATATAAAAAAGGTTCAATCAGGTCTTTCACCAGCCACTCCGTCTGCCCAATTAGCGGCATTAGTATGAAGTTGCCCCTTTGCAGAAACAAGCAGGAATTACGCAGAAAAAATGCCGGTCAGGGCTGGCGAAGCAAGGTGCGCCAGCGTTAAGCTGTGATACCATAAGCGAAAAATAGCAAACAATCGGAGTGACGCTATGTTAAAGACTGTTTCAGTCATCGGTTTGGGTTATATCGGTTTGCCTACAGCGGCCATGCTGGCCTCACGCAAACTGCGGGTTATCGGTGTTGATGTCAATCAACACGCAGTTGACACTATCAATCAGGGCAAAATCCACATTATTGAACCTGATCTGGATTTGTTGGTTAACGCGGCCGTCACCGGTGGTTATCTGTCAGCGCAGACTAAACCTGCTGCAGCAGACGCTTTTATGATTGCAGTACCAACGCCGTTTTTCGACGATTTATCTCCGGATTTGTCTTATGTCGAAGCGGCAGCCAAATCGATTGCACCAGTGCTGCAAAAAGGCAATCTGGTCGTGCTGGAATCCACCAGCCCGGTTGGTACCACTGAACTCATGTGCAAATGGATTAAAGAAGTCCGCCCTGATTTGACCTTACCAACAGATTCAAACAGCCCGGATATCCACGTTGCTTACTGCCCGGAGCGGGTGTTACCAGGCAAAGTGGTACAGGAACTGATCTCCAATGACCGTATCGTCGGTGGCCTGACGCCAGCCTGTTCTGAAATGGCCAAGCAGCTGTACCGTACCTTCGTCGCCGGTGAACTGCTGGAAACAGATGCGCGCACGGCCGAGATGTCAAAACTGACGGAAAACTCATTCCGTGATGTCAACATTGCTTTCGCCAACGAACTGTCGCTGATCTGTGACAAGTTAAACATCAATGTGTGGGAATTGATCCGGATGGCCAACCGCCACCCACGCGTCAACATCCTGACCCCGGGCGCCGGCGTTGGCGGTCACTGTATCGCGGTCGACCCATGGTTCATCGTGCACTCAGCGCCAGAGCAGGCGCGCATCATTCGTACCGCACGGGAAGTGAACGACTTCAAACCGGAATGGGTGCTGCAAAAAGTGATGACCACAGTTGCAAACCACTCTTTGAATAAACCATCAGTCGCCTGCTTTGGTCTGGCATTTAAGCCGGATATTGACGACCTGCGCGAAAGCCCGGCACTACACATTGTCAACAAACTGGCTGATGCCTACGAAGGCAAAGTGCTGGCGGTGGAGCCGAATGTGGAAAGCACCAATAAGCTGAACAGCAAAGCGCAGCTGGTGTCGATTGAACAAGGCCTCGCAGCAGATATCATCGTGATCCTGGTGAAACATAAAGCTTTTGCTGACTGTGATTTCAGCGGAAAAACCATCATTAACGTGGTCGGTCAATAACAGCTGTTTTATGCAGAAAGATGCAAAAGGCGGGTTTCACCCGCCTTTTTCTTTCGGCCACCTGATGTCTTAACCTGTGCTGTTTTATGGCTGACGACGCCGGTATTGCTGCACCGCAGGCAGGCTCAGCCCCATCAGCGATAAAACGGCAAGCGCATTCGTTGAGAAGAAGATCCAGGCAGCAACTTCAGCACTGAGCTGTTTGTTCGCCACTAAATAAGCCGCAGAACCCAGCAGCGCCACCACGGTGACACTGACTGCGCGCCATTTATTCAAACCCAGCGCAGTGATCCAGACTTCAAAATAAGTTTTCAGCAAAGTCAGCCATAAAGTCAGTAGTACCAGAGTACAAATCAGTTGCGCCTGTGCGCTTAATGGCTCTGCTAACAACCAGGGATACAGCCAGGGGCACGCCAACAACAACACAAAATACGGCAGGCTCAGCAACGGAAAACTATACAAAAATACCCGCTTAAATAAACGGATTTTGTCATCCAGCAAAGGCTGGTGACTGAGTTTCGCCAGCAACACCTGCGAAAACACCACCGGCAATAAAGTCACCGGCATAAACAACACAAAGGCTTTACGAAATTGGCCAAGCGCCAACAAGCTGCTGAACAGCGCCAGAAAGACAAAAGGAATATTGGTCAGGTAAATAGCAAACACATCATGCCAGGCATAGCTAAAGCGCTGTTTAAGCTGTTGCCACAAGCCTGGCGTGTTTTCCTGTAAATCACCCTGCCAGTGCCGGTACTCAGGCAGTAGAGCCCGCAGCGCAGTCATCAGTGGAAACAAGCTGATCAACAAAATCAGTAACAATACCGGCGCAGTTTGACTGAAACATCCGGCAAAGATTGCGATCACCAGCAACAGTGTCAGCGCAACACTGACAAGCTGGCTGCGCACTTCCAGTGCAAACTGCTGCGCGCCTTTTAAATAGCTGAAACAGGCCTGATTCAGCGCCCAGCTGAGCCCAATCAACAAGCTCAGCAAATATAGAGTCCAGGACAGAGTCGCGTCCGTCCACCACAGCAACAAAGCACTGCAGATGGTTAAGACCACAAACACCAACAGACTGATGCGCAGGCTTTGCAGCAACTGACTGATATTGCGCTGCTGCGCGGCATGATGAATAAGATAAAAATTGGCACCAAAGGCAATCGCAGGGAAAAACAGGTTGGCCAGCATATAGATAAAGCTGAACACACCAAATTCCTGTTCAAGTAAATGCCGGGCCAGCGCCAGATTCAGTAACCAGCGGGAGCCGAAATTCAAGCCCTGCGCCACGCTGTTACTCATCAGCTTGCGGACAAAATCACTGCGCAGCATGACTAGCCTCCGGCGATGCTGTGTCCGCAGCAGTTTGCCACAGTAAAAAAGCGCCGTTGAGCATGCCCCAGGGGATCCAGAGCATGCCGGAGGTCAGCACATGACCGGCCATCGATGCAACGACCAGCAACAACAAATTCAGCAGTAATACACCGGCAGCGACCGATTGCGGTGCCTGACGCCAGGCCTGCAGTGCCAGCCGGATCACGCCGGCAAACCACAGCGCATACCAGCCAAGCCCGGCTACCCCAAACCAGATAAACAAATCGGCCGGGTCAATTTCGGCCAGAGGTTTACTGCTATATAAAGCCAGTCCTGCGTTGCCAACACCAATTAGCTGCTGCCAATCCGGAAAATAACGCGCGACATAAAACCAGTTCTCAGTAACAAACAAGTCCCGGTTTGACAGCACAATGCCGATAGCGCCTTGCTGCGCCAGCACAAGCTGTTGTTTCTCTGACAGCGGCAAATAAGGCAGAACCGCGGATAACTGCCAGGCCAGCAGCAATAACACCGAGACACCAGCCAACAGTGCCAGCTGGATCAAACGACGGTACGGCAGCCAATGCGCTCTTGCCTGTAACAATGGAATAAAAATAGCCAATAGCAACACGCCGGCGTTGCCGGTTTTGGTGAGCAAAGTGCTGCTGCAAAATAAACTTAACCCCAGTACTGCAGCAAAAATGATTTTTTGCCGCGGCCAGTACCAGGCGAACAGATAGGCGCTAAACACCAGCAGAAGAGCAGACAACTCGTTAGTGGCTTTAAAGAAGCCTTTTGATCCCAAAAGCTGATCGGGGAAATAGTCGCTCGGCAAATAAGCGGACAGACCAAAGCCGAGCCGTCCAAGAATTAAGTTAATGACAATAATCACAAAACCAATCCACATCAGCTGATGCAGATTTTGGCGGGCCAGCGCTGCGTCGCGCTGACACAAACCATAGCAATACCAGGCTGCCAGCAGCGGCGCCACCAGCTTCAGTGCCATACCTATATCATATGACAAACCGGGGCTATGCCCGAGACTAAAAAAACTCCACACCGGGCCAAGCAGCAACAACAGCAGCAACGCCGGTAGTAACGCGATACGACGCCCCATCGTCAGGCCACAACTCAGCAGCATTAACAGCATCAGCGCTGATTTATAGCCGGCAGACAACGGCAGATTCAGCGCCAATTGCTGCTGCAAAAAGCCTTGCAGTGCATCAATCAGCAAGTAGGTTTTTACCAGCATCAGGATCAGCAAATCCAACGTGCGGACCTGCGGTAGAAACAGGCTTTGCGGGGCGCTTTGGCCGGAGACTTGGTTCATCGGCGTAGGAATAGCAAAGCGAGCGTCAGGGCCAGTAAAGTGCCCAGCAGCGCGGTCGCGACAGCACTTAGCAGCAATGAAGGTGATTTAGCAGCTTGAGTTTGCAAAGCAGCAACCGGCTTTAATGCCGGATAATAACCCTGACGCCACAAATTCTGCGCTGCAAGATTTTGGTCCAGCTGCTGTGCCAACAATGAGCGTTCACCCACGGTGCCCGCCTGCTCCATCGCCTGCTGCAATTGCTGTTGCTGTTGCTGCAATCGCTGCAGCCTTATTTGCTGGTCCAGCGCTTCCGCCTGAGCAATCAACTGGTTCAGCACAGCTTCCGCCAGGGCTGATTCTGGTGCTTTTAACCGGAAAAACAACAAGTTACCACGCCGTTTATGTTCCTGTGAGAAAGCCGGTTGCCACAGTTTGGTCAGGGCCAACGCTTCATCGGCGCTGCGGGCGCAGAGCTTCGGCTGAGACTGACACCAGTCCGCATTCTGCCACAACTGCGACCAGACGGCACTGCTGTCCATCAACAAACTAAAACGGGCCAGCTCGTCCACTTCCAGCGCGCCGATAAACAGCTGAGTATTGGCAGCGATGGCGCGATAATCTGACGCCAGCAAACTGACCCGGGTCTCAGATAAAGAAAAATGGCCCTGACTGCTGGCCGACAGCCGGTGTTGCTTGGCATAAAAAGCCCCGCCTAAAGCACAGGCAGCAGCGACGACTAACAGCCACCATTTCAGCCGGCGCATGACCAGATATAATTGGCCACTGAATTCAACTTCGGTTTTGAACATCATTTGGGTCCGAATAAGCCTTTAATGCCTTTGGATAACAGCTGCTTTCTGACTTTTATCAGCCACAGCATGCGGTGTTTCAGGTAATAACGCACCTTGGTTTCCACCAGGCCATAGCGACAGGAACTGAGTAATTCACCGATCGACAACGGCTCCTGCTGCATAGTGCGGCGGTAAAACGCCTGATTATGCAGATTGCGCTCGTTCATGAGGTGGCGGTGTTTTTCGACAAACTGTGCTTGTGCATTAAGGCGCTTCGGCGATGTCGTGATGCGGCCCAGTTCATGACCAACATGCACCACATAGGTCGGCTCCGCCAGCCGCAACGCCGGACCATATGCCGCGACCATCCGCAGCCACATATCATAGTCCTGAAAAGCGGCCAGAGTTTCATCAAAACCACCTTGCGCCAGCATCCGGCTGGTACGCACCAGCGCCTGATTCGACAAACAATGCGCGTCCAGCACTTCCGGTAAACGGACAATTTTTTGTTCGGTGTATAAGGCTTTACGTACTGAGCCATAGTCCCAGAAATAGCCGGTCACCACACAGGAATATTGATCGTCATAAGCAGCCATCATGCTGGACAGGCGGTTTGGCAGAAATTCGTCGTCATCATCAATGCCAGTAACAAACTCACCGGAGGCTGCTTTGATCGCCATATTGCGGGCAGCGCAGGCGCCCTGACCTTTTTCCTGGCGGAACAAGCGGATCTGCGGATGTTCGCCATACAAGTCATTCAACACCTGCCAGGTATTGTCCGGTGAACAATCATCGACGATCAGCAATTCAAAATTCGGGTAATCCTGCGCCAACACTGAGTTGACGGCGCGCTGCATCATCTCACTGCGGTTGTAGGTTGGCATATATACGCTTATCAGCGGCGCTGGATGTCCAGCAGATTCAGGCGTTGCAGCTGTCAAAATATCGCTCTCAGTCAATGGGTTGGCAGGAGGCTTTTTATAAACGTGATTCTATAACTTGCCGGTCAGATAAAGCCACAGGTATTCCACCAGACTCCACTGTCGTTTGATGCGGCTTGGCTGGCTCAGCAGACGATACGCCCATTCCAGATTCAGTTTGCACCACAGTTCAGGCGCCCGTTTCACATTGCCGGTAAACACGTCATAAGTGCCACCCACGCCCATAAAATAAGCATCCGGAATGACTTTTTTCGCCCGTTCAATCAGCAATTCCTGCTTCGGCGAGCCCATGGCGATAGTGACAATGCGGGCACCGCTTTGCTGGATTTGAGTCAACAGCGCGGCTTCGTCTTTAAAATAACCATCCTGCGCGCCAACTACATTGACGCCGGCTGCCACCAACTTATCGCGGGTTTGTTGCAACACTTCCGGTTTGGCCCCCACCAGAAATACCGGCACTTGTTTACTGGCCGCGCGATACATAATGGCTTCCCAGGTTTCGCAGCCCGGCACCCGTTCGACGTGACGACCTAATTTCTTTCGCATCACTTTGACCACCCCCATACCATCGGCATAGCGGATCTCGGCCTGATTCAGCATGGTTTTCAGCGCGGCATCTTCGCGCGCTTTCATCACTTTTTCCGGATTGATGGCGATGGCAGAACCGGCGAAGACAGTACCATCGTCATGCACAATAAATTCCACCAGTTGCTGCATGCTGGCAAACGCCATCACATCCAGACCTCCGACATTCACCACTTCAGGTTGTTGCATCTTCATCACTCCGGGCTTGCGAATTCGGCTGTCTCCAGCCGCTGATATATTGCAGTTAATCGGTCTGCGATCTTGTCGAGCAGATAGGGCTCTGCACTGGTCTGACAAGACTGCTGCAGTCGCTGATAATCTGCTGCCGGCAAACTTAACAACCACTGAATTTTCTCTGCCAGGCCGCTCACCAGTGCCTGCTCTGTGTCAGCACTGACCAGATAGCCATTTTCGCCATCGCGTACCTGCATGACTGAACCGTCGGTTTTGGTGGCGACGACCGGCGTGCCACAGGCCATGGCCTCGGTCATCACCAGACCAAAAGATTCATTGCGGGATAAACTGGCAAAGACACGACTGCGTTGATAATAGCCTTTTAACTGCTCAGCGCCCTGCGCCGCAACCAGCTGCAATTGCGGGTATTGGCTGGCAGCGGCCTGCAGTTTGTCATGCCAGGGCCCATGGCCTATCACTACGACCTTTTTACCAGCCAATGCCGGCAATAAAGCAATCAGCCGGTCCATGCCCTTGTTCAAATCGAGCGTGCCGACATACAGCAGGTCAATATCTTTTTTGTCGTGTGCCAGCGCCGGTACTTGACCGAACACGGCATGAATGCCAGCCGGCAGCACTTCAGCCTTGATGTCCTGGCGAAAAAACCGCTGATGCAGTTGTTCGCTGACAAAAATCCACTGGTCGACCTGGGCCGCAGCCCTTTGGTACCAGCGCGATGGAGGGTCGTAGGCATAGACATCAGAACCATGACAGGTCACCACTATTTTTGCCCTGGGATTTCGCAGGTAGCGGTAAGTCAGTGCCAACCAGATGGTTGGGTAGAAAAAATGTACATGCAGGACATCGAATTTTTGCTGGCTGAACACAAAACGCCAGACAAATTGCAGCCAAAAAATCGGATATCGCAACAATCGCCAAGGCATCCGATCACTTTGCCATTCCATCTGAAAATAAGCGGGCTTTAACGATGCCAGTGCATCGACCTGATTACGGACAAACACGCCCTGAAATGGCGCCGAAGGTTTCGGGCCCATATTCGTGAGAATTAACAGACGCTGTAACATCAATGATCCTGCAAGTCGGTCAGTACAATGATCATACTGGCAAACCGGCTGTTGCCACAACCAATATGCCGGCATGCTGCCATGCATTTACCCCAAGTGCTGAAATAAAGCGCAGTTAAGCTGCTGATTTCACATACCCCTGATAGTAAGCATCCGGTTGTTCGCCTATAATCGCCCGATAACAAAACAAGAACAACAATGTCATTGCGGGATCTGCTTATGCGCGAACATATGGTGTTATTTATCACCACATTTGTGTTAACCCTCTTGGCCATTTTTATCCTGATCCCGGTCGCCAACCGGATTGGTCTGGTCGACAAACCTCATGGCCGCAAACAGCATGTCGGCGCTATCCCGCTGATTGGCGGTATTTCAGTCTTCACCGGTGTGGCGCTGACCTTAAGTTATTTTGGTCTGCCGGGCGACACCCATTGGTATTACCTGCTGTGCGGCGGCACTATCGTCATACTGGGTGTGTTCGACGATTTCCTCGATTTAAGTGTGAAATTACGGCTGGTTGCGCAGGTGCTCATTGCGCTGGTGATGATGTACGGCCTCAAGCTGTATGTCGCCGATTTGGGTGATTTATTTGGCCTTGGCGCCGTCAGTCTCGGTTATATCGGCATTCCTTTTACTGTGATAGCGGTCATCGCCGCCATCAACGCTTTTAACATGATTGATGGCATCGACGGTCTGGCCGGCATGCTGAGCGGTGTTAGTTTTGTTTCGCTGACACTGATGATGGGCATCGGCGGTCAGCTGGAACACGCAGTGTTACCGATGGTGCTGGTGTTTGCGCTCATTCCTTATCTGATGTTTAACCTCGATTTAGTCGGCAAAGGCAAAGGCAAAATCTTTATGGGCGATGCCGGCAGTATGCTAATCGGTCTGTCGGTGATTTGGCTACTGATCATCGGCAGTCAAAGCGACAGCGCCAGCTTCAGACCTGTCACAGCGTTATGGGTGATTGCGGTACCGCTGATGGATATGGTGGCGATCATGATCCGCCGCATCCGCAAAGGGCAATCGCCATTTATGGCTGACCGCGAACATTTGCATCATATCTTTTTGCGGCTTGGCCTCAATTCACGTCAGGCGTTGGTGGTCATCACCACACTGGCGGCGATGCTTGCCACTATCGGTGTGGTCGGTGAGTATCTGATGGTGCCAGACCTCATTATGTTGCTGTTATTCCTGCTGATTTTTGCACTGTACTCGCTGTCATTGCAATACATCTGGCGGATCACCCGTGCCATCAAACGTTATAAAGCCAGACAACGTGCTAAACAAAATCCGTAAATTATTAGCCGCGCGTTCAATCATCTTATTGATTGAACGCTTTTTCCGGTTAGGCGCCGGCGCAGTTGTGACCTTTATGGTTGCCAGAATGCTGGGTGACGCCGCACTGGGTGTTTATGGTTTTGTCATGGTTTGGGTGGCATTTCTGGCACCACTGACCAATCTTGGCATGAATAATCTGGTGCAGAAGTTGGCAAGTAGTCAGGACGACCCCGTCAAGGCCACGCAATTTCTGCAAACCGCCGTCTGGCTGCGTGTTATTGCCGGCGTTGTGATGGGCGGGCTAATGACTCTTGGTTTCGCCTGGTTTTTTCCGCAGTACTTCGCCAGTGCGCCCTGGCAAATCTCTACATTGTTTCTGCTACAGACCTTTTTTGCATTGATTCTGTTTGAATACCAACAGAACTATCTGGGCCATTTCCGCGCAGTAGCCCTGGGTAAAATTATCGTATCGGCACTGACACTGACGGCCCGGGTCGTCGGGTTGTTAAATGGCGCCGGCGTGAGCTTTTTGCTGTTTATTGTCGGTGTAGAATTCTTACTGACCGGTGCTTTGCAATATTATTGGTATCGTCGTTATGCCGCCGATTCCCCACGCTGGCACTGGCAGTTTTTTGACTGGCCGACCGCCAGACAACTATTACAACGCTCTTCCTGGCTCTGGCTGTCGGGCATTATTTCGGTGATTTATCTGAAGATAGATACGGTGATGATTGCCAGTATGCTGGGGGATGCGGCTACCGGCCAATACACCGCAGTGGCGCGGATCTCAGAGCTTTGGTACGTGATCCCAACTACTTTAGCGGCCCGTTATTACCCGGACATGTTAAAAGCCTTTGAGCAGAGCTGGACCGGATATCTGCTTATTTTGCGCCGGCGTGGCCTGCAGTTTTTCCTGCTGGCGACCGCTATTGCAGTCATGATGACGATCTGCGCCTACTGGATCATGTTACTGGCCTATGGCGCGAATTTCACGGCCTCAACCCCGGTGCTGCAAATCCATGTCTGGGCCGGTTGTTTTGTGTTTGTGCGGGCGTTAATCAGCCAGCATCTGATCATTGCGGGGATGGAGCCACTGAGTTTATCCAGCAATCTGGTCGGCGCCGTATTAAACGTCGGTCTGAACTTTCTGCTGATTCCGCGCATGGGCATTGAAGGTGCGGCCTGGGCCACACTGATTTCTTATGCCTATGCTTCGTTTTTCTTTATCTTCTTCTCGAAAAAGACCCGGGCACATTTCTTTGAAATGCTGAAGTTAAAAACCTGATTAGCCAAAGCATAAATAAAAAAGCCGCCCTCTCGTTGCGACGAATTGGGGCGGCTTTTTTGTCTGTCAGGCTTTTTTATAGCGGCACTTAAGACGGCAGTTCCCAGTTTACCCATCCCTGCTGCCAGGACAATAAAATCAAGCCACCAAATGCTATGCGGTACCAGGCGAAAATCTCATAACTATGATTTGCAACATAACGAACCAAAGTCCGAACCGCCAGTAATGCGCTGATAAAAGCTGTGACAAAACCGACGGCAAACATAGGTGCGTCGTCCAGATGCAATAAATCACGGTGTTTATAAATGTCATAGAAAGTCGCAGCAAACATCGTTGGTACCGCGAGGAAAAACGAAAATTCGGCGGCAACTTTACGGTCCAGGCCAATAAACAACCCACCGATAATAGTGGCGCCGGAACGCGAAGTCCCCGGGATCATCGCCACAACCTGAGCGCAGCCGACTTTAAACGCATCCAGCAGACTCATATCGTCAACATCATGTACCCGCACCTGATGAGTACGCCGTTCAGCCCAGAGGATAATCAGGCCACCGACAATCAGCATGATGGCAACCGACACCGGGTTAAACAGGTAATACTTGATAGTTTTGATAAACATCAGACCGATAATGGCGGCGGGTAAAAAAGCCACCAGCAGATTCAGCACAAAACGCTGCGCTTTGGGTTCGCTGACGATGCCGGTCGCGACGCCGATAAAACGCTGCCGGTATTCAAACACTATGGCCAGAATAGCGCCGAGCTGAATGGCGATTTCAAACACGCGGCCATCATTGTGAAAACCGATTAAATCGCCGACGACAATTAAATGGCCGGTACTGGAGACCGGCAAAAATTCGGTCAGACCTTCGACGATACCGAGAATAAAGGCCTGAATTAACAACCACCAATCCATGTTGACTCCAATCAATACTGAAACTGGTGGTTATTATCCGGACTTTTCCCTGTCCGTCCAACTACTTTCCGGCCTTTCTCTGCTGAAGCTGTTAAGCCTGCTGCCAGCCAAACGGATCTGTGACGGAAAATGCCGGTTCAGTGAACCAGCGCGGCCCGCTTTGCGTCATGTAAAAATGATCCTCCAACCGCACGCCAAATTCGCCCGGAATACAAATCATCGGTTCATTAGAAAAACACATGCCCTCGGCCAGCGGCAGTGTATTACCCCGCACCAGATAAGGCCACTCGTGGATGTCTAGGCCTATGCCATGACCGGTGCGGTGCGGCAGCCCTGGCAGCCGGTAGTCCGGGCCTAAACCCGCAGCAGTGAGTACAGCACGGGCTGCATCGTCAACCGCACCACAAGGCACTCCGGGCTGAGCTGCGGCAAAAGCCGCCGCCTGCGCTTGTTTTTCCAGGTTCCAGATTTCGCGCTGGCGCTCGCTTGGCTCGCCAAACACATAACTGCGTGTAATGTCGGAAACATAGTGATGCAGCCGGCAACCGGTATCGATCAGCACCATATCGCCGCGCTGCAGATACTGCGGATCTTTGACACCATGCGGGTATGCTGTGGCTTCACCAAACAGCACAATACAAAAATACGAGCCCGTGGCGCCAACGCGGCGGTGTGCTTCGTTGATAAAAGCTTCGACTTCCAGCGTGCTGATGCCGGGTTTTAAAATTTGTGCCACCGCCTGGTGCACCGTCAGCGTCATGTCCATCGCCCGCTGCATAATGGCAATCTCCGCTGCGGATTTCTGCCGCCGGCACGCAGCCGTTACTGCGGCGGCATTAATAAACTGCATGGATGGCGCGAGTTGCTGCAGTGCATCAACAATAAAAAAGGCACAGCTTTCATCAAGGCCAACCCTCGCATCTGCGGCTACACCCAAATTAGCTAAGGTCGCGAGCAGTAACTGATAAGGGTTTTCGTCTTCTTCCCAGCCGACCACTTCGGCTTTGATTTGCTGGTACTCCGACAATGTCCCAATCTCAAATACGGGAGCTATGTATTTCAGCACGCCGTCTGCGGTTAGAATGGCGCCGACCAGCCGTTCGCTGGCGTACCAGGCGGTGCCGGTAAAATACAACAAACTGCTGCCGGCATTTAAATACAAGGCCGCGATATTTTGCTCCCGCATCAGCGCACAGGCGCGCTGCATCCTGGCCTGATATTCCGGTAACGCAATGGGGCTGACGCCTGCGCGCATATCGGTCAGACTTGCTAACACCTGTGCCGGGTCGGCGCCGCCAATCTGAAGGCTGGCATTTGGTATCGATGCTTGCGACATTTACAAAAACTCCTTTGGAAAATTCAATAAAACCGCTTCGTGATTGTCAGTATGCCAAGCGCACAACATGAATTTAAATGATATGATTTCACCACACCATGAGCTGGATTCATACCAATGCAAGCACTGCCACCACTCAAAGCGCTGCAGGCCTTTGAAGCCACCGCGCGCTTACATAGCTTTAGCGCCGCCGCTCAGGAGCTGTATGTCAGCCAGAGTGCGATTTCACACCAGGTCCGGCTGCTGGAACAACAACTCGGCTGCGTGTTGATTAACCGCAAACAGCAACCGCTGGCGCTGACTGAACAAGGAGCTACTTTGTTCTCGGTATTACAGGAAAGTTTTTTCCGCATGCGTTCGGTTTGTCAGCATTTAGTGCAGCAACCAGGCCGGCGTCTGGCCATTGCAGCGCAGACCTCAATTGCGGTGGAATTTCTGGCGCCGCGGCTCAACGCCTTTCGCAGCGCTTTTCCACATATCGAAACGCTGTTACACATGGAATCCAACGCCGCCAGTCTGGACGCGGGCCAATTTGATTTAATTCTCGGCACCTGGCCCTGCCCGTCTGGTTTTGCCACAGTCGCGCTCAGGCCAGAATGGTGGTTTCCGGTCTGTAGCCCGGCGCAGTATCAGCAGCTTGATTTGCAGGACCCGGCGTCGGTGTTTCAGGTTGTGCTGTACAGCTCAGAACAAGGCCAGGACTGGCAACTGTGGCGTCAGCAGATGCAGCTGAGTGCCCCGGCAACACTGCAGCAACGGCAAGTGAGTCTGGCATTATTGGCGACCAAAGCTGTCAGCAGTGGTGAAGGCATTGCGCTCAGCAACAGCTGGATCGCCGGTGATGCGGTGCGCGCCGGGACGCTAAAAGCACTGCTGCAGTGGCGGTATCAGCTACCCTGGGGCCAATATCAGCTGCACTACCGGCCCGGTGGCCAGCAGCAGCAACAGATTAATCAGTTTATCCAGTGGTTTTGTACGCAGATGCAACACAGTGATTTATTGGCAGCCGATGGCAGCGCTCCTACGCCGCTAATCCAGCCGTAAACCACCATTGCGGACAATTTGGCGCCCAATAGCCGCGCCGAGTACCTGCCAGTCGGTCAGATATAAACTGAAGCGGCTTTTCGCCCGGGTGATGGCGGTATAAATCAGTTCACGCGTCAGCACCGGGCTGTCGCTGGGTGGCAACAGCAAAATGGCATGCTGAAATTCCGAACCTTGTGATTTATGCACCGTCAGGGCAAACGCGCTTTCCAGCGGCGGCAACCTGCCCGGTAAAAACCAGCGGACTTTATAACCCTGTTGCTCATCGGGCTGCAAAAACGCCACGCGTAGTTCAGTCTGCCCGCTCTGAGCAGCACCTTGTACCGACAGACAAATGCCGATATCGCCATTCATCAGACCTGTGCTGTAATCATTTTGCAGCACTATCACAGGCCGGCCATGGTACCAGCCGCCTTGCCGCTTAATGAGATGCTGCTGGGCCAGATACTGCTCCAGCGCCTGATTCATCGTCTCCACGCCGGCCGGCCCTTGCCGCACTGCGCACAGCAGCTGAACTTGTGTCAGCTGCTGATGTAGCAACAGCGCCTGCTGGTCGGCTTCTGCTGCGTCAACCGGTATTTGCAATAAATCCAGGTATGGGTTCAGCCATGGCCTGAGGCTGGCACAAACGCCGGGGCCAGGCTGCTGCGTGCTCAGCAGCTGCACTGCGACATCATGTTGTTGGTCTACGTTGGCGGATAATTGTTGTAACCACGGCAGTGTCTGAGGGGCGCCGTTATTTACTGCCCGCGCCAGCTGACCAATGCCGCTGTCGGCGCCAAAACGATGGCTGTGACGCAGCATCACCACCTGCTGATCCAGTGGGTCTGGCCGGGACGAGAGGAATGCCGGCGGCAATACCTGAGAGGTTAACGCCTCGAGCCACTGTGCGCTGTCTGCGCTGTATCCGCCAGCTTCGGCATGACGGCAAATCTCAGCCAGCACAGCGCCGGCTTCAACCGATGCCAGCTGGTCTTTGTCGCCGAGTAAGATCAGCCGGCATTGCGGCGGCAAAGCGCGCACCAGCGCGGCAAATAAACTGACGTCAAGCATTGAGGCTTCATCGACAATCACCACATCAGCCGGCAGCGGCTGACCGGCGTGATACCGAAAGCCACTGCCATCCGGTTTGGGCGCGAGCAAGCGGTGGACAGTCTGGGCGCGCTGCGGCAACTGCGGCAAAAGATTGGCCAGTTGCGGCAACGCGGCCGCAAGCTTTGGCCTGGACTGTGCAAGTGACTCTGTTAAGCGCGCGGCAGCTTTACCGGTCGGCGCCGCCAGCACTATGTGTAAGCCATCAGCCGCTTGTTGCAACAACAACAGCAGTAATTTCAGCACTGTGGTGGTTTTGCCGGTGCCGGGGCCACCGGTGATCACCGCAAAATAACTACTGGCAGCCAAAGCACAGGCTTGTTGCTGCCAGTCGATGTCATCGTTTGAAGCTGGAAACAGCATCGCCAACATCTGGCGCACACTGCCAGGGTCAAGTTGCTGGCGCAAAGCCTTATCGGCCTCGCGCCGGCTGGCGATAAAATCAGCGATGACGGCTTCGTCCTGTGCATAACGGCGTAAATAGAGGCGCTGGCCTTTCAGTACAAAAGGCTGCTCGCCTGCACAAGTATCGTTGGCAATTAATGCTGGATACTGCGCCAGCGCAGCAGCAACCTGACTTGGCGGATGCTCAAAGCAGAACTGCAGCAGCAACTGACTCTGACGGCGCTCCCGCAGCGCCAACGGCAATAGTTGCAAAGGCTCAGTAGCTGCGCTTTGTAAGTCTAAACACAAGTGGCCTTGCGCCAGCTGGCTGCTTGCCAGCATCAGGTACAGCAGCAGCGGCTCAGGTAAAGTCGCTGCCTGCGGTAAAGCCCGCAGCAGCGCGACATCAAGCGGTCGCAGTAACTTTGCCTGTTGCCACAAGCTCAGCTGTAATTCAAATTCAGCAGAAAAACGCAGTAACATCAGCCAACTCCCTCTGCAGCACTGACACCGGTGTGAAGATCTGAGCCTTGCAGTAACAGGCGTGCCGGCTTGGTGTCGCCAAGAAACAATGCATCCAAAGCGTGGATAAATTCGGCAGCAAAGGGCACTGCCAGCACCCCTTGGCCCTGCTCTTGTGGTACAGCACTGCCGCGTAAAAACCAATACAGAGCCGGGCCTATATGCTGCGCCGGTTCGTAGCCCACAAGACGGGCCGACAATAAGCGGTGCAGCGCCAGGCCGTATAGAGCGGCCTGTAAATCGTAACGCGCTTCGAGCATCATCTGTTGCAGCTCTTTGGCATAGTAGCGGCCATCTTCGCGATAGTTACTTTTAAAATCAGCGACATAATAACGCTCACCATCAAACAGCGTCAGGTCGATAAAGCCTTTTAACATGCCGTTCAGCAGCCGCGGCTGCAGTTCAGGCCGTGCCATACCAGGCCATAACTGCTGCTGCACTAAAGCGTCCAGCAAGCGGATATCCACCCGCGCTGCCGGCAGCAGAAACTCCAGTTCGGCGATACAAGCCGGCACTGTCGCCAGCGACGCATTTTCTGCAACCGGTAATGGTTGTTGCAACAGCGTCATTAACCAGCTTGCGAGCTCCGCCACAGCCTGTGCCGCATCGGCAAATAACACCGGCTGCTCTTTGTCACTTTGCAGCATCAGCCGCTGCCAGCGGCCATCATGCTGGCGTCGGATCAATCCCTCCTGCGCTGCCGCAGCGACGAGTTGCTCCAGCAACAATGCCGGCTCGGCGACAACAGTAGCAAAGCCCTGCGCTGCGGCCCATTCCAGCTGCGCGTGTAAAAAAGTACCGGGACCCGCGCCGCGGACAAATTGTTGGGCAAAGCCGGTTTGATCTGTACTTGGGCTAAAGGCAGTCGCCTCAGCAGCCCCCACCATCAACTCAGCAATTTTACCGCCACTGGCGCTGTCATCCGGGCTGCTGGTTGGTGAGTTACTGACTTGCTGGCTATTTGTTTGCGGATGAGTTGCCTGAGTGCCGGGCGCTGCCAGCGCGCTGTAGCTGCTGATGACCCAGGCCGGCCTTGGCGCTATGCCCTGCAACTCAAATCCATCCGCAGCCGCGTTTTGCTGCGAAGCAGCGATATATCGCGGCGGCGCTTCAGTCTGTAAAGTACCAAGCCCAAAAGCTGGCGCAGCAGTTAGCGTCTCAGGCAGCCACTGTGTTTGTGGCGCCAGCACGCCGTCCGCGCACAGCAGGTAACCTAGCGCACTGCGCTCTTTCAGCGGCGCCAATGTGACCACGCAGCCGTGGCGCGCCCGTGTCAGCGCTACATAAAGTTTTCGCAGATCTTCACCAAGCCGCTCCTGCTCTGCCCGGGCAAAACTTTGCTCGTCAAACCGGGTCGCGAGCTCGCGGGTGCCATCGGGCCGGTGCCAGCTATAAGGCAGTTTTTTCGAATCCAGCTCCCGCGCGGCCAGTAAAAACGGCAAAAATACCAGCGGGTATTCCAGGCCTTTGGATTTGTGGATAGTGACAATTTTCAGTAAAGCTTCATCGGATTCCAGCCGCAGTTTCAGTGCATCGGCGCCTAATTCACCCTCGCCCTGCAAATGATGTTGCAGATAGCGCAGCAATGCCGCTTCGCCATCGAGCTGACGGGCCGCTTGCTGCAGCAGTTCCGCCAAATGGAATAAATCAGTGAGCTGACGCTCGGCATCAGGCCGGCGCGCCAGTTGCTGCACCAATGCAAAGTCTTGCAGCAAGCGATGCACCAGCGCCAGCACGCCCTGACTACGCCAGATTTGTTGATAGCCGATAAACCGCAGCTGCATTTGCTCCAGCGCCCAGTCATCCTGTTGTAGCGCCAGCAATTGCGTATAAGTCCAGCCCATCGCCGGGGTCGCCAATGCCGCTCTGAGTTTGCCGACATGGCGGGGTTCAGCGCAGGCGCTCAGCCATAAATACAATTCGCCGGCGAGTACACTGTCAAACACCGAGCCTTTGTCCGACAAATACACGGCCCGCACGTCGAGCGCCGCCAATTCCGCGCGAATAACATCCGCTTCCTGCTGATTGTTCACCAGCACGGCAATATCGGCAGGCTGCAGCGGGGTCAAGACACCGTCCGGCGCTAAAAAACCACAGCGCTGCTCGCGGGCCGCCTGCAATAAACTGACGATTTGCCAGGCGCAGTAGCGGGCACTTTGACTCAAATACGCGGCTTTACTGAGTGGTTTTTCGCTGCTGTCGAGCACGAGCCATTGCAGCGCCGGCAACGGCTTTGCATCCAGCACCAGCTGCTCAGCCCGGCCTTTGGCGTTGACTGGCAAAAACGGCAGTAAATCCGGCTGGTCGCGGAATAAAAACGCGCCTTTACCACTGTCGCGCTGTTCGGCTTGCTGGAACAACTGATTGACCGATTCGACCATAGCTGCAGTGGAACGAAAGTTAGTACCGAGCGAAAAATGCCGGCCTTGTGTTTGCTGTTTGGCGGCGAGATAAGTGTAAATATCAGCGCCACGAAAACCATAAATCGCCTGTTTCGGGTCGCCAATCAGCAATAAACCACAATCATCGCGCTGTGCTTCTGGCTGATAAATCCGGCTGAAAATACGCCACTGCAGCGGATCTGTGTCCTGAAATTCGTCAATCAGCGCTAACGGGAATTGCTGACGGATAATCGCCGCCAGCGCGTCGCCATTGTCGCCTTGCAAAGCGTTATCAAGCTGGCTGAGTAAATCATCAAAACCAAGCTCAGCGCGTTGCTGTTTTAATAACTCAAACTGCTGACGCACCTGCGCCAGCGCATGCAGGCGCAGCGTGAAGCTGACATCAGGCAAATCGGTTAACGCCTGTGGTAAGCGCGCCATGGCATCAAAAGCCGGGTGCTGTGGCGGCGCACTTTTCCAGGCTTCAGCCATGCCGTCCGGCGTCAGCCGCTCCAGGCCTTTGCCTATCTCAGGCCAAACCAATTCAGCGTTATCACACCAATCCGTCAGCCCCTGTAGCCATTTCGCCACATAATCGGCGCGTAGTTTGGTGTTGTTGGTAAGACCCGCCGCCCGGCCCTGTTCAATCAGCGCGCCAAGTTCCGGCAGCCAGCCACGCCATGGCGCTTTTAACGCAGCGAGCTGCTCGCGGCGCTGAGTAATTTCCTGCTCCAGCAGCGTGTCCAAAGGCAAAGACGGCGCGACCAGCGCTTCCTGCCACAGCGGCAACAACGCCTGCCACAACTGCTCGGGACTGGCAAAACTCTGCTGATAACGCACAAATAACGGCAGCGGCAACGGATAAATTTCTGAGCGCCAGTAGTCCATCACCACTTGTTGCTGCAAGCTGCTCTGGTCGGTCACCAGCTCGTGTTCAAACTGACTGCCACAGGCAAAAGCGTGTTCACTGAGCATGCGCTTGGCCCAGCCGTGAATTGTCGCGACTGCCGCTTCATCCATCCACTGCGCCGCTAAGTCGAGCTGCCGGGCGCATGCTGCGTGTTGCTCCGGCGTAAAAGCCGCCAGCAAGGCTTGAAGCGCCGCGTCTTCTGCCGGCAATTCACCGGCAAACACCAGTGCAGCATCGCTTAACCGTTGCTGGATCCGGCCTTTGAGTTCAGCAGTGGCGGCTTCAGTAAAAGTAACAACCAGAATTTCGTCCGGCCGCAATGGCGCCGTCAGGCCGTGTCCCAGCACCAGGCGCAAATACAGTGCAGCAATAGTATAAGTTTTGCCGGTACCGGCACTGGCTTCAATCAGCGAAGTACCCTGTAACGGCAGATGCATAAAATTCAGTGGCTGCATCAGACGGCTCCTGCATTCAACGGCGCTGCACCTAAAGCCTGCAGCAGCGGTTGTAATAAATCCTCGGCCAACGCCGGCGATAATTCGCGGTGCCAGAACAGGGAGAAATCAGCATAGGCACGGCGCAAATACGGATTGTGCTGCACCAAACCCGCGGTAAAACCTGTGCCGTCGTACATCTGCTGCAGTTTTTGCAGCTGTTTATCATCCATTTTGCTTTGCAGCCAGGCACCTGCCAGTTTCAGCACAAAAGGCAGCGGCTGTTGCATGCCTTGCAGATAACGGCCAAGCAAACGCTGCAACAGCGCTGCGGCGTCTTGGGCGTTCAGTGGCGGCAACACTAAGTCGCCATCCGGTGCCACTATATGCTGACGCACCGGCTGGCCGGCAGCGGCTGACAGCAACGCCATCAGCCAGGGCAATAGCAATGGCCCAAGCCGCCATTCACCGTCGCGTTGTAAGGCTTCGCTGTGCAGATGCAATTGCCACAGGCTGCCATCCGGCGCTTGTCGCAGTTGTTTGAGCCAGTCCTGCACCGTACATTCAATAACAACGGTGGCAACAACTGCGCCTTCCGCCGGCTCCTCCATGTGATGCGCTGGCAAGATCAGGCCACAACGATAACGTAGCAATTGGAAATCCCGCGGCAATGCCGAGGTTGTTGCCAGTTGCCTGCTAAAGCGCTGCAATTGTTCCGGTAGTTGCTGTACCAGTGCGTCGCTGACCAAGACCCCGGCCGCACCAACCGGCAATAAACCGGCGGCATCGGCCTGTTGCAGCTGCTGACGGATAAGCAAACTCCAGTCGTCACCGGAGGGAAGCTGTTGTTCACGCAGCTGCTGCGCCAGATTGCCAAACACTTGCTGCTGCAGCTGCCAGTGCGCCAAAGCATCGAGCACAAAAGCTTCATCGTCGCTTTGCGTTTCAGCCACAGCACGGAAAGTCACTTTCAGCCGCTGCTGAAAAAAACAGCGCACCGGATCGCGCAAAAAATCATGCAGCTGTGTCAGGTCCAGCGGTTGCTCCGGCACTTGCAATGGCAAGGGACTGTGGTCCTGAACCTCTGGTGCCGGCTGATAAAAACTGCGCCACTCACGCTGCCAGCTGCGTAGATCGCCACGCCGGTAACGCTCGCTGTAAGGTTTTAACGGAAAATCTTCGGTCAGCGCCGCCAGCAAATCGCTGTCATCGGCAAGCCGCCAGCCGCGGGCCAGATGGGCGCGTAATTGGGCCACTAACACACTGGGTTCGCGTTCGCTGTTGTCATGAATGCTGCGCCCGAGCCAACTGATCCGCAGCCGCTCGCGGGCCGACAACAAAGCTTCGAGCAATAGGTAACGGTCATCGTCACGCCGCGAACGGTCGCCAGGCCTGTGCTGCAGCGCCATCAAATCAAAATCCTGCCGCCGCTGCACGCGCGGGAAAGCACCATCCTGCATGCCGAGTAAATGTACCTGGCGAAATGGAATAGCCCGCATCGGTAATAAAGAAGCAAAATTCACTGCGCCGGATAAAAAGCGCTGCTGCAGGCTGTTTTTTTCAAACTGGCCAAGCCAGGCACTGGCGACCACCGGCAGCGCCAGCGGCGTGTCGAGCCGACCGTTCTGGCAAGCCTGCAACCAGCTGACCAGTTCTTCTGTGAGCTGACGGCGCAGTAGCAGGCCCTGTTCGGTATCGGCGGCAAAAAAATCTTCCAGCAGCTGCAATAAGGTCTGATACCACTGTTCAGGCGTTTTCGCACCGGCACTTAACTGCCACCAGTCATCCAGCTGTTGCAGTAACAATGCCAGCTGACCGGCAAATTCCGCCTCCAGTCCCTGCACAGCGCTAAGCGGTGCAACCGCATCGGCGCCAAAGTCCGAAAGCGACGCTGCGTCGCCACAGGCGTAGCCCAGCAACATGCGTTTTAAAGCATGCATCAGACTAAATTGTTGATAATCAAAGCGAATGCCCAGGCTCTGCCGCTGTTCGCTGTGCAGCCCCCAATGCGCGCCAGCCTGCGTCAACCAGCTGCTAAGCCGCTCCACTGCTTGCGCATCCAGCGCAAATTTGGCTGCCAGTTCAGGCACCTGTAATAAGTCGATGATGTCGCTGACATAAAAGCGCTGCTGGCGGATATTCAGAAGATAATGCAGCGCCTGCAGCAGCGGTTGCTGCACAGTAGCGGCCTGATCGGCGATGGTAAACGGCAAATAACGGTCATCGTCACGGCGGTAACGGCCAAACACCGCATGAATCGCCGCGGCATATTCGTTAATATCCGGCACCATCACCATAAAATCACTGAAGTTCAGTGTCGGGTCGGCCTGCAGCTGCGCCAGCAGGTCATCATGCAACACTTCAAGTTCACGCACGACACTGTGACAACGGGCGAAACATAACGAGCGGGCAGCGGTTAGATCCAGCGCCGGCCAGTGCTGGCGGCTGTCTGGTACATCACGCAGATCGAGTATGTCCTGCTGCAATTGTCCGAGTAAGTGCGACGTATCATAGTCGCTGAATAGATCAATGCGCTCGCCGCGAAACAGCTGGCGAAATTGCTCGGTCTGGTCAAACTGATCAAGCAGCCGGATATAGTCACGTCCCTGTTTACCCCAGGCTGCCAGCAATGGATGACCGGCCGCACCGGATTTGACCTGCTGGCGAGTCCGGCCCCCCTGCGACTGCGGGTACAAATCTTTGTCGGCGATAATGTCCGCCCAGTAATGCTGACAGGGATTGTGCACGGCCAGCAAAATCTGCGTATAAGGTGCAATCGCAGCCAGCGCTTCGAGGCTTTGCTGCGACATGCTGCTGATGCCAAATAACATCACGCGGCGTGGCAGCTGCACTGGCCGCTTCACCTGCGAATATGTAGCTGCGCGCTGCAAAAACGTCTTGTGCAGAGAAGCACGGCTAAACTGGCGCTCCTCAGGTTGCAGGTCGGCCAGAATGGCGCGCCACAAGGCACTTTGCCAGCGGAAATCTTCTGGTAACGGCCGCTGCTGGCCCTGAGCGTCCGTCAGCAAATCCAGCTGCTGTTGCCATAACAGCAGCCAGTCGGCGCGATATACCTGATACTGGTCAAATAAATCCGCCAGCTTCAGCGCCAGCTGGTCGGTTTTGCGCTGCTGCGTGTCGTCTGCCAGATATGAAGCCAGTGTGGCAAAATCGGGTTGTTGCACTAATTCAGGCAATAACCGCAGCAAGCGCCAGTGCAGCTGCTCTTTGTCAAAAGCACAGTGTTGTGGAATATGCAGATCGGGTAACAGCCAGCGGTACAGCTGCCAGACAAAACGGTGTGGCATCGTCAGCGATAAACCGGCGGCAATACCCAGGCCGCCACTGCCGTCAGGCTTGGGTTCCGCCGCCAACGCCAGTTTCAGCCACTGCGCGATACCGTTGCTTTGTACCAGAATGGTTTCAGATTCAAACACATCCAGCGGATACGCCGCCATCCAGGCAGTACACAAGGCGCGCAGTTGTTCCGGCAAATTGGCATGGACCACCATAAAGCCCGGGGTCAATGGTGTGGGATTCGATATAAACACAACTACATCCTTGCTTGGTGTCAGCAGCTGACCACCTGGTTACGTCCGCGATTTTTCGCCTGATACAAAGCACTGTCGGCGCGGGTGATGACTTCACGCACCTGCTCATGCCGGCCAGCCTGCGTCAGACCGATACTGATACTGATGCGAAGCTCAGAATAAGCAGCAAAACGCAGCGCAGCTACGGCCTGACGTAATTGCTCCGCAATCGCGGTCGCCTGGAGCTCTGTGGTGTCAGGCAGCACCAGTAAGAATTCTTCACCACCGCTGCGGCCTATCCGGTCCTGTGTTCTTAAAACACTTTGCATCGCCTGCGCCACGCCGCGCAGTACCTCGTCACCGGCATCATGGCCATATAAATCGTTACATTGTTTGAAGTGGTCAATGTCCGCAATCATCAGGCTCCAGGCCTGCTGACTGTGTCTGGCCTGCTCCTGGACACGGTTGCATTGCTCCAGAATAGCGCGGCGATTGCCAACCTGTGTCAGTTCGTCGGTCATCGCCAGTTTATGCAGACGCCTGTTGCGCTGAATTTGCGAAATCGCATAAAACAATGCGATCAGCGCCAACACCACAAACAAACCAATAGCGGTATATTGCCAGCGTTGTGCCGCTTCAAGCACGGCCAGCTGCTGGCCGGTCAGCCGATTTTCGGCTTGCAACTGCGAATTTTTTTGCGTTTGCAATTCGCTGTCAAACTGGAACTTTAATAGCGCTTCGCGCTGCAGTTTGGCCTGGGAATTTAATTGGTCCTGCAGCACCACCGCCTCGGTCTGCAATTGATAGGCGTGTTCATAACGCCCGGCTTTCGCCTCTGCCCGCGACCAGGCCTGACGTAACATCAACATGTAACGTGGATTATTTTGCTGGGCCAACAAGGCATCAGCAGCAGCAAATTTCAGCGCAGCCGGTGCGGACTTTCCTGTTTCTGCCAGCGCCTCGGCCTGATACAGCTGATACAAAGTGTTGTTGTAGGGCAGAAAGTCCGGATCTTTGGCCTGAATTCGCCGGATCTGTTGTTCGAGCGCAGCAATCAGTTCCAGCGATTGGGTAAATTTCTGTTCGAGATTACTGATCCATAACAGCTCAATGCCAGCAGCGACGGCGTAACGTTCATCATTAATGTCCTGATAGATTTTCTGCACTTGCTGCAGGACAGCTCTGGCCTGTGGTGTTTTCCCCATTTCGGCGAAGATAAAAGCTTTTTGCGTCAGAACAAAAGCCTGCCGGTAACTGTCGTTTGGCGCAATGTATTCTCGCTCACTAGTTTCCAGATACTCCAACGCCTTGTCGTATTCCGCCATACGACGAAAAGCGGTAGCGATATTTTCCAGCGCTAACCCAAGGCCCTGGCGGTTAGCCGTTTTCTGATATAACTCATAAGCCTTAAACAACTGAATTAAGGCCTCGGCATGTTCACCGCGGGTGGAATGCAGGTCTGCCTGTGCGGATAATACATTAGCCTGCGCCAGCACATCTTCACTGCTGTTGGCGAGCGCCAGCGCTTGTGATAGATCGGCCTCCTGTCGCGCCGAGTCGCCGGTGATGCCGAAAAAAGAAGCACGGCATAAGTAAAAATAACTGAGCGTTAAGTAGTCGGATGCATATGCCGGATCAGTAATAAATCGCTCCGAATACGCAATACCGGCTTTGGGATCTTCAGCAAACTCGATAGCACAAGCTTCGCGTTGATACCGGCGCAGCCGCGGCTCATCGTTTGGCGGCAATTGTTGCTTTAACTGGCTGAGAAAAGCATTGGCGGCTTTGGCGTCATAAAACACCTGTTCGCCATGTTCGAGCTGACGCACCAACTCGTCAAAGGCGTCAGCATCGGCGGCAGCAGCCGTACCGCAACAACCAAGCCACAACACACTGCCAAGCAAAGCCCGCGCAATTTGCCGCATCAAACCTCCGTGCCAGCTCAGCGCTGGTGATAGCCATCCGGATTTTGTTGTTGCCAGCGCCAGGCATCCCGTACCATGTCTGCCAGCGAATGTTCAGCACGCCAGTCCAGTAGACGGGCGGCCTTAGCCGGTTCAGCGTAGCAGACTGCGACGTCACCGGGACGACGGTCGACCAGTTGATAAGGCACTGCCACGTTGTTTTCCCGGGCAAAAGCCTCGACCATCTGTAACACACTGTAACCCTGACCTGTGCCTAAATTTACCGCTTCGATGCCTTGATGCTGTTGCAGGTACTTTAGTGCCTGCAAATGGCCGCGCGCCAAATCCATCACATGGATGTAGTCCCGCACGCCGGTGCCGTCTGTTGTTGGATAATCACTGCCAAATACCGACAAATGTGCACGTTTGCCAACGGCGACCTGAGAAATAAACGGCATCAGATTGTTCGGAATGCCATTTGGATCTTCACCAATAAGGCCACTCGGATGTGCGCCGACCGGGTTAAAATACCGCAGCAACGTAATGCGCCATTCTGCGTCGGCCGCCGCCAGATCCTGCAAAATATATTCAATCATCAGCTTGCTCTGACCATAAGGATTGGTCGCTGAGCGCGCCGAAGTTTCAGTGATCGGCACTTCTGCAGCTGCGCCATAGACAGTTGCCGACGAGCTGAACACCAGCTGCTTCACGCCGGCATCAGCCATCACGCGGCACAAAGTCACAGTGCCCGCCACATTATAGTCATAGTACTTCAACGGCAATTGGGTGGACTCCCCAACCGCTTTTAACCCGGCAAAATGCACCACAGCTGTGATCGGATACTCGGCAAATACCCGGCGTAACGCAGCTTCATCGCGGATATCAGCTTCTATCAGTGGTACTGCTTTGCCAGTGATTTGGGCGACTCGGCGCAATGATTCAGCTGACGAGTTACACAAGTTATCCAGCGCAATAACATCAAAACCTGCCTGTTGCAGCACGATAGCGGTATGGCTACCGATATAGCCGGCGCCACCCGTTAATAAAATCAATGACATATCACATCCTTATGGCAATACTTTCTTAAAAGGTTTGACGGTACTGCGGGCGTAGACGCCATTGAGAATAAACGGGTCCTGTGCAGCCCACTGTTGTGCTTCGGCTAATGAAGCAAATTCTGCGACGACCAAAGAGCCGCTGAAGCCGGCATCGCCTGGATCGTTATTGTCTATCGCCGGTGTCGGGCCTGCAATTAGCAACCGGCCTGCTTCGGCAAGTACCTGCAAACGGGCCAAATGGGCGGGCCTGTGCTGTAAGCGTAAGGTCAGGCTGTTGGCAATATCTTCAGAATAAATCATGTAATACATGTCAGGCTCACTTGCTGCAGAGAAGGCGGGAATTGTTGGCGAAGATAACAGATAGCATATTGATTTTTCAACGGCAGTGCGGCCAAAAGCTGGTTGCACAATTCTGGACCAGTGCCTGCTCAGAAGCACTTTTTCAGCCGAACATCAGATCAAAAAAACGCCCGGGCGGGCGTTTTTCAAACAGTTCGCAACAACACAAAAGACTCAGGCGGCGTGCCCCAAGGTCTGTTTGCGCTGATTGTAAAAATCGACCATCTGTTGCATCTGTTCTGCGTCGTATGGCACCAGACTGCCCAGCACCAGACGTTTTTCGCCCACGCCAATGACTTCATCGCCATCACAGAGCTCAAAGCGTAACACTACCTGAGCGCGTTTACCCTCTTGGGTTAAAGTCGATTCGACTAAACGCAGGCTCGGGCATTGCTGACTAAAACGGCTGAAATGCAAAGCCATGCTCTGGTAAATCACCAGTGGCCGCTGCGGGTTGATCATCACATCATGCTGCTGCATCAACGGCTGCAAAATATGTGGGAAATTCTGGCCGGAAAAACGGACATAGTCCCGCACCAGTTGTTCAATAAAGTGGCATTGCTGCTGACGCTCGCCCGACTGAGTCAGCGACAAATAGACTTTACCGTTCTGGTCCTGAATTTGTACTTCATCGCCCTGCTCCACACAGTGCAGTAACACATCGGCGCCCACCATACCTTCAAAACGGCAACTGAGCTCAGCGGACAGTCCATAGCGGCTCAGTAGATAAGCAAACAACAAATCGCCCGGCACGCAGAACCTCTTACTGTCGGCATCGTGGATAGGATTAAAATCTTCAGCCACATTTTTGGCAAACTGACTAGCCTGCTCGGCACTGAAAACGAATTGTTCGCCCTGGCGGCTGACAAAAGCATCAAGAAACATCTGGAACCCATAAACGCAGCAATTAGCCCTGCAGTCTAACCGAATCCGGTGGTTTGGATGGTATAACCAGTATGATCTCTGCGCTAAAACCAGCACAGCAAAAATACTGTATATCCACACAGTTAATGCTTGCTTTTTATCCGGAAGCTGACTACTGTATGAACATACACTGTATGCATCACCAGTACCCGAGGTTTTTATGCGCCAATATGCTTTGACATCATCAGCCGTCCGTCCTCTGCAACCGCAGCTGAAATTACAGCAATCAAGCTATTTCCGCGAAGTCGGTGAGGCACACCTAGCGGCGGTTTGCCAGACTTTGGCTGCCTTGACCTCCGCCGGTGGGCAGCAACAAGGCTGGATACTGGTGCTGGCACCGCAACTGCACCTGAGTAAACAAGTGCTTGAGCAGTGTCAGATTGATTGTCAGCGCCTGCTGTTGATCAGTCACAAACAAGTTCACCGTTACGACAATTTGATGCGGGATGCGCTGACCTGCTCTACCTGCAGCGCCGTGGTGAGTTTTTTGCCAGCCGACTGTGCAGAACTGGTCGATTATCAGTATCTGGCTAACAAATATCAGACACAGCTGATTAATCACAATACCCGCGAAGTGAAGACCCACTAAACCTGTTGATAAGATCGGACGCCTGTAACAAGCACCGCCGCCGCTGGCGACAACTGGCGACACAGCCCTCGCGAAGGTAACAGTACCTTTGCCGGGAAGCATTCGGTACAATCGCGTTCTTTCGCTGATGGGTCGGATGATTAAATGAATTGTTTCTGCGGGCAACCAAAACGTTATCAGGATTGCTGTCAGCCCTGTCACTCCGGGCTTGGTCCGGCAAAGACTGCAGAGCAATTGATGCGCTCCAGGTTCAGTGCTTATGTATTGCAATTGGTGCCCTATATTGCAGAAACGTATTACCCGGCTGTGCAATCGGCAGACGCCATTGCCGAAATTGCAGCCTTTGCGGGTGATGCACACTTTCTGGCACTGCAGGTCCTGGCATTTGGCGACTCGCCAGCTATAGATCTTGGCCAGTTCCCGGCTTTCCCACCGGCGGTAAATTTATCAGCAGTAAATGACTTGTTAGCAGCACAACCGGCACTGAGTTACGTACATTTTAAGGTATGGTTCCTCATCGCGGATAAATTGCATCTGCTGGAAGAACATTCGCGTTTTGTCCGGATAGATGGACACTGGGGTTACGTCGATGGAGTGTTGTTACCGCACCCGGTGCTGAAAATCGGTCGCAATGATCTGTGTCCGTGCGGCAGTGGTAAAAAGTTTAAAGCCTGCCGCCCGCACTGGTTGAACCATCAACCGGCACCAGCCTCGCCCCCGCGCTGATCGGAAAACAGAGGCAAGCACAGGCACAGCATCGGCTTCATGACGCAGACCCGGCAATAAAGCGACTGCCGCTAGCCAATCCATAAACCTTGTTCAGGCGGCTGCCGCGGTATGTAATTGTTCGAGGACGTCGTAAAGTAAGGTGGCATCAGTGCTCTGCTCTGGCACCTGCTGTTTGGCCAGATGGCGCTGACAATGCAGAGATAAATTGTCTGTTAAATCTGCACTGAGTTTTTTCGCATCGTGCCGTACCACCAGCGGCGGCGGTTGCAGCAGCATACCAAGCCGCATCGCGGCAAAGCCGCCTTGTTGCATCAGCTCAGTATGTCGCTGTAATGCCGGCAGTTCATCGGGTTGCAAACCATAGCCACGATGTGGCACGAGTTGCAGTTGCTGACGCAGATCGGTCGTTTGAGGAGTGGCTTGTGGGTCGGCCAGACAAAATCCGGCTTGTTCTTCAATTGCCGGTGATAAAAATGCTAACCATAAACGGAAATCAGCATGCAAATGCTGCTGCACAGACCGGTTCAGTTCATTACCCAATTGCCATTCATTGATCAGCATGTCAGTCGCTTACTGGTGAGGAGTCCAGACACAGAATTGCTGAGATTATCGGCAGTCAGTCAGCAAACTTGAGATATTTGCTTTACAACAGCACTTTTTTTGATAATATGCCCGCCACGTGGAGGGGTTCCCGAGTGGCCAAAGGGATCAGACTGTAAATCTGCCGGCACTGCCTTCGAAGGTTCGAATCCTTCCCCCTCCACCATCTTCGCCTTTCCTTCGACGCCCTTGCGGTATCTGACTAGTTAAATCTAAATTCAATATTTTATTACGTTGGCAATAACCTTCTATTTGCAGCCACGTTATCAGCACCTCTGACTCAACATTTTTACGAGAAATGGTGCCGCACCAGGCTCACTTAAACCAGTTTCGCTGGTCTGCAGTGCTGAAAAAGTGTTTGTGCAGCAGAGGCCTTCCAAGCCTCCGCCAGCATTATGGGTATCAGGCTTGCTGCAATAGTGGCAGTAATTCAGTTAGTAACGCACTGGCACCAATCCGCATCCCCGCCGGATTGGCCAACTCGCCGGTGATGTCTTCATACAGCTGCATCAGTTCCAGCGCCTGAGCGACAGTCCTGACGCCACCGGAGGCTTTAAAGCCAACAGGCCGGCCGGCACCGGCAATGGCTGTCAGCATGATGCGGGCAGCTTCAAGGGTCACGCCCACAGGTACTTTACCCGTCGAAGTTTTAACAAAGTCTGCACCGCCTTCAATGGCAAGCTCAGTTGCCTTGCAAATTTGTTGTGCGGTCAATAACTCGCCAGACTCGATAATAATTTTTAACGGCGTACCGCCACAGGCTTGCCGGACGTCATACATAAAATGCTTCACCCGGCCATAATCGCCGGCTAGCAGTGCTTTGTAAGGAAGCACAGCATCGATTTCGCCGGCACCCGCAGACAGCGCAGTTTCAATTTCCTGCACTACAGTATCCACGGCCAAATCACCAGAGGGGAAATTCACCACTGTTGCGACAGGAACCAGCATCTGCTGCTGTGCCAGATGATGCAGAGTTTGCTGAATAAATTGCGGATAGACACAAAAAGCCGCCGGCATCGCGTCTGGGCGGGCGGTTTGTTGTAGCCACTGCGCCATATCTGCCGGCGTGTCCTGTTCGGTCAGGCGGGTTAAATCCAGTAAACGCAGTAATTGGTGTAATCGCAGGGGACTGGTCATGTTATTGATTCCTGTTGCTGGTGCGTTTGAGCACTCTTCTAAGTTTAATACCGGCTAAGATGCGGGCTCTGATGCCGGCGGATTAAAACAGAAAGCGTGGCCGTTGCAAAGTGGCATACAACAACAGCAACTTCGCAGCGTCCACTCAGTCTATCGACAGCGTCATTTGCTGTTGATGCTGTTTCAGATAAAGTTTGGCCTCTTGCCAGCGCGGATAGAACTCAGCAACCAAAGTCCAGAATGCCGGTGAATGATTCATCTGCCGCAAATGTGCCAACTCATGCACGATGACATAATCACTGACCCAATCCGGCGCCAGTAACAAACGCCAGTTCAGACAAATAGTGCCGTCACTGTGACAACTACCCCATTTCGTTTGCCAGCCTTTGATTAAAAGTTGCCGCCAGGATAAGTCCATCCGCTGGCTCCAAAAACTCAGCCGCTGATTGAAGTAACGCTGCGCTTCCTGTTGGTACCAGTCTTCCAGCAAGCCCAGCAAATGTTTTTGCCGGTTTTCTGTTTTGATCCGACGCGATAACTGCACCCAAAGCGTCGGGCCTTCCAGCGTTACTGCTGACACCGCATCCTCGACCACCCTTAATCTGAGCACTTGTTCCCGCAGTATCAGTTGTTCACCACTGACCGGATAACCTTGCTGTGGTCTTTGCTGTTGCTGCTGTAAATGCTGCTCTATCCAGGACGCTTTTTTAGCGATAAATGCGTCAATCTGGTTTTTTTCCAGATATAAAGGCGCCAGCACAGTCAGACCTTTTTGTCCGACCTGCAACGCCAGTGTGCGCCGGCGGCTCGAGCGTTTTAACTGATATGGAATACTGCTGAACTGACAGACTTCGTTCACTGCCTGCTCCGGTTAACTAAAAAAAGCCGGCGCAGCATACCCAAGGCCAGCCGCCGGCTGCAAGTCCGCTTTAGACAGTCGCCGCTGGTCGATGCTATGATGGCCATCTTCTGCAATTGCGGCATTTTCAAGGATACGGCTTTAGCTATGAAAATCATTTCATTTAATATCAATGGCCTGCGTGCAAGACCTCATCAACTGCAAGCTTTGGTCACGCAGCATCAGCCGGACTTTATCGGCCTGCAGGAAATTAAAGTCCACGATGATGAATTTCCACATGACGAAGTGCAACCGCTTGGTTATCACACTTATCATTTTGGTCAGAAAGGCCATTACGGCGTGGCGATTTTAAGTAAAACCCCGGCCGACCAGATGTTATATGGTTTTCCCGGCGATGCCGAAGACGCGCAGCGCCGCATGTTAATCGGCCAGTGGACTTTGGCCAACGGCAAAAAATTCACTTTACTAAACGGCTATTTTCCACAAGGTGAAAGCCGTGACCATCCGGTCAAGTTCCCGGCGAAACAACGCTTTTACGCCGACCTGCTGAACTATTTGCAGCAGCACCATACGCCGGACGACTACATCGCCGTGATTGGTGATATCAATATTTCTCCGCTCGATCTGGACATCGGCATTGGCGAACCCAACCGCAAACGCTGGTTAAAAGATGGCAAATGTTCATTTTTACCGGAAGAGCGCGACATGCTGCAAACCATCAAAGACTGGGGCCTGATTGATACCTTCCGCCAGCTCTACCCGGATCGGACTGAACGCTACAGCTGGTTTGATTACCGCTCAAAAGGTTTTGATGATAACCGTGGCCTGCGCATTGATGTAGTAATGGCAACCGCGCCGCTGGCGGCTTTATGTGCTGCAAGTGATGTCGATTATGACATCCGCGCTATGGAGCGGCCTTCAGATCACGCGCCGGTCTGGTCGGAATTCAAACTGGCCTGATCCCATGTGGTGGTTTTGCGCGCTGTTAATGCTGGTGTACTACCTGGTGCTGGACCGCAAAGTCTGGCACTTGTTGCGTCAGCCGCTATTACAGGCACTGTGCGTCGGCGCTCTGCTAGCGCTTTGTGTGCTGTGGCAACTCAAAGCACAACTGCCGGATTTACCACCAGTACATTTTCTCGGCATCACCACAGTCGCGCTGTTACTGGGTCTGCGGCTGACGATATTGGTGATCCCAATGGCGCTGTTGTTACCGCAACTGGCTGCATTGCTGCTGCACCAGCCTGTGGCAGAACTCAACGCCATCCTGTTGCAGTGGACCGCGCTGACGCTGGTTGCATTACAAAGTTATGGCTGTTACCTGCTCGCCAGCCATAAGTTGCCACAACATATGTTTGTAGCCATTTTTGTCAGCGGATTTCTGAATGGTTTATTGAGTGCCCTGACCTTTGTTGCCTTGCTGGCGCTAGGCTTTTTTGGCGTGCTGGCTGTTGGGGAAAGCAGTCAGATCAGCGACTTCCTGCTGGTGATGCCACTGTTGGCCATGCCGGAAGCACTATTAAATGGCATGGCTCTGACGTTGTTGTTGGTGTACAAACCACATTGGGTTGCGGCGTATCGCCAGACATGACAACCGTGCAATTTGCCTGGTTTCAAAACCAATGATGGAAAAACGCCTTATCCAGCTGCCGAAGTGCTGACTGCAACACATTAGCGAGGTCGCTGTAACAGGGTTTACCGGTTGCAGCCTGAGGGACTTGCACACCGGCTTGCTGCATCTGAGCCCGGATATCCTGATACCAATGACTAATCGCCGGCGGCAACTGGCTTTGCGAACGCACCCCCAACCAGAAATAACCCTGCAACGGCAGCGCCAGCATAAACAGCCCACAGGCTAAGGCCGACCACAAATAACTGCTGCCAAAGTACTGCAACTGCACACAGACAGACAGTACAGCCAACGGCGGCATCCACATTTTTAACAGCAGCGTCAGACGGATCACCCGGTTCTCCGGAAACATCAGATTAAGTTCCTGCAATCTTGGCCAGGTCTGACTATAGACAACGCCCAACTGCAGGGTATGGCCGACATCTGTACGCATGACTTAACTCCGAACAAGCTATCTATGGCAACACTAGCATAAAGTGCCGGTGCGCGGGTCTGTGCGGCAACAAAAAAACCTGACAGCCGGCTGCCGCATAGTACAGTTGAAAGAAAATACTGCATATATGCGGACAGAGCCAGCAAACATAGATTTTCGAAGCTTTGATAGGATTCATCGAAGTGTCACATGGTAACAAAATTTGTGCCATTTGAATTAATTTAATACTTTCATACAGATAAAGCAGATAAACAGAACAACCCACAAAGTTATCCACAGAATCTGTGGACAACCTTAAGACATAAAACAAACGGATCGCAGCGTTTTCATCCTAAACATAACTAATAAAAACACCAGCTTGTGCAATTAATTCTTACCTAGCCTTCGTTTTTACCACTTTTCTTCTCCAACTTTTTTTCAGCGCTTTTTTCACTGAAGCGCTGCAGTGCAGACAAGGAGTTTGTTACTATCAGTGCAAGCGACCACGCAGGAAATCGCAGATATGACTTCGGCATTCAGTAAACTGACCATGCACACAGACCAGCATCCCGGACGCGGCATAGAGATCCGCAGCCCCGTTAGCGGTCTGGTGAATACACCAGATAAACTAGCCGGGCCGGTTTACCAGTCCGGACTAATGCCGGATGCGGTCCAGGTGCAGTTGCAGGGGCACCAGCTGGTAGCGCCTTTTAGTGGCGTCGTTACGAGTCTGGATCGCGGCGGCCATCGCATCCTGTTGCATCATCCAAATGGACTGAAACTGGAAATTGCTTTCCCGCCACTAGCAGCACAGCAAACTCTGGGCTTTCGCTGGCTGGTTGCAACACGCAGCAAAGTCAGCGCCGGCCAGCCGTTATTGCAGTTTGACGCCGCCCGCCTGACCCCATGGTGTCAGCCGCTGTATTGTATTCTGGCACTGTCTGACCATCCAAAAATTCAACGTATTCATAGTAAAAGCGGTTATGTAGCCGCCGGTGTGGACCCTTTGTTCTGGCTGGAATTTACCCCGGCGGTAGCCAGCTAAACCCCGTTCTGACAGGAGTAAGTTTTCGTGACATCTTGTGTGATCTACGGCATCAAAAATTGTGACACGATGAAAAAGGCCCGCAGTTTGCTGGAGCAGATGCCGGTTAAAGTGAAGTTTCATGATTACCGGGTGGACGGCGTGCCGGTTGACGTGCTGCGCCAGGCGATGGCAGTCCTTGGCTATGAGAAGCTCATCAATCAACGTGGTACTACCTGGCGCGCGTTGCCAGATAGCGAAAAAAATATTGTCGACGCCGAAGCAGCATTAACGCTGATGCAACAGCATCCGGCCGTGATCAAACGCCCGTTACTGCAACGTGGCGATCAATTCCTGCTTGGCTTTGACGCCGGCCTCTATCAGCAATTTTGTCTCTGAGTCTCTTATGTCTGAACAATCTGTAACGCCTGAAAAATCTGCCGTGCTGGCACTGACCGAAGCACTGATCCGTCGCCCGTCCGTCACACCACTGGACGAGGGCTGCCAGCAATTAATGGCTGACCGCCTTGCCGCGCTTGGCTTTGACATCGAATCGATGTTTTTTGAGGATACCCTGAATTTATGGGCACGGCGTGGCCGGGGTAAACCGTTGTTTTGTTTTGCCGGTCATACCGATGTGGTGCCGACGGGCCCGCTCGAGCAATGGCATAGCCCGCCATTTGAACCACAGATCCGCGACGGTTTGTTATACGGCCGTGGTACTGCGGACATGAAAGGCAGCCTGGCGGCGATGATCGTCGCGACTGAACGCTTTTTAGCGAAAAATCCGCTGCTTACCGGTGATATCGCCTTTTTAATCACCAGCGATGAAGAAGGCCCATTTATCAATGGCACCAAAAGAGTCATCGAAACGCTGGAAGCGCGTCAGGAAAAAATCAGCTGGTGTCTGGTCGGTGAGCCGTCCAGTACCCAGCAAGTCGGCGATGTGATTAAAAATGGCCGGCGCGGCAGTCTGACCGGTTATCTGAAAATTAAAGGTGTGCAGGGCCATGTGGCCTACCCGCATCTGGTTGACAACCCTATTCACAAAGCGGCACCGGCACTCGCCGCACTCAGTACTGAAGTCTGGGACCATGGCAATGCATTTTTCCCGGCCACCAGTTTTCAGATTTCCAATATTCATGCCGGAACCGGTGCCACCAACGTCGTGCCGGGCGAGCTTAGCCTGACCTTTAACTTCCGCTACAGCACTGAAGTGACTGCTGAACAGCTGCAACAGCGGGTACTGGCGTTATTAGATCAGCATAAGCTGCAATACGATATTGAGTGGGTGCTGAACGGTCTGCCGTTTCTGACCGATCGCGGCCCACTGGTCGAGGCTGCGGTGAAAGCAGTGCGTCAGGTACAAGGCTTTGAAACGTCGCTGGAAACTACCGGCGGCACCTCAGACGGACGTTTTATTGCACCAACCGGTGCTCAGGTGGTGGAACTTGGCCCCTGTAACGGCACTATTCATAAAATTAACGAACATGTGCGGGTCGCCGATTTAGAGCTGCTGACTGACATGTATGAGGCCATTTTGTGGCACTTGTTGACCTGACCGCCCGCCAACTGACCGGTCTTGATGCGCCAGGATTGGTAGAAGCTGAACCAGGCCGCTTTTTGCAGCCCGCAGTGGCTGCGGCCTATCAGGCCATGCAACAGGCTGCGGCTGCCGACGGCATCACGCTTCGCATCGCATCCGGCTGGCGCGACTTTTCGCGCCAGCAAGCGATTTTCAAGGCGAAACTTAATGGAGAGCGCCCGGTGTACGACGCAGCACAACAAGCGGTAACGCTGGCTGGAATGTCACTGGCAGCCAAATTACACGCCATTATGCTGTATTCCGCTTTGCCGGGAGCCAGCCGCCATCACTGGGGCACGGATCTTGATGTATGGGATCAAGCCGCGGTGCCGGCCGATTATGTGTTGCAGCTAAGCGCAGCCGAATATGCACCAGACGGGCCTTTTGCCCGACTTTCCGTCTGGTTAAGTCAGCATGCCGGCCGCTTTGGTTTTTTCCGGCCTTATCGCAGTTTTCGTGGCGGTGTGGCTGTTGAGCCCTGGCATTTAAGTTACCGGCCGCTCGCCAGCCTGTATCTGCAACAACTCAGTCTGCCGGTGCTGCAAGCTGCCATTTTACAAAGTGAACTCGCGGAGCCTGACGAGATTGCCGCCATGCTGCCCGAGCTGTATCAACGTTATATCTGTAATATCGATGGAGAAAATGATGACTGATTTATGGGGGATGGTAGTGCTGGTGATAGCGCTGCTGATAGGTAATTTATGGCTGCTCAAACGCAATAGTAAACAACAGCTCAAACGCAAAACCACGGTCAGCCGCACGGTACAGCCGGCACAAACGGCCGCCGCAGTACAAACCAGTCCGGTTGTGGTCACAGCAAGTGAGAAAAATCAGGTCGATACGCCCACCAGTAAATCCACTTCCGATGCATCTGGCGATAGCGATGGCGGCGCTGACTAGACAGCACCGCTTTAGCGTCACTCAGTGCCGCTTATTCGCCTTTTCTGTCGAAACTGGAATATCCGCGGATAAATTTCTGCAACTGGTCACGTAGATTCGGCGGTGTGCCTTTGATGATCAGCACATCGCGCTCGGCATCATATTGCACACGCTCCCCGAGCAGTTTTTGCTCAAAACTCAGGCTAAGACCGGCACCGGCACCGGAGAATTTCACCAGCGTTTTCAGCTCCTTGACGTCGACCGGAAATTCTTCGGCCACAGCGATATCCTGTTCCTGACAATAACGGATAAAAGCATTGTCATCCGAGCTGTCGACGGTGGCGGATAATTCATCGAGCCGCACGTCCTGGCCTTGCTTGGCCCGCTCTTCACAGTATTGGTATACCTGCTTACGCACGTCATTTTTTTCGCCGGCGTCATAATCGGATGCACTTAAATACTCTTCAACCGACGCCAACACCACTTTACTGCTGGCTTTAGGGTCCACCCCTTCGGCAGCGCCTAAAAAGTCGAGGAAAAAATCCGCTACTTTGCGACCCGCACGGCCACGAATGAAAGAGATATATTTGCCCTGCTCCGGCGCACTGGCCAGTTCTGTCAAATCAATCCGCGCCGCCAGCTGCATCCGGGCAATATCCAGATGTTTACTGCTGGCGAGCTGCAAGTCCGACGTCAGGCTGAAATGTTCTTTACTGCCCAGCAAAGCGACAAAAAGATATTCGTTGGCCAGATAACGGTAATGACACAACATCAGATAACCGGTTTCCGGGATTTGGTGTTTAGTCAGTTCCACCACCAGAGCCGCTGTGGCGTGCTCAGCCAGGCTTAAAAATGATTTTTCGCCGTGTTGCCATTGCCCCATTGGTTCCAGCATTTGCTCCACTTTGTCGCTGTGGAAACTGGCATAACCTTTGGCCGGTTTGCCGTTGTAAGCCAGATGCAATTGCTCCAGTAATAAAGCGACATGCGGTGTGATACTAAGCAGGTCCTGACGGAAATGCGCGGTTAACTGCGCAGACTCGTTGGCTTCGATAAAATTAATCGCCAGCGCATGAACATCAACAGACATAAATTTTCCTGTTTAACCGAATTCTGTTACCATTCTACCTGTTTTACAGCCTTCATTTCAGAGTAATTCATGCCGATCCAGTCCAAGTACAGCACCGCCCAGATTGAAACTATCATGAACCAGCTGCTCGACACGCTGCGTGAGCAGGACGCCAATACCGAACTGAGCCTGATGTGCCTTGGCAATACCATCAGCCATATTATCCAGACGCATGTGCCAGCGGCGCAGCAAAAAGATGTAGCCAAATCCTTCGCCCAGGTGCTGGTTGATTCCATTTCGGCGAAGTCGCACTGAGTTATGGTTCTCGAGCAAGACCTGTCGCTTGTCAATAAAGTCAACCGGCTGCTGCGCTGGGGCCATTGGTTTACTTTTTTTAATGTGCTGCTCGCTTTACCTGTTACCTTGAGTTTTTTCCTCGCAGATCCTTTGCCGCCCGATGCCGCCGGCTGGATTTATCTGGTACTGAACTGGCTGGGTCACACCGCTTTTATCTGCTTATTGTTTTTTATTGTGACCATTTTTCCGGTCAGCCTGATTTTTCCATCGCAGCGTCATGTGCGCGGTGTGGCCGCCTTGCTGGCCAGCTGTGGCCTGGTCGTACTGATTTTTGATGCTTATGTTTATCACAGCCTCGGATATCACGCCGGCAGTGCGTCGTGGGAGCAAACTGTCGATTTATTACGCCAGCAGGTCGTCACTAATTTACGCAATTTTATTCTAATCACAGCATCGGTCGGTTTGCTGTTGCTGGCGATTGAGCTGCTGTGCAGCAATTTTTGCTGGAAAAAAATCGAACGGCTGAAAAGGTCCGGTATCGGTGCGCCCGCACTATTTGTATTGTTAGGTAGTTTTATCAGCAGCCATCTGCTGCATATCTGGGCAGACGCGACGGAAGTGAGCAGCATCACCCGCCAGGACAACACCTTGCCGCTTAGCTACCCGGCAACGGCGCGCACTGTACTGAACCGCTATCAGATTATCAGCACGCCAAGCACTGATGCCCAACAACTTAGTTGGCTGCAACAGGCGACAACGATTCCACAGCCCGTGCATTTATCCTGCAGTGCAGCACCGCAAGCTGCGCCGCTGGACGTCTGGCTGGTCGAACAGCTCAGTGCTGAACAGCTGCAGTTATTGCAATTACAGAATTTCAAAACGCTGCCACAACATCTGGCACCGCGTGATACCACACTGGCGCTGACAAATTTATTGCACGCACAGCTGGCGCAAATGCCACTGACACAAGCACCGGATTGGTTTAAACAGTTGCCTGCCGGTTACCTGCAAATTGACGCCGACAGTCACTGGCAACAACAACTGCCCTGGCTTGCGACACAAAAACCGGCTCAAGCTGCAGTGCGCATTCACCTGCAACAGGACCAAAGCCTGCTGACGGCAGTACTGAAACAACGGTCAGCCGACCAGCAACTGCTGGTGATTGAATTGGCAGGTAAAGGTGAACGTTTTGCACTGGGCCCGGCGCAGATCTTTTTTCACTGGCCGGCACTCAGACAACAACGTTACAACCAGGTCAGTCAGCATCTGGATTTAATGCCTACTTTATTAGGCTATGCCGGCTGTTACAACCAGCAAGCCTGGGTCGGTGAAAACTGGTTAGCATCCAGTCAAAACGCCCGGCTGAACGTGATTGGCAATGAAATTTACGCCTTTCGCAAAGACAAAATGCTACTGGTACAGGCGGACGGCCAATACAGCGTCTGGTCCGCCGGTACTTTTGTGCCGCTGGAACAGAAACCTGATTTACCCTTGTTGACCGATGCATTAAACCGGCTGGCGATTGCGGCGACGGCGCGTTAGGCGCCGTCGGTTCTCATCTCTTTTATCGAACATCCTTCGCATTTTTATTTGTTTTAACTGATGAATAAACACCTTTAAGCTGGTTCTATGCGCGACAGCACCAGATTGAAGGAAACCATCATGTTAAAAACCTTAAGCTTTACCACTATGCATTTTAGTATCGCCTTTACTGTGGCTTACCTGCTGACCGGTGATTTACTGGTCGGCGGTCTGGTTGCCATGGTCGAACCGGCAGTGAATACTGTCGGTTACATCATTCACGAAAAAGTCTGGCAACGGTTGCAACATCGCCAGCAAGCCAGTCAACTGCTGGCCTGAGTACAAGACAGCAGCGCAGGGTGACTGTCGCATTCAACGGCAAAAACCGTTACACTGGCGCCCCGTTTTTTCTCTGGTATCTTCCATGGCGCTCAAAGCCACCATTTATAAAGCTGAACTGGCCATTGCCGATATGACGCGGCACTATTATCAGACGCACAGTCTGACGCTGGCACAGCATCCTTCTGAAACGATTGAACGCATGATGCTTCGTCTGGTGGCATTTACCCTGTGCGCGCACGAACGCCTGATCTTCGGCAAAGGCATTTCGGAAGACGCAGAACCGGATCTGTGGCAACACGATTATGGCGGCAATATCGAACTCTGGATTGAACTGGGTTTGCCGGATGACAAACTACTACGCCGCGCCGCGCACCGCGCGCAGCAAGGCATGGTGCTGGCTTATGGCGGCACTGTCATCGATAAATGGTGGAAAGACGCACAAAAAACTGCCCGCGAATTATCTAATCTGACCGTGGTTGCTATTGATGCCGCCGAGTCACAAGCCCTGGCTGAGTTGTGCCAGCGCACCATGCAGCTACAATGTACAATTCAGGAAGGCCAGCTGTGGTTTGCCGATTCAAATCACTCGGTCGTACTGAATCCGCGCCTGCTGCAGCAGAGCAATCCTCCCCTGTTTCAACTGGAGTCATAATGTTTCTCGGAAAAACCAATCGGCTGGTGCTGAAAAGACGGGTGGATTTTGGTGTCTATCTCGATGGCAAAGAATGGGGCGATATTCTGTTACCAAAACGCTATGTGCCGGCAACTGCCGATATCGGCAGCAGCATTGACGTCTTTTTGTATCTGGATTCTGAAGATCAGCTGATCGCAACCACCGAGCGCCCGCTGATCAAAGTCGGTGAAGTGGCACAGATGCGTGTCGTCGCCGTCACCAAAGTCGGCGCTTTTTTAAACTGGGGGCTGAAAAAAGATTTGCTGGTGCCATTTGCCGAACAGGCGGTGCCGATGCAGCAGGATTACAGCTACCTGGTGTACTGTTTTGTTGATAAAAGTAACCGCATCGTGGCGTCCAGCAAGCTGGATAAATTTATTGGTAAAACCACACCACAACTCAAAGCTGGTGATGAAGTGTCCATTGTCGTCGCTGAACCAACCGATTTAGGTTTTAAAGTGGTGGTAAATAACGAACATTGGGGGCTTTTATATAAAGATCAGGTCTTTAAGCAATTGCGCCGCGGTTACCAATGCAAAGCTTATGTCAATAAACTGCGTAGCGACGGCAAAATTGACCTGTTGCTGGATAAACCGGGTTATGGCAAAACCCTGGATTTAACCGGCCAGATCCTGCAAAAACTCAATGAAAATGACGGCGTGTTGATGTTATCGGATAAAAGCTCACCGGAAGCTATTTACGCGCTGTTTGGCGTCAGCAAAAAAGTCTATAAACAGGCGATTGGCGCTTTGTTTAAGGAAGGCAAAATCAATATCAGCGACAGCAAGATCGAGCTGAAGTAACAGCCACTTCACCCGGCCTTAAATCCCTCAAGGCCGGGCTTATCTCAGCCACTCCACCGCCTGACGCGGCGGTAAAGCTGCAGCAAACCAATAACCCTGTCCCGACTCACAACCCAGCTCAGACAAAATCTTCCGTTGCAGGCTATTTTCAATACCTTCGGCAATTACTTGTAATTTCAGCGTCTTCGCTAAGGTGATGATGGTATTGACCACGGCATTTTCCTGAATACGCGGCCGGATCCCGGCGATAAAACTACGGTCGATTTTCAGTACATCGAGCTGAAATTCATGCAGATAACTCAGGCTGGAATAACCAGTGCCGAAATCATCCAGAAACACCCGAATGCCCGCCGATCTGAGCTGAGCAATAGTAGTTTTGGCCTGATCAATTTTATCAATCAGCGCCCGCTCGGTTATTTCAATCGCCAGATAACGGGCCGGAACCTGTGCGTCGGCCAGTTGTTGCAACACGACATCTGCGAAATCAGCCTGCGAAAAGCTGCGCCCGGAAATATTGACGCTGATATAAAACGGCGTGGCGTAGTTCTGCCACCACAAATTAATTTGGCTGACCGCCTGGCGCACGACATAACGGTCGATATCACCCAGCAACCCAAGTTCTTCTGCCAGTGGGATAAAATCATTGGGCGGGATAAAACCGCGCTCTGGATGCTGCCAGCGGATAAGAGCTTCAAAACCGACAGTGTCGTCATTGTCCAAATTCACCACCGGCTGGTAGTGCAACTCAAACTGCTGCGTGCTGAGCGCAGCCTGGATCTCCATTTCCAGTTGATAATGCTGCACCGCACGTTGGTCCATTTCAGCAGAAAAAAACCGGCAAACGCCTCGGCCATCTTGTTTGGCCTGGTACATGGCAATATCGGCACGCCGGATCAACTCGTCGGTGTCGTCCAGCACTGTGTGCGGATCAGCCAGTGCCACCCCTATACTGGCCGATGTCTGCAGCTTATGTTGCTTCAGCAGGATAGGCTGACTCAGCTGCAGGCTAATGCGTTGCATCACTTCCGCGACATCAGATTCCGTATGCACGTCATCGAGTAAAATCGCAAACTCGTCACCACCAAGCCGCGCAAGCGTGTCATTCTGGCGCAGACAACGGCGTAACAATTGAGCGACAGCCACCAGAAACTCATCGCCAATCTGATGACCCAGAGTGTCATTCACCATCTTAAAGCGGTCTAAATCCAGATAAGCGACGGCAACAACATGGTTTGGATAGCGGCGGCGGCGTTTAAAGCCTTGCCGCACCCGATCCAAAAACAACACGCGGTTCGGTAAATTGGTCAGCGCATCGTGCAGAGCCTGATGCAACAGACGCTGCTGCACAAAAACCCGTTCCAATGCACTGCAAATATGCTGGCTGACAAATAGCAATAAATCTAAATCGGTTTGCTGGTAATGCCGGGTGACATCATAACTTTGTACCACCACTACACCCTGTACCCGATCTTCCGACTTAAACGGCACTCCGAGCCAATATTCCGGTTGCTCGCCATAGGCTTTGACGACATTCTCACGGTCAAGCTCTGCCAGCATGGCCTTATCCGCTAACAAAGGTTTGTCGGTGCGAAACACATAACCGGTCAGACTATGGTTGAGAATTTCTTTGGGATAAAACTGGTCCGGACTAATGTGCTCATGCGAGTCGGCGAAATAAGGGAAATGCAGCACTTCTGTATCGCTGTCATACAACGCGATAAAAAAATTCTCAGCATAAATCAGCGAGTTCACATTCTGATGCAGCTGCTGATAAAACTGGCCCGGTGCTTCTCCGTCATATTGCAGTGAGGCGATATTAAATAACACTTTCTGCAAACGGCTGGCGTATTCCAGCTGAGTCACTGAATGCTGAATATGGGCAAGCCCGGCCAGCTGCTCCATTTTGCGGGCGAGCACCTCAGCAACCTGAGTCAATAGGGCGATTTTATCGGCGAAAAAACCTTGCTGCGGATGTTCACAGTCCAGCACAGCCATTAGTTTACCTGCACACAGCACCGGCACAGCTAACTCTGAGGCAAACTGACTATTGCCAGAAACGTACCGTGGGTCTTGTGAGGTATCCGCCACACAGATAATTTGTTGCTGGCGGGCCGCCGTTGCAATCAGACTGTCGCTATCCAGATAAAGCGGCGGTGGTAAATCCAAGGCCCTTAAGCCGCAAGCAGCGACACGCCGCAGCAATCCGGTCGCATCCGGCACAAACAAACTGCAATCGGCAAATCCAAGCGCTTCGCTGACCAGCTGTACCACCTGCTGGTATACCGCCTGATCTGTGGCGACACTTTGCAGATCCAGCGCCAGCGTGTTCAGAGTACGCAGGGTGGCAACTTCCTGACGCAGTTGCCTGATCTCAGACTGTTCGCCGGCAGCAACTACCGCGGCTTCGCCACCATCTTGCTGATTGAACTGCGGTTCCATGTCACCTGACTTTTGATAACTTTTTGAAAGTTATAACACAATGTCAGATTTTTAGTAAATTGTCAGACCGGCTGTTTAAATCCCGGTTTTGCCAGTACCAGATGGACAGTGCTGGTAGCGCGCTCTAAAAATCCACCTTCGCAGTAACATAAATAAAACTGCCACATACGGATAAAACGTTGATCATAGCCAAGCGCCAGCACCTGCTCTTTTTGCTGTTCAAAGCGCTCAAACCAGTCGGCCAGCGTGCGGGCATAGTCGAGACCAATGTCGCTGAGCTGACGGATCACCAAATCCGTGTGGTTACAAACCGCACTGGCCATTTTGGTGACCGACGGCAAAAAGCCGCCGGGGAAAATAAACTTCTGAATAAAATCGACTTCTTTGCTGTAATGCTCGAAGCGCTGATCTGCAATGGTAATGGCCTGTAGCACCATCAAACCATTAGCTTTGAGCAGGCTACTGCATTTGGCAAAATAGCTGTCGAGATACTCTTTGCCGACAGCTTCTATCATTTCAACCGATACCAGCTTGTCGTATTGACCGCTCAGTAAACGATAGTCCTCAAATAACAATGTAATTTGGTCGGTAAGACCTGCGGCGGCAATGCGCTCAGCCGCGTAGTCATATTGTTCTCTGGAAATAGTGGTGGTAGTGACTTTCACGCCATAGTGAGTGGCCGCATAAATCGCCAGGCTGCCCCAGCCGGTGCCAATTTCCAATAAGTGATCACCCGGCTTCAGCTGCAGCTTTTCACAGAGTAAATGTAGTTTGTGCTGCTGCGCCTGCTCCAGTGTGCTATCCGGCGCCGGATACACCGCACTTGAGTACATCATGCTGTCGTCCAGAAACAAGCGATATAAGGCATTCCCTAAGTCATAATGTGCAGCGATGTTTTTGCGCGACTGGCCCAGCGTATTACGGTTTTTCCAGTCCAGTAACTTCAGCGCCGGTTTACTTAACCGCGCCCAGGCGCTTTCCAGTGAATCCAACAACGCCATATTGCGGGCAAAAATGCGCACTAATGCCGTCAACTGGTCGGTATGCCACCAGCCGTCCATGTAAGCTTCACCAGCGCCAACCGAGCCTTCCAATACCAGCTTCTGATAGAAGCGCGGGTCGCGCACTTCCAGCCGCACGCGCAGATCGGCATGGGCGTCGCCGAGGATCAGCTCATCTTTATGATCAACCAGTTCAATACAGCCATGTTGCAGACCGGCGAGATATCCCTGTACCAGACGACGGCAAATCCGGTCCAGCAGCCCTGGCTCTGCATAATCACCTGATTGACTGAGTGCTAATGTCATACCGATTGATCCTTTGGCTTTTGATGAGAATAAAATGGCAAACCTTTGACTAACAACTGCAACGCTTGCCAATAAATGCGTATTACAACCTGTACGTTTTGCCATGGCTGGCGGATCAGCATCTGGCGAATGCTGTTTTTGTTTAACGCCTCGCGCTGCAAGCGAAACCAGGCCGAGAACACTTTTTCGCCTTGCCGGCTGTTTTGCAGCAACAGGTTAAATTGTGTCGTGGGCGCTTCAATACGCCAGTGATATTGCATATCTAAAGGGTTAAATGGCGAGACATGAAAATTCTTCGCGTGACTGAATTCAGTCACGCCATCCGCTTCAAGCGGCACCAAATAATGATGGCGTTCGTTCCAGGGTGTATTACTGACTTCTGCCAAAAGATAACGCGGTTGGCCCTGTTGATATAAATAATACTGTGTCAGCGGGCTGAAATAGACGCCCCAGTTGGCGAGCGGCGATAACAAAAACACCTGATCAATACCGCTGACATCCGCGCCAAGCTGTGCAGCACGCGCCAGAGCGGCTTCTGCTAAATCGTCAATGCCGGTGACCGCAGCGCAGCCTTTAAAATAATCGCGGCGGCGCAGGGAAAAAGCCCCAAAGGCCTCGCGCTGAATTTGCGCAGGCAACTCAGTAAGCGCACATAAGTCGAGCCAGAAATACTGAATATCATAATGCAGCCCATGCGGTTTCGGTTTGAGGCGCTGATGCCCCACCCGGCCCCGATAGATAGCATGTGTCGACATTAGAACTTCACCCCAAGCATGGCTGCAACATCGACAGCGCTGCGCACCCCGTCCTCATGGAAACCGTTATACCAATAAGCGCCACAAAAATAACTACGGTTCTGGCCGTTGATTTCACCACGCCGTGCCTGTGATTGCATTGTGCTCTGATTGTAAACGGGATGGGCATAGGTAAAACGCCGCAGCACTTGCTCCGGCGCGATGCGATCGCTGGCATTTAAGCTCACCACAAAAGTGGTATCGCTATGAATACCCTGCAGCATATTCATGTTGTAGCTCAGCGTGGCGCGCTTGGCTGCATCTTCGCCTAACAGATAATTCCAGGCCGCCCAGGCCGCTTTGCGTTTGGGTAACAGCCGGATGTCGGTATGCAGCACCACATCATTATCCTGATAGGCAATACCACCTAATACCTGCTGCTCAGCCGGTGTTGCATCGGCCAACATTTTAAGCGCCTGATCGCTGTGGCAGGCAAACACCACCTGATCAAAATGTTCAGTGCTGCCATCCGCTAAAGCAATTTCAACCGACTCGTCAAAACGACGCACCTTGGCCACAGGACTGTTCAACCGGATACCGTCACTGCCACATTTGGCCAGCATGGCTGTGACATATTCACGCGAGCCACCTTTGATCACCGCCCACTGCGGCCTGTCGTTGATGTTGAGCAGACCGTGGTTATTGCAGAATTGCAGGAAAAATCGCAGCGGAAAATCTGGCATTGCAGTTAAACCAGCCGACCAAATCGCCGCCCCCATCGGCAACAGATATTTGTCGCGCATGTCGGTGCCAAGCTGATGTTTCTGCAAAAAGGCATCGATAGGCAAATCTAAATCCGCACTGTTATCGGCCACCGCCTGCTTGGCGATTTTGTTAAAACGCACAATGTCACGCAGCATGCGCCAAAACGATGGCCGCAGCAGATTGCGCTTTTGTGCAAACAGGCTCCACAGGTTATTCCCGTTGTATTCAAAATCGGCAGCTCTGTCTGTCACCGCAAAACTCATGGTTGTATTCTGAAAAGGTACACCAAGCTCAGCGATAAATCGGTTAAACAGCGGATAAGTCCAGTTGTTAAACACAATAAAACCCGTGTCGACGGCATACTGACGGCCATTCACACTGACATCAACAGTTGCAGTATGGCCGCCCAGGTAATTACCAGCTTCGAATAAAGTGACCTGATGTTGCTGCCTCAATAAATACCAGCTCATCATGCCGGCGATGCCACCGCCAATCACTGCAATACGCATGTAGTTTTTCCTTGAAATAAAGTCGGTGAAAAGGCCTGAGATCAGGCCTGTGCCATCCGGCTGCGAACCTTCCCGGTCAGCCAGCCAATCACCGGCAAATGCTGATAAACCATTTGGGTCAAATCGTAATAGTCACGATGCCGCACAATTTTGCCATTGGCGTCATAGGTGAGCTCAGTGCTGCCATCGACGACTATCAACTCACCGGCACCTATAGCCGGATGACGAAACCGCATCTGCCAGCTGACAAAGCCCCAATGCGGCCCCACCCCGTGCGCACCCATTTCAAACTCGCATTGCTGCAGGTTTTGGTAGGCATGAGCGAAATACTGTTCGAGCGCTACCAGACCCGAAATGTGATGCACAGGGTCGATAAACTCGACGTTATCGGCATACAAATTTTTTAAAGTGATGAGATTGTCGAAATTCAGTTGATTGTAGAAATCAACAAAAAGCGCCAGCCGCTCTGATGCCGACGGCTGAGGCTCCAATACTGTTGATGATTCAGTTTGCATTATTCAAAGTCCGTCCGAAGAGCCCAGTGCCAGCTGAGCGGGTTCGTCAGGCAAACTATCTGCTGATTCACCGCGCGCAGCTTTGAACATTGCTAATGTACGCAGCCGGGCCTTGGCATGATCAACCACAGGCCGGAAATACTGCACCGACATCGGTAACGGGTGCGGCCAATGCAGTTGTTTGCTGCTAAGCCCCTTCAGCTCTGGCAGATACTTTTGCAGGAAAATACCTTTAGGGTCGAATTTTTCGCTTTGTGTCACAGGATTAAAAATACGGAAATAAGGCGCGGCATCTGTGCCTGTGGAAGCGGCCCACTGCCAGCCACCGTTATTGGCGGCAAATTCGCCATCAATCAGCTTTGACATAAAATAACGCTCGCCCCAGCGCCAGTCGATTTGTAAATCTTTCACCAGGAAACTGGCCGTGATCATCCTCAGCCGGTTGTGCATCCAGCCGGTTTGATTCAGCTGACGCATTGCTGCGTCGACTATCGGATAACCGGTACGGCCTTCACACCATGCGGCAAACCATGCTTCGTTATTGCCCCAGACAATAGCTTCAGTGTCCGCCTGGAAGGCCCGATGTTTAATCAGCTGCGGATACGCTATCAGAATGTGTTTATAAAATTCGCGCCAGATAAGCTCGGACAGCCAGACCGCAGCGCCGCTGCCGTCTTGCAACATCGTTGTATTGGCTTCTGCCTGCAAGCGAGCCACCGCCTGCTGCGCTGAAATCACGCCAATAGCAAAATACGGCGACAACGTTGAAGTGCCGTTTATCGCCGGGAAATCACGCGCCTGCTGGTAGTCCTGTACGCGCTCTCGGCAAAAACTGCGCAATAAATCCAGCACTTGCTGTTCTGCTACCGGCCAGGCTGCTGAGCTGTTGTCACCAGGATGCATCTGGGGCAAGCCACTGTCATCCAGTTGAATGCTGCTTTTAACAACAGGTTTGCCCAGCACCTGTAAACCTTTGTGTTGCAGCTGTGCCAGCCACGTTTTCTTAAAAGGGGTAAAGACTTTATAAATGTCGCCGGTTTTACTGCGCACGGAACCCGGCGGCATCACGCATTGGCTGTCATACCAGAAACAAGACACACCGATGCCATTCATCGCCTGGGTGACCGTCTGATCACGATGTTGCTCGCGAAGTTCGTATTCGGTTTGGGCATAAAGCCCGGCCGCACCTTGCACGGCAAGTTTTTGCAAAATAGCGGCACAGTCGCTGTAACGCTGCGCTTCAATAGCAAGCAGTTGGATGCCCAGCGTGGCCAGTTCATTTTTGAGCGCCAGTACCCGGCGGCGAATTAAATCCTGCTTGATCGGCGCCATATCATGTTGCTGCCAGGTCTGTGGCGTGGCTACAAAAACAGCCACAACCGGCAACCCGGTTTGTGCGGCAGCAAAAAGTGCTGCGTTATCATAATGACGCAGGTCGTTGCGCAGCCAAACCAGCTGGAAAGCATTCATACCCGCACTCCAAGTTCAGTCGGGAATGGCTGTAAATAGCGCTGACAAGCCACGTAATCGTCCGGATGCAGCCGCAGATGATGTTTTAATAATGTCAGTGGCGCCAACAGCGGAATATGCCCCAACCGGTATTGATGAATAAGCTGCAGCAGCTCAGCCTTGGCCTCGCTCGACAACACTTTTTTAAAGAAACCTTGCAGGTGCATCAGCACATTGGCGTGATTTTTCCGCGTCGTTGGTTGTGCCAGCGCCTGCTGCATTGCGACCAGATAGCGGTTTGCCAACTCCTCTGGCGCAAACAGCTTTCCTTGCGCAACTAAACGGCCTAATTCGCGATACGCCACAGGGTGATGCGCCAATAACACAAACTTATATTGGCTGTGATACTTCACCAGCTTACCAATGCTAAAGCCATCCGCCATCAGCTGCTGCCAGTGAGCCAGAGCGTAAATCCGTGTGACAAAACTTTCGCGGATGCCGGCATCGAGCAACCGGCCGTCTTCTTCCACCGGTAACCAGGGATAACGCTGCATCAGTTCGCGGGTAAATAGCCCGACCGCGACTTTGCCAAGCTGTGCTCCTTTTTCATCAACCAAGCGCACGCGCTCCATGCCGCAACTGGGTGATTTAGCGCAGACAATATAACCGCAAAAATCCGCCATTTGCGGTAGCCGTTCTGCACAGAGCGCCTGCATGGCATCAGTATGGTCAATGCTGGCGTCTTTGTTATTAACCAAACGGATTTGTTCAGCAGCGTTTTTCATTAGCCGGATCGCCGGACGGGGCACACCCATACCCAGCGCCTGCTCCGGACAAAACGGCACAAAATCGGCGAAAGGTAATAAAGTTGCAGTACAAAATTCGGATTGTTTATGGCCACCGTCAAAGCGGACTTTCTGGCCGAGTACGCAGGCACTGATACCAATTTTCAGTTTCATAGTCACGTGGAGCAATTCAGAAGATGAGTTCATTACAATCGTACCGGGCTATTGGATCACTAAGTTCAGAAATATTTAAGCAGATCAGCGAGTTGCCGCCCATCTTCCGGCAAAAAAAAAGCGCACTGGCATAGCCATTGCGCTTTTTTTGCTGCAGTATCTGCCGTTATTTTTTGGCAGTGCCGACTTCAACCCGGCTTTTTAATTTCTGGCCTGGACGGAACGTCACAACACAGCGGGCAGAAATTGGAATGTCTTCACCAGTTTTAGGGTTGCGACCCGGCCGCTGATTTTTCACCCGCAGGTCAAAGTTACCAAAGCCTGACAGTTTGACCTGATCGCCGGTTTCAAGGGCGAGCCGGATCTCTTCAAAAAATGCCTCTACTATCATTTTGGCGTCGCGTTTGCTGATGCCAAACTTAGTAAATAAACGTTCTGCTAAATCGGCTTTGGTAAGCGCCATTCTCAATCCCTCAACGTTGCGTTGAACTCATCTCCAAGGGCCTGCACCACGGAAGTCACCACTTGTTGGATGTCTTTATCTTCCAGGGTCCGCGTCTTGTCCTGCAGGGTCAAAGCGATAGCCAAAGACTTCATGCCGTCTGCCACGCCCTGACCTGTGTACACGTCAAACAACTTTAGGTCAACTAGTTGATTTCCGCCAACTTTTCTTATAGTAGCAAGGATATCTGAAAAACGCACATCAGATTTCACTACAATTGCCAAATCGCGGCGGTTTGCCGGATATTTTGAGATTTCCTGTGCAGAAACAATGTGCTTGTCACCAAAGGCTGCAAGCTCCAATTCAAACAGGAAGGCTTTACCTTTAATACCGAGCTTACGTTCAGCTTCCGGATGCAGCGCTCCTAATAAACCAACTGGCTGACCGTTACGCAGCAGCGCAGCCGTCTGGCCCGGATGTAATGCGCTGTGCTCGCCTTTTGCAAAACTGAATTCATCAGCAGCTGAGGTTTTGCTCAGCAGTGCTTCCACATCGCCTTTGACATCATAGAAATCTACCGCGCGCTCAGCGATAGTCCAGTGCTCGTTGCCATAAGAGCCCACGATAATACCGCCAATCACCGGCACTTGCCGTACACCGCCTTCCGCGGTGGCATCCGGGATAAATTTCAGGCCGTATTCAAACAGGCGGATCCGGTTTTGCTGGCGGTTTTGGTTGTACTGAACAGCCTGCAATAAACCTGGCCACAGGTTTAAGCGCATGGCGGACATATCGGCAGATATTGGGTTTGGCAGCACTAATGCTTCGACGCCTGGAAACAGCACTTGCTGCACTTTCGGGTCAACGAAAGAATACGTGATGGCTTCCTGATAACCGCGGTCGACCAGTAAGTCACGCAGGCTATGCACCGAAATATCCGCTTCGCGGTGGTCACGCATCGCCAGCGATGCCACTGGTGCTACGTTTGGAATGCTGTTGTAGCCGTATACCCGCGCCACTTCTTCAATCAGGTCTTCGCTGATTGAAATATCGAAGCGATAGGTCGGCACTGTGACCTGCCAGCTGTCCGCTTGCTCGTTCACGGCAAAACCTAACCGCGTGAAAATCTCGCTGACGGTCGCGGTGTCGATATGAATACCGAGAATGCGGTCCAGTTTCTGCCGGCTCAGCGTGATTTGTGCCGCTTTTGGCAGATATTCATCGGACTTGGCTTCAACAATTGGGCCAGCTTCGCCACCGACGATGTCCAGTAACAGCGAGGTCGCCCGCTCCATCGCGGTGCGTTGCAGTTCAGGGTCTACACCACGTTCATAGCGGTGCGAGGCGTCGGTGTGCAAGCCATATTGACGGGCGCGGCCAGCCATCTCTGTTGGTGCGAAAAACGCACTTTCGAGGAAAATGTCGCGGCTGTCTTTCGTCACGCCACTGTGCAGGCCACCAAAAATACCAGCCATCGCTAAGGCTTTTTGCTCATCAGCGATGACTAAAGTCTGTGGATTCAGCGTCACTTCGCTTTCATCCAGCAGTACCAGTTTTTCTTCCGGTTTGGCCAGACGCACCACAATGCCGCCGTCGATTTTCGCCAAATCAAAGGCATGCATCGGATGACCCAGTTCCACCAGTACATAGTTGGTGACGTCTACGACCGGGTCGATAGAACGAATACCACTACGACGTAATTTCTCTACCATCCAGAGTGGCGTTTGAGCGCCAACATTGATGTTGCGGATCACCCGGCCTAAATAACGCGGGCAGCTTTTTGGCGCCTGTAACGTGATAGTGCGCGTCTCGTCAATAGAAGGAGTCACTGCAGCAATAACCGGTTGTGTCACGTCCAGTTTATTCAGCACACCGACTTCACGGGCGAGGCCCAGCATGCCGAGACAGTCTGCACGGTTTGGCGTCAGGTCGACTTCGATGGCATTGTCATCAAGCTGCAGATAATCGCGGATGTTTTTACCAAGCGGTGCATCCGCCGGCAGTTCGATAATACCTTCTGAGCTTTCGGCCATGCCAAGTTCAGACAATGAACACAACATGCCGTTCGACGGCTGACCGCGTAACTTGGCCGCTTTGATTTTAAAATCACCCGGCAACACAGCGCCAACAGTGGCCACTGCGACCTTTAAGCCCTGGCGGCAGTTGGCTGCGCCACAGACGATGTCGAGCAGCTCACCGCTGCCGATGTCCACTTTGGTAACCTGTAATTTGTCCGCTTCAGGATGACGGCCACATTCAACCACATGGCCAACGACCACACCGCTGAATTCACCTGCGATAGCATCAATACCGTCGACTTCCAGGCCGGCCATTGAAATCTGTTCGGCCAGTTCCTGCGTCGATAACGCCGGGTTGACCCATTCCCGTAACCAGGATTCACTGAATTTCATTGTTTTGCTCCGGCTTATTTAAATTGTTTTAAGAAACGCAGGTCATTCTCGAAGAATGAACGCAAGTCGGTAACGCCGTAGCGCAGCATGGTCAGACGCTCCACGCCCATGCCAAAGGCAAAACCGCTGTAGACTTCCGGGTCAATACCGACCGAACGCAGCACGTTCGGGTGCACCATACCGCAGCCTAATACTTCCAGCCATTTACCGTTTTTGCCCATCACGTCCACTTCGGCCGAAGGCTCAGTAAACGGGAAAAATGATGGACGGAAGCGGATTTGCAGGTCTTCTTCAAAATAGTTGTTCAGGAAATCGTGCAGAATGCCTTTAAGCTCGGTGAAGCTGACATTTTTGTCGACCATCAGGCCTTCGACCTGGTGGAACATCGGCGTGTGCGTCATGTCGTAGTCGTTACGATAAACGCGGCCTGGCGAGATGATCCGAAGCGGCGGCTGTTCAGTTTCCATGGTGCGGATTTGCACGCCGGAAGTCTGAGTACGCAGCATCAGCTTAGGATTAAAATAGAATGTGTCGTGATCAGCACGGGCCGGGTGATGCTCAGGGATATTCAGTGCATCAAAGTTGTGGAAATCATCTTCGATCTCAGGGCCATGTTTGACTTCAAAACCCAGTTCGCCAAAGAACGTTTCAATGCGGCGAATCGTGCGCGTCACCGGGTGCAATCCACCCTGTTCGATGCTGCGCCCCGGCAGCGTGACGTCGATTTGCTCAGACGCCAGTTTTTGCGCCAGCACTGCAGCCTGCATGCCATCACGGCGAGCGTTTAACGCGTCTTGTACTTGTTGTTTCAGTTCATTGATTTGTGCACCCGCAACTTTGCGGGCTTCGGCGTCCATCGCGCCTAAGGATTTTAACAGCTCGGTGATGCTGCCTTTTTTGCCGAAATACTCAACGCGGACGTCTTCCAGTGCATTCACATCTGCGGCGTTGGCAACCGCCTGTAATGCGCTGTCTAAGATGGCAGATAGGTTCATGATTTTCCTCAGACCAGCCAGTTTGCTAAAACCGGTGATTTTACAACAATTTCGCCGCTTTTGGGCGCGCTAAGGCGAGGAAAATTTTAGCAAATTGCCGGAAAAACCAGCAAATCAGAGCTCTGTGGCGGGGAAAGTCGCAGCCAGCACGTCTTTGACAAAAGGAATGGTCAGCCGGCGCTGGTGCACCATCGAGGCTTTGTCGAGTACATCCAGCGTATCAACCAGCGCGCGGATATCCCGTTGCTGGCGGTTTAGCAGATAACGTGCGACTTCGTCGGGCAAATCTAAGCCGCGCACCCGGGCTTTTTGCTGCAGCAGTTTTTGTTTGTCGTCATCGCTGAGCAGCCGCAATTGAAACACAGTACAAGCCTGTAAGCGCGAGACTAAATCCGGCAAGGTAAAGCCAAGTGCGGTCGGCTGGTCGTCGGCGACGATAATCAGTTTTTTGCCATGTTCGGCCAGACGGTTATACAAATCAAACAGCGCCACCTGCCAGTGCGAATCGCCGGCTACCGCGCCGATATTATCCAGACACACCAAGTCGAGCTGCTCCAGATTATCCAGCATTCGTGGGCTGTACTGAGCAAATTCATCCAGCGCCAGTAATTGACTGGTGAGGCCTAATTCTTGTGCCTGCACACAGGCAGCATATAACAAGTGCGACTTCCCACTGCCCGATGCGCCAAACACAAATACCGGCGGTTGCGGCTTGCCGGTATTTGCCGTTTCAGGCTGCAGGTACTGGTGGATAAAAGCCACAGCCGGACTGCTATCCGCGCCATAAAAACTATGCAAAGTTTCGTCGTCTGGCAAAGTCACTGCCAGCGTAAATTGCGTCGGCTGCATCGGCGTTTGCATTATTGGCGACGGAACAAATAACGGCTGCTGATCACCAGCGCTGCACTGGCAGAGTTCTGTCCGGCGGACAGTGGTAATGTCGATTCTGCCGCGACCGCCGGATCAGTTTGTCCGCCCGCCAAGGCGGCTTCCATCGCCGCTTCAGCATCGGTCAGTTCGCCTGAGCTCTGCACAGGTGACGTTACAGGGTTTTCCGCAGCAGGCGCTTCTGTTGCTGGTTCACCGGTGCCGGTATCAGCTGAGACAGCTTCAGGCGCAACAGCATCTGGTTGTGGCGTCAGTTCTTTGACCAGACTCAAAGCACGGTAAAATTCATCGGGACTAGCCGCAAGCTGCAGTTGCAACACAGCCTGACCTGCCTGATATTGCGTGAGTTGATGGTCACGCACGGTCAGCATACTGCTGAACAATTGCCGTAGCGCCACCAAGTCGCTCAAGCTGCTGACCCCGTCAAAGGTCAGTTGCAGGCTACCTGCGGCGGTGTCACCACTGGCACTTATCCGCACTGCATAACGGGACGCCTGCGCCGCAGCCAGTTCGGCACAAAACTGCTGCGCCAGCGCCATGGCGTCAGCATTCAGCAGCTCTTTGCTTTGCACGCCACCATCCACCAGCTGCTGCCAGGTCAGACGGAATTGCACTAAGCCGCTGGCATCGGTCAGCTGATCAAACAACAGGTTATACACTTCAGTGGCCTGATACCGGCCGGACGCCTGTTGCAGTAATGCCCAGTCACCGCCCCAGCTGGCAGCTTCGTTGACCAGCGCACTGTCGGTTTCATCGTATAACGGAAATTGCAGACTGAGGCCATAACGGCCAGCTTGCTGTAACAAGGCTTTTCGCAGCGGATGCTCAGGACTTATCACAAACTGCGGTGTCTCGACCGGACGCTCGGTCAGCCATAACAGCACATCAGGCCGGCGTGGCCCCCACACCGGGATTTGCAGACTTTGCAGCAGACGGGTTATTTTCTGGCCGTCCAGCGTCACTAATAACTGCGGCTGACCGTCCTGCTGCACTTGCTGAAACTGCACGACAAACTGACCGCTATTCTTCAGCGCATCCGCAATGCCTGGCTGAGCGAATACTGCCTCACCACCGGTCAATTTGACTAACACGTCCTGCAGCGCCTGCTTTTGCCACTGCGGCTGGCTTTGCCCGGCTGCGACTCTGGCCTGATACAAATCTGTCAGCTCTGCCGCATTTGATACTGTAATCAAAAACGCAGAAACCAGAAGCACAGCAGGCGTCAGACGTTGAAAATAACGCGGCAATTTTAAGGATGGCATGATAAAAACTCCGCTGAATCAGTCCAGTGAGCAGCGCTCAGCTCGGGGCTGGTCAATTACCTGCAAACTAAGGCGACCAGCTGTAACAAACAACATATATTGTGCCGCAAAAACCTTTGGTTTTGCCAAAAAACAAAGCGCAAAGTCAGAGACTTCGCGCTTTTTTTGTTACCGGAACTTCAGATCAGAGTTCCAGTTTGCCCTGGCGGATCGCCGCAGCAAAGACTTCATACACGGCATCTAAGGTGGTTTGATCCAACACTTTGCCATCTTTGTCTTTGATCTTAATCGCTGTGCCTTTGTCAGTTTTGCTCAGCGATAACTGATATTCACCGGCAGTGAGCGGCAACTCTGGCAGATCTTCATCGCCCCAGATGCTGTCCCAGAAGCCTTGTTCGGCTTTGACGTATTTAACGTAATAGACATAATCCGACTGGTTAAGATCTGTCACTTCAAGACCTACTTTTTCCAGCAGCAGTTCAAGCTGCGACCAGGCCACATCAATTGGCTGAGTGGTCAGCATTACTGGTTCCTGTTTGTCGTTGACGGCGCGAGTCAGCAGAACATCCGGCAGTTTGGCTTTGGCTTCACGAATGGCAGCCAGTTCCACAGTTGCTATGTGGTCAATGATGCGGTTTAGAAAATGCACTTCTTCGCGGCGTTGGCTAATTGGAGTCAGTTTTTGCGTCTCGTCAGTGTATTTATGTTCCAGCAGTTTAACCTGCACTGCGATAGTGCGGCCGTGGCTGCGCGGCTCTAATTGCACGCTGAATTTACTTTGCTGGGTTAATTCCTGCCCTTTCCATAACCACCAGCCGGTTTCCTGATATTCGCTGACCCAGCCGGTTTGCCATTCCAGCTGTTTTGGCTGGCTGACTTCAATGGTATTTTTCGTGAAATAACCGCTGATGTTGGTCTGTAAGTACGGCATCAGGTCGCCGGTGAACTCTGAGCGTTCAAACCAGACCCTGGCTTCTTTTTCTTCTTCTTCCACCCGTGCATTGGTCGCTACTGCCAGCACCTGCATCGGTGCCCGCAGGTCCATTTGCTCAGGCGCTACGCCCGCTGCTACTTTTGGCGGTAAATCGTATTGACCTGGTTTTTTAGGCGCCTTTAAGCCGGCCGGAATTTTTAATTCGGCGATACGCTGTTCATTGACAGCAGTTTTTTCTGTGGCGGGCCACAAAGAACAGCCAGATAACAACAAAGTGGCTGCTACTGCGCCAGGGATCCAATAATGCACCTAAGCACTCCTACTGAAGAAATTGTCAAAAAAATCGGTTACAGCTGCGCTGCCTGCAGCGCTTGTTCGATTACGCTCTGGTGAATTGGTTCCAGTTGCGTCAAAGGTAAACGGGCAAAATCCGACGAAATCAGCCCTAAGCGCAGCAGCGCCCATTTGGCCGGGATCGGGTTACTTTCTATAAAGAGGTCACGGTGCAGCGGTTGCAAAGTGCTGTCAACGCTTTTCGCTGTAGCACTGTCACCGACGCGGGCTGCACGGATCATCGCGGACATGGCTTTTGGTGCCACGTTGGTGGTGACAGAAATCACGCCATGGCCCCCCTGCAGCAAGAAATCACAGGCACTGGCATCATCACCGCTCAAAAGCGCAAAATCCGACCCGACCAACGCCTGGATGTCGCGTAAGCGCGTGAGACTGCCGGTGGCTTCTTTAACGCCGGTGATATTGCTGATTTTGGCCAGTTCCGCCACAGTCGCCGGCAGTAAATCAACGCCGGTTCGGCCCGGCACGTTATACAGCAGCACCGGTTTGTCGGTGGCGGCGGCTACTGCGCTGAAATGCGCCAGCATGCCTTTTTGTGTCGGTTTGTTGTAATAAGGCGTGACAGTCAGGAAACCATCAATCGCCATTTTATCCAGCGCTTTGGTTTTTTCGACCGCTTCGGCCGTACTGTTAGAACCGTTGCCGGCGATGATCTGGCAATTGCCAGCGACGTGGTCAATAACAAACTGCAGTACAGTTAACTGTTCAGCGAAATCAATAGTGGCAGCTTCGCCGGTAGTCCCCATGATGATCAGGCCATCGGTGCCGTTATTTAACTGATAATCCAGCAACCGCTTGAGGCTTGGGTAATCCACTTGTCCATCTTCAAACATCGGGGTAATTAGGGCGACGTGACTACCACTGAACATTTTAACTACAGCTCCATAAAAATCAGGCTGCTCATATTAATGACGGCGGGGTCTTAACACAAGCGCACGTTCCGCTCCTGATGAAATTTCAAGGGATTATGTTACACTCCGGGCCTTCTTGATTTCGGATTTATGCACGCTCATGCCGCAACAACTGGTCGTTACAGCCATCGGTACAGACCGCACAGGGATTGTCAGTCAGCTGGCCCGGCTGGTCACTGACTGCAACTGCAACATTGTCGACAGCCGGATGGCGATTTTTGGCAATGAATTTACCTTTATCATGCTGTTGTCCGGTGACGCCGCTGCGATCAGCAAAATCGAATATCTGCTGCCAAGCTCGGCCTTTGAGCTTGATCTGCTGACGATGTCCAAACGTACCAGCGCCTGCACATTGCCGACCTTGTCGGCACCTTATATCGTCGAATACACAGGTATTGATCGCGTCGGCACTTTAGGCGCTATCTCGAGTTTGCTGGCAGAACATCAGGTCTATATCGGCGCACTGAAATCTCAGACGCTGCAACCAGACCCGGCCAAGCCGCCACAAACGCATACCGTGATGACAGTGCAGTTACCGCAAGGCCTCGACAGTGACAAAATCAAACGCTTGTTGCAGGCCAAATTCAATCAGATGCAACTGCAGGGTCGCTTTGAGCTGCAAAGCTAAGCGCCTTACACACAGGAGTGTTTATGCAAACTTTAACTGCCGGTCAGAGCGCACCGGAATTCTCTTTACTGAATCAGTCTGGTGAGCAAGTGACCCTGAAAAGCCTGCTGGCCAATCATCGGGTGCTGTTATATTTCTATCCAAAAGCCATGACGCCGGGCTGTACTGTGCAGGCTTGTGGCCTGCGCGATATCAAGGCGGAACTGTTAGCGAAAAATGTCGTGGCGGTCGGTGTCAGTACAGATCCGGTGAAAAGCCTGGCGAAGTTTGTCGAGCGCGACCAACTGAATTTTATGCTGTTATCCGACCCGGAGCACCAGCTGGCTGAGGCTTTTGGCGTCTGGGGTGAGAAGAAGTTTATGGGTAAAATCTATGATGGCATTCACCGCATCAGTTTTCTGATCGAGCAGAATGGTGTGATCAGCCAGGTATTTGATACCTTCAAAACCAGCAACCATCATGAGGTGGTGCTGAAGGCGCTGTAAGCGTTGTTACATTATTATCCCGGTGGCCCGCCACCGGCTCAGGAGCCATGTTATGAAGTTATATTTTGCCCCTGCCGCCTGTTCGCTGGCTTCCCATATTGCGCTGGAAGAGGCCGGACTTAAACATGAAACCATCCGGGTCGACCTGCGCAGCAAAACCCTGCCCGATGGTACTGATTATCGCCAGATTTGTCCGCAGGGTTATGTGCCGGCTTTACAGGTGAAAAACGGCGAACTGCTAACCGAAGGCCCTGCCCTGTTGCAATACATTGCTGACCAGGCGCCAGCGACCAATCTGGCACCGGCCAATGGCAGCTTTGGCCGTTATCGTCTGCAGTCCCTGCTGAATTTTATCGCCACTGAACTGCATAAAAATTTCTCACCTTTATTCGACCCAACTGCAGCAGATGTCACCAAGGATGCGGCCCGTCAGCGGCTGTCGCTACGCCTGAGCCAGGCTGAAGCGCAACTGGGCGCACAAAACTTTCTGCTCGGCGATTATTTCACCGTCGCAGATGCCTATTTGTTTACGGTGTTAGGCTGGGCGCGGATGGTGCAGGTTGACCTGACCCCCTATCCACAGCTGCAACAGTTTCAGCAGCGCGTACAAGCCCGCCCCGCGGTGCAACGGGCAATGCTGGTTGAAGGCCTGAAAGTTTAAGGAGATCTTGATGCGTATATCTTTACTGGCAATGGCCATGCTGAGTAGCGCCGTTGTCGCAGACCCGGCTTTTATACAGAGCCAGCAAGGCAATTTACGAATTGATACTGTCGCTACTGACCTGGCGCATCCCTGGGGCATCAGTGTGCTGCCGGATGGCCGTTTACTGGTAACCGAGCGCGACGGTCGGTTGCGTTATATCGATAAAAGCGGTCAGATCAGCGCGCCGATCACTGGCCTGCCGGCCATTGTCGTGGCCGGCCAGGGCGGTTTGCTCGATGTACTGACCGACAAAGATTTCGCCAGCAATCAGACTATCTATTTAAGCTACGCCGAACCTGGTGCCAATAACACCAACAGCACCGCTGTCGCCCGCGCGACGCTCGATGGCCAGACGCTGAAGAATTTCAAAGTCATTTTTAGCCAGACACCAAAAGTTGACAGCAAATATCACTTCGGCGGCCGCCTGGTACAACAAGCTGATGGTAACCTGTTTGTCACTATGGGCGATCGCGGCAATCAACGCGAACTGGTGCAGGACTTGTCAACCTTAGTAGGCAAAGTCGCGCACATCACGCCAGATGGCGCTGCAGCCCCCGGCAACATACTTGCTGAACAGAAAAAAGCCCAACCGCTGATTTGGTCCTATGGCCACCGCAATATTCAGGGCGCTACCCTGGATGATAATGGCCGGCTCTGGACCCACGAACACGGCCCACAGGGCGGTGATGAAATCAATATCACTGTTGCCGGTAAAAACTATGGCTGGCCGCTGATTACGTACGGCGAAGAATACGGCGGTGGTGTGATTGGCAAAACCAGCCAGACCGGGCTGGAACAACCGCTGCACTATTGGGTGCCGTCGATTGCGCCGAGTGGCATGTTGTTTTATCGCGGTGCGATGTTCAGTAAATGGCAGAATAACCTGTTGGTTGGCTCGCTGAAATTCGGTCAGCTGGTGCGGCTTGAAATTAAAGACGATAAAGTCACACACGAGGAACGCATCCGTATTGGTGCCCGCGTTCGGGACGTTGAAGTCGCGCCGGACGGTTCCGTATATTTACTGACTGACGAAGACAAAGGCGCCGTGTTACGCCTGACCCCAGCCGGCTGATTGCATGCTGCTGTGGTTACCCGTTGGCGGTATGACTTTGCTTGGCAATCTGGCATTGCCTGGCAGCCTGGCTCCACCAGCCTCTGCTGCGCCTGAGTCCATTGAGCGCATCGCCGTGTCTACCGGCCCTTTGCCGGTCAGCTGGCTGCAAAGCCCGGCCGCGCTCAGTGTGCAACCGCTTAATCCAACGCTGCAAACCGACGCACTAGCCTTATTGCAGGGTATCGCCGGTTTGCAGGTGGATGTGCGCTCTAATCTGGCGCAGGACAGCCGCCTCAGCCTGCGTGGTTTTGGCAGCCGCAGCAGCTTTGGTGTCAGAGGCCTGCGCATGACGCTGGACGGCATTCCGTTGACGACGCCGGATGGGCAAACCCAACCCAGTGCCTTATTCACTGCCGATCTCGCCGCAGTGTCTGTGCTCAAAGGCCCTTTTGCCGCTTTGTACGGCAATGCCGCCGGTGGTGTGGTGGCTTTTGACAGTAAACCGACCGAGCCGGGTCTGCTGCAGCTGCAGCAACAACATAGCAGCACCATGCGTCAGCAACTGCTGCGCGCGGACAGCGACTTTGGCAGCCTGATGCTGCAACAGACCGACTTTCAGGGGATACGCCCGCATAACCGTGCTGAACGTCAGGCCGCACTTTGGAAACATCAGTGGCAGCTTGGGGATGATATCCGGCTAAACGCCCGCTTCGACTGGAGCCGCGACCCACGCCTCGATGACCCCGGCGCTTTAACGCTGACCGAATGGCAAACGAACCCCTTGCAGACTTCAGCGCTTGCCAGCCGGTTTGACAGCCACAAAAGCACCCGTCAGCATCAGGCTGGTATCAGTGTGCAAAGCAGCGACTGGCAGTTCAGCAGTTATCTGACTTCGCGGCAAATCAATCAGTTGCTAACGCAAAGCGGCGAAGCTATCAGTAGCAGCGGTGGTATTGTGCAGCTATCTCGGCAAATGGCCGGCTTGCAATGGCAACAGCAACACCAATGGCAAGAATTGGCCTGGCAGTGGGGATTGAGCCATGAACAAAGCCGTGATGAGCGTCAGGGGTATGTCAATCAGTTCGGTCAGGCCGGCGCACTACGCCGCGACGATCGCAGCGACAGCCGAAGTCAGGATGCGACGCTGCGGCTGAGTTATGCGTTGACACCGTCGTTGTCTTTATTCGCCGGAGGCCGACTGGCGTTTTTAAAATTTTCCAGTCAGGACTATTTTGTTGTGCCGGGCAATCCGGATGACAGTGGCGACAAAAGCCAGCAAGGCCATGCCCATGCACTTGGCTTTTCCTATGCACTGACCGACGAATTATCCTGGCACGCCAGTACAGGCCGTGGTTTTGAAAGCCCAACCCTGACCGAAATGGCCTATCAGCGCAATGGCAGTGGCCTCAATCTGCAATTAGCACCGGCGCAGAACCGGCAATGGGACAGTGGTCTGAAATGGCTGCGGCAGGAACACAACGGTGAACGCAGCCTGCTCCAGTTCGATACCTTTTTTCTTACCAGCAGCAATGAATTGGTCGTAGACATCAGCAGCGGCGGCCGTACTGTGTTTAAAAATGCGGCGGGGACCAGACGCCAAGGTACAGAATTGACTTTGCAACGGCACTGGGCATCTGGCTGGCAAGCCGAATATAGTTTCAGCTATCTGGATGCGGTTTATGACAATCCGTCTGATCCCAGCCACGGCTTGCAACTGCCCGGTGTTGCCAGTAACCAACACGCGCTGCGGCTTAGTTTCGCACCAGGTGAGCACTGGTTTGCGGCGGCCGGTTATCGTCGGCTTAGTCGGGTTGCTGTCGATGACCGCCATGCACAGTTTGCACCGGGTTATGGCCTGTTTGATCTGCAGACCGGCTGGTCAGGTCAGGCCGGCGCTTTGCAATGGCGTGTTGATTTGTCTGCGCAGAATCTGACCGATGAGCAGTATGTCGGCGCCGTGGTGGTGAACCAGAGTTCGGGCCGCAGCTTTGAGCCTGGAATACCGCGCCAACTGAGTGCTGGAATCCAGCTCAGTTTTCAGTTACCCTAAACACCTTTTCACAGGACAGATTTCCGCAAGGATCAAGACACAGTCAGCGGCCACTCAGAAGTAAGATGCGGATGCTCACTATGTTAAAACAATGCTTGTTGGTCCTGCTGCTCTGGATCCTGCCATCAGCGCTGACGCCGCTGTTCGCAGCACCGCCACTGCGGGCAGACATGCCGGTGCTCAAGCTTGCGATGTACCACAGCCCACCTTATTACTTTACCGAAAACGTTGCCGAGCCTTATGGTTTGTCGATCGATTTACTGAAACCGGCGGCGCGCCAGCTTGGCCTGCGGATTGAAATTGTCACTTGCCCTTTTCCACGCTGTCTGAAACTGGCGGAACAGGGTGAAGTTGATATTGTGGCTGGCCTGATCAGAACCGATGAGCGCGAAAGCTACCTGCATTTTATCCAGCCGGCGATGATGAATTTTGTCTCTTCTTTTGTGTTTTACAGCCGGCACAGTCAAAGCCATGACATCCATTCGGTTAAAGACCTGACCGGTCGCAGCGTGACCGTTATGCGCGATGCTGCTTATTTCCCGGCTTTTGACCAAGCCGCTGATTTTCAAAGGGTTCCGGTTAATTCTGAAGCAAAAGCACTGGAACTGGTCTATAAAGGCCGGGCTGACTATGCGATTACCATCGAACAAACCGCCGCCGGTTCATTTGTGGAAGCTGGCCTTACACTCGCCGATTTAAAACGCCAGCCTTATCATGTGAATCAGCATATTCGCGGTTATCTGGCATTTTCCCGCCAATCCCCCAATTTTCAGTTAGCGGCTAAACTGGAACAAATGCTGGAACAGCAATATCGTGCCGGTATGTTTCACCTGCTGTGGCAAAAATACCACTTGCCGGCTATCCCGACTCAGACGCAAAAGTCTGCAACAACACCTTTAATAGCGACGCCAGCGGAATAGCCAACACCACACCCCAAAAGCCGAACAAACCACCAAATACCAATACAGCCAACATAATATAAAACGGGTTAATATCGACCACACGGCCAAATAACCAGGGCACCAGCAAATATGCATCAAGCACTTGCAACAACAGATAGCAGAATAAAATCCAGCTGCTGGTGCTGCTGAGTCCCCACTGACCGATAGTCACCAGCACTACGGGGACAGTGACCACGGCGATGCCGAGGTAAGGAATAAACACCGACAAGCCCACCAACAACGCCAGTAGCAAGGCATATGGCAGCGCAAACAGGCTGAACAGCAAATAACAACAACACGCCAGCAACACCAGCTCCAGTAATTTCCCCTGAATGTAGCCAAGCAGCTGATGGTCCAACTGCCGCCAGACCGGTGTTAATATCGCACTGCTGGCTGGAAACTGGCGCTGCAGACCAGTGAGCAATGCTGTTTTGTCTTTCAGCAGAAAAAACATCATCATCGGTAATAACACCAGATACACCAGCAGGTAAAACACGCCGGCCACACCGGTCAGCGACGAAGTCAGCAGTGTATTGAGGAAATTCAGGCTCTGCCCTTCCAGCCGCTGCAACAACAAAGCGAGCTGACGTTCGCTGAGCCAGCCAGGCTGTGCCGAACCCAGCTGGTCCAGATACTGTTGTCCGATCGCCGTGAGTTCGGGCAAAGCCTGCCAAAACGCCTGTGCTTGTTGCCATACCAGTGGAAACAGTGTGGCTATCAACCACCACATCAATGCAATCAAGGCCAACATGGTCAGGGCCACTGCATCAACCCTGCGCATGGGCAGCCGCTGTAGCCACGAAACCGGCCTATCCAGCAGATAAGCAGCACCCAGCGCCAGAAACACCGGCATTAAGACATCCGCGAAATACAGCGTGATCCCAAGCAACACCGAGAGGTTAAGTAGCAGCATAAACGGCGGCGACCCGTCGAGACTGTGCCGCAACGACGACCAGATATTACGCATTTGATACTCCTGCCTGCAGGTCTGTCTTGCTTGTAGTCGCGGTTCCCGCCAGAATGAACAGGCTCCGCGCAGGAAAAGCCACGCCGGCTAGTCAACAGCCGCAGAAGTTGTGATACATTTTAACTCTATGACAAAACAGCTGCTTTTGCCGGAATTCACCAGCGACGCGGCGCAAAAAGCCACCATCCGGCGCGGCCAGGAGGAATAGTTCATGTCGCAAAATGGCAACAGACACAAATTACCGCCAAATCCTACGCTCAAAGACATCAACTGGTACAAAAAACAGATTAACTGGGGCGAGCTGCCGCCGTTTTATCACATGGTGTCTCAGTCTCTGGGTGAATCCGAAGGCTTGCTGACGCATGGTTTTGACACTGCAGTGAAAAAAATCATCGATAAACGCAATTGGAATCTGCAGTTACTGGGCGGTTATATCGATGACAATCAGGAGATCCATTGTGACAACAAGCCGCGTATCGCCTTATATCAGGTTTTTTCTGAACGCGGCTTTGAACTTCACGCTATCCCCTATGCCAAAGACCAGGAGATCGACCAGTATGTCAAAGGCAACCGGTTGATGGAGTTTAATCTGTGGGACCCGGTATCGATGCGGTTGTTGTTGCGGGTCAACCAATTACATAAATTTATCGGATATTACTTTGAACACGGTGATGAAGCAGATTTCGCATTGATCCTGCATGCTCACAAAACGGTGCACAAAGTGATTCAATTCATGCAGCAACATGTCAATGTGCAGAAAGTCGAAGGCGTTACTATCAAGGCGTTTTTCGAAGCACAGGAAAAACGCCTGGGTCAGGCGGATGCCGATGCGCTGCAACTGCAAGGGTTGAAATCCGGTATCCAAGGTGAGCAGAAGAAGTAGATGACGTATCTCCTGAAAATTGCGTTTTGTTCAATGTTCGTGCTGCCTTTCACTGCGGCAGCAGTAAATTCCACCGCCTTACCTGATTTAGGCACCAACGCCTTCTCCAGTTTGTCACCGGAAAAAGAAAAAATTATCGGCGACATGATGCTGAAGCAAACCCGCTCGCAACTGCCGATGGTCAATGACCCTTTGTTAGACGAATATCTGCATACCCTGGGACAAGGGCTGGTTGCGAAAGCGGAAGGTGTGCGTTTTCCATTCTCTTTCTCCTGGGTCAACAGCCCGGAAATTAACGCTTTTGCTATGCTCGGCGGCAATATAGTTTCAAATACAGGCACGCTGGCTGCCGCTGACAGCGAAAGTGAATTTGCCTCAGTCATGTCACATGAAATCGTGCACGTGACGCAGCGCCACATTGCGCGGGCGGTCGAAGCAAAATCACAGAATGCGCCGCTGACGATGGCATCCCTGCTTGGCTCAATCCTGCTGACTATCGCCAATCCGGAAGCCGGTATGGCGGGTTTGATGGCGACCCAGGGTGTCGCTGCGCAGCAAGCGATTAATTTTACCCGCAGCAATGAACAGGAAGCCGATCGCATTGGCATTCAGTTGTTAGCCAAAGGCGGCTATGACCCCTATGCCATGCCGGAGTTTTTCAACAAGCTCAGCGAAAAAACCCGGTTCAGTAATACTCAGTTGGCGTTTTTATATACTCACCCGCTGTCACAGGCGCGGATCAGCGATTCACGGGTACGGGCTGAACAATTCGAGCGGCGTTTTGTGCCGGACAGCAGCGATTTCGCCCTGGCGAAGGCAAGGGTCTGGGCGCGTTATCAGTTAAAAGGCAAAGATGCGCTGGCCTATTTTCAGAAAAAGGTCGCGACGCCAGGCGGCAATACCAAAGCCAACCAATATGGCTTGGCTCTGGCCTTATTCGACAGCGGTGATGTCAGCGCCGCCGAACAAATCCTGTTGAAACTGCGCGCACATGACGACAAAAATCTGTTTTATATCGATGCGATGACCGATGTTTATATTCAGTCTGGTCGCACCGAAAAGGCTCTGCAGTTGCTGGAACAGGAATATTTGCTGCGGCCAAACAATCAGGTGATCACGCTGAACTATGCCAATGCAGCACTGGCGGCCAAATCCGAACGGCTGGCGCTACACTTGCTGAAAAATCTGCTGTATTTCAAACCTGATACCTATCTGGCTTACGAAATGCTCATCGATGTCTATAAATCAATGAATGATATGGCGAAATATTTTGAAGCCCGGGCCGATCTGTATTACCAGCTGGCAATTTATCCCAAAGCGATTGACGATATTAACGAAGCGTTGAACCGCTTAGCTGCCACCGACAAGTTGGAAAGCCGGCGGCTGGAAGCGAAGAAAAAGCAGTGGCAGGCCGAATTTACCCGCTTAAAACAATTAAACTGAGACCCCCATGCTGAAGATTTACCATAACAACCGCTGTTCTAAAAGCCGGGAGGCTTTGGCGCTACTCACAGAAAAAGGCCTTGAATTCGAAGTCGTTTATTACCTTGAAACGCCGCCGGATCAAGCCACATTACAGCGACTGCTGCAAAAGCTCGGTTACAGCGCCCGTCAGCTGTTACGCCATAAGGAAACAGAATACAGCCAGTCAGGCCTGGACAATCCGGCGCTGACTGAAGAGCAATTAATTGCCGCGATGATCGCAATGCCCAAACTGATTGAACGGCCTATTGTTGAATGGGCGGATAAAGCCATAGTTGCCCGTCCGCCGGAGCTATTGCTGGAGCTGCTCTAATGCCCGCTAAGGTACTGATTTTGTATCATTCGCGGCATGGCTCAGTGCAGCAGCTCGCTGAAAAAATCGCTGTCGGTGTACAAAGTGCAGGCGCCGAAGCCATGCTGCGGTGTGTCGCGCCCTGGTCGGCCGATACCCCGCTCGCACATCCTGTGGTGACAAAAGCCGAACTGGTGCAGGCCAACGCACTGGCGATCGGCAGCCCGGTGCGTTTTGGCCAGATGAGTTCAGAAATGAAACAATTCTGGGAGCAGACGACTGATTTGTGGCTGCAAGGTGCGCTGATTGACAAGCCCGCCGGCGTTTTTACCTCGTCTTCTTCGATGCACGGCGGTCAGGAAGCCAACTTGCTGGGCATGATGTTACCGCTGTTGCATCACGGCATGGTCCTGCTGGGCCAGCCTTACGACGCTCCGGCGCTGCATCAGACCCAAAGTGGCGGCACGCCGTATGGCCCGACACAAGTGACCGGCCATAGCACAGCCACAGGCCTCACCGCACACGAACATACCCTTTGTCTTGAATTTGGCAAGCGGCTGGCCCGCTTCGCCGGGAAACTGCAATGAAAGTGTTATTTGAACAACAGGTGCCCCTGGCACCATCGACCCGTCGCTTGCTTCGCATCGGGCAGCTCGGCTATCTGGCACTGTTTTTACTGATCCCGGCGTGGGTTTTGTGGTTATCTCCGCCGGAGCTTGGCAGTCCGCGGGTGTTACTGGCGTTATTATGGGGCCCGCTGTGGTTACCGCTTAAAGGTATCTGGCAAGGTAAAGCCTACACCTTCGCCTGGGCCAATTTTATTGTGATGATTTATTTCGTCCATGGACTGACCCACTTATGGGTTAGCAGTGGCATCGCTTTTTATCTGGCGCTGTCTGAAGTGGTTTTTGCCAGCCTGATGTTTTATGGTTGCACCTATTACGCGCGTGATCGTGGCAAAGAACTGGGATTAAAAATCCCTAAGTTAAAAGACGATCCGGTCGGCCGTTAACCCGGAGCATTGCCTTTATATTTTTGCAGCAGCTGTTCAATCACCCCCTGTGCTTTCAGCCGGCTAAAGGCGCGTAAAATCGCCTGACGCCGAGGCGATTGCTGGCTGACGGCACAAAAAACGCCAGGCGGTGAGCTCCAAATTGGGTCGGCGACAAATTCTGTATCAAACTGCTCGCGATCCAGCAGATAAAAATAACTCAGGTCTACTGCCATCACCGCATCCAGCCGGCGCTGCGCCAGCCGTTTCAGATTACTTTGCAGCGAATGCGCATCGTCACGGACAATCAATCTTTCAGTGAAAGCTTGCTGGAGTTCCGGATAGATAAAGCCGAAAGTGGTACCGACTCTTTTGTAATACAGATCCGCCAGACCACGAATGGCGGCGCTGTCCCGGCGGCGGATAATCAATTGACGGCTGAAGAACAACGTATCAGTCCAGTCAAATCGTTGTGGCTGACTGACCCAATCCGGATTGAGGAAACAACCGACCTCAGCCTCGCCGGCTACCAGCCAAGGCTCGAGCCGGGCCCGCGGAATATCCAGATATTGTACGGGGCTGCGCAGTTCCTGCGCCACCAGATCGAGAATATCTTTCGCCATACCACCGGATAACTGACCACTTCTGCTAAAGATGGCAAATGGCACTGCATTAGTGTCACTGACTGCGGCTTTGAGTGGCGGTGACAACACGTTCAGCGTCTTGATGCCCTCAGCCCCGGCCTGTCCGAAACATGCAGGCACCAACAGCAAACAGCACCGGATGATGCTGTACACCCCGCCACGGAGAGCCTGAAGTATTCTCATAACGGCCACAACCTCTGCTGACGTCTTATCACTCAACATAACAAAAAAATGCCAGATTTTCAGCCGGCAACCACAAATCCAGCGACAGAACTACACCGTATCACGCCACAGTCATGGTTAGAGTGTTGTTTATGTCTCAAGCGATTGCGTTGTTTCCGTTAAGCCAGATTATTTTGCCGCAAGGCCGGATGCAGTTACGGGTGTTTGAACCCCGGTATCAGCGACTGGTGCGTGAAGCGCAGCAGCGCCCGTTTGCCAGCGCTTTGCTGAACCCTTATGTGCATCAGCAACATCAGGCACGGATTTTTCCGGTGGTGACCTTAGTGCGGATTATCGATTTTTGTCAGTTGCCGGATGGACTGCTCGGTATTACCATTGAAGGAATTGCACGCCACCGCATCATCAAACGCTGGCAGGAAGCTGATCAGCTGCATGTCGCACAGACTGAGGCATTGCCGTCCTGGTCCATGCTTGAGCTTGACGCAGCATTTCAGCCTTTGGTGCCTGCGCTGCAGCAGATTTATCAGCAAAATCCGCAACTGGCAGCATTATATCCGGCAGCTGACTGGTACAACGCCAGCTGGCTGGCGCAGCGTTGGCTGGAAGTACTGACCATGCCACCGCAGTTAAAATTTGAACTGATAAGTGCCGACCATCCAGGCCCGACGCTTGACGTGTTGCAGGACTGGCTTAGAGAGCAGCAGTCATCAGAGCTGGCGCCTCCGGCCCAGACTAATTAATTCCCAGATATTTGTGCACCTGTACACTGAGACGCCAATTGTGTTGTTTGCACATCTCAATCGCCAGCGCTGTGGCCTTCGCCTTTTGACTGATAGGTTGCAGGTATATCAATTTTCCAGAGCAATCAACTTGTTGCAGCAACTCATGCAACTCTTCAATGTGTTTTTCCATCGCCACCGGATGTTTAATTTCGTTGGCGCGCACCAGGCAGCTGGTCAGCACCGGATAACCGCCTTTCATATTAACCTTGGGCGACACAGTGACCCAGGTTGAAGCCGGTGCCAGAATTTCAAAAGTGCCGCTGGTTTCAATTTGGGTACTGTAGCCATTGGCGTGCAGCAGTTCACACAGTGGGTTCAGGTCGTAGATACAAGGTTCGCCACCGGTGATCACGACATGGCGGGCCCGATAACCGCGGCCGCGGAATAACGCCAGTAAATCGTCGGCACTGGCATTGGCCCAATGATCCGACTCAGCTTTTTTGCTGCTGGTGTCACTGAGCGCAATCAATAAATCCGGCATTATCTCCCAGGTATGTTTGGTGTCGCACCAGGCGCAACCAACCGGGCAGCCCTGCAACCGGACAAAAATCGCCGGCGTACCGGTGTAACTGCCTTCACCCTGGATGGTTTCGAAGATTTCGTTGACTTTATACACAGTGCTTGGATTTCCTTTAGCATCGGGCCGAATTGCAGTACAATGCGCGCCCCCAAATTGTTGGCCATTATAACGGGAGCTTGCCAGATGCCGCAAAAAGTTGTTGTGATTTATTCCGGTGGTATGGATTCATTTACCGTATTACACAAGGCCATCAAAGACGGGCATGAAGTCTTTGCCCTGTCGTTTAATTATGGCCAGCGCCATGTCCGTGAACTGGAATGCGCTAAAGCGGTTTGCGCAGAGCTTGGCATCAATCACAAAGTCGTGGATATCTCGGCAATTAACCAGCTGATTGGCGGTTCATCGCTGACCTCAGACATCGAAGTACCGGAAGGCCACTACGCTGCCGACAATATGAAATCCACTGTGGTGCCAAACCGCAACATGATTTTGATTTCACTGGCGGTCGGTTATGCCGTCTCATTGGATGCGCAAGCGGTCTATTACGGCGCCCATTCCGGCGACCACTTTATTTACCCGGATTGCCGGCCGGAATTCGTGCAGAAGATGCATGATGTCTGTCAGGTTGCTAACTATGAACCGGTCGCAATCATCAGCCCTTATTTGCAGCAGACCAAAATCGAGATCCTGCGTGATGGTCTCTCAATGGGCCTGGATTACAGCAAAACCTGGACTTGTTACAACGGCCGCGCCAAAGCCTGCGGCAAATGCGGATCTTGTCAGGAGCGACTGGAAGCCTTCCAGTTAAACCAGGCCATAGATCCACTGCCCTACGAAGCCTGAACCGGCGAATGCAATTGCAACAGCTGATATAGCGCCTGCACGGCGCTATGATTATCACCGCGCCGGCTCGCCAGGTACATAGTGCGTTTTAAGCCCTGCGGCCCGAGCGGTCTGGTCACTATCAGACCCTGACTTAAAAACGGTTCGGCCAGCCACAACGGTAACACGGCAATCCCCTCGCCGGCAGCGACCAGCTGCAACATCTGACTGGCCTGCGCCACTTGCCGGCGCTCACCGCGAAACTCCAGATCTTTGAGAAAATAACGAAATAAATCCTGCCGCTCCGGCGGAATTGGGTAAGTAAGCAATTTTGCCTGTTGTAAATCAGCCGGCGTCAGCCAGGTCTTCGCAGCGAGCGGATGCTCAGGTGCCAGATAAGCCAGCAATTCCAGCTCAAACAGTGGCTGGTAACAAACCTGACGCGGCAACCGCGCGTCAGTGGTCAGCACTAAATCCAGTTCGCCGGCCAGCATGGCTTCAATAGCATGATGCTCAATCTCGGTATTGAGACTCAGGTTTACTTGCGGATATTGCTGCCGGAATGCCTTCACCGCAGGTAACAGCCAGTGAAAGCAGGCGTGACATTCGACCGTCAGGCGCAGTTGCGCCGGTAGATCTGGTTGTTGACGCAGTTGCTGTTGCACAGCCTCAATCTTTGGCAGCACCTCGTCTGCCAGCTGCAATAACAACTGCCCTTGCCAGCTGAACTGGATTGGCTGCGATTTTCTGATAAACAACGGCTCACCGAGCTGTTGTTCAATCTCTTTTAACTGATGGGATAACGCCGATTGCGTAACAAATAACCGGCTGGCCGCACCTTGCAGTGAACCGGTCTGCGCCAGCGCCCGCAACGTTTTTAACAGCTTTAAATCCAGTTGCATGCATGACCTTCTTCAGCGGGAATCATCGTAAACATGCACTGTACCCACTTTATCTGGCCATATCAACATCCAGACGTCCAAAAGTAAAAAGGACAGCCGGAGCTGTCCTGTGTGGTTCTTTCCAGCGCCTAACGCACCGGTAATTCAAACTTGGCAAACATCCGATCGATTTCTTCCTGATTACGCAGCATATTGGCGCGCTCCACCACTTCTTTGGTCAGATGCGGCGCAAAACGCTCAATAAAATCATACATATAAGTGCGCAGGAACGTGCCTTTTCTGAAACCGATTTTGGTGGTCGACGCCGCAAACAAATGGCTGGCATCGATGGCAACTAAATCGGTATCCAACGTTTTGTCCATTGCCATCGAGGCAATGACGCCAACGCCAAGACCAAGCCGGACATAAGTTTTAATCACATCCGCATCGGTGGCGGTAAAGACAATTTTCGGCTCCAGGCCTTTTTCGCCAAAAGCGCGGTCCAGTTCAGAGCGGCCGGTGAAACCAAATACATAAGTGACAATCTGATACTGCGCCACATCTTCAATTTCGATTTTGCGCTGTAAATTTGCCAGTGGGTGGTCAGTGCGTACGATGACGCTGCGGTTCCAGTGGTAACAAGGCAACATCACTAAATCGCTGAACAAATGCATGGCTTCAGTCGCAATGGCAAAATCGGCCTCGCCACGGGACGCTGCCTCAGAGATTTGCTGCGGCGTGCCCTGATGCATATGCAAGGATACTTTAGGAAATTTCTTGATAAAACCGCCGATGACGCCGGGCAACGCATACCGGGCTTGTGTGTGGGTGGTGGCAATATTCAGTTTGCCCTGGTCCGGTAAAGTGTGTTCCTTCGCCACCGCTTTGATACTTTCAACTTTAGCCAGAATTTGCTGGGCAATTTCAATCACATCGCGCCCGGCTGGTGTGACGTGAGTTAAATGCTTGCCGCTGCGGCCAAACACCTGAATACCTAATTCGTCTTCCAGCATCCGCACTTGTTTACTGATACCAGGCTGTGACGTATACAGGCTTTCCGCCGTCGCCGACACGTTCAGATTATGGTTTAACACTTCGACAATATAACGGAGCTGTTGTAATTTCATCGGTCAGGCTTTCCATGGTTGACGGCCACTGGCGACAATCAATCGGGCTAATTATTCCAACGATTCATTGTTTTTTATTTATGTATAACTAATAGTAGCTAAAAAACCAATCAGACTGTAGTACTTTTTCCTGCAGAACACTGAACTTCACCGGAGAATGTTGTGGAGCACCCCGAAATAGATTTCGCGACCGTACTGGCGTCCGGCGTACACGATATGAAAAACTCCTTATGTATGCTGATCCAGTCGATGGAAGTGTTGCAGCAGGAGCTGGCGGAAAAATCACTGTCAGCAAGTCAGGAACTCGGCCGCATTCATTATGAGGCCACGCGGCTGAACACTAATCTGTTGCAGTTGTTGTCCCTGTATCGCATTGAAAAGGATCAGCTGCCGCTGCATATGGACGAATATAACGTCGACGACTTAGTGGACGAGATCCTGTTGAAAAATGCGTTATACAGTCAGCAACGCCATATCGAAGTCATCAAAGACTGCCCTGCCCGGCTCAGCTGGTTTTTTGACAACGACCTTGTCAGCAACCTGCTGAACGATATGTTTGTCAATGCGCTACGCTACTCAGCCAGCCGCCTGTTGCTAAAAGCCAGTCTGCAACAACAGCAGCTGGTGATAGAACTGCACGATGACGGCACCGGCTATCCGGCGGACATGCTGGATAACAGCGATGAAGGCATCAATAATCTGAATCTTGCAGCCGGCCGCACCGGGCTTGGCTTGTTTTTTGCTCATATGATTGCACGAGCGCATCGGAACCGGCAGCAATGCGGCCGCATCGAACTCTCCAATGGCGGACAGTTCGGCGGCGCTGTGTTTCGTTTAATTCTGCCCTGATGCCAAAAAACAGCATAAAATGAATCAGATCAGGCTGTGCCGGCGGGTATGTCAAATAGCGCGGCTTCACATACAGCACCAGTGCAAAGATTGGTATTTTGCCGCGTTTCTGTTTAAGATGCGAAGGTAAGACCAAAGCAGAGGTTCAGATGGCTTTTACAGTAATTGTGGTGCTTTTCATTGGCTTATTGGTGATCTCCGTAGTCGCCAGCGCGATGCAGCAGCACAAAGAACGACTGGCCACGTTAAAACGCGCCGAATTCAGTAAACTGCGGGGCATGCTGGAAGATACCGAAGAGATCCTGCTGAACGCCGCCAATGTGCCGCTGACGCCCGGCATAGTGCAGATGCTGCTGACCCGCATTGCTTATACTCTCAAAGCCATGGTGGAGCTGGAACCCGGTTCCCGTGATTTAAAAAGCCGGCTGGCTGACACTGAAAAACGTTTGTCTGAACTTGGCAAAGAAAGCCCGGGCGCTGCAGAAAATATCAGTCTGCCGGATAACGACAAACAAATTATCAGCATGATCCAGGGCATCAAAAAACTCAGAACTATTCTGCGCGCTGAACATGCCCGCGGCAATATCGATACCCAGTTAGTGATTCAAGAAGACCGCCGTCTCGAGAACCTGCAGCTGCGCATCAATGTTGAAAGCCAAATTAAACGCGGCAATCAGGCCAGAGCCAACCAGTTGCTGGGTTCGGCACGGCAGTGTTATGAAAAAGCCCTGGTGACACTCAGCAACGCCAGCCATGCTGATGAATATGTGCAGTCGCGCCGGGCCGAAATGAACAACATCCTGCAAGAAATTGCCGAAGAACTGAAAGAAGGCAACCTGCGGGACCGGCAGAAAAAAGCCGAACAGGAAAACAACGACCTCGATGTGTTATTCGCGCCGAAGAGAAAATGGTAGTCCTCTCACCTGCCTTACAGCCACTGCAGCATTCGCATAAATAACAAAGCCCCGCATGCGGGGCTTTGTTTTAGCTAAGACAGGCTAATCAGGCGTCAGCTTTGCCTTCCACCCACTGACCATTTTTATACCAGGCCATCCAGCCTGTCGCTTTGCCATCTTTCTCTGACATCACGTATTGCTGCTTGGTTTTGCGGCTCCAGCGCACTATCGTTGCATTGCCGGCCGGATCCTGTGCCGGTGCTGCCGCCAGATAATGGAACTTCGGCATCATCCGGTCTTTGAAGCGCTGTAACTCGGCCACCAGCGGTGCGCGGGTCTCGCGGCTTTTCGGGAAGGTCGACGCCGCTAGGAACAAGCCAGCTGCCCCGTCACGCAGTACAAAGTACGCATCTGACTTCTCGCAACGCAGCTCAGGTAAATGCACCGGATCTTCTTTTGGTGGTGCTGCTTCGCCGTTACGCAGCAATTTACGGGTATTTTTACAGTCGCTGTTGGTACAGCCAAAGTATTTACCAAAGCGGCCGGATTTTAACTGCATATCCGAGCCACATTTTTCACATTCGATCAGCGGGCCATCATAACCTTTGATTTTAAAGGCACCACTTTCAACCAGATAACCGTCACAGCCCGGGTTATTACCACAGACATAGAGTTTACGGGTCTCGTCCAGTAAATACGGGTCCATCGCGGTGCCGCATTTAGCGCAACGCTTTTTGTGGCGCAGCACTTCGGTTTCCAGCTCTTCTTCGTCAGCAACCAAGACCGCTTCATCACCCGGCGTCAAATTCATTGTCGTGGTGCAACGTTCTTTTGGCGGCAGATTGTAGCCGGAGCAGCCCAAAAACACGCCGGTACTGGCGGTGCGGATACCCATTTTGCGGCCACAGGTCGGACAGTCGATGTCGGTCAGCACGAACTGATTGGTGCGCATACCGCCTTCAGTACTGTCACCTTCCGCTACTTTCAGTCGCTTGGAGAAATCGGCATAGAAATTATCCAGTACCTTGCGCCAGGCCGCCTCGCCATTGGCGATATCATCGAGCTTCAGCTCCATGTTGGCGGTAAAGTCGTAGTTCATCAGATCGCTGAAATTCTCGACCAGCCGGTCTGTGACGATCTCACCCATTTTTTCGGCATAAAACCGTTTATTGTCGACTTTGACATAACCACGTTCCTGGATAGTGGAAATAATAGCGGCATATGTCGATGGACGGCCGATACCGCGTTTTTCCAGCTCTTTGACCAGACTGGCTTCGCTGTAGCGTGCCGGTGGTTTGGTAAAATGCTGCGCCGGCAATAACTGCTCGAGGCTTAACACTTCGCCGACTTTAACATCCGGTAATTCGTTTTCTTCTTCGTCTTTACGTTTTTGTGCCGGCTGCACCCGGGTCCAGCCGTCAAAACGTAACACACGGCCTTTGGCACGCAGTTCAAACTCACCGGCTTGTACTGTGATGTTAGTGACGTCATAAAGCGCCGGTGGCATCTGACAGGCGACAAACTGGCGCCAAATCAGCTCGTACAGCTTCTTGGCGTCGACTTCCATATCACTTAAGGCAGACGCCTGCACATTCACGTCCGAAGGCCGGATCGCTTCGTGTGCTTCCTGCGCATTGGCTTTGCTGCCATAGCTTAATGGCTCAGCCGGCAGATAGTTCTTACCAAACTGCTGCACGATAAAATCGCGCACTGCGCCAACAGCTTCCGCCGACAAGTTGGTCGAATCGGTACGCATATAAGTGATGTAACCAGCTTCATACAGCCGCTGCGCCAGCATCATGGTTTTCTTCACGCCATAGCCCAGACGCGTACTGGCCGCCTGTTGTAGCGTTGAAGTGATAAATGGCGCTTGTGGTTTGGAGCTCGATGGTTTGTCTTCGCGATCGGTCACCTGATAGGCTGCGCGCTGTAATAACGCGACAGCCGCATCAGTCTGCTGCTGATTGACCGGGCGGAAGGCTTTGCCAGCCTGACGTGCTACTTCCAGTCGCAGCTGCGCCTGGCGTGGATTACGCACGTCGGCGTCGACAGTCCAGTATTCTTCCGGCACAAAAGCTTTAATTTCACGCTCGCGCTCGACGACCAGCCGCACTGCGACTGATTGCACCCGACCGGCGGACAAGCCACGGGCGACTTTTTTCCACAACAGCGGCGACACCATAAAACCTACTACGCGGTCTAAGAAGCGTCGGGCCTGCTGCGCATCCACACGATCCTGATTAACAACACCAGGCTCAGTGAAAGCATTTTTGATAGCGTTTTTGGTGATTTCGTTAAATACAACGCGTTTAAACTTGCTGGCGTCACCGCCAATAATGCTCTGCAAGTGCCAGGCGATGGCTTCCCCTTCGCGGTCCAAGTCCGTTGCCAGGTAAACAGTGTCTGCCTTTTCCGCTAATTGCTTTAATTCCCGGACAACTTTTTCTTTGCCTTCCAGAATTTCATAACGGGCTTTCCAGCCGTTTGCCGGATCTATCCCCATCCGGTCTACCAGCGCCAGATAGTCTTTTTCAGCTTTGCTGAGTTTACTGTCACTTGCCTTGGTTTTGTCCCTGGAACTGCTCGATGGCAGATCACGGATATGCCCGACACTGCTTTTTACAATGTAATCAGCACCCAGGTACTTGTTGATAGTTTTTGCCTTTGCCGGGGATTCGACGATGACCAGAGATTTCGCCATTGGAGTGCAGGAGTCCCTATTAAAAAATTCAGTAGTCTTTTTTGCTTTTTAACGTATATCCGTAAACGGAGGTTGTGACAAGTAGCCAGTTGCACAATTGTCTCCGACAGCTGGTTTTTCGAGGCTTGATTGCTGCTTTATCCAGCAGCTCCGGCAAAACAGGCTAAATCCGGCCCGATATGGTCGGGCGCGGATTTTTTTGGATGAAGCGCAATAAACTGCGCCAAAAAGGTGTTTAACAGGCTGGATCCCGACTGATAGCGTCGAGTAAAACGGCAGAAAGTTCTGCCCCTACTTTGAGCGTTTGCGCTGAACTTGCAGCACCCTGTCCGGTACTGTCGGTAAAGGGCGCAATTTCCATCATGTCAGCAGCGCCAACCCGGAAATGCTGCTGCAGAATAGCAAGGATCTGCAGTGCTTCATCCGGTGTCATGCCTCCGGTTTCCGGCGTGCCTGTCGCTGCGGCATATTCTGCATCCAGTGCATCGATATCGAAACTGACATAGAGCTCATCGACCGCCGCCGCTTTTAGCTGCGTCACGATAGCCTCAGCTACTGCCACAGCACCCAGTGAGCGGATTTCATCAGCCCAGAACTGGCGCACACCAAAAGTGCTTTCCCAGTGTGATTTTGGCTTCCCGCTGGAGCGAATCCCCAGTTGGATCAAATGCGATGGTGCCGGCAAAAATTCAAGGATATGGGTACACCAGGAACCAAAACACAGGTCAATGCCAAGCCGCTCTGTCAGCAGGTCGGTATGGGCGTCAAAATGAATGATGGCAGTGCGAATACCGGCGGTGCGGCGCGCTTTTAAATAGGCTTTGGTTAGTGGATAACTTACCGAATGGTCACCACCGATGCCAAAAATGCCTTTGCCCGGAAAAGCCTGATAAAACAAATCGGCCAGTTGCTCAGTCAGCGACAGCGGGCTCACCGGTAAATCTGCCTGGGCATTTCGGTACAGCGCCTGACGACAGTTAGTGATAGTTTCTGCATTCAGATATTTATCATGCAGCAGATGGGGGATCACCCGGATATCTCCCAGGTCCGCCGGGTAGCTTTGCCGTTGCTGCTGCAACAGCGCCAGACGCAAAAATAACGGCCCCCAATTAGCACCTCGCAAAATACCGCCACCACAATCTGAACTGATGCCAAGGATTGCTGCAGACTCGGCTGACCCGGCAAATCGTTGAAGCCCAGCCAGCCACTCAGCCCGCACATCAGCATCCTGGCCAAATAGCTCAGCCCGTAATAGCGCTTTACGTTCTTTTGCGGTATTGACGGTAAACACGCCATCCCCCGGCGGGCACAGGCATTGGCTGGCGGTTTGAAGAAATAAATCTACGGACGTTGTCATATCAGCTCCCGGTGATGAATTCAGATCAACTATCGAATGTTTATGCAGTCTGAAATATTTATAAAGCCTGGCAATTCGGTTTGCACTCAGCGTTACGTTTGGTTGTGCCTACTGGTCACAACACAGCCACAAAATAAATTATACCAATTTAAATCAAGCATTTAGATAACATCAGCTTGCGCAAAAAAATGTAAAGGTGTGGCAGTTGATCCAGATATATCAGGCTGTTTTTTTGTGTCAACGCAACAAACTTGAAGTGGGCCTGGCACTGTGTTTTTTTATTCAATCTAATTGAATCTTCAGTTAGGCCGCATGCTGCCTTAGTGGACACCAGGAGTACAAAAAAAAAACCGGTCTGTAAAAGACCGGTTTTTGTTGAACAGCGACGCAAGGGGCTGTTGTGCCCCTGCGATTCATCAGAGCGGGAAGGTCTGGCCGTTGATAGCGCAGATAGATTTGGTGGTAAATCCTTCCTCATTTGCGAATGCATCAACCCCAAACGGACTGGCCCAAGGTCTGTCTGATTCGTCGGTGGTATCTTCTGAGCTAAATCCCAACGAGACGGTGCGGGCTGTGACGTTTTCTGTACCGGCAGCAAATCCAGACACAACAACTTCCACGTCGACGAAAGGCGCCATGGTCTTCGGATAAGTCAGGGTGAAATACGCAATACCGTCAGTACCCGCTGTGATATTTTTCTCGACTGTTGCAATATTGCCAGGTGTCAGTTGTTTGTCACCATTTTCGTCTTCGCCAGCGTCCAAAATACCGTTACGGTTTTTATCTTCTGACAAACAGGTCAGATCGTCGCCGGTATTAGAATATACAGCCTCCCAATACTTAAACGACTGATTGACCGGGCGCTTAAACCAATGACCTTTGTTATACCGGGTTGGCAGCGCCGACACCGTCAGCACCTGATTTGGCACCGGATTGCCGGTAGAATCTGTCACCAGCACTGCATATTTCTTTTTATACAACACTTTGTCGTCTGACTCTTCAATACCATTGCCGGTAGCAAAACGGAAGAACAGCGTGCGGTTACCGACCGAGATCCCAGTGGTGCCACTGATAGCATCATTGTCGGCAATAGTCGCTTTAATCTTCAGGCCTTTCGGATCTTGCGGGTTGCCGCTGCCAGGTGTTGTGACATCCGCCGTAAATTCTGTGGTGGCAATCCCCTGCGAGTTGGTCCTGGCTGTGGCCGGGCTTAACTGTCCACCAAATGAATCCACCAGGCTAAAGGCGATCTCTTTGTTTTTCACCGGGTTATTGTTGGCATCCCGCACAATCGCCTGAACGATGGCTTTTTCACCCGGAGCTAACTGCGCCGGAATGGCCTGCACTTCCAGCGGGCGGTTCGGATCAGGCACTGTGGCAATAAACTCAACCACTTTTTGCGTTTGTAAGGTTGCTCCGGTGCCACGGGTATTTGCTGAGATACTGGCAAGACCGGCGAAAGCTGAACGCATAAATATTTGTGCTTCACCTGCAGCATTAGTCTGAATCGTGGACACAACTTTGTTATCTGCCAGCCCTGGTTCATCAGCGGCTATCACACCTCTTGTCGTGGTAAAGCCGACATCCTGAGCAACGACCGGCGAGCCACTGCGTGTCCACTTGACAGTCGCATTGGCTGGCGTGTTTAACGCGATTTCAGGGATCTCTGCTTCATTCGCCGGTTTGACATACGCAAATGCATCGGCATTTACTTCAATTAATACGGTTTTTATCACTCCGAGTGCCGACACTGTGACGGTATCATTACCAGCGTTTACTGCCGTATAACGCACTGTCGCCCGCCCGGTTGCCGCATCAGTTCTTGGCGATGTATTGCTAAAACTGTTTTTCAGCTCCGATGACAATGACAGTATGGTATCCCGGATGGGCTTCGCTGATGAATCCAATACTGTAAAGGTCATATCCATACTGCTGCCAAGCACAACGGCAGGCGCCGCAGCAATTTCAATATCAGTCCCGACAACTTTCAGTGTGAGATAAGATTTTGCCGCGCCGCTGCCTGCAGTCGCACTGACCAGAATATCCCGCAAAGCCGGATTGGTTTTGGTGGTCAGCACAGCCCGCGCGGTGCCGGTATTGTCGGTTGTAGCCGACTGCACTTCAATTTCACCCTCAAAACCGGTTTCTATACCGAATTTAACTGCAACATCTTTCAACAGGTTTTGCTGGCGATCACGCACAATCGCGGTTAATTCGACTTTATCTGCATTCCCACTACCAATCTGCAACTTGTCGGATTGCAGCAACACCGTACTCACCGGATCTGTCGTAACAGAACCGCCATCACCGGCAGAGTCAAACGACTTAGCGGCGTTGACCGTTTTATTACTGTCAAGCTCCGCAGTCAGAGTGCCTGTCCCGCTGGCAGTGCCAACTGTCAGGCCAATTTCTGCGATACCGCTACTGTTGGTTTGTGCCGTTGCAGCTGAATTACTGAAGCGCGCTAAATCAGCCAGATTGATGGCAAAATTCACTTGTTTATTCGCCACGCTGAGACCGAGTTTTGATTTCAGCTGGGCTCTGACTTTAACCGGGTTGGCATTACTGACCGATGTGACTTCGGTGCCGTCTGCACTCAGCATACTCAACGTCAGAGTCAGTTGGTCTGCTGACGGATTATCACCGGCTGACATAAAAGCTTTTTTCGATACTGAATTATCAGGTAAGGTCGCGGTAAGTTCTGCGGCACCGGATTTGGTGCCGACTGTCAGGCCGATTTTTGCGACGCCACGGGCATCGGTCACCGCTGACGCAGTGGCATTATCAAACTGCGCAACAGCACTGTCTGATAATGCAAACTTGATGATTTGACCACTCAGGCTGCCACCGCTGCTCGAGGTCAGCGTCAGCTCAGCAGTTAAAGGCACCGCCTGGGATAAAGTGCCTGTTTCAGCACCATTTGCGTTGAGCAGTTTAATAGTGCCGCTGTATGAAACTGGCACGACCCCAGCCGACTGGAAGGCAATGGTAGCTTTACTGCTATCCGGCAGAGTCGCTGTGATTTGAGCTGCGCCAGAGCTTTGGCCAACTAACAATGTAATGCGGGCGACACCATTCGCATCAGTGACGGCCGATGCCGTACCATTACTGAAAGTGGCCACCGTAGCGTTACTCAATTCAAAGCTGATGAGCTTGCCATTGATAGCGCCGCCGTTGGTTGAAGTTAAGACAACTTCCAGTGTTAACGGGGATTGCGCGGTCAGTTGATTACTTTCAACTCCGGCAGCAGTGATTAATTTCAGAGTTGCAGCGTACTTTGGCGTCTCAGGTGTACCGCTTGTTCCCAGAGTTCCCCCCCCACCACAAGCGACTACAACACTCATCAGAAACGCAACGAGAAGTTGCCGGATGTTTCGCATGAAAACTCTCCCTAGCTGGCTATTTTCATTAGAATTTATGACTTTTCCTAGCTTAGCCGATTAACCCGCGCGGCTGCGAGAATTTACTCGGGCTAAAGCACAAATTTTTCTTTTAGTTCAGAAACTGCTAGATTACGCCGTCCTTAACTCTGTTATAACCCATGTGCCCAGATGACTACAAACACAAAATACAATCTGACCACGCGAATTCTGCTCGCGATGGCCATCGGCATTCTTGTCGGTACTCTGTTTAAATTTCTGTTGGATGGCCAGGCCGAGCGCGTAGTTGATGTTGGCGTTTTCAGCTTTGGGATCAAAGCGTTATTTATCGATGGTTTTTTTCATGTCGGCGGTCAGATTTTTATCGCCAGCTTAAAAATGCTGGTCGTGCCTTTAGTATTGGTGTCGCTGATTTGCGGCACCAGCTCACTGAAAGACATCAGGACTTTGGGGCGGATCGGCAGCAAGTCGATGAGCCTTTATATTCTGACGACAGCGCTGGCGATAGCGCTGGCTGTGTTCTTTGCAACACTGGTTAAGCCTGGCGAGGGTGTCAACATGACACCTGCCAGCGATTTTAATCCGGGTCAGGCGCCAGGTCTGGCGCAAGTATTCATCAATATGTTTCCAAGTAATCCGATTGATGCCATGGCCAAAGGCGAAATGCTACAGATCATTGTGTTTGCGGTGTTGTTTGGTGTGGCCTTAGCGCTTTCAGGAGAAGCGGGTGAACGTCTGCGGCTTATGTTTGAAGATATCAATACCGCAATGATGAAATTAGTCGGTATCGTGATGCATTTTTCGCCATACGGCGTGTTCTTCCTGATGGCGAAGCAGTTCACTATTCTGGATCTCAGCGATATGGCGAATCTGGCGAAATACTTTGGCCTGGTGCTTTTTGTACTGGTGTTCCATGGTGTGGTCGTTTATGGCGCTTTTATTACTTTTGCGGCCCGCCTGAATCCGTTGATGTTCTTCAGCAAAATGAAAGAAACCGCCCTGTTTGCCTTCAGCACATCCAGCAGTAATGCGACTATCGCCAGCAATATGACCACGACCACGCAAAAACTGGGTGTTGATAATAAAGTCGCTTCTTTCACTATTCCGCTTGGTGCCACTATTAATATGGATGGCACAGCCATTATGCAGGGCGTTGCCACGGTATTTATCGCTCAGGTTTATGGGATTGACCTGACTTTCAGCGATTATCTGTTGGTAGTACTGACCGCAACGCTGGCGTCTATTGGTACTGCCGGTGTACCTGGCGTCGGTTTGGTGATGCTGGCAATGGTGCTGCAACAGGTCAACCTGCCGGTTGAAGGGATTGCGCTGATTATTGGTGTCGATCGCTTACTGGATATGACGCGCACCGCGGTTAATATCACCGGCGATGCCATGGTGTCTTGCCTGGTCGGTAAAAGTGAAAACTGCTTTGACGAAGCGGTTTTTAACGACCCCAAAGCCGGTCAGTTGAGCTGACACTCTTAATCAAAAAATAGCCGGCGTTCGCCGGCTATTTTCTCTCAAATATCTGTCTTGCCTGACATCATTGTTGCACAGACGGCCACTGGATCCGCCAACAGGTCTCGACGAGAGACGAGGTCTCAAAACGGCGTCTGGCAAAGCCGTGTCCGGTCAGGTCGCGTTGTTGCCACAAAGTCACTTGTGCAAAGCTAAACAGCTCAGAGATTTCTTCAGCTGGCACGCTAAAAGGCGGGCCATTTTTTTCTGCTACCGGATACTCCAGACTTAACAGCAACATATCAGCAGCTGGCATTAAAGCCCGCAACTGCCGGACATAGTCCCGGCGCATCGGCGCCGGTAATGCGATCAGCGCGGCTCTGTCGTATATGCGACGGCATTCGGCAACCTGCTCAGGTCTCAACGCAAAAAAGTCACCTTGCCAGAGCCGGATCACCTCTGTTTCGTAACAAACAAAAGCAGCTGATTGCTTGCGTGTGGCCTGCAGTTGATTTTCCGCAAAAAAGTCCCGGCAGGCGATCTCTGACAATTCAGCCCCTACAACAGGTGCCTGCTGCGCTAGGAACAACAAGTCTGGCGATTTACCACATAAAGGTACAAACACCTGACTGGCATTGAGCCAGTCTGACGGGGCCGAGCGCAGCAGCGGATGCGCGTCTTCCTGTTGCCAGCCCAGCTGATTTTGCTGCCAGCATTGCAGCCAGAAATCTTGCTGCATCTCAGCGCCAGAACGTCAGCTGCTGCAGTTGCTGCAGACTGCTTTTAACGATGCTTGCTGCGGTCAGACCGGCTTTTTCCGCCAGCGATTTACGCACTCGATACTGCACTTTATACACCTGACGCTCTGCCAATTGAGAGATTAGATAATCGTCACTGGTACAAAGTGTATCAACCAGTTTCAGTTCCAGAGCCTGATATCCAAACCAATGCTCACCTGTGGCTACTTCATCGATATCCAGTTGCTGGCGGTGGCGCTGCACAAAATGTTTAAACAGCACATGGGTTTCTTCCAGTTCGCGCTGAAATTTTTGTCGCCCCTTGTCGGTATTCTCACCAAATACTGTGACAGTGCGCTTAAATTCACCAGCGGTGAATTGTTCAAATTCGATGTGATTCTTTTTCAGTAATTTATTGAAGTTCGGTAACTGTGCGATCACGCCGATAGAACCCAGTATGGCAAAAGGCGCCGCGATGATTTTGTCGGCAATGCAGGCCATCATATAGCCACCACTCGCCGCGACCTTGTCGACTGCAACTGTCAGAGGAATATTTTTCTGCCGGACCCGCTCGAGCTGCGAAGCGCCAAGGCCATAACCATGCACCACCCCACCACCGGATTCCAGCCGGACCAGCACAGCATCATCTTTATTTGCAACGGCCAGCACTGCGGTCACTTCTTCACGCAGCGCATCGACTTCGTGCGCATCCATACTGCCGTTAAAGTCGATAACAAACAGCCGGTGCTGCGGTTTTTCTGTCTTATCTGCATGTTTTTGCCACTGTTTATAGGCTTTTTTATCCAGCAGCTGTTGCTGCAAATCAGCCTGTAAATGCTGGTAATCCGCCGACAAATCATCAAAACATAATTCACCTTTGCGCGCTTTTGGCTTCACCGACGCAACAACGACCATCACAATCACAGCGCCGATTGCCAGCACCATCGTCAGGGTTTTGGCCAGAAACATGCCGTATTCCAGTAAAAATTCCACAGAATATCCTCAAATAATTGAATTGCTTGCATTCTAGCGCGTCAGTGCATAAGCCGCATAGTCACAGAATGAATGCGTGCCACACAGTGAGGCTGACTCGTGCTGGCCTGCAGGCACCACAGTTTATTGCAGGCGAAAAAAAACCCGGCACTGCCGGGTTTTCCATCAGACGTGATGATTACTGTGCTTTTAACACCGCAGCATTCGTCACCTGTATACCTGCGCCACGATTAACAAAGAACGATACCGTTTGACGCTGCATTTCTGCGGTCGCTGCGGCACTTGCTGTTGGGCTTAAAATGGAGGCGTGGTCACCTTCAGTGAAGCGGGCTATCGACGGACGGTCCAGCACATAACCACCAGCCTTGGCAGGCAGACTGGCTGCGCCTAACAGTCGTGCCAGTGGCTCAGTACCGCCTAACGGCATGTTAACCGCCTGGTTCGGGATCACCTGGTCAGACTTATTAGTACCGCCATTGCCAACCACTTCCAGGATATGCACTGGTGTTTTACCAGCCACATGCATCGCTGCGTAGTTGTTCGGGTCGCCGGCATCGGTAATGGTCTGCGCAGCAAACACAAACTGGCTCAGAGTTGCACTGATGGCTGTCAGTGCTGCAACCTGGCCTTTGGCAGTCAGGTCAGCCAGATAACCATCAACAAAGCGGGCCGCACAACCAGCATAAGTCGCTGCGTCTACACAGACTTTCTGTGCATCGACATAAGCTTTAAAGCCTGGTGATAAGGTGGCAGAACCCAGCATTACCGCTGATTTAATAGTGTTACCAAACTCTGGTGATTCCAGCAGGAAATTGGCAACAGCCCCGCCTGGCATCGCCAGCGTGCTGGCTTTAATTTTGTATAAAGCATCTGCAGTCGGAATGCCGGTTGACGCATTTGCTAAAGCCACCATGCTGGCACCGGTGATAGCACCCAGCGAGTGACCAATAAACTGCACGTCCTGAGTATTAATCAGGCCTGCTGTGTTATTGAAGTTCAAACCCAGACGCAGGCCCAGCATGTCAGCGATACTCTGACGCAGGTTATCGCGGGTAACCAGCATATCCGCTAAATTCATATAGACAGTGGCGTTGCCAGATTCCTGGCAATAAGCTCCGGATGCAGTGATATCTTTTTTGCCATCACCGTTCACGTCAAAACCGCGACTGCCGTGTAATGGATGGTCGATCGCCACAGTGGCAAAGCCTTGTGACGACAACGCCCCAGTGATGGCCAGCATGCTTTCTTTACAGCCGGTAATACCATGCTGCAAAATCACCACAGGCCAGCCAGCTTCCGGCTTTTTCAGACCAAATGCTTCGACCGGGACTGTCATCTGCACCTGCAGAGTCTGCACTGAATTGACTTTCGGCACGACGTTAAATTTAGTCAGATGGCGTTGTTTATCGATGCCAAAATCACGTAAAGCACCACCACTGGCGCCTTTACAGACCGCATCGTTCTGCAGCTGTGCCGGCGTGGTAATACCCGCTTCCAGTGCAGTTTTTTGTGCATCTGTTAATGCCGCGATCATCGCGCCACTATCGCAGCGTCCAGTCCAACGTGTGTTCAGCGCCGCAGTTGGTGCTGCAGCTGAAGAAACGCCCAAATAATATGGCAGACTGATAGTACCGGCATAATATTGTGCCAGTTTAAAGGCAAACCGCGGGTCAGCCGGATTGTCCGGAATAGTCGCGCCTGGGAATAAAATATCAGACACCAGTTTACCGGTATTCTGCACTACAACTTTTGGCGGTGTATTGCCATTGAGTGCACTTGGCAGCATCAGTTGTTTCACTGTGGCCAGCACGTTTGCCGTCGATTGAGTCGTTATGGCTGCGGTATAAATAATAGAGTCTTTCGCAATAGACTGTGTCGACACTGCATTTTCAAAGCTGTTGATTACGCCTTGCAATGCACGTTGTGCTTCAGAGCCAAGCGGCATTGTCGCCAGATCCTGTTTCACCAGCTCGTAAGTGGTAGATGGCAACACACTGCGGCCTTCAGAATCTTTCAGGTTATTTGTCAGCACCAGAATATATGTGGTAGCTGGTTTTAGCGGTTTTAACGGGATCACTGCGACATTATTGCCAACGGCCTTAGTCACAAAATCCTGACCATAAGTCAGCTGGCCAACAGCTTTACAAGCCACGCCGCGTGGTACTGTGCGGCAAGAAGCATCAGTTGAAGCCGGGTCACCCATTAACACTTCAACGAGACGAACTGAATCTGGGCGTGCCGCACTGGCTGCGTCCAGACTGACACCACCGGCAAAGGCCAGTTCGATGCTAAACGGATTCTGGGTTGACCAGCCATCAAGCGCACCCAATGCCGTTTGTGGGTCTGTGTAGTTCGGTGTGGCAGCCGCTTCACCCGGCATCACTAAAGTGCCGTCTGTGGTGCCCTGAAACAACAAGTCATTCGGCACAGATACTTTACTGGCGGTAGGATCAAACACCACACGACTGGCAGGAACCAGAACCTGGTCATTATTTGCCGTATCTTGTTTGATATCATTCAGTGAGTCACCACCACAGCCGGTCAGCCCAAGCGCGCTGGTCACCGCCAGGCTAATCAGAAGCTTCTTCATACGTTCTCCCCGTGTCCTGATTTTTTATTATATTTCCGCAGCTTAGCTAGGCTGCAGATTAAAATTCCTTTGTGTAGACTGGTAACAGCTACGACCAGTTAAACTTAACCCAATCAGAAAAAATTCGCTAGGGCTAATCTGCAGTTCTCTGAAGAAAGGTGCAAAAAGCCTGACAACCCTGTATTCTGCGCGCGATTTCAGCAGCTGCACAGGTTGTTTTCTCATGCATAATTTTCAGGCAAAGCCAGATGAACTGGCAGGTAAAACGATTTTAGTCACTGGTGCCGGTGACGGTATTGGCCGTCAGGCCGCGCTCTCTTTTGCTCTAGCCGGCGCGACAGTGATCCTGCTTGGCAAAACCACAAAAAAACTCGAAGCCGTATACGATGAAATCGTCGCCAGCGGTGCGCCGGAGCCGGCGATAGTGCCGCTGGATTTAAACGGTGCCACCAAACAACATTACACCGACATGGCGAATACTATTAAAGCAGAATTCGGCAAACTCGATGGTCTGTTACACAATGCCGGTATGCTTGGCGTGTTGACACCTTTTGAGCATATCGATCTGGAAACCTGGCAGAAAATTATGCAGGTCAACGTGACAGGCGCGATGCTGATGACGCAAGCTTTATTACCTGTGATGGCACTGGCACCTCAGGCGTCGCTGGTCTTTACGTCATCCGGCGTTGGGAAAAAAGCCCGCGCTTACTGGGGGCCTTATGCGGTGTCAAAATTTGCCACCGAAGGATTGATGCAGCTGATTGCTGATGAGTACGAGCATTCAACTATCCGCACGAACTGTATCAATCCCGGTGCCACGCGCACCAAAATGCGCAATGCCGCATATCCGGGTGAAGATCAGCGCCTGCTCAAAACGCCGGCCGAGATTATGCCGCTGTATCTGTATCTGATGTCAGACCAAAGCGTGCATATCAATGGCCAGTCGCTGGATGCGCAGCCGAAGTAACCAGCCACCCATCACGATCAGGCATAAAAAAACAGGAGCTTTTAGCTCCTGTTTTTTTTAACTGATATTTCGCGTCGCCTATTAACGCTTAGTCAGGATCTCTTCATGATGCGCCGCAGCCCACTCATTCCACACGTCAACTTTAGCATTATAGTTCAGCAGCGCCTGGCTACCTGCTTCAGCTAACAGAGCGTCGATCTGTTTCACATATTTCTTCTCAACTTTTGAGAAAGGAACTACGTCAATACCTTTGTCGTTCAGTGCTTTTTTCATCGTATGAGTTTTCAGCAACTGCAACTGACCATTTTCAACGTAGAAGAACTGGCTTTCTTTATTAATTGTTTTGAACTTTGGCTTCACCGGACGTTTGGCATCATCCTGTTGTACTTCTTCTTCCTGATTCAATACAACGGTGCCTTCGGCATTTAATTTGTAACCCAGCTGTTCTAGCGTGAAGCCTTGAGCACGGGCGAATTCGCGCACTTTTTCCAAGACTTCAGATTCTTTTTGCCGCTCATCCAGTACCGATTTTAATACATCAATTACTTCCTGTAATTTTAATACAGACAACTCTTTTGCTGCTTTTTTTAACTCACGTTTATCAAGTAATAATGACATACAGCGAACCTTCTATGTTAGCGATATAATATCTGACGACATCTTAGTGATATTCAATAAAAAAAGAAATGGGGATATAATAATTTCCACAGCAGATTACAAGAATCCTAGCTGGTCGGTGCTGGCATTTGAGCCGAATTCAGGTATCTTAGCCCAAATTTGTCCGGGGATCTGAGATGCAATCTTTACAACACTTGTTCGAAAACAATAAGGCATGGGCTGACCGTATCGAGCGGGAAGCGCCAGGATTTTTCAAGAAATTGTCGGCACAACAAGCACCTGAGTATCTTTGGATCGGCTGTTCAGACAGTCGGGTTCCGGCCAATGATATTGTTGGTTTATTACCAGGTGAGTTATTTGTGCATCGTAACGTCGCCAATCTGGTACTGCATGCAGACATCAATTGTTTGTCTGTATTGCAATACGCCATTGATGTTCTGAAAGTGAAACATATCATCGTCTGTGGCCATTACGGCTGTGGTGGCATTAATGCTGCTATTAGTAAACAAAAAGTCGGCCTGGTGGATAACTGGCTACGTAATATCAAAGACATTTACACCATGCACAAAGCAGAACTTGAGGCGCTGGAAACGGAAGCAGAGCGGCAAAACCGCATGTGCGAACTCAATGTCATGGAGCAAGTGCGTAATGTGTGTCATACCAGTGTGGTGCAGGATGCCTGGGACCGTGGCCAAGAACTGGCAGTGCACGGCTGGGTGTATAGCCTGCGCAACGGCCGGGTGAAAGATTTAAAAGTCAGCCACTCCAGCGCCGACCAAATCGACAATATCTATGCGCTGGATATGACCGACGATCTGAAAGACAAATAGTTATTTAAATACAACCTGCGCATCCGGTGCCTCTGTATAGACGGCACTGTGACCCGCGACCCATTTGCCTTGCTGCAGATATTCTGAGGTCGTTGTCAGTGTGGTGTCAGCTAACTTCGATGAAGAACGAACTTTGGTAATGCCGTTGGCATTATTTTCCACCGTTTCTTCCGCTGTCAGCGTCTTCGTTTTGCTGTCTACCGACATAGTGCCATGCGTATAAAAACCGGCGGTGGTGAAATAATAATAAACCAGCGCCTGCTGTTTCTTGTCATAAAACAGCATCGTCTCACCACCATATTCCCCTTGATTCACCGAGTGAATGATTTTAATCGCTGTACCATTCAGCGCCCGTTCCCAACGGCTGATATCAATCATTTCCGGTTGTCCCGGCTGTGACAACAGACCGCGCCAGGTTTTACCGATATAAGGCCGCAGTGGCTCCAATTCCGCACTGAGTGTGAGCTGCTCTGCTGCAGATAAAGGACCAACAACAAATAGCAACGCACTGAGCCAATACGCTTTAATTTGCATGCTGCTGCTCCTGATAGAAATCCAGCATTTGCTGTTCGACAGTCTGGGAAAACTGCTTCATTTGAATGGCATATCGTTCGAGAAACTGATCTTCGGCGGTTTCCGGCACCCAGGCCGGGACTTTGGCCGTATTGCCCTGCTCGTCCAGTGCAACAAAGGTGATGATGCAGTGATTGGTTTCCGCCAACTCGCCACTTTTACTGTCACCAGAGCGCACCTGCACAAAAATATGCATGCTGGTACTACCGGTGTGCACCACTTTAGCTTCCAGTTCCACTAAATGACCGACCAGAATAGGCCGACGAAAGCGAATAGTCCCCACCGACACAGTGACGCAATACAGCCCGCTCCAGCGCGCGGCACAGGCATATGCAGCCTGATCCAGCCATTTCATCACCATGCCACCATGCACTTTGCCGCCAAAGTTGACATGGGTTGGTTCGGCCAGAAAACGAAACTCTACTGTTCTTGGCTGCATTGTGGATCCTCATATTGTTTTTCAGAGTATGACGGTTTTATTGCCGTGTACAAACACCCGGTCTTCAACCACCAGTTCCAGCGCTTTGGTCAGCACATTTTTTTCCACATCTCGGCCGGCTTTTGCCATATCTTTTGCACTATATGTGTGGTCAACATTAGTTACCATTTGCTTGATGATTGGCCCTTCATCCAGATGATCGGTGACAAAATGCGCGGTTGCGCCAATGATCTTCACGCCGCGATTAAAGGCCTGGCGATAAGGATGAGCACCGATAAACGCCGGTAGAAAACTATGATGGATATTGATGATTCGATTTGGATAGGCAGCAACAAAATCCGGGCTTAATACGCGCATAAACTTGGCCAGCACCAGATAATCCGGCTGATACTGTGCGATCTGTGCCGCTAATAATTGTTCATGTTCTACCCGGCTTACGCCCTGATGATCAATAAAATGATAAGGCAGGTCGAATTTTTCCGTCAGTGCCTGCAAATGTGGGTGATTACCGATAACTGCCGCAATATCCAGCTCCAGCGAGCCATCAAACACTTTCATCAGAATATCGCCGAGACAATGTGCTTCTTTGGTGACCAGAATCACCACACGTTTTTTTGCGGTGCCCACTAATTGCCGTTCACTGCCGTGAGGCAAAGCGCGGTCCAGGTCCAGCAACAATGTATGATCATTGAATATGCCTTCGAGCTGAGTGCGCATATAAAAGCGGCCGGAATCCGGGTCGACATATTCGGTATTGCGGGTGATATTCAGCTGATGCTTGTAACAAATATTGGTAATTTGTGCGATCAGGCCTTTTGAATCCGGGCATTCAATCAATAGTGTTTTCTGTTCCATCGAATCACAACTCTCTACTTCATTGGCAAACAAATCACTCTAGACACCCAGACAGCCAAGAGCAAGCACTTCTGCATCCGAAGCGGCTGAACCTTGTTGTTTGCCCAGCAGCACCGGATAATGTCAGAAGATACCAGAGAGAGATTGTTGTTCTGCCCATGGACCATACATTTAACTTCCCGGCGCTCGGATTTATCCAGTCGCCTTATAAACAGAAATTTGCCATTCCACGCCAGCCAGGCCTTATTCCGGAAGCGCGCGGGGAACTGGTTTTGCATCCGCCTTATGCCGATGATGCGATAGTGCGCGGCATCGAAGCTTTTTCGCACTTGTGGCTGGTGTTTGTGTTCCACGAAACGGCGGACAAAGGCTGGTCACCCATGGTGCGGCCACCGCGCCTTGGCGGTAATACCAAAAAAGGTGTGTTTGCTACCCGCGCCACTTTCAGGCCCAATCCGATTGGTTTGTCTGTGGTCAAACTGGAAGGTGTCAGCCGGCGCGGCGAATTACTGGTATTACATTTATCCGGCATTGATCTGCTTGATGGTACCCCCGTATTAGACATCAAGCCGTATCTGCCCTATTCAGATTCTTTACCAGATGCGTTGAGCGGTTTTGCTGATGCTGCGCCAGAAACTGCGATGACGGTCAGTTTCAGTGAGGCAGCTGTGCAGTTTTGTCAAAAGCAGCGTCAATATCCACACCTGCAGCTGTTTATCGAAAAAGTGTTGAAACAGGACCCGCGGCCACCATATAAAAAACAGCGCGAAGACTTACAAACTTATGGTATGACTTTGTATCACTACAACATCAAATGGACAGTCGATGGCAACCACAACCACGTTACCGACATTTTCGTACTCCCTGAACAGCACGTTACTGCTGAGCCTGCTGCTGACACCAGCCCTGGCGCAGACGCTGCCGCCGTTACCGGAGCCGGTCAGTAATAATCCGGTTTTAACGACTACTATCCGCGGTAAAACTTATGTTGCCAGTTTCGCCGGGCTTGGCGAAGGCAAAACGGCTGCCGACGCCCACAGCAAAGCCTGGATGTTGCTAGCCGGCGACAGCAGCTGGCAAAAATTGCCGAATGTACCCAATAGTCTTGGCCACAATAGCCGTCTCGCGATGACGGCGACTGTGCTGGAACAAAACTTTTATCTGTTTGGTGGTTATTCTGTGGCCCGCGATGGTACAGAAGTCACACAGCCGGACAGCTATCGTTTTAGTGTGATCAGTAAAAACTACACCAAATTGCCGGATATGCCGGTGGCGGTCGACGACAGTGTCGCCCTTGCTTATCAGAGCCGTTATATCTACCTCATCAGCGGCTGGCATAACGACGGCAACATTAACCTGGTGCAGGTATTTGATAACTTCACGCAAAAATGGTCTCAGGCGACACCTTTCCCCGGCACTCCGGTGTTTGGCCATGCGGGTGCAATTGACGGCAATGTCATGGTGGTCTGTGACGGCGTTGCCACCGCGTTAAATCCAGCGGGCGAGCGCAGCTATGTCGCAAGCCCGGCCTGTTATCGTGGCGATATCGACAGCAGCAATGCGCGCAAAATCAGCTGGAAAGCTATCCCGCATCCAACCGGCACCGCACGTTACCGTCAGGCCGCACTGCCGGTTGCTGTCGACGGCGAGCGTTATCTGGCTTTTATTGGTGGCAGCTCCACGCCTTACAATTACAACGGCATCGGTTACAACGGCAAACCAGCTGAACCGGACAATCAGGTCTGGTTATATCAGCTCGCAACACAAAAATGGCGGCGTGGAAAAACCACTGAAGCGGTCATGGACTTGCGCAATCTTATCGAAATCGACGGTGAGGTATACAGCCTTGGCGGCATGGGCGCCGGCCAGCAAGTACAATCAGGTTTGAGAAAACAGCAAATCACCCTTCTGCCCGACTAAACCCCTTGTTAGAATAGGGCCAAATTATTTGTATTTCAGAGTGAACTCAGCAATGCGCACCAGTCAGTACCTGTTATCCACCTTAAAAGAAACGCCGGCCGATGCCGAAATTATCAGCCATCAGTTGATGCTGCGTGCCGGCATGATCCGCCGTGAAGCGTCCGGCATGTACACCTGGCTGCCGAACGGCATCCGGGTGCTGCGCAAAGTTGAAGCTATTGTCCGTGAAGAAATGAACAAAGCCGGCGCTATTGAGGTGCTGATGCCGATGGTGCAACCGGCTGAACTCTGGCAGGAATCCGGCCGCTGGGAAAAAATGGACGCAGAATTACTGCGTTTTAAAGACCGCCACCAGCGTGACTTTGTTCTGGGCCCAACCCATGAAGAAGTCATCACTGACCTGGTGCGCAAAGAAGTCAGCAGCTACAAACAGCTGCCACTGAATTTGTACCAAATCCAGACCAAATTCCGCGACGAACGCCGGCCACGTTTTGGTGTGATGCGCGCGCGTGAATTCCTGATGAAAGATGCCTACTCTTTCCACCTGAGTCAGGAATGTCTGGAAAAAACCTATCAGGCGATGTATCAGGCCTACAGCAATATCTTTACCCGTTTAGGCCTTGAGTTCCGCCCGGTCTTGGCAGACACCGGCGCCATCGGTGGCGCTGTCTCCCACGAATTCCACGTCCTGGCCTCATCAGGTGAAGATGCCATCGTGTTTTCTGATGCCAGCGATTATGCGGCCAACATCGAAAAAGCCGAAGCACTGGCCCCGACCACGCCACGGCCTCCAGCGACAGCGCCTGTCACAGAAATCGCCACACCAAATGCCGGCACTATCGCTGAAGTTGCCGCATTGTTGGCCGTTGACGCCAGCCAAATCATCAAAACATTATTGGTGTACGGCGAGCGCACAGATGAAAAAGGCCCGCAGCCGCTGGTCGCACTGTTATTACGCGGTGACCATGACCTGAACGAAATCAAAGCGGAGAAACTGGCCGGCATCCAAAGCCCGCTGACCTTTGCCTCTGAAGCCGACATCCGTGCCGTCACCGGCGCCTCAGCCGGCTCACTGGGCCCGGTTGGTTTATCTATTCGTATCGTTGCTGATCGCAGTGCCGCTGTGCTGGCAAACTTTGTTTGTGGCGCCAATAAAGATGGTTATCACTTAACCGGCGTCAACTTCGACCGCGACATCGCAGCTTATGAAGTCGCTGACCTGCGTAATGTGGTCGAAGGTGACCCAAGCCCTTGTGGCAAAGGTCACTTAGTGATTAAACGTGGTATTGAAGTGGGTCATATCTTCCAGCTCGGCGACCGTTACGCCGCAGCGATGAAAGCCGGCGTGTTGAATGAAGAAGGCAAACATCAGATCATGACGATGGGCTGTTATGGCGTCGGCGTGTCCCGTATTGTGGCGGCGGCGATTGAACAGAACCATGACCAATACGGCATCATCTGGCCTGCCGCTATCGCACCATTCCAGGTCGCTTTAGTGCCGATGAATATGCATAAATCTGTGCGCATTCAGGACACCGCCGAAGCGCTCTACCAGGCGCTGACCGCGGCCGGTGTAGAAGTGTTATTCGACGACCGTAAAGAGCGGCCGGGTGTGATGTTCGCTGATATGGAGCTGCTTGGTGTGCCGCACCATATCGTCATTGGCGAGCGCAATCTGGATGAGCGTCAGGTCGAGTACAAAAACCGTCGCAGCGGCGAAAAATCGCTGTTGTCGATTGATGACGTGGTGGCAGAGATTTTGGCCAAACTCGCTTAATCTGGGGCTGCATCATCCAAAGGCCGGCGTACCGGCCTTTGTTATTTCCGGCGACGCGGTTTTTGGCGGGCTTGATTCTGGCTAATCTGCGGCAGCCGCTACCGCGTATAACCGGTAAATTGAATGAATAAAGGTATGTTATGTTCTGGAACAGTCGTGCTTTACCTGAACTGCAGCAACTGAATTTTCGCGACCGGATGGCGGTTTTACGCCGGGCCTCTGATCAGCTGCCGACGCCGCAGAAGCTTATCCTCAATGTCTGGAAGCTTTGTGTGTTAATCCCACCCTTTATGCTGATCGCCCGTGCTGACAACATCTGGCAAGGCATTGGTTTTGCGGTGGCGCTGGTGCTGCTGTATCCGCTGCTGACCAGACCAGTCACTTTTGCATTAGTCCGCCCATTGTTGACACAGGCGCGGCGGCAGCTGCAGTTATAGTCACTACAGACGTCAGTCATAAAAAAAGCGCCAACCGGCGCTTTTTTATTTGACGCAGCAGCGTTATTTCACGCCATGCATCAGTTTATTAATCAACGGCGAAATCACCAGCAGCACAATACCGGCACCTAACAGCAGATAGAAGCTGAAGCTAAAGCCCGCTAATGCAGATTGCACTGTCATGCCGGTTTCACCGGAAATTTCACCAGCCAGCAGGCCTGACAAGTTATTACCAGTTGCTACTGATAAGAACCAGGCACCCATCGCGAGGCCGACATAACGTACTGGGGCCAGCTTGGTGACCATAGACAGGCCGATCGGTGACAAACACAGCTCACCAATTGACTGCAGCACATAACATAGTACCAGCGGCCATAATGGGATCAGACCATTGCCATCAACCAGTTGCGTCAAGGCGTACATCAGCACTAAAAAGCCTAAGGCGTTGCCAAGTAAACCCAGACCAAACTTAAACGGAATAGTCGGTTCCATTTTGCGTTTACTGGTGAAATACCAGACCGCACTGACGATAGGGGCAAACACAATAATCGCCAGCGAGTTTACTGACTGGAACCAACCGGTTGGGAAGATAAAACTGGCATCACCGAATACATCGCGATTCACCAGATTCTGGGCGAGGAAAGTAAAGGAACTACCAGCCTGTTCAAAGAACATCCAGAAGGTTACGTTAAAACCGAATAACAGCAGCAAGGCACAAACACGATGCATCTGCACTGTGCCGTTTTGTTTGCCTTCCACCAGCAGCATCAGCGCAACAATGATAAACAACACGCCGAGGACCCAGGCTAAGGTTTGCGCACCCATGCCGGCCATCAGGAAATAGACTGTCGGTATTGCCACAACAATACCCGCAATAACGTAAGCCAGCATTTTACCGGCCGGTTTATCTTCCGGCACCACGCCAATGCCTTTTAACTGGGCACGGCCGATATAAAACCAGATGGTGCTTAACAACATACCCACACCGGCAGCGCCAAACACTGCTTTGTAGTTCTGATGTTGTGGCGTGCCAAAAATTTCACTGGCTAACCAGCCGGTGATTAACGGCGACAACATACCACCAAGGTTAATCCCCATATAAAAAATGGTGAAACCACGGTCGCGGCGGTCATCACCTTGTTCGTACAGCTGACCAACCAGCGACGAGATATTCGGCTTAAACAGACCATTACCAACCACAATCACTGCAAGGCCCAGCAAGAACAGCTCAAGGCTTGGGATCATGATCATAAAGAGACCAATCGACATCACCACAGCGCCAAGTAATATCGAGCGCTGATAACCAATCACCCGGTCAGCGACATAACCACCGAAAATCGCAGTGGCATATACCAGCGCCAGATAGGCACCGTAATAACGGCTGGCGTCAGCTTCACCAGCGGCATTGCCTTCATAAAACTGCGCAACGATATACAGCGTTAACGCCCAACGGATGCCGTAAAAGGCAAAACGCTCCCAAAATTCTGCCATGAATAACATCCACAGCGGTTTGGGGTGGCCCCACAACGTATCAAATTGTTTAGCTGCTACCTGGTTCATCGGCAGCTCCGGTTCATCTTGCAGCACAGCAGCGCAGGCTGTGGCTGAGTCACAGGGGTTTGGGTCATGGTGGTTTCCTGTTTCTAATAATTATAAGACGCGGGTGTTTCTGATTTTTGCCAGCCGTTTATACCGCAGCTGAGCAGAAATGAAAAGCCGGGCTGCACTGGTCAGCCCGGCGTTTGCGGCAACCGGCTATTCGATAAAGGCTTCTAACGCCTCTTCATCGACTTCAGCCTGCGGTGGATTGCCGTCATATTGTTTGTAATCCTGACGCTGGAAATAAGCATCACGAACAAACAGATAAGGGTCGAGCGAATCGTTTAACAGTTTTTCCTGCGCCATCAGCTGTTCGCGGCCATCGAGCGCACTGATGACAAAACGGCCAATCGACAACGGCGTGTTTAACAGTGCCAACGGGAAATACAGGTTATCAACCACCCGGCCTGTGGCGTCGCGCACTGTGGTTGGGCCCATGCCTGGCACCATCACGTAAGGGCCGTGACCAACACCCCAAACGCCCAGCGTCTGGCTGAAATCTTCGTTTTGCAGCGGTAATTCAAAGTGAGACGCCACATCAAAGAACCCCAGCACGCCGACGGTACTGTTCACCAGGAAACGGCCAGCAGAAATGGCTGAGCTTTTTGGTTTACCTTGCAGCACGGCATTGATAAAACTGGCCGGTTCATCGAGGTTTTGCACCATATTGGCCAAACCAGTGCGTACTGGCTTTGGCGTCACTGTCATGTAACCAACTGTGGCCGGACGCAGCAGATAAGGGTCGAGGTATTCGTAGTTCAGCGTCCAGGTTTTGCGGTTGACCGACTCCAGCGGATCACGCGGGTCATTGGATGCCGTATTGGCCGATTCTGGTTTGCTGGCACAACCTGCCAGTAACAGCGTCAGCAGCAGCGCTGCAGTTTTGATGAAATGCATGTTGCGTCCTGTTGCAATAAGAAAAAAGGCGCGGGATTATACCCTGCGCCGCGGTCGTGGATCACTGCTCACTGCAGTTTTTACACGATTTTGCCGTATTTTCACTCAGTTATTCATGCTCGCGGTGGTCAGAAACTTAAATCCACCTGCTGCGGCGTTGCCGACAAGCTTAATTCTGCCGATTTTAGCTGCAGATCAGTCGGATCCGGCGTGGCTGAACCGCTGCGGCTGATACGAGCCCCCACTGTGACGCTTTTCACTGCCGATAAGTTCCAGCCGCTTTGCATGCTGTGGCTGTTATCGAGTTGAATTTGCATTGTGCCGGCTTTCAACGTCAATTTTTGCACAGCAACCGGCAACGACATGCCTTCAGTGGCGCGAGCAAACACAAACAAAGTCGCACCGGCATTGGCATCAGCGACTGCTTGCGGGATGGTCAAAGTCACATTTAACACAGGACCGTCCGGTGTTTCACCGTTTTGCTGCGAAGCTTGTTGCTGAGACACTTGAGGTTGAAGCTCCAGCTGCGCCAGCTGCTGTTGCACCTGTGCATAACGCGGGTCGTCTTTAGGCAGTTGTGCCAGTAACACTTCCCAGGCGGCGCGGGCTTCTTTGGTATCGCCACGTTGCTGAGCTATTAACGCCAACATCGACAGCGCGTCGATATTGCCGGCATCTTTACTCAGCACCACACCTAAACTTTGCGCGGCCTTTTTGACATTCTCTTCTGAGCCTTCGACTAATAAAGCCTGCGCGTAACTAATGAGTAAGTTGGTGCGTTCAGGCGTCAGGCTGAGCGCCTTTTCAAAAGCTTCAATAGATTCCGGCACTTGCCCCTGACTAAACCAGATACGACCTAACACAAACCAGGCCACGGCATCATCGCCGGTGTCGGCGAGCTTGGTGCGCAGCGCCAGCGCAAATTGCGCCAGCTCTTTATCGTTCAGCGCTTCGCCTTTGCCCAGCAATGCCCGTTCACCAAAGCTGGCCAGATTGTCTTGCGCCTGCTGCCAGTGTTGTAACTCACGATATTGGCCGGTCAGGACATAGGCAGCTGAGGTCAGGACCACCAACAGACCAAAAGCCAGCCAGCCACTGCGAGTTGAGTGGCCCTGCAGTTGCTGAGCATCCGGCAATGGCGCCAGAAACTGACTTTTAAGTTCCGCGGCTGCGATGGCAAAATCCTGTTCGGACAGTTCACCGAGCTCGCGGGCATCGGTGAGCAGCGCCAGCTTTTCGGCAAACAAACTTTTCCGGTCCAATTGCTGGCCGGCTTTCATCTGCCGTGGCCAACATAACATCAACGCAGATACTGCCAGCAACAGGGCTGCCACAATCGCTAAATTCATCAACATGGCCTGTTACTCCTTCGGCTGCTGCCGGTTGGCAGCGGTCGCTTCGTCAATCATTGCTTGTAACTGTGCGTCTAAGTCACTGTGATCAGGCTGTTCATCGGCATGACCAACAACAGCGGTTTGACTGCTGTCACTGCGGCGAAACACTGTCCAGCCCAGTGCCAACACCGCCAGCAGTGGCAACAGCCACAACCAGATAGTACTCAGCTGCACTGGCGGCTGATAATGCACAAAATCGCCGTAGCGCTGTTTCATGTAGTCGATCACTTCGTCGTGACTTTGGCCCTGACGTACCAGCTCCAGCGTTTTATTGCGCATATCCACCGCAACCACCGCGTTAGAGTCAGCGATATTCTGGTTCTGACATTTTGGGCAACGCAGCTCAGCGGTCAGCTGGCGATAGAGCTGTTGTTGTTCTGCAGATTCGAACTGCAGCAAATCTTCGGTCGCACTGGCTGGCAACGCCAACAGCAGCACTGACAATAGCAATCCATTAAGGCGCATCGCTGCCTCCTTGCTGTAACTGCTGATACAGCTGCTGAATTTTTGGCCAGTTCTGCGGATTAATATCGCCGACATGGTGATGGCGGATCACGCCATTACGGTCGATTAAAAAAGTTTCAGGCGCGCCGGTCACGCCTAAATCAAAAATCAGCGAGCGCTTTTCATCGACGATATTCAGCAGATACGGGTCGCCTTGCTCAGCCAGTTTATCCTGCACATCCAGACGTAATGTGTTGATATCAAAAGTATCGCCAAAAGCGGCATCGACTGGCTGCACATAATACAACCCGACGATTCTGACGCCTTGCTGGCGCAATTCAGTTAAAAAACCAAGCTCTGCATTACAGGTCGGGCACCATAAGCCCCAGACGTTTAGCAGCGTGACTTCGCCTTTTAAATCGGCAGCCGTGACTAATCGCGTCGGTTGCTGCAGGTCCGGTAAACTAAAAGCCGGCAGCGGTTTTTCAATCAGCGCCGAGCCATGGTCGCGCGGATCAGAAAAAAGCCCGCTGAGTAAAAACAACGACAGCGCTAAAAAAGCCGCTAAAGGCACATAAAACAAGGCTTTACGCATGGGCTTTGGCTCCTGTTTCCGCCTTGACAGCGGCTTTACGCCGGTACCTTTTATCCGACAACGACACCAGGCCACCCAAAGCCATCAGAATGGCACCAAGCCAAATCCAGCGCACATAAGGTTTGACATAAACCCGCAGCGCCCAGGACGGACCGGATAATTCCTCACCCAGTGCGACATACAAATCACGGCTTAAACGTGCGTGCACAGCAGCTTCGGTCATCACCGCGCGCGTCACCGGATAAAAGCGTTTCTCGGCGTGCAGATGCGTCACTTTTTCACCATGCTGGAATACCTCCAGCTCTGCTGCCTGGCCGCCGTAATTCGGCCCATTTAACGCATAGACTTCGCTCAACATAAAGGTGTAGCCGTTGAGTTCGACACTGTCGCCAATCTTCATCCGCACGTCTTTTTCGACGCTGAAGGTTTTGGTCATCGCAATACCGACCACCAGCATGGCAAAACCTAAATGCCCCAGCACCATGCCCCAATGGCTGGCCTGCAGTTTAAACAAACCAGGTATACCACCGAGCTGGGCGGCTTTTTGCTGAATTTCGCCGATAGTGGCCATGGTGACCCAGGCACCCAATAACAGACCAAGCAGCGCCAGATTCGCCGCAGGTGTCTGATACATGCTCAGCACACCAACAGCCAGCACTAAAGCGCCAACCAGCCACAGGCTCAGTGGTTTTAACAGCGGTTGCCATTGTTGTTGTTTCCAGCGCACCCAAGGCGCGAGGCCTAGTAACAGCGCAAATGGGATGGCCAGATACTGGAAAATCGAATTAAAAAACGGCTCGCCGATGGAGATAGAGCCAAGCCCCAGCTCTTTGTGAAACAGCGGATACAAAGTACCGAGAAATACCACCAGCGTGGCAGTCAGTAAAAAGACGTTATTGCCCCACAGCAGCACTTCGCGCGAAAACAGCTGATAACGCGCCTGCGAGCGCACCGCATGCATTCTAAGGCCATACAGCAGCAATGAACCGCCGACCACGACCAACAAAAACGCCAGCAGGAATAAACCGCGGCTCGGATCTGTGGCAAAAGCATGCACCGACACCAGCACACCGGAGCGCACTAAAAAAGCGCCTAATAAACTTAACGAAAATGCCGCAATGGCCAGCAGCACTGTCCAGGATTTAAAGGTGCCGCGTTTTTCGGTGACCGCCAATGAATGGAGGAGTGCCGTGCCGACTAACCAGGGCATCAGGGAAGCATTTTCCACCGGATCCCAGAACCACCAGCCGCCCCAGCCCAGTTCGTTGTACGCCCACCAGCTGCCGAGCATGATGCCGAGCGTCAAAAACAACCAGGCCGCTAAAGTCCAGGGCCGGGCCCAGCGCGCCCAGTTGGCGTCAAAACGCCCGCCCAGTAATGCCGCGATAGCAAAAGCAAAAGACACAGCAAAACCGACGTAACCCATATACAGCAACGGCGGATGGATGATCATGCCAAAATCCTGCAGCAGCGGATTGAGGTCACGGCCATCGACCGGGAAAAACGGCAATGTGCGTTCAAAGGGGTTCGACATCAGCAGCACAAAGGCATAAAACCCGACGTTAACAAAACCCAGCACACCCAGAATACGGCCCTGTAAAATCAGTGGCAGGCTGTTTGACAACAACGCGACTGCGGCAGTCCAACCGGACAACATCAGCACCCACAACAACATCGAACCTTCATGCGAGCCCCAGACCGCCGTTAAGCGGTAATACCAGGGCAGCAGACTATTGGAGTTATTCGCGACATAAGCGACTGTGAAGTCGTTGATCCAAAAGGCATAACAGAGTGCAGCAAAGGACACTGCGGTCAGTAAAAACAATAACACCGCGGCCGGGCGGGCTAACAACACCGGGCCGGCAGCACCTTTATAACTGCCATAAAGTGGAAATAACGCCAGGATCAGCGATAAAGCGAGGGCAAAACAAAGCGCGAGATGTCCGACTTCTGCAATCATCAGGGCGTACCTGCCGGGTAAGTTTGTTTCGGCGCCACATGTTTGATGCCTTTGACAGCTTCAGCGACTTCAGGTGGCATATAGTTTTCATCATGTTTGGCCAGCACTTCAGTGGCCTGAATAGTCGTGGCATCCAGCAAAGTCCCTTGCGCGACAATACCCTGCCCCTCACGGAATAAATCCGGCAAAATGCCGTCGTAATGCACAGTGACAACAGGGCCGGTGTCGACCAGGTCAAAACTGACTTTCAGACTGTGCTCGTCACGGCGTACCGAGCCTTTGACTACCATACCGCCGATGCGCAGGCGCTGCCCGACCACAGGTTTTTTCTTGTCTTCGCCAAGGCCGTCAATCAGCTGCGACGGCGTATAAAACAAATCGACATTTTCGTTGAGCGCATAGAGCATTGCGCCGACGCCACCGCTTAATAACACCAGAATACCGCTCACGGCTAATAGCCGCTGTTTACGACGTGGATTCATTGTTGCTCCTGCGTATGTTGCCGCACCCGGTCTTCACGGGCAGCGCGGCTCGCCTGCTGCTGAATAAACCGTTGTTGTTGTCTTTTGCTGTAAAGACCCAGCGCTAATAAAGCGGCAACACTGCCGCCAAACGACAACCAGACAAAAAAGCCATAACCGCCCATCGCCAGAAAATCGGCAAAAGAGGCAAAATTAAACTGTGGCATGCTGCTGCTCCTGAACATATTGCCGGACCCAGGGCCGGTGCGCTTCATGCTGCAAAATCGCGGTACGCAGCCGCAGGCAGGTTAAAGCCCCAAACAGCAGCGCAAATCCCAGAATACAAATCAGCAACGGCCACAGCATCGACGGGTCCATCGATGGCTTGGCAAATTTGGTAATAGTGGCGCCCTGATGCAGCGTGTTCCACCACTCCACCGAGTAGTGAATGATCGGCAGGTTGACCACGCCGACAACGGCCAGCACCGCAGCCGCCTTGTCACCGGTCTGACGGTCGGCAAAAGCGTTTTGCAGCGCCATCACGCCTAAAAATAAAAACAGCAGAATCAGTTCAGAAGTTAAGCGTGCATCCCAGACCCACCAGGTGCCCCACATCGGCTTGCCCCAGGCTGCGCCGGTAAAGAGCGCAATCAGCGTATACACAGCACCAATGGGCGCTATAGCACCAATGGCCCACTGGGCGGTTTTCACCTGCCAGACTAAGGCGATAAAAGCTGCGATCGCCATCCAGGCATACACGCCCATCGACCAAATGGCAGCCGGCACATGCACGTGGATAATACGGTAAGAGTCACCCTGCTGATAATCCGCCGGCGTAAACCCCAGGCCCCAGACAGTGCCCAGAAGTAATACGACAATAGACAGCGGCATCAGCCAACGTTGCCACCAAAGTAAGGTTGCAAATAACACTTGTGGTTTTGCATATGGATCAAGCCACTTAAACATATCACCCCACGTTCAGTTTTAATGCTTTTTGTACCGCAAGCGGTACCAATGCCAGCGCCACGCACAACATCGCAGCCAGTACGGCCAATTGCGCCTGATAGTTCAGGCCAAAACTTGCCTGCTCCACCGCTGCGCTGGCGAAAATCAGTAACGGAATATACAGAGGCAGAATAATCAGTGCCAATAAAATCCCGCCTTTGTCGGCGGACAAGGTCAGCGCTGCGCCGAGTGCCGACAGCAAGCTTAAAAGCGGCGTACCGAGCAATAAAGTCAGCACCACGGCGGTTAAAGCCTCGGTTGATAAACCGAGAAATAATGCCAGTAGCGGCGACACTAAAATCAACGGCAAACCGCTGCCCAGCCAACCGGCGGCGATTTTAGCCAGGCTATATCCGACTAATGGCGAGCGCGCCGAGACTAATTGTTCTAACACACCGTCGCGATAGTCCTGGCGGAACTGGCGTTCTGCGCCTAATAACACCGACAACAGCGCGGCTATCCAAATCACGCCGGGCGCGATTTCGCGTAATAAATTCGGTTTAGCACCGACGCCAAGCGGGAATAAAGTCAGGATAATAATGAAGAATAACAAAGGGTTGACCCAGTCGGCTTTTTGCCGGGCCAACAGTTTCAGTTCCCGTTGGAAAGTAGCGCGAAACACGTTGGCATGACTCATTACCAGCGGTACTCCAAAGTCAGTTGGCGCACGACGTGACCAGGCACTTCAACCGGCTGGTGCGACGTCAGCAACACAGCACCGCCCGCTTCACAATGCGCAGCGATACGCCTGGTCAGCGCAGCGATGGCGCCTTGGTCCAGCGCGGTAAAGGGCTCATCTAAAATCCAGATTTGCGCTGTGGTTAACCAAAGCCTGGCCAGCGACACCCGGCGCTGCTGACCCGCAGATAATTGCTGACACGGAATATCTTCAAGTCCGGCTAAACCAAGCTGCGCCAACAATGCCCAGTCATCGGCCGGTGCTAAGGCAAAACAGGCGCGCCAGAAAGCCAGATTTTCCAGCGCAGTGAGCTGTGGCTGCACGCCGGCTAAATGACCGATAAAACACAGATTGTCAGCATAATCATCGGCGCTGTGCGAGAGCGGTTGTTGTTGATAACAGATCTCGCCATCTTCAGGGTCAACAAGACCGGCCAGAATCCGCAACAATGAGCTTTTGCCCGCACCATTTTTGCCGGCAATTTGCAGCACTTCGCCGGCATGCAATTGCAGATCGAGCTGTTCAAACAGCACGCGATCCTGGCGGATGCAACTCAATTGACGGGCAGACAATAACATCAGCAAATACGACCTGTAGGCGCAGAAAAAAACGCGGGCATATTAGCATATTGGCGTTAGAATACGAATGTGCGTTCACCATCAGGACAGGCTAAGCGCCTGAAATATGAACCAGATCAATATCGACAGTCTGCTACAAATTGGCAGTGGTGCAAAAATTGAGCAAAGCCTGAAGCTGGACTCGTCACAGCTGTATCAGGCCTTGCTGCAAATCGGCCGTGACCAGGACGCGCGCCTCAGCATCCAGACGCCACAAGGCCCGCTACAGCTAACGCTGCCAACCAATACCGCACAGCAAATTATGCAAACGGCACAGCAGTTAATAGCGGCCGCGACGCCGGCCACACAAAACAGTGCGGAAAACCAGACGAACACCATCGCTCAAGCCAATGGCAAAACCACGGAAACCAAAGTTTTTGTGCAATTACAGCCACTAGGCACTGACCAGCTCCAGCTGACAGTACGTCTGGCCGGAAAAACCCTGACCATCCCGTTGCAGTCTGCCCAGTTATTGCAGTTGCTGCAGCAACCGGCACCAGGGCCTCAGCAGCATTTTAGTGTGCAGGCACAGCAACAACTCGCCAAAACCGATAACCTGAGCCTGCAGTGGCCGGTGCAGTTATCCCGCCAGGGCCAGCTGTTGCAGATCCACCTCGGGCAAGGTCAGCCACTGAATGTTGACATCACGGCTTTGCCGTCAGCAAAACACTGGCCGGAACAGCAGTCGCAGCCAGCGCGTTTGCAACTTGGCATCGAACAGGGGCAAATCAAACTGCAGCTGCAACTCGAAACTACGCGCTCTGGTCCGGCACAACCGGCAATCTTTAAAGAAAACGCAGATCCCAAAATCACACCGGGTTCTGGCCGGAGTAGCGAGCCATGCCCATCGACAGCGAGTTCCGGACAAATGGCAAAAGCGGCGGTGCCTGCAGGGCTGATGTCAAGATCAGAGCCGGTATCCGGGCAATCCGTCACCTTAGCACCGGCCGCAGTCCGGCAATTAATCCCACAATTAGCGCGGCAGATTTGGCCGGAACAACTCGGCAGCGACATCAAACCCTGGTTGGCACAAGCCAAGGTCACCGGACCAGCCAGCAGCGCGCCAGGCTGGCAGTGGCAACTGAAACAGCCAGACTCTCGTCAGCTGCAGTTAGAACTGACACCGCAGGCAGAACCCCGGCAGCTCAAATTGTCGGTCAGCGAAATCAGCCGGCCATTCCAGTTTTTGCCGGTTCAATCGGGTTCAATGTCAGCACAGCAAATGCAAACCGATAGCCGCGACTTGTGGCGGCAATGGCTGCCACTCAGTCAAAACTCACCCGATTTGCTGGCGGACAGCCCCGTATTGCCGGCAGCAGTGCGACAGGTCTTACAGGAATTACGCGCCCAGCATCCGGATGCTGCCAAACTGCAAAGCCAGCAGCAGCTGATGCAGCAAATTAACGCCGCACTGCAATTCAACCCGCTGCAAATGCCGGCGCAGCCTGCCAGTGTCGCAGGTGGTCTGGCGATTGCAATCCAGTTATTACTCGGTCGCTTAGGGGCACAGCTGCCTGCCGAGCGACAAAATCCGCCGCAAAAAGAAAAACTGCAGCAGCTGATTGGCCAGCTTGACCGCAGCCAGAGTGCGCAGTTACTGCGGCAGCTGTCTGGCCACAGCAGCCAGCTGCAAAGTGCACAAATTGCTAATCTGGAGCAACAAAGCACGCCGGCACAACAACAAAAACCGGAACAGATGCTGATCCAGCTGCCGCTGCTACAAAACGGCGAAAGCCGCTTTGCTGAACTGGCGGTCAGTGAGCGCGAAGCCGAGGGCGCAGAGCTGCGCAGCGGCCAACGCTGCTGGCAGCTGACGATGAAGTTTGATTTGGGCAGCCAGGGCGAGATGCTGGTGCAGGTTCGGCTGATTGGCAAAGAGGTCAGCCTGCAGTTTTACGCTGACAACGAAAAAACTGTCGCCGACACCGGCCAGTTTTTACCGCTATTTAAAGACCGCCTGACGATGCAGGGGTTGCAAGTCGCCGAAGCCGGCTGTCAGCTTGGCAAAATTCCGGAACATCTGTATCAGCGCGGTACCAGTTTATTGCAGGTCCGGGTATGAGTGACAAACCGCAAAGCGCTGTCGCGCTGCATTATGACGGTAAAAATGCACCGAAGATCATCGCCAAAGGCCATGGCGATCTGGCCGACGACATTATCGCGCTGGCCCGTGAACATGGTGTGCTGATCCATGAAGATGAGCAACTTAATCAGCTATTACAGCGGATGGAACTGGGCGATCAAATCCCGCCGGAGCTTTATGTGCTGATCGCCGAACTCATCGCTTTCTCTTACGTGCTACAAGGCAAATTTCCGGAGAACTGGGTCAATATTCACCAAAAAATTGATTTTAAGAGCTAGGGGCTGTTGATGTTTGGTGATTATTTACCTCTATCTAATACCTGCGTCACAGGCTGCTTGCATGCACAGGAACGTTTCCGCCACTGCATAAAAATAAATTGGCTGGCAAATACGTAACTTAGCTTCACCAGGCACTGGTCGGATCACACATCTGTACAAAAAAGCGTCTAACGTTACAGTTCTGTCAGAAAAACTGGAGGCCAATGATGAATGTGCAAGAGCTCAAATTGGGTATGGTATGTCAAAGTAAAAAAGGCGCTGGTGTCGTCAGCTGGATTGATGCACAGGACAGGGCCGTTTATTTGTCAGATTTACATGACCAGAACCGGCATTTCGCGGTCAGCTTTGAAGAATTACAGGACGAACCGCAAATTCATCAAAGCTCAGACATTTATTATTGACCGGTCCTTTTCGACAAATATTATTAACCGGTCCTTTTCGACAAAAAACGCAGCGAAAGCTGCGTTTTTTATTGTTGCTGCGAAATTACTGATAAGCAGTCAGATACGCGTCCGGCTTTTGCCTTTAAACGGGGTTTTGCCCGGCTTTTTCTCATCGCTGCGGGCTTTTTCCGCTTTGGGTTTAGGTGCAGGCTTTTCGCCTTTTTCACCCAGTTTCTGATTAACCTGATGCTTGCGCACCGCGCGTTTAATCGATGCCATGCGGCGGCGGCGCTCATCCCGGTCTTCCGGCTTCGCCAGCGACTCAGTTTCCAGCGACAGATGCACCAGCTTACGCAGGTAATTCACTTCTTCCAGACCAAATTCGGTGTAACCACCGGCCGGTAAATGCTTTGGCAATAACAAATCACCGTAACGGATGCGAATTAAACGGTTGACCACAGTGCCTTGCGATTCCCACATCCGACGCACTTCGCGGTTGCGGCCTTCGGTCAACACCACGTTAAACCAGCGGTTGACGCCTTCACCGCCCATGGCTTTAATTTTTTTGAAATTGGCTTTACCGTCTTCCAGTTCAACCCCGGTACGCAGGCGCTGAATAATAGCGTCGTTCACTTCGCCAAAGACCCGTACAGAATATTCGCGTTCCACTTCAAATTTCGGGTGCATTAAACGATTCGCCAGCTCACCGTCGGTAGTGAACAGTAATAAGCCTGAAGTATTGATATCGAGACGGCCTATGGCAATCCAGCGCGCGCCACGGATATTCGGCAGGCGGTCGAACACCGTCGGGCGGCCATCAGGGTCAGTGCGGGTACAAATTTCGCCTTCCGGCTTGTGATAAGCGATGACGCGGCAGACTTGTTCTTCTTCCGCCGCCAGTTTGACCGGGTGACCATCGACGCGCACCAGCTGATTTGAATTGATCCGGTCGCCCAGCTGCGCCACTTTGCCATCGACGGTGACGCGGCCGGCACTGATAAATGTTTCCATTTCACGGCGTGAACCAACGCCACTGCGTGCCAGCACTTTTTGTAACTTTTCACTCATGTTTGCGACTCCTCAGTCATCGCGACTGTGTTTTCAGAGATTGAATTAAATAATGGTCCAAGCGGAACCAATTCAGGTAATGGCGGCAGCTGATCCAGCCGTTTCACGCCAAAATAATCGAGAAATTCTTTGGTCGTAGCATATAAACCGGGCCTGCCCGGCACTTCTTTGTGCCCCACCACTTTGACCCAGCCACGGTCGAGCAAAGTGCGCATGATCTGGCTGCTGACCGACACGCCGCGCACTTCTTCAATCTCGCCGCGGGTAATAGGCTGCCGATAGGCAATCAGCGCTAATGTTTCCAGCACTGCCCGTGAATAACGCGGTGAGCGCTCAGGCCAGAGCTTCGCCAAATAAGGACTCCACTGTGGTCTCGTCTGAAACTGCCAGCCACTGGCGGTTTCCACCAGACCAATGCCGCGGCCCTGATAATCCTGTTCCAGCCGGGTCAAAGCCGCCTGCAGGCGTTTTTTACTGAGCTGAAAATCGGCCAGCACAGTCTCCAGCAACTCAGTCTGGCTCAGCGGTTTTTCACTGGCAAATAAACAGGCTTCTAATAGCTGCACCAGCTGATCATCCTGAATTTTTGTCGCCATCTGTGCCCCTCGTATTGAGTGCGTCGACCATCGCCTGCAAAGGCGCCGCAAAACGGCCGCGTATTATGCCAATTTCAGGTGGATCTGACCATAAGATTCCACCTGCGTCAGCGTGATGAGTTTCTCTTTCACCAGTTCCAGCACGGCTAAAAATGTCACGACCACACCTTGCCGGCCTTCCTGAAGCGCAAAACACTGGCCAAACGCCAGCACCGGCTGCTGACGCAGCAATTCGAGAATGCGACTCATCCGCTCGCGCGTCGACAGCTGCTCTTTTTTGATCTGATGGTGCTGAAAATCTTTGGTGCGTTTGATCACATCCTGCAACGCCAGCACTAATTCGGCGAGACTGACTTCAGGTTCAATGACAAAAGGCGCAAAGTTGTCGGCCAATGCAGCATGAGTCTGGAAAAAATCACGTTCCTGCCGCGGCACTGCATCAAGCTGTGTCGCCGCCAGCTTATACTGTTCATATTCCTGCAGCCGGCGCACTAATTCCGCGCGCGGGTCCACTTCTTCACTTTGTTCCGCTTCGCGTTTAGGTAACAATAACCGCGATTTAATTTCCGCCAGCATCGCCGCCATCACCAGATACTCAGCCGCCAGCTCAAAATTCAGCTCCTGCATCAGGTTGATATATTCCATGTACTGCAGAGTGATTTCATTGACCGGTAAATCAACAATATCAAACTTGTGGCGGCGAATCAGATACAACAAAAAATCCAGCGGGCCTTCAAAGGCCTCTAACAAGACTTCGAGCGCATCGGGCGGAATAAACAAGTCTTCCGGCCGCTCCAGCACCGCTTCACCGCGGACAAATGCCAGCGGCAGAACCTGCTGGACTGTTAACGGACTCAGTTCTGCTTCGGCCTGATTTGTGACAGACATAAATGACGCTGTTATAAAAACGGCTGCACGGCGCCGGCGCCTTCACGCACCACCACCGGGTTGTCGTCAGACAAATCGATGACTGTGGTCGGATTACCGGCCAGAACACCGCCGTGCAGGATCAAATCGACCTGACGCTCCAGCTGGTCACGCATTTCTTCCGGATCCGATTCAGCAAATTCGCGGCCAGGTAAAATCAGTGAGCTGGACATCAGCGGCTCGCCTAATTCAGCCAACAGCGCCAGCGCAATTTTGTGGTCCGGAATACGCAGACCAACAGTTTTTTTCTTTTCATTGAGTAAGCGCCGTGGCACTTCTTTGGTGCCGCGCAGGATAAAAGTGTATGCACCCGGTGTATTGTTTTTAATCAGCCGGAACGCGGTATTTTCTACTTTGGCATAGAGGGATAATTCGCTGAGGTCGCGGCACATAATAGTGAAATGGTGCTCGCCGCTGATGTGACGGATTTGCAGGATACGCTCAAGCGCAGTTTTATCGCCAAGCTGACAACCCAGCGCATAACCGCTGTCGGTCGGATAAATCACCACCCCACCTTGTTTGATGATGTGTACGGCTTGTTTCATCAGCCGGCTTTGCGGTGTTTCCGGATGCACGTAGAAAAACTGGCTCATGCCTTTATCCTTATTGCCTGTGACAAGCTTCGAAAATGACAGCAGATCAGCAGCTTAAAACGAATTTGCTGTTTGTTGCTACAGCTTAGCTGCAAAGTTGTGGCTTGTCAGAGCTTTCAACGGGTGATTCTGGTTGCGGAAACAGCGCCGGAAATTGTTGCCAGACGGTGCGGATATCATCGGTTAAATAAAGCCCCCTGCCTAAATCGCTCCAGTCAGTGGGTTGATGGAAATCCGAACCTTGCGATGCCACCAGCCCAAATTGCTGACACAAAGCCCAGACATCACGTTTTTGTACCGGCGTTAGCTGACAGCTCGCCACTTCGGCGGCATCACCACCGGCGGCGGCAAATTCGCGCATCAGCTTCGTTAGCCACTTGCCATTGAGGTTGTAGCGCAGTGGGTGCGCCAGCACTGCAACACCACCGGCGTCATGGATCCACTGCACCGCTTCCATCAGGCTCACCCAATTATTTGGCACATAACCGGCTTTGCCGCGCGCCAGATAATGTTTAAACACCCCGGCCATCGAGCTGGCTTTGCCAATCTGCATCAGATGACGGGCAAAATGGGTACGAGTGACAGCGCCGCCGTTGGCGAGCGTCATCACTGCTTCGAGACAGTCCGGCACATTGTGTTTAGTCAGGCGCCTTGCCATTTCGCGGGCCCGTTCCAGCCGGCGTTCTTGCTGGCTGGCCAGCCGCTGTTGCAGCTGGGTATCGGCGGGATTGATAGCGAGCCCAACGATATGGATCTCAAATTCATACCAGCTGGTGGAGATCTCGACGCCGTTCACCAGTTGCAGCGGCAATTGCTGTTCAGCGATGGCGGTATGGGCCGGTGCCAGGCCTAATAAGGTGTCATGATCGGTGATCGCCAGCACATCGACTTTGCGTTCAATCGCCCTTGCCAATAAATCGGCAGGACTGAGCATACCGTCGGAGAAAAAAGTGTGACTGTGCAGATCAAATTTCATGTAAAGCTCAATGGACGTGAAGAGCGCGCTCAGATAGCAACGCTTAGCCAGCCATTTTGCCACAGAAGCGACGCTGCGGCTATGTGCGATACCCTTTGGTCTGCTCAGGCACAGTGCTGGCAACGCAGCGCAAACGGCAGCAGTTTGAGCCGTGCCGGCGCTATAGTCTCGCCACATTGCTCACACTGACCATACTCGCCACGCTGCTGCCGGTCCAAAGCCAGATGCAGTTGTAACAGTTCGCGCTGCAATTGTTGCTCAAGCTGCTGTAATACTTCGTCATTTTCACGTTGTTGCGCCTGTTCCGTGCTATCCGCATCATGGTCCTGGCGTAAATCACGTTGTACTGCGCTTAAGCGTTGCTGCAGTTGCAGTTGTAAATAAAGTAACAGTTGGCGTTGCTCCGACATCTCGGCCTCCCGGGTCATTGTGTTGCTGATGTATTGAATCTACGCCTGCTACGCCGGCCGGTATTGATCCAGCGCAACAGCCTATGCAGTAATCCCAGCCAGGTCAGACATCCAGACGCCTTTACGGTTTTATTTTTCAAATTCGCCGATTTTTGCTTGACGCCATCCCTGCATTTGCGGTTTTATGTGGGCCTGACCTATATGTGGTCGCGATATTCAAGGAATACACAATGGCCGTTTCACACTCACTCAGCGCTTCTTTGCTGATCACCTGGTGGTGGCATACTCCTTAACGGGCGTGTGTTGGCGGTGTATTCCGAAAAACCCAAAGGCCCGTTTTCCAAAAACGGGCCTTTGTCGTATCTGGGTGAACAACTTTTTTAAGCGTGGAGTAAACAATGAGCACAACAGCACTGATTTCCTGGCGATGGTGGCAATTTTCGAAGGGCAATTGTGGCCCGGCTTTGGATTATTGTCGTTTTTATTAAGGTCAGCTGACCACCCGCACCAATAAACGCGGGTTTACAGGAAATTCCGGATGATTTTCAGTCATATCACACAAAACCCGGGCGAAGTTGCATCTATTGCCACCGCCATCCCCTACCAAAGCGACGCTTTGGGTTGTTACCAGCAATTAAGCCGCCTGAGCCCATACAGCCTGCTGCTTGAATCGGCTGAAATTGACAGCAAAGACAATCTTAAAACTTTGTTGTTACTGGACGCGGCGCTACGCATTGAATGCCAGGACCTCGAGGTCCGGGTTGACGCCGTCTCCGACAACGGTTTACCCCTGCTGCAATTTCTACAAGACAAACTGCAAGGCCTGGCGCTCATTGAACGCAACACAAGCAGCCTCAAAGTCCTCTTTAGCCGGCCAGACCCACTGTGCGACGAAGCCAGCCGATTATTAGCGCCAACGCCGTTATCAGTGCTGCGCACCTTACAACAAAGTTTATGCAGCCACAGCGACGAGCCATTTGCAGTGTTTTTAGGCGGCGTGATCGGTTATGACTATGTCGCCAGCGCTGAACTGCTACCGGACGTACCGGTTGGCAACAACGCCTGCCCGGATTTTGTGTTTTATCTGGCCGAAACGCTGTTAGTGCTGGACCACCAATGCCAACAAGCCCGGCTGGTTGGCAACGTGTTTTGTGGCGAGCAGGCGATGCAAAGCTGCTTTGGCATTGGTAAACGCCTCGAACAATTAAACCGCGTGTTGCAGGGAGACTGTTTGTTTAATCCGGTACTGGAAGCGCGTCAGGCGGTCAGTGCCGACATGCTGCAAGTGGACATCAGCGACGCAGCATTCAGTGCTCAGGTCGAACAGCTCAAACACAACATTATTGCCGGCGACGTGTTTCAGGTAGTGCCAAGCCGTTGCTTCAGTCTGCCTTGCCCGTCACCGCTGGCGGCTTACGCGCGGTTAAAACAACAAAACCCCAGCCCTTATATGTTTTATCTGCAGGACCCGGCTTTTGTGTTATTCGGCGCTTCACCGGAGTCGGCACTGAAATTTGACGCGGCCAGCCGTCAGGTGGAAATTTATCCGATCGCCGGCACCCGCCGCCGTGGTTTTAATGCCCAAGGACAGTTAGACCGCGACCTCGACAGCCGGATTGAACTGGAACTGCGCCAGGACGAAAAAGAAAAAGCCGAACATCTGATGCTGGTCGATTTGGCCCGCAACGACGTGGCGCGCATCAGTGTGCCGGGCAGCCGTTATGTCAAAGAGTTGCTCAAAGTCGACCGCTATTCTTATGTGATGCATTTAGTCTCGCGTGTGGTCGGCACGTTAAAACCAGAACTCGATGCGCTGCATGCTTATCAGGCCTGTATGAATATGGGCACTTTAGTTGGCGCGCCGAAAGTGCGGGCGGCAGAGCTGATCCGTCAGGTCGAAGGCAAAAAGCGCGGCAGTTATGGCGGCGCCGTCGGTTATTTATCCGGTAACGGCGATTTTGACAGCTGCATTGTCATCCGCAGCGCTTATGTGCAAAACGGTATCGCGTCAGTTCAGGCCGGCGCCGGCGTGGTGTTTGACAGTGTGGCACAGGCCGAAACCGAAGAAACCCGCAGCAAAGCGCAGGCGGTGTTAAGCGCCATTCTGGCGGCGCATTCGCCCGACAGTGTGCAAATGCAAAGCACAGGAGGTGCCGTATGAGCCTGGTGTATTTACTGGATAACAAAGACTCTTTTACTTACAACCTGGTCGATGAACTGGCGCAGCTGGGCTGCACGCTGAAGCTGTATCGCAACACGGTGCCGGCGGCTTATATCTTCGACAAGATGTGTCAGGAAAGCGAACCTGTAGTGCTGCTGTTATCGCCAGGCCCGGGCGCACCCAAAGATGCCGGCTCGATGCCTGAGTTGATTCGTCTTTGTGCCGGGCGTTTTCCAATGCTGGGCATTTGCCTCGGTCATCAGGCCTTAGTTGAGCATTATGGTGGTGTGGTTGGCCGTGCCGGTGAAACTGTGCATGGCAAAACCTCGTTGATTGACCTCGCCGACCACCCGCTCTTTGCCGGTTTGCCGCGGCCTTTTGCCGTGGCGCGTTATCACTCCTTGATGGCAACTGAAGTGCCGGCTTGCCTGCAGGTCATTGCCAACTATCAGCATATTCCGATGGCGGTGCTGCACAGCGAACATAAAGCGCTGGGTTATCAGTTCCATCCGGAATCAATTCTGACCACCCAAGGCAAACCTTTACTGGCACAAAGTCTGGCGTTTTTAACGCAAGGAGCGCAGGCATGACACAGCTATTAACCCCACGCGAGCTGGAACTGGCCACCATCAGCCAATTGCTGAACCGCGAGTCATTAAGCGAAGCGCAAAGTGAAGCCTTTTTTGCCGCCGTCGCACGCGGTGACATTGACCCGATAGTACTAGCGTCAGTACTGACTGCGCTGAAACTCAAAGGCGAAACCGCGCTGGAAATTGCCGGTGCCGCCAAAGCCTTTCGCGCTGCCGCCACGCCACTGCCAGCGACTGAACTTGCGGTCATCGACTGCTGCGGCACAGGCGGTGATGGCAGCAATACCATCAATATTTCCACCACTGCGGCTGTTGTCGCAGCGGCCATGGGTCTGAAAGTTGCCAAACACGGCAACCGCAGTGTGTCGTCACAAAGTGGTTCAGCCGATTTGCTGGAGCAACTGGGCATCGACATCCAAATGAGCCCGCAAACCGCTGCCCGCGCGCTGCAACAAGCCGGCGTCAGCTTTTTATTTGCGCCGGTGTATCACAGCGGCATTCGCCATGCGATGACTGTGCGCACTGCGCTGAAAACCCGCACTTTATTTAATTTGCTGGGGCCTTTGTTAAACCCGGCGGCGCCCAAGTTTCAGTTACTCGGCGTCTACGACAAAGCACTATGCCCGGTGTTGGCGGAAGCGCTGCTGCAACTTGGCGTTGAACGTGCCTGGGTGGTGCATGGCGAAGGCTGCGACGAAATTGCGCTGCATGGCGTGACCGACGTTTGTGAAGTGCGCGATGGTCAAATCCGGCAGTTCCGTTTAACCGCCGCCGATTTTGGCCTCAAGCCAGTGCCACTCGAAGCTTTACGCGGTGGTAAACCAGCCGAAAATGCGCAGGCCAGCCGCGATATTCTCTCAGGCAAAGCGCCACAGGCGCATCGGGACGCCATCGCTGCCAATGTCGCGGCCATGCTGAAAATTTGCGGCCGCGGCGAAGATTTAGCCACTAATACCAAAGCCGTGCTTGCGCTACTTACAACAGATCAGGCAATGACCACCTTACAGCAGTTCCGGGAGGCCAGTCATGGCAACTAATCCGAATTCAGCAAAACCCAATATTTTGCAAACCATCATTGCGCATAAAACTATTGAAGTGACCGAGGATAAAATCGCGCTGCCGCTGGAGAGTTTTATCGCCGACGTGGTGCCAACCCAGCGTAATTTCCTCCAGGCGCTGACAGCGCCTGGTGCACGTTTTATCCTGGAATGCAAAAAAGCGTCGCCGTCGAAAGGACTGATCCGCGCCAATTTTGACCTAAAAGAAATCGCCGGCGTCTATGGCAAATATGCCGACTGTATCTCAGTGTTGACCGACAAAAAGTTTTTTCAGGGCAGCTACGACTATCTGCAAGCAATGCGCGGTTTGGTCGACCAACCTTTGCTGCATAAAGACTTTATCATCGACGAGTATCAGATATACCGCGGCCGCGCCTGTGGCGCAGATGCTGTGCTTTTGATGCTGTCGGTGCTGGATGATGCCGAGTATCAGCAGCTCGCAGCGCTGGCGCACCGCCTGAACATGACAGTGCTGACCGAGGTCAGTAACGAAGACGAAACGCTGCGCGCCGTAGCACTGAAAGCTGAACTGATTGGCATAAATAACCGTAACCTGCGTACATTGGAAACCGATTTAAACACCAGTTTCCGCCTGGCGCGGCTGGTACCGCCATCCACGCCTTTGGTCAGCGAATCCGGTATTTATTTTAATCATCAGGTGCGTCAGCTCGGTAAAGTAGCGACCGCCTTTTTGGTCGGCAGCTCTTTAATGGCCGAGCCGGATTTGGACCGCGCGGTGCACGCCTTAACCCGTGGCGAACACAAAGTCTGTGGCCTGACGACGCCAGAGCAGGCGCAGCAGGTCGCGGCAGCAGGCGCCATGTTTGGCGGACTGATTTTTTATCCGCCGTCCCCACGTTTTGTCACGATCGCTCAGGCCAAAACCATTCGCGACAGTGCTTCCTTACGTTTTGTCGGGGTTTTTGTTAATGAAGCGCCAGCGCAGGTGGCTCTGGTTGCTCGTGAATTACAGCTCGCAGCGGTGCAGCTACACGGCGATGAAGACGAAAGTTATATCGCCGGCTTAAAAACCTTGTTACCCAAAGGCTGTGAGATTTGGCAGGCCTATCGCGTGAAGGACACCCTGCCACAGTTCAGCCACAACGCCGACCGGATTTTACTCGATGCCTACCAGCCGGGTATCCCCGGTGGCACCGGTTTGTCGTTTGACTGGAATTTACTCGGCGAGCGCATTTTACATAAACCCGTGATGCTGGCCGGTGGTTTAAATCCCGACAATGTCCAGCACGCGTTAAAAACGGCCGCCAGCGGCCTCGATATGAATTCCGGTCTGGAATCGGCGCCCGGCGTCAAAGATCCGGCCAAAATAATCAGCGCATTTCAACGTATCAGAGCTTTCAGTTTCGGAGAATCCAGTGATGACAGCACCCAAGCTTAACCCTTATTTTGGTGACTACGGCGGCATGTTTGTGCCGGAATTATTAGTCCCGGCCCTGTTGCAACTCGAGCAGGCTTTTATTGATGCGCAGCAGGATCCGGCGTTTTTAGCTGAGTTCCAACAGCTGCTGAACGAATACGCCGGCCGGCCCACACCGTTGACGTTAACGCGTAATATCTCCCCCAATCCTTTGGTGAAAATCTATTTAAAACGCGAAGACTTATTACACGGCGGCGCGCACAAAACCAATCAGGTGCTGGGCCAGGCGTTACTGGCCAAACGCATGGGCAAAAAAGACATTATCGCTGAAACCGGCGCCGGTCAGCATGGCGTCGCCACAGCCTTAGCCTGTGCCCTATTGGGCCTTAACTGCAAAATTTATATGGGCGCCAAAGACATTGAGCGCCAGCAACCAAACGTGTTCCGGATGAAATTGATGGGCGCGACGGTGATCCCGGTCACTGCCGGCTCCGGCACTTTAAAAGATGCGGTCAATGAAGCGATGCGCGACTGGTCCGCCAGCTATGCCACCAGCCACTATCTGCTCGGCACCGCCGCTGGCCCGCATCCGTTCCCGACCATTGTGCGCGAATTCCAGAAAATGATTGGTGAAGAAGCCAAACAGCAGATTCTGCAGGCTGAAGGCAAATTGCCGGACGCAGTGCTGGCTTGTGTCGGCGGCGGCTCCAATGCCATCGGCATGTTTGCTGATTTTATCAAAGAAGAAAGCGTGCGGCTGATTGGCGTCGAACCGGGCGGCATGGGTATCAATACCCATCAGCACGGCGCGGCGCTCTCCACTGGCAGCTTCGGTATTTTGCATGGCGCTTACACCGCCATTATGCAAACCGCCGACGGTCAGATTGAAGAGTCCTACTCCATTTCCGCCGGCCTCGATTATCCGGCTGTGGGCCCGCAGCATACTTATTTGTCGTCGATTGGCCGCGCCGAATATGTCGCGATCAACGATGATGAGGCTTTAGAAGCCTTCCAGTTGCTGGCGAAATCTGAGGGTATTATTCCGGCGCTGGAAAGCTCACACGCCTTAGCGCATGCGTTAAAAATGGCTAAAGCCGCCACAGAGCCAATGGTGCTGCTGGTGAACTTATCCGGCCGTGGCGACAAAGACTTAGGCCATGTGATGTCGGTGCTGGCCGCACAAACAAAAACTACAGGGAGTGCCCACTGATGCAACGTTATGACCAGATGTTCAGCCGCTTAAAAGCCGCTAATCAGGGCGCTTTTGTGCCATTTGTGACCTTGGGTGACCCAACAGCAGAGTTGTCTTTTGACATCATCAAAACGTTGGTGGACAACGGTGCCGATGCGTTAGAACTCGGTATCCCGTTCTCCGACCCTATCGCCGACGGCCCGACCATTCAGGGCGCCAATATCCGCGCTTTGGCTGCCGGCGTCACGCCGGCTGATGCATTTGCCATTATCGCCAAAGTGCGGGCTTATGCGCCGGATTTACCAATTGGCCTCCTGTTGTACTCCAACTTAGTGATGGCGCGTGGTATCAGCCATTTTTATCAGCAGGCCAAAGCCGCAGGCGTTGATTCGGTGCTGATTGCCGATGTGCCGCTGTTAGAAAGCCGGCGTTTTCGCGAGGCGGCACTGGCTGCCGACATCGCGCCGATTTTTATTGCCACGCCAAACGCCAGTGATGACACCTTAAAGGAACTGGCCTCTTACGGCCGTGGTTACACTTATTTGTTATCACGCGCCGGCGTCACCGGCACTGAAACCGCGGCAGCAATGCCAGCCGATGCGATGCTGAGCAAGCTGAAAAGTTATGGCGCGGCACCAGCTCTGCTGGGGTTTGGCATCTCTAAACCAGAACATGTCAAAGCTGCGCTCGATTCAGGCGCAGCCGGTGCGATTTCCGGTTCGGCGATTGTCCAGCTGATTGAAAAACATCTGGCCGAGCCTGCAGTGTTATTACAACAGCTGGGCGATTTTGTCCGGGGTATGAAAGCGGCAACACAGCGCTAGTTGATTTTATAGAAAATAAAAAGGCCTGATAGTTCAGGCCTTTTTCACATCTGACGTGCGCCACAAGGTAGTTTTGACCTTCATAGAGATGAGAGCAATAACAATTGCCGGGCTCGCGGGAAGGAGTGGCAGCACCGGGCCAAGCGCGAAACTCAGTCCAGCAACATAGCCGACAACGTATTCGACGCGGTAAAGTGGTAACCACAAAGCCAGCACAAACGTTAGCAAAATAGCGCCAATCAGTATTGATTCTTGTTGATTCAGGAATAAGGCTGCGAGCATCAGACCATACAGTAAAGCCCCCAACACGCAACGCCACATCAGGGCTGCCCCCTCCGCTTGCACCAGACGACAGGCTGTAAGAGCCCCAAGCATTGGAAGTAAAACTAGCCCCCAAACATTAGAGATCGATGGGAGTGTGGGATCTGCCAGGAGGTGATGCGAATCAATCCCCCCTTGCCAAAGCTGCCACAATAGCTGAGAACTGATAACAAGCACACTGAGCATAAACAATAGGAGCGCCTGTATCCGCCGATTTTGCATAAACATGTCCTAGATAAAAACAACTCTTGCCAAGTTAGCAAGCCATCTTCAGCAAATTCCGCAATGATTGTAAGCAAATTACAGTGACAATATGAAACACCAGAGAGACAAGCTGGCAGCTGGCATGAGTTCAAAGCATAAAATAGTGAACGTAAGGTAAAGAAAAATTACAATTCAGCATCAGTAAAATCATAAACAGTACGGTATTTCTGCATTGTCAGGCGCAGATTTTTTTGCTTATACTGCGCGCACTTGTCGGAGTGCCCACCGGGCTGAGACCGCGAAAGCGGATACCGTTGAACCTGATCAGGTTAGAACCTGCGAAGGGAAACAAGGGGATCACTGCAACCCTGCTGCAACAGATCCATACAGTGCCAAACCTTTGAGAGAAGGTGTTGCTGGATGTGAACGCGCAGCAGATCTGCAGTTGTCTGTGCTGTTGGATATTTCACCGGTGTTTCCGGTGCCTATCCATCCGCGCTGACTTTCTATCACATGTATGTCGCCCCCGGCGCTGCGAGGCTGCCGGCACAGCAACACACATCTGCCCCACTCCGGACAAGCAACTCAACTTTATTGGAGCTTGCTATGTCTGACTGCACAACTACATCACAAACGGCGCCACAGCTTAAACGTCGCGATAAACGCGAAGCGGCGCGCCAGTTTATTGTCGATTTTAAAACCGCCGCTTACACCGGTTCCCGCCGGATTTACCTGCAAAGTGCGGATGGCTCGGTTGCGGTACCTTGCCGTGAAGTGGCCTTACACCCGTCGTCAGATGGCAGCGCCAATGCGCCGGTGCCCCTCTATGACTGCAGCGGGCCTTATGGTGATGCCGGTTATCAGGCCGATGTCAGCCGCGGTTTACCCAAGCTTCGCGCCGGCTGGATAGCCGCCCGTGGCGATACTGAACCCTGTGCTGCGCCTTTGTCGGCGCTTGCGGTAGAACTGGACGCGCAACAAGGCCAGTTTAGCCATGCCGTACGTCAGGCCTTACCGGGCAACAGACCGACTCAACTCGCTTATGCCCGTGCCGGCATCATCACGCCGGAAATGCAGTTTGTGGCGCTGAGGGAAAATATGACGCGCGCCGCGCAGCAGCAGGCTGCCAGCGATTTGCAGCCACAACATGCCGGCGAAAGTTTTGGCGCCGGTATTCCGGCACAAATAGACGCCGAATTTGTCCGTAGCGAAATTGCCGCCGGCCGCGCCATTTTGCCGGCCAATATCAATCACCCGGAAGCCGAACCGATGATTATCGGCCGCAATTTTCTGGTCAAAGTGAATGCCAATATCGGCAATTCGGCAGTCAGTTCCAGCATCGAAGAAGAAGTGGAAAAGCTGCTATGGTCAGTGCGCTGGGGTGCAGATACTGTGATGGATTTATCCACCGGCCGGCATATTCACCAGACCCGCGAATGGATTTTACGTAACTCGCCGGTGCCCATCGGCACAGTGCCGATTTATCAGGCGCTGGAAAAAGTGCGCGGTGATGTAGAAAAACTGAGCTGGGCGCTTTTTCGAGATACCTTAATCGAACAGGCCGAGCAAGGCGTCGATTACTTCACCATTCACGCCGGCGTATTAAAAGATTTTATTCCGCTGACGGCCAAACGTATCACCGGCATTGTGTCGCGCGGCGGTGCTATTCTGGCGCAGTGGTGTCAGCGGAAAAACAGCGAAAACTTTCTCTATCAGCATTTTGCCGAGATTTGCCAGATTTGCGCCCAATATGACGTGTCGTTAAGCCTTGGTGATGGCTTGCGCCCGGGCTGTGTTGCCGACGCAAATGACGCAGCGCAGTTTGCTGAACTGCGCACTTTGGGTGAGCTGACCAAAATCGCCTGGGAATATGATGTGCAGGTGATGATTGAAGGCCCGGGCCATGTGCCGCTGCAATTGGTGCAGGCCAATATGACAGAGCAGCTGAACCATTGCCATGGCGCGCCGTTTTACACTTTAGGCCCGCTTATCACCGACATCTCGCCGGGCTATGACCATATCGCCTCCGGCATCGGTGCGGCGCTCATCGGTTGGTTTGGCTGCGCCATGCTGTGTTACGTCACACCCAAAGAGCATTTGGGCCTGCCGGACAAAGAAGATGTCAAGCAAGGGCTAATTGCCTACAAAATTGCCGCGCACGCCGCCGATTTAGCCAAAGGTCATCCCGGCGCGCAGCTACGCGACAACGCCTTGTCCAAAGCGCGGTATGAATTCCGCTGGCTGGATCAATTTCATTTATCGCTCGACCCTGATACCGCCAAAACCTATTACCAGGCAGCGCTGCCGGAAGGTGCCGACACTGAGTTCTGTGCCATGTGTGGGCCAAAATTCTGCTCGATGAAACTGAATCAAACGGTGAAAGCCGGTTCTTTGTCAGCACCAAAGCCGGAGCACGCCGATGAACCTGCCTGAACCCGGTTTGATCTGGCTCATCGGCGGCTCGGATTGCAGCGCTTTGGCCGGTATTCAGGCGGATTTGGCCACAGCGCAGGACTTGCATGTGCCGGCTGCTACTGTGCTGACTGCAGTAACTGCGCAACACAATGGTGCTGTGCTGGCAGTGAATCCGGTTACGCCTGCGGTGCTGAAATCGCAGCTGGATGCTCTTGCAGCTGACGGCCAGCCGCAGCCGGTCGCCATAAAAATTGGGCTGGTGCCGGACAGTGCCACGCTGGAGCTGCTTGTCGACTGGCTGCGTCGCTTCAAGCAACAACAGCCGCAGGTCTGGATCATTGTCGATCCGGTACACGTAGCAAGCTGCGGGGAGACCCTGCAACGCCTGAGTCCGTCAGCATTGGCGCCGTTGCTGGCGCTGACCGACGTGCTGACGCCCAATGGCCCCGAACTGCGGGCGCTGGCCGGTTTAGCTGCCGATGCGGAGGTACAGCTTGCGGTCCGGCTGTTATTCGCCAGCGGCGTCAAAGCCATCTGGTGTAAAGATGGTCATGGCGGCGGCGCGATGCTTCGCGAACAGCTGTATCTGCATCCGGCGGCGACACAAAGCTTTAAACTTTGGCCGGTGCAGGCACTTTGCAACGCTTTGTCAGCCGGCGCGCCACAAAACGTAATGCAACTGGAAAAACCGCGGCTGAGCGGTAGCTGGCGCGGTACCGGTTGCAGTTTTGCCACGGCGCTGGCCTGTGCCTTAGCGCAGCCGATGCTGTTGCCGGATGCATTTGTGCTGGCAAGTCTTTACTTACAACAATGCCTGCAGCACCCGGCCACAAAGCCACATCAGCTTGGCCGGCCCGGCTGGCCGCTGGCGTTGCACGTGCAAGATCACATCAGCGTGCGTGGCCCTTTGGCGGGTGCGAAGCAAAACGTCCGCGCCGGCTTTGCGCCGCTGCAGCAGGCCCCCGGCATTTATCCGGTCGTCAGCAATTTCAGTCAGTTGGCGGCGGTCGCTGCAGCCGGTGTGCGCACCATCCAACTTCGTGTGAAAACCGGTACATCAGTGCAGCTGCGCCAGCAACTGCAGGCCGCCATCGCCTTTGGCCGGCAACATCAGCTGCAGCTGTTTATCAACGACCACTGGCAACTGGCGCTGGAGCTGGGTGCTTATGGTGTGCATCTTGGCCAGGAAGATTTACTCGAAGCCGACCTTAGCGCGCTGCAACAGGCCGGCCTGCGCCTTGGCATTTCCACCCACGGTTATCTGGAGCTATTGCAGGCGCTGCAGCTGCGCCCTTCTTACATCGCGCTGGGCCATGTGTTTGCCACGCCAACCAAAGATATGCCGTCCATCCCACAAGGTCTGCGCTTGCTGGCCCGCCAGCAGCGGCTTTGTCAGCAACAGCACATTCCGGGGGTGGCCATTGGCGGCATTGACGCTTCGCATTTGCCAGCGTTGCGGATGATGGGATTGTCCGGCGTAGCAATGGTACGGGCTGTGGTGGAGGCGACGGATATCCGAGCGCGCTGCGAGCAGCTGCAGCAATTATGGCATCAGGCTCCGGCCGGAGAAAGCGCTTATGAACCTATCTGACAACGAATTTATCCGCTATAGCCGTAGTCTGATGCTCGGTGATGACGCTCTGGAACGCCAACTCAGGCTGCGACAGGCTCGGGTGCTGGTGCTTGGGCTCGGCGGGCTGGGTTGCCCTGTCGCCAGCACTTTGGTCAGTGCCGGCGTGGGTGCTCTGACTTTGATTGATGGTGATGTCGTGGAATTATCTAATCTGCCGCGCCAGCAACTGTATCAAACCAACGATGTTGGTAAACCCAAGGCCGAAGTCGCAGCGGCGCGGCTGCGCCAGCACAACCCGCATCCACAACTTCAAGTACTGCAGTGCCGGCTAAATGACGAGGCACTGCGTGAGGCCGCTGAAGTTTGTGATGTACTGGTGGATTGCAGCGACAACCTGCCGACCCGGCTGCAGCTGAACCGGCTGGCGCGCGAAACCGGCAAACCGCTGTTTGCCGGCGCAGTCAGCGGTGCTTCGGCACAGCTGTATCTGCTCAATCGCCACAGTGCCTGTTATCAGTGCCTGGTCGACCCCGACTGGCAGGTGTTGCAAAACTGCCGCAGCATGGGCGTGGACCCGGCGCTGGTGACTTTGACCGCACAGCAGCTGGCCTGGCTGTTGTTGCAGTATTTACAGGCTTCAGCGGACCAAATTGCACAGGCAGTCCCGTTCGGGCAAGCAAATCAAATCCCCTTCGGGCAGGCAAATCCAGTGCCCTTCGGGCACGCTAGCTCAATCCCCTTCGGCCACTATGGCCGTTTTGCTGCAAGTGGCAATCACATCGGTTTTCACTGGTACCCGCTACAGCAGGACCCGGGCTGCACCTGCTGCGGCGTTAGTTCTGCTCCAGAAGGAGAAGTTTGATGCTGTATATCAATCAACAAAAAAGCGCACTGCAAGCCAGCACGCTGGCAGACCTCGCTGAGCAACTTGCACTGCCGACGCAAGGGGTCGCTTTGGTGCTGAACCGGCAACTGCTGCCGCGAGCCCTGTGGGCACAAACGCCGCTGTCAACAGAGCAGGACCATCATATCGAAATTTTTCAGCTGGTTGCCGGAGGTTAACATGCTGACGATTGCCGGAAAGACCTTTCACTCGCACTTGTTACTTGGCAGCGGCAAGTTTCAAAGCGCTTTGCAGATGCAGCAGGCCGTGCGGGCCAGTGGCACTGAACTGGTGACACTGGCACTTAAACGCCTGCAGCCCGGAGCCCCATTAGACGATTTATTCAGCCCGCTGCAAGCACTTGGTGTGCAGTTATTGCCCAATACCTCAGGCGCCCGCACTGCGGAAGAAGCGGTACAAGCAGCGCTGCTGGCGCGGGAAGCTGTCGGCACCCACTGGTTGAAATTAGAAATTCACCCGGAGCCAAAATATCTGCTGCCGGACCCGCGGGAAACGCTAAAAGCCGCCGAGAAGCTGTGTGATCTGGGCTTTGTGGTGTTGCCGTATTGCAGCGCCGATCCGCTGCATTGTAAGCAGCTGGAACAGGCCGGCTGTGCCGCCGTGATGCCGCTCGGTGCGCCGATTGGCTCCAATCAGGGCCTGCAAAATCGCGCCATGCTGGAGATTATTATCGAGCAGGCCAATATCCCGGTGATTATTGATGCCGGCCTTGGCGCGCCGTCGGACGCGACGCTCGCGCTCGAACTTGGCGCCAATGCGGTGCTGGTCAATACCGCTATTGCCTCGAGCACTGATCCGGTTCGGATGGCGCAGGCGTTTCGTTTGGCAGTGGAAGCCGGAGTACTGGCACAGCAAAGTGGTCTTGGGATGAGGCAAGCACGAGCTCAGGCCAGCAGCCCGTTAGAGCCTGGTTTTGCCCACCTATTGGCGGGGTTATCCTGATGCCAGTCCCGATCGCTAATTTTCAGCTGACCCAACAGCAATTTGATAACTTACAGGCGCAAAGTTACCTGCCAGACCAGGCCGCGGTGCAACGGGCACTGACAGCAGCAAAACCGAGCTTTGCTGACTTACAGGCGCTGTTAAGCCCGGCCGCCGGCGAATTTCTGCCCGAACTGCTGGCCCGCGCCACCCAGTTAAAACGCCAGCGCAGTGGCCGCACCCTGTCTCTGTTTGCGCCGCTTTACCTGTCCAATCTGTGCAGCAACGAATGCAGTTATTGTGGTTTTTCCAGAAGTGTGGCGGTAAAACGGCGGATTTTAACTGTCGCTGAAGCACTGCAGGAAACCACCGCCATTCAGTCGCTTGGCATCTCGCAAATCCTGCTGGTCACCGGTGAACATCAACGCAAAGCCGGCGTCGATTATTTACTGGAAGTGACGCAGGCGCTGCGCCCGCAAGTGGCAAGGCTGATGCTGGAATCACAACCGCTTGATGTCAGGGATTACCAGCAGCTGCGCATCGCCGGCATAGATGCGGTGATGTTGTATCAGGAAACTTATGACCCACAAAGTTATGCCCGCCACCATACTTTTGGCACCAAAGCTGATATGACCAACCGATTGGCTGCGCCGTCACGCGTGGCTCAGGCCGGCATCACACAGCTTGGGATGGGCGTATTGCTGGGGCTCGCCGACTGGCGCACTGACGTGCTGGTGCTGGCGCAGCATCTGCGGCATTTGCAACAGCATTGGTATCAGCTGGCTTTTTCGGTAGCACTGCCGCGGTTAAAACCCTGCGCCGGCAAAAGTACGCAGCAAAGCGGCGTGTCAGACCGCGATTATTTGCAGCTCTTGTGTGCGCTGAAAATTTTTGCACCGGAGCTCAGTCTCAGTATTTCCACCCGCGACAGCCCGGCGCTTCGCGATTTATTGCTGAGCAGCATCGCCTGCAGCGCCAGCGCCGGCAGCAAAACCCAGCCGGGTGGTTACACAGTATCGCCCCAGAGCCTGGCGCAGTTCAGTATTGACGATGAACGCAGTCCACAGGAAATAGCGGCGATGTTGCGGGTAAATGGCGTACAGCCGGTTTGGCAGGACTGGCATCCGGTCCTTGGGCGTTATCCGGCCTGATGGTTTTTCAGCAAAATTTACCAGCGAACTGATGTTGACGGGAACTCATCGCGGCCGGTGCTGGTCAACTCCATCTCTTTTGGGTATAAGAAACTTTGTTGCACTAACAGCGGGGGCGTTGTGTTGTTCAAGCCTGATCGTTTGCGGTTTTTTACCGGCTTTGCCTTGTTATGGGCCTTTAGCAGCGCAGCTGCCGACAAAACCGTGTTAACTGACGTGGTGCTGGCGCATCATGCCGCTGTAGTACATCCTCTCAACTGCACAGTCACTGCACCGCAAAGTTTTCGTATTTCCAGCCATGCCACCGCAGAACTGCTACAAATGTTGCCGGTTGGCAGCTCAGTGAAAAAAGGCCAGCTGGTGGCGAAACAGGACGACGCCTACCTGCAACGGCAAATCAATATCATCAAAACCGACATCGAAGCCGCGCGGGTGGCGAAAAATTTTGCCAGCGAAGAATTTCACCGGATGAACCGGTTGAGTAAATCCGGCCTCACCGCCGCCAGCGAAATTAATAATCTGAAGTTTCAGCTCGACAGTTCTGAGCTGAAAATCCAGCGGCTGGAGCAGGAACTGCAGCTGGCGCAAATGAAACAGAAACGCTTAAGCCACTTTGCGCCTTTTGATGCGCAGGTGATGAGTGTCAGTTCCGAACCCGGTTCACAACTGGTCGAAGGCCAGCCCATCATGCAACTGCTGTCTACCCAAAATAAACAGCTGGAGTGTTTACTGCCGGTCATCAGCTACAGCAGCAATGCCGAGCTGCAACGCCATCAGTTTATTCTGCAGGGTAAGCCACTGAAACTACGCGAAGTCAGCCAGCAGCTGGATGCCAAAGCCGAACATCTGACGCTGTATTTTGACCATCCGGCGCAGGATCGCAGCAACTTACTGGTCGGCCAGGTGCAGATCATCGATATGCAGGTGCAATCTGACACCATCACCAAAGTACCGAATGAAGCGATTGAACTGGAAGGCGAAGTGTTTCGCACCTGGAAAATTGACCAGGACGATAAAGCTGAACGGGTGACACTGAAAATCCTGTCGACCTTAGACACCCATTATATCGTTGAATCGGCGCTGCGCCCCGGCGACAAAGTGGTGGTCCGTGGTCAGCATGGCCTGCAAAATGGTCAGGAAGTGAAAGTCGACAGCAAACCCGACGCCGGGGGACGCAGCATGCTGCATTATGAATAACGCCGGGGTTTCATCATCCAATAGCAAACAAGTTCAGCGAGGGGCCGCCATACAGCGGCCGCTTCATTTATATTAGAAATTTTTGATATTTTTCTGATGTTTTTGCCCGCCCCTTGAGACCAGACACAAAAAACCTGTAACTGAGTGTGACTGATCAGCACCGATCAGCCTGATGCGAACCCATCAGATCAAACAACAATAAACAGGAACATGTATGAAACTCAGCGTATTTTCCACCGCGCTGCTGACCGCCCTGTCAGCAAATACCGCATTCGCCGGCGACATTGAAGTCAGCATCGATACAGCACAGCAGCAGTTTGCAGCCAGCGACGACGTCCGCCTGACCGTCAGGCTGCACAATACATCCAATAAACCACAGCGCATTCTACGCTGGTACACGCCGGCCGACGGCCTGCAGGAAGATCTGTTTGATATCAGCATCAATGGCCAGGACGCCGCCTACACCGGCAAACGAATTAAACGCGCCGCTGCCACCGCGAAGGATTATCTGACACTGCAACCGGGCGAAAGCCGGCAGTATCAGGTTGAACTGACTGGCGCTTATGACCTGCCAGCAAGCGGCAACTACCAAATTCAATATCATGTGGAGGCGATGGCACTGCACGGTGTGGTGCCGAAACTGACTCCGCAGCAACAGACGCAGGCCGAACAAATGCTGGTGGATACTCCGGTGCCGGCGCTGCAGTCCGATGCAATTTACCGCCAGATTGACGTGGATGCCAAAGCCGCCAGCGATATCGAGTGGCCGGCACTGGTAACGCTGGCAGGCTCAGTTTCTTATGCCGCCAATTGCAGCAGCAGCCGTCGTACATCGATTGCCACAGCGCTGGCCTCCGCCAAAAACTACGCTTCGGGTTCCTACAACTATCTGTCGACTTATCCAACGGCCAGCCGCGCCAACTCGGTGCGCTACAAAACCTGGTTTGGCAGTTACACCAGTGGCCGCTGGAGCACAGTCAGCAGCAACTTTAATAAAATCAACAGCGCGCTGAATAATCAGCCATTACAGTTTGATTGTGGCTGCACCGACTCTTATTACGCTTATGTCTATCCGAATCAGCCGTACAAGATTTATTTGTGTAGTGCCTTCTGGTCAGCGGCCAATACCGGCACCGATTCCAAAGCTGGCACTATCGTGCATGAAACCAGTCATTTCACGGTTGTTGCCGATACTGACGACATTGCCTATGGGCAAAGCGCGGCCAAATCACTGGCGCTGAGTAATCCGGCGCAGGCCGTGAAAAACGCCGACAGTCATGAGTATTTCGCTGAGAATACTCCAGTGCAAAACTAAGTTCAGAATAAAAAAGCCCTGTAGTTACAGGGCTTTGTTATCGAATGACTGGCGCTTACCGCTCAATCAGCACCGGATATTTCAGATAAGTCTGGTCATAAAACGGCGAACGTTGATAGAACCAGTGGAGCCTCGCCTGACCGTCTTTGGCCAGTTTGGCATCAGCTTTCACTGCCGCCGCAAAATCCGCCGCCAGTTTTTTATTGGTTTTCAGCTCCTGCTCAATCCACGGCAGCATGGCGTAGGTCTCAAAGTACTCAGTCCGTTCAAACATGCCGTGGAAAAAGCCCCAGCTGAAAAACGAATCCGGCCCCTCGGGTTGTAACAAAGCCACTGCCAAAGCGCCGAGCGGCTGATCGGTGCTGACCCGCACCGTGCCGACCGGCAAGGTAAATTCGCCCCAGGCCGGGCTAAAACTGGCTTTGATACCAACCCGCCCTTCAAAAGAACGGCTGGCGAGTTCAGCGTTGCTGGCGCTCAGTTGCTGCAATTCCAGACTGCCGGATTTTTCCAGCCGGGTCATCGAAATGCCGTGGATTTGCAGGCGATTGATCACATCCTGATACTGCGGCGGGATCCAATAAGCTTTGGGCACTTCCACTTCCACCGCAGGTACTTTTTCCCAATACACTGGCAGAGCGTCATAATCTTTTGCCTGGCCTGTCCATTTCACATAAGGCCCGTTGATGATGTCGCTGTGCGCCATCTCATAGCTGATGCCTTTAAATGGTATTGAGTCTGGCTGTTCGGCGGCTTTAAATAACAATACCTGACGCTGCGGCCGCGCATTTTCGTCGGCTTTTTTCGCCAGTTGTAGCGCTTTGCCTTGCTGCGCCAGCAGTTGCAGGCTTTGTTCCAGCAACACATAAGTACCCAGCACCCGCTGGCGGTACGGTTTTAAACTGTGGTTTTCGACCAGAATGGTCGGTAAGTGCCGCACATCACCATAGCCTTGCGAAAACCGTGGCGTCGCGGTTGAGCCTTGCAGGCCTTTACTAAAATCCATTGGATCCACGGCAAACACTAATGGCCCTGGAATATGACCGGCCGCGCTTAACGCCTGATCAATCGCAGGCCGGTACACGCTGGCCAGCCAGCTGGCACCATTCGGGCTTTGGCTGGCAAAAGGCTCGTTAAAGCCATAAGTGATGTCGTACTGATAATCTTCGCCGTCGGTGACATGCACATCCATATACAAATCAGGCTGATAGGTATTAATAGCCCCCAGTACAGCGCGCATTTCCGGGCTGTCGGCTTTGGCATAATCGCGGTTTAAATTCAGGTTCTGCGCTGTGCTGCGCCACCCCTGCTCGACCGGGCCGCGTTGATTCATCCGGTTGAATTTGCCTTTGCGCTCATGGGCATCGACGGACAAAATCGGCACAAATAACAAATCAACCTGGGCCAGTAATTGTTGTTTATCACCATGCACGATGTCGCGCAGCAGCATCAGCCCTGCATCTTTGCCGTCAATTTCGCCGCTGTGAATACCGGCCTGCACCAACAACGTTGGCCGACCGCTTTTAACTGGGCCTTTGCCAATGAGGTCTGGCTGCATGCTGGCCTTCACTAACCAGATGTCACGGCCTTGTGGACTTTTGCCAATGGATTCCATCCGCAGTAATTCACTGCTGGCCACCAACTTCTGCAGGTAACTGACCGTTGCAGCATAATCCGGTGTTTCGGTCAGATTGGTCAGCTCCGCCGGGGTCACCCAGGGGTGTTTCGGCTGAATCAGGCTTTCAGTACTGCCCTGCCAGAGCAGCAACGGCGGTAAAGTGTCAGCCGCCAGCGCACCGGCCGACAGCAGCATCAAAGAGAAAATTACACGAGTGGTCATCAGAAATCCTGCCAGAACACAGCAGCATCAGAGTTACGATAAGCTGCTGAACAAAATGAGCAGTCAACATAACAGACCAAGGCCAGATACTGTCAAGCGCAGTTGCGGGCAACAGTGAGTTGCTGCGGTGGATCAAAGGCAGAACGACCCAGATGGCGCAAATCGCCGACAAGCTCTGGGTACCACGTACCTGCATTGTCGGCGTACCGTACTTCCTGTAAATAAAAAAAAGCCCCGCGATGCGGGGCTAAATCAGCTTGGGAACTTGGTCAAACAAATCAAAAACGGTAGCTGGCGCCAACCGCAAACTGATTTTCATCATCAGCACCCACATCGACCCGGCTCAGCGCACCACGCAGCGCCAGCTGTGGCGTGACAAAATACTCTGAACGCACTTCAACGCTGTCACCAAACACATTTTGCAGTGTTGGCATGTCGTTACGCGCGGCTAAACCAACAGACCAGTAAGGACGGATGTAATAATCAGCAGCGATGGCGTGACCATTACCTTCGTCAAAATCAGCGTAGCTGGCGGTCAACACCAGGTGGTCACCATCCATCACCGGCAGGATGGCTTTGGTGCTGAGGCCATAATCTGTGCTGCTGCCTTCATTGTCCGGATTTGTGTGATATACATCCAACGCCACTAACCAGTTTTGCTGTACAAAGAAACCGAGCTTGCCGGTCGCGCCAAAGCTGTTGTCACCGTTTAAGAAGTTCACATCTAAAGCGGCATAAAAATCGTGGCTATTGCTCATATATTCGCCACCAACACCCCAGGCATTGACATTCATTTCGTCACTGCCGCCGTCGATTTCAGTGCGGTTGTAGGTCAGGTTGGCGCTGCTGCTGCGATTTAAAAAGGCCGCTTCGCGCCATGGCTGGTTGTCACCATTCTGGATTGGTGACAGGAAATACTGCTGGCGAATTTGCAGGCCGTTGACGTCGGCTGGGCCTAAGTCTGCGCTGTTGTAATCAGCATCAGTCTGGAACTGGAAACTTTGCGCCTGTGCGCCGACTGCGATGGCTGAGGCTAAAACGGAAACAATAAAAGGAATAACTCGGGATTTCATACTGTGCCCTCCGGCAGTTAAACAAGTCGGGGGCACTTTATGATTTTGAAACTTAATTGAATCTGAACGCGAAAATGAACTGAAATATGATATCCGTTCATTTATTTATATTTATTTATTAAATTTCAATAAGATAAAAAATAACGCGCATTTTTCATTCAAGCAGAAATACGCTTTACACATATTTTGTTACAAAGATAACTGCTTAAATCTCCAACAACGCAGCCTTTAACGCATGAACCTGATCACGCAGCATAGCGGCCTGCTCAAACTCCAGATTTTTCGCATGTTGCAGCATCTGCGCTTCCAATTTTTTGATCTCAGCCTGCACCTGATATGGCGTCTTGCCTTTGATTAGTTTGGCGTGTTCTGCCACCTTCGGCAGCTCCACGTCGTCCTGACCCAAGTCCATTACATCACCAACTTTTTTGCGAATTTGCGTCGGTGTAATGCCATGGGCTTCGTTGTATGCCACTTGCTTGGCACGACGCCGGTCGGTTTCGTCAATCGCACGTTGCATCGAGCCGGTAATACGGTCAGCATATAAAATCGCTTTGCCGTTGACGTTGCGAGCCGCCCGGCCGATGGTCTGAATAAGCGATCGCTCCGAGCGCAAAAAGCCTTCTTTGTCGGCATCCAGAATCGCCACCAGCGAGACTTCCGGAATATCCAGACCTTCCCGCAATAAGTTAATGCCAACTAACACATCAAACACACCGAGGCGCAAATCGCGAATGATCTCGACCCGCTCCACCGTATCAACGTCTGAATGCAGATACCGTACCTTGATATTGTGATTGGCGAGATAATCGGTTAAATCCTCCGCCATTTTTTTCGTCAGCGTCGTGACCAGCACCCGCTCGTTGAGGCCTGCGCAGCGGATGGCTTCAGATAGCAAATCATCGACCTGAGTGCCGACCGGCCTGATCTCAATCACCGGATCAATCAGCCCCGTCGGCCGCACCACCTGCTCGGCGATATCAGTGCCGGATTTTTCCAGCTCATAAGCCGCCGGCGTTGCCGACACATAAATCCGCTGTGGCGCTATCGCTTCAAATTCTTCAAATTTCAACGGTCTGTTATCCAGTGCCGATGGCAAACGGAAGCCGTAGTTGACCAGGTTTTCTTTACGCGAACGGTCGCCGCGAAACATCGCGCCGATTTGCGAAATGGTGACATGCGACTCGTCGATAAACATCAGGCCATCGGCCGGAAAATAATCCAGCAAGGTCGGCGGCGGTTCGCCTTCGGCGCGGCCGGATAAATAACGCGAATAGTTTTCAATGCCGGAGCAATAGCCAAGCTCCACCATCATTTCCAAATCAAATAACGTGCGCTGGCCAATGCGCTGTTCTTCAATCAGTTTATTTTCCGCCAGCAGCTGGGCGCGCCGGGCCGCCAGCTCCACTTTGATTTTGTCCACCGCTTCGAGGATTTTCTCGCGCGGCGTGACATAGTGGGTTTTTGGATAAATGGTGTACCGCGCTACGATACGGTCAATAGCGCCGGTCAGCGGATCAAACAGACTGATGCGTTCGATTTCTTCATCAAACAGCTCCACCCGAACCGCCAACTCATCCGATTCGGCCGGATATATGTCGATCACATCACCACGCACCCGATACGTGGCACGTTCAAACGCCATGTCGTTACGCTGATACTGCAGCTCAGCCAGCCGGCGCAGGATAAAGCGCTGGTCCACCGTATCCCCCACGCGCAGGTGCAGCAGCATTTTCATGTACGATTCTGGATCGCCCAGACCATAGATTGCCGAAACAGACGCGATGATCACGACATCACGCCGCTCCATCAGCGCTTTGGTCGCCGACAATCGCATCTGCTCAATGTGCTCGTTAATCGAAGCGTCTTTTTCAATAAAGGTATCACTGGCCGGTACATAAGCTTCCGGCTGGTAATAGTCGTAATACGACACAAAATATTCGACTGAGTTATTGGGGAAAAACTCCTTCATCTCGCCGTACAACTGTGCCGCCAGCGTTTTATTGTGCGCCATGATTAACGTCGGCCGGTCGACTTTAGCGATGATGTTTGCCATGGTAAAAGTTTTGCCAGAGCCGGTAACACCTAACAAAGTCTGATGTGCCAATCCAGCTTCCAAACCATCAACCAGCTGGGCAATTGCCGTTGGCTGGTCGCCACCGGGCTGATAAGGCGCATGTAATTCAAACTGCTTTGACACTGACACCGTCTCCTTGCTGCAAACCATTCAGACTACGTTGAAACCATAAATACGCGATAAGTGCGATAAACAGATTGGCTGTCAATGCACCGCCGTAGACGCCGAGGACACCAAAAAGCTTGCCACCCAACCAGGCCAGCGGCACATAAAACACAAAAAGCCGCACGACGCTCAGCGCCAATGCCCGCATCGGCAGATGTAAGGCGTTTAACGACGAATTCGTCAGGATCACAATGCCCTGCAGGCCATAACCCAAAGGCAGGATCCAGATAAACCAGCAAATCAGCCGCTCGACTGCAGGTTCAGTCGAAAAGATATGTGCAATAAAAGGCGCAGTGATCGCAAGTGTTACATAAACCGCGAACTGCCATTTCAGCACAAAACGGATACACAGCTGGTAACCAGACTGCACCCGGTCAAGCTGGCAGCCGCCTAAATTCTGACTGACAAAAGGCGGCAGCGTCATCGACAGCGCCAGCACCACCAGACAGGCAATACTTTCTATCCGCGCACCGACACCAAAAGCTGCGACGGCATGTGCGCCATAACTGGCCATCACCGCGGTTAAAATAGCCATCGCCAGCGGCGTCAGCATGTTGGCACCGGCTGCAGGCAAACCGATTTGCAGAATACGCCGGCTGATGCGGATAAATTCACTAAAGCGCTGATGGCCAGTGTCGACCAGTTTGCGCCGCACCATAATCAAATAAAGAATCAAACTGAAACTGACTGCCCAGGAGATCACACTGGCTATTGACGCCCCTTCTACGCCCATCGCCGGTACCGGGCCCCAGCCAAATATCAGAATAGGATCCAGAATGGCGTTAATGAGGCCAGAGCAGGCCATCATCAGACTGGGGGTTTTGGTGTCACCAGCAGCGCGCAGCACGGCGTTGCCAATCATAGGTGTGATCAAAAGCACCGAGCCGGCGAACCACCAGCTCATATAATCATGAATAAAAGGTAAAGTGTCATCATTGGCGCCAATCAGCCGGAACAGCGGTTCCATGCCAACATAACCAATCAACGATAAAATCGCGACCAGATACGCAGATAACCATAAAGCAGCCAGGCCGTCGGCCCGCGCCATCGCAGTATCGCCACTGCCATGCGCTTTAGCGATGACCGCCGATGTGCCGATACTGAGGCCTATGGCCAGGCTAATCACAGTAAAAGTTACCGGAAAAGTGAAACTGACCGCGGCCAGCTCATGTGTTCCGAGCATACTGATAAAAAAGGTGTCGACCAGGTTAAATGACATCAGCGTGATCATGCCAAACAACATCGGAATGGTCATCCGGGTCAGAATTTGCCGGATATCACCCTGAGTCATATCAATTTTTGCTTTAGGAGAGCTGGACATAAATACCTGCGGAACACCAGAAAGCCACCATTGTAGAGAAAAGGCGGCGGCGGCTCTATCCGGTTGCGGAAAAAACTCTGTAACCAACAGTGTTGGCGGCATTTCCGGCAGTTCGCGCCTAAAAATAGTTCACAAGCTGAAACATCGCTGAAATATCCGGCAGCTTGTGGATTATTCAGCCCACTTCATATTTAACCTTTTTTGTATCTTATTGTTTTATATCAACTTAATTTTTTATCGAATTAATCTTGATCTGGCTGCAAGCCGCATTTTTATTGGTATTGCACAGGGGCGGCACGGCTCATACACAGACTTATCCACAGTTTCTGTGAGTAAGATCGTCCAACCCGCGTCGCCGCTGGATTTGCGACCAGCTTCGCAGCAGAGCATGGAATTCCCCCTATGCAACCGACACTGCATCGGTATGCAACAGGCCAAAAATGCTGGCAAATCCGCCGCTTTGGCTAAAGAATCAGCGCTTGAGTCACAACACCCCAAAAGCGCAAGTGAAAGTGTTGACAGCCTGTTTTCGGAGCATTAGTATTGCGCCCCGTTGCAGAGACAGTTCCCTAGTAGCTCAGCCGGTTAGAGCGGCGGACTGTTAATCCGTAGGTCGTTGGTTCGAGTCCAACCTGGGGAGCCAC
>NZ_KL544006.1:304178-448502 GCF_000711985.1 Rheinheimera texasensis DSM 17496
TTCCCTAGTAGCTCAGCCGGTTAGAGCGGCGGACTGTTAATCCGTAGGTCGTTGGTTCGAGTCCAACCTGGGGAGCCACACATTTTCCCATACATTCCATTACGGATGTTGCCATTCCGCTACCTGCCATTTATTTTCAGGCAATTTTTTGTTTTAATTAGGGTTATCCGTAGCAACATGCCATCACAGCTGGTCTAATGGCATATTCAGCGAACTAAGACAATTAATGATGAAAAATCTTCGGGTATTTTGGCTTCTGCAACTTGTTGGTGCTCTGTTGTTAATGATGGTGTTGGTCACCAACTTGTTACAAAGTGCACATCGCTCTATTGAACAAGTCACCGGATTGCACCAGCAGGTGATCAAACAGATGGTGAGTCAGTTCTCTGGCGACGACTATCAGAATTTGGTGCAACAAATTCGGCAAAGTCTGAATCCACAGCAGCTTCAGCTGAAGACTGCAAACGGTAAAATTATCCACGAGCACAACACCGCCACATCAGTTCACTCAGCAGCGGAACAGTTGCAGTCCAGTTTTGGTTACGACCGTAGCATCAACCAACTCAGCAGTCCTGATAATCAACTCTCTCTTACCTTTAAACCCAATCTGGATGAACTTGACAGCCAGTTTGTCACGCAGTTCTGGATGACATTGTTGTTGCCGTTGATTTTAGTGGTGTTGCCATTGCTCATCGTGCCAATCCGGCAGAAATTAGAACAGAAACAAATGTCACGCCAGATTGCTGGCGCTCTGGACCAAATTGTCAACGCCGCGCAAGACTCGGCCCCGGACATCCATCTGCCAGATACTTTTGAACAAACCCGCCTGACTTTGTTAAAAGTTGCGGATTTCCACCAAAAACGCCAGGCAGAATTATTAAAGTCTGCGCAGCAGCTCACCGAAGATGCAGCAAAAGACACTGTGACCGGCCTGCCGAACCGCAATCGTTTTGTCCAGTTTTATGAAGAAACGCTACGCGATACTAAACACGTTGATTTCGGTATTTTTGCCATCACCCGCTGCACTGAACTGCAAAACATTAATCAAAGCCGCGGCTACCATGAAGGTGATAAATACGTGATTGCCGTCAGTGAGCTTATTCAGCGCGCTGTAGCCGGCTACCGCGACTTCAAAGTGTTTCGCCTGAATAGTTCAGACTTCGGCATCATTCTGCCGCGTATCACTGCCAAAGAAGCGGAGAACTTCGGCGCCCAGTTACAAAGCCGCCTCAGCGAATATCAAAAACTAGCCGAGTTGGACTCTGTTGCCTACACCGGTATGGTTAACTACGCCACCGGCAAAGTACTGGGTGAGCTGTTGGCCATCGCCGATACTGCAATTAGCCTGGCGCAAACCCGGCAGAGTAACGGCTGGCATCTGGTGAAAGACGACGGCTCAGCTGAACAGAGCGCACTCGGTTTTGGCAACCAAAACTGGCGGCATGTCATTGATGACGTGCTGGAAAATAACAAAATTAACCTGCTGGTTCAGCTCATTCAACCGGCATCCCGCACCGCAAAAACCTATTCTGAAGTGCTGGTGCGGTTTTACAGCGAAGAAGATCAGCTGTTACCGACCGCGTCTTTCCTCGCTATGGCAGAAAAGCTCGATAAAATTATTGAAGTGGACCGACTGATTGTTGAAACCGCGCTCAGCACTATTAAAAACAAAAACCTGCATGATCAGTATTTTGGTCTGAATCTGTCATCGCGCTGTATTCATGATGACCACTTCCTGATTTGGCTGGAACGGCGGTTGTTAAAAGACGCCACTATTGCCAGCCGGCTGGTGTTTGAAGTCAGTGAATACGGCATGCAGCAGAACCTGAAAACCAGTAAACGTTTTATCGATATGCTGCACCGTAATGGCGCCCGTCTGACGGTGGAAAAATTTGGTACCGGCATGACGTCGTTTAAATTTTTCCGCGACATCAAACCAGACTTTATCAAAATGGATGGTAGCTATACCCGCCATATTGATGATGACAAAAATAACCAATATTTCATCCGCTTAATGGTGGATCTGGCACACCGCATCGGAGTCGGTGTGTTTGCCGAAAGCGTGGAAACACAGGAAGAGAAGCAAATGCTGGAGTCGCTGTTTATCGACGGCACTCAGGGTTATTACATCGGTAAACCGCAACCGATTTAATGCAGCAATAGCCACAATATAGTTACGGTTGTTTGCATCGCCACAACCGAGCATAATAGCGCCCCCTGACGCTCAGGGCACAGTCTACTCCTGCTCGCCACAGGCTTTGACTGCTGAAAACTGCTATCACAGCGCAGTGAGACCACAGCATGACTGAATTTTTCTTACTTCTGATCAGCACCATTCTGGTGAATAACTTTGTCCTGGTGAAATTCCTGGGCCTCTGCCCTTTTATGGGCGTCTCCAACAAACTCGATTCCGCACTGGGCATGTGTCTGGCCACTACTTTTGTGCTGACGTTGGCCTCACTTTGCAGCTATCTGGTGGACCGCTACATTCTGCAGCCACTGGATTTGGCGTATTTACGCACCCTGACTTTTATTCTGGTGATTGCGGTGGTCGTGCAATTTACTGAAATGGTGGTGCACAAAACCAGTCCGGCACTGTATCGCGTATTAGGGATTTTTCTGCCGCTGATCACCACCAACTGCGCCGTGCTTGGTGTGGCTTTGTTGAATATCAAAGCCAGCCATGGTCTGTTTCAGTCGGTGGTTTATGGCTTTGGTGCATCAGTAGGTTTTAGCCTGGTGCTGGTGTTATTCGCAGCGATGCGTGAACGCCTGGCAGCCGCAGATGTACCTGTGCCGTTTCGCGGCGCCGCTATTGGTCTGGTGACAGCAGGCCTGATGTCGTTAGCTTTTATGGGCTTTACCGGCCTGGTGAAATCCTGATATGTCTATGCTCACTGCCCTGCTCGCGCTTGGCGCGCTGGCCTTAATCTTCGGTGCCATTTTAGGTTATGCCGCGCTGCGCTTTAAAGTTGAAGCCGACCCGCTGGTCGACCAGATTGACGACATTCTGCCGCAAACCCAATGTGGTCAGTGTGGTTACCCGGGCTGCCGACCTTATGCCGAAGCCATTGCCAATGGCGATGCCATTAATAAATGCCCGCCCGGTGGCGACGCCGCCATCAAAAAGCTGGCCGATTTATTGGGTGTCAGCGCACCGGCGCTCGATAGCGCACAAACCCCGGCCGTCAAACGCGTGGCTTTTATCCGCGAAGATGACTGTATCGGTTGCACCAAATGTATTCAGGCCTGCCCGGTCGACGCCATCGTAGGGGCGTCTAAACAAATGCACACGGTGATTAGTAACGAATGTACCGGCTGCGATTTATGCGTCGAGCCCTGCCCGGTCAATTGTATTGATATGGTGCCGATTGCGGTCACAACTGAACGCTGGAAATGGGATTTGCAGGCTATTCCGGTCACTATTGTGGAGAGCAATTAAGTGCCTTCATTGTTTCAACAGATTAAATCCGGTCAGTTGTGGGATTTTCACGGCGGCATCCATCCACCGGCGCGGAAAAAACTGACCAGTCAGGTGGCCATCGGTCAGATTTCACTACCAGAACGTTTGTATATCCCACTGCGCCAGCATATTGGTGTTGCTGGCAAACTGCTGGTCAAAGCCGGTGATACCGTACTCAAAGGCCAGGCGTTAACTGCCGCAGACAATGCCATGGCGATTCCGGTGCATGCGCCAACATCTGGCAAAGTGCTTTCAATTGAAGCCTATCCATCAGCACACCCTTCAGCCTTGCCTGAGCCAACGCTGGTGTTAGAACCGGATGGTCTGGAACAATGGCGGCCACGCCATGCGCTGGATTATCTGCACACCGAACGCCCGCATCTGCTGGCGCGTATCCAGCAGGCTGGCATCGCCGGCATGGGCGGCGCCGGTTTCCCCACCCATATTAAATCCGGCGCCAGCACTGGGGTGGATTACCTCATCATCAACGCAGTGGAGTGTGAGCCATATATCACTGCCGACGATGTGCTGATGCAGCATGAAGCCAGCACTATCGTGCGTGGCATTGATATTCTGTGTAAGTTATTGAATCCCAAGGCAGTTCTCATCGGTATTGAAGATGATAAACCGCTGGCTATCACCGCCATGCAACAGGCCTGTGCCGGCAAAGCCGATTATCTGGTGCGTGTGGTGCCGGCCAAATACCCGTCCGGTGGTGAAAAGCAGCTGATTAAACTGCTGACCAGTAAAGAAGTGCCCAATGGCCGGCGGCCGCTCGATATCGGCATCGTGATGCAAAACGTCGGCACTGTGTTTGCCATTGCCCAGGCGGTCGAAGAAGATATTCCGCTGATTTCACGGATTGTCACTGTGGTCGGCCAAACGTTACAGCACAGCCAGAATATCCGCGCCCTGATCGGTACGCCGGTTGGCGCTTTATTGGATGCTTGTGGTTTTGCGCCGGAGCCACAGCAACGGGTGATCATGGGGGGCCCGATGATGGGTTTCACCCTACCAACGCTGCAAATCCCACTGGTGAAAACCACCAACTGTATTATTGCGCCAACCCGGCATGAATTGCCGGCTGCAGGACCTGAAATGGATTGCATCCGCTGTGGTGCCTGTGCTGAAGTGTGCCCGGCGGTGTTATTGCCACAGCAGCTGGTGTGGTACGCCAAAGCCAAAGATTATGACCAGCTCAAAGCCCACAATCTGGCCGACTGTATTGAATGCGGCGCCTGTGCTTATGTTTGCCCAAGCGAAATTCCGCTGGTGCAGTATTACCGGGTGGCCAAAGCCGAGATCCGTGAGCTGGCGCGGGAAGAATTAAAAGCCGAACAGGCCAAAGCCCGTTTTGAAGCCCGTAAAGAGCGGCTGGAGCGCGACAAACAGCAACGCGCAGAACGCAATCAGGCGCTGGCTGCACAGCGGCAATCGATGTTAGCCGAACAGCAAAAACAACAGATCCTGGCCGCGCAACAGCGCCAGGAACAACAGCCGCAAGAGACGCTTAGCAAAGAACAAATCATTGCCGAACGTGAGCGCAAAAAGGCCGAAGCCCGTGCTTATCAGGCAGCGAAAGCTGAACAGGCAGAAGGCTCTCCGGCAGCGACTGCAGAAACGCCTGCCGCAGATCCACGTGCTGCAGCGGTCGCCGCTGCAATTGCCCGCGCTAAAGCAAAAAAGCAGGCCGATGCAGTCGCGCATGAGCCGACGCCGGCAGATTCTGCGCCAGCAGAAGCGGCTCCTGCCACCACAGCTGCGCAGCCAGACGCTGAAACCGACCCGCGTAAAGCTGCAGTCGCTGCGGCTATTGCCCGCGCCAAAGCGAAAAAACAGGCTGAAACAGCCTCGCCTGAGCCGACGCCGGCAGAGTCAGCGCCAGTAGCTCCCGCAGCGCAGCCTGAGTCTGATACCGACCCGCGTAAAGCAGCCGTCGCTGCAGCCATTGCCCGCGCCAAAGCGAAAAAGCTGGCCGAACAGGCGGCAGCAACAGACACATCAGCACCAGACCAGACAAATCCTGACCAGACTGCGCCAGTCGAGTCGGCACCAGAAGTTGCAGTACCTGAAGCAACGCCTGATACAACGGCGCCGGACCCGGCTGCAGCGAAAAAAGCCGCCATAGCTGCCGCTATAGCGCGGGCCAAAGCAAAACAACAGTCTAAACCGACCGAGCCGGAGCAGCCGTCATGAGTTTTCGTATTGCCTCTTCCCCGCATCACCACTCGCTGGCACAAACGCCGGCGTTGATGCGCACTGTGGCGCTGGCAGCCCTTCCCGGTATCGCGGCTCAGCTGTATTTTTTTGGTTACGCCGTGCTTATCCAAATTGTGCTGGCAATGCTGACCGCCTGGGCCAGCGAAGCAGCCATGCTAAAACTGCGCGGTAAACCGGTGCTGGTGCGGCTAAAAGATCATAGCGCGCTGGTGACAGGCCTGTTATTAGCCATCGCGATTCCGGCCGTCGCGCCCTGGTGGATTGTAGTGCTGGGCACTGCGTTTGCCATTGTGGTGGTGAAGCAACTGTACGGTGGCCTCGGGCATAATTTATTTAACCCGGCGATGGCCGCATATGTGCTTTTGCTGATTTCATATCCGCAACAAATGACCAGCTGGTTGCCCCCGACCCAACTGCAACACCATGCCGTGACTGGCGCCGACCCGATTTGCCTGGTGTTTAGCGGTTATAGTTGTCAGGGCTTTTCGGTAGCGCAAATCAAAGCAGATGTCGACGGTAAAACCATGGCGACGGCGCTGGATACACTGCGCAACGATTTAACCGCCGGCAAAACCGTCACCGAATCACTGCAACAACCAGTATTTGATAGCTATGCCGGTCTTGGCTGGAGCTGGATTAACCTCGGCTTTTTGCTCGGTGGTTTATTCCTGTTACAACGCAGAGTGATCCAGTGGCGTATTCCGGTGGCTTTGCTCGGTTCATTGACGCTGTTATCGCTGCTGGCCTGGCTTGCAGACAGCGACCGTTTTGCCAGTCCGCTGTTTCACCTGTTCAGTGGCGGCACTATGCTGGCGGCATTTTTTATCGCCACAGATCCGGTGTCAGCATCTACGACCACCAAAGGCCGGTTAATTTATGGCGCTTTGATTGGTGCGCTGGTGTTTGTGATCCGCAGTTTTGGTGGTTATCCGGACGGCTGGGCTTTTGCCGTGATGCTGGCGAATTTATCGGTGCCTTTGATTGATGCCTATACCAAACCACGGGCCTATGGCCACAGGCCGGGGATCTAACTTATGCTGAAGTTTGTCAGTAAAAATGCCTTGTTGCTGGGCGTCGCTGCTGTGGCTTGTGTCGCAGTGATCGCCGGGGTGAATCAGCTGACCGCCGCAACTATTGCCCAGCAGGCGCAGGCACAAAAACTGAAAGTACTGAAAGAAGTATTGCCACCGAATCATCAGGACGATGCTTTACTGGAGCATTGTCTGGCTATCAGCGCACCGGAAGCATTTGGTGTTGCGCCAAGCCGGCTATACCGCACAATGGTCGATGACCAGCAGGTTTATGTCAGCGAAACAGTCGCGCCAGACGGTTACAGCGGCGACATTCAGCTGCTCGCAGCCATCCGTGCTGACGGCACTGTGCTTGGCGTGCGCACTATTGCGCACAAAGAAACACCAGGCCTTGGCGATAAAATTGAAGTCAAACGCCACCCGTGGATTTTAAGCTTCGCCGGCAAACAAGTGGAATCAGCCGACGACAAACGATTTGCAGTGAAGAAAGACGGCGGTGAATTCGATCAGTTCACCGGCGCCACTATCACGCCGCGTGCTGTAGTCGGTGCGGTTAAACGTGCTGCCCTGTATATCAAAGCGCATCCGGAACTGGCAACCCAAACTGCTGGCTGTCCTGCAGCCTGAGGTGGATATGCAACAATATCAAGAGATTATCCGTAACGGCCTGTGGAAAAATAACCCAGGGTTGGTGCAGTTACTAGGCCTGTGCCCGCTGCTGGCGACCAGCTCGTCGCTGACCAATGCGCTGGGGCTTGGCTTTGCCACTATGCTGGTGCTGGCTGCGACCAACGGCGTGATCAGTCTGTTCCGCCAACATATTCCGAACGAAATCCGCATCCCGGTGTTTGTGATGATCATCGCTTCTGTCGTCACCGCCATCGAATTGCTGATGCATGCTTATACTTTTGCGCTGTATCAGTCGCTGGGCATTTTTATTCCATTGATAGTCACCAACTGCATCGTCATAGGCCGGGCCGAAGCTTTTGCTTCCAAAAATGCCGTGTTGCCGTCGATTTTTGATGGTCTGATGATGGGTACAGGCTTTTGTGCTGTGCTGGCGACTTTAGGCGCTATTCGTGAAATTCTCGGACAGGGCACTTTGTTTGACGGCGCCGATTTGTTGTTTGGTTCCTGGGCGACTGTACTCAGAATCGAACTCTATCAGGCTGACAGCCACTTCTTGCTGGCGATCCTGCCGCCAGGTGCTTTCCTGGTACTGGGATGTCTTATCGCCGCGAAAAACGCCATTGAAGCGCGGCGCAAAGCCAGTCAGGTGCAAAAAACCAGCATCCAGCGCGCCCGTGTCACTCAGGTCAGCAGCAGCTAAGCGAACATAGCGGATGAACAAAGAAAAACGCATTGAAATGTTAAGCCGCTGGCGCGCGGCCAATCCCAAGCCGGAAACTGAACTGGAGTTCAGCAGCCCGTTTGAACTGTTGATTGCCGTGCTGCTGTCAGCACAGGCCACTGACGTCAGCGTCAATAAAGCCACCAAAGGCCTGTTTGCTGCAGCCCCTACGCCGGCCGCAATGCTGGCGCTTGGTGTTGAAGGGGTAAAACAGTACATTAAAACCATCGGCCTGTTTAATACCAAAGCCGAAAACGTCATCAAAACCTGTCAGATATTGCAGGAAAAGCACGGCGGACAGGTGCCGGAAAACCGCGAAGCGCTGGAAGCCCTGCCCGGTGTGGGCCGCAAAACCGCCAATGTGGTGCTCAATACCGCCTTTGGTTGGCCCACTATCGCCGTGGATACGCATATTTTCCGTGTCAGTAACCGGATGAACTTTGCGCCGGGGAAAAACGTCGATGAGGTAGAAGCGAAACTGCTCAAAGTAGTGCCGGCCGAATTTAAAGTCGACGTACATCACTGGCTGATTTTGCATGGCCGCTACACCTGTGTGGCGCGCAAACCCAAATGCGGCAGCTGTCTGGTGGAAGACCTTTGTGAGTTTAAGCAGAAAACCGAATAGGCAGGTCGGCGCTTTTTTACCGCTGACCTGCGTTCACAGCACACACCGGCCAGGCCATCAGACGATTTTCACCACCACTTTGCCTTTCGCCCGGCCTTGCGCCAGATAGTCGAGAGCTTCTTTGGCTTGCGCAAAGGAATACACTTTGTCGATCACCGGTTTAATCTGTTCAGTTTCAAGTAGTGTGCTGATCTCACTGAGCTGTTCGCCATCCGGTCGCACAAACAAAAACGAATAGCTGACAAAGCGTTTTTTTGATAGCGCGATGATTTTCCGGCTCATCAGACCAAAGACAAATTTTAATAAAAAGTTGAGCCGCCGCGCCTCGGCAAATGCTTTATCCAATGGCCCTACCAGCGACACGATTTTGCTGCCGGGTTTGAGAATGCCAACAGACTTCTCAATGGCATCCCCCCTGACAGTACCCAACACCAGATCGTACCCCTTTAATACTTTGTCGAATTCTTCTCGGGTGTAGTCAACCACCTGATCAGCGCCCAGGCTCTTGACCAGAGCCAGATTTTTGCTGCTGGTGGTGGTCGCTACTGTCGCACCAAAATACTTCGCCAACTGAATGGCAAAAGTACCGATCCCGCCGGAACCTGCAGGGATAAACACTTTTTGCCCGCTCTGAATGTCAGCGCGTTCTTTCAGTGCCTGCCATGAAGTCAGGCCGACCATCGGGATCGAAGCGGCCTCGACAAAATCCAGCCTGGCTGGTTTCAGCGCTGCCGCGCTTTCTGCGACCACGGCAAATTCAGCCAGCGCGCCTTTGCCCGTGTCGAAAATGCTGGCGAATATCGCATCGCCGACTTTAAAGCGGGTTACCTGACTGCCGACCTGAATCACAACCCCGGCCAAATCGCTGCCTATGGTTGCCGGTAACTGGAATTGCAGCACAGGTTTAAACATGCCGGTCGGGATCATATTATCAATTGGATTCAGGCCCACAGCGTGCACTTGTACCAGCAGCTCATCGGCCTTGAGTTCGGTCGGTCGGGGCACGGCACGAAATCCGACATCCGGCGATTTGCCATAGCGTTTAAAGGTGAGCGCCTGCATATTTTGTTTGGTCATTTATTGATACCCCTGAGTAAGAGTGACGCTGGTCATGGCTTATTTCGATTTGTTACTGAGTAAAAACGCCACAGCTAAAACAGCTTCCAGCACAACAGCAACCAGAATGTCTGCTGTCGCGGCGCCTGACTGCCATTCAACAATGCCGAGCGTAGCCAGCATGAGACAGGTCAGACTGATGCCGCTGGAGAGCGCAACGCGGGCGCCGGAAGCCTCGGCCTTGCGGGCCAGCAACAGCATCAGCGCCATGCCGGCATAAAAAGCGGCGGCACGGCGACTGACGAAGCCGGCGCTGTCGGTGTACGGCACTCCCCACTGTGTGAGCATCAGCTCAGGGGCGCACATCCACGTCGCGCTTAACGCAAAAAACAACACTGCGCTGAGCAGTGCCAGACGCCGGAATGTCATCAGCTGTGCTCACCGGTATCCAGCTGCAGACTTTTCCGCAAGCCTTTATCCAGCACCGAAGTTGGTGCAAAACGACGTAAAAACCTGAGCTGACCAGCCGCTTTGCCGGCGGTATAACGCCGTTTTGGCTTGTCGGCCAGCGCCGCTTCCACCACGACTTCAGCTACCACCTCCGGGCTATCGCCACCTTCCATCGTTGCTGCCACGACTTTCACCAGCTTGGCGCGGATCTGGTCATATTCCGGCAGCTTGGCATCAGGCTGGACGTTATTGGCATCAAACTGAGTTTTGGTAAAGGCCGGTTCAATCACCGACACCCGAATACCACGCGTGCGCAATTCGTGGTCCAGTGCTTCCGAATAGCCCTCCACAGCATGCTTACTGGCGGCATACAGCGCCACATAAGGCATCGGCACCAGGCCAATAATCGAACCGATATTGATGATCCGGCCACTGCCCTGACGGCGCATATGCGGCACCACGGCGCGGGTCATCCGGACTATGCCAAAAAAATTGGTATCAAAAATACTTTGCGCCTGCTGCAACGAGCTTTCTTCAGCCCCGGCCGGCGCTACACCAAAACCAGCGTTATTGACCAGCAGATCGATGCGGCCTTCGCGCTGGATCAATTCATGCACCGCAGCCTCGACAGAGGCATCGTCGGTCACATCCAGCGCCAGCATCGGGAACAATCCCTCGCCCGCTTTGCTGCCACGCCGGCTGGTGCCATAGACTTTGTAACCTGCGGCCAGCAGGCTTTTCGCCGATGCTTCACCGATCCCGGAAGATGCACCAGTGACCAGTGCGACGCGTTGAATAGTCTTCATAAACATTCCTGCCAATAGTGATTGATTGAACGGTGGTAAAGCGCGCCGTTGTTGCTGCTTGTTGCATATCTAACAGCTGCATGTGCGCTTTGAATGCAGTTATGATGACGATCATAATCTATATTGCCAAACACTTTGATTATGACCATAATCAAAGTATACTGCGGCCATCTGTTGCAAGAGGTAAAAAGGCTATGAAAGTGACAAAGGCGCAGGTGCGGGAAAACCGTGAGCGTATTGTTGAAACTGCCTCAGAGTTGTTCCGCGAACGCGGTTACGACGGTGTAGGTGTTGCAGAATTGATGGCGGCTGCCGGCTTTACCCATGGCGGTTTTTACAAACACTTTGGCTCTAAAGCGGACCTGATGGCGGAAGCTGCAGCCTGCAGTTTTGCCAAATCAACAGCACAAACTGCGGAAGTAGACATCAACGACTTTATCCAGCGTTATCTGTCACGTGAACATCGCGATACACCGGGTCAGGGCTGTACTATGGCAGCATTGTGCGCAGATGCGGGCCGTCAGTCTGATCTGATTAAACAGACTTTTGCCGAAGGTATTGAGCGTCAGCTCGCGACTTTTGCCGACAAAGACACTGGCTTCAGCCCAGCTGAGCAGCACGATGCCCGGGCCAACAGCATAGTGGCGATGGCACAGGCGGTCGGTGCTTTGGTGTTGTCACGCTCCTGCCCGGATGACTCGGCGTTGGCGGATGAAATTCTGCGGGTCTGCAGAAACCAGATGCTCAAGCCGAAAAGCAGTAGTCCAGTCTCTTCAATCGGTAACTCCGGCGAGAACCTATGTTAAAATCCACCGGGTTACAGCGAATGTCGGCGCGCCAGCATTTACCCTAAATACGCATGTTCTGCGCGGCGCGCAAGCCCAAATGCGGCTGCTGTCTGGTTGAAGACCTTTGCGAATTTTAACAGAAAACCGAATAGGAATATCAAATGCGCATACTGCACACTATGCTGCGGGTCGGTGACCTGCAGCGCTCCATCAGCTTTTACACTGAGGTGCTGGGCATGTCTTTGCTGCGTACCTCAGACAATCCGGAGTATCAGTACACACTGGCTTTTGTCGGTTATGGCGATGAAGCCAGTGGCGCCGTGTTAGAACTGACTTATAACTACGGCGTGACCAGCTACGACAACGGCAATGCTTTTGGTCATATCGCGCTGGAAGTCGACAACGTCTATACCGCCTGTGATTTAATTCGTGCCCGCGGCGGCGTGATTAGCCGGGAACCCGGCCCGGTTAAAGGTGGCACTACGGAAATTGCTTTTGTGCGTGATCCGGACAACTATGCGATTGAACTCATTCAGAAAAAAACCAGCTATCAGCAGCTGTAACGCTTAAAACAAATAAGGCGCCAATGGCGCCTTTTTTGTTCAGACTTACTCCACCTCAATCCAGACCTTGTCGTTCAGCGACATCGCCAGATTATTGTCGTAATACGCCGCTTCATTGATAAACGTTGGATAAACCACCTCAGTACCGTCGTAATTCAGCACTGTGCCATCAAACAGGGCAAACAGCGGTGCACCCGGTTCTATCGGTTGATAGTCGCGATCCTGGATATTTTTGTGCACCATGCCGAGGCGCTCGCCATTGGCAGATAACGGTAATTTAATTGAATGCAGGTAACGGAACGCCTCTACCTTTTTTGGCAATTCGGGCAAAGCATTGGTGTTGTACAGCTCGATAAAATCCAGAATATGCTGCGTCATCTCATGCATCTGTTCCAGCACGTCCTGACGCAGTACCGACTGCGGCTGCGGCCCGACTTCAACGATGACGCCATAAGTGCCCACGGTACAGAGCAGCGCGTGGTCTTCGGCGGCAAAATGGTCTTCATCACGAGAAATCACCGCGTCCGGCATTTTTAAACGGATATAGCCTGCCAGGAGGTTATAAATGCGGCCTGGTTGAGTCAAAATAAGGCAAGCGCCCATATTGCTGGTGGTATTGTGTAAATCAATGACGAAGTCGGTTTTCGCTGCGCCTTTGGGGCCGAGCTCGGCATTAATAACCTTGGCGCGGCTTTGTTCATAGTTGGTCAGCAACGGATTGGCTAAATCAGCGTTTTTAAACTGCCGGTTTAAATCGCTGTGCAAATAGCGTTTATTCGCCTGATGCGCTTCCGGATTGGCAAATAAGGTTTTGCAGCTGAAACTGCTGCGCGCCACCAGTTCTGGCTGGTTGCGGTAGCGTTTTTCCAGATAAATACCGGAAAATTCATTGCCATGGGTGCCGCCAACAATAGCGACGGTGCGGATAGGAGTGTTGACCTGAACCATCTGGAACCTCAAGAGTGGCAAAACAATGGCTTATTATGCCCGTTTTTGCTCGGTTCCGGCAGAAAAACTGCGAACAAATCAATATAAATGCAGTTTAACTGCATATAAAATCAAAAAACCGGCTTAAGCAGCCGGTCTTTGCATAATCACCTGACACGGAATATGTAAGGCAGAATGTTGTTGCTGCAAACTCTTTTGCAGCACATCCTGTGCGGTCTGCACGCATTTGCCACACTGACTGCCAACACCAAGGCATTGTTTCATTTCCCGCATCGAGGTCATGCCCTCGGCAACGTGCGCGCGGATAGTTTTATCGGTGACAGCTTTACAAACACAAACGTACATATGAACTCCGGCACCATGTGACGGAGTTCATTGTAATGGTATTGCGAATTGTTATCAATAGCGTGCGCACAAAATGATCAATGCTCGTTTTCTTCTTGCGTCGCTTCGAGCAGAGTTTCGGCCAGTTCGCCCGGCTCCACCACAATGCCTGGTTCGTCGGCGTGTGGGAACACCGCCACCATCAGCTCATCACCATCGAGGCCCGAAGTCCATTTATCCAGCCAGGTAGCAATATCCACCGCCTGTGCCTGACAGTTAGCCCAATCGCCTTCAATCCACAGATTGGCGACTTCAGCGTGTGGCCACACCGGAATACAACGTTCATCTTCAGCCGTCACCAGCACAAAACCTTCGTCGTCGGTCAGGATCCAGATCTGTTCCAGATCGGCCACTGCATTAATAAAATACTCGTAGCGCTGTTCGGCATCGAGTTTAGTGACTTTTTGAATATCATCCGCGGACAATGCGTATTCCATACTGAGTTACCTTTGCTGTTATTTTTTGCTATCACATGATGACGCAAAGCAAGGCTGTCAGCCAGCGCTTTGTCATCTCGCCGTTGCTACTGCGCTGTTTTTAACCGCACCGGCGCACCGAGATAACAGATATCCAGTTTACCGTTGCCTTTGTCCTGATAAAACTCATCTGAGCGCGCCCGGCGGCGCTGAAGCATTTGCTGAAAATCTGCGCTGTGGGTCAGTTGCTGTTGCAGCGGCAATTGCGCTGTTTTGGCAAGCTCAGAGCCCAAACGGGCACTGACAATCACTCCGCGGTGTGCCTTGGCATCCAAAATCCCGCCGGTGGCTTTATCACCCCTTGGTACTAAATTCAGTACTTCTGTGCCCCAAATCACCCGAGCAAATACGTTCATATTCTGGTCCAGATGACGTGGCGCTTGCCCTTGCATCATGGCAAAGTCAGTGGTGGCACTAGCCGGGTTCGAATCCCGCGCCATATTGACCAGATTCGGACAATGAATCAGCCACTCCCGGCCTTTAGCACGCCCGACCGCAAATCCCTGATTAAAACCAGTTTCATCCGCCAGTAAATCGCCTTTTTGAATCAAGGTGTATGGATCTGCGTGACGGATTGGCCAGCTGAATTCAGCCGGTAACGGCGGATAAGACTTGGTCAATTTCGCCGGATGCGCTTCGCTTTCCGGTAACCCTGCCTGCAACACAAACTGGTCAATCACCCGGTAAAACGGCAGACCGTCATAGAATCTGTCCTGCACCAGCTGCCGAAACCGTGCAGTGGTTTTTGGCGTGAATGGATCAGACAGCTGTAACACAACCTGGCCGATATTTTTATCGCCGTCACTTAATTGCAGATACACCAGCTGTTGCTGCGAAATATCTTCCCAGCTTTGCTGTGGCTCAACTGATGCCGCCAAAGCCCATTCAGGTAATAAAGCCAGCAACATCAGTGCGAACTGCCATGTTTTGCATCTTGTCTGCATCAGACCAATCCTTTTAACAGCGTATCCGCAGCCAGCAATAACACACCGTAGCGTGCACCTTTGGCAATAAGCACCAGCGGAATAAATTGCCACAGTGGATAGCGTAAAATGCCTGCCACCACTGTCAGCGGGTCGCCAACCACCGGTAACCAGCTGAATAGAATCGCATAAGGGCCAAACTTGTAGCTCCACTGCTGCGCCCGCTGCAGTTGTTCCGGACTGGCCGGAAACCAGCGTTTATGCTGAAACCGGGTAACTTGAGAACCTAACCACCAATTTAGAACCGAACCGACACCATTGGATAAAGTTGCCACCAACCATAACAACCAGACGTCATAGCCTTGATACCACAAAGCAGCCAGCACTATTTCGGAGCTGCCTGGCAATAAGCTGGCGGAGGTAAAAGCGCTGAATGCCAGCAGTGCGTAGCCGGATAAATTCCACATCATCAATCACCCGTTACCAAATCACCCAGACTAAACGCAGCCAGAACGCCCACAGTACCACACAGCTTAATAAAAACAGGTTGAAACGCACCCGCACCTGGTTACTGGTGACATGCACCAGACTATGCAGCAGCCGCAGCGCGACATAAACACCGGCTAACAGCACAAATACGACATCCGCTTGTTGTTGCTGCAATACGGCCAGTACACCGGCGAAAAACAGCACCGGCATTTGTAATAGATTATCGAAATTACGACTGGCCGTGATCACTTTTTCATTAGCGCCGGCCAAATCCATAGTGCGAAAGGCATTGAGGTGAAACTCGCGGTTGCGGGCGGCAGCAAAGCGCCGTCTACCCATCAAAATCATGATGCCGCTGGTTAGCGCGACCTGCAAAAACATAATAAGGACCAGATACTTATCCATGGGTTCATTCCTGAGTACAGAGTTCTGTGCCGTCAGACTAAAGCATTCGCGTGGCTGAAACCAGCCTGTCACGGCCAGCCTGCGACAAAATGTCATGCCGCTGCCATCTGCCTGCAACGCAACAGGCACATCTTGGGTTCAGGCAACAGCTTTGGGTATACTGCGTTTTTTTCTGACGCGGAGTCTGCCTGATGGCGCAGCTGTATTTTTATTATTCGGCGATGAATGCCGGCAAATCGACGGCTTTATTGCAAAGCGCGTACAACTATCAGGAACGCGGCATGCAGGTGGCAATTTTCACTGCCGCTTTTGACGACCGTTTTGGCATCGGTAAAGTCAGCTCACGCATTGGTCTGTCAATGGATGCCTTGCTGTTTGATGAGGACCTGGATTTCGTCGCGCGCTGTGAAGACTTGCGTGACTCACTGGGCCGGTTGGACTGTGTGCTGATTGACGAAGCGCAGTTTCTGAGCAAAAACCAGGTTCGTCAGCTCACTGATGTCGTCGATAAACTGCGCATTCCGGTGCTGGCTTTTGGTCTTCGCACCGATTTTATCGGCGAGACATTTGCCGGCAGTCAGGCGTTGTTGGCCTGGGCTGACAAACTGATTGAATTAAAAACCATCTGTCATTGCGGTCGCAAAGCCAATTTTGTCGTCCGGCTCGACGCCGATGGCAAAGCCGCCCGCGCCGGCTCGCAAGTCGAGATCGGCGGCAATGACCGTTATGTCTCAATGTGCCGGCTGCATTTTAAGGAGCTGGTCTGGTAACTGAAGGAGTCCCGCGATGCGACTGTTATATGGCGTGCAGGCGACAGGTAACGGTCACATCAGCCGGGCTCGGGCACTGCAACAGGCGCTCTCGCCTTTCGATATCCAGATTGATTTTTTATTTAGTGGCAGGCCTGCGGCACAACTTTTTGATATGCAGCAGTTTGGCGCATTTCAATGGCGCAAAGGCCTGAGTTTTATCAGTAGTGCTGGCCGGGTGGACCATTGGCAAACTCTGCTGCACGCCGATATCCGCCAACTCTGGCAGGACATCAGGCAATTAGAAACCCGTCGTTATGATCTGGTGTTAACCGATTTCGAACCCATTACCGCCTGGGCGGCCAGACGCCAGGGCACGCCATTGATAGCGCTCGGTCATCAGTATGCGCTGACCGCACCGACACCACTTGTAGGGATGGATCTGCTGCAGCGCAATATTCTGCGTTTTTTTGCCCCAGCCCGGCTTAAGCTGGGCCTGCACTGGCATCATTTTGATCACTTACAGCAACAAGGCCAACTGGTGCTGCCGCCGATTATCGACGTAGCACAGAGTGCCGCAGCTGACTGTAGCGACCTGCCGGTGTTGGTTTATTTGCCATTTGAAGCTGCTGCAGACGTGTTGCGATGGCTGGCGCCTTTAACACAATACCGTTTCAGACTCTATGGAGTTGGCAAGCCAACACATGACTTAGCCCACGTGGAGAGCTGTCCGGCTTCAGTCCAAGGCTTTAAACGAGATTTAATTCAGGCCAGCGCCATTATCAGTAATGCCGGTTTTGAATTGATTAGCGAAGCATTACAATTGCAAAAACGCATCTTGGTAAAGCCGCTGGCGGGCCAGCCAGAACAGGCCAGCAATGCGCTGGCGCTGCAGCAGCTTCAGCTCGCCATGGCACAGCCGGTATTAAACAGCACGCTCATCAACGAGTTTCTAAGCGACTTTGAGCCGCAGCGGAGAGTCCATTATCCGGATGTGGCGCATGCAATTGCACAGTGGTTGGTTCAGGGCGACTGGTATCAACAGCGGGTACTGACCGGATTATGGCTGCAAACGACCTTTTATCCGGCAGCTGAGCCGCAGTCAGTCAGGCAGTCTCCTGTCGGGATACAGAAAACTGCCTAGCCAGCACAATGATATCGTGACCAGAACTCTGAAATGCTGCACAGGCTGACTCAGCTAATGCGGGCGATTGCCACAGGTAACTCATTGAGCTCCGGCACTTTTTGCGCAATTTTTTCCAGCGGTGACTGGCTTTGTTGCAAATCAACCAAATCACAAACGGCACTGCTATGACTAAAGCCGGTCGGTGCTTCAGTGATAAGCTGAACAATGCGCTCCACAGCGAAATGGTCACAATGATGTTCCAGCTGGCGCAACAGTTCGGCCATATCTTTCCAATTTAATGAAACTTCATTCGCAGCCATAATGCGCGGGTGCGCGGTCTGCCGCACATTTTCGCCGATCAGCAATTCTTCATACAGCTTTTCACCGGGACGCAAGCCAGAGAAACAAATTTCAATGTCACCATCCGGATGCTGGCTGTCTTTGATTTCCAGTCCCATCAGATGCACCATGCGCCGCGCCAAATCAGCAATACGCACAGGTTCGCCCATATCAAGCACAAACACGTCGCCACCTTTACCCATGGCGCCGGCCTGGATCACCAGCTGTGCTGCTTCAGGGATAGTCATGAAATAACGGATAATTTCCGGATGAGTCACAGTGATAGGCCCACCGTTACGGATTTGCTCCCGAAATAACGGTACTACAGAGCCGGAAGACCCAAGTACGTTACCAAAACGCACCATACAAAAACGAGTGCGGTTCTGGCGAATGGCAAGGCCCTGTAACACCAGCTCAGCCAGCCGTTTAGATGCGCCCATAATGTTGGTCGGCCGCACCGCTTTATCGGTCGAAATCAGTACAAAGGTTTCCACACCAGCGGCCACTGCGGCTTCTGCCGCCCGCCAGGTGCCAAATACGTTATTGATGACACCTTCTACGACATTGTATTCAACCAAAGGCACATGCTTATATGCAGCAGCGTGATAGACCGTTTGCACGCCGAACTTTTCCATCACTGCCTGCACCCGGGCTTGTTTTTGTACATTGCCTAAAATCGGCTGCAGCAATACTTCCAGTTGCTCGTCTTTAATCAGAGCCCGTAGTTCCTGCTCAATGCTGTAAAGGCCGAACTCCGATAATTCAAATAACACCAGTACCTTGGGTTCATACTGCACGATTTGGCGGCATAACTCAGAACCGATAGAACCACCGGCCCCAGTCACCATCACTACTTTATCTTTGATATTGGCGTGCATCAGCTTCAGTTTAGGAGCGACCGGATCACGACCTAATAAATCTTCGATTTTGACGTCCTGTAGTTCATCAATACGCATAGAGCCGTCAACGATATCGCTCATGCCTGGGACCGTTTGTACTGGAATTGGCATAGTACCAAGACTTTCCAGTACTTCGCGCCGCCGTGCCCGGCTGGCGGAAGGTAAGGCTAATAAAATCCGGCTGATATTTTTCGATTTGATAATGGCAGCGATTTGGCTGGGGCTACCAACATGGATACCCAGAATAGTCGAACGCTGTAGGGTTAAATCATCATCGACGAAGGCAACCGGGTGGAATTGCTCACCATTTAACAGCGCCTGTGCCAGTTGCCGGCCGGAAGAACCAGCACCATATATCAGCACGCGCTCTTTGTGACCATTATGACGCTGAAACAACATCATTCTGGCTGCCAGACGTAAACCACCGCTGGTGACCAGCGCCATGATGGCGTAAACGAAAATCAGATTGCCTTTGTCAGAAATACCCGCAAGTTGAAATAACATAGCCAATAACATTGCATTACTGATGATGCCAGCCAACACTGCACCTAAAGCGTGTTGACCGATATAGCGGATAACTGCCCGGTACAAACCAAGCTTGGTAAAGGCAATAATCGTAATTGGTACAGAAAGCAGGAATAAACCAGCAGCCTGGGCCAAACTGGCCTGGGGGTCAGTTTGTGTTACCCAGATTGCAACTAACATCGAGAAACTCAGGAAAACAACATCTGACAGCACTGAAATAAGACGTTTAATGTACCTGGGTAATGATAATAACCATTCCAACATTAATTTAACTCCTTTCTTATTGTCATCCCCAAACCTGCCAGCTACGAATTCAGCGCGTATTATAGCGGAAAGCAAAGGCTAAATTCTATGAAGCCGTCGAATCTCTATCCTGCATCTTTGAGCTGAATAACACCTGAATCAATAGCTTCAGCGACTGTCTGCTGTATTGTCTGCCAAAGCTGCTCTGACTGGGACCGCCAGTAATCAGCTCGTTCGAATAACAATTTTTGATTTTCAGTGTCACAAGCTTTTGAGATTAAATGAAATATCTGTTCAGCTCCATCGCTTGGACTGAGCAACATTCCCGATTGATGATATTCCGCAAATAGCATCTCATATTTGTGACTCCAGCTAGTACCGATACAGGGAACGCCTGACGATAATGCGCTGACACAGCCGTGGAATCTCGAACTGATGACAATCTGTGCTCTGCTGATCCAACCTTTTACAACAGCTGGTAGTGCCGGCGCCACCACATGAATGTCCGGGAAACGCAGCTTTAACTGTTCGCAGATCACCCGGTCCGCAGGACCCTCATGATTAAGCACGACCGGCAAAAGACCAGCTTTCTCGACGGCAAGTATTGCATCTGTCAGCACCGGCAAATAACGGTCATGCCAGCTTTTGTGATTATTCTGTCGACCGGTCATCGCCGAGTTGGGAATAATAAGCGCATAATTTTCTGGAAGATTTTGCGGGACATCAGCCTTAACTAAATTCGTAAAATCGGCGAACTGTTGAATAGTTGCACTTTGACTGCATTGCTGCAAAAAATTCAGGCTCGCATCGTCACGGGGACATACCAGCAACGCTTCCGGCAATGCTGTCGTTAGTGCCTGCTGATCATCCTTTCGGGTAAATGGGCCCATCGCCTGCGGCAGGAAAATGTAACCTGATTGATGGCGTTTTAATCGCAGGACCTCTGCACAAACTGAGCGCACGGCCCGCCCGCCCCACTGGTCGCCATAAGCAAAACCAGATGCATCCAACACCAAATCAACATCAGACTCAAATACAAAGCCAAAATTATGTTTCAGGAACGTTTTCAGTCGTTTCGGTAGCCACCAGGCAAGTTGATGAAAATGTAATCCTTTAAATTGCAACGGAATTTTTTGGTACACACCTAACTTACTGCGCAGAATATATGGTGAATTTGGACTGGGCGCGAGTGCAACAGATGCAGTAGGCCACAACTTTGCGATTTGCTCCAGGCAGGCCTGAAGCATCAAATAAGCACCTTTGTTATTAAACTGTACACCACGAATTTCGATTAACATCAATTCAGCCCTGTTGCGAAGTTTTGTAGCTTTTTGATAAATCCAACGCCGACTTTTTCTGAGAAAATGGAATCCCCCCCTGCGGGTCCGCATAGCCACAGGCAATCAACATGATCGGACGCTCCCATGCCGGCAATTGCAGAAAATCACTCAGTTGTCGTTCCCTGCTTTCGATATCGGGCCAGTTAATCGGGCAGCTTGCGAGCCCGAGCGTATCTAACGCCAGCATCAGCTGCATACTGGCCAAAGCCCCGTCGATATAAATAACATGACGGTCGCGCTCCGCCGGATAGGCAGACAAATCACCTGTCACGACTAACAAATAGGGGATTTGATGTGAAAAACCGCTGGTGCCCATGGCAAAAGCTGCAGCTTTAACCGCATCTGCACCAGATAGCCGATGAAATTTATACGGCTGACGATTGCAGGCTGATGGCGCCAGCGAGGCTGCGTCAATGGCCGCAGTGATCAATTGTTCCGGCACCTCTTGTTGCAGATAAAAGCGTACAGAGCGGCGGCGTCGAAACAACACCAGCAATTCTTCATAGGTTACTGCCTGAGCGGGTAACTGCTGATAGCTATACGGTACTGACGGTGTTGACTGCGGGTCCATCAGTAAATGTTCCAATGACGGCAACATTTGCTGAAACTGTTTAAACGCTAAAGATATCGCTGGCGTTAACGCTACGACACTGAAATATTCGCTGATGACATCAAATGCCCAACGCAATTCTTTTTGTTCTAATCCGGCGTAACAGTTCGAGAGTTGTACGACAGTTTCAATAATATAATCTTCGGCAAATACGTTTTTACGTGGCTGCATAATCAGGCCCTTTTCCAGCCGGTGGATATTTCGCCGGATCAATGCGCTGCTTTTAAGCTGCTTTGAAAGTCCACGCTGGTAAGCAATCCGTCCCTGCAATACAGAATAATGCTCACGCCGGAACTGGCTGGAAAACAGCAGATAGTATACTGAGCATAAAAAAGGAGAAGCGCCGAACACAAAGGCAAAGCGTTGCTGTGAAGACTCGATAAGCTGCTTGATCTGCTGCTTTTGCCTGACGGAAAAAAATGATTTCAGGCGGTGCATCATGGTATTTGCCATCTCCATCCTAACTAAATTGTACAGGCGAAAAATTGTCCAGAGCATTTATCCCTGCATAAAAAGATTTGCAGGAATTGCTGGCGTGCCCACTTTAGCCGAAGGGTATATCCAGTGCAAAACAATATTCCAGCAGACTTAACGACATGCGATTTAAATTCAACTCAAAAAAAAAGCCCAAGCAAGTTGGGCTTAACATGTTTCATTTCATTGAAATTTAGAAATCTTGTACTGGAGCTTAGAGATTATACCAAGATAATCTACAAAAAGCGCGCACTATATGATGTCTGTCAATTCCATTTGGGCTTAATTTTCAGACCTTTCCTCGACTTTCAATATATAAAGCCAGAGTGAAAGTGTATAGCAACCGCTTCTATCTTAAGAAAAAAAAAGCGAGCTAAGCTCGCTTTTTTAATCAACCGCTAATTATTGACGGCTAGTAGTAGTGTTGCTGTCGTTGATGACTAAGCCACGGTCTGTACCACCAACGTTGAAAGCAGAGAATACTTCCATTTCGTCTTGTGGAATTTCAGCGATAACTTTGATAGTTACTTTCTCGCTGTCTACTTTACCGGCTACCAGATCCTGGATCTGTTTAGTCAGGAAAGAGATACCGTTAGGGATAGTGTTGCCAGTCAGTTGTACGTTAGATACAACTTTCTCGCCATCTTGTGCCCAAACGTCAACGAAGATACGGCCTTCTGAAGTGCCTTTGTTAGTCAGGTAGATAACCTGATTTACGTTAGCAGCAAATGGCATGTATGGGATAGTTGCAGTAGCTGCGTTCAGTTTCCAGTCGAACAAAGTTGAACTTTCAACCAGGTTGAATGCTTTAGTTGCACCGTAGTTTGCAGCAGCAGTCAGAGCACCAGCTTGTACAGTGATTGGGTATACAGCTTCTTCGATTTCAACATCGCCTAACACAGTAGCAGTGATATCTTCTGTACCAGCAGTTACTAAATCAGACAGAGTGTCAGTAGCTGTCCACTCGTTATCGTCTTCGTCGTATGTGTAAGCACCAGCTGTTGCTGCAGCGATTTCATCGATAGCGTCTTGAGTGCCAGCGATAGTGTAGTTCACAGCACCAGTTAAACGCAGGCCTTTGTTTGAAGTTGCCCAGTTTGTAGCTGTTTGTAGCTGTTTGTAGCTGTTTGTTCAATTTCAACTGAAGCGTCAGACTCGTCATCACCAGTTGCGTCGGTGAAGAAAGTACGGTCTTGGTCAACGTCGATTTTGTCAGTGTTTTTAGTTACTGTTACAGAGAACTGGTTGATTACTGCAGCAACAGTTTCAGCTGCAGCAACTGGTGCGTTTAACAGCTGAGCATTGTCATCACGAACTTCTGGCACAGCAACTGTCAGGCTAGTTGCGCCTTCAGCCAGAATGAAAGTTGGCTGAACTAAGTTAGCAACAGCTGCTACGTTACCATCATCAGAGGCATCGCCAATAACCAGAACGTCATCAGCATCTACTTGAACGATGCCATCATCTAACTGGAACTTGACAGATGTGTAGTTACCATCAGCGTCAGCAACGAAGTCTGTTACTGTACCAACGACTTCGAAGTTACCAGCGTTTTCACGTAACAGAGCTAAAGCAGTGTTAGCTTCAATCGCGCCGCCAGTAAGTTTGAAAACCAGAGTGCTTTTTGCTTTCAGGTCAACTGGTGAAGAATACTGCAGAACACGAACACCGTACTGACCAGCTACAGCGCCACCAGCTAAAGTGCGGTTAACCAGCGCTTCATCTTCATCTACTGAGTTATCGATCAGTTCTTTAGAAACGATTACAGCACGAGTCAGAGCGCCCACTGTTGTAGTGTCAGCATCGTGAGTAAACAGAGAGGCAGTACCGTTAGCAACATCTACTGTACCAGCAGTAGCAGCAAAAGCGCTGAATACCGTGGCAGCGATTACTGATTTAGTAAAAACGTTTTTCATCAAGATTTCTCCAATTTCATGAAATTGAAACACATCGGCATCTTGCCTTAGTTTCTTCTTTTAATGAGAAACTGGCCCAAACCAATTTCCTTTCCACATTTTATGGCCGACAACAAATTTGTCAACGCATAAATTTGTCTGTTGCTTAGCTAAGTTACACTAATTGTTGTTTTTTTCAACATCAAGTTCGAGGTAATTCAGGCCTTGCGATAAGCGGTTACGAATATTATGCCATTGCTCGGGTCTGTCAATCACTTTTGGTGTGATTAATATCACCAGTTCGGTTTTTGTTTTGGAATTATTCTGGCTACGGAACAAACCACCAATCAACGGTAAATCACCAAGCCCTGGAACTTTGGTCACATTTTCGTTTTGGTTATCCGAGATAAGACCACCCAGCAGAATAGTCTGGCCACTTTGCGCAATCACTTCCGTACTAATTGAGCGTTCAAAAATCGCGGGGCTACCAGGAAACGCAGTGGAGGCCGTAGATGTATTTGAAATATTCTGGTCGATTTGCATCACCACCAAACCCTGGGCATTGATCGTTGGTGTTACAGATAAAGACACACCCGTCTTACGATATACCACTGACACCGTTTGACTATCTGTATTTGGATTCGTCGTTGTCGCGCCTTGTGTTGGAATATCATTTCCCACAGCGATGTTAGCCTGAACCCCATCCCGTACTACCAGGCTCGGGTTTGACAGTACATTTACCCGGCCATCCGAAGCACGTAAATTGGTAATGACTTTATCAAGGCCATCAGCATAGCTAACACTTAAACCACCGATGCCTGAGGTTTTAAAGGCTCCCATAGTGCTGGTATCTACTTTGCCATTGGCCAGTGCAAACTCCAAACCTAAAGCAAATTCGTCTGTCATCGATACTTCAGCGATAGTTGCTTCAAGCAATATCTGTTTCGGCATCACATCTAACCGGCGAATCATCGGCAATAAAGTTTGATATTCTTTGCCGGTGCCAAAAAAGATGATGGTATTGGAACGCTCATCAACCGTCATGCGGATATTTTCATTGCTGGCCGATACTGCCCCACCTGTTCTGGCAGTGCGTGCTGGTGTAGCAGCAGCTCTGTTCTGCGCAGCACCTGCGGTTGCAGCGCCTGTCGTCGGCGTACCACTGCTGCGGGTATCGCGGCTCTGGTTGCCGACGGCGTTGGCTGCTGACGATTGCCCAAGCAAGGCCGCGACTGATTGCCCCAAATCAGCGGCACGGGCAAAACGCGGGTAAAACACAAAATAACGTTTTTCTTCAGTGACGCTTGGCTGATCCAGCTGATCAGCCCAAAACCGCGCCCGCTCCAGATATAACGGGTCTGTGGCAAATAAAGCGACGGCACCTAACTGGTCGAGATTAATCATCGCCATATTTTGCCGGCCAGCCCGGCCCACATCCGTGCTTAAGCCTTCACTTTCCAGTAAACGACCAAGTTCTTTGATAAATTCTTCCGGGCTGACATAAGTCAGGTACAACATACTGATACTGCGACCACGGGCTGCAGGAGTGTCAAAAATCCTGATAAGGTCCATGACCCGCAGCACGTCTTCGCGCAAGCCTTTGACATAGACTACGTTTTGCTGCAAGTCCTGAGTGATCTGAGCGTTAGAGATTTCACTCAAAGTGCGCTCCAGCCCTTGCCCCAGGCTGAAGCGCAGCGGCACTATCTGCACCAGCTCCCCAGGCAGTTGCGGCACGTCGTCGTTATTGCGACCAAAGCCAATACCGGTGGTGGCTTTGTCTTTGTCATCCTGCGGATGAATAAAATAAACGTCTTCGCGTTTGGTAATGCCAATCCCGCGTTCGGCCAAAATCTGGGAAGTCAGCAAAAACAACTGGCGGCTGCTGGTGGTTTCAGTCAGTTTCAGGGTCACTGGGTCATCAATTTTGCGGATATCGTCGGCAATGACATAGTTCACATCCAACAATTCGCCGAATACCGTATGAAGGAACTCACGGCCAGGCATTTTGTCGGCGGAAATACTGACCTGATCATTGGCGCTAAAAGCAGTAGATACATCGGTGGCTGGTCTTAAGCGCTGATCCTGAGCGGCAAAAGGTTTTATTTCTTTGTATTTAGGTCTGTCTTTAAATTCAGCCGGTTGCACCACTGCAGCATCACTTTCCTGCACCTGATAACCATCGCTGTCAGCCAGAGTGCCGGTGGCCACAGTATATTGACCTTTATTGACGGGCGTCGCACAGGACACTAACAGTTGCAAACTGACTGCCAGCAAAGAAAGCCGGAATGGATAAGACATGTTATTGATCCTTGTTCGATTTTTGCGGTGTAAATAATTTCAGCACTTTGCTGTGTTGTGCGTTTTGCAACACGATTTGTTGCCGGTTCAGCTCGACCAGCTTGTAGCCGGAAAGCTCAGCATTAAGCTGCAGCCGCTGCATCACGGGCTGCTGACGCTCAGTTTTAACCGAAAGCACGGCGATTCGTTGTTCAGCTTCATAGATAGCTACCAGCGCAACAGTCAAACCATTGGCAGTAAATGAATCAAATTTCCCGGCGTCAGACCCTGTGGCAACAGTGCTGCCGTCATTGTCCAGTGCAGATTGATAAAGTTTACGCAGCGCTGCCGTGTCGCCAATATCTTGCCGGACACTGAATGGCGTGAATGATTCGGAGCCGGCACGGTTAATTTGCTGCATTTCCGGGAAAAACCGGCTAGCAAAATCAGCGAGACAAACGGTCAGTAATAACGGATAGAGAAACTTCGGCTTCAACAATGTCATGATGTCTTCGCCCCTTGTTTAGCCGCAGGCGCTGACTTAGGGGCTTTTGCTGCAGTTCTGAAATAATAATTCGCCATCATCACCAGCGTAATGTCGCGTTTGCCGTCAATTCTACCGCCGCTCAGTCGGAATTGATTCACTACCAGATTCGGAAACTGTTGCTCCAGCTCAAAGTGGGCCAACGCCAGTTGCGGCAGTTTGCCTTTGAGCTCGATATTCAGTATTGCCGCCGAGACTCCTGTATCTGCCAAAGATTGCTCGGAGGCAATATCAAATAAACTCACAGTCACACCGCTGGGTTCCAACAGTCGCTGCATTTTTTGCAAGGTTTCAATTCTGATCTGCTGAACATCGCTGACGACAGGCACGCCGGCCAAAGCTTGCTCCAGTTGCTTCTGCATCAGCCGCTGCTCGGCTTGTAACGCCTCTTTTTTTGCCAGCAGCCCTTCAGCACGCTGTAATTTTTGCTGTGTCAGTTCCAGCGCCGCAATCGATTCATCCTGCCACTCCATCAGCGGCAGCAATAGCAATTTGATCGATAATAACGCGGCCAGCACGACCAACAGCGCCTGATTTTTATTTGGCTGCATCTGCGGCCTCCAGTTTTACTTGTGCAGCGATCGCAAAAGCTTCCTGTTTACGTTGTTTGGTCACCGGAGAGTTAAACTGGGCATTGCTCAACAAAGGCGACGCCACCAGTCGCTGTAGAGTGTCTGTTGCTTTGTCTGAAGTGCCACGAAGCTCCAGTTTCGCACCTTTCATCGATACGGCCTGCAGGCTATCGCCATTCGCCTGCATATCTAAAACCACGCTCCAGAGCTGGGCGCTGCTGGCATTTGCCTGAAACGATTGTTGCAACTGACTGGAAACCGCCGCCATTCGGTTGATATCCTGCTGAATAGCCAATACTTCGTTAAGTTCAGCGCCAAGGCTTTCTGCCTGTGCCTGGCTGGCGCTAACCTGATACATCAGCCAGGCGCTGCTGAGCGCGGCATAAGACGCTACTGTAACCGCTGCAGCAAGCGCAGGCGGGCGCCAGTTAAAAGCTGCGGTCTGCTTTAAGCCTGATTGCCAGAAGTTAAAAAAATCAGTGACCTGCAGGCAATGAAACCCTTTCTGCAGTAGCCTGCTGTATTGTTCAGCTTCAATGTGCAGCACTTCAGCATCATCGGGCAAGCCGACATAAAGTAAAAAGGCTGCAATGTCCGCACATAACGCTGAACGTTGTAACGAACTGATTTGGCCCAGAATGTTGGCTATAAAAAACGGAGCTCTGCCAGCGATTTGCACCTCTGCAGCCTGACCTGGCAACAAAGCAAGCCCGAGTAAGTAAGTTTCAGGCAGCAATACCGCATTGTGGGGTAAAGCTGTGATCACGCTCTGATCAGGAAGATAACTGCTGACTGGTGTTTTACCATGCGCTGGCTCGGCAAACACATGGCGGATAAAAGGTGTCGATTCATATTCGACGGCCAATACTTTTTTCAGCTCACGTTGTTGCTCAATCGGGTAATCTTTATGTAATTCGCGGTAGCTATATCGCGGTAGAATCACAACAGGCGTCGTGACCTGCTGTAAGTCGGCTGGCAGTGCTGCCACTTTATTTGTCAGCAGCCACTGATACAGTCTGGCCCGTAGCGCAGATAAATTAAGGCTGCTGTGATGAGAACCTGAGGTCATCGAAGGTTTTCCTTTGGTCCCAGATAGTCACTGGATTATTAGTGTAAGGGTTCAGAACTACGGTTTTTTCATCTGAGTAGCGTGCCGACTCTATCGCCGACGAAATACTGATACGAAAAACAGGACCGGTAGTATACGTGTAGAACTCGTCGCCTGAAATACCACTGGTCCTTGAAATGAAACTCTGGTCGACGTTTCCTTCGGATCTCTGTTGTTTAATGATTTCAGCTAAGTCCTCACCGAAGTAGTAAGGCAACAAAGCTTCAGGTGCGTTCAATATATTAACGGTGCTGCTCAGATACAGCGTCGATATTTGTGATAAATGACGCTGAAACTCAGGGTTCATCGCCGGCAAGAAACCTAACTCAGATAAATCCTGCACCGGCCCGTTGCGAACCCATACCCGGTCACCATAGGCGCCCTGTTCGGCACCAAATGGCCGCGCTATGTCATCAGCATCCTGCCAGTCTGCCAGTTGCTCAGCCAGTCGGCTGCCCATTTCAGCAGAGTAGCCGAAGTAGCCAGCGACCGAGGCCAACAATTCAGGTTTCATGGCGCCGGTATTGGCCAGCCCCAGCGCATCCTGAATGCGGACCTCTGACGCCGAGAACTCAAATGGCTGCCCGTAGAAATTCCATCGGTGCGTGATACTTTGCGGATCTTCTGAGCGACCTTGCCAATTCTCTGTGAGCAAGGCAAACATTAAGTCGTTATTACTGCTGTAGTTGGCTAAAAAGGCTTCGGTCCGATGTTGCACAGCAAATGCAGTATGTACCTGTTCACGACTTTGATAGGCGACCGACAGCACAACGGTCAGCAAAATTGCTGTTAGAAAAAGTGCCTGCATCAGGGCTATACCGCGTTGCCTGTAATTGATGCTGGTCATACATCGTCAGCCTGTAATTGTTTATAGCTTTGAGTTTTTGCCGGCAGTGTGATCACCCAATCGAACTGATCGATAGTGACGCGGAGCTTTTCTGGCTGGTCAGCTATCTCGATGCCATCGAACACCGGATACCAAATCTTTTTAACCACGCCGGTATCATCCAGCACCTGATTACGGTCAATGGCATAGTAAGAAAAAGTTATATTTTCCAAATTGCTCGCAACAATCACCCTTTTACTAAAATTAAGTTGCTGATCGGCATGAACCAGAGGTGCAGCATCCAGCAACGCCTCCTCATAAACCAGTCTGAGTTTGCCGTTCTCGTCATTCTCACGGAAAAAACGTATCACAGCCAAAGCTCCGGCTTTTGAAATCGCATTATTGGTGACCGCGGTAAAACCTTCGTCCCTGCCAAGGAAATAAAAGCCAAAGTTTTGTTGTTGACCTGATTGTTGAGCTGAACTGGCAGATAGTACCCGGAATGAACTCAGGTGCCGCAGCGCGCCCGTCACCAGTTCCATCTGACGATACTCAGAAAAACGCTGTTCAAAATCGGATAAACGCCGTTCGGAATAACTGACAAACAACTGATAGGCATAAGCCACCAGTACCAGCAACATCACCAGAATGGACGTCGATAACAACACTTCGATGAGCGTAAAGCCCCTCAGAGCTCTGGCTGAATATCTGTCCATGCCAGCTCCACATAACTTAATTCACGGTTTTTATTATCTTTTTGCAATATAAGACTGACCTGATATCTGGCAAAACGCGGTTTATAGGACACAAAAGCCGTCATGTCAGGGTCAAAACGCGGTGCCGGCGGCGCATACTGCATCCTGTTCGCGGTCCATTGGTAACGTACGCCGAAAATCGCACCTGCCCCCTGTAGTTGTTCCGCCGCTTGCTGTTGCAGCACTTCGCGGATCTGATCAACGATTAGTGGAACAGGTTGATAAAGCGTGACAGTTTCACTGGCAGACTCACTGCTTTGCCGCGCACTTTTTACCGCCAGACTGGCAAAACTGAGCACAGAAAACAGAATGACCGCAGCGATCATCACTTCAATTAGTGTAAAGCCTGAATGGCGCGTTCCTGATGACTTCATTTGAAGTTATATTCTTGTGGTACCTGAAGTACCAGCGCACTGATGGTGGTTTGTTCCACTTCGCCGTGACTGTCGATATAAAGGTTTTGCGGCAAAAAAAACACGTAATTGAAGTCGAGATTTTGAACCTGGCCTGATGCATATCTGATCTCAGCAGCCTTTCCTTCAAAGCCGACGACGATATCACTGCCGCGTAAAAATGCGTGTTTACGTAGTGATTCCATTTGCTGTGTTAACTGGTACCACTCAGATTTTGCTTTGATTTTTTCTACTTGCGCAAAGCCTAATGGCCCAACCAAAGCGACTACAGCGCTCATCAGCGACAAGACGACCAGTAATTCAATCAATGTAAAACCAGACCAGTGCTTACGCATGTCAGATCCCAATATCCGTGACATTGGTGATACTCAGCATCATGATCACCACCACAGAGCCAACGATGCCACCCATTACCAGGATTAATAATGGCTCCAGCAAACTGGTCATCCGTGTCACCCAGTTATCAAAATCGCGGCGACTACGGTTGGTAATTTCAGTGAATATACGTTCTAGCTCACCGCTTTCTTCACCAACGGCGAGCAAAGAAGCAAAAAAATCCGGGAAAATTGCCGTCCGGTTTAATGTCGCCGCCAATGGTTCACCGCGCTTTATTTTTTCGATCGCAATCCACAGCTCTTGCTGAAGCAGCCGGTTTTTTACACCACCGGATGCCAGTTGCAATGCCTGGTCCACCGAAATACCAGCCTGCAGCATCATCGCAAGCCCACTGCAAAAACGAATACGCTCTACCAGCAACACAGCAGCACGTAGCCCCGGGACTCTGAGTTGCAGCTGCTGCAATCTGGCTTTGACGCCGGGTGGCATTGGATATTTAAACGCGACCACGCCAAACACGAGCAAGGCTAAACCCAACCAAAGCTGGTAATTAATCAGCCAGTCAGACAGTCCCAATAACATTTGCGTATAACCTGGCAAGTCTTCCTGCCCGGCAAACAAACTGCTCATGTTTGGTACTACATAATTGAAAATAAACAAAATGGATGCAATACAGACCAACAGAATCACTGCGGGGTATGTCAGCGCCTGAACAATCTTTTGTTGTAAGCTGCGCCGGTATGCTAAATCAGCACTAAGCGCCCGGAAGGCCTCGACCAGTTGACCACTGGCTTCACCAATACTGACCAGGTTGATATACAGTGGGTCAAAATATTCCGGATAATCAGTCAATGCCTGCGATAACTGCCGCCCGCCACGCAAAGATTTAGTCAGCTTTTCTAACAGTTGTCGCAGCGCAGGCTTTTTGCTGGACTTTTTTAACAGCTCCAGGCCTTTATCTATTTTCAGACCGGCATCAAGCAACACCGACAGTTCAGAGGTGAGAAAAGTAATGTCTTCAAGTGACAGTTTGCCCTGGCCGAGCAGCCCTCTGACGACATCTTCTTTTTCAGCCTTACAAGATGAAATCAACAAACCATCGGCCTTCAGTTTGTCTTTTGCCACCTCTACCGAGACCGCATCGATCACACCGTCGACTTTGGCCCCGGAGCGGTCATAACCCTGATATCTGAACTGCGCCATCAGCCCGCGACCCTCAGCACTTCTTCGACAGTCGTGACCCCTTGCATCGCCTTCAACAGGCCGTCTTCCAGCAGATTTCGCACACCGCGCTGGCTATTGAGCTGACGCGCCTCCCGGATAAAGTTCTGATCTTTGGGAATTGAACGCACTGCGTCATCGCAGCGTAAATATTCAATCAATGCAACCCGTCCCCGATAGCCGGTACCACTGCAATGTTCGCAGCCTTTTGCCACTTTCAGATTAATGGACGGCAAGCCGAAGCGCTGTGCCAGTACATGCAAATCACGGTCACGGATATGTGTCCGGTGCTCGGTATCAGGTTGGGCACAATGTGGACATAAGCGGCGGGCAAGACGCTGTGCGATGATAGAGACTAACGCAGCATTGAGCAGAAATTCATCTACTCCAAGGTCAAGCAAGCGGGTATAGGCACTGGGCGCATCATTGGTATGCACAGTAGAAAATACCAAATGGCCGGTAAGCGCAGACTGCATCGCCACAGCAGCAGTTTCTTTGTCCCGGATCTCACCGAGCATAATAATATCGGGGTCCTGACGTACGACACTGCGCAAACCCGCGGCGAAATCAAAACCGATATCGGGCTGCACCTGCACCTGATTCACACCGTTTAACTGGTACTCGACCGGATCTTCCAGCGTGATAATTTTCACCTGAGGCGTATTCAGCCGATTTAAAAAGGTATAGAGGCTGGTCGTTTTACCTGAGCCGGTTGGGCCTGTTAACAAAATCACACCAGCTGTGGTGGTGATGTCTTCGAGGATCTGAGTTTCTATATCAGCAGAAATGCCGAGGTCGGCCAGATCATAGTTAATGTTGTCTTTGCGTAAGAAACGCATGACGACACTTTCACCATCGGCCAGTGGCAATGCTGAGACCCGAATGTCGAGGTCAACGCCACTAATTTTGGTTTCAATTTTACCATCTTGTGGCCGGCGTTTTTCTGCAATATCCATCGAGCTGAGGATCTTCAGCCGTGTGATCACAGGCAAAAGAATTGCGGCTGGTATCGATTCCACTTCATGCAATACGCCATCGACCCGAAACCGAACTATGCCTTTCCCGTTCACCGGTTCAACATGCATATCCGAGGCACGTAAGCGCAATGCTCTGGTGATCAGGGAATTCAGTAAGTTAACAGTTGGGGCTTCAGATGCCAGCTCGCGCAATCGTGCTTCTTCCGAACTACTTAACTGGCTGGACAACTGTGTGGATTCAGTCAGCTCAACCTGATTCCGCAATAGCGAAAACTGGTCATTGCTGCAAATCATCACCTGAAAATCAGTTCTAAACTGGGACAGCAGTTCGATGCAAGCCATGTCCGTGGGGCAAGGCGTCAGAATAGTCCAGGTGTTATTTTGAAAATCAAAGGGTAACCAATGATGTTCAAGCAATTGCGCCAGAGGCAGCTGTCGGGCATCTTCAGGTAAAGTCCAGCCGACCAGTCGTTCTTCCTGAACTATCGGCAACCTGAGTAAGTTTGCATAGAGGCCTGGCAGAGACTCAGACGACAAAGCGCCCATACTGACCAGGACCGACTCCAACTGACCACCATATTTACGTTGGAATGCAGCGGCTTTTTCAATCTCAGCAGGCGTCAGGCCATACTCAGTCTGTAATAAATCAGCAATTTTACTCATTGATGCAGAACATCCGCGCCCTTGCCTTCACCACCTTCTTTACCGTCAGCGCCATAAGACAACATGTTGTATGGCTTCTCGCCAGCCGGTGTTGCGCTGTAAACATACGGATTCCCCCATGGGTCCAGCGGCAGGTCTTTAGGTAAATATGGGCCGTCCCAGCCTTTTTTATCTGACTTCAGCAGTTCATTCAGATTATCCGGGTAAGAACCTACATCCAGCCGAAAGGTATCGAGGGAAGTTTCGAGCATTTTCATCTGAGTCTGGGCAATCTTAATTTTCGATGATTCTTCTTTGCCAAACATCTTCGGTGCGACCAGCGACGCAAGTAACCCAAGGATAACAATCACAATTAACAATTCGATGAGAGTAAAACCAGCTCTATTTTTCATTACACTTATTGCCTCAGATAAAAAGTTGTATACAACGACGTATAGCTCAGTCCGAAAAAGCGTCCCGACGGAGTTTATTGTCATCCGCTCACACAGCGCCAGTTAATACCTTAAACAACAGCGACTTGCGGATGCAACGCGGTAAACATCACCAGCACAGTCTGCCGGTTTGGCAGCTGTCAGGCCTGACAACTGCTGCCTTTATGCTTGTCTCTATAACCAAATCCACTGGTGGCCCCAGGTGCTGCACACCGTCGCCGCATTCTACAAGCTTGCCACTTTTTGGCAACCGAATCCATGTCAGGAACTGTGTCTGGCTCGGAACCGGAGGCCAAAAGGAATATCGTTTTCAGCGCAAATTGTTAAACCTGCCGGCCAGCTAAGCGCAATAATGTCGTCTTGACTGCGAGAGGCCACAAAGTCAGAGGGCATTCCAGCAGGATTTGCCCAAAACTAACTGGCCCGGCATACAATTTCGCATAAAACAATTGTGCTTTGCGCTGCGTTGGCGTCAGCAATGACTGATGTTTCTGTACAAACATCATTTGACCTTGCTGTCGCTTCACACTGGTTGAGATCCGTGGTGTTTCGTGGTCCAAATGCACTAAATAGTTCTGAAGCGGCAAACGATAGCCCTGCAGCCCCTGAATACAAAGCCTGACCCACATGTCATAGTCCTGACAGGCTGGCATTGCGGGGTCAAAACCACCCGCAGCCCGCAGCAATTCAGTTCTGATGAAAATTTGATTACCAACGACATTTTTCATCAGCAGCACAGGCAAGTCAAAAATCAGCGCACCTTTCAGACCGCTCAGGATTTGGCCAGTCCGTAATTGGTAGCGGTAGCCGGAACAGAAAAAACCAGCCGACTGATGCTCTTTAGCCGCAGCTACAAAAGCACTGATACGACCTGGTAAAAATTCATCGTCATCGTCAAGTCCAGTGATAAATTCGCCCTGAGCTTTGGTGATGGCCAGATTTCGAGCAACCGGTGCACCAAGGCTTTGCTCATGGCGAAACCAACGAACCCGCGGGTCGTTTTTGCAACAAGCTTGTACTTTTTCAGCGGTGATATTCTCTGACCCATCATCCACCACCAACACTTCCAGCGACGGATAATCCTGTTGCAACACTGACTTTAAGGCTCTCTCAAACAAATCTGCTCTGTTGCAAGTAGGCAGGTATACAGAGACTAACGGGAATTCAGGCATCGGGTCTTCCCATAGTTGCAGAAGTTAAGCGGTCGCGTAATAGTTTCAATGAAGCAAACACTGTTGCCGGAAAATAGCTGGCAAGCAGCAACGCAGAAGCAGTAAGTGGATAGCGGCGCCACAACAATTTCACATAACCTCTGGTCACAGCTTTTCTGCCAAATCTCAATGCACCCAATGCTGCGATGGAAGTGTTGTACCAGACAAATCTGTCGACTAACTGGATCTGTCTGTGTGTTAGTCCATTTGTCCAGCGTCGGTCTCGTAAAAACACCACACTGTGCCAGGCGAGACTCTGGTTGACTACATGAATGGTCCTGTTTTCAGCGTCCTGGAAGACTGTAGCGGCGGGTTTACTGCAATGCATCACTGCGCCTTTCAAGGCTAGTTGCATCCACAGATAAATATCCTCGCCAATTTTTACCCCTGCAGGAAATCCGCCGACTTGCCAAAACATATGTTTGCCAATCACGGTGCCGGACGTATGAATGAAAAATCTGTTGTGCCGGTAAGCGCTGAAAAAATCCGGAACTTCCCCCGCGAAATCTTCAGCAAATGTGCTTTTCGCTAACATAGTTTCACCGTGCTGTCCGACCAACTGATAGCGGCAGCAATACAAAGCCGCTCCAGGTTTAAGCGTTATTAGCTGGATTATCTGCTGTAAAAAATCAGGTTCGAGCCGATCATCGGCATCGAGGAAACACAGATAGTCCCCGCTGGCCTCTGACGCTCCGCGGTTCCGGGCAATTGCAACCCCTTGATTGCTTTGCTGGATACGTTTTATCCGATGATCATCAAACTGTGCACAACTTGACCAGCTGTTATCGGTAGAACCATCGTCAACCAGGATCAATTCAAAATTGTCATGACTTTGGCGCAACACAGAGTCAATGGCACGGCTGACAGAAAGTTCTTTGTTGTATACCGGAATAATGATTGAAAAAAAAACGTATGGGGCATTGCTCATCTGGAGTTCGCTTCGTTGCATGGTATTAACTGACCGGCACGTAGCCAAACACACACCACAATCATCGGCCCCCAGGCGAAAATGAGAGCGATATGCTTATCAAGAAGGCCCATTTCGACAGCAAGCAACATTGGCGCCAGCCAGCATAAATTATACCCGGCGACTAAAAAACTAACTTTCTTGTGACTTTGCCACCTGCGACTCAGCTTCTGATATGCATGAAGGTTGTGTGCAGTCCATATTTTTTGACCGGTCATGAGACGTACGAGTAGCGTCCAGCTGGTATCAACAATAAATACCGCCATTAAAATAAGCCAGTACCAAAAAAATTCAGCTGACAGTTGCGAACTTTTAATGACAAAGATAACAAAAATTGTGCCTAAAGCCGCGCTGCCGGAATCTCCCATAAATATGCGGCAAACCGGGAAGTTCCAATATAAAAAACCTGAAACACAGGCAGCAAGGCCAACTAAAAGCCATGCAAGCTGTATTTGACCATGCCAAAACAACACGATAGCCATAACCAAGCTCACACTGATCGCCTGTATTGAAGCAATGCCATCAATGCCGTCCATAAAATTATAGAGATTTATCAGCCACACTGCGGCCAGAATGGAACCTGCAACGAAGAAGCCCGCCCCAGTCTCTGCTGTGCTGGCTGGTAAAATTAGCAGCGTAGCAGTCACCAGCTGCACGAAAAGTCGACTAAGTGCTGAAACCCCACGCAAATCGTCGATGAACCCGACGAGCATGATGATGAGTATCGAAAAGTAACCGAGTTCAGTGAACACGACGGTTTGGCTGATGTTTTGCTCAGCCCAAATGAAAATTAAAAAGATACTGACAAATACCATCCCACCGCCACGCACCGTCGGTTGGGAGTGACTGCTGCGTGCAACAGGTATGTCCTGCAGGAATCGTTGGCCGGCTAGCCTGATCCACAACCAGGTCCCGACAAAGGACGTGAACAACGCCAGCAGACAAAGCAACATCATGTGCGACGGGATCCTTGATAGTCTGAACCAACTTTGCGAATGATTTCTTCCACAGTCTGTGGAGGCCGCCAATTGATCAAGTCAAACAACTGAGTACTGTTTGCTTCTAATGTCAGACATAATTTTTTGTACATTTTTTTCTGTCCCACGCAACTGAGGAACAGCTTCAGCATCCAGGCAGGTACATAAAACAGCCGGGATTTTTTGCCCATGCCAGCTGACAAATGACTTAACAGGCTGGCTAAGGTCACCGCATCTTGTTCAGCGGCAATCAGGGTGTAATCGCCTTGCAAAGGGGATTGAATCAGCCTGTGCATAATTTGCTTTAAAGTCTCAATACCTAAAAACGACTTGCGATTATGCAGTCCGGCAAATGGCAGCGGAATACCAAGCGCAACCAGACGTAACAGTTTGCCAAAATTGCCCGGCGCATTAGCGCCATAAACCAGAGGCAGGCGCAGAATCGTGCAGCTGAAACGGCGGTTCGGCACACTCAATAATGCCAGTTCTGCCGCAAGTTTAGACTCAGCATAAGGATGATCAGGATGTAGCGCGCTGTCAGGGGCCACTATCTCCTTACGACTGCTGCCATAGACCCCGATAGAACTGATAAAAATGAAATTGCCAATTCGTCTTTGGGCACCTGCCTGTGCGATGGCGCGGGTTGTCGCGACATTGGCTTCAAAAAAGCCTTCCACTTGTGTTTCAGCCGGCAAATCACGATGGGCCAGTCCAGCCAGATGGATCACAATATCGTCCGGCTGTAACAGCTGGAGCCAGGCCGCCTCATCACGAAAATCCGCAATGACCTGCATATCGACTGAATCAGGTAAAGGCCAGCTTAATGGCCGGCGAACAACGACCAGCAAAGAGACGTCAACCTGCGCGGCCAGAAATTCAACCAGATGCCGGCCAATAAAACCACTGGCTCCGGTCAAGACAACTCTGTTCATGCGGCCTCCAGCAGTTGAAGGTACAGATTAAATAACTGGTCGCCATTTTGCTGCAAAGTAAAATCCTGCAGATAACGTTCCCGGGCTTTTGTCCCCATCCGGCGGCGAATCGACGAATCGTTGATTAGCGCCGCGAGACGTTGACTCAGGCTGGCCGTCGACTGCGGCTCCACCAGATAGCCATTGACACCCTCTTCGACCAGCTCCGCCATGCCACCCACATTGGTCGCTACCACCGGCAGACCGGAACGCATCGCTTCGATTACACTGACCGGCAAACTTTCACTTTTGCTACTTAAAACGAAGACGTCAGACTGCGCCAGCAACTCGGGCACGTCAGCACGCTCACCAAGAAATTCAACCTGCGTCAGCCCCAGCGCTGAAGCTAATTGCCGGCACGGTTCTAACATCGGGCCACTGCCAACCAGCTTTAAATGCCAATGCCCGGCAGGTAGTTGCGCCAGCGCATTTAATAAAGTTGCCTGATCTTTCGGCTGTTCAAATCGGGCCACAGAAATCAGCCGGCAGATTGCCGAGTCAGCTCTTAGACCTGTAGCAGGCAAGTCGGCGATACCGTTGTGAACTAAATGCACTTGTGTTGGGCTGGCGCCGAGGATGTCCACAGCGATCCGGATATCGCGCTGACACACCAACACCAACAAGTCGGTCAGCGGTAGCAGCGCCCGTTCAAACCGCTGAAACCAACGCGCCATGGCCCCCTGGTACATACTAAACGACCACCCGTGCACTGAATACACCACCGGGAGCTGGTGGAACCTGGCAACAATGCGCCCGAGGATCCCGGCTTTCGCTGAATGCAGGTGCACTAAGTCAGGCTTTATCTGACGCAAAAGCCGGCTCAGCCGGAACAAACAACGCAGATCGTGCCAAGGGGATATTTGGCGCAACAGCATAGGCTCCACAATAGTAGTCAGGCCGCGTTGCTGCGCCAGCTGCGCCACAATGTCACCCGGCCCTAATAAAATCGTGACATCACAACCGCGGCGTTGCATGTCTTCGGCCAGTTCCAGTACATGCATACTGGCACCGCCTATCACATCACCCCGGGTGACCACGTAAAGAATTTTCATCCGCGACTGACTCAGCGCTTAACCGAAGCTTCAGCAAGGGTTGCGCTCAACACGTCACAAGACTTCTGCATCTCCTGCGCAGTTAAAGTCGGATGAACCAGAAACATCAGGCTGGTGTCGCCTAATAAGCGGGCATTTTTTAACCGGGCTACCGGGCGCCAGGGCGTATTGTCAAAGGCTTTTTCCAGATAGACTTCTGAACAACTGCCATGATAACAAGGCACACCCGCTTCATTGATCACTCTGATCAAACGCTCACGATCCCACCCAGGAGCAAAAAACTCTGGTTGTACAAAGAAATAGTGCTTATAACCTGCGTGCTGAACATCTGCAGGAACCTGTTGTTGCCGCAGCAATGGAAACTCAGCTGCTGCTGCATTTAACTGCGTCATATGACGATTACGGGTCTCGGTCCAGCCAGCCATTCTGGCAAGCTGGATGCGGCCAATCACGGCCTGGATTTCCAGCATTCGCCAATTCGTGCCGAAACTGTCATGCACCCAACGGAATCCGGCAGCATGTTGTTTGTGGTAAACCGAATCAAAGCTTTTACCGTGATCTTTGTACGACCACATAAAGGACCATAAATCCTTGTCATTCGTCGTCACCATGCCGCCTTCACCACCGGTCGTCATAATTTTATCCTGACAGAACGACCATGCACCGATGTGACCGATGGAACCAACAGACCGACCTTTATACTGAGCGCCATGAGCCTGCGCACAATCCTCGATGACATAAAAGCCGTGTTGCCGGGACAGTTCCATAATCGGGTCCATGTCTGCTGGCATACCTGCCAGGTGGACAACGATGACGGCTTTGGTCTTCGGCGTGATGACCGCGGCAATAGTTTCAGCAGACAGGTTTTGCGTGTTTAAATCGACATCGGCAAAAACAGGCGTGGCCCCAGCCGTAATGACGCAGGACACAGAAGCCAGAAAAGTCCTTGGCGTCACAATCACTTCATCACCCGGACCAATATTCAGTGCTTTAAGCGCAACATCCAATGCCAGTGTGCCGTTGGCCAGTGCCACGGCGTATTGGGTTCCGGCCCAGGCTGCAAATTCTTTTTCAAATTCGCGGCATTCCTGTCCGGTCCAGTAGTTGACTTTATTACTGAGTACTACGCGGCTGACCGCATCTGCTTCTTCCTGAGTAAAGGAAGGCCACACTGAAAAAGGTGTATTTAACATGCAATTACCGTTTTATCTGATGGTTACAAATCTGGACAGGCTGGCAAACAAATCCACGCCGTCCCAGATATAATCAAAATCTAGTCCTTGTCCAACCGGTACTAACCGGTCGAGCCCCGGAACCCCAGCCTGCAGCCACGTTTGCAGCTCACCGGCAGAGATCCCAAAATAAGTTAATGTTTGCACGCCTCGGTGCAGTACTGCATTTAAATCTGTCAATTGACTGACCGCAGTTTGCAGGAAAGTTCCCCGACCACAATGGTGCCGCGTTTCAATCAGACCGGCCAGTTCGGTGTTGAGTACGGTCAGGGTCATGTCTGACGATACGGGGCTTAACACAGACTGATAATCAATGGCATGCTCGGCCACAAAAACCAGTTTCTGCATAAAATCTGCTGCCATCAGGCCATGCGGATACTGGTTGACAGCTGCATCGACGGCAGACCAGAACTTCGTACTGGCCTGACTAACCATATGTGTATCGCCCAACCAACAGACGGCACGGGGCGACGAACAGGCTTGCTGACCAAACAAATAAGTGTCACTGACAAAAGCCCTGACTAATCTGGCAAACCCAGCATCATCCGCAGCAAGCACGGCTTGCACCGACAACAAAGCCAAAGAATATTTGTTGGCGAATTTGATATCTACTGCGGTCGGCCGCACCGGTAAACTGCTGAAATGGCTGACAGTATTGTCACCGCCCCATAACATTCTGGCGTCACACCAGGATGACAACTGGCGGCTGATAGTGTCGTCGTGTGGATAAGTGACCACCATCAGGCTGTGGCTGACCGGATTATCCGGCAATTCTGTCAGCACCTGATTCAGCACTTGCAGAATTAACATCTGCTGCGCCGACGATTTGGACGACAAACGCACCAGATTTTTATTCCCCATCAGCAGAGAAATCACCAGTGAGTAAATAAAAATAGTGTCCACATTAGAGGGAGCGACATGAAAAACCAGGCCACGGGGTAACCGCACTGCGTGGTTGGTCACCGCTGTTGGCACTGCCGCTTGCTCTGCCAGCCGGCTGATATTCGCTTTGCGTAACCAATATCCCAAAGCGATCATTTCCGGATGTGCTTTAAAAGCCGGGTCCCGTAATAATTGCCGCGACAGGGTTTCAACAAACTCAAGTGCAGCCGGAGAAAATGGTGTCAGTAAGTCGCTGCGCTCCTGACAGAAAAATTCAACAGATTGCGCGGATTGCTGTGGTGCCAACAGACGGATTGCGGAAAGCGTCATGGTTTCACCTCAGCTGCATGCGTATCAGAACAGCCCCGGACTTCCGCTTTTGGTAACCGGCCATGTACATGAAAATATTTGCCATTGAGGCCACAAGGGCAATTGTCTTCGCCAAACACTGTACCTAAATCCTCTGTCAGCAGACGATGCCCCGGATAACTGGATGGCAACACGCTGCTGACGGCAATCAATCCTTGCTGACCATCTGGCAGCTTCTGCATGGTCCGGGCATCGACAATATCAATGTCTGCATAGTCCGGAGCATGCAGATAGCCATGCGAACATTCGACAAAGATCGAACCGACCTGCTCCACCATGCCATAAAAATTATGGACGCGTTGAATGCCGCAAGTCGCAAACGCGACTTGCTTAAACACTGAATTATCCACGGCGATATCAATTAACTTTTTCCAGCCACCGCTATGCACAAGCACAGAACCGGCTAAATCCAGCTGTTGGCCGCTTTGCTGTAAAACCTGGAAAAAATACTGCCAGACCATAAAGGTAAAACCAAAAATAAATACGGGTTTCCCCTGATGTTTTGCAATAAACGCCTGCACCCGCTCCAGATTGATCTGCATATCATCATCCAGTGCATAGGTGTGATCACGGCCAAAAGTCGATAAACCCAGAATGCCAGCGCCACGCGCAGAGAAAGACAGGCGATCTTTGACTACAGACGGATGATCAATGATCAGCATTGGCAAACGCTGTACACCAAGGTAATGCTGCATGATCTTCACCAACACTTTACTCTGGTGCGCAGCAGTCTCCCGGTCCAGCGCAATACGCGAGACCTGCTGTGAGGTGGTTCCTGAAGACGTCAGAACTTTAAACACGTCTTGTTGCGCCACACTCTTGAGCTCATATTCTTTAAACAGCCGTACCGGTAAAAAGACTTGCTGGTCAAACCAACCGGCAGCAGTCTGTGAGCTGGCAATGCGTCGATACAACTCACAATGCTGCTGATGGTGTGCATCCAACGCCGCCAAATGGCTGTGCAGAACCTGTTGCTTTTCTGCCGCACCGAGACTGTACGGCGATGGTTGCTGATAAAAAAAGTCCAGATTATTCATATTGCGCCATCAATGCTTTGATGGCCTGGCCATCGACTTTGCCATTAGTGTTTCGTGGAATTGCTGCGATCTGATGCACTGCTATGGCGTTGGCGTTGATTTTAAACAACGCAGACAGCTCGGTCGTCAGGGCTGCCGGCTCAACCGCGGCGCCCTCACTGATAAATATCATCAGCTTATCATCCCGCCCGGTACTGGTTGCATCCAGACCGCGTCGAGCCAGTACCTCATCAACCGTATCAAGGCTAATACGCAAACCGAACATTTTAATAAAACGTTTGGCGCGCCCGGTAATATAAAAAAAACCATCCTGATCGCAATAACCGATATCCCCGGTAGCGAGCTGACCATGACATTGATCACCAAGCGCCAGTTCGGCCAGTGACTCTGCATATCCCAGCATCACGTTCGGTCCCTGATAAATCAGCTCCCCTTCAATATCTGGCTGATCGGTCAGCTGTCCGTCGGCCTGCCGGACCCACAGCTTACCGCCCGGAATAGCGCGGCCAATGGAGCCGGTTTTCTCTGCGAGAAGTTCAGGCGGCAAATATGCGATACGTGCCGTTGCTTCGGTCTGACCATACATGACGATAAACTGCTGTTGCCGGGCCTGAGCTTGCTGTTGAAAATACTGCAGGCTGTCATTGTCCAAACGCCCACCGGCTTGCGTCAGGTAACGCACTGAATCGGTTTTAAAACGTTCATAACGCATTTTTCGCAGCATTTGCCAGATATAAGGCACTCCGGATAATGATGTAACCTGATGCTGCTGCACTAATTGCCAGAATTCACGTGACAGCAAGCCATACTGTGTGAGCACTAATCTGGCGCCAGCCTGCAAATGGCTGTTGAGAATCGACAAACCGTAGGAGTAATGCAGTGGCATCGTTGTGATAGCGGTCTGTGCACTATCAAGCTGCAAATAGCTGACAATAGCTTCGGCATTGCTTTGCAGGTTTGACCGGCTCAGTCTGACCAGTTTTGGTGAACCTGTAGTACCTGAGGTTGACAACATCAGCGCCAGATCTGAATGCAGTGTCAGTGGCTCCTGATGCTGCAGCGTCACAACTTCACCGCGTAGCAACACATTTGGCCGGTAGCAAGCTAATAACGCCTGCATCAAATCGGCGTCTAATGCAGCATCTAACAGGATCAATGGATGGCCGGTTTGCAGCGCCGCCAGGTACCAGCAAACTGTCTGAAGGTCCGTATCCATATATAATGCGAGCAACGACCTGTTCGCCGGTAACCGCTTCGCACAAGCTTCGACACGCAGTGCCAGATCAGCATAACTGACGGCGCCTTCTTGCGGGTCGATGAAAGCGATTGCCGTTGGCTCGGCCCGCGCGAAATCCCAAAAAAAGCTCATGAATCAGGCCTTTGCCATTAAATTAACATACCGCCGTCCACGCCAATAATCTGACCTGTGACATAAGCGGATAAATCCGAACCTAAAAAAGCAGCCACTCCGGCAATCTCTTCCGGCGTACCAATCCGCTTCATCGCAACGGACGCCACACGGGTGTCGAAAACTGCTGGCGGGATAGATCTCGCCATATCGGTGTCGATAAAACCCGGCGCGATCGCATTCACTCGGATATGACTGGCCGCCAGCTCTTTCGCCAACGATTTAGTAATGCCGATAACTGCGGCTTTAGAACCACCATAGACAGCCTGGCCACTATTGCCGTTAGTTCCGATAATCGATGTAAGATTGATAATGCTGCCAGATTTGGCTTTTGCCATGATGCGCGCAGCATACTGGCTCATATACAGCACTGCGTAGGTATTGATAGAGAAAGTACGTTCAATCTGAGCTGGTGTCACCATACCAATTAAAGCGTCATCGAGAATACCGGCATTATTGACCAACACATCGATAGTCTTGGATTTAGTCAGAAATTCTTTATACGCCAGTTTAACTGAGTTGGGGTCGGCAACATCACAGACAAAAGCGTCGGCCCGGCCACCTGCGGATTGCAGCTCCGCCACAACGTCATTAACGCGCTGTGAGTCTCTGCCATTGACAAACACCCAGGCGCCCTGCGCCGCGAAAAAGCGCGCGATAGCCAGACCAATGCCGCGGGTTGCGCCGGTGACGATACAGACCTTATTCTGCAACAACATGTCAGAAGCTGACTTCATAGCGGGCTAAAATTTCTTTGGCTTTGGCAACTGAACTCATATCAATGATGTCGTCAGTATCCAGCATGATTTCAAACGCATCTTCCAAAGCAGCGATCAATGTCATGTGAGCAACTGAGTCCCATTGCGGGATCGTATTATATTGAAGTTCATCCGTGACCTGTTCCGCCGGGATGCCGAGTGACTCTGCAAAACATTTAATTAAAGTCGCTTGCGACATGGCTTACCTCATTAATCGGTTGTTTAATACAAGATATTCGCCCCGAACTGCAACTATCGACTTTTCAGGGGCGTCAGATTTTACATAAGAATGGCTGTCAACAATACCCTTATCACCAAGAGATTTACCGGGGAAGATGGTTGAACGGGTGCCAAGGAAACACAATTCGCCAACCCGGGCATTGCCATTGACCGCCGCATAAGGCGATAACACACTGCTAAATCCAATCGTCGACTCATGGCCGACGCTGCAATGCACATTAACCGCCACGTTGGCTGCCAGCACGGCACGGGCATTCACGATGGAAAAAGGTGCAACGATACAACCTTCGCCAAGCGCGGCACTTGGCGAGACCAGCGCACTCGGATGGACATAAGTGTAAAAATTTGCGTTTTTTTGTTTTAGCAGGTCAAAACAACGTTTTCGATGCAGCACATTACCGATAGTGATTAAAAACACATCACCGGCTTGTGGCTGATAATCTGCCACAGCGCCTAAATGCGGTAGCAGCTGTTGTGCACAATCTTTCGCGTCATCCAGCACGCCTTTGAGTTGCATAGTTGACAGCGCAATACTGTCAGTTTGCAGATAGTCATAAAGCTCGAGAAAAAAACCTCCGGCACCGACAAAAATCAGATTTTTCATTGGGCACTCCCGGTAAATTTTGTAGTAGTCGCTTCGCCTTCGGCGGCGATCCCTTCTCTAACCAGAACTTTTCGCACGGTCATCCACAAAATCCGCACATCAAGCCAGAAACTCTGATTGTCAACATACCAGACATCCAGACGGAACTTGTCTTCCCAACTGATGGCATTGCGCCCATTGACCTGCGCCCACCCGGTAATGCCTGGCCGCGCTTCATGGCGGCGGGCCTGTTCTGCGCTATACAGCGGCAGATATTCCATCAGTAAAGGCCGGGGACCAACCAGGCTCATTTCACCTTTGAGCACGTTCCACAGTTCAGGCAATTCATCCAGACTGGTCGAACGCAGAAAACGGCCAAATGCCGTTAAACGTATCTCATCGGGTAACAACTGACCATGGTCATCTCTGACGTCAGTCATAGTGCGGAACTTGTACATCCGAAAAGGCTTGCCTCCAAGACCTGGCCGGACCTGACTGAACACCACTGGCGAGCCTAACTTCAGCCGGACTAACATGGCCAAAAAAAGTATTAATGGCCAAACCAGAAGTAAACCAACAAACGCAGCCAGAAAGTCTGTAAATCTTTTCATTTTCTGACTCCAGTTACCCAGTTGACCCAAGTCCCGGCAAGTACGTCACGGTTAAACTGTCGTTCAGCCAGTAATCGGCCATTGACCCCGCGCTGCTTTAAGTCCTGACGGTGATCTGCGGCATGTTCCAGCGCATCGGCGAATTGCAGCGGGTCCTCAGGCGGAACTGCATAACCGCAGTGATGTTCCGTAATTAACTCTGCGAGCCATCCCGGATAATTATTCAGTACAGGCAATCCAGCTGCGATGTAGTCGAAAAATTTGTTGGGTGATGTTCCGTAATAAAAAGCCGGAACGTTCGCAAGAATTTGCAAACCAAGATCTGTTGAAGCCATCAGCCCTGCCAAACGCAATTTGCTGACCGGCTCATGAAAAATAACGTTATCAAGCCCGCCGACTATCGCTCTTTGCTGTAATTGTGCTTTGAGTTTGCCTTGACCAATCAAGACCAGCTTTATATCGTTGCGACCACGTTTTTTAAGCTCAGTTGCGACCGCCAAAACGGCATCCAACCCATTAGCAACACCATGCGTCCCAGCAAATACGGCCATCAAATCGGAATCCAACACACCTTCAGGCCGCCAGGGCGAGGATTTATCGGCAAACAAACCCAAGTCACAACCGTTAGGAACCGCACAAATTTTGTCACGCGCGACACCTCGCCTGGCAATGCCGTCAACAATCCCAGGTGACAAACCAATGCAACGATGGGCCGAACGGTACGACAGCCATTCAAGGGCAGATAATCCTGCTAAGACCAACGGATTTCTAATCACGCCCATCGCTTTTGGCAGTTCTGGCCATAAATCACGGACTTCAAACACAAACAATTTGCCTCTGAGCCAGCGAGCTGCAATACCGGGGATACCCGCAGTCAGCGGCGTGGTGGTCGCAAAGACAACATCATACTTTTCCCGCAATGCCAACCCGATACTTTTTAGTGCAAACCGCAAGAACACAGCACTGCGTTTCAACAGACCATCACTGTTCGAATAAGCCAAATCAAACTCGATAATGTCAATGCCGTCCACCTGACCATTCCGGCGCCCTTCGGCAAAAGCACCCGATAGTCCGGTTTCTCCACCGCCATAGCTACCACAAACCATCGTTACCTGATGCCCTTGCGCAACCAGACGTTTTGCCATTTCGTACGACCTTGTGCCTGACGAGCCTTTAGGTGTTGAGAAATGCTGGTGAAAATACAAAACCCGCATGATTAAAATTCAAACTCCGTAATAACTGTACCTGGTGTTAACAAAGTGATTTCCAACACAGGCAGCGCTGTTTTTTGTAAGTAATATCTGGATTCGAGACCTTGACTAAGCTTTATTTCTGCAACATTCGGGCTGACTCGCAAGCGGATAGAACCGTCCCGAAGCCGGCACTCATTTCCGCTTATAACCCAATCGCCTGGGCTCAGCCGCCATCTGAGTACAGCTTTTGTCTCAAAGCCACTCAGGGTATCAGCCACGGTCAAAAAATCATTTAACAGGACTTGTCTCCGGTGTGTGGCCCCCTGCCAGTCGGTATAAGACGCCTCAGCGCTGCCCCCTCCGTCAGGATAAAATTCACTGGCAACATCTCTGGACCGGAGCCAGGCACCGAACAAAAAGCGGCTTAGCTTTGGCATTTGATTTCTGTTATCAAATTCAACGGTACTGTGACTCGCCACACCGGAGAAATAATTCACTAACTCAGGTGTAGTGTTGTAAGTGTAAGACCCGCCGTCCCTGATGAGATTCCTGCCTCTGACCCAAACGTCGAGGTGCAATGCGTCACATTGACTGGGTCTGAAACGAAAAGCCGGAAACCTTAACATGGCAAAAACATCAGGCTGCCTCAGCATAATAAGACCACCGCTATCGCAGCTGGCGGAATGTGGAGGCGCTAACAACGGCAAATCAGTATCCAGTTCAAGCCATTGCAGCTGAGCACAGGCTCCGGGATTATCCGCCAGCACCGACTTTTTCAAAAACAATGCACCAGCCATGGCCACAGAAGGCCGGAAATCACGATAATCGGTATCAGTTAAAGGCAAAAGTCTGGCACCATCATTGGCGCCCCAATTGGGCGCATCGCCACATTCACCAACAATCATCTGCTGTAGCCAAAGCGTCGCTTGTCGAAGGCGAGCATATAGTCCGGCAGAAAATAGCGGCAGCTCCAGGCGCGCACGCCACAATTCAGCCATCGAGTAAGTATCCAGCATCACCCTATGGTAAGTCACAGAGTACTGACTGAATACACCATCCTCGCCAATCAGATGTAAAGCTCGGTTTTCCAGATGTTTTAAACCCTGACGTCGCCACTGTTGTCCTTGTGGGTGGCCGCATTGTTCCAGCAGAGCTCCGCCGATAAATAATGCAGCAGCTTCGGATGTACCGTGATTATTGTCCTGTGCCAGCGCGTACAGCAGCGTTGGTGCTATACGTTGTAAATGGGCAGCTATCAATTGTTGCAAGGGCAACGAGACTGATTTTTCCTGGCGGGCCAGCAATAATGCCATGGTCAAATGCATCACCCGGATCGCCGCTTCCTGCCCGCATTTCCAATTGGGGCCGGTATAACAAGGGTTATGTTGCAACCAATCGGCTAACCAATCATTAAGCTTCTGGAGCGCAGCAACGTCACCATGCAAAGCCTGCTGCATAAAAACCAGTACCCAGTCAAAACGCGACGCTTCCCACACTGTTTTAATATCGCCGACTGACGGATCAAAGTCGGCAATCATCCACCACGGCTGTCCGGCGTCCGGGACAGTGGCACTGGTGAAACAGTTTCGGTGCCAATCGGGTACACCTGCATCTTGATGGATTAACCAACCGAAATAACATTGCTGGTCCACCCATGCCCGATTCACCGGTAATTCAGCGGGCACTCTGCGCTCCGGCATCAGAAAAAACGCACCAGGAGTGATGCTGGCTTTCAGCCGGCGAACCGGATTTAATCCAGTCTTGACGCCGGCTCTGTACCAAGCCACCTTCGCCAGATTATTCACGCCAAGTGCCAATGCCGTCTGAACTTTAATTTTCAACATCAAACTTGAGCTCTGAGCTGATGAGCAACCTGAATAGTGCAACGTGCCACTTCAAACAGTTGTTCCGCAGGGATCGGGGCTGAACTCCCAGTGCTGATACTTTGTAAAAACGCGGCGACACAGGCGGCCTGGCCTTTGTCCTGGCGCCACAAATTCAGTTTGCTAAATCCGGGCCAGCCATATCCTTTTAACTTGATAAAGTTATCAAGTTGCAGCACGCGACCGGCAGCGAACACTTCTACACGTTCTTTTGGAAAACTCGCAGAGCCATTCGCCAGATACATAATGGTGCCAAAAGAACCATCAGCAAATCCAAGAGTAATGCTGGCTTTATCTTCAGTCACAGGGTGATGCGAGTTAGTGCCCATCCGTCGGGCTTGCACCGATACAATTTCTGAATCAGCCAAAAAGCGCATCAAATCAATAAAATGACAGGCCTCACCGATGATTCGCCCCCCACCAACTGAATTATCCTGTGTCCAGTGGCTGGCAGGGATTGCGCCGGCATTCATCGTCATCAGAAAACTTTTAGGTTCCTGAATACCAGCCAGCAGCTTTTTCATCTGTTGTACCTGCGGAGAAAACCGGCGGTTAAAACCAACCATCAGCAGGGACTTACCTTCATTTGCCTGATAAGCTGCTTCTACTTCTGCGAGTTCAGCGAAATCAATTGCCAGAGGTTTTTCGACAAAGACATGCTTTTGCTGCGCCAGAGCCTGCACAACATAATTGGCATGACTATTGTGGCGCGTAACTATCGCCACTGTGTTCAGCTCAGGGTTCTGTAACAACGCGGTGGTATTAGTCGTCGCCTCAGCAAAGCCACTTTTACTACCATGTATCACACCGTTAATGCCGCCTGAAGTTGCAATGCTGTGCAACTGAGCGCCATTCGCTTTAAATGCCGGGATTAACACCCTGGATGCGTAATTGCCGGCGCCAATAAAACCAACAACAGGTTTGGTCTTATCAAAACTCATCTCAGCTGTCAGGCGTACAGTTTCCGTATGCCGGCTGGCCGGTTGCGACGAATAGTTAAGCAAAATACCTAATGCGGTTTTGTCGTTACTTAACACCTCATAAGCCGATAATGCGTCTTCGAACTCAAATTGATGAGTGATTAACGGTTGGACCTGTAAACGGCCCGTCGACATTAAATCCAGAATGGCTTCAAAGTTGCGCTGCTCTGTCCAGCGGACAAACCCTTTGGGATAATCAATCCCCTGCTCTTCGTAAACCGGATCATAGCGACCCGGGCCGTAAGAACAGGACACCTGGAAACTCAGTTCTTTTTCATAGAAATCGGCCCGGTTCAATTCGAGTCCGACCACACCAACCAGCACAATACGCCCGCGCTTGCGGCTCATGCGTGCTGCATTAGTCACCGGATCGGTTGATTTTGTCGATGCTGTAATAATCACGGCATCAACCCCATCCCCCCTGCTAAATGCAATCCCGGCCGCCACCGGGTCTGTCCCCGTCGCCGGATTACAGATCTGCGCGCCAAAACTGCGCGCCAGCTCTAATTTACTTTGGTCAAAATCTATAGCAAGTACACGGCAGCCTTGAGCCAACAGCATCTGAATAGTTAACAGACCGATTAAACCAGCTCCGATAACTACAACAGACTCACCTAATGTAGGCTGCACCAGCCGGATCCCCTGCAAACCAATACTGGCCACGACGGTAAACACCGCTTCGTGATCGGATACATTATCCGGGATCCGCGCACACAGATTTGTGCCAACTCTGACAACATCTGCATGTGGTCCATTAGACACCACGCGATCGCCGGCTTTAAAAGTGCTAACCGTGGCGCCAACCTCATGCACAACGCCGACATTACAGTACCCAAGCGGCAATGGCTGACCTAGTTTCGATTTGACAGCGTCCACAGTCGTCAATAAACCGTCTGTTTTAACCTTTTCCAGTACCATCTTTACGCGTTCTGGCTGTTGTAACGCCTTATCGATTAACGATGCTTTACCAAAGTCAACCAGACTACGCTCTGTGCCCGCTGAAATCAGCGAAACAGTGCTGTTAATGAGGACAGTATTTTTGCTTACGGCAGGAGCCGGCGCTTCAGTCACAGTTGTGCCGCCTTTCGCCATATCCTGTAAAATTTGTTTCATTCTTCTATTACTCGTTATTTGAATCTAAAAACTGGCGGCACCATAGTTCAAAACACACCAGAGCAAATATTGGATAGGAATAATCTTCCCCCTTTAAATCTGCAGCAACCAGACGATTCACTGCAGCGGCATCGAATATCCCACGTTTATTGATAGATTCCTGACTAAGCACATCAGCAACTAAAGGCGCCAGGTCTGTTTTCAGCCATTGCCTTAACGGCGCACCAAAGCCAGATTTTGGACGGTAAATCACATCGTGGGGTAAAAGTTGTTCTGCCGCTTTCTTCAAAATCCATTTTCCTGTGCGCCCCTGTTGCTTCAAGTCTGCCGGGATCCGACTGGCGGTATTAATCACACGATGGTCAAGGAAAGGTACCCGAACTTCTACACCTGTAGCCATACTCATTTTATCGGTGTAGTTGAAGTTGTGGTCGACCAGGAAATAACGGCGCTCTAACATCAGCATTTTTTCAACTGCCGGAATTGCCGGGTCTGCCGGGATCTTTTCCAGCATAAAATCAAAGGGGCGTTCGGACAACTTGATTTCGGGGCGAAACAAACTGCGCGCCAGAGTGGGATCCAGCCAGAAAAAATATGATAACAGACGCTCAGCACCATCTAAATCGGCATACTTAAACGCTTTGCTGATTCTGCGTGTCACATTCGAACTGTCCGGCAGCAGGCCCGTCGTCTGCTTTAATAGCTTCCGAACAGGCAACGGCAACCAAGACCAGTAATTCTCTACCGACTGTGCATAATGGCGGCGATAGCCGGTGAACACATCGTCACCACCGGCGCCGGATAATAAGACTTTAATGCCCTGTTTACGGGCCATTTCGCAAATAAGTAATACGTTTATCGGCGCAGGATCAGCCTGAACCTCGTCCAGGTGATACACCATTTTCGGTAACAGACTGACAATATCTGGTGTCACCTTCAACACATGTAATGGCACACCAAGATGCTGCGCAACTTTGCGAGCGTAGGGCAAATCCGCTTCAAATCCGTCGGTATCACCAGTATCAATGGTGTAACAGTCCACAGGTTGCGCAGATTTTTCCGCCGCCATTGCGACAATCAGGCTGGAATCGAGGCCACCTGATAAAAAGGAACCGACAGGCACGTCAGCTACCAGCTGATCTGAGACTGATTGGCGCAGACTGTCGATAACGGCCCGACTATGAGATTCAACTGAACCTGGCCCCGGCTGATAAGCTGGCCAGTCCCAATATTGAGTTATTTCACTCTGTCCGTTGACATCAACAGTCATGTAACATCCGGGCTCGAGCTTTTTTACTGCCCGGATTACAGTATGTGGACCCGGACTCCACAAAAATACCAGAGTACGAAGTAAAGCATCATGATCCAGGTCGCGGGACACATCCTGGCAAGCCAGCAAAGATTTCATTTCGCTGGAAAAGAGTAATCCATCAGGCGTAAAAGTGTAATACAGCGGTTTGACACCAAAATGGTCCCGCACTAACCAAAGCCGCTCAGTTTGCTGGTCCCAAATTGCGAATGAGAAAATCCCATTGACCTTAGACAACAGCTCTGCACCGTACTCAAGATAAAGGTTCAACAGGACTTCAGCATCACCATTGGAATTAAATTGATAGCCTTTTTCTAACAACTGCTGTCGTAATAGCTGGTAATTGTAAATCTCACCATTAAAGACGATACAAAGACGTCCGGTGGTGTCCCACATGGGTTGATTACTGGCTTCAGACAAATCTACGATGCTCAGACGGGTATGACCCAAATGAAGTTTGCCCTGACTGAACCACGACAAATTATCCGGCCCCCGGTGCGCGATGTTATGAACCATCTGTTCAATCAACGCCGGCGCAAAATTTCCGAGCGCCCCAGCAATACCACACATAATTAATCCTTAATTCAGAAGTATTTACTTAATAAATATTGGTAAGATTTTACCTGTTCAGCACAGATAAACCGCCGCGATTCAGCTGAAGTCGAAGCATGTTCATTGTCATGGACGATGACCTTCGGGTAGTGTTGAATTTTCAGCTGGTGCAAAGCCGCTTCTTCAGCGACAAATAACTCCTCACCAAACAGAAAACGCGGATAATTCAAAGAAGCGCCCGCAGCTACATAAGCCTTTGTAAAAATGATAAAGGAACCATGGGGTGAATAGACATAGGGGCTCTGAGCAACAGGCTTAGGCTGCTGACAGTTTCTTTTGGCCTTTACATCATAAGCTGCTGCGTACCAACGGAATAACAGCGGCGAGCGAAACAATAGGCTGAGCAACCATAATTTGCGTCGGGCAGGACGTTCCAGTTTCTGCGGATTAATGTCACCACCGGAATATCGCGACAGAATACAAGGGGCTATAACTCCTACATCTTGTGCGAAATCCGCCTGAGCCAATTGGCTAAAAAAGCTTGTGTCCACTTCCAAATCAACATTAGAAACAATCACATAGTCATAATCAGCAAGTTGCGCTGCAACCGCAGGTACTTCAGTAAGACCGCGGTAAAACCCTGGAAAATAACCAACGTTATTATTCTTCAGATAATGAAACTGAAAAAACTCCGTCGAAGCGGCCTGATCAAAATAGTCAGCGACCTCAGTTTTGGTTGAGTTGTCACTCAACACAAAATCAACATGAACCTGGGTTTGTCCCTGCAGAGATGCCTGCACACTCTCAACAAGTTTCTTTGCATAACCATAAGAGTTGTAGCAAATACTAACCATGCATACTTTTTTCAATTGAACCTCTGAAAACAACCTGTAACGTTCTTCTTTTAGATTTGAAGCTACTTCTCCGGCGTGTCACCGCCGGCAAGCACATTTTTCGTGACATAAGTGACTTTTGTATAAAAGAACCACATTGCTATTGGATAGCAAATAATAGAAACCGAAATGGACAGCCAGGTAAAACTGCTTGCTGCATAAGACTGATAGGCAAACATAATAAAATGCGCGTACAACCCAATGTACACAAATTGTGCAGACGAAACCCGAATCAGGTAATAACAACCATAAATTCCAGCTCCACAAATAAACGCAAATATCAAGCTACCTAATAGGCTGAAATCAATAATCAAACCACGAAACATTGAATAGATGTTTGTTTGCATCACGTTAGGGATGTCAAAGAACTCACTGTAAATACCTATTGGTACGACCCTGTTGTCGCCAGCCATTTGAAAAATCGACATGAAGGTATAAAAGCCGACTTGAAAATTTGGTTGGTCGTAGCTAAACAATGCATCGTCAAAATAACGGTGACTAAACCAGTCGGAAAATGCATACAGGTGACCACTGGAATAAGAGACAAAAAAATGAGACAGGCTAGCTAATACTGCACTGGCATCTTCCGAATTACCACCAATTCTGGACATAAAAGAAATGACCAATACAGGTACAAAGATAGCGATACCAATCAACACGTAGCTGAAAAATTTGAATGAGAAAAAATCTCTTTTACCCTGGTAAATTTTAATAGAAAAAATTACCCCAAGAAAAAGAGCGATCGACAGGAAAATGATGCCTTTCGCGTTTTGCACCAGCATAACGATTAATGATGGCGTGAACGACAGCAGCAAAATCAACGCAGCAGAACGTGCTGAACGGCTGAAATACCAAAGTCCGGCGCCGATTGCCACCAAGGGGTAAGTTAAAGCCATTGCTGCTTTGGCGTAAAAACTTGGCACCAGTTCTTCGTTATAGCGCTTACCGGCATATTCGGCCGCTATTTTAACGAGCCCCTCATCGAGTATTCTGCTGAGCGTAATGCCCTGATCTTCCAGCGCCAGTACCATGAACGCGATCACCACAGCAGTAGTTGCTATAAAAAAACTGCGAACCTGTCGGTTACTGAACATAGGACGGACAAGTTCATCTGGTCTCTCGATATAAGCCACATTTTTCCAGCGAAAAAACAGTCCGGGCAAACAGAGAAAGCAACAAAATACAAAAATATACATTGTTGCAAATGGATTGACCGGGGAATTCCAGGCGGCCAACGCCGGAATAAATATGTATAAGAACCAGAAGAAACAGAAGATAGACCCCGGGTTGTTCCAACTGCCCACAATTCGCTTGACGAAGCTCCCCAGTAACAGGATCAGCAGCGCGATAAACAGCGTCAGTGTTTTTAGCATATCCTGCTCAAGCACGGGTTACCTGCCGTATTTTTATAACTATCAGAATGGTTAACAGCATTTCTGCGAAAACAAAGGCCAGCGCAGCACCATATTGTTGCCCAATCGGCGCCAGTAAAGCGCAAAGCAATAATGAAATGACTCCGACCAGCAATAAACGTCGAGCCATAGCACGATCATACCCCAAATTATTCAGCCCCACGACACCGTACATAAAGTTGACGACGCCAAATAACACTGCACCAGACATGATCGCCAGCAAGCTCAGCACACTCAAAAACTGTGAGGGTAAGAGCCCAAGGCCAGCCAACACAAAAGCTGCCAGAGCCCCGAGCCCCCCCGCAACCAACAGCAGCAGCAATTGGGGTCGTGTTGACTGGCGAATAACAGCAAAGGAAGCGTTCAAGGCGGCAGGATTGAGGAGACTGGCAATTTTGGCGTAGTAATGATCATTTAATGGCCGCGCCAACGCCTGTAACATACGGACATACTTTTCCGCTATGGCATAAACCGAGACTGCATAAGGTGTTGCCAGTAAACTAAGCAGAAACACATTAGTGTTACGGTACAGAGTCACAGCAAGATTGCCAGTAAAAATAACAGAACCATCGCGAATCAATTGCACAGAGTCTGCCATGGCCGGCCAGCCATTCCGGGGTAATCTGACCATTAGCAACAAGCTCGCCAGCAGACCCGACAACAGATAGCTGCCTGCGGCAAGCCAGCTAGCCGTTTCAACATTAAGCTGCTGCTGGTTCTGCAGCCACCAAACTGCGCCCATAACCAGCAACCTGGAGATAAATACCAACAGTGCCAGTGCCTTATTTTCCTGGCAGGCCTGAAAAAAGTAATTGTGCTGTAAAATCATCCCTAGCGGAAACAGCAGCCAAATCAGAAAAAACGGTTCCAACGCTAAATTGTATGTTACGCCCAGTAAAACTAACGAACACAGCACAAACAACAGCAGCCGGGTTTGCAACACCTGATAAAAAATCTGTGCCTGCGCTTTATCATCTGAGGATGCTACTGCGGTGGCTACGGCTTTGACCTGGGTCACATCAAACGAATATAAACACAAAGTCAGCACATAAAATGCGATAACTTCTGCCAGTACCAGTCTCGCAAAATCCTCACTACCCAGCGCCAGTAATAACCATGGCATCAGTACCAACGGAAACAGGGCGTTTCCGCCCTGATTGACCGCCAGCCAGAAAATATTGCGAAGGTCTTTAATAGTCATTCAGCAGCTTGCACACAGTAGCTAAGGCTGGGGCGAGCAGCGGCATTGGGTAGTCAAACGCCTGTTCCGTCGATTGGCAATCCAACACGGAAAATGCAGGTCTGCGCGCCGGCGTTGGATAGTCTGCTGTCGTGATTGGCGATACAGAGGTATCGATAGAACAACCAGCCTTAACCAAAGCATCTTTGATCATTAACGCGAATTGATACCAGCTCAGCGTGGTTGCATTACTGAAATGGTAAGTCCCCCAGGGGCAACTGCCTGCTTCAATCCGCGCCACCGCATGCAGAATAAAGTCAGCTAAATCGCCGGCGTAAGTGGGCCGGCCAAGCTGATCACTCACAACAGAAAGCTGATCGCGACTGGTCATTAATCTGTGCATGGTTTTGACAAAATTCTGACCATATTCGCTAAATACCCAGGAAGTACGGATAATCAAATAAGCAGATGTGTGGCGGCAGACCGCTTGTTCACCAGCAAGTTTACTGGTGCCATATACAGAAGTAGGACCGGTTTTATCGTCAGGCTGATAAGGACTTGTCGCTAGACCATCAAACACATAATCCGTTGATACATGGATCAACGGGCATTCATACTTTTGACATAACATCGCCAACTGAAAGACTGCCTCGGCGTTGACGGCAAAGGCTATTTCAGCTTCAGTTTCAGCTTTATCAACCGCCGTATATGCAGCAGCATTGATCACGAGGTCAGGTTTCACTCGAGAAAAAATGTCGGCTAACATGGACGGTTGACTAAGATCACAGTCACTGCGAGATAACGCCGTAACCTTGTGTCCAAGCCTGTTTGCGCGCGCCATCAAGCACTGACCGAGTTGGCCTGTAGCACCTGTCAGCAAAATATTCATACCAGCAGATCTCCAAATGGTCGCGCTGCTGCATCTTTTGCTGACAATAATGGTTGAATGTTCAACGGCCACTCAATAGACAGCTGCGGGTCATTCCAGCAGATTGAACCTTCGTCCGATGGATCATAGTAGTCCGTACATTTATACTCAAAATCAGCGAACTCGGACAACACCAAAAAACCATGAGCAAATCCAGGGGGGACCCAGAATTGGCGATGGTTTTGTTCAGACAAAATCACACCTTCCCATTTGCCAAATGTCTCCGAGTGCGGACGGATATCTACCGCAACATCAAAAACTTCTCCCCGAACCACTCGGACAAGTTTGCCCTGAGGCTTAGTTTTTTGGAAATGCAGGCCTCTGAGAACCCCATGGGCAGATCGCGAGTGGTTGTCCTGAACAAATGGCAGGTCGATACCCGCCTGTTGTTTGTAGCGTTCAGCCTGGAATGCCTCTAAGAAAAAGCCACGTTCATCACCAAACACTTTAGGCTCGATAATCAGACAGTCTTGAAGTTTGGTAGGGATCACTTTCATATTTCACCATCCGCCAACTTTTGCAAATACTGTCCATAGCCGGTCTTTTTAAATTCTGCCGCGCGCTCCAGCAGCTCGTCCTTGCTTATCCACTGCTGTCGAAACGCAAGCTCTTCTAAACAAGCGACTTTGAGCCCCTGCCGATGCTCAATAGTCTGGACAAAATGACCAGCTTCTAACAATGAGTCGTGTGTTCCGGTATCAAGCCAAGCAAACCCGCGCCCAAGCAATGAAACGTTCAAATCTCCGCGTTTTAGGTAAGCCATGTTGATATCTGTAATTTCCAGCTCTCCGCGAGCAGAGGGCTTGATACTGCGAGCGATATCAATAACGTCATTATCGTAAAAATACAAACCGGTCACAGCAAAATTCGACCGGGGTTTTTGCGGTTTTTCTTCAATCGACAATACTTTGCCGTCACAATCAAACTCGACGACACCAAATCGTTCCGGATCCGTAACACGGTAGCCAAATACAGTGGCCCCCTGTTGCACCTTGACTGCCGCCTTTAGCTTGTCGCTAAAATGCTGACCATAAAAGATATTGTCGCCAAGAACCAAACAGACATTGTCCTGTCCGATAAATTCAGCACCGATGATAAAAGCCTGTGCCAAGCCATCTGGACTTGGCTGCTCCGCATAACCTAAATTCAAACCATATTGTCTGCCGTCTCCGAGCAAACGTTTAAAAGCAGGTAAATCTTCAGGAGTGGAAATAATCAAAATATCCTGAATACCCGCCAACATCAGCACGGACAGCGGATAAAAAATCATCGGTTTGTCATAAATTGGCAGCAGCTGTTTTGAAACCCCAAGGGTAATCGGATGCAAACGCGTGCCAGAGCCACCTGCGAGGACAATTCCTTTATACTTTTTCATGACCATCTCCCTGGCCTAACCGTTCTAGTTTGTAACTGCCATTTAGCACTGCTTGCCACCACGGCTTATTTGATAAATACCAGAACACTGTCTTACGTAATCCGCTTTCGAATGTCTCCTGCGGACGCCAACCCAATTCTCGTTCAATTTTACTGGCATCGATCGCGTATCTCAGGTCATGCCCTGGACGGTCAGAAACAAAACGAATCAAATCACGGTAATGACTGACTCCTGTTGGTTTTTCAGGCGCAAGTTCTTCCAGCAGATCACAAATGAGTTCTACCACCTCGATATTCTGTTTTTCGTTATGACCACCAATGTTATACGTTTCGCCCACTACACCTTGACTAACTACCAGATATAAGGCGCGCGCATGATCTTCTACGTACAGCCAATCACGAATTTGAGTACCACGTCCATAGACTGGCAAATTCTTACCGGCTAGCGCGTTTAAAATAGTCAGGGGGATTAATTTCTCAGGAAAATGGTACGGACCATAGTTATTTGAGCAATTGGTCACAATGACCGGCAATCCATAAGTTCGTAACCAGGCGCGCGCCAGGTGGTCTGAACTCGCTTTACTGGCAGAATAAGGGCTACTCGGCGCGTAAGGTGTCGTTTCGCAGAACAAGTCGTCGGTACCATGCAGGTCACCATAGACTTCATCGGTTGAGATATGATGGAAACGAAATGCTGCTGCTCTATTTTCGTCAAGGCTTTTCCAATAGCTACGAGCAACCTCCAGCAAAGTATAGGTGCCCACTATGTTCGTTTGGATAAATGCCGAAGGTCCATCTATGGAACGATCTACATGACTTTCAGCAGCAAGATGCATTACACAGTCAGGTTGAAATGATGCGAAAATCTCTGCCAGCGCAGCGGCATCACAAATATCCGCCTGACGGAACTGATATCTTGGAGACTTTTCAATACTTCCTAACGAGGCAAGATTACCAGCGTAAGTGAGCTTATCAAGATTCAAAACCGCATCTGATGTTTCATTAATGATATGCCGACAAACTGCAGAACCGATGAATCCGGCACCACCAGTCACTAAAATTTTTTTTGACATAATTAACTCTAGTTCTATTTTGAAAGCTCAAAACTCAAATAACAATTTGAAATCAGAGCTTGAAGGTGACGACGATTTCGCATCTGCACCTTAATTATCTGAATCAGCGACGCACAGCAGATGCCCGCAATAAAACCACAACAACACTGAGAAGAAAGCCAATCACTGTAAACAAAATAACGATTAGAGCCCGTTTCGGTTCAGACTTTTCCTCTGCTTCCAGCGGCGGATCAATAACTTTTAACGCGTACTCGTCACGAACATTAGCGAGTAATAACGTCTTTGTTTGCTCCTCGATCATTTTATAAAAAATTGACCGTAACTCAGTAAGATTCGTTTCAGAAGCCTTTACAGTTAAGTAATTGATACTTTTTTCTGCTTGCTTTTGATCTCGTACCCTGACCTCTTCATTGATATCGGTAATCATCGAATCAAGCCAACGGCGTGCAACAATCGGCGAAGGATGCGAAATAGAAATAGTGATAATTCCGGTAAGTTTGTCCTTACTAACCGCGAATATTTTGATAAATTCTTTGTGAAGTGTCTGACCAGACGGCTCAGGAGTAAGAGGAGCGTCAACTTTCCGCGTCCACTTTGAAATACTGTGGTCATAAACCGTGTTGTCATACCTCAGAGTACGGCTTATCGGATCCCAGGATTCTGCGGCCATCAGATCTATCGCAGCGTTATGCCTTTCTAGAAATCGAATAATAAAGTCCTTCGATTTCAGAATATTCACAGCGAGCTCAGATTTATCCTCACCTTTACCTTTGCCTAAATTCACCCCAGCCATAGCGGCAAGACTACCTAACTGGCCGGTCATACCGATACCGGCGGTTTCATCTGCAGCAACTAATATCGCTTGAGATTTATAGATATCCGGTAGCAAAAGGCTATACCCAACAGCCACGGCGGCAAATACAAAAGTTGTGATCAAAATAGTGTTTTTAGCAGCTAACAGCGTCGAGGCAATCCACGCAAAATTAATCTCACCACGCGAAGTTATCTGCACGTTATTTTGTGCGTCTTCCATAATATGGCTCTCCAAGTTGCTCAAAGCTTTAGAAACTATTAATAGCAGCCAGTGCAACGGCGCTTTGATAGAAGATTTGAGTGACCTGAGTCCATAGAGTCATACTATCTTTAAACTCAGTATCCAGTGGCACCACGACGGTATCACCAGGTTTTAAACCTTGCTCTGACACCGCAAACCACTGAGAGCTTTGCGGCACGTACACTGAACCGTCAGCGCGGATAATATAAACCCTGTCGGCATCTGCCCGTTTGCGCACACCACCGGCCAGAGCCAGATAATCATCGATCAGCAGCTCTTTTCTGTATCTGTGGCTAGATGCGTGTTGTACTTCGCCAACCACACTGATTGCTGTATTCATCGGCGGTACAAACAGCTCATCACCGTGTTCAGCAACGATATCTGCACCTTCGTCAGCCTGCTGAATTGCGTTGATATCAACAACCAAGCGCCCAACCGGCTTCACCTTTTCGATTTCTGCAATCATGGCCATAGCTTCCTGGGGCGCAACACCGGCACCGTCCGGTGTCAGGCTACGCGCAGCGATGTCAGCACGTAACTGTTGACTCAGCTTTTGGATCTGCTCAGATTCGCGCTGGCGGGTTTGTAACCGCGTGAACACTGCACCTTCGGCAAAGGCATCAGGTTTCAGGCCACCGGCGCGATTCAGCACATTTGATAGTTTTTCGCCCGGAACAATAGTGTAAACACCAGGGAAGCGCACCATACCAGTCAAGCGAACCTGGCGTTCGATGTTCCAGTTTGGGATAGCAAAAATGTTGAGTTTGTCCCGCGCTTGCAGGGCTTGGTTTGCTTTACCAGCAATAACGTTGCGCAAGCTGAAACTGATATGTTTGACCTGCATATCGCCGGAGTCAGCCTCAATGTAAGCGCGCGTCAGCTCGGCCCGGTCCATAAAAGCACTGCCTTTAAGGCCACCGGCCGCAGCGATTAAGCCTTTTACGGAGCCATTTTCAACAAGGGGATAATCACCTGATACTTTTACTTCGCCGGAGACGTAAACAATACGTTGCCCGTTTAAAGCATTTTTACCGCTTCTCAGTTTTTCCAATACACCAAACAACAGCTCCGATCGACGCAAATGAACTGTCTTTGCCAGGGTTTCAGGATCCGTTAAAGCTTTATCCAAAAAGCTCTGAAACTCTGCCATTAACCATTTCTCTTCGTTAGCCCACTGTCTGGTTTCCGAGAATAACTGGGTCGCCTTTTTCTGTTCTAAAATCAGTTCAAATGCCTGATCCGCTAATGATTCTATTTGCAGGACAAGGCCGTCTTGTTGTTTGACATCAGCACTGCCATTTTCTTCTCTGGCTTTTTGAAACTTCAGAATAGATTCCTCATCAAACCACCCTGCCTTTTCAGCCTTTTTACGGAAAAACTCATTTAAATCCTGCCGCTCATACGCTTTATCTTCATGATGGAAGACTAAAATCTGATCGCGCGGCTGCAGCTGCATATTGTCGGTGGACAGCGGGTTGTTGATCGCTTCCGCCAAATCAAACTGGAACACACGGATTTCACCGCCATAGCTGACCTCACGCACCAGCAATGCATAATCGAGATCTGCGGTTGTATGTAAATCAGACCAGAATGACTGCAACAGACTGTTCACCCGCATGCCTTGCTTCCAGGCGTATTTGCCCGGGCGCACAACGGCACCTGCCACTACAACTTCATTCTCAAACCGAGGGGATGTAGCGCCTAAACGAAGGACGTCACCAGCTCTAGCCTGTACCTGCAAACCTTCAGCGGTCGTTAAATCCAGATTAAGCAAATCGCGGACATTTTGCTTATTAACCCGCTCAACAATGGCATTCTGTGTGAAAGCACCGGGTTTCGCACCTCCAGCCATTTCCAGCAGTTGTGCCACAGTTTCACCTGGTTTAATCTCGTAGATCGCCGGCCGAACCACTTCCCCAACAACTTCAACCAAACCTGCAACCGGTTTTACTAAGATGACATCGCCTTGTTGCACCGGAATATCGCCTGAGGCATCGCCATGCAAAAGCAGGTCATAAACATCAAAATGGCCAATGATTTCACCATCGCGATTAATTTGAATTTGTCGTAAGGAACCGATATCGGATATGCCTTTACTTAATGTCAGCACGCTGCTGACTGTTGCCATGGCAGGTACAGCATAACTCCCTGGATTGTTCACCTCACCAGCGACAAAGACGGTGATTGTCCGAAGTTCAGCCATGCTGAGCGCGACTTCGACACCCAACATTTGCGATTTAATTTTGTCGCTCAGAAGCTGTCGCGTCTGTGCAAATGTAAGGCCTGAGACCGGAAAGGCACCAATATCCGGAATAGACACAGCGCCATTACGCTCAACAGTCAATTCTTCGGTCAGACTTTCTTTGCCAAAAACCTGCAGTAATAACTGGTCGCCGGGCCCAACAATGTAAGAATCCGGCACCGGTACGTTTTCCAGCGACAAATTTTGCTTGCGTTTAAACAGGTTGAGGCCGAAACGTTCAGCCTTTTTTTCGCCGGTATCTTCAACCTGTGTTTCTTGCTGTTCTGACTCGTCGTCTAAGTATTCTTCGGCGTCCGAGTCAGTCATTGACTTATCTTTGGCAGATTGCTTTTTTAAATCTGAGGCTTTCAGACCATATTGCTTCATCAGGCGCTGTTGTTCAGCTTTTGGTAATTTTTTGAATTGCGCCATCATCGCCGGCGACATAGCTGCGGTTTGTGACATTGCGGAGATAGGAAAACACACTGCTAATAACAGCATGAATAACCTGATTATTTTAATCACTCTCTGGCTCCGTGATTGTTAAAAATTAAGCAAAGATGCCGGCATTCTGAATGTAAATAATATGCGTCTGCATTTCAGGGGCTGCATTCTACCTTCAGTTCAATAACACTACGAGTAAAACTGGCGGCGATTATGAAGATCTGCACATTTCAGTTACAGAATTTTACATACCACCCCATCGCTTCGGCTATGCCCTGCTCTATCCGGTATTGCGGGTCATACCCCAGTAGTTTTTTTGCTTTCCCGATGTCAGCCTGCGAATGACGGACATCGCCAGCGCGGAAATCGCGGTATTCAGGTTGTTGCTGTGATACTGCGGCGCCCTCAGCCAATAACGCCTGCCGAATCGCGGCAAACAAGGTATTCAGTGTGGTGCGGTCACCGACAGCCACATTATAAACCTGGTCTTTTGCATCATCCGGCGCAGTGGCAGCCAGAATATTCATCTGCACTGTATTATTGATGTAACAGAAATCCCGACTGGTTTCGCCATCGCCGTTGACGAAAACCGTTTCGCCTTTCAGCAGAGCGGCTGTCCACTTTGGAATGACCGCTGCATAAGCGCCATCCGGGTCCTGCCGTTTACCGAACACATTGAAGTAACGTAAGCCTATGCATTTAAAGCCATAAGTTTTGGCAAACACCCCTGCATACAACTCGTTAACATACTTAGTCACGGCGTAAGGCGATAATGGATTGCCAATATTTTCCTCAACCTTTGGCAACGCCGGATGGTCACCGTAAGTTGAACTGCTGGCTGCATAAGTAAAACTGTTGACGCCGGCATCCTTCGCTGCAACCAGCATATTCAGAAATCCGGTGATATTCGCGGCATTAGTCGTAATAGGATCATGGATGGAACGGGGAACTGAACCCAGGGCAGCCTGGTGCAACACGTAATCGACGCCATGCACCGCTTGCTGGCAATCGCTAAATTCGCGGATATCGCCTCTGATAAAGCGGAAACGCTGCCACTGCTCAGCAGCCACACTGGTCTGTACTTCGTCCAGATTACGTTGGTGCCCGGTCGCAAAGTTGTCCAGACCAACCACTTGCTGGTCAAGTTTCAAAAGCTGCTCCAGCAAATTAGAGCCAATAAATCCTGCGACTCCGGTTACCAGCCACACTTTTGGATTTGCTTTGAGGGTATCGCATACCTGCCGGTATTTATTTGTCATATCTCTTTCTCAAAGCCGAATATCAGATTCCTGTGCTGACAACACATACTTCAGGTCGTACAGCACATGATTTTCTTTACCAAAAGCACGGATACCTGCAGCGCCTAAGGCTTTAAATTGCTGATGCGCGACTGCCAGAATGACTGCATCGTAGCCACCAGCACTCGCTTGTTTCACCGGGGTGATGCCATATTCATGCTGGGCTTCTTCCGCATCAACCCATGGATCATAAATGTCGGGCACAATACCGTACTCTGATAATTCATTAATAATATCAATAACTTTGGTATTTCGAATATCAGGACAGTTTTCTTTAAAGGTCAGGCCCAGCACCAGGACACGAGCACCTGATACTGCGACTTGTTGTTTGATCATTTGTTTAATCAGCTGTGAAACCACGTAACGGCCCATGTTATCGTTAATCCGGCGACCAGCCAGAATCACTTCCGGGTGATAGCCAACAGCTTGTGCCTTATGAGTCAGATAATAAGGATCAACACCAATACAATGACCGCCAACCAAGCCCGGACGGAACGGCAGGAAATTCCATTTTGTGCCTGCGGCTAACAAAACTTCTTCAGTATCAATATCAAGGCGATTAAAAATAACTGCTAATTCATTGATAAGAGCAATATTTAAATCACGTTGCGTGTTTTCAATGACCTTTGCGGCTTCAGCAACTTTAATACTGCTGGCTTTGTAAGTGCCGGCAGTAATGATGCTGCCATAGACCCGGTCAACAAAATCTGCGATCTCTGCCGTTGAGCCAGAGGTGACTTTGCGGATATTGACCAGACGATGTTGTTTATCTCCCGGGTTAATCCGCTCCGGACTATAGCCGGCAAAAAAGTCCTGATTGAATTTCAAGCCGGATATACGCTCAATGACGGGGATACAATCTTCTTCTGTCGCTCCCGGATAGACGGTGGATTCATAAACAACAATGTCACCCGGTTTGACGACCGCACCGAGTGTCTCTGAGGCTTTGATCAACGGAATGAGATCCGGACGATGGTGCTCATCAATTGGGGTCGGCACGGTAACAATAAAAAAATTACAGGCTTTTAGTTCTGATTTGTCACAGCTATATGTCAGCAACCGGGCAGAACGTAATTCTTCAGAATCGACCTCAAGTGTGTGATCCTTAAACTGCTTTAATTCCTCAATACGTGCTGCTGAAATATCAAAACCAACAGTCGGGAATTTTTTACCAAACTCTACAGCAAGTGGCAGTCCAACGTAGCCGAGACCAATCACACCAATTTTTACTTCCGACAAATTCAACATGGGTATTCCTTTACTTCGTTTGGCCATGAGTTCCGGCGTTTTGAAAATGCGCTTTGATACATTCAACAATACGACCGCAGGCTAAGCCGTCACCATAAGGGTTATGCGCAAAGCTCATGCTGTCGTAATAATGTTGATCAGTCATCAGTTTGTGCACCTCTGACACTATGACTTGCTGGTCGGTTCCCACCAGTTTGACTGTGCCTGCCGCGACAGCTTCAGGACGCTCTGTGGTATCGCGCATCACCAGCACAGGTTTGCCCAAGGATGGGGCTTCCTCCTGAATTCCACCTGAATCGGTCAACACGAGATAGCTTCGGCTCATCAGATAGACAAATGGCAGATAGTCCTGCGGCGCAATCAAATGCACATTCGGGCTGTTGCTCAGCAAACGGTACACGGGCTCACGCACATTTGGATTCAGATGGACCGGGTACACCACATCACAATCGGGGAACTGCTCTGCAATCGTCCCTAAAGCGGCACAGATATTTTCAAAACCGGCGCCAAAGCTTTCGCGGCGATGGCCCGTCACCAAAATCAACCGGCGACCGTCCTGACCATAAGGGAACTGGCTGGCGAACTGCTGACTCAACGTCTGGTCTGCGTCTATTTTTGCGACGACCTGATGCAGCGCATCAATGACCGTGTTACCGGTAACTTCGATGTTTGCCGGATTCGTGTTTTCGCGCAACAGATTGTCACGGGAGGTCGCCGTCGGGGCAAAATGCAGCGTGGTGATAGCTCCAGTCAGACGCCGGTTTGCTTCTTCTGGCCATGGGCTGTAGATATTGCCGGTCCGAAGACCAGCTTCAACGTGGCCAACGGCTGTTTTTTCGTAGTAACAGGCTAATGCGGCAGCAAAAGTCGTGCTGGTATCGCCGTGCACCAACACGATATCTGGCTGGAAGTCACGCAGAACAGGCTTGATATTGAGCAGAATGCTGGTCGCAACGTCATATAAGTCCTGACCCGCTTTCATGATCGCTAAATCATACTCTGGCACGATGTTAAACAGTTTCAGGACTTGATCAAGCATTTCCCGGTGCTGGCCTGTGACACAAACGCGGCTGTCTATAGCCGGATCTTGTTTTAACAAATTGACCAGTGGTGCCATTTTTATGGCTTCAGGGCGGGTACCAAAGACACTCAGGACTTTAATCATCAGCGGATTCCATTGCGATCATACCAAAAATGGCATTTAGCTTAACAAAACTGAGGCGCTGCGCATAGGGGCGCTTGCCGGGGACTTTATGGATGAGTGGAAAAAACAGCAAACTTTAGTTAATAAATAGATACAAATGAGCAACACCGCACAAAAAGGCTGTCAAGTTAAGTTTTATGCAGGTTATACAGCAGTTCAGCTTCAGCGCGTGGCAACTCACACTCGCGCATAACCTCTTCCAGCGGCGCACCTAGCTGTACCATTTTCATCGCTCGGTTGTACAGCTTTGAATCCGGATCAAACATGTCAATTTTTTGCTGTTGCTCAGCAAGCTGAGCCTGATTCTCGGCTACTTCAGACAGCTGATTGCTCAACGAACGCTGCTGCTGCTCCAATGCAATCACCCGTTGGCCGATACCTATAAATCCGGCCCGGATCTCTTCAATTTCAGCATTGAGCAACCGGAGCTGTTCCAGAGCAAGCTGATGTTGCAGGCTTTGTGCTATCCGCTCTTCACGTTGGCTTTTGTGTTGCCAAAGCACAAAAACGACCAGCAGCACACAGGCTGCCGGCACGGTAAGCAAAACGAGCAATTCGAAAGACAATGTCACAGGATAATCATCAGATACTGGTAATTTCTTCCCACTCTTCATCAGTGAGCAGTTTGTTCAAATCGACCAGAATCAGCAGTTCGCCATCACGGTTTGACACACCCTGAATAAACTTGGCACTTTCATCAGTGCCAACATTCGGCGCCGTATCAATTTCTGACGCACGCAGGTACACAACTTCAGCAACGCTGTCGACGAGGATCCCAATGACCTGTTTATCTGCTTCGATAATGACAATACGGCTATTTTCGGTAACATCGGATGGAGGTAAACCAAAACGGGCTCTGGTATCGATAACGGTCACAACGTTACCACGCAGATTGATAATACCTAATACATAGATCGGAGCACCCGGCACCGGCGCAATGTCGGTATACCGCAGCACTTCCTGCACCTGCATCACGTTGATGCCGTAAGTCTCTTCCTGCAGCTTAAAAGTCACCCATTGCAGAACCTGATCGGTGGTCTCTTTGCCTTTGCCGGACTGGGCCAGTAAATTACTCATTTAACGCTCCTCTACCTGATTCATTCTCAGCGTTCAGTCAGAACTCGCTGCACCTTTTGCCAACAGGGCAATCAGGGCGTCAACATCTAACAACGCACACATATGCTGCTTAATTAATCCGGCGAGCCAAGGCCGTTTGCCTTCGGAGGACCGCCATTTCACATCATCTTGTTCAAGGGAAACTGTATTGACCAGTGTCTCGCAGGCAAGGCCCCATGAGCTCTTACCAAGCATAATAACATATTGATAGTTTAGCTTTTCTGCCAGTGATTGGTCATATTTTTCTGGCATCACCCACATGGCAGTATTGACCACGTTTATCTTTTGGTCACGATATAGCATGACACCTTTGTACCAGTCTGGCTTACCCGGCAAGGTGTTTAAAGTCCCCATTTGATGGATGCCACCAAGTTCTTTTAATGGCAGCGCTACTTTTAAACCTGCGACCTCGAAAAACAGTGCCTGAAACTTGCCCTGCCGATAGCTCTTTTCCACAACCGGAGCTGCAGGTGGCGGTGGCGTGACAACTTTTTGTACTACAGGTTCTGCTTGTACCGGCGTGACTTTTGCTGCTACCGCTGTAGTTTGTGGCTTAACAGGGGCCACAATTTTAGGCTGCGCCTCAGCTACAGGCTTAGCGACGACCTTCGGCACCTGAACTTCGGCGGCAGGTTTTACATCAGCAAGCAGCTTGTTCAGCTGTTGCTTCTGCACCGTAACCGGCGCCGGCTCCTGCTCCTCGGTCAGTAAGGCATTCAGATAACTGCGCATCACCTTGCGGCTGGCGAACAGATCACTCATGCGCAGACTCCTGATTTAACTGGAGTAAATATGTCAGCAAGGTATTGTAAGCAAACACACCCCGAGACTTTGGTGCAAAAACCGGCGGCGGCGTCTGCGCCAGACTGGCATCGCGCATTTTGGTGTCAATCGGAATAACCGCTGACCAGACCAAATCACCATATTTTGCTTTGAGTTCTTTGTATGCTTCCAGTGACGCTTTTGTCCGCTTGTCGTACATCGTCGGCACTATGGTGAAATCATATGCGGGCTGGGACGGCGACTGCATCAATTGCATAGTGGCCAGCATCCGGTCCAGGCCTTTGAGTGCCAAAAACTCTGTCTGCACCGGTATCAAAATCCTGTTACAAGCCGCCATCGCATTAACCATCAACACCCCGATGACGGGTGGGCAATCGATCAGTACATAGTCATACTCATCGGCAACCTTCGCCAGCGCTTTTTTTAGAATAAGGCCCATGCCGCCTTTGTCACCCAAAGAGCGGTCCAGCGTAGCCAAAGCCATTGACGACGGCAAAATATCCAGATTATCGACCCCACTGGGGCATAATGATTGCAGGATCTCTTCTTTGGTAATGTCTTTGCCGCGAATAAAAATGTCGTAAACACTGTTTTCCAGTTCTTCCGCGTCGATACCAAAATAATAAGTTAATGACGCATGCGGATCAGTATCGATCAATAACACACGAAAGCCACGGCCGGCTAACAAGGCACCCAGCGTCACCGTCGATGTGGTTTTTCCAACGCCGCCTTTCTGATTCGCAATAGTCCAGACTACCAATTCAATTATCCCGCTTCTGCTGCACCGGTGCTGCGTTATCAGCAGCCGATGTAATTTTAATACCACCGTGTGGCAATCGAATCACTTTAATAGTGCCGTCCGCCGACACTTCCACATCTTCCGAGGCTAAAGCCGGCGTTTGTTCAGATGAAGCCGCTGTGTCACTCGGTTTGGCCGCTGCGTTTTTAGCCGGCAACTCAGCCGCTGATTGCGGTACCTGCGCCGACAACTTAGAAACCGCAATGACTACCTTGCGGTTCTCAGTACGGCCAGCTGCAGTACTGTTATCCGCAAAAGGTGAGTATTGGCCATAACCCTCTGCAGCCATTCGCTCCGGATTGACACCTAATGCCTGCAAACGACGTAACACGGCCATTGCTCTGGCCATCGACAATTCCCAGTTCGAATCAAAAATTTCGTTGTGGATCGTTTCATTGTCAGTGTAGCCTCTGACCCTGATCACATTATTGGTCTGGTTCAGCAGCGTAACAATTTCTTTCAGCACTATGTCGGCGGAAGCAATAGGTGAGCCACTGCCGCTGGGAAATAGCAAACCACTATTAAGCTGAATGGTCAGCCAGTCTTCATCAGACTCAACTTTAGCCACGCCTTTTTCAATTAAATTAGCCAGCGACTGCGTCAGCTGCTCTTGTAATGACACCAGCGGGTTACCAAACTGCGGCTTCTCCAGCACAGGCTGTTCCTTTGCGTCTGCCACAATCTCCGGACCACTTGGTACCTCAAGCGAAGTCCCAAATTGCTGGTAATCGCTGCGCGGCTTATTGTCGGTAAGCACTGCATCACCGGTCACACCGGTTTGGTCCGCCGCAGGTTTCTCAAAGACCTGCGACAGTGTTTCTGAAATGGTTTTATATTGTTCTTCTTTGTGGATAGCGATGGAATACAACACCACAAACAGCGCAAACATCAGCGTGACATAATCGGCATAAGACACCAGCCAACGGTCCAGTGGCTCCTGCTCGTTTTCCTGATGCCGCACCCGATGGCGATACATCTCAGCTCACCCGATAAGCGGCGAGTTTGCGCTCGATCACCCGCGGATTTTCACCATTTGCGATAGAGACGACACCTTCGACTATTAATTCCTGATACAAACAGCGCTGCACAACCACCGCTTTTAATTTGTTCGCAACCGGAATAAAAATCAGGTTGGCAAAACCAACGCCATAAATAGTTGCGACAAAGGCAGTCGCAATACCATTGCCAAGTAACTCCGGATTATTGATATTTTGCATGGCCTGAATAAGCCCCAACACTGCACCGATGATACCGATGGTTGGGCTGTACCCGCCCATGGCTTCGTAGATACGTGCACTGCGCAATAGACGTTCACGTTCCAGAGTCAGTTCCGCGTCAAGCGCATCCTGAATAATGGCAGGTTCAATCCCGTCGACTAATAAATTCAGCGCATTATGCAGAAAAGGGTCCGTCTCCTGTAAAGCCTCAGCTTCAAGCGACAAAAAACCGTTAGTTCTGGCCGCGGTGCCCCAATTAATGAGTCGCTCAACAGTCGCATTTAATGGCACATATTGCGCTTTGAACACCCAGGCAAGCATTTTTACACCAACGGTGAATTGCGGCAGCGGTGTCTGAAACAGTACTGCGCCTAAGGTTCCACCGACGACAATCACTAAAGCCGGCAAATCAAACAGGGTGTCCAAGTGACCGCCATGTAACGTAAATCCGCTGGCAATCGCAAATAAACCCAGTGTCAAACCCAGTAAAGCAAGTCTATCCATGTCCGACTTCCGCCTGCATTTTGCTGGCTACATCCACCAAACTGACTTCCACATCAGTCAGGCCTGCGGCCGTAACTGCCTGCGGCATGCCGTAAACAACACTGCTGGCTTCGTCCTGAGCCCAGATTTTCGAGCCAAATTGTTTTAGCAGCCGGGCGCCATCACGCCCATCGGAGCCCATACCAGTCAAAACGATTGCCAACACTTTATCCTGAAATACCTTGGCCGCACTGCCAAAGGTGATATCGACACTGGGTTTGAAAGTGATACGCGGCGAATCATCTTCTTTAATTCGGATTTTGCAATGTGCGTCAGAGCCTTCCAACAACATTTGTTTGCCACCGGGGGCCAGATAAGCGACTCCCGGACGCAATACATCGCCATCGGCAGCTTCTTTTACTTCAATCTTCGCTAAGGTATTTAAGCGTGCTGCAAAAGCCCCGGTAAAAGCAGCAGGCATATGCTGTACCAATAACACAGGTAACGGGAAATTAGCTGGCAGCGCAGTAATAATCGTCTGCAAGGCTACCGGGCCGCCGGTAGAAGTTCCAATTGCCACCAAGCGGTAAGACTTACCTGACACTTTAAAGGGTCGGTCATGGTTTTCAGCAGTATCTAGGCGCTCGACGGTACTCAGTAATTCGGCTCTGCTCGCCGGAGTACGCGCAATCGGCGCTGGCACCGTTCGCGGTGCGGATGCGGGTGCGGGTGCGGGTGCGGACACAGAAGCTGACGGCATTTTTGGCGCAACACGGCGTTTAGCCACTGCTTTGATGCGCTGACGCAACAGATCTATAGCGTCGGCTTTGTCCCGCGCGATGTCTTCAAACTTTTTCGGCAGAAAGTCAGTTGCACCCGCTTCAAGTGCATCCAGCGTTGCTTTCGCACCATTGTGCGTTAAAGAAGAGAACATCAGGATTGGCGTGCGCTGCACCTTGAGAATTTCTCTGACCGCCTGAATGCCGTCCATCACCGGCATCTCAACATCCATGGTGATCACATCTGGCTTCAGCTCAGCAGCCTTTTCTATCGCTTCTCTACCATTATTTGCCGTTCCAGCGACAATCATCTCCGGATCTGCAGCAATAATTTCTGTCAGCCGGCGACGGAAAAAGCTGGAATCGTCCACCACTAATACTCTGATTGCCATAGAGTTTGCTCCTATGACACTAAGTTATTGAAGCGGTCGAATTTAATTTTCGATTTTTTGGCGTAATGCTTCAGCAAGTTGGGTACATCCAGAATCAGCGCAATACTGCCATCGGATGTAATTGTTGCGCCAGCCATCCCCGGAGTCCCTTGTAACAGCGCATCAAGTGGCTTGATCACAACTTCTTCCTGGCCAATCAACGAATCGACCACAAAACCGACCTGCTGCGTACCGATCTGAACAATGACTACATGGCCCTGCTCCCGCCGCAGCTTTTTGTCGGCGCCTTTGACCAGCCAGTGTTGTAAATAAAACAGTGGGATAGCTTTGTTCCGCACGACAATAGTCAACTGGCCGTCGACGATATTGGTCTTAGACAGGTCCAGATGGAAAATTTCGTTAACTGTTGCCAACGGCAATGCAAACGGCTGTTTACCGACGACGACCATCAGGGTTGGCAAGATCGCCAGCGTCAGTGGAACTTTGATCTCGAGCAAGGTCCCCTGACCTAACTTCGAATGAATGTGGACGGTACCATTGAGCTGATTGATCTTGGTTTTCACCACGTCCATGCCGACGCCGCGACCGGAAATGTCCGAGATTTGCTCTTTGGTAGAAAAACCAGGCGCGAAAATCAGATTAAAGGCTTCAGTGTCCGACATTCTGGTTGCTGCATCCGGATCGAGCACACCACGTTTGATCGCAATAGACTTCAGCTTCTCCGGATCCATACCTGCACCATCATCCTGAATGGTCAACAGAATATGGTCGCCGGCCTGCTGTGCAGCAAGCTTTACCAGACCGGTACGCGGTTTGCCGGATTTCACCCGGACATCCGGCATCTCGATGCCATGATCGACGGAGTTGCGCACTAAGTGCACCAGAGGGTCGGCTAAAGCCTCAACCAGGTTTTTATCCAGGTCAGTTTCTTCACCTTCCAGCTCAAGATTGATCTCTTTTTGCAGCGAGCGGGCTAAATCACGAACCACCCGTGGGAACCGGCCAAATACTTTTTTGATTGGCTGCATGCGGGTTTTCATCACCGCGCCTTGCAAATCAGCAGTTACCACATCCAGATTGGAAATGGCTTTGCTCATTTCTTCATTCTGGGCGCCACTGGACAGACTGACCAGGCGGTTTCGAACCAGTACCAACTCTCCAACCATATTCATGATTTGATCAAGCCGTTTGGTATCGACCCGAACCGTGGTATCAGCCTGAGCTGCGCCTTTACTTTCGCCATCTCCACTGTCTTTTTCCCGGGCAGCAGGAGGTGCTTTTGGTTCTTCAGGCTTCGCGGCAGGCGCTTTGGCTACCGGGGCCGGTGCTGGAACCGGAGTAGGTTTTGCTGGCTCAGGCTTAGCAGCGACCGGCGGTTTTGCCGCTGGTGGTGGCGTTGGCGCAGCCGGACCTGCCGGAGCTTTGCCTTTGCCATGCAGCTCATCTAACAGTGACTCAAACTCATCGTCACTAATATCATCACCACCAGCAGGTGCGGCTGGCGAGGCAGCCACTGATTTAGCCGGCGTGGCAGGTACAGCAGGTGTTGCATCAATCTGACCCGGAATAAAAGAGCCTTTGCCGTGCAACTGGTCGAGGATAGCTTCAAACTCATCATCAGTGATGTCTGTGCTGTCAGAGCTAACCGTAGCCGGCGCAGCAGCTACCGGCGTACTATCGCGGCCAGGCGCACCTGAGCCATGCAGCTCGTCGAGCAGACGTTCAAATTCGTCCTCGTTGATATCATCCAGTGAACCGGTTTCTGCAACCGGCTCCGCTTCAGTTTCATAAGAAACCGCCGCGTCGAAGGATTCGAGGCTCATCTCAGGTTCTGCAGCAGCGACATGCTGCTCTTCAGCAGTTTCGCCTTCCGCTTCAGGTTCGCTCAGCCGATGCAGGGCATGTAACAGTTCCGGCGCGGCAGGCTCCAGCGGCTGATGGGCCTGGACGTTAGCAAACATTTCGTTGATCGCATCAAGCGCTTGCAGGATGACATCCATAAGTTCGGAAGTCACCCGGCGCTTGCCGGTACGCAGAATATCAAACACGTTTTCTGCACCGTGACAGGCGTCAACCAGCTCTGTCAGCGATAAAAAACCAGCACCACCTTTTACCGTATGAAATCCACGAAAAATCGCGTTCAGCAAAGCAGAATCGTCGGGGTTGTTTTCTAGTTCGACCAACTGTTCAGCTAATGCTTCAAGGATCTCGCCGGCTTCGACTAGGAAATCCTGTAAAATATCCTCATCTAAATCAAAGCCCATGCCACTTTACCTCTCTCAGAACCCTAAACTCGATAATAAATCGTCAACATCATCCTGCCCCTGCACCACATCATTCCGGCTGGCGGCATCGATAATTGGCCCTTCGGCCTCATGGCCCGCTTTCGGTTTGCGCACTGCTGCAGGTTTAGCTTCTGCAGCGACAGTGACATGTCCAAATGCTGTTAATAAGCCGATCAGGCTGTCTTCCACTTCGCGCACCAGCTCAATAACCCGGCGCAAGATTTGCCCGGTTAAATCCTGAAATCCCTGCGCCATCAAAACTTCGGTCATAGACCCTTGCAACGCGGCAACGTTGGTCGATGATTCGTGTAAAAAGCTGTTCAAACTATGGCATAAGGCTTTGAATTCACCAAGTTTCATATTCCTGGTCATCAATTTCTGCCATTCCGGGAGGATTGCGTTTAAGCTGACGCCCAGCTTATCGGCGATAGGCAAACAGGACTCGACTGCGTCCATGGTCTGGTTGGCTGCCTGCTCAGTCATATCTATGACATGGGAAAGCCTGCGCTTGGCATCAGGAATATCTTCTTCCAATAAATTGCTGATGGAAGGATCGACCTGGAAACTTTTTAATGAATCGTGCAGTTGACGCGTCAGTTTTCCAACTTCGGCAAAGAGTTCAGAAGAGCCGGGGACTGCAAGTCCCTGAACCAGCTCATTAGCAGCATCCTGCTCGCCCATCTCCAACAACTGCACAAGCTCGCGCGCCTGTTCAAGGGTGATAATAGGTGCCGTATATGCAGACATAGCGCCACTCCTGTGTCAGATACGGATTAACCTAAGCGCTCGAAGACTTTTGATAACTTCTCTTGTAACGTTGCAGCAGTAAAAGGTTTTACGATATAACCATTCACACCAGCCTGAGCAGCCGCGATAATTTGTTCTTTTTTAGCTTCAGCGGTGACCATCAGAACCGGGATATGTTTTAACTTCGCATCAGCACGGATCGCACGTAACAAATCGATCCCTTGCATACCAGGCATATTCCAGTCGGTGACGACAAAATCAAAATCACCATTTTGCAGCATTGGCAGAGCCGTGCTGCCATCATCTGCTTCCTGTACATTGGTAAAGCCCAAGTCACGTAACAGGTTTTTAATGATGCGTCTCATAGTAGAAAAGTCGTCTACCACGAGAATTTTCATATTTTTATCCAAAATCCCCTCCGACGAGATACCCCAGTGGTTATCCACAAAAATTACAACCAGTCTTGCATCCGCGACCTTAATCGCAATAACGCCTGACTATGAATCTGACTGACCCGAGATTCGCTGACGCTGAGCACTTCGCCAATCTCTTTTAAATTGAGTTCGTCATTATAATAGAGCGACAATACTATTGCCTCACGCTCCGGTAAGCTACTGATATTTTTTACCAATGCCTGCTGGAACGAATCGTTGGCCTGCTCTTCGAACAGTTGATCATCTTGCTTATCGTTTGCTGTGACCAACGCGTCTTCACTGATGCCTAAATCTTCCATGCCGATAATGCGGCCATTGCTGGCGTCGCTGAGCATGTGATGATACTCATCTAAAGTTATATCAAGTTTTTCAGCAACTTCAACATCTTTTACGTCACGGCCTAATGTTGCTTCCAGTTCGGCTATTGTTTCAGCAATCAAACGTGAATTACGGTGCACAGAACGCGGAGTCCAGTCACCGCGGCGGATCTCATCAAGCATAGACCCCCGGATGCGAATACCGGCGAAAGTCTCAAAGCTGGCACCTTTTGTGCTGTCAAAATTTTTAGCAGCCTCAATCAGACCAATCATGCCTGACTGAATTAAATCATCAACCTGCACACTGGCCGGCAATCGGGCCAGCAAGTGATATGCAATACGTTTAACCAGAGGAGCATGCTTTTCAACCAGCAACTGCAGCTGATTATTTCCGCCATATGCAGCTAAACGACTATTCACATCATCCCCCGCCTTTCGGACTGCGGCTGTACCAGTTGTTCGAGGAAAAATTCCAGATGCCCGGAAGCACTGGGTGGCACCGGCCACTGTACAGCGCGGGTCGCGAGGGTTTTCACAGCCAGTGATGCCGGAGATTTGGGGAAAGCGTCGATAAATGCTTTTTGTTTGCGCGCTGCTTTACGCACGTTCTCGTCAAATGGAATAGTAGCCACCAGCTCAAGCGTAACATCAAGAAAGCGATCCGTTACCCGGCTCAGTTTGGCAAACAATTCTTGCCCTTCTTTCAGGCTCCGCACCATATTGGCGACAATTTTAAAACGCTGCACCGAATGCTCGCGACTTAAAATTTTCATCAGTGCATAAGCATCAGTGATCGATGAGGGCTCATCGCAAACAACCACTAACACGTCCTGCGAGGCACGGGAAAAGCTCAGGACCATGTCTGAAATACCAGCAGCTGTATCGACCAGTAACACATCAAAAGCGGTGCGTAACTCACTGAACGCTCTGATAAGTCCTGCATGTTCAGCCGGACTTAACTCCGTCATCGACTGAGTACCCGAGGTTGCCGGCACAATTTTAATACCGAACGGACCTTCGATCAGGATATCATCCAATTCAGCCTCGCCGGACAGGACGTGAAATAAATTCTTTTCAACTCGAAGGCCCAGCATTACGTCGCAATTGGCAAGTCCCAAATCTGCGTCCAGTACCAGCACCTTTTTGCCCATTTGGGCCATCGCCATGGCAAGGTTCAGAGTGACGTTGGTTTTACCAACACCACCTTTACCACCTGTCACTGCGATTACTTTTACCATCTGCTGTTTCATTCTTCTCAGGCCGCTGGCTTGATCATACATTAATTCATGATTATGCATAGGTTCCATCCGCCCGGGCTGCTACATCCTGATACCACTGATGTCCTGCACTGGCATGTGCCAGACGTAACTGCTCAGCCTGGTCGATCATGGCTTTCGCCTGCGCTGCTTCAATATCTTCAGGCACTCGTTGGCCATTGGTCAAATAACTGACTGGTAAAGCATTTTGAATTGCGATATTGATAATCTCACCCAAGCTTAAGCATTCATCAAGTTTTGTGAAAATACAACCCGACAGCGAAATTCGTTTGAAGTGTTCCACAGTTTCCTGCATCACGCGGGCTTGCGAGGTCGCAGACAATACCAGATAACTTCTTATTTTGACACGCGAATTATGCATCAGAGCGGACAGTTTTTCAGCAAGTCGTACATCGCGCTGGCTCATACCTGCAGTGTCAATCAAGATTAGTTTACGCTGCTGTAACTGGGTTAACAGAATGGCTAATTCTTCATGATCTTTGGCTTGTTTCACCGGGCAGCCGATGATCCGGCCAAAAGTGGCTAATTGTTCAAAAGCGCCAATTCTGAAAGTGTCGGTGGTGATTAATGCGACCTGATCCGCTCCGTGTAAACGGGCAAACTGTGCCGCGAGTTTCGCTACAGTAGTGGTTTTGCCGACGCCGGTCGGCCCAACCAGCGCAACAACGCCGCCGCGGCGCATTAAATCGTCGTTGGTTGTCGTCAGTTGGCCCGCCAGCAATTCAAGGGCACAGTCCCAGGCTTCCCCATCGGCAATATCTTCGGGCATAAAGCAGGCCAGCTGATCGGCCATGGCTTCGCTTAAACCCAGCTGCTGCAGCTTTTCAATCACCAGCGCCCGCACTGGTTCGCGCCGCGCCAGGTCTTGCCACATCAGGCCGGAAACCTGGTGCTGCAATAACTGCTTCATGGAATTCATTTCCTGGCGCATAGTCTCGAACTGCTGCTGCATCAATTGCATATTTTGCTGTTGCAGTTTATTCAGGTCAGCCATCATCGATGATGATATGGCGGGATTTTGACGCTCTGGTGCCACTGCTTTTGTTTTTTGCAACAACGGCGACTGAATCGGTTCGGCCAAGGTTTTTACAGTCAATTTTCTGTCGCTGCCGCCAATGGGCTCAACGTGAGCTTTTTGCTGTTTAATCATTTGCCTGGCCAGCAGCGCGCGTAATGAATCTGCTGGCGCGTCCTGCTCAGGTTCATCGTCGTCCACGCGGATGTTCAGAGTACTGCCTGCGGCGCTTGCCGTTGTTTTAGCCTGAGGTTCGGCAGCCGGAGCCTTAGCTGGCGCAGCCTCCGGGTCGACAGCAGCGACCAGCTCAATACCTCCGGCTACTTTTTTATTCGATAAAATAATGGCATCAGGGCCTAAAAACTCTTTTACTTCTGCCAAAGCAGTGCGCATATCTTTTGCTACAAAGCGCTTAATTTTCATCGTTTAAACTCCTAACCCGCCTGGCCAACCACACTGACGATGCGAACCTGTTTGTCATCCGGAATTTCCTGATATGACAATACCCGCAATCCTGGAATGGTGTATTTCACGAATCGTGCCATCACACTTCGTAAAATGCCGGACGTCAGCAGCACTGCCGGTTCACCCGCCAATTCCTGTTGTTGTGACGCGTCGCGCAGCGACTGCTGAATGCGCTCAGCCAGACCCGGTTCAATGCCGGCTCCGTCACTACCCGCTGCCTGCATAGACTGATGTAACATCTGTTCCAGCTCAGGAGCAAAAGTCATCACCGGAATTTCTGCAGCGCCGGCAGCAACTTCCTGCACGATCAACCGGCGCAGAGCGATACGACAAGATGCCGTCAGCACATCAATATCCTGACTGCGTGCGCCGGTATCCACCAGCGTCTGGGCAATAGTACGCATGTCGCGGATAGGCACGCCTTCATGCAGAAGATTCTGCAACACTTTGACCACAGAGCGTAGCGGTAAGGTATCAGGCACTAACGCTTCGGCCAGCTTCGGCGAAGTTTTTGCCAGCATATCCAACAGATTCTGTACTTCTTCATGACCCAGCAAACTGGCAGCGTTATTCGTCAGGATCTGACTGAGATGGGTCGCCACCACTGTGGCCGCATCAACCACGGTATAACCCAGTGTTTGAGCATGTTCCCGCTGATTGCGTGGGATCCAGACTGCTTCCAGGCCAAAGGCCGGATCTTTGGTTGGTATGCCTTTCAGACTGCCAAATACTTGGCCCGGATTGATTGCCAGCTCGTTATCATGCCGAAGCTCAGACTGCCCCGTATTGACGCCCATCAAAGTCACACGGTAAGTGTTTGGTTCCAGATCGAGATTGTCGCGAATGTGCACAGCCGGAATAAGAAATCCAAGCTCCTGCGACAGTTTTTTCCGCACCCCTTTAATCCGCGCCAGTAACTCGCCCCCCTGTGCCTTATCGACCAGCGGAATGAGGCGATAACCGACTTCCAGACCAATCACATCCACCGGATGCACATCGTCCCAGCCAATCTCTTTTTGCGGCGCTAAATCCGCCGCCGGCACCAGTTCAGATCTCGCCTGCCCTGCAGCAACTGCTGGCACCTGACTGCGTTTATAGATGAAATAAGCAACACCACCGAGCATGGCAGCCAGACTCAAAAACGCCAGATGCGGCATACCGGGCACTATGCCCATGATTGTCAGTAACATCGCAGACACAACCAGTACCTTCAGGTTACCGAGCTGGCCGCTCATTTGTTCACCAAAGTCACCTTCTTTATTCTGCCGCGTGACGATAATCGCGGTGCCAATCGACAGCAATAACCCCGGGATTTGCGCGACCAGGCCATCACCGATGGTCAACAATGTATATACTTCCAGCGCCTCACTAAATGCCAGGTCGTGCTGCAATGTTCCGATGAAAATCCCACCAATCAGACCAACAAACAAGATAATCAAACCGGCGATTGCATCACCTTTGACAAACTTAGTCGCACCGTCCATCGAACCATAAAAATCCGCTTCGGCTGTTACTTCTTCCCGGCGTTTACGCGCCTGATCCTGATCGATAAACCCGGAGTTTAAATCCGCATCAATCGCCATTTGTTTACCTGGCATCGCGTCCAGGGTGAAGCGTGCGGTGACTTCCGCAATGCGGCCAGCACCTTTGGTCACAACAACAAAGTTGATGATAATCAGGATGGCAAAGACAACGATACCTACTGCATAGTTGCCGCCGATCACCACATGACCAAAGGCTTCAATCACCGCGCCAGCCGCGTCAGGCCCGGTATGACCTTCCAACAGCACGACCCGGGTACTGGCAACGTTTAAGGCCAGACGCAGAATGGTAGCAACCAGAATCACCGACGGAAAAATCGCAAAATCCAACGGTTTTTGCACATAGATAGTCACCAGCAACACCACCAGTGCCAGTGCTATGTTAAAAGAGAACAAGATGTCGAGCAGCAGAGGCGGCAACGGCAGCACAATCATGGCCAGTGCGGCCAGGATAAGCAACGGAGTACCGGTTCCTTTCAGATGTTGTAATTGCGAACGATCGAATCGTGTCAGTACATTGGCTAGCTGCATTGAAATTCCGCCGGAAAATTGACATTCAGTCATTCAAGGCAAAATTCGTTCCATCAATGCCTGGTTGCCCCGCAGAATACCGGATTAGTGGCGGAAACCTTCCGGGATCGGTAAATCTTTGGCCAGTGGTTTCGGTTTCTGGCCTTTACCACGCCGGTATACTTTCAGCTGATAGACATAAGCCAGCACCTGAGCCACTGCCGAAAACAGCTGCTCCGGAATTGGATGGTCAAGCTCTGTGGTGTGATAGACCGAACGGGCCAGTGCCGGCGAGCGGATAATCGGCACTTTGTTCGCTTCAGCGATTTGACGGATATACATCGCCATTTCGTCGACACCTTTGGCCACCACGACAGGCGCCCGTTGCTTGCCGTGTTCATATTTCAGCGCCACAGCATAATGAGTCGGGTTAGTGACCACCACATCGGCCGTTGGCACTGCCTGCATCATGCGCCGACGCGACATCTGGATTTGCATCCCCCGGATCCGACCTTTAATTTCCGGGTTACCCTCAGAGTTTTTGTATTCGTCTTTAACCTCTTGTTTGGTCATTTTCATTTGTTCGTTATGCCGCCACTTCTGATATGGCGCATCTATCGCGGCAATAATCAGTGTGCTGGCGCAGAGCCCGAAAAACATCCAGCACAGCAAATAGACAGCAGCTGCAATATCTTCAGGACTGGTCATCAGCGACAACGCCATAATGTCGTTAAAGAATATTTTTAAAAGCAGATAGGCACTGCCGGCCACGACTGAAACTTTTAGTATTGCTTTGAATAATTCAATCACTGAATTGAGACTGAACATGCGTTTGATGCCGGCGAGAGGACTTAGTTTGTCTGCCCTGAAACTGGCGCCGTACCAGGTGAAGTTGTAACCGCCGAGCAGTATATTGCCAACAAAACCGGCGATCAGGATCACCAGACACAACTTCAAAAAGGCTGGTGCCACTGCGACCACCGCGGCATGCGCAGCCGCTGTCATCATGGTCGGGTCCTGCACATCTTTTTGATTCAGACTAAGCAATCGCCGGCATACCTGCAAAGTAGTGTCGGCGAGTTCTGTGCCGTACATTAAAATGCCAAGACTACTGCCAATTAACACCATGGCAGTTGCCAGGTCCTGCGACCTGGCAATATTGCCCTTTTCCGCCGCATCACTGAGTTTTTTACTCGTGGGGTCTTCGGTTTTTTCCATATCACTGTCGGCAGCCATTTCTGTCCTCCGTCAGCAACCAATGAGCTTGCACGTCACTTCGATGCCGTGCTGCCATTGCAGATTAAAATGGAACATAAAGGTATTCATCGTCAGCCACAGGATCAATAAACCAGCGATCATCGTGACCGGAAAACCAATCGAGAAAATATTCAGCTGCGGCGCCGCGCGTGTCATCACGCCAAAAGCCAGATTGACCAATAACATCGCCGTCACAGGAGCCAGGGTGATCGCCAGTGATGTGGCAAAGATCCAGCTGCCAAATTCTGCAATGGTCAGGTAATTGTCCACATCCCACCATTCACCATTAATTGGCAGGGACTCAAAACTAAACACAATCATCTGAAACATGATCAAATGACCGTCGTACACCCAAAACATCAGCGTCGCCAGGATCAGGTAAAACTGACCTATGGTCGGTATGTTCACCCCGGTGGAAGGGTCGACCAGTGAGGAAAAACCCAGGCCGGTCTGAGTCGCCAGAATTTGCCCCGCCTGCACAAAGGCATTGATAAAAATCATCGAGATAAAGCCCATCGCAGTGCCAATCAGCAATTGCTGCATGACCTGGATAACGGTAAATGCCGACATCAGGTTGGTATCTTTCACCGGTGGGATCACCGGCATCACCACCAATGTGAACATCACAGCCAGACCAATTTTGATGCGGTTGGGTACTGTTTTAGCACCAATGCCGGTCATCAACGCAAACATAGCGCCAATACGGCACAGCGGCAGTAAAAAGTCCGCGATGCCCTGCATCAGCACGGATAGCGGATATTCCATCTCAGCTCACCAGACTCGGGATCGACAAAAACAAAGTGGTCGTGTAATCCATCAGCGTCTGCGTCATCCAGTGACCGCCGTAAATCAGCGCCAGCAAGGTCACAATCAGCCGCGGCAAAAAGCTTAAGGTTTGTTCGTTGATTGACGTCGCCGCTTGGAAAATCGACACGACCAGCCCCACCGCCAGCGACGGCATGATGATAATACTGACCAGCAAAATCACCAGATACAAAGCGTCATTGAGGATATCGACAAAGGTTTCCGGCGTCATGTCAGACTCCTATGCCATAACTGTTAGCCAGGGTGCCCATCACTAATAGCCAGCCGTCTACCAGCACAAACATCATCAGCTTAAACGGCAGCGCAATAATCATCGGCGACAACATCATCATCCCCATCGCCATCAGCACGGAGGCGACGACTAAATCGATGATTAAAAACGGGATAAAAATCATAAAACCAATCTGAAAGGCGGTTTTCAGCTCTGAGGTAACAAAAGCCGGGATCACGATAGTAATTGGATAATCCTGGTTGTTGGCCACTTTCGGATGACCGGCGATCTCAGCGAAAGTCTCTAAGTCTTTGATCCGGGTCTGATGCAGCATAAAGGCTTTCATCGGGATAATCGCAGCATCTAGAGCCTGCACTGAGGTGATATCTTCTTTTAAATAGGGCTGAATGGCGGTGTCATTCACTTGTTTAAAAGTCGGCGCCATGATGAAAAAAGTCAGGAACAGCGTAATACCAATCAATACCTGATTCGACGGGCTCGACATCAGTCCCATCGCCTGGCGCAAAATCGCCAGCACAATAATGATACGGGTGAAGCTGGTCATCATGATGAGAGCGGCCGGCAGGAAGCTCAGCGCCGTCATCATCGCCAGCACTTGTAAAGTCACACTGTATTCCTGACTACCATCAGGGTTGGTGGTGATTTGCAGCGCAGAGAGGCCGCTATTGTCAGCCAGCACTGCCGGGCTTAACAGCACCAGCAGCGTTAAAAGGATTCGAAACATAACTGCAGATTACTTTTTCAGGAACGACTGTAACTGCGTATGAAAGTCTGATGCCAACTTTTCTTCAGGAAGAGGATTTTCGAGGTCAAACAGGAAATTGACGCTGTGTGGCGTTACGCCGATGACACGCTGTTTCCCTTGTATTTCAATGACTAAGATGCGTTCTTTCTGGCCAACCGGTAAAGTGGCGACCACCTTAAAATGTTTGGAGCCGGGCATTTTCAACTGTAATTTTTTATACAGCAGCGCCAGCACAATAATAGCACCAACCACCAGCGCCAAAGAAATGACGATCTGGCCAAGGCCCGGTAAATTGGCACTCTGGCGCAGCGGCTGTGTTGCTACATCAGCCTGAGAACCCGTTTGCACCGTCACTTGTGCGACAGCGCTTGCCGGTAGCGAACACAACAATAACAACCTGTGATGCATCTCAGCGCAACTTCTTAATACGTTCAATCTGACTAATCACATCCGTCAGGCGGATACCGAACTTATCGTTGACCACAACCACTTCACCATGCGCAATCAGCGTACCGTTGACCAGCACGTCCAGCGGTTCACCGGCGACCCGCTCCAGTTCAACGACAGAGCCCTGATTGAGCTGTAGCAGATTGCGGATGCTGATTTTAGCGCGACCGACTTCCATCGAAATGGTGACCGGAATATCAAGAATCGTATCGAGTTTGCGCCGCTCATCACCGGATAACGGCGCATGTTCTTCATGCAACTCGTCCAGTTCGGCCGCTTCGACGCCATCGGCACCGCCTTCGGCTTCGGCCAGGGCGGCGGCCCATTCGTCCATTGTGTCTTTGTCGTCAGCCATTACCATCTTTCCTCACTACGTTCATTCAGGATCAAATCGGCTTCCAGTTCACTGATATCTGCGTCACTGTCTAAGCGGCGACCGCCTTTGGTAAACACATGCAGTTCAGATTTAACCGATTCAGGTCTTTTGATTTTTTCGACAATTTTCAGTGCCACATTGTCACGGGATTTACCCATTTTGGCGCGATAAGTCGGCAAGTCTTCAATCAGCACTGTAATGGTTTCCGGAATTTCAACCGGAATAATGTCGCCGGCTTTGAGGTTCATCACCTGCTCCAGCGTCAAATCGACATCCATCATTTTGGTGGTCAGATTGACTTTGACATCCATAATTTCATCACGCAGCGCCTTACTCCAGCGTAAGTCGGTGTCTTCTTTATCACTCTGCACACCGGCGTCGAGTAATTCGCGGATAGGCTCCAGCATCGAATAAGGTAAAGCGACATGGAAATCACCGCCGCCACCGTCCAGCTCAATATGGAAAGAACTGATCACTACCACTTCTGTCGGGCTGACGATGTTCGCCATCGCCGGGTTCACTTCGCTGTCCAGATATTCAAAGGACACGTCCATCACCGGAGCCCAGGCTTCTTTGTAGTCTTCAAAAATCAGTTTCAGCAGCATCTGGATGATACGCCGTTCGGTCGGGGTAAATTCACGGCCTTCGATTTTGGCATGGTAACGACCATCGCCGCCAAAGAAGTTATCTACCAGAATAAACACCAGCCGCGCTTCCATCGTAATCAGGCCGGTGCCTTTTAACGGCCGGAAGCGCACCATATTCAGACTGGTTGGTACAAACAGGGTGTGCACATATTCGCCGAATTTGATCATCTGCACGCCGTTGATCGAAACCTCCGCGGTGCGGCGCATCATGTTGAATAAACTGATGCGCATATGGCGGGCAAAACGCTCGTTGACCATCTCCAAAGTCGGCATCCGGCCCCGGACAATCCGATCCTGTGAAGAGAAGTCGTATTCCATAGCCGAGCGGCGACCGCCCGGACCGGAACTGTCTTCTATCTCTTCTTCTTCGACGTCATCAACACCATGTAATAGCGCATCAATTTCGTCCTGGGATAATAAATCAGTCAATCTGTTGCCCTCCGGTTCAAACCGGCTTTACTGCATAACAAAACCGGTAAACAGGATCTCTTCAACCACCGGAGACCCTGCCACACCTTTTAACGCTTCCTGAACATCTTTTAAGGCTGCGGCTTTGATGGTTTCTTTGCCGGCCGCTGTGACCAGTTCATCGGCATTTGCCTTACTGAAAGTGCGTAGCATGGTACTTTCAATCAACGGAATATGTTGTTTTGCCGTTTCTTCGTTCTGCGTACCACGTACTAACAGTTGCGCTTTGATTTGCACTAAGCGGTCCCGGTTTGCGCCGGACACGTTAAACACAAAAGGTCTTGGCATCCCGACATACAAAGCAGACCCTACTTCAGCGCCACCTGAAGCCGGTGCTGCGCCATCCGCAGCGGGTGCCGCGGCACCGTCGGCCGCCGGAGCCCCTTCAGCTGCAGTTTCTGCGGCTGGTGGCGGATCACCACCCATCATCATAAAAGCCGCGCCGCCGCCGCCAAGTAGCACCACTGCTGCCGCTGCAATGATGATCATTTTTTTCTTTTTATTGCCACCATCAGCAATTTCGAGTTCTTTTTCCGCCGCCATGACTGGACTCCGTCTCCGTTATTTTTGTTATTATTTACTTCGTTACGGGACAAAGGCAATCAACATCGGCGGATCTGCCGGTTTTGTCTGCATCACGCCTGCAATCACGCATAAAAATCCACCATCCGGTCCGACACTTTCATCTGTACCGTTTGCACTGCGGGGAGATCTGTCTCACCACCAGCGGATGGACCGGACCGGCCTTGCCGCTGCTCTTGTTGTCCGCCCGACTGGCGCTGCTCAACCTGGCCTTCTGTTAAGGCAATGCCTTGCTGCTCTAACAATTCACGTAATCTCGGCATCTGTTGTTCCAGCGCTTCTTTCGCGGCACCTTGTTGCACCACAAACTGGACACTTAATTGATCTTGTTGCAGATTCAGCTTAATTTGCATTGACCCCATATCTTCTGGGTGCAACTGCACTTCTGCTGTTTGTAGTTTGTGCTGGATCTGCACCATCACCCGATCTTTCAGTTGCTGAGCTGCCGCAGGCTCAGTCAGTGCCAGCGGCGCTTGCCAACCTGAAGTTTCAGCCGGCCGGGCCGCCAGCTGAGTCGCCTGACCAGCTGCTGAACTCTGTGCTACTGGCTGAGTCAGCGCTGCAGTTGTTGCAGTCTGCTCGGTCAATGGCTGCGTTGGTTGCAGCTGTTGTAAGTGTTGGCTGAATGATACGGCGTTTACAGCTGTTGGCGCCGGTTGATTCGCCAGCATCATCTCAGCAGCAGCTTTTGACTGGCCCTGACCGGTTTGCTGTTCCTCACCGGCTTGCTGTTGCAGTTGTTGCTGTTGTGTTTGATTGACGGCCTTCATATGTTCAGCAAATGTATTAACCGTCTGAGTTTTGTCGCCGCTGACAGTTGTAGTCGTCCGGCCAGGATTCACCGGTACAGCCATTGCCGGTGACACCAGCTCGGCTTGCTGCAGGGATTCAGTCTGTTGCGAGGCTGCTGACACTGCATTTTCAGCAGATGCTGCAGCTGCCAGCACAGAACCACTGGCTTTGACATCAGCTGGCTGCTTCGCTGACTGTACAGTCGTCTCCACGTCCTTCGCTGTCTCAGTGTGACCGGCGACAGCTGTTGCCAGTAGAGACTCAGCCTCATCTGCAACGATGGATTTCTCCGCTAAAGGTTCAGCACCAGCAGCCAGTGCTGTTTTTTGTGCCGTACCTGATACAGATTCAGTTGTAACAATTGTAGCCGCCGAGGCTGCGGCGCTTGGATCTGATGAAGTTGCGTCCGCCATTTGCGGTGCACTGTTATTGCTGGCACCGTCAGAACCGACGACCTGCTGTTCAGCAACAACCTGCTCAACCGCGGCTTGAGTCACCAGGTTATGACTTGACTGGGACATAGCGTCGTGCTGTGTGATCCCGCTATTCACAAGCTCCGATACTTTGGCTTCAGCCATCACCTGATGCGCAGGGGCTGTAGGCTCTTCTGCACTAACCACTGCAGCTGCGGGGCTTGCAGCTTTAGTTAGTGCCGTTGAGTCGGTTTCAACCCGGGCCGCTGCCAACACCGCTTCTGCTGTTGCTGCGTCTGAGCTGATCGTTGCAGGTTGCTCTGGCAACGTCAGCAAATCAGCGAGGGGTAACTGCGGCAGGTCCTCAGCCCCAACCAAGGCGTGGTCTTGGTTCAGCAGAGCGGTTGTATTCGAACCTTCAGTGGTTTTATTGGCCTGCAGTGCCGGGCCATAGCTTTTGGCTTTTTCGATGATATCAAACCATGGTTTATCTTCGGTCCCGGTATCTGTCAGTTCAGCTTCGTTCTCAGCGGTGACCGGCAAACCGGCTAAAGGATCATCTAACCAGACTCTGCCATCTTTTGCGGTGGCCACTTCGCTGTCTGCGGCAAGCTTCTGCCGCGCGGCAATGGCTTCCAACAAGGCCGGGTCAACTGCTCTGGTGTCCTCAACCACAATAGGCGGGGTTAATTCCTGTTCACTCAGTTCGTCTGCCAGCTTCAGGCTGAAACTGTCCACGGCGCCATCTTCCGGCACCGGCGCGGTGTTGAGAACCGACTCAGCGCCAGGGCTACCCAAAGTCAGGTTGATACTGAGGTTCATCATCTTGTCTCCGGCCGCATGGTTCGCGGACTTTATTCGGTTTCTTAGCCAAACTTTTACGAACTTATACAAATTTCACGCCAGACTGGCTGAAATCAAACCCCTTGCTGCTGTAGTCGGCGGAAAAACTGCTGCGTGGCTATTTCGTCCAACAGCTTTTGCTCGAGGCGGTTTTGCCGTTGCTGACTGGAGGCTAGTTCTTTGTCGATCAATAACTCGATGGCTTTGCGTTTTTTCTGCATAGTGAGCCAGGCGGTGCGACGCATATCGACCACACGCTGGGCTTGCTGGATCTGCAGGTTTTGTTGCTCCAGCGCCTGGTCCAGTTTGGTAATAAAATTCAGATATTGGTTAAACTGACGGCTTTGCACGCCCTCGGCGCCACGCTGTTGGGTCTGGCGGATATAGTCAGTGCGATAGTCGGCCAGGCCCTGATAGCGGTCATTACAGGTCTGCAGAAACTGTTGCGCCTGCACAAAATTAGCCAGCAGCTTTTCTTCTTTTTCTTTTTGGACCTGTACTAATAATTGCAGTTGTTTCAGCGCCATACTTAAAAGCTCCGGTTCGCAGGTAATAAGGTGTTCAGCCCTGCCAGACATTCGTCATAAGGCACCACATCGGTCATGCCCTGTTGCAGGAAACGGTTAATTTTGGGCATCAGGCTGATAGCCTGATCCAGCATCGGATCTGAGCCTTTGACATAAGCGCCGATGGAAATTAAATCTTTGCTCTGACTGAAACTGGCGTAGAGCTGTTTGACCGCACGCGCCAGCTTCTGGTGTTCCATACTGGTCACCGCCGGCATCACCCGGCTGATCGAGCGTTCAATATCAATAGCCGGGAAATGGCCACTGTCCGCCAGCTGACGCGATAGAACGATGTGGCCGTCGAGGATAGCCCGTGCCGCATCGGCAATAGGGTCTTGCAGATCGTCGCCTTCCGACAACACGGTATAAAATGCCGTGATAGAACCTTGGCCTTCCCCGCCGTTACCAGCGCGTTCTACCAACGCCGGCAATTTGGCAAACACAGAAGGCGGGTAACCTTTGGTTGCCGGTGGCTCGCCAACGGCCAGCGCGATTTCCCGCTGTGCCTGGGCATAACGGGTGACGGAATCGAGCAGTAACAGCACATCGAGTCCCTGGTCACGGAAATACTCGGCAATTTGCACCGCGGTTTCACAGCCTTTCAGCCGCATCAGCGGCGACACATCGGCAGGCGCCGCCACTACTACTGAACGCTTACGGCCTTCGTCGCCTAAAATTTCGTCGATAAATTCTTTGACTTCACGGCCCCGTTCACCGACCAGACCGACCACAATCACATCGGCGGCCGTGCCACGTGTCATCATGCCAAGCAATACCGATTTACCGACACCGGAACCGGCAAACAGGCCCATACGCTGACCTTTACCGACAGTGATGATGCTGTTGATGGCGCGCACGCCAACATCCAGCGGTTGTTTTACAGGCCGGCGATTCAGTGGATTGATTGGATTTTTCTTTTGCCGGGCAAATTCGGTGGCGCGCACCGGGCCTTTGCCATCGAGCGGATTGCCGGCACCATCAATGACACGGCCTAGCAGCGCCATCGTCAGCGGTACACCAAGATGATCACTGAGAGGCGTTACCCGCGCGCCGGGTATCACACCGGTGATGTCATCTTTTGGCATCAGGAAAATGCGGTCCTGTGCAAACCCCACCACTTCGGCCAGCAATTCCCCGTCGAAAGTGTCGACACTGCAGGTTTGACCAATGGCAGCGCTAAGGCCGGTGGCTTCCAGTGTCAGCCCGACCACCCGCACAAGGCGGCCCGCCACGACCGGGCGGTTTTGCCGGATGTACTGCTGCTGTTGCTGCAGTCGCCCGGCGAGGGCTGTAGCTTTGGATTCAAATGTCATGCTTTTGACACTTCACGGCAATTAATCAGTCTGAGTATTGGATTGCAGGAAGTGTTCCAGACTGTGTTGCAGGCGCTGTTTTAAATTGCGCTCGACGGAAGAATCACCAGCATCAATACGGATATCGCCGCGTTCTAGCGCAGGCTCTGCGCGCAACTGCCACTGGCGCTCGACCAAATCGTCTGCACTGTAATGTTGTTGGATCACCGCCAAATCTTCAGGATGCAGCCGGATTTGCAGCTGACTGGCTTTGAGTGGCAGCGCGTCAATCGCCTGACGCAAGGTTTGTAAAATCACCTGCGGATTGGTTTTGACTTCGACCGCAACCACGGCCTGCGCCATCGCGACTGTTAATTCCAGCAGACTCTGTTCAACCCGCTGGTCGACTTGCTGCAGCGGCTGTTGCAGCTGATCAAGCAGGAGTTGCAGCTGCGCCAGTTGCTCCCGGATCAGGCCCTCGCCTTCGGCAAGGCCGATTTTGCGGCCTTCGGCCTGGCCTTGCTGCAGACCGTCCTGATAACCCTGCTCACGGCCTTCTGCATAACCCTGACTAAATCCTTCTTCTTTGCCCTGACCTAAGCCTTCGTCGTAAGCGGCCTGACGGATTTGTTCGATATCTTCCGCCGTCAGCGGTTTAATCTCTTCTTCTTCCGGCGCCCGGGCGACTAGTTTTTGCCCAGGCTGAGGCGGCGTTTTATACAACGCATTGGTTTTCAGGCTTTTTTTCTGTGGCGCTGCCTGAAAATCCGGCGCAGGCCAATTTCGCAGCAATTCCAGCACTTCAGCATCCGGCTCAAAAGGCCGGTGCTTGATAAAATCGTTCAGGCTCATTTGCTACTCCTAAAGCCGTACGCCCCACCCGGGGTTCATTACAGGAAGTCTTCTCCGCCACCGCCGCCGAGCATAATTTCGCCGGCATCGGCCAGACGCCGTGCAGTGGATAGAATTTCTTTCTGTGCCGTTTCGACTTCGCTGACCCGCACCGGCCCCATCGCTTCGAGGTCGTCGGCCAGCATTTCTGCCGCCCGTTTTGACATATTTTTCAGGATCTTCTCTTTCAGATTGTCGTCGGCACCTTTGAGCGCCTTCATCAGCACATCCTGCTGTACTTCGCGCAGAATGGCCTGAATAGCCCGGTCGTCGACTTCCAGTAAGTTTTCGAACACAAACATCAAGTCCTGAATTTGCTGTGCCATTTCTTCGTCGTGTTCGCGGATAGAATCCATCAGCTGGCCTTCGATATTGGTATCGAGGTAGTTCATGATGTCGGCTGCAGCTTTGAGGCCGCCCATCTTCGCCGCCTGCGCACCGGCCTGACCGGCGAACTGTTTCTCCATAATCTCGTTTAATTCCTGCAATGCCGCTGGCTGAACTTCTTCCAGATTGGCGATCCGCATGGTGAGATCCAAACGGACTTTTTCCGGGAACTGCGACAAAATCTCGGCCGATTGTTCCGGCTCCAGATAAGACAGAACTATGGTCTGGATCTGCGGGTGTTCGTTACGGATGATGTTAGCAACCTGCTTCGAATCCATCCACTTCAGTGAATCCAGACCTTTAGCACCGCCACCCAGGATGATTTGGTCAATCAGGTTCGAAGCTTTTTCTTCACCCAAGGCAGCCGTTAAGGCGCGGCGGATAAAGTCTTCGCTCTGGAAGCCGATGGTACTAAAGTTTTGAATTTGTTCGATAAAGAGGCGGTGCACTGCCGAGATTTTGGCCTGATTCAGGTCCTCAATCGACGCCATCGCCATACCGACTTTTTGCACCTGCTTCGGTTCCAGGTGTTTTAAAATCTGCGCCGCATCTTCTTCCGACAAGCTCAGCAGCAGGATGGCGGCTTTTTCCACGCCATCCAGTTTACCAACGTCAAACGCCGGTTTTTGTGTGGTTTCTACGTTACTCATCTTCAGCCAACCAGTTTTTCACGACCAGAGAGGAAAGTTCAGGCTCATTGGCAACCAGCGCCCGCACCGCTTTTAATAAGTCTTCATCACCATGCAGATCAGGCAGCATTAAGGTGCCATCTGCAGCGAAACCAACAGATTTCGCATCAAATTCCTTACTCAGCATGTCAATGGTATCGTCACCGAGATCCACGCCACGCGACAGCGACATTTCGTCATAAGTCTCAGAGGTATCTTCAGGGTAGATCAGTTTCTTCAGCATTGGCCGCACAATCGCCAGGATCAGCACGATGATGACCAGAGCTGCCAGTGCAAGACGAACGACGCGCATAAACCATTCTTGTTCGTAGATTGGTTGCTCAGCGGTGGTCACCACAGCTTCACGGGTGAATGGCACTGATACCACTTCGATGGTGTCACCACGTTGTACATCAAAGCCAACACCGCCCTGCAATAAGCGCCGGATGTTTTGCAGCTCAGCCTGTGAGCGCGGCTCAGGCTTGGCTGGCGCTTCGGCAGTGCCTTCACCTAACTTATAATCTACAGCCACTGACACGCTGATACGGCGGATGACTCCGCTTTGCTGCGTGCTGTGGCTAATCGTGGTGTCCAGTTCATAGTTACGGGTCACTTCTTTACTGTTGCGACCCGGCACCACGGGCGATTCACCGTTGTTGGCTTTTTCCGGAATGTTTGAATCCAGCGGCGGCTGATTGGATAACGCGCCAGGGATCCCCATGGCTCCGCCACCAACGCTGTTTTCTTCTGACGTCATCTCGCTGCGGACCGCCGGCAAATCCGGGTTGTAGCGTTTTTGCGTCTGTTCAGTCGCGGTGAAATCCATCAGCAGGTCGACCTGCGCCGTATAATTCTCCAGCCCGAGGATCGGAATTAAGATAGAGTCAATTTTCTGGCGATATTCATCTTCGCGCTTTAATTCGATTTCGTACTCGCGGCGGGACCGGGCAGAAGCTGCATCTTGCGAGCCGCTATTGAGCAACCGGCCATTCTGGTCGGTGACCGTCACTTTAGAAGGTTCCAGCCCCTGTACCGCTGATGCGACTAAATCAACGATGGCGTCTACTTCGCTGTCTTTAATGGCTTTGCCGCCTTTGGCGGTGATCATCACAGTCGCAGAAGGTTGTTTTTCAACCCGGGCAAAAATGTTTTCTTTGGGAATAGCCAATAAGACGCGTGCACGGGCGACGCTTTGGAATTCTTCGACGGTGCGGGCCAACTGTTGTTCCCGACTATGCTTCAGCCGTTCCATCTCAAGCCGCTGACTAACACCAAAGCCGCTGTCCTGCATCAGGATCTCATCACCGCTGTTGGTTGCTTTTTCCAGACCAGCACGATTTAACCCCAGTTTGATGTCCTGGTACTTATCACCAGGTACCAAGATGGTGTTGCCTTCGAGTTTGTATTCGATTTTTTGCGCATCCAGATGGTCCAGATGGCTGATGAGCTCAGTGGTTTCAAAAGTACCGAGCGGACGCATATCGGGTTCTCGCGCCCACATGATGATGAGGATGGCAATGGCAATACAAATAGTCAGCGCAATAATCAGCGCAACCTGACGCACGATATCCATGCCACCCATAGAGCCGATAAAACCCGACTTTTGTTCCACCGGCGTGCTGCTGTCCACCGGTTGGTTAAAGTCGTTTGAGCTTAAAGTTAATTCTGTTGATTCAGCCATTTAGATTGCTCCCATCATACCGGCATGGCCATGACTTCTTTGTAGGCTTCGACCAGCTTGTTGCGCACCTGCACAGTGGCTTCAAAAGCAACCGACGCTTTTTGGCCGGCAATCATTGCCTGCGCCAGTGACACTTTCGGATCGCCTAATTCAACTGCAGTGGCCAGCTCATTGCTGTTCTTTTGCAAACCATTCACGGTATTCAACGCCTGTTTGAACAACTGGGAAAAATCGCTTTGGCTGGTGTTGTCGACCTGAACCGGACCTGTCTGCATGTCAGCGGACACACTCCGGGCCTGCCGGGCAAATGCCTGCATTTCCTGATAAAGCCCTGCGCCTTTGATATCCATGATGCTGCCGCCTGTAAAGCTATTGATATAACAGGCTTAAGCACAAGTCGTGCCAATGATTTATTGATAAAATTCAATAACCTAACCGAATTTTCCGGAGTCAAAAAAACGACACTTTCAAGACGCAATGATTTTCTGCCAAACAACGTAGGAACAAATTTGCTGGCGGGAGGGTAATAGAGTTAAACAAGAAGTGCCGGCAACCCAGGATGGCTGCCAGCGACAAGTGGCTTATGACTGAATGATGTCAACCGGGTAATGGGATACCAGACTCCCGCATTCTGGCTAATTTATAACGCAGCGTTCTGGCACTGATCCCGAGTTTTTCCGCCACATCTTTGCGACGATTGGCACAGGCGCGCATCGTTTCCAAAATGATCCGATGCTCTTGTTCATAGACACCGGACTTAAACACGCTGATGTCAGGGTCCAGATTTGCTGGTACAGCTTCCGAGCGGTTCAAACTGACCGGACTACTCTCCAGCAAAACATCGTCTGCGGTGATCACTCCATCATTGTGAATGATCAGCGCGCGTTGGATCACGTTATCCAGTTCACGTACATTGCCCGGCCATTCATGCGCCAACAATTTCCGCTTCGCGCCTGGTGAGAGTTCAGGTATTGCGGCGCCTTGCTGCTGACAGTGCCGCTCGATCAGATGAGTGGTCAACGGCAGAATATCTTCCGGACGCTCCCACAGCGCCGGCCAGGTCAGTGGAAACACGTTCAGGCGATAGAACAGATCCTCGCGGAACTGACCTTGCGCAACAGCCTGACGCAAGTCGCGGTTACTGGTCGCTATCACCCGCACATCGAGTTTAATGGTTTTGCGGCTGCCCAAACGTTCAACTTCGCGTTCCTGCAACACACGCAGTAATTTAGCCTGCAGATTTAAATCCATTTCACTGATCTCATCCAGCAGAATGGTGCCATGCTGCGCCTGTTCAAATTTACCGGAACAAGCTGAAATAGCCCCGGTGAAGGCGCCTTTTTCATAGCCAAATAAGGTTGACTCCAGCATGTTCTCCGGGATGGCCGCGCAGTTGATGGCGACAAACGGGCCTTCGTGACGGGCTGACTGCAAGTGGATATAACGTGCCAGTACTTCTTTACCAGAACCACTGGGGCCCAGTACCATCACATTGGCATCGGCCCGTGCGACTTTGGCCGCCAGTTTCACCAGCTGCTGACTGCATGGCGCCGCCACAATCGGCTCAAACGGCAATACTTCCTCTGGGCTGACATAACGACCGACCATATTAACCAGCACTTCCGGCGAAAAAGGTTTTGCCAGATAATCCACCGCTCCTAACCGGATAGCTGTCACTGCATCATTCACTGTCGCATAAGCCGTCATCATCAGAACCGGCAGCTGTGGATAATTCAGTTTGATTGATTTCAGCAACTCCAGACCCGAAATGGCGCCCATCTGCACGTCGCTAACCACCAGGCGGATTTTATGCTGTTTGAGCTGTTGCAGCGCCTGCTCGGCATTACTGGCCAGCAGCACATCATATTGTGCCAGGCTCAGCGTATCCGCCAGCGCCTCCTGTAAGCCAGCGTCGTCTTCTACGACCAGAATTTTAGGCTTCTGCATGACTGAACTCCTTGATTGAGCTTACACCGCCAAAGGTGGTGCCAACAGTTACCGGACAAACCGGCAAGACTAATTCAAAACGGGCGCCACCTGTTGCACCTTGCAGGCATCGGGCGATCCCACTATGTGATGTGGCCACTGCCTGCACGACAGCCAGACCAAGGCCGGTGCCGTTACTACGGGTGGTATAAAACGGTTCAAAAATTTGCTGACGCAGATGTTCAGGGACTCCAGGGCCTTCGTCTTCGACTGCCAGCACCACCTGACGCCCGTCAGCACTGGCAATGGCGGACAGCTGAATGCGGGCGCCGGGCCCAGCGTGCTCCAGCGCGTTGTGCACCAGATTACTGAGTGCGCCGGCCAAAGCGGTATGATTGCCAAGTACCATCACGTCCGGATCTGGCAGTTCAACCAGCACAGTGCCCTGCTGCTGCAGTACCAGCGGCTCCACTGCGGCAAACACTTCACTGAGCAGTTGCTGCATTGACAATGGCTGAGCCTGCTGCTCACGACCGGCACGGGCAAACAGCAATAAGTCGTTGACCTGCTGCTCTAAGTCGGTCAGTCGATTTAATAATTTCTGGCTGAATTGCTCGCGGGCCAGCGGATCTAATTTTTGGTTACGCAAATTGCGGGCATACAGCAAAGCGCCGGATAGAGGCGTGCGGATTTGATGCGCCAGCGACGCCATCATTTTGCCCAGAGAAGATAAACGCTGCAGATGCGACAGGCGGCTTTGTAGCTGCCGGGTTTCGGTGAGGTCGGTCAGCACTATTAACTGGCCCGCTAAAGGTTCCAGCGGGCTGATGGCGAGCTGAACACGCCGCCCATCATGCAGCGATACTTCCAGACCATCGTCATTGCGCGGTCTGAAACTGCGGTTAATCACGTCAAGCCAGCGCTGTCCGTGCAGAGGTTCACCGAGCATCGCCACCGCCACCGGATTGGCCTGCATCACATAACCACGCTGATCCAGCACAACGATGCCGTTTGGCAGCACTTGCAGCAGATGTTGCAGACGTTGCAGTTCCTGACGTTCAGCGTCAGTCATCACCACGGGCGCGGCAGCGGGCGCCAGTCCGGGCGACGCAGCCAATGGCGGCATCGACAACGCGGGCGCAGGCGTCTTTTTCAGTACAGCTTGCGGGGAAGTGAGCATAATTTCACCGTCAGGGTTTTGAACACACCCTAACTAAGCAGAAATCATGCCATATATATTAATGTTGTATTTCAGATACTTACGGCAATTTTCATTGCCAATTTTTTGGCAGTCAGTCGTTTTCTGCTGCATCGGCTTCGTCGCGCATCAGGTTGTATTTACGCATTTTTTCCACCAGCGTGGTGCGTCGCAGACATAAGATATCCGCCGCACGCGCCACCACAAAGTCGTGACGTTCCAGCGCCTGATTAATCAGACTGACTTCTAAATCAGCAAGGAACTGTTTTAAGTCCATGCCCGCATCCGGCAACAATCCAAGCGCATCGCCACCCGGCGCCTGACCCACTTCATCCTCTGCGCTGTCTTCATCATCACTGCCGAATTGAAACAATTCGTTGATGGCGTCGCGTTCCAATAATGCTTCCGGATAATGCGGCACATAAGTCTCGACATCAATATGCCGATACTTTTGTGGCAAATCCGCCACATCAACCACCTGGTTTGGAAACATAATGGTCAGGCGTTCCACCAGATTGCCGAGCTCGCGCACGTTGCCAGGCCAGGGATGTAACTTCAGGCTCTCGACTGCCCGTTCGGTAAACTTGACGCCGGACTGGCCCTGCAATTCGAGTCGTTGCAGTAATTCGGTTAATAACAACGGCAAATCGTCAGCACGCTCTTTCAGCGCCGGAGTTTCTATTGGAAACACGTTTAACCGGTAGTACAAATCTTCGCGGAACCGGCCGTCCTCAATCATTCCCTCCAGCTGACGGTGCGTCGCAGCGATGATCCGCACATCTGCACGGATCGGCTGACTGCCGCCGACCCGCTCGTACGTGCGCTCCTGCAACACCCGCAGCAGTTTGACCTGCATCGGCAGCGGCATATCGCCGATTTCATCGAGGAAAATAGTGCCGCCCTGCGCTAGTTCAAACCGGCCTTTACGGGTTGAGATAGCGCCGGTAAAGGCGCCCTTTTCGTGGCCAAATAATTCGCTTTCCAACAATTCTGCCGGAATAGCTCCACAGTTGATCGGCACAAAAGGCCCGTCACAGCGATGCGAAAGCACGTGAATGTTGCGGGCTACCACTTCTTTACCAGTGCCGGATTCACCGAGGATCAACACATTGGCGTCGGTCTTGGCAACTTGCTGGATTAAAAATCGCACCTGCTGCATCACCGGACTGGTGCCGACCATACCGACAAAACGGTGCTGCAAATCATGCTGACGCTGGCCGGGTAGTAAGCGGTGATATTCCTGACAATCCCGCAGCTGCTGCGTTAAAGACGCATAAGCAAATGGCTCCGTCAGCAGACCAACAGCGTTGGCGTGTTTAAGTAAGGGCTTTAAGGTTTCGCCTAATAACAAAAAGGCGCAGGCCGGATACTGCTGCAGAATGTGTTCATGTTGTTGCGAGGTCAAAGCACCGAGCAGCACCACGGCTTTTGGATCTGCATTGAGCGTCGTTGTCAGCTGTTCTTCAGTCAGCAGAGCATGCGGCTCATGAATAAAGTTCAGGATCACACTCAGGCGCTGCGCCCGGCTATCCTGTTGATCCAGAATAAATAATTGTGGGTTCATATGGTCGAACTGCCAGCTTTTTTCTTATTGTTGCAAAGGCCTGCCGCCCTTGCAAGCAACAAACGCTGGTTTTTTGACACTTCAATGAATACTGCGTCAAAAAAACAGCGTTGCTGGTGTTAACTCAGCAGTTGCAGCGCTTGTTCAGACTGCACACGACCTTGCGCAGCCACTGCGATGCCGGCTTGCTCACGGATTTGGCTTTGTACCAGCTCAGTGCTTGCTTTGGCATAATCCAAATCAGCAATACGGCTAATCGCTGCCTGCTCATTGACGTTTTGGTTCGACAGATTCCGTGCTGCGGATGTCAGCGCATTGGCTGTGGCACCAATATCAGTACGTTGATTATCGATTTGCGTTGTCGAGCTTTTCACTACAGCTAAGGCTTTTTCAACGCCATCCGCCTGAGTCAAATCAATGGTGAAAACTCCACCATCCTGCAGTTGTTTGGTCAGATCGCTGGTTTTAAGGGTTAGCTGTGCTTTTTCGCCACCGAGTGCAATGCTGCCGTCGGCTGAAAACAACTTTTTCCCGGCAAATTCAGTGTTGGCAATCTGGTCTTTGATACCGGCGGTAATAGCATTGACCTGCTTTTGCAGCGCAGCTTTATCGTCGGCATTGAGGATACCACTGCCCGCCTGAGCGGCCAGCCGGCCAATTTCATTCAGGCCGTCGGTGACACCTTGTAAGGATTGATCCGCCAGATTCGCCAGCGACAAACCATCATACAAGTTTTGCTCAGTCTGAAGAGTGCCGGAGTTCTGCGCGGTCAGCCGGTTGGCGATTTGCAGGCCTGCGGCGTCATCAGCGGCTGAGTTAATACGTTTAGCGGACGCGAGCTTTTTCAGCCGGTCGTCCTGCTCCGCCTGATTCAGGCGCAGCAATGTATCGTTTAGAGATGAAGTACTACCGATATTCATCACATCTTCCTCCAACACTGGGCGTTGCTTCAGTCTACGCGAATATAGCGAATGTCCGCAAAGTCTTTACCGGATATTTTTCGTACAATTTGAGTTTGTCACAACCAGCCTTCCACGGAACAAGGCTAACACCTTTAACTACAAGGATTTTTTATTGATGGAATAAATTATGCTATGGTTTGGCAGACGCAGAAAAATACGGTTCTCGCACGCTCGTCAGGGGGTTGCAATGTTTGATGGTAAGAATATTTTTATTACTGGTGGTACCGGCTCTTTTGGCCATAAGTACACGGAAACCCTGCTCCGGCGCTATAAACCAAACAAAATCATCATTTTTTCCCGCGATGAATTAAAGCAATATGAGATGCAGCAAAAATTTGACGCACCTTGTATGCGTTATTTCATCGGTGATGTGCGCGATCAGGAACGGCTGATCCGGGCGATGCGAGGAGTGGATTATGTGATCCATGCCGCAGCGCTGAAGCAAGTTCCCGCCGCGGAATACAATCCGATGGAATGTATCAAAACGAATATCAATGGCGCTGAGCACGTCATCAACGCCGCCATTGAAAACAACGTTGAAAAAGTCATAGCGCTGTCAACCGACAAAGCGGCAAACCCGGTCAATCTGTATGGAGCCACCAAGCTGGCGTCAGACAAATTGTTTGTGGCCGCCAATAACATCTCCGGCGGCAGTAAACCGCGTTTTTCAGTAGTGCGTTACGGTAATGTGGTGGGTTCACGCGGTTCTGTCGTGCCATTTTTCGAAAAGCTGCGCGATAGCGGCGCAGACCATATCCCAATCACCCACCCCGACATGACTCGCTTCTGGATTAGTTTGCAGCAAGGTGTTGATTTTGTTTTGAAAAACTTTGAACGCATGCTGGGTGGTGAAATTTTCGTACCGAAGATCCCTTCGATCCGAATTGTTGATTTGGCCAAAGCGATTGCGCCGAACCTGCCACTGAAAAATGTCGGCATCCGCCCTGGCGAAAAACTACATGAGATGATGTGTCCGGGTGATATGTCTTACAACACTTATGAATACGATGACCACTTTGTAATAGCTCCGTCCATTCTGTTTTCAAACCGAAGTAACGATTTCACCATCAATGCGCTCAAAGAACGGGGACGCAAAGTGGAACCGGGTACTGAGTACGTTTCAGATAAAAACCCGTGGTTTCTGACGCCCGAGGAGATCTGCCAGTTTAATCAGGATGCGATGTTATGATCCCTTATGGGCGTCAGCAAATTGACGCTACGGATATCGCTGCGGTCATTGAGACCCTGCAATCAGATTTTTTAACACAAGGTCCTAAGGTACCGGCGTTTGAACAAGCAGTCGCCAGACATTGCCAGGCGCGTTTTGCTGTCGCAATGAATAGCGCAACGTCGGCGTTGCACCTTGCCTGCCTAGCCTTGCAGGTCGGCCCTGGCGATGTGGTCTGGACCAGCCCCATCAGCTTTGTAGCTTCGGCCAACTGCGCCTTGTACTGCGGTGCCAATATCGATTTCGTTGATGTCGATGAGCAAACCGGTTTGATGGACCCTGCAGCTTTAGAGCAGAAACTGCAGCAAGCACAAGCCAGCGGCACTTTACCCAAAGTGGTGATCCCAGTCCATCTGGCTGGCCACAGCTGCGATATGGAACGAATCGCTGCTATTTGCAGCCCCTTCGGTATCAGGATTATTGAAGACGCGTCACACGCTATTGGCGCTTTGTACCAACAGCGACCGGTGGGTTGTTGTCAGTACAGCGATATCACCGTCTTCAGCTTTCACCCGGTAAAGATAATTACCTCCGCCGAAGGCGGCATGGCCCTTTGCAACGATCCGGTACTCGACAGCCAGCTCCGATTACTTAGAAGCCACGGCATCACGCGCGATGCAGGCGAGATGACCGAACAGTCCCATGGCCCTTGGTACTACCAGCAAATCGGTCTTGGTTTTAACTACCGGATGACCGATTTACAGGCAGCCCTGGGGCTAAGTCAGCTTGACCGTCTGCCTCAGTTTGTGCAACAAAGGATCAAAGCCACTGAGATTTATCAGCAATTGCTGCAGGATTTACCGGTCAATTTGCCAGTGCCAGCTGTCGACGGTATATCGGCCTGGCATCTTTATATAATCCGGCTGCAACAGCCTCTGCAGCGGCTGCAGGTGTTTGAACAACTGCGCGCTGCGGGCATTGGGGTCAATGTACATTACATTCCAATCCACACCCAGCCCTATTACCAGAACCTTGGCTTTGATTGGGGCCAGTTCCCGCATTCTGAGAGTTTTTACAGCGAAATCATTAGTTTGCCACTATTTGCCGGCATCACCATCGCGCAACAGCAACAAGTCGCCGATGCACTGCGTCAGGCATGCGGTACGAGGTGAGCGATGAAGGTTGCGATTATTCCGGCCCGGGGCGGCAGCAAACGCATTCCGCGCAAAAATATCCGCCTGTTTAACGGAAAACCGATGTTGGCCTGGTCTGTGGAGACCGCGCTGCAAAGCGGCGTCTTTGACCGGGTGATTGTGTCGACGGACGATGCGGAGATCGCTGACGTCGCGCGCGCCTTTGGTGCTGAAGTGCCATTTATGCGCCCGGCCACGCTGGCAGATGACCACACCGGCACCAGTGCAGTCGTACGCCATGCTGCGCAGTGGCTGTCAGAACGCGAACAAGTGACTCTGGTTGGCTGTATCTACGCAACAGCACCATTATTATGCCCTGAAGATCTCTCGCAGGCCGCGGCAGCACTCGCAGAAAATCCTGCGCTGAAATTTGTCTTCTCCGGTTGCCGCTTCAGCTTCCCTATTCAGCGCGCCTTGTATCGCAATGCACAAGGTCAGGTTGAACCTGTACAACCGGATGCTATGCCAAAACGCTCGCAGGATTTACCTGAAACCTTCCACGATGCCGGCCAGTTTTATCTCGGTAGCGCTGAGGCCTGGCTAAGCGGCGCACCAATGTTTGCCGCGCATAGTTATCTGCAGGAACTGCCGCAGCACCGGGTACAGGACATCGATACTGAAGCCGACTGGCAACGGGCAGAACTGTTACAGCAACTGTTAATACAACAAAACCGGAGTCGCTGATGCGGCTGCTGTTTCGCACTGATGCTTCCCTGACCATCGGGTCCGGTCACCTGATGCGTTGCCTGACGCTTGCGCGTGCCCTGCGAGTGAAAGGCCACAAGATTTGGTTTGCCTGCAGGCAGCACCCCGGCCATATGCTGAGTGTGCTCGAGGCTGAAGGTTTTCCAACGCTGACACTCGCTGAATTATCTACGCCGCCAGAACACGGTTATGCCGCCTGGTTGGGGGCCACTGAAGCGGAAGATGCGTCGGCTCTGCAACAGGTGATTGCACTGATGCCAGAGCTCGCTGGCCACCGCTTTGACTGGCTGGTCGTCGACCACTACGGCCTTGGCGCTAAATTCTGTGCGGCGATGCGTCCGGGTTGCCGGGCAATTTTACATATCGACGATTTAGCCAACCGGCACTATGACTGCGACCTGCTGCTGGATCAGAACCTGTTGCCGGATCTCAACAGCCGTTACGACGGCTTGCTACCAACGCCATGCCGGGCTTTGCTCGGACCACAATGGGCGTTATTGCGACCGGAATTTGCGGCATTCCACACTGCCGACCGACAATTCCCGGCACAGTTTAGCGCGCAACTTCCAGCCCGGCTGCTGATCTTTTTCGGTGGCACGGATGGCGACAATTTAAGCAACATCGCAATTAATGCGTTGAAGCAACTTCAGGAACCGAATTGGCTGGCCGATATCGTGATCGGTCAGGCCAACCCGCACCGTCTGTTGTTGCAGCAACTTTGTGCACAGGACCGGCGTCTGACCCTGCACATACAGACGCCAGGGATGGCCGGGCTGATGGCAGCTGCGGATTTAATGATTGGCGCCGGCGGCGCCACCCACTGGGAGCGCGCCTGTCTGGGCTTACCCGCAGTGGTTGTGGCGCTGGCGGACAATCAACTGGCGACCACCGCCTACATGGCAAGCCTAGGCGCTTGCGTGGATTTGGGCGTTGCCAGCACCTTGGACAGTAGTAGTCTGGCGTCAATAGTCGACTATCTGTTGGCGCAGCCGGAGCGCCGACGCCAGATGTCTGCGACCGCCAGTCAACTGGTGCCCGCCGGCGGTGGTGTAGCAAAGCTTATTGCACTGCTGGAAACAGGCTCAGACTCCTGACAACAACCAATAATCAACCAACGGAACAGCGGACATGACCAAAGCTGAGAATATTCAACTGGGCTCTTACCAGCTGGGTGCCGGGCAAGCCCCTTTTATCATCGCCGAGCTTTCCGGCAATCACGATCAGTCGCTGGATAAAGCCTTAGCCATGGTCGATGCAGCCGCTGCCGCTGGCGCCCATGCGATTAAATTGCAAACCTATACCGCAGATACCATGACCCTCGACATCGACAGCGGTGATTTTTTTATTGATAACCCGGACAGTCTCTGGTTCGGCCAAAGCCTCTATAAACTGTACCAAATCGCTAATACGCCGTGGGACTGGCACGCACCTATCTTCGAGCGCGCCAAAGCCCTCGGCCTAGTGGCGTTTAGTACGCCATTTGATTTGACTGCAGTGGATTTCCTCGAAACATTGCAGGTGCCCTGCTACAAAATCGCTTCCTTTGAAAACACTGACCATGCCCTGCTCGCTGCCGTAGCGCGCACCGGCAAACCGGTGATCATGTCCACCGGCATGGCAAGCCAGAGCGAGCTGGCTGAGGCCGTTGAAGTACTGCGTGCTCATGGCTGTAAAGACCTGATCCTGCTCAAATGCACCAGCAATTATCCGGCTGAACCGATCGACGCCAACCTACGCACTATCCCGCATTTAGCTGAACTTTTTCAGTGCCAGGCTGGTTTATCCGACCACTGCACCGGAATTGGCGTCGCAGTCGCCGCCGTCGCTTTAGGCGCGACTGTGATTGAAAAACACTTTGTGCTGGACCGCTGCGAAGGTGGCGTCGATGCCGAATTTTCGCTGGAACCGGCAGAATTAAAAATGCTGGTCGATGAAACCCGTCGCGCCCAGCTGGCGCTGGGTACCGTACATTATGGCGTCACCAGCAAAGAAGTGGCTTCACGCCGGCATCGTCGCTCCTTATACATTTCGATGGATTTAAAAGCCGGTGATGTGCTGAGCACTGACAATGTGCGTTCAATTCGGCCTGGCCTTGGTCTTGCACCTAAATACCTACCAATGGTACTGGGCAAAACCGTCAAAACCGACGTCGCGCGCGGCACAGCGCTGAGCTGGAATTTATTGGCATGACACCGGTAGAACCAATTGCCGCTTATGGCGTGGTGCTAACGCCGGTCACTACTGATGATTTAGCCTTGCTGCGGCAATGGCGCAATCGGCCTGATATCAGTGCGCAGATGCTGGACCAGCGCCAGATAACCGAAGCCGACCAACAACGCTGGTATGAACGCGTTCAGCCAGATGCCAGTCAGCAGCATTTTGTCATCCGCTATAAAAACGACGCGGTCGGCGCCTGTAATCTGAAACAGCCTGAGGGCCAGCCTGTTTCTGGCAGTGCAGTACTGGAAAGCGGTTTTTATCTGGCAGACCCGCGTTTTAGGGGCTCTATGCTGGCGTTTTTTCCGGCGCTTGCGCTCAATCAGTTTTGCTTTAAAACGCTTGGCTGTACGACACTGCTGGCACATGTCAAACTGGACAATAGCGCAGCCCTGCGCTTTAACCAGCAGCTGGGTTATCAGAGCACAGTGCAACGAGAGTTCAGCACTGCAGCTGGCCCGGTTGTTTTGCAGCAGATGCAGCTTGACCTGGCCGGATTTACCGCAGCAACCAGCCGGTTTGCCCGCTTTACCCGTTAACAGCCAACCTGTGGAGATGCGTATGCAATATCAAAAATTACAGCAAAGCAACCACAACGAGCTGCAGCAGGCCTTTGTATGACGAATTCGGCACCTAGACTTATTACATTCACCTCGAGCGCCAATATGATGCAGGGCAACAACCTTGCTTCGACCAAACCCAGTCCTCTGGCGACGTCACTTACGCTGGATGTTAACGCCACTTTTTTATTTTACCTGTCGGGCATTGCTAAGTGCCTGAGCGCTGCGGTTGCCTTTATATATACGGACGCCGCAGGCTGTGTCCCAGCCAAGCAGATGACTATTGAAGGTGGTCTGGTGTTATGAGTCTGCACTTCGCGAAAAATCTGGAACGATTTGGCGAACAAACCGCGTTATTACTGCCCAACGGCACTGCGATTAGCTATCTGAAACTAGCGCAGCTGGCCGATCATTACGCACAACGTTTTGTCCAGTTTGACGTCTGGCCGCACCAAGCCTGCGCTTTGCAGTGCCGCAACAACCTCACGACGATAGTCGCCTATCTGTGCTGTTTACGCCACCAGCGGCCTTTGTTATTACTGGACCCTAACCTGCCGCAAAGCCAGCTGGATCTGTTGGTCCGCCAGCTCGAAATTGCCGTGCTGATTGATGATTTAGGAACGATGCGGCGGGTCAGCGCCAGTGCCTTTCGTACCCGGCCTGATCTGGCATTATTACTCAGCACTTCAGGGAGCACTGGCGACCCGAAAAGTGTGATGTTGTCGCTGGATAATTTGCACAGTAATGCGCTGGCCATTTCACGTTATCTGCCGATTCAGATGTCTGATGTCGCCATCACCGCATTGCCGATGCACTATTCCTATGGACTTTCGGTGGTCAACAGCCATTTGCTATGTGGCGCGACTGTGTTGTTAAGCGACTATTCGGTGGTTAATAAAGAGTTTTGGCAGCAGATGCGCGATTTTGCAGTCACAAGCCTGGCCGGTGTCGCCTTTAGCTATAAGATGTTAAAGACCTTGCGATTTGAGCGTTTACCCTTGCCTGCGCTGCGTTATCTGACACAGGCCGGCGGCCCGCTGGATGATGACTTACGGCAATATGTGCAGCAGCTGTCGGCACAGAAGCACCTGCCGGTCTATCTGATGTACGGTCAGACGGAAGCGACAGCTCGGATTGCCTGGCTGCGGCCTGAGTATCTGGCTGATCACGCCGATTGTATTGGTGAAGCTATCCCTGGTGGCAATTTAATGTTGCGCGAGGTGCAAAGCCGCGCCGTCATTACTGAGGCCGATACCGAAGGCGAACTTTGCTATCAGGGACCGAATGTAATGCTGGATTATGCGCAAAACTCCGGAGATTTGCGCTCGACCGATAAACTCAGTGAGTTGGCAACCGGAGATCTGGCGATACGGCTACCAAACGGGCTCTATAAAATCACTGGCCGGTTAAAACGGATGCTGAAACTACAGGGTAAACGCCTGCAACTCGACCAGCTCGAACAACTGCTGCAGCGTGAGCACTGGCAAACAGTCTGTACCGGCCGCGATGACTTTTTAGTGGTCGCAGTGATAGACGCCAATGCCGAATCCAGCGCCGCAAATATTGTCAGCACCTATCTGCAACAAAGTCTGCAACTCCATCCCAGTTTATTTAAAGTACTTTTAGTAAGGGACATTCCTTATACCAGTAACGGTAAAGTGCATTATCAGGCCTTGCAGCGTATCGCCAGTGGAGAGACCTTCACCGAAGGCCCGGGCGGGAGTTCACATTGAAATGGGCTGGCCAGTACCTGGTCCATGCATTGAGCCAGCAGATCCGCGTCAGCTGAACAGCATGTCAGCGCAGTTGTTCGATATAGCTCACCAACGCGGGTGTGGCGACATCAGTATTGATGGCAAACTTCTCCCGCAGTAAACGTCGTTTTTCACTGTGTTGGTCTTGGGTCAGGTTATGTTGCAGCGCCTGACATAAGTCAGCAAAATCGGTCGCGACGTCGCCGGCAATAAAATCTTCACTGTCGATCAGGAACTGGCCACGCACTTGCCGGTACTCTGCAAGATCGTACATAAAATGGATGATTGGCCGGTCGACGCCAAGAAAATCAAAAGCGACGGAGGAGTAATCCGTGAGCAGCAGGTCGGCGTCTGCCAGCCAGGGATACACATTGCGCCGGCCCGGGTAATGAAAAATAGCCGCGCAATCAGGCTGCGCACGCAGCTCGTCAAACGGCGCCAGAAACGGATGGTTTTTTACCACCAGTACTGCACCCAACGCCTGCAACAGCTGGTCAAGCGCCAGCCAGTCGATGGGCGGCTGGTCTTTACCGTTATCGCGGTAAGTCGGCATATACAGCACCAGTTTACGGCCTTGACGCAGCTGCTGCAGCTGCGCTGCGCTCAGCGCGTTATACCAACATCTTGCTTCTGAAATCTGCACCAGTGCATCGTTGCGTGGATAACCTAAAGCAAGATAACTGCTCGCTTTGAACATCTGCGGAAAAACGTGCCGGTTAAACCAGGCCGAACTCGAGACAAAGCAATGGTCCAATACATGCGGAAAATGTTTGTTGCCAGCCAGATATTTAAATGGCAACCCATGCCAGAGCTGCACCAGTTTTCGCTGCTGACGCAGTTGATTTAACAGTGGATTGGTCGATTCGTGATCCATCACCACGACCCGGGCACAGCATAAATACAGCCATCCCAGCCAGGGATACCGGCACTGCTCCGGATGAAACTCACGATCTGGTTCACGTACAACCAACCGTACTCTGGACCCGATAGCCTGATGATAATCAAACGCCACCAGCACATTGCTGTCGACAAATTTTTCTGCGTAATAGACAGTGAAAAGCTGCGGAAATAATAAAGGTAAGCGCTGCAACCGACTCAACAGCCGTTGCGACCAGCGCTGGAGCAGCGAAGGTATGCGATAACGCTGATAGTGTTTGCCGTCCGCCTGCAAACACCAGATGCGGTCATTATCAAAGCCACGTTCGCACATCCCGGCCGCAATTTGCGGCTGGTAATCACTACGGGCAATTAAAACAGCGTCATAAGGCAGGGCCCGCTCAGCATGATTAATCACATCGACACCGGTTTTCAGATTATCGATGATCCCCAACACCTGGACACCAGACGCTGACAACTCCTCAACCAGATGACGCCCTGCCGGATTGTCCGGTGCAACATAAACTTTGAGTTGTCTGAAATATTCAGGCGGATAACAGCTTGGGGCCACTTGTACCTCTTAATCCAAAAAGTCGCGTTTGAGCTGCATAAAAACTTGTATCGCTTTTTTCAAATCGGTGGATGAAATATTATCGGTTCGCGGCAGATAGACGACTTCACAAAATTCTTGCAGGAAATCGAATTTCCCCTGCCAGTCGTCACCAATCACAAATACATCCACGCCCAAGCGCTGCACGTCGGTGATTTTTTGCTCCCAACAGGTTTCAGCAATCACCTCATCAACAAACCGCACACTGCGTAATAATTCAACCCGATGCTCAAATGGCATTAAGGTAGTTTTGCCCTTGCCGGCATTAAATTCATCGGTGGACACCGCGACAATCAATTTGTCGCCCAACGATTTAGCGCGTTTCAGCAGATTCAAATGACCAATGTGGAATAAATCAAAGGTGCCGTAAGTGATGACTGTTTTCATACCGATTCTAATATTACTGAAGGAAGTGAATGATGGTCAGATTGCATATGGAATTGTTTTACTTGGTCTAAAAATTCGACGATATCGCTGGAGACTTTCACGCCTCGTACCTGCCAATTCTCAGCGGTATTTTGCCAACAACCAGGATTTTCTCTTTCCGCACGATTTTGGCCTGCGAAGTACTCACGGCAAAAATCCATAAAGTTCTCGCAGGATTGCCTCAAGGTACGATAAAAGTTCACTCGTTCCGGCCCAGGCCTAAAACCGAGTACTGCACTGATATGCACATACCAGCTTTCAACTTCCTTCACATATTTTGGATCTGTATACCAATGATGAAATCGGAAACTGCGAGGAGACCCAGGCACGTTTACCGGCTCATTCTCCATACTACGTAACCAATAACAATGTGGAATCGTTTTAGTTTTGCCCAACCAGGCAGTCACCAATTCGAACGCAAGTTCGGCACTGTAAATACAACTATTTTTATGAGCCGCAGCTCGCATAGCCAGCTTGAAACCTGCCGTACGATGAACTCCGTAACATGAGACAGGCGTGTAATGTCTGAAGTGAGTCAATAGCCGGTCACGGGATTGTTCCTGAAGCATTTCAAACTGCGCTTGCTCCGCATAATGCATACGAGTCGATATCTGTTGTTCACTGGCCTTCCACAGAAAACTAGCGCAATTGCCATTGACGCAAGCATACGAAGTATTTTCGTTTAGTTCATCAATGGCCTCGGAGATGCCTTGTTCTGAGAAAAAATCGTCATCTGATAACATGGATGCATAAGGCGTCTGGATCATATCGCACGCCTGAAGCAAGCGCTCTGTCAATCCAACTGGAGAATGGACGTATTGAATATTAACAGCCAGTCCGTTTAACTGGCTCTCGGCAATGGGTGTTAAACTGCCATCCATCACGATCACGGTGCAACCCTTGCCGGACCAATAGCGCATGTTTCGAAGTACGAACTCAGGCCTGTTATATGTAGGTATGACGATGGTTAGTTTTTCTAAATTTTGCATTTTTTTATTCCACCGTATTGTGTTTTTACCTTATCGACGATCACGGCAAAATGTTTAGCGATAAAAGTACTTCGGCATCCGACTGTTTATTTTTTGGATAAACCGAAAGGATAAAACTGAATTTGTAAGCTGCTTGACTCCCGGAAACTCCAAACACGTGTTAGCTTATAACAAATCAATTTTTTCGGGATCTCATATGGATGCTTTTATCTGCCGTGAAATAAATAAAATGACTATCACGTTACTGGCTGATTATTTTGGGGCTCCGGAACTGGAAATACAGCAAATTTATCAGGAGCTTTTGGATGACAAGCAGTTCCTCGGTGAAATTAATCAGCAATTAGCATTCTGTCGTCAGTATCATCAAAAAGGCATCTTTAGGCATGAATCCTTAGATAGCGTCGACTGGTTTGGGATTCAGCGAATACTCTTGTATGTATTGGTTCGGATGAGACAGCCTGAAGTTTTTGTTGAAACCGGAGTCTTTTATGGCGGCAATACAGCTTTCATTCTGAACGCGCTACGTCGTAATGGCAAAGGCCATCTGTACTCATTTGATCTGGCAGCCAACGAAATTCAGGATCTAAACAGGCATCATCTCGTTGGTGATTCAGAAATAATTCCAGCTGGATTAGATGTGGGATTCATGGTCCATGAGAATCTAAAAAAGGCATGGACATTAATTCGTGGCCATAGTCATCAAACGTTGCCATTATTTGATAAACAAATTGATATTTTTATGCATGACAGTGACCATGCTCACAATTTTGTTCTTAGAGAATTCGAGATCATTTGGCCAAAACTCAGCGAAAATGCAGTGATATTAGCGGACGACTTAAATTGGGCAAATGCTTTTTTCCAGGTGTGTGTGGAACGCAGACTGTTACCTTTAATTATTACCGACAATGGTAAATCAGGCCTTCTGGCTCGCACAGGACTAGCCTGGTTACAACATCCGGCAAATACAAAGCTCGACATGGTGGGAGGCTAACGCCTCCCATTGTTTTTTATCGACGATTGTTAAAATAGTCGAGTATTTTGTTTCAACGAATGTACTCTGGATAACTATCGGAAAACTGATTTCCCAGATACAACCCTTCCGGATAATTTCTCTCAAAACTTTTGATATTGCATAAGTCATCAAACCGAAGCTGCAAACTGATTCTGACTTTATTACTTACGTTTTGTTCGCTTCGATGTAATAACAACGTCGAAAAAACCAGACACTCATGATCTGACACCGCTTCATTTTCAAACTTACAATCCTTCATCAGATCCAAGTTCGCTATTTGAATAGTGCTTCCGCCATTTTTCCCATAAGTATCCGACAATTTTTTTTCAGTCACATGCAAAGTCCCATTTAAATGTGAGCCTTTGACATAAGCTGGTGGCCCCATCTCCAATTCAACATCTCCGAGAGCAAGCCAGAATGTAAGGCCATTTTCGCTGCCCTGAATGTAGGGAAAGTCTTGATGTATACCAAGCAAATATTTATCTTCTCCCGGAATATCAAACCGTAAACAAACAAAATTGCAACATGAAACTAATGGGGAAGCCATTAACTGGCCGGCGATCCGAACGAAATCCGGTGCAGCCGCCAATTGTTTAATAGAAGGAAAACGTCGGCAAACTTTGTAAAGTTTGCCAAGCAAAGCCCTATCACTACGGGCTATTTGCATTAAATCGGTTGCCAGTGACGACGGACGACAATATGGATATCCCCAATATGCTAACCATGCACAAATCTCCTCGGCTAGCTTCAATTTGAGCTCCATCACCGAGGCTCCAAGTTGTATTTTCAGGATGCCTTCCTGATTGTACAGTTCCTGATTGGGCTGCATGTCAGGCTCCTTATTCACCTTTGATGAAATAACCACCCGGCGTAGAGATAAAAGGGAATTTCTTTAGTACAGGTCTACGTCCCGCAAAAAATTCATCAAAAGCAAGGCTTTCTCCGGGAAAACCTTCCATACCATACTCATCAAGGATCACAACTCCGCCAGGTACAACCCTGTCATACAAATGCTCGAGTGCTACCTTCGTTGGTTCATATAAATCCAAATCAAGGTGTAGCATGGAGATACGCAAACCAGGATTTTTCTCGAGATATTGAGGAATTGTATGGCGACAGTCCCCTTGTACAAGTTCCGCTCGGGAAAACCGGGGGATCATCGAGTCTCTTTGCTCAATTTCGATCGCTTGGCGCAGCACTGGAAGGAAGGTCGATGCGTTAAAACCACCAACGACTTTGTCCCGTTTGATGTTTTCCGCACCGTCCTTTACATCTAAGTCCACAAACCCTGTCCAGGTATCAAAACCAATAACTTTTTTGAGAGTGTCTCCTGCGCAGTACACATCACAGAGTTTCAAAAAAGTCATAAAAGATGCACCTTTAAAGACACCAAGCTCGACAATAGAGCCTGGTAAATCCACAGTATGCTTAAACAACTCAATATGGGTAACAAATTTGGCAAAGTTTACCCGGCGATAGAACAACATAAAGTTTTCCAGCACATCCTGACTGGTCAATTGATTGTCGCTGATCACTTGAGCCAGCTCAGACCATATATCGCCATCAAATGGGCTAGTTCCCATTTTTGTATAATCAGTATTCATAAATGCCTTCTCTAAATGCTTCAGATTACAAACTAAAACTATCAAAATACGTAATGCGGGACCCTGCGGTGTCGAATCTTACGGGCAGACAAAAGTAGCCATTCATTGCTTGCATCACTTGTTGTCTCTGCTCAGGGCGGACATAAACCAACAGAAACCCACCACCACCTGCGCCCAGTAATTTTCCGCCAATAGCCCCGGCCGCTCTGGCCTTGCTATACATCTCGTCAATTTGCTGATCAGCAATCAAACTGCTGAGCTGCTTTTTTAACATCCAGCCGGTATGAAGGATCTCGCCAAAGTCATCCAGAGGTCGGCCTCCAGTCAACGTCTCTTCAAGTGGTTGAATGTACTGAAGCATTTGTTTCAAGGAATCAAACTTTTGTTTTTGACTCATTTCTTGTGATTGTACAGCCAGCAGTTCACCGGCATCTCGGGTTTTTCTGGTGTAGAACAACAGCAATCGCTGTTCCAGCGCGGTGACTCTTTCGGCTTTATACAAAACCGGAGTGACCGATGTGCGTAAGTTCGGATAAAACCGGAAAATATTAAAGTCACCATATGCTGCAGCATAGTGGTCTTGCGTCCCTATTTTTCGTCCTAGACGATTAATTTCCAGTTCCGCAGCTTCCCGGGCAAGCTGACCTTTTGATACTCTTTCACGCCTTAATGCATGCAGTACGTTTAATAATCCGACTGTAAATGAACTGGATGACCCGAGCCCGGTTTGTGATGGAACGTCGGCAAAAGTAGTGATCTCAAGAGGATAATCGATGTCGAACATTTTAAGAGCTTCACGAATGATTGGATGCTCAATCTCTTCAATTTCGTTGGTGAACTCTAATTTATTCCAGCTTATCCGGTATTTATAGTCCGCAATCGGCATCTGACGTTTTGCAGTAACGTAAATGTATTTCTGGATTGCACAACTAATGACAGCACCGGGTTCCACATCGCAAAATGCCGCCAGATCAGTACCGCCGCCAATAAAACTGGTCCGAAATGGTGTTCTGGAAATGATCATGTGGCCCCCATTACAGCTCTTCGTTCAAGGTCATTGGCAATGATTTGCCTGATACCATCGTGTAATTGCACTTGGCACGAGAATCCGAGCCGATTTAGTTTCGAAACATCCGCCCACCACTGCTGTGTTGGTGACGTATCCTGATATATCGGCGCCTGTCCGGCAGACTCCAGCATCAGATTGACAATTTGGGCAACAGAAACAGCCCGACCACTCCCGACATTAAAAATCCCCTGTTCCGATGTGCGCTCAACAAGCATTAACAAAGCCCGAGCCACATCATCAACGTGAATAAAATCAACGGCATGATAAGGAGTATTCACCTGTGGGATATCTCCCTGCATAATCTGCGCCGAAAGCGTAGGTAACAGTGATTGTGGTCGTTGTCCCGGGCCGTAGCTATAAAAGATTCGAGCTTCCGCCAAAGTTGCCCCAAAATCCCGACACATGGCGTCTGCAATCTGAAAAACAGCATTTTTTGTCGAAGCAAACACGCCAGGCTGATTGGGTAGCATCAACTCGTTAACAGCTCCAGATTGCTGGCCATATTGCCAACAACTGCCAGCCAAAACGATGCGCCGACATCCAGCCTGCAGTAACTCGAGAATAAGCATGGATTGCTGGTTTAGATTCTCCATACAAAGTGCAGGTGAATAATCAGGTAATCCTTGCCACGCCAATAAAATTGCACTTTCAGGCTGGGTCTCACGTAGATAACTTCTGACAACTGCAATTTCTGCAAAAGATGCTTTTAAGCCTCCAGGCACATTTTGCGATCTGCTTATTGAACTTAACGTCACCTGAGCCGGGTCAAGTTGGCGTTGTAATGCGCTTCCGATAAAGCCACTGATACCACTGACAAATAACTTCATCGCTGTTGCCCATTGGTGCGGCTATATAATGCCAGGTAGGTTGATAAATCAAAATCGGCATATTGCTGGTCTTTTTCTGATATGGATATCGGCTGTGCAGGCCAGTCAACATTCACCAAAGGATCATTCCAACGAAAGCCGTAATAGTGTGAAGGGCTATACAATTCCGACATGTAATACAACATCGTGCTATCAGGAGCCAACGTCAAGAAAGCATTGGCACATCCTTTTGGGATCAGCAATGCATGGCGGGCCTCGCTATTTAATTGAATGGTTTGCTGCGTCAGAAAAGTCGGCGAGTCTGGACGCAGGTCGATAGTGACATTAAAAAAACGACCACTCACCGGCGTCATAATTTTATCTTCGCCAAAGGGTGCCATCTGAAAGTGAAAGCCACGCAATGTATTACAAGCGAAGTTCTCCGAAATGTTTGTTTGCCGGATTTGAAATGAAACGCCAGCCTGTTGAAACTCGGTCATGCAAAAACTACGACGAAAGACACCACGACTATCAGCAAACGGCGAAGATTCAATCAGATAAGAACCATGGATTTGAAGTTGGTTAAACTGCATTTATCCAAACCTCACGCACAGGTCCTGGCAAGGGCACTATAACTTTGCCAGTAAAACCATAGGTCTGCTGAAGTTCCTGGACTATTTCCTGTTCAAAATTCCAAGCAAGTAACAAAATGGTATCCGGTTTTGTAGCCAACGCTTCAGCAGGTGGCAGAATCTGAATATCTGTGCCCGCCGTATAACAATAATGTTTGTAAGGGCTCTTATCTGCTATGCAAGTCAAATATTGCGCATCAATACCAGCAAAATTTAACAGTGTTGAGCTCCGTGCAGATGCACCATAACCGATGACACGTCGGCCTGCAGCCAGTTCAGCATCTAAGGCTTCGCGTAAACTTTTGGCATGTTCAAGTGACTTTTGCGCGAAGTTTTTCCAGGATGCCAAATCGTTGATCCCACTTGCCATTTCGTGTTGCAGAGCATCTCGAAGTGAATCTGTGATTTCTTTGCTTTTTTTGCTAAAGAAAATAACGTATGAGCCACCACTAATAGGGCTCTGAAACAGGTCAAACGGGAAAAAACCGTATTTATTCAGCAGGTTCTGCATACTCGTCAACGAATGATAAAACAAGTGCTCGTGATACACAGAATCGTAATGCAATTCGTCAAATATCTTGCCAGCATAATGAAACTCAAACGCACCTATACCTTCATCGGACAATAACCGAACTAATGACTGCATAATTTCGTCAATGTGTTCCACGTGGGGAATGACATTGCGGGCAATAAATCCGTCACATTGACCATAGTTATCGATCACATGCTGAGCACTGCCTGCATTGAAAAAATCTGCGAGTGTCGGGATCCCCTGAGCGTTAGCGGCTTGCGCAATATTGGCGGCAGGATCAACACCTAATACCTTGATCCCTCTTTCAATAAAGGGCTTTAAAAAGGTTCCGTCATTACTGGCCATTTCAACGATAAATGGTTGTTTTTCTGGTGTGCGTTGCAGGAATTGCTGACAAAAATACTGCGCATAATCTTTTGCAGTCTGCGACGTACCCGTAACCCATACATAGTGTTTAAACAGGTATTCGCTATCCACATCAACTGTCAGTTGCACAGATTTAGCTTGCTCAGACCATCCCAACACCAATGGGATTTGCGGCAAGGGTTCTGACTTGTCCCGGCGTAAACTATTTGCTGGTGGTTGAAGCCCCATATCAAAGAATACTTCGAGCGGCTGTTCCGGAAAAATCCGGCAATGATGAACTTCGTGATAGATTCTATTCATGCTTCACCCAAAACAGATTGTCATCCAATTTCCCCGAAGCTAATAGATCATCGAGTTGTGCCAATCTGGTGCAACGCGGGCCCCGGAAGTCTTGTTCTTTAAAATCAATATCTTCGAATTTAGCCAGCATTTCCTGTCCAGCTCTGACGAGGTCCCATGCCGGTTGATAATAATCCTGTAACTCCGTCAGAATTCGGTTAAAGCCAACACGATAGGTTCTGGCGTCTGAGCCATGTTCCCCGGTAAATACCAAATCGCATCCGGCTACTAAAGTACTGACTGTTTCTGCAATTTGCCTGACGGTGTAATTGCCATTTTCAATACCGACGTTATAAGACCGGCCATTTATCAGCGAAACCGGTGCTGTTAATCCGGCAATAAAAGCTTTACAGACATCCTGAACATGGACTATTGGTCGCCATGGCGTGCCGTCACTTTTAATCTCAATTTTGCCTGTGGTATAGGCGCAGGCTAAAAGGTTGTTAAAAATAATGTCACAACGCAGACGGGGTGACCAACCGAATACAGTAGAGGGCCGGAAACAGACTACACAAAATGTTTCGCTTACGAGAGTTTTCAGTTCCTGCTCTGCTTGCCATTTAGTTTTCGCATAGGCTGTGATCGGGTGTTTCACTGAATTATCTTCGTCTAACTCTGCATCGGAGTCAGCAATACCGTACATGCTCTGTGATGACGCATAGATAAAACGGGAAACACCCGCATTTTTTGCCAGTCGGGCCAACCTTACTGCAGCCCGGTAGTTAATTTCCTCGGTGATCCCCGCTTTTAATTCACCAAGCGGATCATTTGATAATGCGGCCAAATGAATGACTGCATCGACCCCCACGAGGTCTTCAGCTGCAACGTCGCGGATGTCTTTGGTGATGGATCTATAAACCCGTTCCTGTTGTTCCAACTCGCAATCGTCATAAAATCCGGTATCTAAACCAATAATGTCATATTGTAATTTCGCGAGCTGGTCGACCAACACCGAACCAATGTAACCGCGATCACCAGTGACCATGACTTTCATGGTTGTACTCCTTAGCAATAAAATCAGTCAGACTGGCCATGTTTAACGAGGCCAAATCAATAAATTCTTGAAGAGGTAGTGTTAACTCATCTGGACTTCCCAGAAAGAGTCCCCGGCAACCTGCATTGCGGGCTGCCAGCATATCCCGCGAATCATCGCCGATATACCACGTTTGGCTGAGACAAAGTTGAAGGTCATAGCTGGCTTTCAGAAATAGGCCTGGATTGGGTTTACGATCAAAATCTTGCACATCCTGCCAATGCGCACCAGCAACATAAACTGCATCAATATAGACGCCTGTTTTGGCAAGTTCCCGGCACATTTTTTCGTGTATAGCTGCGAGTTGATGTTCAGACAGATCGCCCGTCGCCAGACCTGCCTGATTCGTGATAACCACAAACCGAAAACCTATTTGCCCAAGACTCGCGAGTGCTGCCACATTATCCGCGATAACTTCGAATTGCTTGGCAGAAGTGATATAGCTACCTTTTGGCGCCTTTATATTGATGGTGCCATCACGGTCTAACAAAATCAGTTTTTTATGTTTAAGAAATTCGGCGGTGTAACTAAGGCGAACCGGATCAGAGATGCTGTGATACTGCTGCGGTGTCAGATATGCACTTAACTGACCAATGTCAGCAAGTTGCTGTAATATTCTAGAAAACGATTGGTTTTCAGCATCATTGATCATCGATACCACGGATTTATTGACACACATAAATCCCAGTTCCACATAATCTAGCCCTTCTTTTTGCCGTTTCGAATCATAACACGCGACTTTGGACTCGGATGTCAGTGCGATATTGCCGTTTTTCTTAGGTACAACGAGCAATGACAGCAGGCATTGTTGGGCAAGATAATGCTCGGTTAGTACAGCAAGGTTGTAGTTGACATAGTTGTCGCTATATAGCAAAAAAAAGGTCTCATCAAGCAAGTGAAACGCTCTGTAGAGGCGACGACCTGTATCCCATTCTACATCTCCCTGTGAATAGCTGATTTCTAGCCCAAGAGCTTCGCCGCGGCCAAAGTAGTCGAAAATTTTTTGATGCAGATAACCGGTTAATAACAGAACTTTTGAAATTCCCTGGATTTTGAGTTGATGCAGTAAATACCACAGAAATGGTTTACCGTTCACGTCGACCATCGGCTTAGGCGTTTCCCTGGTTAATGGCAGCAGTCGGGTACCGAGTCCACCAGCAAGCACAACGGCTTGAGAAATTTTTACATTCTGCAAATCACTGCCTCACAGTCAAATTATTGACATATATCTGATATTTTGAACGAGCCTTCGCTTCCAGACTGAAGCATGAGTTGTTTTCCACTATATATTCAACAACTTTGTTCATTTTCGCTTTCAGCCAAACTCGTCTGGGTGTTTTCAATAAATATGCCAGCTTCTGATACACATCACTCTATCGACAACGAGTCTCAATTCTTGACCATTGAGTTCTTAAGAGTTTCCGGAATTTTGCGTGATTGCTTACGAGCTTTCAGGCACAATTTTTGCTGTCATTGCATTTATCAGACTGAGCCAAAGGCTTTTCCCTACAAATAACCAGAACCTCCGACAGGAATTGAGATATGAATATTTTCATTACCGGAACAGAGAGCTTTGTCGGCAAAAGGCTGATCCGGGCACTCGACCAGCTTGGCCATAAATTAAGCGGTATTGACGCAGCACCGTCCAGCGACGGGCGTTTTTTGCAGAGCGATTTATTGAATCCAAAGTTAAATCAACTAATCCCTCAAAACACGGACATTGTGATTCATCTGGCTGCACTTTCCCGTGATCCGGATTGCCGCAACCGCGCAACCGAATGCTTTGCGACGAATGTAATGGGTACATTGGCATTGATAGATGCTGTTGCGACCCATCAGGTACAGCAGTTTATTTTTGCATCCACAGAGTGGGTATACGATTTATGTGATGCCGTCAGTCTGAAAACAGAAAATTCATTGATTAACATCTCGAATCATACTTCCGAGTATGCGTTGTCCAAGTTAGTTTCCGAAAATAACTTACGGCAAAAGTATCAGCATGGATTCTGTGACACAACCATCCTGCGTTTTGGCATTATCTACGGACCTCGGCCGACAAACTGGTCTGCAGTTGAGTCATTATTTTTCCAGGTACGCGATCAAACGGAAATTAAGGTGGGCTCATTAGAAACAGCCCGTAGTTTCATTCATGTTGATGACATCGTTGCCGGCATTATTGCCAGCTTTCAGACAAAGGGTTTTGAAATCATCAATTTACAAGGTTCTAAATTGATCAGTTTGGGTGAAATTATCAGTCTTTCTGAACAAATCCATGATAAAACAGTACAAATCAGCGAAACCGCGCCAGCTGCCCCCAATATTCGTAATGTCTCTAATGAAAAAGCCACAAACCTGATTGGCTTCAGAGCACAACTAGATCTCGAAGCCGGTTTACGCTCGTTGTTAACAGTAAATTGAGTGATTAAGTGACTAAAGCTGGGATAACACTGGCCGATATTGCAGGTAATCATTGTGAATTTCACTATTATGCGCGCAAAAAGGATAACCACTTGAAAATTGCATTGACAGTCAAATCAGAGGACGGAAATCTCATCGAAGAGGTCGATCTTTATTCTGCTGAAGGATACAAAGTTGCTGCCGACTTATGGTTGAGAGCATCCTGTCATCAAAGGGTCATGTATGAGCCGACCTGGATGGGTATTCCTATAATCCAGTATCCAACCGATATGGTCATGATGCAGGAACTCATCTGGAAAATAAGGCCTGACTACATCATTGAAACTGGCGTTGCACATGGTGGCTCATGCGTATTGCATGCTTCGATTCTGGAGCTCATCGGCAAAGGTCAGGTGATCGGAATTGATGTAGAAATTCGCAAATATAACGAAACTGCGATTAAAAACCACCCGATGGCAAAGCGCATCCATTTAATTGAAGGTAGTTCAATAGATCCTGAAGTAATCAAACAGGTTCGTCACATTGCCAGACCCGGAGCCAAATGCCTGGTCGTCCTTGACTCCAATCACAGCTATCAGCACGTCAAAAAAGAAATAGAACTGTACCAACAATTTGTGGGTATCGATTGCTATATGGTCGTGATGGATGGCGCTCAGGAATGGGCTGCAACTTTACCTAATGGCAAACCTGAATGGGCTGAAGACAATCCGTTACGGGCTATTCGTGAATTCGTTACAGCAAGTGAAGGTGAATGGGTGGTGGATGAACACTACAGCAGGATGAAAATCACCTCGTCCCCTATGGGTTTCTTAAAACGCCGAGACATGAGTATCTGAGGAGTTTCTATGCAACCGCTTGCCCCGCTGAGCTTACGCCGTACATTATTGGGCATCGCACACAAGTCCAAGGCATCACACATCGGCACTTGTCTATCCTGTATCGAAATACTTTCTGCGGTATTTCAATCTGTTGATATCAGTAAAATTGCCAGTCAGGAAGCTGACCGCGACCGTATCATTTTGAGCAAAGGCCACGCGGCTGCCGCGCTTTACACGACTCTCCATCATTGTGGCCTTATCAGCGAGGCCGAATTCAATACCTATTACAGTGCAGGCTCATTGTTAAGTGGGCATTCGAACCATTTTCATCCAATGGTAGAACACTCAACAGGTGCGCTGGGACATGGGTTATCCGCAGGCGTTGGTATGGCAATGGGTCTTAAAGCCCGCAAGTTAAAATCACGAGTCTTTGTCATCCTTGGAGATGGCGAGTTGAATGAAGGATCTAACTATGAAGCATTCATGCTGGCTGGTCATTTAAAGCTGGATAACCTGTGCGTCCTTATCGATAACAATAAACTCAGTGGTATAGGTCTAACCGATAGTTTTTGCAGCCTTGAACCGCTGGCAGACAAACTGGAAGCATTTAACTTTCACACCATCCGGCAGGATGGGCACCAACTACAACAACTGTTTGACAACATTCAGACAACGGCATTTGCAAACAAGCCAGTTGCGATTATTTGCGATACGGTCAAAGGGAAAGGTGTGCCGTTTATGGAAGCACAAAACGCCTGGCACTATCGGCCGCTGAACGATGAAAGTTACGCCAAAGCATTGGCAGAATTGTATTAAGAGGTCTCTATGCGCGGTGTATTCTTTAAACTTCTGGAAAAACAAATGGCCGAGCAGCCAAATACTTTTTTTCTCTGTGCAGACATGGGGTTGGGGCTCATCGAATCCATGCAGGAAAAATATCCGGAGCGGACCTATAACGTCGGCATCGCTGAAGCCAATATGGCAAGTATTGCTGCCGGTCTGTGCAATACCGGATTTAGACCTTATTGTTACACGATATCAAACTTCCTGATCGAACGCGCGTTTGAGCAGATCCGCAACGATATTTGCCTGCACGATTATCCAGTGGTCCTGGTTGGGACCTCAACCGGTTTTGATAACGGTATCCTGGGGCCAACACACCATGTGATAGATGAAATCGGCTGTATTAAAGGCTTGCCTGGTATTGAAATTATTTCTCCGGTCGCAGTATCCGCAATTCCATTGATCATGGAATACCTGAACACTTCTGACAGACCTTGTTATGTCCGCATCGGTAAAGGCGATTTTGACCCCACTGTGCCGCTGACCAAGATGAATCAATTTGTTTTAGCTCCGCCGAATGCGTCAACGCTGGTCATTACACACGGGACACAGTTTGAGAATTGCTATAAAGCACTCGCTGGCCAAGGTAATGTCGCTCTCTATGCGATGAACCATATTCATCCACTTTCCACGACGGATTTATTACCGCTCTTTCAGAAATATTCGACTGTTGTCGTTGTTGAAGACCAATTGAAATCAAGTGGTTTGTACAACTCGTTATGTCAGTGGTTGGTCGAGCAACAGCTGACGGGAGTCCGGTTACTACCCCGATGTGTGCCGGTGGAATATAGTCACGAAGTTGGACATAAAGATTATTTTGAAGACAAATATGGGCTGAGCACTCAGAAGCTCGCCGACTTTTTTCAATCACTGCAATAGGGACAGAGAATAAGAGCGCTTCGGTGAGAATCAACGGCCGCAGCACTGATTCCGAATATGGTCGCCGCTTAAGAGGAACAAACAAATGAGCATTTTTCAGCAGTACACACAGCAGTTAAGTGACGCCCTGCAAAACCTGGATCAGACCACCTTCGATCATTTGGCCGAGCAGCTGTTTGATCTCTGGCTGGCAAGGAAACGGCTGTTCATTTGCGGCAACGGTGGCAGCGCCGGCAATGCAATTCACATCGCCAATGACTTTACTTACGGCATTAACCCAAACGGGTTAGCGCTTGATGTTGAAGCTCTACCGGCTAATAGTGCGGTTATGACCTGTCTGGCGAACGATATCGGTTATCAGAATGTGTTTGCACATCAGTTGAAAGTCAAAGCGCAAACAGGTGATGTCCTGCTTGTGTTATCCGGTAGTGGAAACTCGGCAAATATTATTCAGGCATTACAACAAGCTAAGCTCTGCGGCATGACCAGTTATGCTATTGTCGGGTTTGATGGTGGTAAAGCGGCGAAAATGGCGGATCATGTTATCCACGCAAATGTTCAGGACATGCAAATCTCCGAAGATATTCAGGTAATCATCGGGCATATGCTGATGAAATCACTCTATCAGGCCATTAGCCAATATCAGCAAGATACACTGGATTTCCCGTCGGTCAGAGCCTGAGTAACTGTTAAAGGGGTAACCTTCAGCCCTTTGGCTACTGACAAATAATCGACTACGGTCTCGATCATTTGTAAGTTATTGCAGCGGGTAAGGTTCCAGACATGGGTCTTCTCCGCGGCATGCCAAACATGCAAAGGAGGCCGTAACACAACAACTTCAAGCGCATTAAAACATAAAGATATTGTCGTCAATGCCATCGAATAAAATCCACACACCAAAAACGGCGGCACACTAGTTTGCGATAACCAGGTTTCAACCGGCACTCCCGTTTGCAACACACTGACTCCGGGTATTTCTCTCACGTACTCTAATAATTCAGTCGTCGCTGTCCGGTGCGGCAGAAAAATAATCTCAAGCTCTGGGTAAAGCCAACGAACCTTGTTTAACAGCAGCAGATATTCAGAAACATTGATAAATCCAAGCTCAACCTCACCGCCCCCCAGCAACAACATTTGCTGCCGATTTACACTTTGATGATGATATTGCATCGCGCTAAGCACGTTTTTCCGCACACTGAGCCAGGGCAGTTCTGGTAATTCAAAGACTGTAAACAACTCAAGCCGCTCAGGCGCAATCGTTGAGATGCCAAGCTCCTGTCTACATTGCGCGGCTCTTTGTGCTCTCTGTGCATCAGGGTCTGCCGGGAAATCAAAAAACTGCTGTTTACTGAATAGATAACGATAAAATACTAATGTTGCGTTGCCGTCATCCATCAGAACAACTTTAGAGCCGGACAGACTGCAAACTACGTCCCGCTGCCATTGCTGACGAACATTGGTAAAAAATACCAGGGAGTACGACTCCTTACTCAGAGCAGAAACATATTGACCGTAACAGGAAATTCTCAATTCAATTTCCCCGGTCTGGCGAGGAACTTGAATCAGCTTTCTGGGGGCTAATTCTTTGAGTAAAAGCAACAATTGGGGATAAGCATCCGCCCGGCAACAGTCATGAACAATGACATCGTAATTATCTATGGAGTACTCTCGCAGAGCTTCTGTCAGATTAAAAACTTGAGCCGGAGTATCGATAACAAACAAGGCTTTACCAGACGTCATGTCTCCCCATCCTCCCGCTGCGAACAAGCGTAGCCAGCTATTTGCTCAAACACGCTGAACCGCTTTATCTGTGCTGAAAGATCACAAAACAGCCGGTTGTCACCGGCAATAAAAGCTTGAACCTGCGCCAGCAGACCCGCTTTAAATTCATGATCCTGAGAATTGTCCAGCAACACTGGCTGCCAGTCTACTGTACCTTTTAACTGCTGTTGTAGCTGTTCGAGCGGCATCAGACGCAGCTTCCGCTTTGCCGTACAAAGTTCTAAAGACCACCGTCCTGCAGAGCTCCAATTGCCGGTATAACTGAACATCGCTCCACTGACGGCAATGCCTGCACCGCTAAAAACAGCACCAACCGGATGCCATTCCAGCCGCCCACCTTGAAAACAACTGATTTCAGTCGGTGCACCGCCAAGATAAAATGCGAGATCTATCAGGTGTGCTGTGTTGGCTATCAGCCAGCGTGCTTTGACTTCGGCTGGGTGTGGTGACGGGCCGATAAGATGGGACCACTCTGTCATCTCGAAATGAAAGGACAACACGCCTGCATCTTCGGCAATCAGCTGTTTGGCCATTTGACTCGAGGCGTAGAATCGCCGGTTATAGGCAATCATCACGGCAGCGCCCGCTTTGCAGGCAATTTCATCTAGTTCCTTTAACTGCCATATGTACAAGGCTCCGGGTTTCTCGAGCAAAATGCGTTTGACACCATAGCTGAGCAGCGCCCGGCAGGTGTCGAACAAATCGCTCACACCGACCGCGACAATAGCGAAATCAGCACACCCAGGTGAATGAGACAAAAAGCTGTTTAAACCGCCGGCTACCGGTAATACAGCCATTTTTTCACGGAAGCTCTCACAACCCGATTCGGAGCGGCCAATCACTGTGACTGGCAACTTTAGATGGCTGATGACCTTGTAGTAGTCCTGCGCCATACCGCCAGCGCCGATTAACCAAATCATACCAAGTCCTCAGGTCACGGGGCACAGATCCATCGGTCCATGCATCTTGTTGAAATAAAGCAGCAAACTCTGGATCAGAGGCAAATGTAAATCTGCAGATTCATTATAAGGCGTCAAACTGCACGCCCCTTGTTGTTGCAAGGTTTGCACAACAGAAGCAGTGAGTTGACTTTGAAACAACGTCGGCAATCCATCCAACAGAATAACGCCACTTTGCCGGCACTTTACCCGTCCCTTGCTTTCGTCGATCTGCCAATGCCCGGCGGCACTAACCAGGTCAATAGTCACGAGAGCTGGATTGAGTTCATCTGCCGAACATTGCAGCTGCAAAGTTGAACCCGACTGAAAGTGCGCAGTCAATTGACCTGAAACTTCCAAAAAACCGGGCCTTTTGCTGGCGAAACAACTTTGCAATTGAGTCGAATCAACAGCCTCAAGCTTTTTATCGGTCAGATAACTCACCAGGTCGATAAAGTGGATACTGTTACAGGCGAGCCCCCAATTGTTGCCAGTTACATGCATTGATACAGGGCCACCACGAGCTAATGTCTTGAGATGCTGATAAAGCGGAAAGAGACGGCGCGGGCAGTTCACATAAGCGCTAACCTGATGCTCCTCAAGCAGATGTTTTAATTCATGGTAATGTTCCGGACGCTGAAAAAGCACTTTTTCAAGGATCAGATAATCTAACTTAGTTTTGTGAAGCAATTGTTTCGTCACTTCAAATCGGATGGCTGCACTGGTCGCGATAATGGCAAGGTCGTAGTTCAGTTTCAGTGTATTGTCAGATGAGTAGAAAGACACCTTTGCTAAAACTTCTACCTGCGCCAGTCGCGTTTTTGCAATCTGGCAAGCAGCCTCTGAGGGCTCAATCACATCAATCTGACTTCCGGCTAAACATGCCAGTGATTGCAAATGCCGTGAACCAAGCTCCCCCGCTCCGACCAGCAAAATCACAAAGGCAGGCTTTGTCATAGCGTAAATCCGTCATCAACAATCAGATTCTGTCCTTGCATATATTTGCTGTCATCTGACAGCAAAAAGGCAATGGCTCCACAAATATCAGCCGGCTTCAGCATGCCCTTACCACAGGTCTGTTGCTGATATTTTTCTAAAAAAGCCTCTGGTTGCTGATCAAGAATCCCGCCAGGACTCACTGCGTTTGCTCTGAAATCTGAATCATTGACATAACAAGTGACATATTTTGTCAGTTGCAGCACCGCGGCCTTAATTGCCGCATATTCGACCGGCATCGTCATCGACGTATCGTCATAGATCTCAAAACGGGGCGCGACGACACCATAAACCGATGCAAGATTGACTAATGAAAACGGCTGTCGCTGTTGTTGAAAATGATAGGCCGCTTGCTGGGAGAACAAAAATGCAGCACCTAAATGCACTTGAACATTTTCGTTAAAGCTCTCCAGCGTAACATCAAAGAAATGCCGCCCATAGCTGCTGGTTCTTGGATAGGTGCAGTTTACCGCGCCAGCAAGCTTTGGATATAGCGCGAATAATTCCCGCACGGCATCTGTCTGATTAAAATCTGTCTGATGAAGCTCAACGTTACTGAGGTCGACTCCGACAGCTGATAATCTATTGGTCAGTTCCGGTAGCCGCAGATCTGCTAATACTAAATGCGCACCTCTGCGCTGTAACTCAACACTCAGAGCACAGCCCAACAGACCGCCGGCTCCTGCCACCAGAATAGTTTTACCCTCAAGCATATTGACGCTCCCGGACGGCCATTAATGTCTCTGCGAGTTGAAAATCAACCCAGTCATCAATATCCACGGCGCGCTCTTTGGGCACTTCGACCGCAGTCACCCGACCGTCAAACAAACTGATACAATTCATTACATAAGAGCAATAAGTTGCATATACCACTGTAGTAAGGTCGAACAACACCGGAGCGTCCTGCCGTCGCACAACGGTACCTTCAACTGAACAAGCCAATTCAATCAACCCCTCGGCGTTAGTCTTTACCATATTGAAATATGGACTGCGCTGAGCCGGAGTCATACTCAGACATATGTCGGCCTGACGCACATGAAGCGCCTCCAAAGCATTTTCAACATCCAGCATCGCACGCAGTGGCGCTGTAGCCGGCAGACTGACAAAACGCTCAAACGGACCGTAACGCTCCTGCGTCCATTGAATCGCATGTCGCCAGGCCAAAATTTCCGGACTATGGTCAGCGGCCAGATCTGCAGGCCGCTCAATCACTTCAGCACCACAGGCAATAGCAACTTCAGCAATGGCAGCATCATCAGTCGATACAAACACCTGTTCAAAAACTGCCATTTTTTTTGCCAATTCAATCGAATATGCCAGTAATGGCTTACCCAACATTGGCCGAATATTCTTGCCTGGCAAGCCTTTTGAGCCTCCTCTGGCGAATACAAAAGCGAAAGTCCGCAATTTATCCTCCTACCATGGCTAAGGTTTTGGCCTGTTCAACTAATTCCAGTACCGCGACCCCATCACTCAATGGCACCGGTGCAGACATCCCCCGTTGTAATGCCAGAGCAAAATCTTTTAGCAAAGACACATACATCAGGTTTTTGTCCCATTGTGGCTCGTTATAAAGCCACGCTTCGCCATGTTGATTGACCCAAAGCACCGAGTTTTTCAACAAATCCCATTCTATCCGGCCGAACTGACCACTAATGACACAACGCCGCTGTGCCACTTGTTGCAAAAAATCCAGGTGCAAAGTACACATCAGCGTACCATCTGCGCTCAACACCAGATCGGCACTTTCTTCAACATCCAGTTGCAATTCTCCTTGCACGGAAACATGACAATATCGGGTAGAAAGCGGGCCAAATAACCAAAGCAAATAGTCGAATTCGTGACTCAGCTCCAGTAAAACGCCACCGCCTAACTCTGCACTTGCAGATACGGAAGAACGATAGTCTTTGGCTGGCCTCCACTGGCTCAACTGCTGGCCAACGATAGACTGGACTGAATATAAGCGACCTAACCGTTGTTCCTTAAGGCATTGTTTGACAACTTGTGCCGAAGGCAGATATCGCAAACAATAAGCCAGGCTGCATAACTCAGTGCTACCCATTTCAGCTAAAAAACGACTAGCCTCACTGTAACTGTGACTCAGGGGTTTTTCGATTAAGACGGGTACTTGTGCTTGCAGACATTGACGGGCATGTTCTAAATGCCAGGGAGCCGGCGATGCGACTATTGCAAAATCAGGTTGCAAAGCAAGCGCTTCAGCCAATGACATTTGCTGCTGTCCCTGCAACTCCTCAGTTGAGAGCATGCGCCCACTGGCCGAAACAACGCTAACCTGACAGGTCGGCCAAACCATGCTGACATTGCGCAGATGCCTGCATCCTATGCTGCCCGCTCCTATGATCACTATCCGCGTTGGAGGAAATGGCTCAGGCTTCACTTAAAATTCCTGTAATGCCGCATTTACCAGCTGCTGTGCTTTTTTAAAATCATCAAGGCGTCCGATATCAATCCAGTCTTGCTCAACCGGGAAGCAGTTCACTCTCCCGCCATTTTGCATGCAACTATTCAGCAGAGTCGGCATATCAACTTTGGTCCCGGCCTGAACCTGTCGTATAAATGCTGGCGATAAAACATATATACCGGCGTTGACAAAATACTTATTGATCGGCTTTTCAACAATAGATGTTACCTGGTGGCCATTGGTACCCACTACACCGTAAGGCACCTGATAGTCGAACTCCCGCACACAGAGCGTACAATCGCCACCTTGCTCTTCGTGAAATGCCAGTAACTGCAGAAAATCAATTTCTGTCAGTAAATCCCCATTCATCACAAATACTGGCTCTTCCAATTCTTCTTGCGGCATCAGACCAAGGGCTCCGGCAGTTCCCAAGGGTTCCCGTTCATGCAAATACTCGATGGCGACGCCCCAACGCCCCCCGTCCCCAAAATAATCCCGAATAAGCTCGGGCATATAATGCGTGGAAATATAAAAACGATGAAAACCAGCCTGGATAAACCGGAGCAAAATCAATTCCAGAATTGGTTTATCGCCCAGTTTAAGCATGGGTTTGGGACATGATTCTGTTAAAGGACGAAGGCGAGTGCCAAATCCGCCGGCCATCAGACACACGGCGTTGTCTAGCCGCGGTTTTTGAAGTAAATCATATAGAAAAGCGATTGAAATCACGATCCGGTCTTCATCAATGACCGGCAAAAGCAGCAGTTGATAACGCTCCATACAAGACAGCAACCGGGTTTTACTCCAGTCTTTTTGCGCAACCCGAGGCTCTTTTTGCATGATAGCAGCCACAGGAGATGCCAAATCAATGCCACGCAACAAAGCGCGACGCACATCGCCGTCACTCACGGTGCCGAGCAGTCGTCCCACATCATCGACAACAACAAGACTGCGTCTGCCAAACTGGTCCATCTGGGCAACGGCTTCGGCTATTGGTAGATGTGGGGCTACCAGAATTTGTTCCCAACGTGACTGTTTTGCCATGTTATTGCTCTCCAATTTGCCCTGTATCGGATTTATCAACACATACCCCAGTTGATCCTCTACACCAGATGTGTGCGCGTAGGTCGCGAACTACTGCAGTTCCGGCGCCAATGACAGCACCATCGCCAACACGAATCCCTTGAATTACAGTTGCACCCGCACCGACAAACACATCGCACCCTATTGCCACCTGGCCGCAAACGACAGCCCCGGGGGCTAAATGGCTATGCGCGCCGACATAAGTGTCATGTTCAACGACAGCTCTGGTATTGATAATCACGTTATCGGCGACTTCAGCGTCAGCTTGAATCACTGCGCCAGCAAATACCTGAACACCTTCCCCCAATTTCGCACTGTCGCTAATCACGGCAGCCGGATGCAACACCTGAACAAATTGAAAACCTGCCATTTTCACATCAAGAAACAATTGTCGGCGACGTGTTTGCGCCGGCAGCATGCCCAAACCATTCGCCAGGAGGTCTGTCTCCTGCGATAGAAGATTTAATGCGTCATCTGCACCTAAAACAGGTAATCCACGCCAGTGCGTGGCTTTCATCGCTACCAAATCCGGACTGATAACACCGTTCACCCGGTACCCACTCAATTGCAGGGCATCCAGAACTACTTTAGCGTGCCCGCCAGCACCAAGCAGAACTACATTTTTCACTATATGGACTCCACCACTGGTGACATGGGCAAATAATCCTGCCCTGCAGGTTTACCAAGCAAGTCCCAGTAATGAACAGCAGCGAGGCCACTGACACTGCGCGCCGTGGTCAAATTATGCTCATCAAACAATTGTCCGCACTTTATTGGCTGCTTTGCTACCAGTCGTTGTCGGACGACTTGCTGAGTTTGCCATTCCACGAACTGAGGTTGTTTAATGCCATGTCCGAGAATTTGCTCAACTCTGCGGATGTCACTCACCATTTGACTGAGCTCAGACGGTATAAGTGATGCTTGATGATCTGGTCCTGGTAAATTACGGTCTAAAGTGAAGTGTTTTTCGATGACACAGGCGCCAAGTGCCACGGCAGTTACTGGAACCAGGCATCCCAAACTATGGTCTGAATAGCCCACTGTAACGCCAAACGCATTAGCCAAGTTTGTCATCGCCCGCAGATTCACCAGTTCGTCCGGACAGGGATACTGAGATGTGCAATGTAGTAACGTCACCTGTGCACGCATTTTTTCTATTGCTGCTGGATTATTCCAGGATTGCCAGACTTCAGCCATTCCGGTCGGTGGCCGCGCAGAATGTGTTGCGTGCGCGACGACGGCCAGGGCAATTTCAATATCTCCCATTGTCGCCATTCCGGTTGACAATAGCAGTGGTCGGCCGCGTTTTGCGGTGTGCCACAGCAATGGTGCATTGGTCAGTTCGCCAGATGGGATCTTGTAGCGTTTAAGGTCCAGTGTGAATAAGAAATCAGTGCTGGGAAAGTCAAAACCAGTCGACATGAATTCCAGGCCAAGTTCCTCTGCCCGCTTTTTCAGGTCAAAATGAAGTTGGGTTGACAATTGTAATCGGCGCAGCATCTCTAACTGGCTTTCGGCAGCATCAGTTAATTGTTTTTGGTATGCGGCTTTTGGCGTCTGGGGCGCCACCAGTAAGTCTGCCTGAAAGGTCTGGAACTTTATGACATCAGCGCATGCTGCTGCCGCAGCCTCTACCAGTGCAAAAGCAAGATCTGCATCACCGTTATGATTTACACCGGCTTCCGCAATGACGAGGGTTTTGCTCACTGTTCCGGTCCTTCCGTTAATTTGTCATAAAAGAACTTTGTACAACTCAACTCTACAGTCTTGAGTAATGCAATCATTCGACCACTGACGGCACCATGCCAATATGGATTCTCTACATCTTGATTTTTAAAAGATAATGCCTGCGCGATCGTTTGCCGGATACTGTCGGTAGCTTCATCACAATGAAACACAGATGCTGCAGAGATCCGGCCTGCCTGCCGCTGACCAATATTCACGCTGGGTATATTAAAAGAAGGCACTTCAATCACGCCGCTTGAAGAATTACCAATCACCAATGCGGCATGCTTTACAGCGGATAAATATCTGAGTTGCCCCAAAGACTTAAACAATCGAACCCGTTCGCCCATGAGCTCGCCGAACTGAAGTAGTCGTTGTATCATGCGACGCCCGCTCTCATCGGCATTTGGATAAGTAAACACCAAATAAAACGAATCATACTCGGACAACACCGTCAGTAAATTCTCAAGCAGCGCAATCGAACGGCCGACATCCTGCGTTTCAGGATGACAACTAATCAGCAAGTAGTCCGCGTTTTGGGGCAGATTCAGTTCTTGCAGCAATGCTGACCTCTCCAGAAACTGGAGATTCAACAGCGCTTCCAGGCTCGGAGCGCCTACAGTAAAAACTCGTTCAGGTGCTTCGCCCATTCGAATCAAGCGCTGCCGGTAAGTCTCTGTTGATGTGCCGTGGTATTGGCTCAATTTACTGATAGCATGCCGGATAGAATCATCATAGGCACCATAAGTTAGCTCGCCCCCATGCAGATGAAACACCGGAATGTGCAACAACAATGCGCACTGACAAACGGCCAAAGCCTCGTAGCGATCTCCCGCAATCACTAAGATGTCTGGTTTGAGTCGGTCCAAAGCATCGGTCAAACCGATAATACCAAGCCCCATACTTTTTGCGGTGGCCACGGCGCTGTCAGCAGATAACAACATGTCGACTTTCGCGGCAGCTACAAATCCATCGCTTTCAATTTGCTGGATAGTAGACCCAAACTCAGGTGACAAATGGCTGCCTGAAACAATCAATTGCAACTCAAGGGCAGGGTCGTTTTCGATAGCCTTCAGCAAATAAAACAGTAAGCCGTAATCAGCCCGAGTACCGGAAAATACAGCTATTCGACGTTCGGGATTATTCATCTGCTCACTCCTGTGGAGGCAATATTCTTGCAACCGGGACGTAATCACCCCCCGTCAAAGATCAGAGATTGTATTGTTGTGGTTTATAGCTAGCCAGTTTTTCAGGCTGCAGAAACCAGTCAATCGTCGACTGAAGACCATTGCGGAGATCGACCCTGGGTTTAAAACCCGTCAGTCTGTGCATTTTGGCGTTATCCCCCCACAAACGAAATACTTCCGAGCCAGCGGGTCTGATTCTCTGTGCATCGGTGACGAATTCGACTTCGCTCTGCATCAATTCTTTAATCAGCTCCAATGTGTTTGCGATCGAGATCTCAAAATTAGAACTGATATTAACGGTTTCACCAACTGCTGCATCACATTGCGCCAGAGCAATAAAACCATCGCAGGTATCAGTGACGAAATTAAAATCGCGGGTGGGCGTCAAATCACCGACCTTTATCGTTTTGGCACCGCCGGCTATCTGACCAATAATGGTTGGGATCACCGCCCGGGCTGACTGTCGCGGACCATAAGTATTAAATGGTCTTGCAATGGTTACCGGCAGCTTGAAGGCGTGGAAATAACTCATTGCCATAGCATCAGCGCCAATTTTCGAGGCGCTGTAAGGCGACTGCGCCTGCAGAGGATGCTTTTCATCAATTGGCACATACTGCGCCGTGCCGTAGACTTCACTGGTCGACGTCTGGATAAACCGGCTTACCCCCGCATCAAGAGCAGCCTGGCACAGGTTTAGAGTTCCTTGTACATTGGTTTCCAGATAGCTTTGAGGTGCCACATAAGAGTATGGAATCGCAATCAGCGCTGCTAAATGAAATACCTGCTCCACACCTTCACAAAGTTTTCGACAGAAAAATGGATCCCGAATATCACCGCTGATAATTTCAAGCCCTGGATGCGCACTAACCTGCTCCAGCCACCCCCAGTTATTAAAAGAATTGTAATAACTGAGTGCGCGTACTTCGTAGCCCTTTGCCAACAGCATTTCGGTCAGATGAGAGCCAATAAAACCATCTGCACCTGTAACTAAAACTTTCATGCGTTGGCTCCTGTTGCCGGCGGAGTAAAAAGGTAATTCACATCGACTTGATCCAGACTCAAAGGCTCAGCCAAATAGAGTTCCATCCCCTCTCTTATATAAGAGCGCCAAATAGCCAGTACTTCATTAAAAGTTACTAAAGCGTCGCTATCAGCGCCTCTGATGTTCGCAGCAATTTTTGTCAGTACGGCGGCAATGAAATTTGAACTACCGTGGAACAGACAGAAGGTTGGATCGTTTTCAGTAACAGCCCTTTTGCGCATGAATTCCCATTGTGAATTTAACAAGGTTCTTGCCGTTTCCGCATCAACAGCGTCTTCTGCCAGCAATAACAACCAGTCTTGCATTGATTGATGAAATAAGTCGGGATCCAATGCTGCGTAAATTGGGTCTGCGTGCTGTGATAGTTCCGGATAAAACGCAGCATCAATTAGTGTTTGAATCCGGTCTGCTTTATCTGCAATCGGCTCGAGTAGTATATTTTCAGGCTGCAGCGGCACTGTACCTTTAATTTTAACGCCATCACTGCAGTTATAAACTTCAATTTTTCGACCTGCTTTTGCAATAGCCTGCTCGATCAATTTCCGTGAAACATCAAACTCCGGTTTCGTGAACAAGGTTTGACGGAAATTACCAACAGCAGGCACACCTCCACCATGACGAGCCTGGTAGTTATATACCTGAGAGCCATCGGCCTTGTAGTAGGAAGAAAACTGAGAATGGTGGCAATTGATATCGACAAACCCGAGGTCAACGCCAAACAAATAGAAGTATTTAATGCCCAGTTTTATGGCGAAATTCATCACCATATTTGTAACGGTAGGATAAGCATATGCCAGTGATGCAGCCTGAATACCGCGCTTTTTCAGACCGTTGTTAAACACATAGGTTGATGCTTCACCGTCCTTGAAGCACAAATAAGTTGACTTAAACAAAGCAGCAGTATCAGGATGAATACCATTAACACTCAACAGATTGATTTCTCTAAGATAATCAGAGTCATCTATTTGCGAGATCCAGTCAAAAGTGGCACGATTCTGCTCTATCTCTGCATGAAAATCAGGCCGGATGCCCTGATTGTGTAATGAACGTAAAGCGGTACCGCAGCTGATCACAATAACCTGATCACGGTAAGTGCGCAGGTATTCAAAGCAGTGGTCTAAGCTCGGGCCGTTCCCTACAATAAAAACAGGCAAATCCAGACCTGAGTGCTGCTTAAAGCTGTTCGTATCATTACGCAGATAACGATAGCCATTGGCCAAACTGAAATAAGTATGCGCCAGACCAAACCGGGCATGGTCATAGTACTCGCCCATCGCCAGTACAACTTTCAGTTCACTGCGTAAATCACCGATAGATTTTTGCAATGTCACATTGTAGTAAGACGACAACATATAAGTATCTGCGATGGAGTATGCGCCAACCTGATAAAACTGAGCCATTAAATCGTAAAAGTAATGGCTGCCATCACCACCGAGATTCAAATAAACCCTGGCCTTGCGTTCATCAGCATCTGTCAGAATTCTCGCCCAGTCAGTGACGTACAAACTCGCAGCAAAAAAGTCCAGGTTAGGCTCACAAATGTACAAATGACGAATGTCATGCTGCTCGGTCAGCAGTTCGATATGCTTGCCAAGAGCAACCCCAAAGATGATCAGCGATTCAACTACATGTGGTAATTCCGCATGATTCACCATGGTCTTTGTCAACAGGGGCTGTAACGCCTGAATTTTCTGGAAATGCAGATAACTCATAACTTTTCTGCTTACACGCTGGTTCAGGACCACATCATCCTTGAACGGATGTTGTTCGAAATATCTAACCAGAGTTCCGGATTCATTGGCTAAATCAAGCTGCAACAATGCACGGCGCCTGCTGTGATACAAATTGGCCTGTCCTGAAGCATCCTGCACGAGTTGCCAGTGCTTGTTTTGATAATTCAGCATTGTTTGGTGGACTTTTGGCAGCAGCCGCTGTAAGCAATCCATATTGCGGTTATATCTGCCGACAGTAGCATCATCAACAAGCGGTTCAGGTTGGAAAGTACCTAGTACGTTGGATGCTCGTTCAGCAACATACTGGTTACTATCAGAATATGCCGAAAATTGATGTCCGGTATGCAGTATTTTGTCAGTCTGCCCATGTAATGACATCAGATGATGAATAACATCATCCATCATCGGATGAAAACTGTGGCGGTAGACAAACAACTGGTTAAGCTCGTTATCAAACTGGAGGAGTTCAGCCAGCTCAACTGGGATGCTAGTCGCATCACTGCCAATCTGCAGGAAAATATGCGTACCAGTTACTGCGGCAAGCTCTAACAATTGATCCCATCGGGCAACCTGCAGCGAACACATCAAAATATCAACAGAGGGTTCATAAACAATCAAAAACCGAATACGACAGCTCTGTATCAACTGTTCAAGATGCAACCCCAAACCGAGCCCGAAAACCAATACAACATCGGTTTTGGCGGGGAGTGGTTGCTGACGCCAAGCCTGCCCGTCCGAAGTTCCGCGCAGATTAAAATAAGGAGCCTGATTACAAAAATCCGCAATTTCAGCAGCAACTTCAGCTTCAGGATCTGGATTATAAAACACCCGCCCCGTGGCAAAATCAACGATATTCAGCTTACCGAGGTTTGTACAAAAAATTGAAAACTGCTGAACTTCGTGTTGTTCAATGATAGAAACCATTGACGGAATATGCTGGCGAAAAGCGTCAATATTCTGGCGAATATTCTGGCTGATTTGCGGGGCAATTTTTTTTTCTAATGCTGCCTGCTGTTGCTCGTCGTCAAGCAACTGATGATTGATGTACTTCAGCATATAAGCGTGGGTCCGGTTAGTTATTCTGACCGTAGCTGTGCAGCGCTTTTTTACTTTTTGATACTGTTAATAATGCAGCTGCAGCGGTTTCTCGTTCAGAAGTCAGTTGACTAGTCTTCAGAGTAACCCACTGCAAGTTGTCTGCCAATACGCTTTCAAATGTCTGGTCTTTAACTGCTCTAACACAATACGATTCAAGGGCTTGCTGATACTGTAACCAGAGCGCCGCAAAAACCTCTAAATCATAATTCGGCTCAGCGCAGAGTGCATCAATCTGCTGTCTGAGTCCCTGAATATCAGCAAAAGTCTCGCTCATCAGGCCGTAGCCAATGCAGGCTGTGCGCCGCGTTCGGCCAACAACTGAAAGCCTTTTTCTTTTTCAGATTGTGGAATGGAATCCCAGGCCGATTTTATCTTCAGCATAATATCGATAACATCATCTACCTTCGCAGTGTTATTTTCACGACTCGCCAGCATCAGGTGATTAATCATAAAGTCATACAACGACCAAAGATTTTGTGACACTTCGCCACCGACATCCATATCTAAAGAGTTTTGCAGCGCGGCAATGATTGTCATGGCTTTGGATATAGTCTGTGATTTGACCGCAAACTCTTTGCGTTCCATGGCACCTTTTGCCTTCGCCATATTCTCAAGAGAGCCTTGCATCAGTAATTGAATAACCCGATGAGGGTCTGCGACCGCCAGGTCATTTTTGACGCCAACTGATTTATAAGCGTTGATACCGTAACTCATATGAAATCCCGTTAAGAAAACTTAGGTAAAGAGGCCAGCTGTGCGGTCAGATAGCTGGAAGTTCGTTGCATTTGACCAAGCTGCGTATCCAGAGCGCCATAGCGCTGCCGCATGGTCGATTCGAAACTAAACATAGCGATTTCAAAAGCTTCACGGTCTTTATCATTTTTTTTGATTTGGCTTTTGATTGATTCTTCTTTACCAGCCAGCAATCCGCCACGCTGGGTAAATTCTTTGGACAGTTTCTCCAGTTGCTTACCTATGCCGTCAGAATTAGCAAAAAACTGTCCGATCAAGTCATAATTTTCATTTAATGCTTTATCTAACCGCTCACGCCCTGAATCAGTGCCATACAATCCTTTGGTGCTGATTTCCATTTTGCCCTGGTCGTTGAAGGTGATCCCCAGCGCATATAAGGTATTCAGTTTTGGATCGGCAGATTTGACAGCACCACTGACCTGGCTGGTGATTTGTGACATGACTGACCGTACCATCGGATCACTGTTTAGCGCTCCCCCCTCGATTAGTACGGTTTTACCATCAGACGACAACATACGATTTTTGGTCAGATCACCGACTTCTGTCACCAACGCATTATATGCATCCATAAATGCTTTGATTTTGTCTTCAGCCGCTTTGTTATCAGTAGCGATCGTCAGAGTCGCGTTTTCTCCGGCAGGGGTAACGTTTGATATTGTCAGTTCTACGTCCTGAATGACGTTAGAGAAGGTATTAGTTTTGCTGGTCGTGGTAATGCCATCGATAGTCACCGAGGCATCAGCAGCACTTTTTTTCACCTGCATCCCCGCTGGACCTGCACCGGTCAGTACGGTTGACAGCTTATCTAGCTCTGCATTGTTATTGCTGATTTGAAGAGAATTGCCCGTGCCTGTGACATTGGAAGTAACGACCAATTTAGTACCTGCAGTACCGCCTGCGTTAATCAGGTTGGCACTGACGCCAAAATTTGCGCTGGCACTGTTTATTTTTTTCCGGAGCTGGTCCAATGTCATGTTAGCGGTAACATCAACATCAAATGTCTTAGTTCCGGCGGTAAAAGTCATTTTACCTGTAGTTGTTGAAACGATACTGTTTGCATCAGTAAAGAGTCCGTCATTTGACTCCAGCCGGCTCCCCTCGGCAATCGCATTGACTTTGATGTCAAAATTACCTGGCGTAGCTGTGGTTTTCGCTGTCGCACCAACATAAGTTTTATCTTCGTTCGGTTGTTTAACCGTTGTGGTTCGCGCACTCAGATTTTCAATACTCAGTGCTTTTACCGCATCTTGCAGTTTAGATATAGACGATTTTAGTTTGCCGAAACCGGACAAGGATGCATCAAGGTTTTTCCGTACACTGGTCAGTTTGTCGTCTTTCGCTTTACGCTCAACCTGGACTAATTGCTTTACCAGGCTTTCGAGGTCAAGCCCGGACGCTGTACCTAATGCCGAAATTGCCATGATCCATCCTCACCGTTATTCACACTTGATTGTTGACCAGCAAGCCCATTGCTGACCCAAGATCGTCCTGCAACCTCTTGATTGCACTCGCCATTTTCAGCACTTCTTCGCCAGGGATCTGTCGGATCACGTCTTTGGTTTCAAAGTCGATCACTTTGACCACTGCTTTTCCGGAGCTTTCATCCACCGAAAAATTTAAAGTGCGCATTTGTGCACTGACAAACTGGTTAATACTTTCAACGGCAGAGCCCAATTCCTCTTTCGAGGGAGTGCTGCTGCCCCCGGCGTCCTGGACTGATGCAGAAGCGTCTTTATCAGTCCCGGAACCTCGGGTTGCAGTATTGATCTGGTTTTTAAATTCATCCATTTTTCGCTCTGCCGGTACTGCAGCCACTGGGGCATTTTGCCGGAAAAGCGACGATGAACTCGTTTCAACCATATTCATATACCGTTACCTGTCGCTATCGGCATCGGGAACGGAAACTTTAAACCCCGCTCCACGAAAATCCGAACTATTAACCTAATAATGATAGTGCAGATTGTGGCCGGGTGTTGGCTTGCGCCAACACAGTTGTGCTAGCTTGCTGCAAAATCTGTGCCCGAGTCAGTTCGGCGGTTTCTTTCGCAAAGTCAGTATCGCGGATCCGGCTGCGCGCGGCAGAAACGTTTTCAACGATATTTGACAAGTTACGAATGGTGGATTGGAAACGGTTCTGTAACGCACCGAGGTCAGCACGGGCGCCGTCAATAGTTTTGATTGCACTGTCAATACTTGCCAGTGCGGCAGAGGCGCCAGTTACAGAAGATACAGACAAAGACGCTAAGCCAAGACCTGAAGTACCATAGCTACCATCAGTACGCGACAAATTAACACTGATAGTTTGACCAGCGTTTGCCCCGACGAGGAACTTCGCAGAGAAGTTACCTTTTAACAGGTCAACACCACCAAACTGAGTATTCTGGGCGATACGGCTGATCTCCGACTTCAGTGCAGAAACTTCTTTTTGCAGCGCAACACGGTCAGAAGAACTGTTGATACCGTTTTGCGACTGAACAGCCAAAGTCCGGATGCGCTGTAATGCGGTGGTAATTTCATCCATAGCACCTTCGGCGACCTGTGCAACAGAGATACCGTCATTCGCGTTACTGATGGCCTGATTCAGACCATTAACCTGAGAAGTTAACCGGTTACTGATCTGCAAACCTGCAGCATCATCCGCTGCGCTGTTGATACGAAAACCTGAAGACAGGCGTTTAAAAGAAGTATCCAGTGAGCTGCCAGATTGCAATAACTGCCGCTGGGCATTCAAGGACGATATATTGGTGTTTACTGCTAAAGCCATAAGTCACTCCTTAAAGTTGATTCCGGTCTGCAAACCTTCCACAACCTTTGATTAAGCGGATTCCCGCAATTTTCGCCAAACTGCAATTTGGCTTAACTGAGGTATCGGCCGCATCCTGAGAGACTTTAGGAATTTCTGGCACTTTTTTTCCAAAAAACGGCAAATATATTTTTTATCTCATAAATTCAAATAGTTAAACCATGCACTTTTTTGCCGATTTACCAAAAAAGAGCAAAAAGCCGAATTAATTTCGAAAATTTCTTAGTAGTCAGGCAAGTTCATGCCGCAGGAGTAGCGATTAATGCGCTAGCACTGCTTGCCAAAGAGTGTACGGCGAGAAAGTCTGAGGAAAGAATAAAAAAAGCTTGCGGTGAGATAATAAAAGAGCGCCCCTGCAGCTGGCACTGCAGAGGCGGTCCCCAGGGCGCTCACACTGAGCTTCTGACACTACTGGTTTAACCCAGCAGTGACAGCGCTGACTGTGGCCGCTGATTAGCCTGAGACAAAATTGTAGTGCTGGCCTGTTGTAGGATCTGTGAACGGGTCAGTTCAGCAGTTTCTTTCGCAAAGTCAGTGTCACGGATCCGGCTGCGGGCAGCTGATACGTTTTCTACAATATTACTCAGGTTACGGATTGTTGACTGGAAGCGGTTTTGCAGCGCACCCAAGTCAGCCCGTTTTCCATCAATAGTCTTGATTGCACTGTCAATACTGGCCAGGGCTGTTGACGCACCTGTAACCGACGAAATTGACAGACTTGCCAGACCTAAGCCTGATGCACCAAAACCGCCGCCAGTCCGAGATATATTTACGCTAATGGTTTGTCCGGCATTCGCCCCAACCAGAAACTTGGCTGAGTATTTGCCATCCAGCAGATTCACGCCACCGAACTGGGTCGTAGTCGCGATCCGACTGATCTCTGTTTTCAGCGCGGACACTTCTTTTTGCAAAGCGACCCGATCTGAAGAACTGTTAATACCATTTTGCGATTGTACCGCCAATGTTCTGATCCGTTGCAGAGCAGTGGTGATCTCTTCCATCGCGCCTTCGGCAGTCTGCGCCAGTGAAATGCCGTCATTGGCATTGCTGATGGCCTGATTGAGGCCATTCACCTGACTACTCAAGCGGTTACTAATTTGCAAACCTGCTGCGTCGTCAGCTGCACTGTTAATCCGAAAACCTGATGATAAACGTTTGAACGAAGTATCCAGCGAATTACCAGAATTAATTAACTGGCGTTGCGCATTGATCGCAGAAACGTTGGTATTGACAAATAATGACATAGCGTCATCCTCCGGTTGTGTAATACATAGCCATAAAAGCCGTCCTCTTTTCTTCGACAGGAGCAACAGACGCTTTGGGTCGTCGCAGTGTCATAAGCCATTACATTGATCTGGATGAAGAATGCTTAACAGAAATCCAGATCTCTCAATTTCTTACATCGGCTGAGTCGGCTACCGACTCAGCCAAAAATCAGGAACTATTAACCTCCGAGCAGCGATAATGCTGACTGCGGACGCTGATTAGCCTGAGATAGAATGGTTGTGCTTGCCTGTTGCAGAATCTGCGCTCGAGTGAGTTCTGCAGTTTCCTTGGCAAAGTCGGTATCGCGAATTCGACTGCGCGCAGCAGAAACGTTTTCGACGATGTTTGATAAGTTGCGGATCGTCGACTGAAAGCGGTTTTGAATAGCACCAAGATCCGCGCGTTTGGAGTCGATAATAGTAATTGCGCTATCCAAAGCCGTCAGGGCTGCTGAAGCTCCGGTTAAACTACTTATACTCAGATTGGCCAAGCCAAGACCTGAGGTGCCGAATCCACCGCCTGTGCGCGAAATATTGACACTGATAGTTTGTCCTGCATTCGCGCCAACGAGGAAAGTTGAAGAGTACTTGCCATCTAACAACTTCACGCCACCAAACTGAGTTGTAGTAGCCACCCGACTAATTTCTGCTTTTAACGCGGACACTTCTTTTTGCAGAGCAATCCTGTCTGCCGAACTGTTGATACCGTTTTGTGACTGGACTGCTAACACACGGATACGCTGCAGGGCTGTGGTTATTTCGTCCATTGCACCTTCAGCGACCTGTGCCAGCGAAATACCATCGTTCGCGTTACGGATGGCCTGGTCTAAGCCCTGGATTTGGTTAGTCAGGCGGTTGCTGATTTGCAGGCCTGCGGCATCATCGGCAGCACTGTTAATGCGAAACCCTGATGACAGTCGTTGAAACGCTGTATCCAGAGTTTTGCCGGAGTTAATGAGTTGACGCTGGGCATTGAGTGCCGAGACGTTAGTATTGACAAATAAAGCCATGATATCTCTCCTGAACCATATAATTAAAATCAGCGGCACTTCTTTTATATTTAAACCGCTTATTTAATATATCGACCAAAAGAAATCACACTTTAGGAATATATTTATTTTTATTTATTATTATTTTTAAAATAAAAAAGACCATACAATAAATTGTATGGTCAATGAGCAAAAAGCTCAGGAGTTGTATAAATCAGAAATAAAATATAATTCTTTTCTTTTATTAACCTTGCAGTAATGATAAAGCTGATTGTGGTCTTTGGTTCGATTGCGCCAGAATCGTCGTACTCGCTTGCTGCAAAATTTGTGAACGGGTCAATTCTGCAGTTTCCTTAGCGAAGTCAGTATCGCGGATACGGCTGCGCGCTGCTGAGACGTTTTCCACAATGTTAGACAAGTTGCGGATCGTCGATTGGAACCGGTTTTGTAGTGCACCCAAGTCAGCACGTTTTGAATCGATAATAGTGATGGCGCTGTCCAGGGCTGTCAGGGCTGCTGAGGCACCTGTCAGGCTACTGATACTTAAATTCGCCAGACCAAGGCCTGAAGTCCCAAAACCGCCACCTGTACGCGAAATATTCACGCTGATGGTCTGGCCCGCATTAGCGCCTACCAGGAAAGTCGATGAATATTTACCATCTAACAGCTTCACGCCACCAAACTGAGTTGTTGTCGCGACCCGGCTGATTTCAGCCTTCAGTGCCGATACTTCTTTTTGCAGTGCCAGCCGGTCA
>NZ_KL544007.1:0-219237 GCF_000711985.1 Rheinheimera texasensis DSM 17496
CATCATTCCGGGGGAGCACACCCGAAGCTCTGCGAGGGTGCAGACTATCAAGAAGCCGCGATGTTGAAGCCTTAAAATCTCCAAAGCCAACAGTTTGGCTCGTCTGGCCGTCACACGGCGGCTGAACGCCCTGAGCTCTGCGAGGGTGCAGACTCCCACGAAGCCGCAATGGTGAAGCCTTGAAATCTCCAAAGCCAACAGTTTGGCTCCTCTGGCTGTCACACAGCTGATGAACACACCCGAAGCTCCGTGAGGGGGCAGACTCAAACAGCGGGCCGCGTAGAGGCGAATCCATACATGGGGTGAGCAACTAGTACAGTGAAATCGGGAATAAGAGAGTCCGCTAGTTTGGCGTTGGTTCGGCGCTTTACTTCTGAGCAGCTTCTTTGGGGTAGAATCTGTCAGTCATTTCTAAAAGTTTAAGGAACTCAACGAAACAGAGTGACCATTGGTGCATTAATTGGCTTTTATCAGTATATCTGCCCCTAATCAAGGTAATAACTGTAGTCTCATATGATAAAATAATGATAAATATTTGTTTATTATTCCTAATCTGTTTTTGTGTTCTAAATTCTCCTGACCCAGATAAATACACAAGGAAGATAGAATGAAACGGTTTAGCGCCATGTTGGCTTATCTCGTGTTAGCAATGAGTTTTAATACATCTGCTGTAGAAAAAAATTACTTCGATACCTTTCCTTACGCTTGCAATCAAATGGAACAACCCAGTTCGGTTGCATACTTTAAGCAATACTCCCCTCATATGCTGATCCATGCTATCGACATTGATTTTGTTGTAAAACAAACAGGTGTTTGTACTTCGTTGTTGATTGCGCTAATGGAACAAGAAACAGGTCTTATCCGCCGTCACACCGTCAAGCGCAAGCCATGGATCCAGCCTTTTGGTCAATTGTCCAAGAAGTATGGATTTATTGCTCAACTTGTTGATGTTGCTGTAAAGCTTCGGCAATTGAAAAATCGGGCTTATTCAGGTTATCTCCCGGCAAATGAGAAAATGGCTTATTTATTTAATGTACAAATGCCGGTAGGAACTCCAAATCGTCTTCTGCAAATTGAAGCGCGAGCGCAATTTAAAACTCTATATAGAGATATGTTCATGTTGGAGTATGTTCCGACCTATTACTTGCATAGCAGCGATTTTGGTTTAAAGCAGGACTTGTTACTACGGAGTTGGCAGTTTCGTCAGGACATGGTCAGACCCATATTCGCAGTTGCCTGATAATGAGTTACCTGAGTGTTTGAAGTGCGGTAAAGAAGTTATCTTTTAAAAATGCTGAGAACTGAGAAGTTGCCTGCAAAATAGCGCTCCAGAAGATACTTAATTCATAAACTCTGATTTTCTTCCGTTTATCAAACGAAAAACGGACCTGAATCTTCAGGTCCGTTACGCTTACACCATTATATCAACATTCTGTCCCAAATTTCCGATTGGTGCTGCGGGTTGCGCCACAGTTGCACTTTGTAACAGTTGCATCGTCATTTGAGCTTCTTGTTTCTGCTGGGTTTTTGCCAAGGCGGCTCCCAGCATTTCATAGCTTTGGCCGACAGCCTGGCTACCGATGCTTTCAGTCATAGTTCCTCCCATGCCGTTACATCCTGTAGGTTATCGGCATATGCGCATGCAACTTTAAGGGAGTGATTATCACGCTAGCGGCTTATCACTGCAATTATGACAAGATCGTCAAGCTCGACAATCCGGCAAATAAAAAAGCCCCGTTTGTTGCAGCAAACGGGGCCGGGGGCTTTTCGCTAGGAGTGACTTATGGTTTCCAAAGCGTCAAGGTTCGATGGGTATTGGTCATCCAATCTGGACCAATGCCGTTGAATTCGTTTTCAATGCTTGTGTCGGTAAGGCAGTTGTCAGTGGGCGAACCGGCCGGGTAGGGCCTTTTTTCACTGTTCCTTTGACTAAAGGGAGCGGGGCCATCGGGATATTGCCAAGTTTCGCAGCCAAACCTTGTTGTATATCGGCAACAGTATAACCAGCTTTAATCTTCATTCGAATGTAAGGGATGCCGCTGGCTTCCAAAGCGCCGCTGACAAACCAGTCTGGCACTGCTTTGTGGCCTTCTTTATTGGTATTGTTGACCAGATCGATCACCGCAACAATGGACATATCGTCTGCGTTACAAAGCACATAATCCAGATATTTGGCGTTGAGCTTCAACAGCGCAGCTCTGCGGGTTTTACTGTCGGCATTATCTTTCAGTTCTAAGATATCAGCCAGTTTCACTCTATTGATAATTTTGTACTGTCCGCCTACGGCACGTTCGAGCAGTTGTAGAAATGATCGTTCGACCTGAGTAAACAGTTGGGTCTTTTTGTGAAAGGGGAATGGGTTGCCATGATGGATAAAACGGTTCACGACAATTGCCGCCATCACCGCTAACAACACCAATAGTACAATGATCAATTCCATAAACACCTCAGACAAATTTTTGACGTTCAGCAGAAACGGCGGTGCGCCGTGTGATTACTTAGCAGAAGTCATGCCAGAAAATGCGAGGTATTGATTGGATGATCATAATAATCGGTGATGCCAGACATATTTGGCATTAATGCCTGTGATAGTCTTTTCAGGCCTATAGTGCTGCAAGTAACAATAGTGCAGCGATATCCCGGCTGTCCTGTATTAAAGGACAGTTGATCGGTGTACTGAGAAAGTCCATACCAGATGAGGAAACTGTGATGACCACTTGTGCAGGATTAACGATTAAAGGCCCGCTGACGGCGGAATACGGACAAATTCTGACAGAAGCTGCCTGCAGCTTTGTCGTCGACCTTGTCCGTGAGTTCAGACCTGAACTGCACCAGTTACTAGCAACACGTCAGCAAGCGCAGGCCCGCTTCGATGCTGGTGCTTTACCAGACTTTTTACCAGAAACTGCACATATTCGTCAAAGTGACTGGCAGGTTGCTGCTATCCCTGCTGATTTACAGGATCGACGCACTGAAATCACAGGCCCGGTTGATCGGAAAATGATCATCAACGCGCTCAATGCCGACGTGAAAGTCTTTATGGCGGACTTTGAAGACTCGCAAGCGCCCAGCTGGCAAGGTGTGATTGAAGGCCAGATCAATTTGCGTGACGCCAATCTTGGTACTATCAGCTACAGCGACCCGCAATCAGGTAAACAGTATGCGCTGCGCGACAATCCGGCGCTGCTGATTGCCCGAGTTCGCGGTTTACATCTGTGGGAGCGACATCTGGAAGTCGACGGCGCTCAGGTACCGGGTTCACTGGTCGACTTCGCTTTGTATTTCTTCCATAACTATCAGATCCGTAAGAAAAAAGGCACTGGTGTTTATTATTACCTGCCGAAGCTGCAAAGCCACAAAGAAGCCGCCTGGTGGGATAAAGTGTTTCGCTTTACTGAAGCGCGCTTCCAGCAACCCGTTGGTTTTATCCGGGCGACAGTGCTGATCGAAACCTTACCCGCAGTGTTTGAAATGGACGAGATCCTGTACAGTCTGAAAGATCATATCGTGGCGCTGAACTGCGGTCGCTGGGACTATATTTTTAGCTATATCAAGACCTTGAAGAATCATCCAGACCGCGTTTTGCCTGACCGGCAAGTGGTAACGATGAATCAGCCGTTTTTAAGCGCATATTCCCGGTTGCTGATTAAAACTTGTCACAAACGGGGGGCGCTGGCTATGGGCGGTATGGCTGCTTTTATTCCGGCGAAAGATCCGGTGGCCAATGCGGCCATTTTGCAAAAAGTGACGGCAGATAAATCACTGGAAGCAAATAACGGCCATGACGGTACCTGGGTGGCGCATCCGGGGCTTGCCGCTACAGCCAATGCTGTCTTTGACGCCAAACTCGGTGAAAAGCCGAATCAGTTACATGTACTGCGTGAACAGGACGCGCCAATCAGCGCAGCCGAGCTGCTGCAACCGAGCGAAGGCGAGCGGACCGAAGCCGGGATGCGGACTAATATCCGCGTGGCACTGCAATATATTGCCGCCTGGATCAGCGGCAAAGGCTGCGTGCCGATCTATGGCCTGATGGAGGATGCGGCCACCGCAGAAATTTCCAGAACTTCAATCTGGCAATGGATAAAACATGGTAAGTCATTGTCAAACGGGCAATTAATTACCAAGGCTTTGTTCAGCCAGATGTTAACAGAAGAAAGTGCCGTCGTTCGGTCCGAAGTTGGGGAAGAGCTATGGCAACAACAATCCTTTGACAAAGCGGCGGCTTTATTGCTAAGTATCACCACAGCTGATGAGTTGGTGGACTTCCTGACCCTGCCAGCGTATGAGCTTTTAGTGTAACCCGAAGCAAAGAGGGGCATCCCAACCGCCCCTCTTTTTTTATCCGCAATCTGGCTCAGACACCATATGTCTGCCATTTGCCTAACTCAATTCATCCGCAATCTCGACAATCAATCGGCGCAACCAGATATGGCTGGCGTCCTGATGCAATAACGGGCTCCAAATCATCTTCAGTTCAATAGACGGGATGGGGAAAGGCGGGTCCAGTACCTGCATGCTGCTGTCGTTTCTATACAGCATAGCGGCGCGATAGGGCAGGGTCGCAATCAAATCGGTTTCGACGGCCAGATGCATCGCCACATGATAGTTTCGGGTGAATACGCCGATATTGCGCTGCTTACCAAATTTGGCCAGTGCTTCGTCGACCCAGCCGAGTTTTTGCACATCTGCCGGATCCATACCGACCCCAACGCCAAAACCGGTTTTACTGACCCAAATATGCTGGCCTTTTAAATAGGTATCTAAATTAAAGTTCTGCAAAATCGGGTTTTGTTTATGCACCAGACAAGCAAAGGCATCTTTCCAAATGGTTTTTTGGTGGAAGGATTGTGGTAGCTGGTCAAAGCGGTTAATCGCCATGTCCACTTTGCCGTTTTCAACGTCGTGGAAGGTCACGTCAGACGGCGTCATGATATCCAACGAAGTACCGGGCGCTTGCGCCCGCAACCGCTTCAGCAGTGCAGGGATCAGCGTGGAAGCCGCATAATCACTGGCCATAATACGAAACACCCGATGGCTGTGTGAAGGCTCAAACTCTTTGTTCGGCTGCAGCGTTTCTTCCAGCGTTAACAACACGCCGCGTACGATAGGCGCCAGTTCTTTTGCGCGTTCGGTTGGCACCATGCCGTCTGAGGTTCTGACCAAAATTGGGTCGTTCAACAGGTCGCGCAGGCGCTTCAGGCCATTGCTCATCGCCGGCTGCGTGATACTGAGCTGGTTGGCGGCGCGGGTGACATTTTTCTCCCTGAGCAACATGTCCAGATAGACCAACAGGTTTAAGTCGATTTTGCTGATATTCATCAAATCCCCCGTGAATTGGCTGTGCCGGCGGCAAATAAACCATTTTTCATATTCATATAATGAATGATGAGCATCAAAAAAATCAACTGGATGAATCGTTTTGCTGAAACCTATAGTGAAATGCAACAGCGCAGGGCACATACAACACCTGCATAGCTGCAAACAGAAAGAACCTAACAGCCCGAACCCGATGAGGATGCAGTGATGTCAGCCTACTTACAGAAAGTCCAGCAACTGGAACAAAGTGTTAAAGCCAATGGCAACGCCTGGAATGCCATCAGCGCTGAATATGCAACCCGGATGCAACTGCAGAACAGATTTAACAGCGGCCTCGACATTGCGCAGTACACCGCCGATATCATGCGCCGTGATATGGCAGAGTACGACGCCGACAGCGCCAGCTACACCCAGTCACTTGGCTGCTGGCACGGTTTTATCGGTCAGCAGAAACTGATTGCCATCAAAAAGCATTTTGGCAGCACGAAGAAACGTTATTTGTACCTGTCCGGCTGGATGATTGCAGCACTGCGCTCTGAGTTCGGACCACAGCCTGATCAATCAATGCATGAAAAAACCGCAGTGCCGGCGCTGATTGAAGAGCTGTATACCTTCTTAAAACAAGCAGATGCCCGTGAACTCGGCGGTTTGTTCCGTGAACTGGATGCTGCCCGTGCAGCCGACCAGCAAAGCAAAGTGACAGAGATCCTGGCGAAGATCGATAACTTTGAAACCCACGTGGTGCCGATTATCGCCGACATCGACGCCGGTTTTGGTAATGCCGAAGCGACTTACCTGCTGGCGAAAAAAATGATTGAAGCCGGCGCCTGCGCCATTCAGATTGAAAACCAGGTGTCAGACGAAAAACAATGTGGTCACCAGGACGGTAAAGTCACAGTGCCACATGCGGACTTCCTGGCAAAAATTAACGCGGTACGTTACGCCTTCCTCGAGCTTGGCATCGAAAACGGCATCATCGTGGCGCGCACCGATTCTTTAGGTGCTGGCCTTACCAAACAAATCGCTGTGACCAACGAACCTGGTGATTTAGGCGATTTGTACAACAGTTTCCTGGATGGCGACTACATCCAAAGCGCTGACGATATTCAGAACGGCGACGTGGTGGTAAAAGCCAATGGCAAGCTGTTAAAACCGAAACGCCTGCCAAGTGGCCTGTTCCAGTTCAAAGCTGGCTCAGGCGTTGACCGAGTGGTGCTGGATTGTATTACCTCGCTGCAGCATGGCGCTGACTTGCTGTGGATTGAAACGGAAAAACCACACGTTGGCCAAATCGCCGAAATGGTCGATCGTATTCGCGCTGTGGTACCAAACGCCAAGCTGGTATACAACAACAGTCCGTCCTTTAACTGGACATTGAACTTCCGTCAGCAGGTGTTTGATGCCTGGGCGGCAGAAGGCAAAGATGTGTCGGCTTATGACCGCGCCAAACTGATGAGTGTTGATTACGACAGCACCGCACTGGCGCTGGAAGCAGATGAGCGTATCCGTACGTTCCAGGCCGATGGCTCAAAACGCGCAGGGATTTTCCACCATCTGATCACGTTGCCGACGTATCACACGGCGGCGCTGTCGACCGACAATCTGGCCAAAGAGTATTTTGGCGAGGCCGGCATGCTGGGTTACGTAAAAGGTGTGCAGCGTCAAGAGATCCGTCAGGGCATTGCCTGCGTTAAACACCAGAATATGTCAGGGTCAGATATTGGCGATGACCATAAAGAATACTTTGCCGGTGAAGCTGCATTAAAAGCAGCCGGTAAAGATAACACCATGAATCAGTTCTGAGGGGCGCTGATTTGTTAACAGCCGGTAAGCATGGACAGCTTGCCGGTAATTGCTGAAACGAGTTTTACGTGGTCGGGTGAATCGACTGTTGGCAGCCAAAGATTGGCTGCCTTTTTTATTCAAGCGCTAAACTCACCCTGCGGCTGCAAATTTAGCAACAGCTGACTTAAACGTACTTTGTGATACGGCAGATGACGCTCGGCTTTGCCGGTTTTGAGCAGGACCAATGAGTGTTCCTGAAATTCTACTGCTGCCCGCGCCGTGCGGATTTGATTGCCGTGCCGGCTGAAAGGTACCTGGGCCAGCGTCAGGCGTTCACACAATAATAGCTTTAACATCCGTTTATCATACATCTGCATGTCTCCGCAAAACTGCAAGCAACATCAGGAGATATCCTGACGCCGGGCAGTCTATCGGCCAGAGATGACAGAAAATTGAATCTGAGCTGATTAAGTGGTTGAAAAATAACCGCTTGCTATCAATCTATTCTGCTGGCAGCTGATAGCTGTCGCAAATCACTTGCCAGGCAGCTTCTGCGCTATCTACAAAGCGGATCAGGGTCAAATCCTGCGGGCTGATGAGCCCCTCTTCAACCAGCAAATCAAAGTTGATTAATTTGCGCCAGAAGTGCTCGTCAAACAGCACCACCGGCACCTTACTGGCTTTTCCGGTTTGCAGCAGGGTCAGGGTTTCGAACAACTCGTCCAGAGTACCAAAACCACCCGGAAAGGCGACCAAAGCGCGGGCGCGTTGCAAGAAATGCATTTTGCGGATGGCAAAATAGTGAAACTGGAAACAAAACTCCGGCGTGATGTAAGGGTTGGGTTTTTGCTCGTGTGGCAGCACGATATTGAGGCCGATACTTTTGCCGCCGACCTGATAAGCGCCGCGATTGGCCGCTTCCATCACACCGGGGCCACCACCGCTGATAATCGTCAGGGCGCTTTTTGGGCAGTGCAGACTGTGTTGGGTCACCAGTTCGGCAAAGCGTTGTGCTTCAACATAATAACGGCTGTTACGCACCTGACGTTTGGCTTGTTGCAACAGCTGCTGATGTCGGGGTTCGTCAGGGGCCAATGCCAGTTGTTGCTGCGCCTGCGCCAACTTAAGCGACGCTTGTTCCGGCGACAAAAAACGCGCACTGCCAAACACCACGACAGTGGCTTTGACCTGATGTTGTTCCAGAATTAATTGCGGCTTCAGGTACTCCAGCTGCAGGCGGGCTGAACGTAATTCGTCTTGCATCAGAAATTCAGTATCGGCAAAAGCAAGGCGGTACGACGGATGGTCCTGCAGTTCCAGCGCCTGCTCTAAAGCGTCACGCGCCGAACTGAAGTGACGGGCTTCTAACGGGTTTTTTGCTTTCATAAAAAAGTCCTGTCTGTTTCCCTGTATTGATGGCATGAAGTGTCACAAATCAATAGTTTGATCTAGCCTAACATGTCCCAATTTTTTTTGGTGTAAGTTAGGCCTGTCTCTCCAGAAGGAAGCTGTCATGCCATTAGATGCACGTTTAACATTTTTAGGCGCGGCCCGTCAGGTGACCGGGTCTTGTTATTTATTGCAGTGGAACGGCCGGAATGTGTTGCTGGATTGCGGGATGCAGCAGGGCGGCGATCAGGTAACAGACTTGCATAAGTTCCGTTTTCAGTTCAGACCCAAAGATATTGACGCAGTCATTTTGTCGCATGCCCATATCGATCACAGTGGTTTGCTCACGTTACTGGTAGCGCGTGGATTCCGCGGCCGGATTTTTTGTTCAGAAGGCACAGCCAGTCTGTTACCAATTTTGTTAAAAGATGCGTTTTCGCTGTATATCAAAGATCTGGAGTGGCAGAACCGGCAACGGGCGCGGCTCGGTAAGCCGGAGCAAGACCCGATCATGAGTCTCAAAGATGTCATGGCGGTGACTGACAGTCTGGAGCCTTTGCCTTATCAGCAGGACACGGACGTGCTAGAAGGCTTGACACTACGCTTGCACGACGCTGGGCATATTCTGGGCTCGGCCATCGTTGAACTTTGGATCAAAGCCCATAAAGCGATGCGCCACCTGGTGTTTTCCGGCGATTTGGGCAATCCGGCCACCGTACTGATGCACGACCCGTCGCTAATTGAGAGCGCAGATGTGGTGTTGATGGAAAGTACCTATGGTGACCGCGACCATCAATGTCTGGACAATACCCTGGAAGAATTTGCCAGCGCGCTGGATGCGGCGCACAAAGCCGGTGGCAATGTGTTTATCCCGGCGTTTGCACTGGGTCGCTCGCAGGAAATTTTGTATTACTTAGGCTTGTTATATCATCAGGGCCGGCTAAAGCAACGCATGGTGGTGCTGGACAGCCCGATGGCGATCGAGATCACGCAGATTTACGACAAGCTGATCAAAGAGTTTGATCACAAAGATACGCAGGTGTTTGCCCGTTATGGCGCCAAAGATCTGAAATCGTTTTTGCCGATTTTGCATCTGACCAAAGATGTCGAAGAATCGATGGCTCTCAACCGGATTAATCAGGGCGCGATTATCATCGCCGGCAGCGGCATGTGTAACGGTGGCCGCATCCTGCACCACTTTAAACACAACCTGTGGAAAAACGTCAACCATCTGATTTTTGTTGGTTTTCAGGCCAAGGGAACCTTAGGACGCCGGTTGATTGACGGCGAAACTCGGGTGAAAATTCTCGGTCAGCCATTAGTGGTGCGGGCGGCTATCCATACCATCGGCGGTTTTTCTGCGCATGCCGGCCAAAGCCAATTGCTGGCCTGGGCCAAACATATCGGCGGTAAACCACAGTTTTATCTGGTTCACGGCGAACCGCAGGCGCAGGATGCCCTACAGGCCAAACTGACAGCGCTTGGGATCAACGTCTCTATTGCTGAACCGGCACAGTCGGTGGCTTTGTAAGATTTTCTGTGTGATTTGAGACCACATCCATATCACAAAGGGCTGATTGTTCAGCCCTTTTTTTCAAGATGAGTTCGTCGACTCTTTGGATAAAGTCGGTTGGGACTGTCGCGGAAAAAGCAATGCGTAATAAACCGTCGTCAACGGGCAGCGCTAAAGCCTTGTATTGCGACCGTTGCTCAGCCGGTAAACGGCGCAGATAAACTTCCGGGCTAATCAACAAATCAGCTCTGTTACCATCCAATAGAGCAAAGGTCTGTTCGAGACCTCGCGGATTTTCAATAAACCATTTGCTGCAGTTTTTATCGTGGCGTAACTTTTCAACCTGTTCACCCAGATATAAACCGGACATCGCGACGATAGTCGCTTGTTGCATCATAGGGTCGCACCAGCTTTTAATCTGGTCCCATTGTGGAGCGCCACTACGCCGGTACAGCCGGCTTTTACTGACAGCAAAAGCCTCACTGAACTGGAAACTGCGTTTGGGAGATTTAACCAGCCCTGTGACCAGCTGGATCTTATCTCGTTGTAACGCCGTTTCTTTTTGCGCAACTGACGGGTTGCCGCTAACAAACTGCAATGGACACCCAAGCTCTGCAAATAACTGTTGTTGCCATTGGTCAAGACAACCTAGCTGTTTACCTGTGCGCTCATAGATATGAAAGGTCGCTAATTGCACCGGGCATTCGGCGGCAATAGCTGCAGGAAAAATCAGCCAGCTAAGCCATAGCACTTGTTTCATGATCTCTCCCCCGCAGCATGCTGTAGCTTCCGGTATAGATGCCTGAGCGAACTGCTGTCAAGGCTGCACCACTGTCGGTGCCACATCCTCGCTCGGATAACAGCCCAATACTTTGACAAAGCGGGTGATGCGATTCAGTTCATCCAGCGCCCGTTTCATTGCGTAGTCATCGAGGTTGGCAAAGACGTCGACATAAAACATCTCTTCCCATGGATTGCCCGGGATTGGCCGCGATTCCAGTTTGCCCATGCTGATACCATGTTGTTTCAGTACTGTTAAAGCGTCGACCAAAGCGCCCGGTTGCTGGCCGGTGTACATAATAAAAGTGGTTTTGGCCGGAATGGCTTTGGCCACATTGATTGGTTTACGCGCGACCACAATAAAACGGCTGACATTGTCTTTTTGGTTGGCGAGTTCACGGCCTAAGACTTCGAGGCCATAGAGTTTGCCGCCTTCTTCACCGCCAATGGCGACCACGGACAAATCCTGCGCCTGACGTACCCGGTTAAAGGCATCACTCGAAGCGTCGCAATATTCGATTTTGACGTTGCTGAGTGTCTGCAGATATTGACTACACTGCGCGATAACTTGCGGGTGGGCGCAAATCTGTTTGATCTTACTCAGATCAGTGCCAGGTAATCCAAGCAGACAATGTTTAATCGGGTGGGTTAGTTCACCCACGATCGATAACCGCGTGTGCTGCAATAGATCAAACACTTCGTTGATACTGCCGCTGGAGGTGTTTTCAATCGGTAACACGGCGTAATCGGCGTGGCCGGTTTCCACCGCCTGCACGATTTCGTTAAAGCTGTCGCAGCCAATTTCAATCAGTTTTTCGGCGCGGCGGGTGAAGTATTTTTGCGTCGCCCAATAACTGTAGGAGCCCTGCCGGCCGAGGAATGCGACGCGGCAGACCGGACCGTTGTCGCCATTGAGCTGGCCTTGTACTTTGGCTTGTTGTTGTAAAACAGAATCTTCGATAATCACATGGTAAAGCCGGGTGACGTATTGGGCATCGAGGCCTAAGTCTTTGCCTTTACCAATTAGCGACAGCAACAGCTCTTCTTCGCGCTTCTGGTCGCGGATTGGTTTGTTTTGCGCCAGTTTGGCTTCAGCCACAGCGAGCGCCAGCGCGCGGCGTTTGGCTAATAAGCCCAGCAATTGCTGGTCTGTGTCACTGATGTCGTGACGAATTTGATCAAGTTCGATTGCCATTTTTCCTATCCCCTGAAACGAAAAAACCTCCCGGCTTGGGAGGTTTTCAACTGGTTTGACACACGCGCAGCCAGTTACCTCCCGGATTGGGTGGTAAAGCTAAAAAAGAAGCGAGTGGTCAGAATTTTTTGCATAGCCGTTACCTTATTCCGTCTGGATGGCTAAAGTCAACGCTGTGGCAGCAATTGCAGTGAATATTTTTCCGCCTGCGGCAAAAAGCCCAGCGGTTTTTCACCAAGCCAATAGGCGTGATCGGCCGCGTAAAACTCTGATAGCGGATGACCGGACTGACCGGCCGGGATCACTAAAATGCCGTCGGCTTCGTGGCCTGGCGATACCACCATGCGTTCGCTCTGTCCGTGTACCTTCAGCTGCACTCGCGGCATATGCCGGTCGCCGGCCAGTGGATCGGCCGGCATATTTAACCAGCGGCCGAGAAATGGCAGCGCTTTAGTCAATGGATGCTGAATTTCAGCGCTGTTGAGCGTTCCCCAGCGTGCTTTGCTTAAATCGCCTTCGGTTTGCGCTTTAAGCTGTGCGACCGAATCCAGTACGGCTTGTTGCAAAAGTGCATCCCAGCTCTGGAAGCTTCCAGGCAGGGTATCGCCGCGTCGGGCTTGTAACAGCGCCCAGGCCGGTGTTTCCGGCACCATTTTTAGATCACGTAGGCGCAGCTGCTGCGCTTCCAGTTGTGCGGCTAGTGGTGCAAACATCAGCTCCAGCGTTTTGTCGCGAAAGGCGCGTAGCAGACTATATCCGATGGCATCACGGCTGGCGGCCTTACTGTCGGTTTCAATCCACTGGCGGTATTGCTGCAGTTGCTGTGCGGCGACAAATTCAGGTGTCAGCACTTGCAATAACAGCTGTTGCCAGCGCTGGAGGAATAACGCTTCATGGTCGAGCTGAATATCGTGCAGTGATTTTTCGTCGTGCTGCGCTATGGCAAACAGGCGGTCGCGGATTTGTTTGCCACGGGCGCCTAAGTCATAGCCACCATTACCAAGCACCGCTAACGCATCGCCGCCGACCGAACGGGCATTGGCGGTCCAGAGCCGGCTGTCTTTTGGCGCATAGATTTGTGGATAATCTTTGGCAGACAAATAACCGGACCAGTAGTTTTTACCTTCACTCCAGTCCTGCGGCGTATCCCAGTCTTGTAACTGGCGGGATGGGATGGCACCGATGATGGTCCAACCGATTTGACCTTTGCTGTCGGCAACCAGCAGGTTCTGCGCCGGTACGCCGATACTGGGTGCAAGAGCTAATGCTTCGCTGCTGCTTTGCGCTGTCTCCAGTGCCAGTAAATTCAGGTTCAGACTTTCGCGGTCATAACCCACCCAGCGCAGCGCAAATTTATCAAATGGTGCTGGCATGACCGGGCCCCATTGGGTTTCTTTGACCAGCAGCACCACATCGGCTTCGCCTTTGACCTTAATCACTTCGTTGTTGTAGCTAAATTCCTGCAGACCGGCCGGTGTCTGATATTTTTGCCCGCTGGCGTCCAGCTTGAGGGCAATGACGTCATGCCAGTCGGCAGTGCTGTTGGTAAAGCCCCAGGCAATATGGCCGTTGCTGCCGGCGACTACCGCTGGCGTGCCGGGCAGAGTGACACCGGCGATGTTGTGTTGTTTGTCGCCTTCAGACCAGCTCATTTGCGCTTTATACCAAGTGCCCGGCACCCTAATGCCTAAGTGCATGTCGTCGGCCAGAATAGCGCGGCCATCTTTGCTGGCGCTGGCGGCAACGGCAAAGTTATTCGAGCCGATATCGCGGCTGTCAGTTAAGCCACAATCGCGGCACGCCTGCGCCGGAATGGCTTTTAACAATGCAGGCAGCGGGTTTGCCGGCAGTGGCAATGCCTTGGCTTCAGAGCCGTCGATGGCTGCCTGCCAGTCACTGCTGTGCTGAGTTAAAAACTGATACCACTCCAGCGGTAATGCTGCTTTCAGGGCACCTTGTGCCAGCTCATCTTTGCCTAATGAGCCCTGCAAATCCAGAAACATGCTGTAAATGACCAGCAGTGAATCGGCGCTTTGCCAGGGGCGCGGCTTTTGAGTCAGCAACAAGTATTCAAATGGCGGCAATCCAAGCTGTTGTAAGCCTGCGTTTGCTCCGGCGGCGTAGCGTTCCAGCATGTCGCGTTGCTGTTTCGGTAATTCGCGTAAAATGGCGTCCGCCCGGTCGCGGAAACGATGCATGCGTTGTTTTTTATCAAAATCTAGTGCGGCCGCGCCAAATAACTCTGCCAGTTCTCCGGCTGAGTTACGTCGCAGTAAATCCATCTGAAAATAACGTTCCTGGGCATGGGCAAACCCGAGCGCAAAGGCGGCATCGCCGCGGTTTTGTGCCCGGATACTCAGATAACCCTGAGCATCACGGCTGGATACGACCTGTTGCTGTACTGCTGCGCTCAGTTGACCTTGATATAAAGGCAGGCTTTGGTGCACCATCCAATAGGCGGCTATAGCGGCTATCGCCAGCAACGCTATGACGACTGCTAACATATTTTTTATAATTTTCATGCAGATGCGCTCATTTTGACTTGGAAAACTTAGATTATCACAGAAGATCAGGTGTTATATGCAACAAATTCAATCTGCCCTCACGCCGGTGTTTGACCTGGCAGTCCGGCTGTTTCACTGGTTGCAGGTACTGCTGCTGGGTGGGCTTTGGTACAGCGCTGAGCAGGAATGGTATGGCATTCATCAGCTGTTGGCTTACACGTTGGCGTCCCTGCTAGGAGCGCGGCTGATTTGGGGGCTGATTGGCAGTGACACGGCGCGTTTTCGCCATTTTGTACCTGGTTTTAGACAATTACGGCATTATCTGGCTACCAAAACACCTGCTGTCGGGCACAATCCGCTTTCAGCACTGATGATTCTGGCACTCATCCTGTTAGTAGCTCTGCAATTTTTTTCTGGGCTGATGACCACTGACGAAGTGATGACGGAAGGGCCGCTGTATAGTCTGGTGCCGGACTGGCTCAGTAGTCTGGCCGGCAGCTGGCACGAGCTGGGATTTAATCTGTTACTGGGGTTGGTTGCGCTGCATGTATTAGCTGCTGTGCTGCACCAGTGGCGTGGCGACAGAGTGATTAGTGCCATGTGGCATGGCCGCAAGGTACTTCCAGCGAATACGCCGGCACCGCAACTGCTGAACAGCTTCAAATACTTGCTGTTGGCGCTGATTTTGTTTTGCGGTCTGATGGGCTGGCAGGGCAGTGCGCTCTGGCCACAAGTTTTGACCGACCTGCAGACGATTGGCGTGCTGTGATATCAAAAAACGGAGCCAAAGCTCCGTTTTGTTTTTGCTATTAGCCTTTTCGTTGAGCGAAATTAATCGGCTTTGTATTTGTCGTGACAGGCTTTGCAGTTGCCACGGAAAGTAGCAAAAGCCGCTTTAATTTTGGCTTGATCGCCACTTTGTGCTGCAGTTTGCAGTGCTTTGGCGTCCAGTTGGAATTTGTCTGCTTTGGCGGTGAAATCTTTAAAATCGGCCCAAATCTCTGCTTTTGCATCACCACCGCCAGTTTCGGTGCCGGCAGTACTGAAGGCTGGCCACGGCAATGGCGCTAAAGCAGCCAGTGCGTCAGCACGTTGTTGTACGCGTTTGGCATCAAATGGCACTTTACCCTGCAACATCTCACCGATGTCGCCGGTATTGTGCCGGATCATGGTAAAGGCAGACTGGCGGTAATCCACCGCGTCTTTGGCGTCGGTAAAAGCGGTTGCTGCCTGTGCTGCAGCGGAAAGCGCGGCAGCTGCTACGAAAGTTGTGAATAGTTTTTTCATCGTCGGATTCTCATTTAGCGATTTAGCATGCAATAATGCTATAAGTTTTGTGCACTTGAGTACATTGATCTCACAGTGTTTTACCATCAGGCTACCGCAACGTCCAGTGATCGGACTTTCAACGAGCAGGCGTAACCCGTGAAGGAATCCATCTACAAGACGACTGGGCTCAACTCTCTCAGCATCAAATTTTCTGCACTGGTTTTTTTATTAACAGTGCTGGCCAGTACCGTCATTGCTTTTGCCATGCTGGCGTTACAGCAAGACGTGTTGATTGACCAGGAACACGCTGAGCTCGAACAAACCACTTCGCGCTATGCCAGGCAGCTGGATAATGAATTCTGGCAGAAAGAAAAAAAGGCCATCAGCGCGAATCAGGTTGTAAGCCGTTATCTGCAGCAACACCCAGCAGTAAAGGAACATCAGGCCGAAAGTTATGCCGACGGCAGCTTGCGCAGTAAAGATGATTTGTCGGCGGCGTTTCAGCAGCAACAAAATTTCCAGCGTCAGCCGCACGGCTATTTTGGCCAGACACAGCAGTTGTGGCAGCAACTGGCACCTGTGCTGCTCGAAGACTTCTTTAATTTCTATTTTATTTCCAAAGATGGATTTATCCGCATCTCCCCTGCCGATTGGGCGCTGGAAATTCCTGCCGATCATGATTTTCGCAAAGATATCTTTTTTTCGATAGCGACGCCCGAGCAAAATCCGGCCAGGTTACCGCGCTGGACACCGCTGTATTACGACTCAATCTGGCAAAAATGGATGACCAGCCTGGTGATCCCGGTCTATATCAATGACGAGTTTGTTGGTATCACCGGTACCGATTTGGTACTGGACGACATTTTTGCCGATTTGGGGCAGATTTCGCAGTGGGAGCCCGGCCGGCAGGCCATGTTATTTGACGGCAAAGGTAATTTATTACTGGACGCGCAAAACAGCCTGCAGCGGCAAATCGCCAAGCCGGCGATGAATCAACTGGCTGTTGGTATCAAACCGCAACAGGCTGAATTACATCAATTTATGCAAAGTGTGCTGGCCAGGCCATCGGCACAGGGGCAGCTCAGCCGTGAAGTGGAAAATTACGTCGCATCGACCGCGCGGATAGACCGGCTCGATTGGCACGTGATGTTGTATCACGCCAAAGCTGACGTGGTGAAAGGGCTACAGGACTACCGCAATAAAGTGGTGTTGTTATTTTTGCTGGTGGCGCTGATTGTGGCGCTGGCTCTGCAGTTTTTTATCTATAAATTTGTCCTGAAACGGCTGACCAATCTGGCCAATGCCGTGCAGAGGTTGTCGCACAACGACGGTGAAAAAATTGAACTGGACGATCGCTTCGATGAAATAGGTTTGTTAAACCGCGCTTTTGCCCGGATGTCCGATGAAATCACCCAGCTCATCGGTGGTCTCAATACCCGTATTCAGGAAAAAGAAGAAGCAGAGCGGGCGACACGTAAACTGAGTAAAGCCGTAGCCTTTTCCAGCTCAGGCATAGTGCTGACCGACAGCGCGCTGGTAGTCGAGTACGTCAACCCATTCTTACTGGAAATGATTGCCGCCGAGCCGGAAACGGTACTGGGCAAACCTTTGTCCTTGTTGTTTGCGCACGAAATGCGCTTTGTTGGCGAAGATATTTTGCAAAGTCTGCAGGAGCGTCATCACTGGCGTGGCGATATGCTGCTGCAACAGGGTAACAAACAATTCTGGGCCAGCCTGGCGATAGCGCCTATTCGTGATGATAAAGGTGATGTCAGTAACTATGTCTGTGCCATGCAGGACATTTCTTTTATTAAAGAAAGTCAGCGCAAAATGGAACAACTGGCGTATTACGACGTGCTGACCGGCCTTGCCAACCGCAGTTATTTCCGTGATCAGCTGAGAAAAGCGATAGCGATGGCGGCACGGGGTTATTACCACTTTGCGCTGTTGTATTTTGATTTAGATGAATTCAAACGCATTAACGATACCCTCGGCCATGATGCCGGCGATGAACTGCTCAAAGAAGTGGCACGGCGGCTGATTAGCCGGCTGCGCGAAGAAGATACGATTGCGCGGCTCGGCGGCGATGAATTCGCGGTGATTTTAAGCGGCATTTCCGATCGCAAAGCAGCAGCAACTATTGCCGAGAATCTGCAGCAAGCCTTTGCTCAGCCGGTACGACTGGCAGGCCATGATGTAGCCATCAGCGCCAGTATCGGCATCACCATAGCGCCGCAGGACGCCGACGAAGAGGAAATGCTGCTCAAACACGCTGACCTTGCGATGTATGAAGCCAAAGCGCGCGGCAAAAATACTTACCATTTCTTTAGTCAGGAACTCAATGACGCCGCCAATGACCGGCTGCAAATCGAAAACCAGCTGCGTGAGGCCATTCGCGAGCAACAGTTCCTGCTGTATTACCAGCCAAAAATTGATATCCGCACCAATGAAGTCAAAGGTTACGAAACGCTGCTGCGCTGGCTGCGGCCGGACAACACTATGGTGCCGCCACTGAAGTTTATTCCGGTCGCCGAATCGACCGGTTTAATTGTGCAAATCGGCGAGTGGATATTATGGGAAGCCTGCCGTTTTCTGGCGCGCCAGCACGCCCGTGGCTTGCTGGTGACTGTGTCCGTGAACCTGTCAGCCCGTCAGTTTACCGATCAGGATTTACCGGGCCTGGTGGAGCGCATCCTCAAACGTACCGGCGCTTTGCCGGAGTATCTGATTCTGGAAATTACCGAAAGTATGCTAATGGGCGACACTGATGCGGCCATTACCCAGCTCAATGAGTTAAAACGGCTCGGATTGGCTTTATCAATTGATGACTTTGGTACAGGCTATTCTTCGCTGAGTTATCTGAAGCGTTTCCCTGTTGATGAACTGAAAATCGACCGCTCTTTTGTCAAAGACATTCCGGACGACAAAAACGACATGGACATTACTGCGGCCATTATTGCGATGGCGCAGAAAATGGACCTGCGGGTTGTAGCCGAAGGGGTTGAGACCGCAGAGCAGGTCGAATTCCTGCTGAACAATACTTGTTATCTGGTACAGGGTTATTACTTCAGCATGCCGTTGGCCGAGCAGGAACTGTCCCGCTTAAACTTCAGTGTGAACACGCAAAAGCTTACTCAAAAAACAATCACTTAATTCAGGAACATCAGAATGAAGCCACTTCGTTTATCGCTGCTCAGTGCAGCGGTTGTCTGTGCTGTTGCGCCAGCATGGGCTGATCCAACGCAGCCGCTGCAGGGCATCCGTGATAATAGTGCTCAGCTGTTGGCTTTCACCGGAGCGGTTGTGCATACCGAACCCGGCAAAACGCTGAGCAATGCCACTGTGCTGGTGCAAAGCGGCAAAATCACTGCTGTTGGCACCAATTTAAAAATCCCGGCAGGCTTTCGCCAGATTGATGTCGCCGGCTACCACCTGTATCCGGGTTTTATCGATTTATATGGCCAATATGGTGTGGAAAAAGCGTCCTCAGAGCGCAGCGGTGGTCGTGGCGATGGCCCGATGTATCAGAACCCACGTAGAGGTGGCAATGCAGTCAACGCCGCAATCCATGCCGAACAGCGCTGGGCTGACAGTTTTATGCCAAATGCTGATGATGCCAAAGCTTATCAGCAGCAAGGTTTCACCACAGTACAGTCTGCCCGTCAGGACGGTATTTTCCGCGGCCAGGCCGTGGTTGCTTCGACCGGCAAAGGCTTGCCAGGCGAGCTGATTTTAAATGCCGATGGTCAGCATTTTTTATCGTTTGACCCGGGCAGCTCGAAACAAAGTTATCCGTCTTCCCTGATGGGCAGTATTGCGCTGGTGCGTCAGACGCTGGCCGATGCGCAGTGGTATCAGCAAGCATACGGCAAAGCCGACTGGCGTTTATTCCGCGAACCAGTACCTTTTAACGCCGCTTTAGCCGCGCTTGGTCAGTTAAATCAGACCGGTCTGGTGTTTGAAGTCAATAACGAGCGTAACCTGCTGCGTGCTGACAGTCTGTTAAAAGAATTCAACTTGCCAAAAGTCGCGCTGGTCGCTTCCGGTTATGAGTACGTGCGGGCGGCGGATGTGAAAAAGACCGGTCGCAACCTGATTGTGCCATTGGCTTATCCGGCCGCGCCAAGTGTCGGTAAGCTGGATGACCAGCTTGATGTTAGTCTGGCGGATTTACGTCATTGGGAACGGGCACCGACCAACGCAGGCGCGCTGGAAAAAGCCGGAGTGAATTTTGCCCTGACTACCCACAAGCTGGACGATAAAGCCAAGTTCTGGCCAAACGTTCGTACCGCAATTAAATATGGTCTCAGCACTGAAAAAGCGCTGGCGGCGTTAACCACAGTGCCGGCTGAACTGATTGGTATGCCAGGCCAGCTCGGCCGGATAGCCAGTGGTTATCAGGCTGATTTAGTCGTCAGTAAAGGCGATTTATTTAAAGACGGTGAAATTGTTGCGACCTGGAACCGCGGTGTCGAAACTCAGTTTAAACCGCTGCAAAACGCCGATGTGGCCGGTGATTACGCGCTGAATGTTGCTGGTAAAGCACTGAAACTGAACTTAAGCGGTGCTTTGGGTAAAGTCGAAGGCAAAGTGCAGCAAGGTGAAAAAGAAGCCAAGCTGGAAAACCTCAGTGTCGACAAACAGCAGGTGCAGTTTGGTTTTAGCCTCAAAGACGTTGACGCCGGTGACGGTGTGGCACTGTTTAGCGGTTCGATGGCTGGCAATTTGCTCCAGGGCACCTTACAGCTGCCGGATGGCAGTCAGCAGGCGCTGACACTAAGCCGTCAGGCTGCAGCTGTTAAAGCCGATGAGAAAAAAGCTGAAGACAGCACTTTATTGTCGCAGCTGAGCATGCCGAATCAGGCATATGGTGTGGCAAACGCACCGCAACGCCAGAACGTACATATCAAAAATGCCACGGTCTGGACTTCGGACAAAGCCGGTAAGCTGGAAAATACCGATGTGATTGTCCGCGATGGTGTGTTCACTGAAATTGGCAAAAACTTAAAAACGCCGTCAGGTTTTGTCGAAATTGACGCCACCGGCATGCATGTAACTGCCGGCATCATCGATGAGCACTCGCATATCGCCATTGAATCAGGCGTTAACGAAGGCTCCGACGCGGTGACCTCAGAAGTGCATATCGGCGATGTGTTAAACCCGGATGACATCAATATTTACCGCGGTTTAGCCGGTGGAACCACCACAGCACAGCTGCTGCACGGCAGTGCTAACCCAATCGGTGGCAAAGCGCAGGTGATCCAGCTGCGTTGGGGCGTGTCTCCTGAAGGCCTGAAGTTTAAAGCTGCACCAGCAAGCATCAAGTTTGCGCTCGGTGAAAACGTCAAGCAATCAAACTGGGGTGATAACTACACCAGCCGTTATCCGCAGAGCCGCGTTGGCGTGGAAACCACCATTCGTGATGCGTTCCAGGCCGCCAAAGAATACAAAGCCGCCTGGGCAGCTTACGATGACTTATCGTCGTCAGAGCAAAAACGCACAGTGCCGCCACGCGTTGATTACCGCCTGCAGACGCTGGTGGAAATTCTCGACAACAAGCGGTTTGTCCACACCCACTCTTATGTCGCTTCAGAAATTCTGATGCTGATTAAGCTGGCGGATGAAACCGGCTTTAAAGTCACCACTTTCACGCACATTCTTGAGGGTTACAAAACCGCCAAGGAAATGAAAGAGCATGGGGCCAGCGCGTCAACTTTTGCCGACTGGTGGGCGTACAAGATGGAAGTAAAAGATGCTATCCCAACCAACACTTGTCTGATGGCAGACCAGGGTGTGGTGGTATCTGTGAACTCTGACAGCCCGGATTTACAGCGCCGGTTAAATCAGGAAGCGGCCAAGTCGGTGAAATACTGCGGTATGTCAGAAGAAGACGCACTGAAGATGGTCACGATCAACCCGGCTATTCAACTGAAAGTTGATCAGAAAGTCGGTTCTATTGCTGAAGGGAAGCAAGCAGACTTTGTGTTGTGGTCAGAGCATCCGTTGTCAGTTTATGCCAAAGCGATGCAGACCTGGATTGACGGCACCAAGTACTATGATCGTAATGTCGATATGACGCTTAATGCCGGTATTGAACGCGAGAAACAACAGCTGATCCAAAAAGTGTTAAAAGCACCGGACAGCGCCAAAGCGGGCAGTGGTGGTGAGATGAAAAAACCAGAACCAATCTGGCACTGTGAAGACAACGGCGACTACCTGGACCTGGCTTTTGGCCGTGTCGCAGGTGCGCAACAACACGCTCATCAACACTAAGCAAAGGAGCTTCAGATGACTTTTAAATTGAATAGCCTGTCGCTGCTTTGCATCGCAGCTTTTGCCACCCCGGCACTGGCGACCTCGCCGGTACCGGCAGCAGCGCAGCAAGGCGCAGTATTACTGAACGATGCGACCTTACATACGGTCAGCAATGGCGTGCTGGAAAACACCGACCTGTTGATGGTTGACGGCAAAATTGCCGCCATCGGCAAAGACTTGTCAGCGCCAGCCGGCGGCACTGTGGTTGAACTGCAGGGTAAGCATGTTTACCCGGGCCTGATTGCGCTTGCTAACCAGCTAGGTCTGGTGGAGATTGAAGCGGTGCGCGCCACCGATGATACCCATGAAGTGACGGATACTAACCCGGACGTGCGGGCACAAGTGGCGTACGACGCCCAATCGGATGTGATCCCAACTGTGCGCTCTAATGGCATCAGTTACAGCCTGGTATTCCCGGCCGGTAGCCTGCTGATGGGCCAAAGCAGCCTGATGCAGCTTGATGCCTGGAGCTGGCAGGACGCGACGGTCAAAGCCGGTGTTGCTTTGCACATCAACTGGCCGAATGCCAGTGTGCTGAGCTCGCCGTGGAATCCGAAAAAGCCAGAAGAGTTAGCCAAGCAAAACGCTGAAGATCTGCAAAAGCTGTATGACACCATGGCGCAGGCCAAAGCCTATGTCGATGCGAAAAAAGCTGGTGCTATTAAAGCGTTGGATTCGCGTTGGGAAGCCATGATCCCGGTATTCAGCGGTGAACGTGCAGTGTTTGCTCATGCTGAAGATGCCCGGCAAATCCGTCAGGCCATCGCATTGGCTGACAAATATCAGCTGAAGCTGACCATTGTCGGCGGCCGTGACAGCTGGCGCGTTGCTGATGAGCTGGCGGCGCGGAAAGTGCCGGTGATCTTCGGCTCACCTTTTGGTATTCCAGATCGTGACGACGAAGCCGTCGACACTGCTTATGCCACACCGGCCAAGCTGGCCAAAGCCGGTGTCACTTTCGCCCTGGCGATTGGCAGTTACTGGGATAGCCGTAACCTGGCCTTTGGCGCCGGTCAGGCGGTGGCTTTTGGTTTGGATAAAGAACAGGCACTGGCTGCTGTGACATTAAATGCAGCCAAAATCGCCGGTGTTGACGACAGACTCGGTTCTTTGGAAGTGGGCAAAGCCGCGACAGTGGTGGTGTCTGAAGGCGACATTCTGGATTACCGCAGCAGCAAAATCAGTTCGATGTGGATTGACGGCCGTGCGGTTGATTTAAACAACAAACAAAAAGATCTGCACCAGAAATATCAACAGCGTTATAGCCGGTGATAGGGTTGAATGTTTGATCTGAAAAAGCGGCTTCGGCCGCTTTTTTGTTGTCATGAAGAAATACTGACTTCTTCCGGCTCGTCGCGGAGCACCTCCCGGCCCTCACCATAGGTTCGGGCGTTCGCCGGGCATGCAGCCAAACTGTTGGCTGCATGAGATCCCCGGCTCACCGTAAAAACGGCGAGACGCAAAGCAGTTTGCGTCTCGAAACCCCGTTTTTACCCCCCCGACCACTTGTGTTTGTAGCCGAGTTTGGTCAGTTCTTGTTGGATGACTTCGCGTTTGTCGCCCTGAATTTCGATAATGCCGTCTTTGACCGCGCCGCCGCAGCCGCATTTCTTTTTCAGCAGTGCGGCGATTTCAGCGAGCTTTTCTTCGGGTTCGGCGATGCCGGCGATGGTGATGACGCCTTTGCCGTTACGGCCTTTAGTTTCACGTTTTAAGCGCAAAAAGCCGTCAGCAAAGGCCTGGCCTGTGGCTTTTTCTGCTTTAGGTGCGTCAATGCGACCGCTGTCGGTGCTGTAAACCAGACTATCGCCGGCAGGTGTTGTTGGTTTTGCCGTGGCCTGGCCGCCGAGTTGCTGTTGCCAGTCGGCTAAGGAGATTTTTTTTGAACTCATGCTCGGTTCCGTTTCGTCGTGCGCTGTTGTTCAGCCTGGAATCGTGGCAAGATAAAGCAACACAAGGCGCACAGCAATGCTTCCGTTTTAATCTATTGCAGCTGCTGGCGTAAACGCTGAATTTCCCCGCAAAGTCTTGGATTTTTGCCTCAATCTGGTAGACTGCTGCGGCATTTTTAGAAATCTGGACGGCTATTTTGCTTCAAATGTCGATTCAAGCATATCTCGCACGCTGCGGCGTACAGAGCGATACTATTTCCGCTGATTTTTACCAGCAAGTGGCAGATTATCAGCTGCAGCTCACAACTTTAGCGCCGGCCAGCACCGTACAATGGCAGTTCCGGGTACCGGAACTCGGCGAAGGCGGCAGTTGTTCTTTATTTGGCCAGCTGGCGGAAGAACCATATGATTTGGCGCCGATCCTGGGCGGGCAAACTGACGCTAACCAGCAATTGCTGGCCAAAGTCACTGCTATCGTCCAGTTTTATCAGGCGCAGAGCGCCAGCCATTGGTTTGGTGTGTATCAGCGCAGGAAGAATTCGGCCGGCGAAACTGTGTTAGTGAAACTGGCCTATTTCGGCGCTGAAAGCCGGGCAGAATTTCCACTAACCGCCGAATTTGCGGCCATCAGTAATAACAGTACTGTTGGCTTGTCGGGGCAGGGGCGGATTATCAACGACGTGGCGGCTTATCTGGCAAAAGGCGGCGAGTATTACACTTGCGACCCGAAAGTCCAGGCCGAAGCTTGTTTGCCACTGCTTGGCGCTGATGGCGCTGTTATCGGCATCATTGATTCCGAAGCATTCACACAAAACTTATTTCACGGTAAAGAGCTGGCGCTGCTGGTTGCAGTCGCGCTGACTTTGCCGGCGCTGCTGGCCTGATAACATCAGACCACCGCGCATGCAGGCTGAGGTTATGCTGCAGCCGAAGAATTTTTAACAGTATCAGCAACAGTAACAGGTGAGCACTTTATGTTTTCTCGTTTACAGCCGGTAGCGACAGATCCGATTTTGGGTTTAATGGCCGCGTACAAAGAAGATCCGAATCCACTGAAAGTGGACCTGGGTGTCGGTGTCTACAAAGACGAAGCGGGCCACACGGCTGTGCTGGAATGTGTGAAAAAAGCGGAAAAGCTGCGGCTGGATAACGAAGACAGCAAAACTTATATCGGCATGGCTGGCGATTTAAGCTTCAACGCTCATATCGAAAAACTGGCGTTTGGCCCGCATAAAGTATTGTTGGAAGGCCGTACCACCACGGCGCACACGCCAGGCGGTACCGGTGCGCTGCGCGTCGCTGCTGAATTTATCAAAAAGGCCAACCCGGATGCGACTATTTGGGTCACCAGTCCAACCTGGGCCAACCACATTTCGATGTTTCAGGCTGCGGGCCTGAAAGTCAAAGAATACGCCTACTACGATTACGACACTAAAGGCCTGAAAGAAGAGGCGATGTTCGCTGAACTCGCCACAGTGCCGGCCGGTGACGTGGTATTAGTGCATGCCTGCTGTCATAACCCAAGCGGCATGGATTTAAACTTTGTTCAGTGGCAGAAGTTTGCGGCGCTGGCGAAAGAACGTGGTTTCACGCCATTGGTCGACATGGCGTATCAAGGCTTTGGTTTGGGCCTGGACGAAGATACCCAGGGTCTTCGTCACCTCGCCAACGAAGTGGAAGAACTGATCCTGTGTACGTCCTGTTCGAAAAACTTCGGTTTATACCGTGAGCGGATTGGTGCAGTGTCTGTAGTCGTCGACAGCAATAAAATGCTGGAAACGGCCCGCACCAACTTACTGGCCGTGGTGCGTAGCATCTATTCTATGCCACCGGCGCACGGCGCTATTATCGTCAGCCATATTCTGGATAGCGCGGAACTCACTGCTTTGTGGCACCAGGAACTGGCCGTGATGCGTAACCGTATCAACGACTACCGTCAGCTGATTATTGACAAACTGCAGGCCGAAGGCGTGCAGCAGGATTTCAGCTTTATTACCAAACAACACGGTATGTTTAGCTTCCTTGGTATTAATAAAGAGCAAATCGAGCGGCTGCGAAAAGAATTCAGTATTTATATGGTGGGCTCCAGCCGCGTCAGTATCGCGGGCCTGAATCACAGCAATATTGATTATTTCGCCAAAGCTGTGGCGACCGTGCTGAAATAAATCAGCTCCGTCGTGTTTATCGCTGCAACAAAGGCAACTTAACGGTTGCCTTTGTTTTTTGTGCTGTTTAAGGTAAAGCAAAGTGATCAATCGGAGCGCACAGGTTGCGGCAATTGGCAGTGAAGCGGTGGCAGGGATGTCTGATAGTAATGATGTTGGGGCTGACGCTTGGTAAACCGGCAGTCGCAGCACAACCGCTGCGGGTGGTGCTGGAAGTTTCACCACCGCATCAGACGCTGGATAACGGCAAAGTCGGCGGCCTGACGACTGCTGTGGTTGCAGAGTTGCTGCAACAGGCTGGCTTATCGGCAAGCTTCGAGGTGTATCCCTGGGCGCGCGCTTTTAAAATCGCGGCGACGACACCGGATGTGCTGATTTATAACATGGCGCGCACTCCGGAGCGCGAAGCGCAGTTTGAATGGATTGGTATTGTAACCCGTTATAAGTTTGGTTTGTTAAAGCTGAGCCAGCGGGAGGATATTCAGGTCAGTCAACTGGCGGATATCAAACATTATGTCGTAGGCGCGCAGCGCGAAGATTTTTCTGCTGAGTGGCTTAAGGATGCAGCGAAGCAACCACCGGAAAAGCTGGAACTGCAGCCAGATGTCATTGAAACCTGGCGTTTACTGGTCAACGGCAAGCTGGACCTGATGATTGATGATCCGCAGGCCATCGACGATATGCTGCACCAACATCAGCTGGAGCGCAGTGATATCGAGTTTGTGCTATTTCCGCCAGAACTGGAGCAACAAACCTGGATTGCGCTGAAAAAAGGCTCATCGCCGGAGTTGGTGCAACGGCTGCGTCGGGCTTACCAGCAAGTTCGAGGTGGCAGCGCTTATCAGCAAGCGATGGGGCAAATCGTCAGCAAAGCCCATTAGCGTTGTTTGCTACTTCATAAAAAAATCCCTGCCAAAGCAGGGATTTTTATCCGAACAATTTTCGTCGTTAAATCTTCTTGTATTTAATGCGGTGCGGCTCTAATGCCTGCGCACCGTAAGTCGCTTTTAACCAGGCTTCGTAATCCGAATAGTTGCCTTCGAAGAAGTTCACTTTGCCTTCGTCGCGGTAATCGAGGATGTGCGTGGCGATACGGTCGAGGAACCAGCGGTCGTGCGAGATCACCATGGCGCAGCCCGGGAAATCCAGCAAGGCGTTTTCTAAGGCCCGCAGTGTTTCCACGTCTAAATCGTTGGTCGGTTCGTCGAGCAGCAGCATGTTGCCGCCGGCTTTTAACAGGGCTGCCAAGTGCACGCGGTTGCGCTCACCACCGGACAATTCGCCGATAAACTTCTGCTGGTCGTTGCCTTTGAAGTTAAAGCGGCCAACGTAAGCCCGGCTTGGAATAGTGAAGTTGCCGATTTGCAGCATGTCCTGACCGTTGGAAATTTCCTGCCAAACGGTATTTTTCGGATTCATGTTGTCGCGGAACTGGTCGACGCTCGCCAGCTGCACGGTTTCACCGACTTCAATAGTGCCGGCATCTGGCTGCTCTGAGCCGCTTATCATGCGGAACAGCGTTGATTTACCGGCACCGTTGGCACCGATAATGCCGACAATCGCGCCTTTTGGCACGCTGAAGCTTAAATCGTCAATCAGCACGCGGTCGCCATAGGATTTGCGCAGGTTTTTCACTTCCAGCACTTTGTCGCCTAAACGAGGTCCTGGCGGAATGAACAACTCATTAGTTTCGTTGCGTTTCTGGAATTCCTGGCTTTGCAGTTCTTCAAAACGCGCCATGCGCGCTTTGGACTTGGCATGGCGGCCTTTAGGATTGGTACGCACCCATTCCAGTTCTTGTTTGATGGAGCGCTGGCGGGCGTTTTCGGTTTTCTCTTCCAGCTGCAGACGGGCTTCTTTTTGTTCCAGCCAGCTGGAGTAGTTACCCTGCCATGGGATCCCTTCGCCGCGGTCCAGCTCTAAGATCCAGCCGGCAACGTTGTCGAGGAAATAACGGTCGTGGGTAATTGCCACCACAGTACCGGTGTAATCGTGCAGGAAGCGCTCCAGCCAGGCGACAGATTCAGCATCTAAGTGGTTGGTCGGTTCGTCCAGCAGCAGCATGTCTGGTTTTTCTAACAGCAAGCGGCAAATAGCGACACGGCGGCGTTCACCACCGGACAGCACTTTGATTTCGGCGTCCCATGGCGGCAGACGCAGCGCATCGGCGGCGCGTTCTAAAATATTGTCGAGGTTGTGGCCATCTTTAGCCTGAATGATCGCTTCCAGCTCGCCTTGTTCACGGGCCAGCGCGTCAAAATCTGCGTTTTCGTCGGCATAAGCGGCGTACACGGCGTCAAGGCGGGCAAAGGCGTTTTTCACGTCGGCGACGGCTTCTTCCACCACTTCGCGCACGGTTTTGCTCATATCCAGCACGGGTTCCTGTGGCAGGTAACCGATGTTGATGCCGGCCAGTGGCTTGGCTTCACCGTCGAACTCCTTGTCGACGCCGGCCATAATACGCAGCAGGGTGGATTTACCTGAACCGTTTAAACCGAGCACACCGATTTTGGCGCCTGGGAAAAACGATAATGAAATGTCTTTTAAAATCGTACGCTTAGGTGGAACCACCTTCGACATCCGATACATCGAATAAATGTATTGAGCCATGATTGGAGTTGTCCCTTCAGGAAGAATGCAGCGAATTGTACGTTATTTTTCGAAGGGGCGGGAACCTGCCACAGTGACAAATTCAGCCTGAGGCAAAAATTTCCGGTGCCAATCAGCAAAGCTTCTGGGATAATCTTTAAAGCACGGCCGGACATTCCCGTCCCGGCGACCCAACACAGGACTTCAATCATGGCTGAATATGCACACGATCCGGTATTTCAGGGCTTTATCGCCGAAGCGCGCTCAGAAGCACAAGTTTGGGTGCTGGCGCATGGCGAAGATTTGCTGGTGGTCGAATCGGTTGAATTTGAAGACACTGATGTGATGCCATTCTGGTCGAATGAAGCTGCGGCTCAAGCACACTGCAGTGAAGAATGGGCAGAATACAAACCGGAGGCCATTCCGCTGGATATTTTCTGCGAAGGCTGGTTAAAAGAGATGTATGACGACGGCGTGCTGATTGGCACCAACTGGGACAGCGAATTAAATGGCCCGGAAGTGGAACCACGCGAAATACTCGAAGCGCTGTCGCAGCTGCAATAACTCGTTTCTGCGCCATGAAAACCCGGTTTTACCAGGTTTTTGTTATTCTGTGCTCTGCTTTGAACCAGGGTTCACTTTTCAGCACCGGCAAAAAAATCTTCTACCGCTTGGGGCAAAGCCGCCGGCAGCACCTGCAAGTCGCGACTGAACTCCCGCAGCAATAGTTGGAATACCGCCAGTCGCGCCTGATGTTTATCATTGGCGTCAATACAATGCCAGGGCGCCTGTGGGGTTGAAGTGCGGCTAAACATCTCATCGCGCGCTACGATGTAGTCATCCCAGCGCGCCCGGTTACGGATATCCTCAGCGGTGAGTTTCCATTGTTTCGCCGGGTCCAGGTAACGCTCGGTGAAACGGCGCAGCTGGGTATCGGCGCTGATATCGAGCCAGATTTTCACCAGTACAAAACCCTCTTGCTGCAACATCTGCTCAAAAGCATTGATTTGCTCATAAGCACGTTGCCAGACGTTGTCATCCACCAGCTGCTCCACCCGTTCCACCAGCACCCGGCCATACCAGGAACGGTCAAACACCGCCCAATGGCCTTGTTGCGGCAGCCGTTGCCAGAAACGCTGCAACCAATGCTGGTTGCGTTCGGCGTCGTTCGGGGCGTTGGTCGGCCAGACATGCAACCAGCGTGGGTCCAGACACCAGCCAAGCCGGCGGATAATGCCGCCTTTGCCGGCTGCATCCGGCCCTTCCAGAACTATGACCGCGCCGCGCTGTTGCCGCCCCATTGCCTGTTGTAGCAGTACCAGCTGATGTTGTAATTGGCGTAATGCTTCGGTGTGCTGATCTGACATCGTTGAATTCCATCGCTGACTATCTACCAATATCTTGCGTCAGTTCAGCGGTCTTTGCATGCTCTTTACATAGGCATTGTTGCAAATAAGAATGAATCTCAGTAACATTCAGGCCAGTTTTAACCGGAGGTAGTGCTTTGTCGCGTTTTCTGCGTTGGTTGCACATTTATGTGTCGATGGCCGTGCTGGTGGTGTTTGTATTTTTTGCCCTGACCGGTATCACGCTGAATCATCCGGAATGGCAAATGGATGCCGGCAAACAAAGTGACAGTGTGCAGTTGCAGCTACCGCCACAGTTAGTTGCGCTGGCGTTTAGCGAAGATCAGTTGCAGCAGGCGGCACAGGCGCAGCAAATCGCTGACTGGCTGCGGACAGAGCATCAGGTGCAAGGTGCCGTGTTTGCTTTTGTCTATGATGCCGACGAGCAGCTGCTGGAACTCGATTTTAAGCAACCGGCCGGTTTTACCAATGTGCAAATTGAGCTGGAAAGCGGCGCGGTGGAATTGTCGCGCGAATTCGGCGGTTATCTGGCACTGCTCAATGACCTGCATAAAGGCCGTTACGCCGGTACGGCCTGGAAATGGCTGATTGATATCGTGGCGGCGGCTTGTTTGTTGTTTGCGCTGAGCGGTTTTTATTTGTTGTGGCGACAGCCCGGCAGGCGTTGGTGGGGCGTGCAGTGCGCGTTGACCGGCGCCGGTGTGATGTTGTTGGTTTATCTGGCCGCGCTGCACTGATGGGTCGAATGTTGATCTGCAGACGGTGTGAAGTGGTGAAAAGGAGAGTAGGGCGTTGAAAAAAACATGCAGTGTGGCACTGATGCTGGCTTTAGGTTTTAGCATGCCGGCCACGGCCAGTGATCTGGAGATCTCATTACAGCTGCCAAAAATAAGCGAAGGCCAGTATCACCGGCCTTATGTGGCGGTCTGGGTCGAAGACAGCAGCGAAAAGTCAGTACGTTTAATTGAGATCTGGCGGGAAAAACCAGATTGGATCAAAGATTTACGCCGCTTTTGGCGCAAAACCGGCCGCGCTGACCAGCCGCTGGTGGATGCCCGTACCGGCGCGACCAAAGGCCCGGGCGCTTATCAGCTGCGCTGGGATGGCAAAGATGACAAAGGCGCAATGGTACCAAAGGGGGCCTATCAGCTGGTGATTGAAGCGGCGCGCGAACATGGTGGCCGGCAGCTGGTGAAACAGAAATTTAATTGGGATGGCAGTGCCATCACCCTGACCGTTGCAGCCGGTAACGAAATCGGTGAGGTTCAACTGAACCGCAAAGCGCCTTAACAACGTTGATTTTTAGCAAGGACATATCTAATGAAAACAGTTCATTTATTCACTCTGAGCGCGTTGTTTGCCGCTTCCAGCGCGTTGGCCCACACGATGAACGTGCTGCCAAGCCATTATGTGCAATCAAAAACCGGCGGTTTTGTCACAGTGGATTTATTTGCCAGCAATATGACGTTTCAGGCGGATAAAGGTGTTGGCGTCGATGGTTTTAAAGTGGTGTTGCCAGACGGTACTGTGGCAAAGCCAGCCTCCGCCGCACAGGGTAAACGCAAGTCGATGGCTGATGTTGAATTGCCGGTCGCCGGAACTTACCGCTTAGAAATGGGGGGGCAGCCGCGTTATTTCACCAGCTATAAAGTCGGTGGTGAGCAAAAACGGCTGATGGGTGACAAGCAAAAAGCTGCCAAAGAGCTGCCAAAAGACGCGACAGATGTGGTCACCACACAAGGCCGCAACCGCGCACTGGCATTTGTTACTGTCAATGGCCCGACTGACACAGTGCTGAAAACCACAGGGCAAGGCCTGGAATTCAGTTTTGACCGCCACCCGGCGGACATTGTCGCCGGCGAAGCTGTGACTGTAACTTTAATGCTGAACGGCAAGCCAATCGAAGGTGTCAAAGCTGATCTGTCATTTGACGGTGAGTTGTATCGCAATGACCCGGCGCGTCAGCATCTGGTCACTGACAAAGCTGGCCAGTTTAGTTTCACGCCAGCCAATGCCGGGCGTTATTTGCTGGAAGCGTCAGCCGAAGCGGTACTGAAGTCTGATAAAGCCGACAAAATCCGCGAAGGTTTTACCTTGAGTTTTGAAGCGGCCTTACCTTAATAGCAAGGCCTGCTGCGCCGGCGCCTTGCTGGCGCCGCAGAAAGCAAAAAAAAAGAGGAGCGAGCTCCTCTTTTTTAACCAGCGATGCGTTCACATCTGCTGTGACTGTTTAACCGACCAGGTCGATTTCCAGTTCATCTTCGTCATCCAAATCCAACATCTGCCGTAAGCGTTTTTGCTCCATCAGATCGTCGATCCGGCGTCTGGCTTCGACTTTATGTTTATTTTTCGCGTCTTTATTGCTGATCTTTGTCAGCTTGATGTCGGCGCCTGCATCAGCAGTGCCGTAGTCCCCTGCAATCATTTCGGCCATTTTATGCGACTTCCCTATGTAATTCTTTTTTCGAGCCGCCCTCGTTTTAGTCCTATTTCAGAGACTGCTAAAGAGATTTATTTTTATCGTAATCATAAACAATGTTTATCGATGCGCTAAGTAGTTGCTCTTTATCGCAGTTCAGCTTCCTCTGGTCGGATCCGCAGACAGATCTACCGGATCGTTCGCTGAAAAATTAAACAATGGCAGATGGTAGTCGGGATCTTTTTTGCCAATTCAGCGTATGATCAGAAAAAAAGGAGGGTATATGCGTGTGTTAAAATTAGCGTCTTTGTTATCGGTTCTGGGGTTGGCTTTAGTCAGTGGTCAAGCAGCCGCAGCCCAATGTGGTGATGTGCTGAATCATTCGATGCAGCAATTGCGCAGTAAAGAAACTGTCGATTTATGTGAGTCCTATCAGGATAAAACTTTGCTCATCGTCAATACCGCCAGCAAATGCGGTTTTACCCCACAATTCAAAGCATTACAGGCTTTGTCTCAGAAGTATGCCAGCAAAGGTCTGGTGGTTTTAGGCTTTCCGTCTGACGATTTTATGCAGGAGCATGATGACGAAGCCAAAACCGCTGAAGTCTGTTACATCAACTACGGCGTGAAGTTTCCGATGTTCTCCACCAGCCCGGTGCGCGGCGATGATGCCAACCCGGTGTTCAAAGCGCTCATTGCCAAAACCGGTGAAAAACCAAGCTGGAACTTTAACAAATATCTGGTCAGCAAAGGCGAGACCACAGTGAAACACTTTGGTAGCAAAGTAAGCCCGGACGACCCGGCGTTTATTGCTGAAGTCGAAAAGATGCTGGCGCAGTAAAAAGTAGCCACAGCGAAAAAGCCCGCGATGAACGCGGGCTTTTTTCTGGCCTATTTCACGATAACTTTGTTCAGATCACCCGACTGATAACGCCAGCGTTGCCATGCCACTTGCAGGCGGTATTTCAGATTGCGCAGCGCAGTGGTATCGCCCTTGCGGCTGCCGCCGCTGATTTGATTGATCACACTGTCGAATTTCGTTGATGGCCAGATGGTGTAGGGCAGTAGAGAAAATAACTGCAGGTCCAGTTCGGCACCGAATTGCAAATCTAAATCCACCGGTCGGAAGAATTTGTCACGTTGCAGCATTTTCTTGGCACCGCTTAAACTCATGGCGTAACCGGTGGCGCAGTTTGGAACGCGCTTGAAATTCACCAGTTCAAAACCGCTATCCAGAGCTTTGCGGGCAAATGCTGGCGTATCTCTGTCGTCTGAAAGCTTAATATGGTCCCAACCACTCAGCTGGCTGATTTGCGCCAGGGCGTCAGCGAAGCGGGTGTCTACATCTATGTCATCTTCCAGCACAATGGCCACTTCAATATTTTGCTCGACCATCAATTGCCAGACGCCGCGATGCGATAAATAACAACCTAATTCACCCGGTGATAAAGATCGGCGGAAATACTGCAGGTTCGCGCTTTTATCGTAACAGGCATCAACTTCTGCCGGGCTTAAGTCTTTGCCGTAAACCCCGCGAAACCGTTGTGGCTGGATCCCCAGCGCCTGTAGCTGTTGTTCTGCATGGACAAAACGCTCAGGTGAGCTGTCCAGGTTGATGATAAACACCGGGATGTGAGCAAGAGCGGGTAAAGTCATGAATGGTCCTGCAGCAAAATACAAAGGCGCTAGTGTAAGCAAATTCAACCAGGCACTCCACGTAATTTACGTCGCCCGGATTTTGTATGGCTTGAGTTCTGTCAGGGACTGTCTTAATATTGGTTTTAGTTATTAGCATAGAACGTAATGAAATAAGGAGCTGCCATGAGCTGGACTATGCCGTTGCTGGCAGCTTTATTAATCGGCATTACGTTGGGCCTGTTTGGCTCCGGTGGTTCTATTCTGACGGTACCGGTACTGATTTTTCTACTGGATATGCCGGAAAAACTGGCGATCAGCACTGCGCTTGGCGTGGTGGCGTTGATTAGTCTGGGCGCTGTATTGCCATATGTCTGGCGCCGTCAGGTGGCAGGCAGCTTGCTGGCGCAACTGGCGTTACCCGGCATGGCGGGGGCGGCGCTTGGCGGTTATGTCAGTCAATGGCTGCCGGCATTCATACAGTTGTTGATTCTGGCAGCGTTGATGCTACTCAGCAGTGTCAATATGTGGCGCACGCATCCCTGGCAATTCCAGTTACCGCGGGTCTGGCAAGTCATGCTGGCGGGCACGGGGCTTGGTCTTATCACTGGCCTGGTCGGCGTAGGCGGTGGTTTTTTGCTGGTGCCGCTGCTGCTGGCGATAAGCGACCTGTCCTCACAGCGGGTGGTTGCAACCAGTCTGGCGCTGGTGTTTCTGCAAAGCTGCAGCGGTTTTGTCAGTTTGTGGTTCAGTCAGCCACAGCTGAGACCAGATTTATGGCTGGTCGGTAGTTTTGGTTTGGTCGGTGTGGTTGGAAGCCTGTTTGGCTTGCTGGCGCTGCAATATTTGCCGCAGCGCTGGTTCCGGCGCGCTTTTGCATTATTTTTACCGGTGTTGGCTGTCAGTTTAGTGCTACAGCACTGGCGTTAAGCTGACGTTGGCGGTGTGCGACAAATAAAAATTTATCGTATATATTAGAAAATATTAATTTACTGGAGGTGGCTATGACGGTTGAAAGAGCTTTATTAGTGTTCGCAGGGTCTATGGTGTTGCTGTCAGTGTTGCTGACCTACTATGTGCACCCGAACTTTGTCTGGCTGACGTTGTTTGTCGGCGCCAATATGATCCAAAGCGCCTTTACCGGCTTTTGCCCGGCGGTAATGGTGATGAAAAAACTGGGGCTGAAAACTGAAGCGCAAAAAGCCTGCGCTGTGCGTTGAGCGTGAGTATGCGGTGAGCTTGTGAGTGCTCTGATCTGCGAAGCCAATCAGATCCGGCTAAAACCCGGATCTGGTTGAGTCGCCTGATGAGTCGCCGCTTCGCGAGCTAACACATCACAGCGTTCGTTTTCCGGATGACCGGCATGGCCTTTCACCCAGTGCCAGCGGATGTCGTGGGTCTGGCATGCTGCGTCGAGGCGTTGCCATAAATCTTTGTTTTTCACTGGTTCTTTGGCTGCTGTGCGCCAGTTATTGCGTTTCCAGTTCACCAGCCACTGCGTGATGCCCTGGCGGACATACTGACTGTCGGTGGAGATATCTACAGAGCATGGGCGCTTCAGACATTCCAGCGCGGCAATAGCAGCCATCAGTTCCATCCGGTTGTTGGTGGTCTCGATAAAACCGCCGGATAACTCTTTGACATGCTGCTGATACTTCATCACTACACCATAGCCGCCCGGGCCCGGATTACCGAGGCAGGAGCCATCGGTGTAGATTTCAACAGTTTTATGCATCAAGACTTCCCAGCTATCACAACGGCGTATACTCTAACGCAAAAAGTGCTGAAAAACGATTTCTCATGGCAAAACGTCAGATCATCCTCGATACCGAAACCACCGGTATCAACCCGCAGGAAGGCCACCGCATCATTGAGATCGGTTGTGTCGAGATGTTCAACCGCCGGCTTACCGGCAATAACTTCCATGTCTATTTAAATCCGGACCGGTTTATCGAACAGGAAGCCATTAATATCCACGGTATCACCAACGAATTTGTCGCCGACAAACAACGCTTCCGCGACATCGCCCAACAGTTTTTTGACTATGTGCAGGGCGCCGAGCTAGTGATCCACAATGCCGCGTTTGACGTCGGCTTTATTAATCACGAATTTAAATTGCTGGCGGAGCCATTGCCGCCGGTCGACAGTGTCTGTGCCATTCTCGATACGCTGAAGCTGGCGCGGGATTTACATCCTGGCCAGAAAAATAACCTTGATGCTTTGTGCCGCCGGTATGACATCGTCAACAGCCACCGGACTTTCCACGGCGCTTTACTCGATGCCGAGATTCTGGCTGATGTGTATCTGGCGATGACCGGAGGGCAGGTCAGTCTGAACCTGGCCAGTAATAGCGGTAGTGAACAAAATAATCAGCAACAAATCGGGTTGGTACGGCGCGGGCCGTTAAAAGTTGTCAGCGCCAGCGCAGACGAGCTGGCCGCACATGAAAAACGACTGGATTTGGTACAGAAAAAAGGTGGGTCTTGCCTGTGGCGCAGTTAAAGTGGCTTTCGTTGTTGTGGATTGGTGCAGCGCTGTTGGCGCCACATGCTTTTGCTCAAACCAGCGCCGCAGCTGAAACCAAAGCGGCTGCACCGGCCGAAAAACAGGTTATCACTGAGCTGAAAGACATTGCCGGCACTAACAGTATTCCGCTGCTTGGCAACCGGTTTCGCATTGATTATGCCGTTGATGAAGTGACGCTGGTGTTTTTCCGCAAAAAAGGCGCGCCGTCTGTGGTGCTGGTGCGGCCGGATGGCAGCAAAGTTTACGCCCGCACAGCCAAAGACAACGGCATGCAGTGGTTTGACGATAAAACCTATGACCTGATTAAAATGACCAAGCCTACGCCGGGCCCCTGGCAGGCGATTGGTGAAATTTTGCCGGAAAGCCGCATTATGGTGCTGACAGACATTGGTCTGGACGTTGATGCGCTGCCCAAAGACCTGATGGTTGGCGAAATTTTTAAAGTCACAGCCCGGCTCAGTAACGGCGGCAAGCCAGTCAATGTCAAAGATTTTCGCGATATTCTGCAGCTGGATGTGTTGTTGTTCAGCACGCAAAAGCCCGGTTTTGACAATTCCAATGCCACAGTGCTGAATTTCACCACTTTTGCTGATGATGGCAAAAACTACGACGAAAGACCGCGTGACGCCATCTTCACCGGTGAATTTAACTTAAAAGTGCAGGCAGGGGAGTGGTTACCCAAGTATTTGGTAAAAACACCTTTATACACGCGGGAACTGATGCAAGAGCCAGTGTTGGTGGTGCGCACACCGATCAAAACTGAATCCGTAGAAAGCCTGACGCCGGATGAGCCGCATCAGGTGATTTATCAGGTGACTGACGGACCGCTGAATCCCGATACTTTAATAGTTCAAGGCCGGCTGCGTTACCCCAATGGGGAAGTGCAGAGTTTTTCACTCGGTGAGCAAAAAGGTGATAAACGCATTTTGCGCGTGGCTAATGCTGGCGTTGGTACTTATCGCATCGAGCAGATGCTTTTTGGTAAAACACAGAGTGGCCGTGATGTGGTGATTAGTCTGCCGGAATATACTTTTGCCGCCATCGGTCCGAAGATAGCTGTGCCGGAAATTCCGGTTGCTGATAAAGTTGCAGCGTCAACTGAGGCAGGGGCAAAAAATCAGTCTGATCCGGCAGCAAGTCAGGCTGAAATACCGGTAGAACCACCGGCTGAGTTTCCGCTGGGGCTGGTGATAGGGGTGAATCTGCTGATTTTAATCGGCGGTGGTGGCGCGATTTTTCTGACGATGAATCAGAATGCGCAGCGGACCTTTAGCATGTTAGTGGCCAAGGTGAATCCGGCCGCTATCCTGCGCCGGAAAAAAGCTGGTGTTGGGGATATTGCATCTGTTGAAGCAGAATCAAGCCCGGCCACTGCGGCTGACAGCGCCGCAGCGGTGAAAAAAGCACCGAAAAACAAAGCCTCTGACGATATTTTGGACCTTTCGTTACCGGATGATTAAGCTTTAGCCAAATCCGGCAAAAAAGAAGTTGACGGGTCTGGGGCAGAACCGTATTATTCCCGCCGCAACGCAGCATCCCCAACTGATATGCTGTGTTGAAGGCTTGGAGCGGTAGTTCAGTCGGTTAGAATACCGGCCTGTCACGCCGGGGGTCGCGGGTTCGAGTCCCGTCCGCTCCGCCACTTTACTGCACTGAACAGCAGTAAAACAATAACCAGCCAAGTGCTGGTTTTTTTGTGCCTGCGATTTGTCTGTCGCATATTGTGTTGTTGATCAGTCAAAATCAGCAGAGGTGAGCAGTTTCGTCAGTGCCAGCAGCTGTAGGCGCTGCAGCAAATTGACAGCCCTGCTGGAGAGGACTGATCACTTCTACTGGAAATGACTGATCAGGCTGCTGGGGATTTTGCGCGGTTTTTAGTAAAAAAAGGACACCTGTTTATGGGCGTCCTTTTCATTTATTGGTGTCTATTTACTATTTAAGCAGTAGCTACGGCATTATTTATACTATTCAATTATATAACAGTCATTAATTTTAAACTCTGGGGAAAACGCACCTTTATTAAAGTAAGCATCCACTGAAACTGCACCAGGAGCAGGGGATGTAATGATTGCAATACTTAAGCCACTTTTATTAAACAACACAATCCCGCACTCTGAATAGTATTCGTCACATTCATATGCAATCAACTTTGCAGAACTAATTGCAAAACCTTCAATTGATTCCAAACTAGAACTATCTGAACCTAAAAAACGATTCTCTCCTATTGATACCTTGATAAAACCTACTTCCTGCCAACCGTCTAAATCACCTGTCTTTGATGACAGTGTGACCACACATCCATTATCAGCCATTAACCTGAGACACCAAGTGCACGCAAGACTTTGGTGGTTAGGTATCTGGTAAGCTATGAGAGTAAGTCCCTCTAGCTTGGCTTGGATGCTATTCCAATTAAGACCATCAGCATCTATTTTAAATTTTTTCATTTTCGGCCCTGCTACTTCTTTTCGTAGTGCAAAGTTTCATGCGGTTTGTCACCTTTTGCTGGGATATCAATACTTGCCCCCCCACTAGAATTCGTAGGCCTCCCAAAGATCCCATTCTCTCCGATTGAGCTGCCTGGTGGAGCTGAGTCTCCTTCCCCTGCGGGGCGGGTTCCACCAGTAAGGGTTTGCAAATCTTGTTCATAGTCACCTGTTCCGCCATTTTCGGGTGTAAGCGGACCGGAAGTATGTCTAGTCCCGCTTTTATTAGGACCTGCGCGTGAATCGCTTTGATCTCCAACTAGTTTTCCTGGCACCTCTGGGGCTGAAGAATTGTTATTCCCACTGTTAGCGGCTTCATTTAAAACCGCTCCCACAACGACTTTAGCTATCTGCACTCCTCTGCCTGCAGGAGAAGCACTAATAACCATTCTGACCCCTGCAATTTTTTGTGCAGTACTTAATGGTTGTAGCGTTGCAGCCATTCCTTGGGGATTGTAGGAGCTTCTGCCATCCGGATCTGTAAATTTATATGGATTATTATTCGCATAGGCGTAGCGATTAAAACCGTAAGTCCCGTTTGTTCCATACAGATGGGCGACGGTATCCACCGGATCATTCGAATAGAACCGCCCAATCACCGGGTCATAATACCGCTGCTGCATATAAGTTAAACTTAAATCCTTGTCTTCGACATGGCCGGTGTAACCTGGTTTGTCTTCAAGTGCTGCGGCGGAACCGGTTTTGGCGATAAGCTCTTTACCGAGGTGAATATAACGGGTCTGGCCGTTCGGGCCGTCGGTCATTAGTAAGCTGCCGGACAGGTCATAGATGCTGTAACCATTGCTGGAGCCGGTTTTTTTCACTCTGCGGCCGTGGCCGTCGTATTGATAGCTGATGGTGCCTGAGCTGGTCAGCTGGTTGGCGCGGTTAAACTGGAAGGCGCGTTTGCCATTGTTAATCACGTTACCGCGATCGTCGTAGCTGAAGCTGTAGCCCCCGCTGACGGTATTTAAGCGTTTGCTGGTGCTGTGGTAGCTGTAACTCAGGTTTTGCGTGCCCAGCACTTTGCTGCTGAGATTGCCAAGGCTGTCGTAGCTAAAGCTGCCAGTGCCCCAAACGCCACTCGCTGTGTCCAGCCGGTCCAGGTCATCAAAGGTCATGCTAATAGATTGACTGGCGGTTACCAGGTCTGTAATAGCATCCAGATTGTCATTGTCATCATAGCCATAACGCTGCCCCATGCGGTTTGTGCTGCCAGATTTGACCCGCCGTTCATCAGGTTTAAAGGCTGCATTCAGGGTTTGATTGAAGGTCAGGCCATTGCCATAGGTGTAACTTTTGAGCTGACCATTGGGGTGGTACAGCACATCGCTGGCGTACGTTTGACTGTCTGCCACCTGAGTTGGTAGCCCCAGCGCATTGGGCGCATAAGCAAGTGTGGCACCACCGTAGGTTTTGCTTTGCAAGTGGCCGTGATTGTTATAGGCAAGACCAATGGTATAGGTCTTACTGTCCAGGCTCAGGCTTTGCTCGTAGGGCAGGTTCAGGCTGTTATAGGCATAACTCCAGCTGTTATTGCCGTTTACCAGGCCGGTCAAATTGCCCTGGCGGTCTAAAGTGACGGTTTTGGTGGCGGTGCCGTCGGCATAACTGGTTTCCCAGGCGTCGCCTAACTTGTCATAGGTTTGGGTGACCCAGCTGCTGGCTGCGTTGATGTAGTCAGAACAACTATTGCTGCTGTCCGCCGGATTATCGGACAACCCTTCGGCATAGTCGGTGACCTGGCCAAGTATATTATATTTCAGCACTTTGATGCCGGTTTCCGGCCGTTTTTGCAGGCACAGGCGCATGGCACTGTCATACCGGCGCTCTTCGGTAACATCGCCTTGCGTGATAGATACAGGCAGATTGGCGATGTTGTAACTGATGGTGGTGGTTACACCTTCTGGCTGACTGATAAGCATGGCCAAATCTGTCGCCGGGCTGCCATAGGCCAGATACTGCGTAGTGGTGCTGTGGCCTTTGCCGTTGCTGACACTGATGCTGTTATTGCTGCCGTAGCTGAAACTCAGGTTGCCGTTGGCGGTATTGGTCTGGCTGACGATGCGCTGTAAACCATCATAAGTTGTAGAGGTGCCGTAAGTTTCGGTGCTGGAAGCTGAAGGGACAGAGGTAAAAGTTGCCTTACCGTATGCGTTGAACTGCTGATTGATATAACGCACTGTGTCAGCTTCATCGTCGTTGTCCCATTCTTTACTGAGTACCGGTTGCATTAGCGCATCTAAGGTGATGGTTTTCCGGTAACTGCCGCGGGTGATTTTTTGCAGCAGGGCGCCAACCGCGCTGGTATCGGCCTCATAGCTGATGCTGGTGTTGAGCCACTGGCTGTCTTCCGGGTCAATCAGTGTCAGCCGGTTCAGGCTGTCGTAGCTATAGCTGGTTTTGTTGCCGTTGAGGTCCTTCGCCCAGGCGATAGTACCGGTGTCGTTGACACTGAGGCTCACAGTAAAATTTCCGGTGATATAGCGGTTGGGCAGTTTGATACTCTCTGGTTTTCCCCGTTTATAACTGCCAAATTCAACCCAGCGGTCGGTGATGGCGTAAGTGGTTTTTTTCAGCGTACCGTCCGCGTTGTACTGGTGACTATGGACGACTAGCTGTCCATTGCGGCTTTCGGTTTTTGGTAATGATTTTTCTGCATCGGTTGGCGCGTAGTAAGTCGCTGAACGCTCAGAATAGCTGTTGCCATTTTGGCTGATTTGACGATTGGCTTCCTGGTTTAACACCCAGTTGCTGGTGTCCTGATGATAAGTCGTCACAATGGTGCGCTCAGGTACGCCCAGTGAATTGTTTTCTACGGTTTTGGTCGGCAAACCATAGCTGTTGTACTCAGGATATTCGGTGGTGAAACTATCTCCTGCCACACCACCTGTGTAACTAATCACTTTTTCACTGGTTTTATTGATGTAGTTCTCATGTGGTGCCGGGTTGTCGGTCAGATACGCAGTCCCGAGCTCATTGCCCGTATAGGAGGTCATCTCGACTGAGCCTCCGGTAGCCACCGCCGCAAACTTCCGTTCAATCCGGCGCAGCAAGCTGCTGCCATCAGTGTCGTAATACTCAGTGCCGACTTCCTGCCCGTCGGTATGGTCCCAACGCCGGCTAAAGATATGCACGGTTTTGGCACCATCAGGTGTGGTGATGCTGGTAGATCGTAAATCCATCAGGTTGTAAGTGGCTGGTGTGGCTGCAAGGCCAGTCAGTTGCGCACCAGTACCGGCAACGTTCCACGAACCTTTGTTCTGGGAATATGCATACTGCCAGCTCATCGCGGATAGCCCCGGGCCGCTCAGCGTTTTTTGCTCCAGCGAATTCGTCACAAAACATAAGTCATTGGTGTGGACGTCACCATGGGGATAGCCGCTGTAATTTGACAGGACCTTAGGCACCTGTGAGCGGCCAAACCGGGTAAAACGCATTGATAAATCGAGGCGGGCGCCATTGGGATGAACTAAGAACGCTGATTGCGCCGGATTGGTCGCCGGTAACAAATCCAGGCATTGGGTTTCGATGATTTGGTAAAGGTCGACAATGGCTTCGTCACCTTCTGGGTTGTATTTAATGTGGTAGTAGTAGTCACGCTGCGTGGCACTGCCTGGTGTGATGTTCAGTGCGGCTAAAGAGAACTGCCACTTCTTGCCGTCCGGCCGCTCCACTTCAATCAGCGAGTCATTGTTACTGGGGTGAGTTGCATTCTGGTAACGGTAAGTCCAGGTCTGGCCGTTGGCCGTCATGGAACGGACCCGCTTTTTACCATAAGTATTGGTTTCATAAGCGATATCGATTTGCCGACCATCTGGACTAGAAATGGAGCTAAGCTGGCCGTCGGTATAGGTGTAATTCACCGTATTGCCGAAACGGTCGGTGATTTTAGATACCAATAAATACGCATTATACTTGGCAACGACTTCGTCAAACCCCAGACCATTGGCCGCACTCATCGGAGTGGTGGGGATCAGCTTAGGCTGAGTAAATTCATAAGTGACGCCTTCTGGTGAGGTAGCTTTTAAACCTTCAATCGTCACACCATCAACAGACACAGCCGTGCAGGCAAATTTCCAGTTTTTAATAAAACGTTGTGCGACATAGTTCTGGTATTTCACCTGAACTTTTTCACTGATAACGCCGGGGATATCCAGCGTCTCACCACTCCAATAATCACCGGATGCGAGAATTTGGTTGGGGCCAACAGCAAAATTGCCCGGATTGAGCTGGCCTGAGCACATGCTACCGCTGCCCCAGTTCCCAGAGAATCGCTGATAGGTGATGTGATCATAAATCACCGTCGTGCTGATACTGGGAATAGCAATATTCCATTCACCGAGATTCAGGTTGCTGTAGTGGGCATAGTTTGCACCTTTGAAGATACGGCGAAACTCGACCGGTATATTGAAGTTGCCAGGGATACTTATATCCACTTGTTGCAAAGACACCGCGCCGGTGTTGAGGTCTATAGTTTCACCAAATAACGCAGTGGTTTCTGGCGTGACTTGTTCGCTGACTTTGAGTTTATCCAGAATCATCGCGCTCATATTGGTACCCGGCACGACGACATCATCACTCATCAGTTCGTCGTAGACGGACGTGACGCTGCCGCCCTGCGCCTGATCTTTTTTCTTGGCTTTTTTCACCGCTTTGTATTGTTTCGGCTGTTTTGGTGTAACGCCGGGTTCAATCGCAGCAAGCCAGATTGCGGTGGCATCTTTAACTTTTTGTGTTTCCGGCCCCGCGTTTATCGACAGGCTGGTCAGCGCCAAAGTGGCCAGAATGGTCAGAGTAGAAATATGCTTCATCTGAATTAATCCCTTAATTATCCTTGCTCTCGCCAAATGGTTTGTATTCCGTGCGTTTTTTCACGTTGCCACTGGCATCGGTTTCTAAAATCACGGATCCAAGCACGTCGGTGTGTAAATAGATGATGGTTTGTACTGAAGGTTGAGCTGTAAAAGTTGCCGTGACAGTACATGCACCGGTAATAGCCGCTGTGGTGTAAGTCTTGCCAGACAAACTGCCGCCACAGCCTGAGGCTGCTGCGGTGTAGCCCGTGTTAGGGGTCACGGTGAATGCTGTCGTCTGACCGTGGTTGACGGTTTTGCCGGCAGAAATAGTACCGTTCTCACCAGCAGTGGTCGTGACGCTGTACTTCCGTTGGCTGAAGGTAGCGCTGACTTGGCAGTCAGCTGTAATGGCACCGGTGGTGTAAACGGAGCCAACCAGTTTGCCGTTGCAGCCCCAGGCATCAGCAGAGTAGCCAGTGTTTGGCGTCACAACAAAAGTGGTTGTTTTGCCGTAGTCGACAGTTTTCTCCGGAGGGTCGATGGTGCCGTTCGCAGTGGCTGTGGTTGTTACTGTCCAGACTTTCGTTTTAAATGTGGCTTTCACATCACATGTTGAGGTGATAGGGCCTGTAACGTAAGAGTTACCAGAGCGCTTGCCATTGCAGCCCGTGATAGCCTGCACTTCTTTACCAATCCCTGGCGTCACATTAAAAGTGGCGCGGTCGCCATGTAACACTTTTGTTGAAGGGGTTGGTGAAATAGTGCCGCCGCCATCTGTTGAACTACCGACAACATAGGACTTGCGACTAAAAACAGCATCTACTTCGCAGTCAGAGGTAATAGCCCCAGTGGTGTAGATGGTGCCAACCAGCTCGCCGTTGCAGCCCCTGGCATCTGGCGAGTAGCCAGTGTCTGGCGTCACAACAAAGGTGGTTGTTTTGCCGTATTCGACAGTTTGCTTCGGTGGAGCGATGGTGCCGTTCGCTGCGGCTTTGGCCTTTACTGTAAAGGTTTGCGCTTTAAAAGTGGCGTGAACATCACATACCGAGGTGATAGGGCCTGTAACGTAAGCGTTCCCAGTCCGTTGACCATTGCAGCCTTTGATATCAAGCACTTCTTTGCCAATCCCTGGCGTCACATTAAAAGTGGCGCGGTCGCCATGTAACACTTTTGTTGAAGGGGTTGGTGAAATAGTGCCGCCGCCATCTGTTGAACTACCGACAACATAGGACTGGCGACTAAAAACAGCATCTACTTCGCAGCCTGCATTAATAGACCCTGTTGTGTAGGTGCTGCCAGATAATTTCCCATTACAACCTTGCACCGATGAAATTACAAAGCCAACTGCTGTCGATAGATTGAAAGAGGTTGTTTGGCCGTGGATCACTTTGGTGTTAGTCGGTGCAATACTGCCGCCGTCTGTCGCAGTTGCTGTGACGGTGTGAGACACGACAGGTGACAGGATTGTGATAGTCGAGGACGGCCCAAACCCCGAGCAGCCATTGTAGTTACAGCTCCGATACATTAATTGATAATTCCCTGCAGTGTTAATTGACACTTTGAGGGATGCAGTCGGTTTCGGCGGATATAAAGTTGTCGGTGCCGCGACTGTACCTAAATACTGCAGATTACCGCTGGGATCCTGAGCTGATAGTTGATAGGTCAGTGCGTTGTAGTCATTGTTGCTTGCCAGCACGACGTTAAACTGGACACCCTGCGCCGCCTGGTTAAAGCTCACTCGGGGCGCCTCAGTCGGAGGTTTGGGAATGATACCACCAGGACAAGCTTGCAGTGTGGTGATTTCGTCAGCCGCAATCATGTCTCCCGGACAACCTTGCAGTTCCGTGATATCGGACTGCAATGAGGGCTTTACAGTATTGCCAATGCTGACAACCGGGCAATATTCCTCAGCAATCATGGTTTCAGTATCAAACAGTCTGCCAGCGCAATTACTGTTTTGCACGGTCCGTTCCGCATGGTTGTAAGCCCGAAATAAAACCGTCTGATGGTCCGATTTACGTCTGACTGCAGTAATACCTGATGCGCTATCCGACCAGCTGACATCAGCTTGCCGCACCGGGATTAACTTCCCGTCATCGCTGGCAAACCTGCCTTTCCCCTCACTATAAAGCAACACATGCGGTTGCTTACCGTCCTTTGACAAGGCAAAAACATCATCGTGGCCGTCTTTGTTAAAATCTCGGATGATCAAACGTTCATTATTTTTCAGTCCCCACTGCACGGTCTTGGATAGTTTTTTTGCAGTACCAAAATGATGCTGTTTTTCTGCCAGAATGAGCTGATGTTCGCCTTTAATGCTGTCAAGTTGCAGTAGATCTGCTTTCCCGTCCCCATTGAAATCACCACTGTAATAGAGTGAAGAGGGACTGGCGCGTAACCATTTGAATTGCCTGGAATCGTAGTGTTGTGTTGGAACTGACAGGTCTGCAGCGCTGTTGATGTACTTAAATAGCCAGGCGGAACTGCCATTATTTGCAATGGCCATTAAAGCTGCGTCATCTTGCGCAGTCGTTGTCAGCGCCAACAATTGGAACTTTTCCCGGTGCCAATGCACCTGATTAATTTTCTGCGGTAATTCGATGGGGTTTGTATAGTCATAGCGCTGTGCCGCGCTATTTTGACCTAAAACCAGATAGTGTTTGTCTGCAGCTGTCTTTGCCTGAAATAACAAATCCGGATAGCCGTCGTGGTTAAAATCCGCCTGCAGTATTTGGTGGGTCGCGGGATCCCAGTTAAGTGAAGCCGCTCCAGCCATTGGGCAGCTGCATGCCAAAAGCAAAGCCGCGTAAGCGAACCAATATCTGCTCAGGTATATCCTTGTCATTCAGGTCTCCTCAATTGTTCTTGATGAAAATTCATCCAATTAAAGGAGTTTTTGCGACTCTGTTGTTTATTTTGTGTGAAAATAAAAACAATATAATGTTTTTATAAGATGTATTGTTGTTAGGAACGTGGGCAACCGGGTTTAGCCAATCTGTCAGCAGACGCCCTTGCAACACAGTCAATCACAGCGCTGTTATTCCGCAAGCACTTGTCATCAGTAGCTCAAATGAAATTCCTTGTCCGAAGTCAGTTTCTCCAACCGAAAACTTTGCTATGTTTAGCAACAGGTTATATATCATTAGTCTGGTCAGTTCAGCATCAGCAGCATAGCCACGCGGAGGGCTCATGAGCAGTTTATTATCCAGTATCGATTCCAAGACCAACATGGTTGGTAAAAACCGGCTCGAATTGTTGTTATTCCGGCTCAATTCCGCGCAGTTGTTTGGTATTAATGTGTTTAAGGTGCGTGAAGTGCTGATATGCCCGGAATTGTCAGCCCTACCTGGAGCGCACTCGCATGTGCGTGGCATTGCGCATTTACGTGGTGAGCCGGTGACGGTGATTGACTTGAGTCAGGCCACGGGCGGAAAGCCGGTCACCGATTTATCGACCGCTTATATTTTAGTGACCGAATACAACCGCAATACCCAGGGCTTTTTAGTTGCAGGCGTTGACCGCATTGTCAGCAGCAGCTGGGAGCAAATCCATCCGGCGCCGCAAGGGGCGGGCAAAGCGCATTATGTGACGGCCGTGACTGAGGTTGATAAAAAGCTGGTGCAAATTCTTGATGTTGAGAAGGTTTTTAACGAAATCTCGCCAGCGGATGAAACTGTCAGTGAGTCGGTGAAAGAAAAATCCAAAGACGTTGATTTTAAAAACCTGGTGGTGTTGGTCGCTGATGATTCGGCGGTGGCGCGTAATCAGGTCAAGCGCGCTTTATCGGCGATTGGCGTCGAAATTCAGACCGTCAACGACGGCCGCTCTGCGCTGAACTGGCTGAAAAATCTGGCCGATGACATTGGCGGCGATATCTCGCACAAAATGCCGCTGTTAATTTCGGATATCGAAATGCCGGAAATGGATGGTTATACCTTAACCGCCGAAGTCAAAGCGGACGAACGGCTGCGCAATATCCATATCGTGCTGCACTCCAGTTTAAGTGGTGTGTTTAATCAGGCGATGATTGAAAAAGTGGGTGCGGACCAGTTTATCGCCAAGTTTCATCCGGATGAGCTGGTGTCGGCCGTGCAAAAATGGATGTCGGACCGCGCACCACAGGCCTGATTTTGCTATAACGAGCAATATAAACAGCAACAACAAAAACAGCGCCGGTTGGCGCTGTTTGGCTATCAAAGCGGGATAAAAGAGCTTATACAAATAACGAATCCCGTTGTACAGGGACAGGCAAACTACCGTCGCTATAGCGCCAGATCCCGCGGCTCATCACAGCCCGCACTGCCAGCGTCTCTTTATCCAGCAGTACCAAATCAGCGTCTTTACCGACGGTTATTTCACCTTTTTGTGGCAGTTTCAACACCCGCGCCGGGTTTGTTGTCGCGACGCTGAGCGCTACTGGCAGCGGTACGCCCAGCCGCACTGCAGCGACTACTTCTTCCAGTAAACTACCGATCCGGCCAATACCAAGGCCAATAAACTGTTGCTGGTCATCAAACAGCGGCAAAGATGCATTGGCATCGGATGAAAAGGTAATGCGACTACAATCGAGCCCCAGTTGCCAGGCCTGCAGCAGTGCTTTGGCACATTGCACCTCACCGGCGGCCAGTTCTTGCGGCGTAGTACTGGTGGTAAAATCAATCCAGCCGCCGGCTTGTAAAAAGGCAAAGCCTTGCTCCACAAGCTGTTGATTGCGATTCATATGCGTCGGATAAAACTGGGTCAGCGGAATATCGCTGCTGGCCGCGACTTCGCGCAATAACGACACCCCCGCAGAAGCAGGCCCGACATGCACGCTGACGATGCCGGCCTTGCCGGACAACATGCCGCCCACCCGCGCTTCAGCGGCTAGTTTTTTCAGCTCGTCTGGTGTCGGCTGGGAGCTGCGGTGGTCGGCAATGGCCACTTCACCGACGCCGATAAATTTATCAATCAGCAGCAAATCTTCGCTGATGGTTGGGAACAAAGTGCGCACAGGGATTTGGTAAGAGCCGGTATGGCAATAACAGTTCAGGCCCTCTTCGGTCAGCGCATGGGCTTTGGCCAATAAGTTGGTCAGGGTGCGGGTGATGCTGTCAGTGCCGAGCACGCCAACCAGAGTCGTGACGCCACTGGCAAAGGCATCATCGGCATTGAGCTCCGGCGTTCTGGTGCGAAAGCCGCCTTCACCGCCGCCACCGATAATATGCGCCAGTGAATCGACTAAACCCGGCACCAGATAGCAGCCAGTGGCGTTGATGCGCTGCACCGCATTGCCCTGAATATCAATCTTGGCGTTGACTGCACTGATGCGCTGGCCGGCGACCAGCACCTGTTGCTGGCCCTGTGCCTGTGGGCTGAAAACTTCTGCATGTTCAATCAGCGTGATCATAAATACCTTCTTTTAAAATCCTGTCCAGACGGCAATCGCCATCGCGCTGATACTCATCAGTGTCAGCAATAACCATAACGACCACATGGCTTTGAGCCAGCGGCTGAATTCAACGCCGGCAATCGCCAGCGTTCCCATCAGCGCAGGGGAGGTCGGATAAAACAAATGGGCCAGACCGTCGCCAAGCTGGAACGCCAGTACTGCGGTTTGGCGCGACACCCCGACTAAATCGGATAAAGGCGCCATTAACGGCATCGTCAGCGCGGCCTGGCCTGAGCCCGAGGTAACGAGGAAGTTAAACGCACTCTGAAATACCAGCATGCCTTGCGCGGCGACCATCGAGCTGTGGCCATCAATAGTGCTGGCTGCGTGCTGCAAAATGGTGTTGATGACAGAAGGTTTGGCCGGATCTGTGCCGCCCAGCAGCAATAAAATGCCCTGCGCAATGCCCACTACCATGGCGGCCGGCAACAGCTGCGCGGCGCCGGTTTTAAAGGCGTCGACATAATCATTGGTACGGCCTTGTTGCGGTAAAAACAGCCGGGCTAATAGCGCCGACACACAACCAATCACCAGAAACTGACTGGCAATTTCGCGCAGATAATAGCCTTGGGTCACGACGCCCCAGACCAGCCAGACCATGCCGGCGGCAAAACACAACACAATCAGCAAATGTGGCCAGGCGAACTTTTGCTCCAGTGCAAAAGGCTGTACTGGCGCTGCGCCTTGCTGGTTTTTGCGCAGCCGTTCGGCGCGGCTCATCATCCAGATGATATAAATCAGTGTGAACACCAGCCACATCACCATGCGAAATCCGGCACCGGACAAAGGCGGCAGGCCGGCAATACTCTGGGCGATAGCAACCGAAAACGGGTTCATCCAGGAGGTGGCAAAACCGACCTGCGTCGCGCCGTAGGTCAGCAACACCCCTGTGATGGCGTCATAGCCAAGCAAGCGCACCAGCGGCACCAGAAATACGGCAAAAGCCATCGCTTCTTCGCCCATGCCAAACACGGCGCCGCCCAACGAGAAAAACAGCGCCATCACTGGCAATAACAAGCGGGCTTTGTGCTGCAGCCGGTTTATGAGCCACTTCAGCATTTCGTCGATAGCGCCGGTTCTGAGTACGATGCCAAAGCTACCGCCGACCAGCAGGATAAACACCACCACGCCAATGGCGGAGCCGGAGCGGCTACCGGAGGTCATGCCGTCAAAAAAGGCGCTGAAAAAGCCGGTTTGCTCACCGGCAGTAAAAATCGGTGCTAACGAGGCTTCACCGACCGCCTGATAACTGCCGGCTTGCAACAGATGACGGCCGGTTTCGGCATCCAGCCTGGTTTCAAACTGGCCCGGCGCGAGCAGGGCGGTCAGCAGTAAAGCGAGCAATAACACGCCGCCGACAATCAGCAGGGTATCGGGCATTTGCCAGCCGCGGCTGGTGTTGGTGACTGGAGTAGGTGTATGCATCTGGCTATCCTTGAGTGCGGTTTAGCTGCAGACTAAGCGGCTGTGCCAGATAATGCCAGCGGCCATCGCTACGCTGACAGGCTGCCACTTTACCTTCAACGCCAAGTTGCCAACGTACACTGAGGCCAGGTTGGCTCAGCGGCGCGTAAGCCTCGCTGTCCACTTTGGCCGCATCGGTTGCCGGAGGCTCGCCGCAAGACAGTTGGCCCTGATACTTCACTGCAGCAGTGCCAGTACCCGACAGCTGCTGCCAGTGCACAACGTCGCCGGGCAGCAGGCGGCTGACTTTCAGCTGCGTGAGTTTGGCGTCCGGCGCATTGAGGCTGCCTTGCGCGGCTGTGCGGTCTATCACCCAGACCGCACCACTGCCCAGCACTTCCAGCGCAGCGTCCTGGCCATTGCCGTCCTTGTCAGATGCGAAACGGGCGCGCAGCACTGTGGCTTCATCAACGCCAAAACCGGCCGGCGCTTTGGCGTCTTGTACCAGCGTCAATAACCGGCCTTCGCGGTTGCGCTCGCGAAAATGTGTATCGGCGATGCCGAGGCTGAATAACTGCAGCCCGCCTTGTGGCCGGTAGGTCAGTTGTTCGTCGGCAAGTACCTTGCCGCAGCTTTGGCTCAAGCGGCACAGCGGCGCGTCTATATCATGCGCCAGCGCACCAAATTGCAGTGCATGGGCACTACGCCCGCCACTGATCATGGCGATATCGCCAAGCGGGCGACCCGATTGCACGGCATTGCCGGCACTGGACCCGCCTAAGGGCACAGCTTCAAACCGGACGCGTTGCAACAGGCGTTCGGTCAGTGCCAGCCACTTGCCGTCTGGCCCGGTCAGCGCTCTTAACGTTAATGATTGATCGCCGCCGTTGATAAACACTGCATCAGCGCGTTCAATTAATTCGGCCATGGCTTTGGGATCAGCACAGAGTTTTTGCTGCTGTGCCGCCAGTTCCGGATAACGTTCGGCGCGGCGCAGCTGACCTGAGTGTTTCAGCCGGCCTGCCTCAATGGCTTTGCAATCCCACGGCTGGTTTTGCTGGCTCAGCGCCGGTTCCAGCGGCAGCCAGTCGACATCAGCACCGGCGGCGCTGAACAGCTGTTGGTAATAATCGACCCATTCATAAGGGTTGTAAGAGGAGGCGGTGATCAGCAGCAGCCGCGGTTTTTGCGTGGCCGGGGTTTGTGGACTACGTAGCTGACGGCGCTGCTGTGCTGACGTGACAAAAGACTGAAACAAATGCTGGGTCACGGCATAAGTGCCTGGCCAATACACTGCCATCCGCGCCGTGCTGCCGTCCGGGCGCTGCGGCCTCACTTCACAGCTGTCTTCGATTACACTGTATTCGTCACCACTAAGCCGATGCTGCTCACTGAATGTATCCAAAGCGGCGCTGGTCAGAAGCTGGTCCTGCTGACCGCGCAGCGCTTGCAGAATACTGAGCCGGCGGGTTTCGCTGTCGCCGGCCACAGGCCAGTGCGGCAGTTGCTGCAACAGTTGCAGACTGCTTTTATCACAGCGATACGTTTTGCCGGTCTGTGCCTGCCGGGCGGCAAAATAAGCTTGTGCTGCCTGCAGCTGTGAAGTTTCGCAGTATTCCGGTTCCACGCTGGAACAAATGCGCTCACCGCCACCAAACAACCATAGTTCTTTGCCGGGCAAAGTCTGCGCGGCGAACGCCTGCGATGCGGACAACAGCAAAAGTGTCAGCGCCGGCAACGCAAAAGCGGGCCGTTTCAAAAAAACTAACATGATAACTCCGGAAAAAGACCGCTCCCCACCAAGGCAACAACATGCGGGGAGCGGCGCTTGTTAAAACGAGTACCGCGCGGTCAGACGGACAGATCTAGGCGTCTGATAGTTCAGGTCGTGCCGGAAGTTTGGGTTTTGCCCGGTATCTTCCAGCGAGACATCACCCTGTTCGTCATACTCGGTGACTTGCTGGCTATTCAGCAGGTTAAACACCTGCATTTGCAGCTTGAGGCCAGGTACTTTCACCGGCTGATACGTCAGGCCGGCGTCTAAGGTGTAAGTCCATGGTGTGCGGCCATACTGCCCGCGATGGGTCAGCACCTGCTCGCCGGCTTCGTTACGGCAATACAGGGTGGACGCGGCATACCGTTCGAACACTTCATATTCCGGGTCGTCGACGTCAAAGGCCGGATATCCAAAACAGCTGACCGGCCGGCCGGATTGCACCGCCAGATTGGCGGAAATTTCCAGCTCGTCAGTAAGTTCATAACCGCCAAATACTTTGAAGCTATGGCGGCGGTCATTCGACAGGTAGCCGTCGGTGCCATCAACAAACATTTTGTGGTCGAAGTCGTTGGTGAGGCCGGGCGATTCCACTTCAAGGAAGCTGTTCACCAAGCCTTCGGCATTACCTTTGCTATAAGCCAGTGTATAGCTGCCCTGCAGATACCAACCGTCGGCGCGGCCGCGTTCAAAGAAGAATTCCAGCGCTTTATAAGTGCGTTTGTATTCTTCCAGCTGCAGATAGTCATTGGAGACTGTGACGCGTTTTAACTCGCCATCGCCGGCAACATCCATATCCATCTGCAGGTCGCGGCCCGGGTTCACGATAATGCAGGTGGCCAGGGTGTCGGCGTCGAAATCGTCATAACCCTGATCAGCGGCGAAGTCGATAAAGGCCTGGCGGCCACAATAATCGTCGACGCCGTTTTTCACTTCGCGGGCAATGGCTTTCACGCCACCGGTCCAGCCATCAAACAACTCGCGCTGGTAACCGACAATCAGCTCGTCCTGCAACATCGGCTCTAAGTCGGCCGAGGCAACAGTAGCCGGATCCGGCGAGGTATTGCGGCCGCTGGTCAGCGTATCACCGAGTTTTTGCCCGAGCTGACGTGGTGCCTGCGTCACCGGGTCGACTGTGCCGTCATACAGGTAATATTCGGTGGTGACATATTGCCAGTTCGACGCCCGCACGTTGGTGTTGGCGGCGATAGGAATAAAATAACGGCCGGCGTTGGCAAAGACTTTGGCGCTGCCGTCTGAATTGACGTCCCAGGCAAAACCTAAGCGCGGCGCCAGCATGTCTTTGGCGTCGACAAAAGACACGCCGTCGCCGTTGAGGTTATCAAAAGATTCGTTACGCAGACCGGCATACAGCATCACGTCTTCCGTGACATAAAAACTGTCTTCGAGGTAAATCGCGTCGTTTTTCACTTCATAGCTGCCGGCTGGCGAACTGCGCGTACGTTTACGCACCACATTGGCATTTGGCGCCACGTTCACACCATTCCAGCGGTCGGCAAACGGCAGCGGTGTATAAATCCGATAGAACACGCCGCCGGAATATTCAGCGCCGGCGCGTACTGAGGTGAAGGTTTCACTGTCGTATCCAAAGCGGATAGTATGGGCGTCCAGTGCCCATTCACCGTCGATGCGCAGCGCTTTGCGCTCGTCGGTGTTAGGGCCGAAGTTCAGCGTGCGCACGTTAATCTCGTTCCAGCAGCCAACGTCGGTGATGTCGTCGGTATCCTGATCATAAATATCGACCAGCGGACATTCGTTGCCCGGCAGCGGGTCCGGTGTCACATAAGCGGCGTCGGTTTTCAGATAACCGTACATCACGCCCAAGTTAAAATTGTCGGTCAGCTGGCCGGTGTATTTACCGATGACGATGTTACCGCCATCGCGTTCCTGATATTGCGTGCGCAGATTGCCATGCTGGCCGGTGTAATACTGATCAGCCGGGTTGCGATAAGTGGTGTAGTCCGTTTTATTGACGTTGCGGATGCCGGTCAGCTCGAAGATGTGGCTGTCGGTGATATACCAGTCCAGTTTCACTAAGCCATTTGGGCTGTTGTTGTCGCTCGCCGTGCTGTTGTCGGCACTAAAACGATCGCGGCTGTGTTTTTTGCCTTCGACCAGGCCATAGATAAACAGCTTATCCTGAATAAGCGCGCCGCCACCACCAACGCTGTACACCAGCTTGTCTTCTTCATCCGCTGAGCGGTAAGCCGAATAATAGCTGTTGTCACCCGGCGCTAAGCCCGGCACTTTACTGACCACATCTTTACCGTGGCCGGCGAGGCTGGCCGGGTCCCACACCACTGAACTGGTAAATTCCCAGTCATTGGTGCCGCGTTTGGTGACTATGTTAATAACACCACCTAAAGCACGGCCATATTCTGCGCCGTAGCCGCCGGTTTTCACCTGCTGCTCGCCGATGGCATCAAAAGGCACTTTGCCATAAGACAAAAAGGTACGGGCGTTAGTGACGTCAAAGCCGTTGATGTAATAGCCGTTTTCGGCAACTGATGCGCCGCCGAACGACGCCAGATTGCCAAAACCACTGTCGCCACGCACTGTGCCTGGCGCGAGCAATGCTACGTCAGAAATATCACGGCCGACTGGCAGCATTTCCAGCTGGTCGGCACTAAACACCGTACTGGATTCGACCGACGAGGTGTCGATTGGATTGATAGCCCGGCCTTGTACCGCAATGCGTTCAATGTCGCCGTCGGCGAAACTGACCGGGGTACCTGTGCCGAGCGATACTGTCACTTCACGGGCGATACCGGCGTTTTCCACTTTATAACGACCGCCCGGTAACTGGCTGAATTGGAAGCGGCCATTCTGGTCGACCTGGATTTGCCGTTTTAAGCCGGTGTCGAGGTTTTGTACTGTGACAGTGCTGCCTTTGGCGGCCTGGCCAAAAATCGAGCCGACGGACAAGTCTGCCTGTGCTGCGGGGGCCAGAGCCAGCGCGACCAGCGAGGCCAGAGCGGTTTTTTTCAGGATGTTCAAACTGTTGCGTTGCATAGGATCTCCAGCGTTGTGCTTGTCTGTGGCCGCCTTAATCTGTATTCGTGTGCCGACCGCACTGCGCAAAAAGTCCGGTACGGGGCGAGCCAACTTTGATATTAGAGCTGAGTAACCGGAACAGAAATATCCAGTTAGGGATAGGGCGCAGCACTCAGGTGCAGTGAGTGCGCAATTTCCTATTGCTTAAGGAATAGGCAAGCAGGCGGCTTGCCTCAGACTGGTGCAGTGAGCGGCCCGGCGGGCTCTAGAGCGCCACTATTCCTTCGCTGTGTCGCCTTGCCTGAGGCAATTTCAGGCTGCTCTGCTGTTCGCTTATTAAACTATATGGTGCTCTTGTGCCTGCTGATAACTATGCAGCGGATCTTCTGGTAAACCGGGGCGGGCGAAGGGGATGCAATTGATAAATAACGAGAATAATTCCGCTTGTGAGCCAATCTCCAGTTTGCGGTAAATGTTTTTGCGATGGATTTTGACGGTGCCGTCCGAGGTTTGTAATTTCTCCGCGGTCAGCGCTGAAGAATAACCGCGCAGCAGATACCACAATACATCCCGCTCGCGTGGCGTCAGCAAAGAACTGGCGAAGTTACTCAGTGTAGTTTCTACCTGTAAATGGGTTTGGTCTGAGCTGTTGGCGAGCGGCAACGGCGTGGCCAGCTGATGGTGGCGGGTCAGCGCAGCATCGAGCACCGGCATCACCATATTGAGCGCCTGTACGTCGGCACGGCTGAAGGTATTGCTGTTGATATTACGCTGCATAAAAAAATTCAGCGCCGTGTTGTCGTCAATGCGCCACAGCACATCAATCGAATCGGCCACGCCGATTTTGCTGTAAAAGGCGGTGTAATAACTGCTTTGATAAAAATCGTCGGGTGCCACATCGGCCAGCCAGTAGGTGCCGCTTTGGCAGCCTTTCAAAAACAGCTGATACTGCGGGTCCAGCGCATAAGGCCCGGTGGAATAAATATCGGCGTGTAAACTGCGGTCAAACGGATGGAACCGGTGCAGCAGGCTTAACGGCTTTTGCTGGCGGTAAAACACCAAAAGTCCGCTGGAGTCGACCGGGCAGACGGCTTCGAGTACATCCAGTACGGCGGCGAAAAAGCCCGGTTTACCCAGCTGTTGCCACAAAGCGACCTGAGCATCGAGCATGCGTTGATCCCAAATCAGTGCCAGTGAGCCCCGATGATAAACTTCCGGTTTTGCGCGCACACCGCCTCCCTGTCGCCTGCTGTAAAAAAGCCAAAGCAGTACCTTAACGTGTTTTGTCGCTGCTGCCTATTAGCGCAAAGGCGATGTTGAGATGAGTGTTTTGAATTTGTCGTCTGGTTGCCGGGAGTGATGGCAAAAAAACAGCGGCCGAAGCCGCTGCTATTGATTTTTTAGTCTGTCACTGACAGGACAAACTGGCTTTGCCGGCCAAACCTGGTACCAGACGGATATCCGACAGCTGCACTTTGTTGGCGGCTTTGCTGCTTAACACAAAGCTTTGCTGTACTTTGCCAAAGTCGGTGCCTTTAAAACAGGCGAGGTCAATACTGAGGGTCTGCCAGCCGGTTTTGCCTTGAAGCAGCGGCGTCAGGTCGACCGAGCCACCACATTGTTCACCGCAGCCGAGGCTTAAGTTCAGGCCTTGCACGGGTTGTACTGGGTTGATTTGCAATTCCAGCACGGCGTTACTTTCACGGTAGCCACGCAAATCGCGGGGGAAATTACTAGCGAGCGCCACGGCATTATCAATCTTGCCACCGAAGTTGATTTCGCGGCCATCTTCCTGCACGCGCCGGTCTATTGATTTAAAGCTCAGGTCACCCAGTGTCTGCACATTGGCGGTGACAGGAGCCATTTGCGTACCGCTTCGGAGCCAGAACTGCCACGGTGCTTTGGCTGCGCGTTCAAATAGCGGCAGTGGCTCATGGGCGCCATTGCCGCCGGCAGCCTGTTCCGGCAGTGCTTTACTGAGCGGGCCGCTGTCTTTGCTGGTGTAGCTTAAACCAAAACCATAGGGCAATAATGGTGTCTGACCGTCGTTCAGATTGACTTTAAATTGCGTCGGCGATACTGGCCAGCTGTAACTCAGCTTGCCGTGGAAATCATATTGCACTTTGCCGCTGGCGGTTTTCAGCAGCACGTCGGCGATGCCGGCGCCTTCACTGCCCGGCAACCAGGCGGCGACAAAAGCGTCGGACTGATTCAGCTCGGGATTGACCCAAAGCGGCCGGCCACTTAAAAACACACTAACCACCGGAATGCCTTGTTGTTTCAGTGACTTTAATAACGCTAACGCCGTTTTATTACCGCGCTGGAATTCCAGATTATCGATATCGCCATTGCCTTCGGCATAAGGTTCTTCACCAAACACCACCACAGCCACATCAGGTTTTTGCTGGAAACTACCATCTTTGGATAAGTGGATTTGACCGCCGGCGGCTTTTACCTGTGCAGCAAAGCCCTGATAAATCGAGCTGCCGCCGGGGAAGTCGCTGTTCACATTACCAGTGCCTTGCCAGCTGATGGTCCAGCCGCCGCTTTGTAAACCGATGTCATCAGCCGCCGGGCCGGTCAGCAAAATATTTGCCTTGGGGGATATTGGCAGCAATGACTGATTGTTCTTCAGTAATACCAGCGATTTACGCACTGCATCGCGCGCCACAGCGCGGTGTTCAGCGGCGCCAATCAGTTCCAGTTTGCCAGAAAACGCGCGTTTGGCCGGGCCTGGCCGGTCAAATAATCCGGCGCGTAATTTCACCCGTAAAATGCGACGCACTGCATCGTCAATCCGGCTTTGCGCAATTTCGCCACTTTTCAGCTGCGCCAGCAGATTGTGATAGAGCGGCTTCCAGGCGGCTGTCGGCACCATATAAATATCTAAACCAGCGTTGGCAGCCTGGGCGCAGTTTTCGTTAGTGCAGCCCGGAATTTGGCCATGGCCGTTCCAGTCGCCAACCACTAAGCCGTCAAAGCCAAAGCGCTGTTTTAACACTTGCGTCAACAGATATTGGCTGCCGTGGTTTTTCTCGCCGTGCCAGCTGTTAAAAGACGCCATGACTGTTTGCGCGCCGGCCTGCAGACCGCCGACATAACCTTGGGCGTGAATGTCGATCAGCTGTTGTTCGCTGGCGATATTGTCGCCCTGGTCGACACCGCCTTCAGTACCGCCGTCGCCGAGGAAGTGTTTAACTGTGCTGATCACATGATGGTCGGTGAGGAATTTTCCACCCGGTTCGCCCTGTAAGCCACGGACTATGGCCGCGGCATAATCGCGTACCAGCGCCGGATCTTCGGCGTAGCCTTCATAAGTGCGACCCCAACGGTCGTCCTGTGGTACAGCTACAGTAGGTGCAAAAATCCAGTCGATGCCGGTGGCACGTACTTCCACCGCTGTCGCACGGGCGATTTGTTCAATCAGTCTGGCGTCACGCGCGGCGCCAAGGCCGATATTGTGCGGGAAAATGGTCGCGCCGATGACGTTATTGTGGCCATGCACTGCGTCTGTGCCCCACATGGTCGGAATACTGCTGCCGTCCTGACTGGCATCAATGGATGCCTGATACATGGCTTCAGCGAGTTTTATCCAGTCGGCTGGTGTCGCGTGTTTGTTATTGGCCGGGAAAGAGCCGCCACCATTGAGATAGGATCCAAAGCCATATTTGCGCATATCTTCGACGGTGATATCGCGGATCTCCGGCTGGATCATCTGGGCAATTTTTTGTTCAGGCGTCATAGCGGCAAGGATTTTTTCCAAGCGTTGTTCCAGTTTGGCATCTACCGGCACGGCAGAAGTCAGGACCGGCCAGCGCTGGATATCACGCGCTTTAGCCTGGTCTGCAGTTGACGCTGCAGCGCTGACGCTGCCCGCCGTCAAAGCCAGCGTGACCGCCAAAGTTAAAGGCGCCAGACGATGGGTTACAGAGCTCAGAGTAAAAACCGGCAATACTGACAACATAAAATAAAGTCCCCGTATTAGAGTTGGCCCGGCGCGGCGCTGTGGCGCCTGCAATACTGACGTTGCGTGGCCAAATTGATGATTTGAAAGCGCTTACAGATATAGCATCAAATGCGGCGCTGTCAAAGCGCTTTTTCCGCCAGCATGCGGAGTAGGGTGGGCAGAAGCTGTGCAGAAATCGCTGCATATGTAACCGGTTACTGAACTATAAACCTTTATAAAACATATGGATATTATGCATTACATTTTTTGTATTGACGGGTTATAAAAAATCAACTAATGTCCTGAAAGCGCTTTCAAGAGTGTGTCAGGGCAGTATCAACACCAAAGAAAAAGGCGCAACGTCTGCAGTTCAGGCAGACAAACGAAGCCAGATAATAAAAGTCGACAGGGAAACTAAATGAATCCAACTACATTTCACAAAAGCAGACTGGCCACCAGTATTGCACTGGTGCTTGGCGTCGCGATGCCGGGTTATGCAGCTGCTGATGACGCCGCAGCGGCAAAAGAAGATAAAATTGAGGTGATTTCGGTCACTGGTATTCGCGGCAGTCTGATCAAATCGATGGACACCAAACGCGAATCTGAAGGTATTCTCGATGCGATTTCAGCCGAGGATATCGGTAAGTTCCCGGACACCAACCTGGCAGAATCGCTGCAGCGCATCACCGGTGTGTCGATTGACCGCGTCAACGGTGAAGGCAGCAAGGTGACGGTGCGTGGCTTTGGTCCGGATTTTAACCTGGTGACGTTAAATGGTCGTCAGATGCCGGTGACTACAGGCTCGCGCTCATTTGATTTTGCCAACATTTCTTCTGATTCGATCAGCGGTGTGGAAGTACACAAAACCGCACTGGCTTCAAACCCAACCGGTGGTATCGGTTCTACTATCGACGTGCAGACGCTGCGCCCGCTAGATTCACCAGGCCAGAAGGCAACGGCCAGCGTTGCTGCTGTTGATGACCGCTCCACTGATAAAGGCAGTACGACGCCAGAAGTCTCAGCGTTGTATTCCAATACTTTTAACGACAATAAATTCGGTATTTTACTGTCAGGTTCTTACCAGGAACGCGAAAGCGGCAATCAGCAGGCCAACGTCGGCACTGGCTGGCGTAGCTTTTTAGGTAAAGTCGATGATAACTGGGGGGCTGGTACTGCTGAATGGGGTGGTGTACCACAGACCAATCAGGTCAACCGTCCAAGCGCCGATGAAGTCTACTCAGTCCCGCAAACCACCATCTATAAATTTGAAGAACAACAACGTAAACGCACCAACGGCCAGTTAGTGCTGCAATACAGCCCACGCGATGACATCAAAGCGACGCTGGATTACACCTACATGCGTAACGATATCGACACCCAATATAACGACGTGTCGGCCTGGTTTACGTTCGCACCTTCATCCAGCGTCTGGACTGACGGCCCTGTCTCTTCACCATTGGTCTATTCCGAAACCTACGACGCCAAACAAGATTTATCGATGGGCGCGGGTGACTACGGCGTGCGCAATGAAAGCGGTTCTTTAGGCTTTAACCTGGAATGGGAAGTCAACGACAAGCTGAGCCTGTCCTTTGACGCGCACAAATCTGAAGCGGAAAACAAACCGAACAGCCCGAATGGTTCTAACAGCACCTTAAGTACTGCTGGTTTTGTTCGTACTTATGCAGCAACTGATTTCAGCGGTGATTTACCGGTGCTGGCGGTTGGTGGTGGCAATGCCGTGACGCCGCAGGATATGCGTGTGACCGGTTCAGTGTTTGGTAGTGCCCGTAACAAATCTGAGATTGATCAGGTGCAGTTAGACGGCGATTACACGCTGAACGATGAATCGAACATCGATTTTGGTATTGCGCTGACGACAGTGGATAACCATTCACAGTCAGTCAACGTGCAACGCAACGACTGGGGTGGTGTCGGTAAAGCCGGTGATTTAGATCCAAGCTGGTTCCCGGCTGAAACTATTCATGACAAATTCACTGCCAATGGTGGCAATTTCTCGGCGTTTACCGGTAAGAACTTTGATGTGCTGAACAAAATCTTTATGTGGGATTTTGAACGGGTGCGTGCACAGGCAGAAAAACTGTACACACCAGCTGGTTATAAAGGCAAAGGTGATTGTGGCACGGATTTCTGTCCATCGACTGACTACGCCAGTGATACGGACCGTTACACCGAAGAAGAGTCACAATCAGCATACGTGCAGTATAACTACCGCAATGACTGGAAAGGTAAACCGTACGATTTGCATGTCGGTTTACGGTATGAGCAAACCGACGTGACCTCGACTTCTGCAGTGGCTGCCTATGATCGCGCTGACTGGATCGCCGATACTGAGATCGCGCTGCATGCCAGTGGTAAACGGGAATTCCAGACGCAGCAAGGTGACTACGATTACCTGTTACCAAGCATCAACTTCAATATCGAAATCGTTGAAGATGTGATGTTACGGGCCGCTTACAGCGAAACCATTGGTCGTCCGGACTATGTGTCTATCCAGGGCGGTACTGTGGTCGGCACGCTGGCGAACCGTTCAGGTGGCAGCGGCTCATCAGGGAACCCAAGCCTGTTACCACTGGAATCGCAGAACTATGACTTCTCGGCCGAATGGTACTATGCCGAGGCAAGTTACTTGTCTGCCGGTTATTTCCGTAAAAACGTCACCAACTTTATTACCAACGTCAAAGTCGACTCGACCATTTACAACCTGGCGAACCCGGCGGATGGTAAAAAGTACCGCGAAGCTTTAGCGGCGGTGGGCGCGGATGCTGCGGCGATCCGCAACTGGATCTTCGCCAATTATCCGAACGACCCGAGCGTCAACGTAGCGGGTAAAGTCATCAGCGGTAAAACCGGTGAAGACAATACGATGATCTTTAAGATCGACACGCCATCAAACGGTACAGAAGAAGAGACCATCGACGGTTGGGAATTTGCCATCCAGCACGCCTTTGGCGAGACCGGTTTTGGCACTATCCTGAACTACACCATGGTGGATTCAGGCGTTGAATATGACAACTTTATCCTGAAAGATCAGCCGGCGCTGGTCGGTTTAAGTGACACCGCTAACGCCATCCTGTTCTATGAGAACAATGGTCTGCAGGCACGGGTTGCTTATAACTGGCGCGATGAGTTCTTAAATTCACGCGGTCAGGGCACAGGCGCCAACCCGCAATATACCGAAGCTTATTCACAAATTGACGCGTCGGTCAGCTATGACCTGCCACAGGTGAAAGGCTTAACTGTGTATCTGGAAGCGCTAAACATCACTGACGAGTACATCCGTGTGCATGGCCGTGCCAAAGAGCAGGTATTGAATCTGACTGAAGCCGGTTCCCGTTATAGCATCGGTGCCCGCTACAGCTTCTAAGTGAAGCGGTTGTAGGTCAAGACAAACAGCAGGTGCACAGGAAGTGCCCTGCTGAATTGTAAGCGCTCTCTTGTTTGCAACTGTAGTTTGTTGCATGCTGCAGAGCGCTTTTTTTTCGGCTGTATTTAGCGTGATACGCCATTTTCGTTCCAATTCAAGCGGTAAAAGGTCAGGCCGATGCCAAGTTGTCCTCCTGCAAAAACTGAAGTGCTGATTGTTGGTGGTGGTGCTGCCGGCTGGCTGACGGCTGCGGTACTGAGTGCCACGCACAATCTCGATGAAGGTGTCCTGGCGGCGCAGCCGCGGGTACAAGTCATTGTGCTGGAATCGCCCGATGTGCCAACCATTGGCGTCGGCGAAGGCACCTGGCCCTCGATGCGCCAGACGTTAAAGCTGATTGGTCTTTCTGAAACCGAATTCTTCCGTTGCTGCGACGTCAGCGCCAAACAAGGCTCTTTGTTTGTCGACTGGTTAGAACCCGGCAGCCACTATTTGCACCCGTTCATGCTGCCGGCTGGTTGGCCGGAATTTAATCTGGCCGGTTGTTGGTTGCCTTTTGCTGGCGACATCGCTTTTGCCGATGCCGTCACCACGCAATATCAGTTAAGCAAGGCCGGTTTTGCGCCGCGTTTGCCCCAGGCACCGGATTATCAGCCGGTACTCAATTACGGCTACCACTTAAACGCCGGCAAATTTACTGCGTTATTGCAGCGCCATTGTCAGGACAAACTTGGCGTCCGTTATGTGCCGGCACATTTAAAAGAGGTGGTGCTGCGTGCTGACGGCGCTATCGACAAATTGCTGGCGACGCCCGCAGGCAGCGCTGAGCTTGGTGTTTATCAGGCTGACTTATATGTCGATTGCACCGGCATGCAATCTTTGTTGCTCGGAAAAGCACTGCAGACGCCGCTCACCAGCGTCAAAGATATATTATTTAACGATCGCGCTTTGGCGGTGCAGGTGCCCTATCCGGATGCCGACACGCCGATTGCCAGCAATACCATTTCAACTGCACAAGACAGTGGTTGGGTTTGGGATATTGGCCTGCCGACCCGCCGTGGCGTCGGTTTTGTGTATGCCAGCGATTATTGCTCTGACGACGAAGCCGATGCCTGTCTGCGGAATTATCTGAAAAAAACGGCAGGTAGCAGCACACAGGCGGCGCTGTTTTTTGCAGAGCAGGCAGAACCGCGTCAGCTGCAATTCAAGCCGGGCTATCGTAATGGCTGCTGGCAGCACAACTGTGTCGCTGTTGGCATGGCGGCGGGTTTTATCGAACCGCTGGAAGCCTCAGCGCTGGCTCTGGTCGAATGGAGTGCCAAAACCTTGGCCGCCGCGCTACCGCTTGATCCGGCGTTATACAGCCTGGCTGGTGCCAAAATGAACCGGACTTTCCTGCGCCACTGGCAACAAATTATCGAATTTCTGAAGCTGCATTATGTGTTGTCCAAACGCGACACGCCGTATTGGCGCGCGCACCGCGATAGCGCCTCTATTCCGCAGACGTTACAGGACCAGCTACAGCTGTGGCAGCAGCAAGTGCCGCAACCGCTTGATTTTGCTTATCAGGATTTGCTGTTTCCCGCCGCCAGCTATCAATATGTGTTGTACGGCATGGGTGCGCTGACGCAGACGTTAGCGGCCAAACCGTCGCAACAGGCACGTGCCCGCGCGTTGTTTGCGCAAAACTATCAGGATTTAACCAGGCTGCAGCAACTGCTGCCGGATAACCGGCAATTGCTGCAACAGCTGGCGCTGAAAAACCAAAACTAAAAATGAAGAGAGGGATTGCCGCATGACCAACACTGTTTTATTAAATGCCGCCGACCATGTCGATCTGCGTGTGATCACGGCGCGTGGCGCGAAGTACGGCGACAATCAATGGTTTGCCACTACATTCCCGCTGGAATTTCGTAGTTGTGCGGCCTGTTATCCGCTGTTTTTTTTCAAAGATAATCAGAGCCAGCAAACTTATCCGGTCGCGCTGTTTGGCTTTCGCCATGGCGAGAATCTGTTTCTGGCCGACGGTTGGCAGGAGCAATATCTGCCTTTGTCGGTACGTCGACAGCCGTTTTTAATCGGCCGTCAGCAAGTGCGGGAAGACGGCATGGTGCGGGAGCAACGCGTTTTGCATATTGCGTTGGACCATCCACGTGTCAGTAAAGATGAAGGCGAGCCGCTGTTTTTGCCTTATGGCGGCCAGACGCCGTTTCTGCAGGATATGGCGGGTATGCTGGAAACACTGCATTTGGGTATGCAGGATGCAAACAATTTCGTCGCGTTGCTGGAGCAATATCAGCTGCTGGAACCGGTGACGGTCAATGTCACTTTAAAAGACGGCAGCAGCCATCAGCTGGTGGGTTTTTTGACCATCGCTGAAGAGCAGCTGGCAAATCTTGATGGTGCAGCACTGGCGCAATTGCATCAGCATGGTTACCTGCAAGCGATTTATCTGATGATCGCCTCACAAGCGCAGATCCGGCAGCTGGTGACGCTGAAAAACCAACAGTTGGGGTTATAAAACGTGCAGCCGGTCGCGGAACTGAGTCTCACAACTGAGCCAGGCAAGTCGCCGGATGCGGCGCTGCTCACGGCTGTGTTAAAAAACGCCGAAGCGCCGCTGGTACTGCGTGGCCTGTGCCGCGACTGGCCGCTGACGCAGGCCGGTTTAAAAAGTCCGGCGGCCGCGCTGGACTTGTTGCAAAGCTACAGTGCCGGTTTGCCGGTGAGCGCCTGCTATTTGCCGCCTGAAACCCGGGGCCGGGTGTTTTACAACGCGGATTTTTCCGGCTTTAACTATCAGGGCGGCCCGCTGCCTTTTGCTGATTTATGTCAGCGGCTGCTGGACCCGGCGCTAAGCGCCAGCGGCGCCTCGATTTATATGGGTTCAACTGAAGTCGGCCAGTATTTCCCCGGCATCCGCGAACAGCATCAGCTGCCGCTGCAAGGCTTACTTAATGGGGGGCCGGGCGCAGCGCAGGCTTTAGTCAGTATCTGGCTTGGCAGCAAAAGCCGCATCGCGGCGCATTATGATTTCCCGCATAACCTGGCTTGTAATCTGGTTGGCCATCGCCGTTTTACCTTGTTCCCGCCTGAGCAGGTGGTGAATCTGTATCCGGGGCCGATGGAATTTGCGCCGGGAGGGCAGGATGTCAGTCTGGTGGATTTTGCCGCACCGGATTTTGACCGTTTTCCGCGTTTTGCCGACGCTTTGGCCGCTGGTTTTCAGGTGACCTTAGCGCCTGGCGATGTACTTTTTATGCCGTCGATGTGGTGGCACCATGTTGAAGCGCTGGACGACGTAAATTTACTGCTGACGCACTGGTGGCGTGACACACCGGCATATCTCGGTCGGCCAAACAATGCGTTGCTGAGTGCCATGCTCAGCATCCGCCATTTACCCAAAGCGCAGCGCAAAGCCTGGCAGGCGTTATTTGACTATTACATTTTTGCCGACGAACCGGGCGGTGGTACAGAACTGCCACCGGCGGCGCAGGGCTTGTTGCGTCAGCCGCTGGATGAAGCCACGGCGCGGGCGCTTCGAAGCCTGATCATTCAGAAATTACAACGATAAAACAACAGGATTGGACAGATGCAGATGATGAAAAAACAACGGGTGGTGATCGCCGGCGGCGGCACTGCAGGCTGGATGACCGCGGCAGCCCTTGGCAAACTGATGGGCAAACAGCTGGATGTGACGTTGGTCGAGTCTGACGAGATTGGCACTGTCGGCGTTGGCGAAGCGACTATCCCGACTTTGCATCTGTACCATCGCCTGCTCAATATCAACGAAGCCGACATGATGGCCGCGACCAACGCCACTTTTAAGCTCGGCATCATGTTTGAAAATTGGCGCGACGTGGGCAAAGACTATCTGCACTCTTTTGGCTTTTTAGGCAAAGACTGCTGGGCCTGTGGTTTTCAGCATTTCTGGCTCAAAGGCCGTGAAATGGGGTTGGCTTCCGAGATTGGCGATTATTGCGCTGAGCATCTGGCCGCGCGCGAAGGGCGTTTTGCGGCGCTGGCAGGGCAGGATCAGAACCATGCCTACCATTTTGATGCCAGCCTTTATGCCAAATTTCTGCGCGGTATCGCCGAAACCCATGGCGTTAAACGTATCGAGGGCAAAATCGCCGAGGTACAACAGCATGTGTATGAGCAACAGCATGTAAACGGACAGCAGCATCCGCAAAACGGTTTTATTAAAGCGCTGTTGCTAGAATCCGGCCAGCTGCTTGAAGGTGATTTATTTATCGATTGCACCGGTTTCCGTGGCCTGTTGATTGAACAGACGTTGATGACCGGTTACGACGACTGGACGCATTGGTTACCCTGTGACAGCGCTGTGGCCGTACAAACAGTGTCGACCGGTACGCCGGTGCCTTATACCCGCTCGATTTCGCATCCGGCCGGCTGGCAATGGCGCATCCCGCTGCAAAGCCGTGTTGGTAATGGCCTGGTCTATTGCAGCAAATATCTGTCTGATATGGATGCAAAAACCTTATTAAAAGCCAATGTGCAGGGCGAGATGCTGACCGAGCCGCGGCTGATTAAATTCCGTACCGGCACCCGGCGCAAACACTGGAATAAAAACTGTATTGCTATTGGTTTATCGAGCGGGTTTTTGGAGCCGCTGGAATCGACCAGTATCCACCTGATTCAGCGCAGTATTATCCGGCTGTTACAGATGATGCCGGCTGGCGAAGTGATTCAGGCCGATGTCGATGAATTTAACCAGCAGACCAAAATCGAAATGGAGAACATCCGCGATTTTATTATCCTGCACTACAAAGTGACGGAGCGCAGCGACAGTGCCTTCTGGCGCCATTGCGCGGCGATGGAGATCCCGCCATCGTTAGCGCATCGCATCGAGATGTTTGGTGAGGCTGGCAAGGTGTATAAATTTGCTCAGGAACTGTTCGGCGAAAGCTCCTGGATCCAGGTCATGCTGGGGCAGGGTCTGAAACCAAAACAACACCATCCGATTGTTGATTTGATGCCACAGTCGGAGCTCGCCCAGTTCCTTGCCAATATCAAAACCAATGTGGCAAGGCAGGTGCAGGCATGGCCACCGCACTATGATTTTGTGCAGCACTACTGCAAAAGTCGGATGATGTAAGGTGTATGCCTTTAATCCACATGCGCAGGTGCATTGGCTGGAATTAGGCCAAAGCCGCACGCGCGCTTTATTGATTGATGATGCGCTGACGGACCTGTCCCGGATCCGTCAGGATGCTTTAGCGGCCAGCTTTCGCGAAGACACAGCGTCGTATTACCCTGGCATTCGGGCTGAGATGCCACAGGCCTATGCCCGTGCTGTACTGGAAGCCGTGTATCCGTTGTTATTGCAGCTGGTGCAGCCACCGCCGGACTATCGGTTAGTGCCGCAACAGTGGTATTTGTCGTTGCTGACCACTCCTGCTGAAAAGCTGCAGCCGCTGCAGCGCTTGCCGCATTTTGACAAAGCTGAACCGCTGCATCTGGCGATTTTGCATTATTTGGCCGAAGGCCCGCATGGCGGTACCGGTTTTTTCCGCCACGAAGCGACCGGTTTTGACAAGATTTCGCCAGAGCAGCAACAGCAGTACTTCAGCACCTTGCAACAACAGCTCACGGCTCAAGGTGGGGCTGCACCTGGCTTTCCGTCTGCTGAAACGCCGTTTTTCTGCCTTTATCAGCAGCTTGCTTATAAACCTAACCGTTTATTGATTTATCCCGGCCATTTACTGCATTCGGCTTTAGTGGAACCGGCGACAGACTTGTCTGCAGATCCGCTGACCGGCCGGCTGACAGCCAACGTGTTTGTGCAGTTTCAGCCCAAAGCGTCCCAATGATTCTTTGTACCTGGTAATAGCTGTGTTGAAAGCGCTAACAAAGTGACATTTATTGCTGAAAAGCTAAGAAAAAATACGAAATTTCAATCTGCTCTCTTTGTCTGCTTGACCATTCGCTGAGCTGTTGTTACAGTCAATTGAAAGCGCTTACAAAATAAGATCTGTGACCTGCCCAAACCAGGCAGCGTTACAGACGAACCCGGTCAGGGGACATGACAAGACGACCTTGCAGCACAGCAAAGAGACCAGCATGACATTACAATTGCCAGCGGATTCCCGCATTTTAAACACCGATTTTGTATTTGGTGTTGCCACATCTTCCTTTCAGATTGAAGGGGGGCTGGATAGCCGGCTCCCTTGTATCTGGGATACTTTTTGCACCCAGCCCGGCGCTATTCGTGATGGCAGTCACGGTGCTGTGGCTTGTGACCATATCCGTTTATGGCGCGAGGATGTAGAGCTCATTCAGTCTCTTGGTGTGGATGCATATCGGTTGTCGTTGTCCTGGCCGCGGGTAATGCAACAAAATGGCGAACTCAATCCAACCGGCGTGGCGTTTTATCGTGACCTGCTTGGCACGTTAAAAGCGCAAGGCATCCGCACTTTTGTCACTTTGTATCACTGGGATTTACCACAATATCTGGAAGACGAGGGCGGCTGGCGTAATCGCGCCACAGCCTACGCTTTTGCCGATTATGCCGACAAAATCTCCAAAGCGCTGGCGGATCTGGTTGATGCCTGGGCTACTCTGAATGAGCCGTTTTGCAGCTCTTACCTCGGTTATGAAATAGGCGTGCACGCACCGGGTTTAAAGAACAAAGGCTGGGGCCGGCAAAGTGCGCACCATTTGCTGTTGGCGCACGGCCTTGCCATGCCTAAACTCCGGCAAAACGCGCCGCAGGCACAACATGGTATCGTGTTAAATTTCACCCCTTGTTATGCCGAAACGGATGCGCTGGCTGATGTTGCAGCAGCAGATTATGCTGACCAGTACTTTAATCAGTGGTATATCAAACCCTTGTTTGATAAAGCTTATCCGGCATGTTTCAGTCAGCTTTCGGCAGAAGAACAGCCGCAAATTCAGCCCGGTGATTTTGACATTATCGCGGCGCCGCTGGACTATCTGGGCATAAACTTCTACACCCGGCATGTCTATCGCGCCGATGCACAGCAGGGTTTTGTCGTGGTCGATCAGGTCGGCGTTGCCAAAACTGATATTGGCTGGGAAATTTATCCGCAGGCTTTTACTGATCTGCTGCTGGATTTACACCGCCGTTACCCGTTACCACCGCTTTATATCATGGAAAACGGCGCGGCCGGTGCTGATGAGCTGGTGGATGGCAAGGTGCAGGACGATATGCGGCTTGGTTATTATCAGCAACATTTGCTGGCACTGGATAATGCGATGCGGCAAGGTGTGGATGTGCGTGGTTATTTCGCCTGGAGCCTGATGGATAACTTCGAGTGGGCTGAAGGTTATCTGAAACGCTTTGGCATTGTGTATGTCGATTACGCCACGCAGCAGCGCGTGATTAAACAAAGCGGTTTAGCCTTTCGCGACCTGAGCTTAAGCCGCAAAGGCTAAGCACAAATAATAAAAAACGGCGCCAACGCTGCGCCGAATAAAACTACAACAAATCAACAACTTCGACAGGGTGGCTTATGCTCAGCAAGCGGGAGAAGATCGCATACGGTCTTGGTGATACCGCCAGTAATATCGTGTTCCAGACGGTCATGATGTTTCTGACTTATTTTTATACCGATATTTTTGGTTTAGCGCCGGCTTATATTGGTTTTATGTTCCTCGCCGTGCGCATTATTGATGCAGTGACAGACCCGTTGATGGGCGCTATCGCCGACCGCACTCAGAGTAAACACGGCAAGTTCCGGCCTTATATTTTGTGGGGCGCTATTCCTTTTGGCCTTTTAAGTGTGCTGGCTTTCACCACGCCGGATTTGTCCGACCAGGGCAAAATGATTTACGCCTTCGTCACTTACACCTTGCTGATGCTGGTGTATACCGCAGTCAATATTCCGTATTGCGCGTTAGGCGGCGTGTTAACCGCAGATCCGCAGGAGCGGGTATCGGTGCAGTCTTACCGTTTTGTCTGCGCTTTTATCGGTGGTTTATTGGTGTCGGCGCTGACGCTACCGCTGGTGGATTATTTTGGCGCCGGTGATAAAGCCAAAGGTTATCAGCTGACGATTCTGTTGATGAGCGTCGCCGGTGTGGCGATGTTTTTACTTTGTTTTGCCGGCACCAAAGAGCGGGTACAGACCGTTCTTGAACGCAAAACCAATTTCCGTCAGGATTTTAAAGCCTTATGGCAAAATGACCAATGGCGGGTGTTATCTGTGGCCGCGTTGTTTTTGCTGACCGGTAATGTGCTGAAAAACACCATGGCGATTTATTACGTCAAATATTATCTTGGCGCGCCGGATGACATCACTTTATTCATTACTTTGGGCATGTTCGGCAGTATGCTGGGGTGTATCGTTGCCAACCCACTGGCGAAAAAGGTCGAAAAAGTGAAGGCCTACATCGGTTTACAACTGGCAGCCGCGTTTTTCTGTGCACTGAGTTACTGGATTGCTGCGGATCAGCTGAGTCTCGCTTTTGCCGTCTTTATCGCCTGGAACTTCTGCTTTAATGCCGCCACGCCGTTGTTGTGGGCCAAGATGGCTGATACGGTTGATTATGGCGAGTGGAAAACCGGCATCCGCACCACAGGCATGGTGTATTCGTCGATTATTTTCTTTATCAAACTGGGGCTGGCGTTGGGTGGTGCCGCTGCCGGCTGGCTGTTGGCCGGTTATGGCTATCAGGCTGATACCGAGCAAACGGAAACGGCCCGCAATGGCATTTTATTGTCATTCAGCTTGTTCCCGGCCATTGGTTCAGTGATTGTTGCTATCGTGATGCGGCATTATCTGCTGGATACCGCCAAAGTGGCGTCGATTCAGGCGCAGTTGAAGCAAAGCGCCGGTTAAATTGTCAAAGAGGCACAGCTAAAAAGCTGATACTATTGGGTTTATCAAAGCACAGCTTGGGGGCTCATCAGACCGATGGCTACGATTTACGATGTCTCACTGCGCGCCGGCGTGTCGCTGGCGACAGTGTCCCGGGTCATTAACAAAAACAGCAATGTCAGCGAAAAAACCCGGCAAAAAGTGCTGGATGCGATGGCTGAGCTGGATTACCGGCCCAATACCATTGCGCAGTCACTGGCGTCCAATGTGTCAAATAGTGTCGGTGTGCTGGTGTCGCAACTGGACGGTCCGTATTACGGCCCGATGATGGCCGAAATTGAAGCGGCGCTGCGCGCGCAAAATAAACATGTGATCATTGCGGTTGGCCATAGCGACGCAGCAGTGGAGCAAGACAGCGTTGAATTTCTGCTCAGTCGCGGTTGTGATGCGCTCATTCTTGATGTTGAAGCGGTGTCGGATGAATATCTGGTACAGCTGAGTCAGCGTTCAGTGCCGATTGTGCTGATCAACCGCTACATTCAGGCGATGGAACCCAGCTGCATTTACCTTAATAACGAACTGGGCGGTTATCTGGCCACCCGTCATCTGGTGGATTTAGGCCATCGCAGCATTGCGTATATCTCAGGGCCAAAAAACAAACATGACGCGATGGAGCGTTTGGTTGGCCACCAGCGTGCGTTGGCTGAAGGTGGCCTGGTGTATGACCCGGCGCTTTATATCGAAGGTGATTATAAAGAAGAGGGTGGTGAAGCCGGCATGTTGGCGCTGCTACAAACCGGTAAATCGTTTTCGGCGCTGGTCTGCGCCAACGACCAGATGGCGTCCGGTGCTATTGCCGTTTGTCTGCAACGTGGTCTGGTGATCCCAAGGGATCTGTCTGTGATCGGTTACGACAACATTCCTTTTGCCAAATACATTTCACCTAAGCTGACGACCGTCAACAACCCTATCCATGAGATGGGCAAGATGGCAGCCTTGTGGGTGCTGCGTCATGTTTATGCCGACGACCAGACGCAGGTCAATAATGTGTTTGAACCTGAACTGGTGGTGCGTGGCTCTGCCATTCGCGCCCAATAAAACATTTTCGGAGACTGGATTGATGGCTCTGTTCCGCCCTTTGTGTCTGATCACTACGCTGTTGATGCCATTCGCCGGCGTGACTGAAGAACAGGCCGCCGGAGGCTGGCCGGCTGAACTGCCGCAGCAACCGGTTGAAGTGCGGGACGCTGCGCTGCTGCAGGTGATTGATGCAACAGCAAAACTGGAGATTTTGTCGACCGGCCATCAGTGGGCCGAAGGTCCGGTGGCAGAACCCGGCAACGGCGCTGTGTTGTTTTCTGACGTGCCGAAAAACCAAATCTGGCGCTGGTCAGAAGCGACAGGTTCACAGCTGTATATGTCGCCTTCAGGTGCTACCGGCTTTCAGCCATCTGCGCTGAAGCAAGGCAGCAACGGGCTGATCTTCAACAAAAAAGGCGAACTGGTGCTGGCGCAGCACGGTGATCGCCGGTTGGCCATCCGTACCGCACAGCAGGGGCAACAAGCGACGTTTCGCACCCTCATTGGGAACTATCAGGGCAAGGTGCTGAATAGTCCAAACGACCTGATAGAACTCAAAGATGGCCGTTATTTATTTACCGACCCGCCTTATGGTTTAAAAGGGGGCGATCAGGCGGCGGACAAACAACAAACACACAATGGGGTCTATCAGCTCACGCCTGATGGTGTGGTGAGCCTTATCAGTAGTGCTTTGACCCGGCCAAACGGGCTTGCTGTGTCCCCGGATGAACAGTTTTTGTATGTGGCCAATTCAGATCCCAAGGCGGCACAGTGGTGGCGTTTTCAGCGCAGCGCCAATGGCCAATATCAGCAGGGAGTGCTCTGGCTGGATGTGACGGCAGAAGTTGCCAAAGCCGAAGGCTTACCGGATGGGTTAAAAGTGCTGCCGAACGGTATTTTACTGGCGACAGGGCCTGGTGGCGTCTGGGTCATCAATGCGGCTGGGAAAGTGCTGGGACTGATCAACACCGGCGTGGCCGCGGCGAATGTGGCGCTCAGTGAAGATGGGCATTATCTTTATATCACCGCCAGTCAATATCTGCTGCGGATCAAACTCAGGCCTTAACATAAAACGTTGCCGGCCTGATCCGCGTAGTTTTTGCGCAGTAACTCTGGCATAGTGCTTTTAAGCTCCGCGGTTGTCAGGGTTTTCGCCAATGTGTCGTTTGTTCTGCACTGTTCTGTTTTTTATCGCAGGTCCGATATATGCGGCTGCCTCGCTGCAGCTGCTGACTGAACATTTTCCGCCATACAACTATCAGGATGGCGACCGAATCACCGGCATCAACGCCGAAATCATTCATCGCCTCTGTGAAATCACCAATACAGCATGCAGTATGCAGCTGTATCCCTGGTTACGGGCTTATGAATACACCTTACAGAACCCGAAAGGTGGCCTCTTTACCACATCGCGCACGCCAGAGCGTCAGGCTAAGTTTCAGTGGGTGGGGCCTTTGGCTTCATCCCGGGCATTTTTATACCGCTTGAAAAGCCGGCCAGAGGTCAATCCAAAGGATTTGCAACAAGCGCAGCAATTTGGCATCGCTGTGGCACGGGGAGACGTTTACGAAGAATTTCTGCTGCAGAATGGCTTTGTCCGCGGCAAAAACTTGTTGGATTTTCCGTCAAAGTCGGCGCCTATAGCGCTGTTTCTACAAGGAAAAGTCGATTTGATTATCGGCTCTGAACTGGTGATGCCGGCCTGGCTTGCTGCTCACAACAGCAGGGTTGAACTGGTGGAGCCGGTGCTGGAACTGGAAACCAAAGGTGATAACTATCTGGCACTGAATCTGGCGGTGCCGCCGGCGCAAGTGCAGGCGTTACAGCAGGCGCTGGATGAGATGAAACGCAGTGGCGAATATCAGCGCATTGTGGCGCGCTTGTTTGTCGAAGCCATGCCGGAAGTGCGGTCCAATAAAGTTAAAACACCATAAGTGACTAAATCTAATTATATTTTTCTGTTTCGTTGACATTTTTTGTCAGTGAATGCTGACAGTTGTGGTCCAGCCGGTTTTGTTGGTTTGGCAGCGACTTTGATCTATATCAACAATAGGCCTGGCTCTCGCCTTTATCGTGAAGTGGTTATTGAGTTTACAATATTTTCACTTCTTGAGGCCGACATGCAGCACAATCCATTGGGCTTGCGGGGTATCGAATTTACCGAATTCGCCGCCGCCGACAGCAGCTATCTACATCAGGTTTTTCAGGCTTTTGGTTTTTCCAGAACCCGGCAGTTTAAGGGGAAAGCCATTGATTATTATCAGCAAAACGATATCCACATCTTATTAAACCGTGAGCGCAGCGGCTTTTCGGCCGACTTCAGCCGCAGCCATGGCCCGGCTATTTGCGCCATGGGCTGGCGGGTTGATGATGCGGTTGCCGCAAGGCGTATTGCGCTGGAACGCGGTGCCCGCGGTGTAGATCCGGCCGCGACAGACCTGCCATATCCGGCAATTTACGGTATTGGCGACAGCCTGATTTATTTTATTGACCGTTTTCACTGCGCTGATTCGATTTATCAACGCGATTTTGAGCCGCATGATGAACCGGCTATTGTTGAAGATTTAGGCTTCAGCTGTATCGATCATCTGACTAATAACGTGGTCAAAGGCACCATGCAACATTGGGCTGACTTTTACAAAAACGTGTTTGGTTTTACCGAAGTACGCTATTTCGACATCAAAGGCCAGCAAACGGCACTGTTGTCTTATGCACTGCGCTCGCCGGATGGCAGCTTCTGCATTCCAATCAACGAAGGCAAAGGCGACGACCGCAACCAAATCGACGAATTTCTGCGGGAATACAACGGTCCCGGTGTGCAGCACATCGCTTTTCTGACCGACAATATTCTGGATTCACTCGACAAACTGGATCATCAGGTCATCGATACGCTGGACATCCACGAGGATTATTACACCAAAGCCTTTGCCCGCGTGCCGCAGGTTCGCGAAGACAAACTGCGTATTCAGCAACATCAGGTGCTGGTCGATGGCGGCGATGACGGTTATCTGCTGCAAATTTTCACCAAAAACCTGTTTGGGCCGATTTTTGTCGAGATTATCCAGCGTGTTGACAACTTAGGCTTTGGCGAAGGCAACTTTCAGGCGCTGTTTGAATCGATTGAACGCGATCAGCAAAAACGGGGGCTGTTATGACCATGCCTTCAACCAGCAACATAAAAGTCCGGCAAATCCATCATGTGGCCTACCGTTGCCATGATGCAAAAGAGACAGTGCAATTTTATCATGATGTGCTGGGCATGAATTTTATGCTGGCCATTGCCGAAGATCAGGTGCCCTCGACCAAAGCGCCGGACCCTTATATGCATGTGTTTTTAGACGCCGGGCAAGGCAATATTCTGGCGTTTTTTGAATTGCCGAATTCAGCACGAATGGGCAAAGACCCGCATACACCGGAATGGGTGCAGCATATTGCACTGCAGGTCGATGATGAAGCAGCCTTGCTGGCAGCCAAAACTGAGCTGGAGCAACGTGGTATAGCCGTTGTCGGGCCGACCAACCACGAAATTATCCGCTCAATTTATTTCTTTGACCCTAATGGCCATCGTATTGAGCTGACCTGTGTCACTGCAACTGCTGCCATGCTGCGACAGCTTGATGCAGTGAAGTGGCAGATGCTGGAGGAGTGGTCGCAAACCAAAAAGGCGCCGAAACAGGCTGCCTGGCTGCATCAGCAGGAGTTTACCGAACCTGCCTGAAACCTTGTAAAACAAAACCACAGCACCAAGGGTTGAATCCCTGTAACGGCGCGGGATAGTTCTGCTCCCGCGCTTTTCTCGTCAGAAACTGCGCCGGATCAATATTTGCGACGGGCAGAGCTGGCAAAATCATCCATACTGCAGTTCGGTGCGTAAATGTTTTGGATTTGGGCGCAAACCAAATCCCAACTGCAGTTTCTGCCAAATAAAATTCGACAGCAAACAACAAAAAATTGATATCTACCGTGCAACAGGAGCAAGTAATGTCTCAACTTGATCGTCGTTCCTTTTTAAAACTCTCTTCAGCAACTTTAATCGGCGTCACCATGGGCGGCGTCAGCCTCAATGCCGTGGCGCAGGAAGCTGTTAAAGCAGATGATCCGATGGCGGTGGCGATGAAATATGTCGCGAAATCCACCACAGCCGACCAAACCTGTGGCAACTGTATGCATTATGCCAAAGATGCCAAAGGCGAGACCGGCGGCTGTGCCATCTTCAGTGGTAAGCTGGTGGCGAAAGGCGGCTGGTGTGCGGGCTGGATGAAAGCCGCTTAATCATCACTGTGTTCTGACTGAAAAAAGCGCCGCCGGCGCTTTTTTTCTGCCCGGCAGTCAGGCCGCAGCCGATGTTTGACAACAACCACAATGCACCGGCTGATCACTCCGTGCTCTTCCTGCGTATATGCCGCGCAGTTGAATGCAGTCCGCCTCGCCGGAGCAGGTCAACATCTGGCATAATTCAGCGAAAATCTGCTCTGGAGTAACTATGACGGGAATGGTTTTGATCACCGGTGCGGCGCAGCGGGTGGGATTACATTGTGCACTAGGGCTGCAACAGGCCGGTTATCAGGTGATTGCGACTTACCGTCAGCCCAAAGCCGGCGTGGAGCAGTTGCGCCAGGCCGGGGTGGTTTGTCTGGCGCTGGACATTACACCACACAGCGATTTAGCGCTGCAGGTCGCGGACCTGGCCGCAGCCGTCGGTGATTTATGTCAGCAACAGCAATTGCCACTGCGCGCTGTGATCCACAATGCCTCCAGTTGGGCCGGTGAAGTGCAGACCAGCGGCGATCTGCTGGCGCAGCTCAGCGCGGATGCTGCGGTCTTTGATGACATGTTCCGTATTCACACCAAATTACCTTATTTACTCAGTCGCGCGCTGGCGCCGCTGTTAACCACAGAACAGCCACAGGCCGCGGACATTATCGCTATCAGCGATTTTGCCGTGAATACCGGCAGCTGTAACCATATGGCGTACGCAGCCTCCAAGGCCGCACTGGAGAATCTGGTGTTGTCGCTGGCACGCCAGCTGGCGCCACAGGTTAAAGTCAATGCGATAGCGCCGGCGCTGCTGATGTTTAATGAAGGCGACAGCGCCGAGTACCGTGCTTTTACGCTGAAAAAATCTTTGATGGAAATTGAGCCCGGGCCGGCGGAAGTGCTGCAAAGCATTCTCTACCTGTTGCAGAGCCGTTATATCACCGGCCGCGTGTTGGCACTGGACGGTGGCCGGCATCTGAAACTGCCGTGACCGCAAATGCAGCCACATGCGCCGGTGCCGCGAATTCAGCGGCCGTATTTTCGTAATGGTCCGCAGCATCGGGCCGGGGCGGATGTCAGCTTCGGTGATATCGTCAAAATCTTTGATTTTCGCCGGATAAAAATCGGCCGCTGGGTCAACGCGACCGAAACCCAGCTGGCGGCTAATTTATTTTTTGATGCGCTGTCAGACCTGCAATTGCTCTTGCAGGTGCCGCCGCAGGTGATTTCGCTCAATGGCTCATTGGCGCTTAGTTTTGGGATTGGTGGCGAGCCGGGTACTTGCGCCTTTTACCAGCCACAGGGTCGGCTTTTGGCTTTGGCTAAAAACGCCGGCGGTGGCTCGCTGGCACACGAGTGGTTTCATGCCTTTGACCATTATATTTCCAGTCGGCTTTGTATAGATCCCAAACCCGGCGATTTCGCGAGTCGCAGCTGGTTGCATGGCGCTGCTTTACAGCCTCATCCGCTGAATCAATTGCTTGCCGCAGGATTTGCGCATTGTTTACTGGCACCTGATGGCGCTCAGCCGTCGGCGTATTTTCAGCGCAGTGCAGCTGCCGACAGCAGCAAGGGGACTTTGTATTACGCGCTGCCGGAAGAGTTATGCGCCCGGGCATTCGAAAACATGCTGCAGCGCCAGAGTTTGCAAAATAGTTTTTTAGTTAGTGGGACTGTCTGGCGAAGCCAAAAAAGTCTGAAGGTAGAGCAGACCGCAGAACAACAATGGCGTGTTGCGCTTTATCCGGATGCCGCCGAAAGTAGCCGGCTGGCGGAACACTGGCTGGGGTACTTTCAGCGGCTGGGGCAAGCGCTGACCAGACCAAGACTGAATCAGGCCGGCAGCTAAAGCTGCCTGACCAACAAACTGACATAGTTTTTCATTTTATGGTCATCAAGATGTTGCCGTAATGCCGCTTCAGCCTGATCTGCATTACATAACACCTGATCCAGCAGCATCAGCCAGCGCGGCGGATTCAGCTGCAGCTGGTCCAAATCATCAAAGTAATACAGCTGACCGCTATGGCGGTAATCCAGTAGTGGTGGCAGCTTGGGCACTATGTCGCGTTGATTGACATAACGGCGATAGAATGGCAACAGCTGCGCGGTGATGGCCTGACTTAGCTGCGCGTCACCGACTTTAGGCTGGCCAAAAGTCACGACGCCGGCGAGTTTGCTGCCGGGCTTTTGACTAAACTGCAGCGCCAGCAAAATCGCCAGCGCGCCGCCTAAACTATGGCCGGTGATCCACAGCGGTCGCTCCAGTCCTGCCTGCGGCTGTTGTTGGCTCAGGTCAGCCAGAATGACATCGGCTTGTGCGCTAAACCCCTGATGGGCTTTGCTGTTGCTGCCCAAAGGCCAGTTGACCAGCGGGCACTGCGCATCGGTGCGGATATCCGCCAGTTTGCCTTCCGTGCCGCGGCAGATCAGCACATCATAGTCCATGCCACGGGCGTATAAATATTGCGTGTCCTGGCCGACGGAACGTAACTGCCCGCTGAGTAAAAATGTCTGTAATTCCAAATCGAGCTGAGGCCCATTCAGATAAACCAAATCCGATAAACGGGCGAGCTGTAAATCCATTGCTGCCACCGGGTTTGGTTTTTTGCTGATAACTGCAGACGTATTGTTGCTCATCGCAGTCGGTGCGGTCGTTGAATTGCTACTTTGTGTTTCAGCGCTGACTTCGCTGCTGGTTGCTGTGCTGGGCCGGAATTTTTGTTTGACCGCCATCAGCTTCTGCAAAATATCAAACCAGAAGGGGGCACCTAACGACAAGGCAAAACCAGTCAGCAGATAACCGAGCCAGGCAGCGGGCGCTTGCCAGGGCCATGACCAGTCGTCCTGATGGCCCAATAATGGCGCTGTTTGTGTCAGTTGTTGTTTCAGTGCCAGCGTGTCCATACATTGGGTTTTATCTTCCCGGCACAGTTCTGTTGCCAGTTGTGGATTGGCAGCCAGATTTTCTGCCAGTAAGACTGCTTGCTGGCGGGCGATCGGATCTGAGAATAATTTTTGGTACAAGGCGATGGAATCAACATTCATACCGATGGCGACAATAAGGCCAATTAACAGCTGCAGAATGCCCAGTTTGCGCTTAAACCAGCCGACAGCCCGGTCACAGCGGTCATTAAACCAGTCCTGAACTAACAGTTGAAATTGCTGCGGATCGGCGTGGGCTTGTTGCCAGAAATGCAGCAAACTGCTGCGTGTAGCTGAAGCCGGCAGGTGTTCCAGCCGCTGTTGGATCTCCAGCGGCGATTGACTGAGCTGGGACAGCGGTGCGCCGAGTTGTTGCTCCAGCAGCACTTCGGTGGCGATATCCACCGGAATATAAGAGGGCAGGCCAAACCCAAGGTGTAACCAGAGTTTGCGCAAGACATTGCCGGGGACATCATATTGCATCAGCTGGCGGATGCGTGGATGCTGATAAAAGGTTGTGGTGCGGCTTTTGCCGACAAGGCCGATGAACACCTGGCGTAAGTTGCGGCCGCGCATACCGGACGCCTGACTAATACCTTCACCAATGGCGGTAACTAATAAACTTAAGGTCAAATAAATTCCGACCAGCCCGATAAAAGCATCAAGCATTTCCAGACCAGACATAACCCATTCCCTGTGCAGCTGAACCGATGTTCGAGCTTAGCCGGAATTTAGCGGACTGCCCAGTAGGGTTTGCATTGGAGAGCTGACGCGGAGTGACCGCGTCTGTGGCATGTAAAGCCGGATTAGCAGATCCGGCAGCGAAAGTTACGGCCTTTAATGCCGGCACTGATCAGTTTCAGCGCATGTTTGGCCTTGGCCGCCGGCACTGCGACATAAGAGTGGAATTCAGTAACCTGAATTTTGCCAATCTGGTTACCGTCGATTTGCTGGTCCACCGTCAAGGCGCCAACGATGTCGCCGGCACGCAATTTGTGTTTTTTACCACCGTCGATCCAAATCGCGGCCATCGCCGGGGTGCGTGGCGGGCGCTGGCGTAATGACGCGTCCGGCAGCGGCAACAGGTGTTCGGCCTGTGGATACAAATCGGCCAGCAATGCGCGCTTATAGTCATCGGCCGGGGCGACCAGACTGACCGCAAGGCCCGATGCGCCGGCGCGGCCGGTACGACCAATGCGGTGGACATGGGTTTCAGTATCATGCGCCAGCTGCACATTGACCACTAAATCCAGCCCCTGAATATCTAGACCACGCGCGGCGACGTCGGTGGCGACCAGCACGTTGGCGCTTTGGTTGCTGAAGCGGATCAGCGTCAAATCCCGGTCGCGTTGCTCAAGGTCGCCATGCAGCGCCAGGGCAGCAAAACCCTGATCTGCCAGGTACTGCCATAAGTCATGACATTCGCGTTTTTGGTTACAGAATAACACCGCTGACACCGGCTGATGTTGTTTCAGTAACAGCTCTACAGCGGCAAAGCGCTGTTCAGGGCTCACGGCGTGAAATTGTTGTTCGATAGCGGGTTTATTGTCGGCGGTCTCAATCTGTACCCGTGCTGGTTCTCGCAGATACCGGCTGGCCAGTTGTTCAATTTGTTTTGGAAAGGTTGCGCTGAATAACAGCGTCTGCCGGCTCGCCGGTGTTTGCTGCACTATGGCATCTAAACTTGGCGCAAAGCCCATTTCCAGCATGCGGTCGGCTTCGTCCAGCACCAGCATGTTCAGATCCTGCAGTTGTAACGAGCCTTTTTGCAGATGTTCTTCAATCCGGCCCGGCGTACCGACAATGATATGCGCGCCGTGCTCCAGACTACCCAGTTGTGGGCCAAACGGCACACCACCGCATAAGGTCAGTACTTTAATATTGTGAATAGCCCGGCCCAGTTTGCGGATCTCGCTGGCAACCTGATCTGCCAGCTCACGGGTGGGGCACAACACCAGGCTTTGAATACGGAAACGTTTAACGTCGAGTAACTGCAGTATGCCAAGTGCAAAAGCGGCCGTTTTGCCTGAGCCGGTCTGCGCCTGTGCAATCAAATCCTGTCTGGCCAGGATCAGCGGCAAACTGGCCTGCTGCACCGGTGTCAGGGTGGTGAATCCAAGGTCGTTCAGATTTTGTTGCAGTTCAGGTTTCAGCTGGATATCGGTCGGATTCATCGGTCACTCGGCGCAGGGAAAAGAGCGGCGCAGTGTATAGATTTTCACCGGTTGGTCAATGTTTTTCGGTGTTGCAGTCTGCGCTTTTTCCGCTGGACAGGCGATGTGACACCATCCGAGTTGCGTGCGCTGCTAGGAGTTGGCTTTTAAGAAGCGAAAGACCGCGCTGTAATATAAATCTGGCTGATCCAACCAGCCATAATGCGCACACTGAGGCAGCAGTACGAGCTCCGCCTTGGAAAAACTGCCGGCAATAGTTTGAGCGGTCTCAGTGCTGATAATGTCATTTTCTCCCTGCAGTACCAGCACTGGCGCCTTGAACTGCTTAAATTGCGCCTTCAAATCAAAATGGTTTTTTTCCAAATCAGCAAATACCAGCTGATTAATGGTCATGTTGACTACTTTCAGCCGCGCCGCAATCAATGGTGCTTTGGATTTATCCACCACATAAGCGCGGGCGCGCAGCTGCGCTAAGGTGTCCCGGGTGCCTTCAGAATCGTCGCCACTGCGCTGGCGCAGCTGATACATCTGCATACGGATTTGCTCCTGCAGGCTCAGATTGTTAAGCAGCCGTTCGGCAATTTGATCGCGAAACTGCAAATCCAGGCCGCCCGACGATGAGAAAATCAGTTTGCGGATATGTTGTGGGTATTTCGCCGCATAAGCTGCGCCGAGCATGCCGCCAAAAGAATGGCCCAGAATGACCCATTGTTTGATGTGCAGTTGCTGGCGCAGCTGTTCGATGTCCTGCACCATCAGCGCCAGTTGAATGGTGTCGGCGTTAATGCTGCTGAGCTTGGAATGACCGGTGCCGCGCTGGTCAAACAAAATAGTCTGATAGCCTTGCGCTGCGATGGTTTTTGCTACAGCTTCAAAGCCGGCGCTATCCAGACCCGGACCGCCATTGATGATCAATACCGGTGTGCCGCTGCCAAAAGTCTGGTAATAAATGTTGCCGGCATAGCCGGACTCAGCCTGCGCCAAAGCGGCGAAACTGAGCAACACAAACACCAAGCCACGTTGGATGAACCTCACCAGAATGGAAACCACAGGCAGAACCTCAGCACGACCATTATTAAAACCGGCATTAACTTAGCAGGTTCGCCATGCGCTGACAGCGGTTTTGCAGGCACGGCTTTGTAACAGAACTTGTCTGTGAAACCAGCCCTGTTCTGGCGGGTAAAAAAAAAGCCCCCGAAAACGGGGGCAAAGAGCGGGTGTCGAGTTGCTCAAGGGTCTTACTAACGGAACATGAACTGGGAAAAATCCAACAATAAAACTTAGTTACTCATCGCTGTTCATAAAACCCAGCAGCTGCAGCAGGCTGGTGAACAGGTTAAAAATCGAGACAAACAAACTGACAGTCGCCATGATGTAGTTAGTCTCGCCGCCATGCACAATCTCGCTGGTCTGATACAGGATCATGCCGGACATCAGCAATACAAACATTGCAGACACCGCCAGGCTTAACGCCGCAATCTCAAAAAAGACGGCACCCAGGCCGGCCAGGAAAGCGACCAGGATGCCAACGGTTAGGAAACTGCCCATAAAACTGAAATTGGTTTTCTTCACTAACGCGTAGGCTGACAGCGCAAAAAATATTGCCGCAGTACCGGCCATCGCCAGCATTACAATCTCACCGCCGTTTGGCAGTGCCAGGTAGCGATTGATGATTGGACCCAGGGTATAACCCATAAAGCCGGTCAGACCAAAAACACCGACCAGCCCCATGGCGCTGTTGCGGAATTTGGTGGTGAAAAACAACAAACCAAAATAGCCGACCAGCGTGATCAAAATGCCAGGATGCGGCAAATTCATACTGGCACTGATGCCAGCCATCACTGCGCTGAACGTCAGGGTCATCGCCAGCAGGGAATAAGTGTTACGCAGAACTTTGTTGGCCTGTTCGACGCCGAGAGCGCCGCTGTAGGCCTGTTGATGATATGTGGTCATATGCACTCCGGTTTGAATTGAGCTGTTGCCAGCTGGTTTAAACTGACTGCATTAAAACAAAGATTGTGCTATTCGGTAAAATCGAATATACCTAATGTCAAATCAGTTTATAACTTAGATGGTGGTTGTATGACGCCGGTCAATTTTAATCAGCTGTATTATTTTTATCTGGTGGCGAAAGAGGGCAGTATCGCCAGGGTCAGTGAGCAGCTGCATGTGACAGCCCAGACAATCAGTGGGCAGCTGGCTGCATTGGAGCATAGCACCGGTACGGCGTTGTTTGTCCGAAATGGTAAAAAATGGGGCTTGACTGAGCTTGGCCGCGTCACATATCGCTACGCTGAGGATATTTTCCGCTTAGGCGATGAACTGCGTGCCGTGTTAAAAGGCAACCACGGCGTGCAGTGGCAGACATTCACCGTCGGTGTGACGGATGTCCTGCCGAAGGCCTTTATTTATGAAATGTTAAAGCCGGTGTTTACTTTGCCGGAGCAACTGCGGCTGATTTGTGTTGAAGGCGAACAAAGCCAGCTATTGGCAGATTTGGCGTTAAACAAGCTGGATTTAGTGCTGACCGATCAGCCATTGTCGCCGTCCAGCCCACTGAAAGCTTATAGTCATCAAATCGTCGAATCCGGCACCAGCTTTTTTGCCAGTCCGCCGTTGGCTGCCAGCTTAAAAGCCGTCAGTTTTCCCGCTTGTTTACATCAGCAGCCATTATTGCTGCAGAGCAAAAGGTCGATTATCCGTCAGCGGCTGGATGCGTGGTTTGCCCAATGTGCGGTCAGTGGCCAGATTATTGCTGAGTTTGATGACAGCGCGCTGATGAAAGCGTTTGGTCAGCAGGGACTTGGGGTCTTTTCTGCGCCGAGTCTGATTGAAGAGGCCATCTGCCGGCAATATGAAGTAGAAGTGGTTGGTCGTACCGACCAGGTTAAAGAGGTGTTCTATGCGATCTCGCCGGAGCGTAAGCTCACGCATCCGGCGGTGTTACAGTTGGTGCAGGCGCTGGCACAACGATAAACACAGGGCTAATGAGCAAAGCGGCCGAGTTGCTGCTGGGTCTCTGCAGTGGCTTTTAACAGCGTCTGGCCGGCAGTTTCAATCGACGACATCTGCTGATAAGCATCTGTGGTGCCTTGCTCAATGGCGCTCAGATGCTGGTGGGTCTGTTGGTAACTTTGTTCCAGATCCAGCACTGACCCTGTGATCTGCTGCACACCTTGTTTAGCCTGACTCAGCTGTTGTTGCAGCTGGGTAAATTCGCTGGCTGTCATACCGATTGTTTGTTGCGCCTGACCGGCTTGTTCATTCAGCCGTTCCGATTCGGCGCGGGTATCGCGCACCAGCCGCTCCATATCATTGAGAAAGCCGGAAATTTGCCGGGTCGCCTCATTGACCTTCGCTGCCAGAGTGCGGACTTCGTCAGCAACGACGGCAAAACCGCGGCCTGCGTCGCCGGCCCGTGCCGCTTCGATTGCCGCATTAAGCGCCAGCAAGTTGGTTTGATCTGAGAAGTTCTCTACCATTTGCAGAATTTGCCGCACATTTTCAGAATTTTTCTGCAGACCCTCGACTGTCGCGCCAAAGGTTTCCAGCAGCTGAACGATGCCGGACAACTGGGTTGAAATGGCTTGCATGCCGCTGCTGGCGTCTGCTGCTTTGGTGACTGTGGTCTGGGCAATCTGATTCATCTGGTCACCGGTGCTGACAATGGCGGCCAGCTGGTCCAGCACATGGTCACTTTCACTGCGGATTTTTTCGCTGCGTTGTTCTGTCGCCTGCAAATGGCTGCGGGTAGTTTTCACCGCACTGCTGACTTGTTCGTTGATTTGATGAGTGTGTTGGGCCTGATGATGCAACTGAGTCAGTAATTCAGCGAGCTGACTGACAAACTGGTTGTATTCTTCTGACAGAGTGCGGAATTCGTCATAAGTAAAAGCTGGTAACCGGTGATTTAAGTCTGTGCCTTTTTGATTGGCTTTTTGCAGCGCCTGCACCAGCGCCTGCACGGGTCTGACTATCAGGTAAATCAGATAGCCGATGGTAAAGAAAAATGCAGCAGTGCCGAGCAGCAACGTGGTCCACCAGGCACTGCTGGCGCCGCCGGTATCCGGATAAGCAAAATACAGTGCCAGCCAAAAAATGATGGTCAGGAAACCGATATTCCCGATGATTTTTTTGCTGAGGCTGTCAAAAAAGGTGCGCTCTACCGTGGTATACAGACTTGAAAACCAACCCATGCCGGACTCCCGCTAACTGATTGTGACTGTTGCAGAATCTACCATAGCAAAGTTTCAGCAGTTTGCGGTAAATCAGCCTTCGCTATGATTGGTCATAAATTTGCGACAAAAAAGGCTGCCCGGTGGCAGCCTTGTTCAGTTGACTCGTATTGAGCTGATGATTGCTCAGAGGCGCTCCAGCACCGCCTGAGTGAAATCTGTAGTGCCGTGTGTACCGCCAAGGTCGCGCGTGGTGCGGTCGCCGCTGGCGATCACATCAGTCACAGCCGCCAGAATACGCTGCGCTTTGTCCTTCATACCGAGGTACTCCAGCATTTGGATCGACGCCAGGATCACTGAACTTGGGTTGGCCAGATTTTTACCGGCGATATCCGGTGCACTGCCATGGACAGCTTCAAAAATCGCACAATCTTTACCAATATTGGCGCCAGGCGCCATGCCAAGACCGCCAACCAGGCCGGCACAGAGGTCGGACAGAATGTCGCCAAACAGGTTAGTAGTGACAATCACATCAAACTGCTGCGGGTTCATTACCAACTGCATACATGCGTTATCCACGATCATTTCGACGGCCTGAATATCCGGGTACCGGGCCGCGACTTCACGGGCTGTCTTCAGAAACAAACCAGAGGTTGATTTCAGGATATTGGCTTTGTGCACAATAGTGACTTTTTTGCGCTGCTCACGACGGGCCAGTTCAAAGGCAAATTCGACGATCCGTTCTGAGCCTTCGCGGGTCACAATACTCATGGCTTCGGCCAATTCACCTTCGTTTTTGACTACCTGACCAGCACCTGAGTACATGCCTTCGGTGTTTTCGCGCACTGTGATGATATCGATATTCTCGTAACGCGCTTTGGTTCCTTTAAAGGAGATCACCGGACGCACGTTGGAATACAGATTAAATTTCTTGCGTAAGGTCACGTTAATAGAGGTGAAACCTTCGCCAACCGGCGTGGTCAGTGGGCCTTTTAAGGTGATTTTGTTACGGGCAATAGCGTCCAGCGTGGCTTGTGGCAGCAGCTCGCCTGTTTTCTCCAGGGCTGTCAGGCCGGCATCGACATACTCATACTGAAAATCGCATCCGGCTTTGTCCAGAATCGCAATAGCGGCGTCGACAATACTTGGACCAATACCGTCGCCTTTGATAACAGTAATAACTTGTGCGCTCATAGCTAACCTTTGTGGTGGATTTGGCTGAAACAAATGCAGGAGTCTTGGGCTCTGCTGAGCCTCTGGTCTGAGGTCTGGACTCCGGCGGAACGACTCGACTATAGCATTTTTCGTTATTCGTTACCAGAATGGCAGCATGCCTGTGCTATAAGCGCTGTTTATAATGGATATAGCGGAAAATGATGAAAGAAAACTACAGTTTAGGTTGCAGTGGCCAGGATGCAGCACAGTGCTGGGTTAGCTGCAACAACCATTCACTTAGCGGAATCGCTGGTAAATCAAGGGCATGGCGAGCATTTTTATAGAGTGTTTCCAGCTGTGCCGGTGTTGTTGTACTGCCAAAGAAATACAGTTCAGTCAGAGTCCAGCCAAACTGGATGAACAGCTGGGCGCTCTGTTGCTGGCTGTAGTCGGCCTGCATACCCACAGGGCTGCGAAACTGCAGCACTGCGTCCTGCCAAAGCAAGCCAAAGCCGGTTGCCGCCAACAGTTGAGCGATTTGTTGCAGACAATCAGGCTGTTGCCACAACAGCTTACGGCATTCGGTGGACAGCGCTTGTGCCGGTCGCGCGTCGCGGTGCAACGGTTGATGCCGGAGTTCGTCATGCTGTTGCAATGTCAGGCTGACGCAGGCTGCGAGCAGACGGGTCTGCGCTATCGAGATCTCTAGTTTTTTCGTCTGTTGTGCCAACAGGCCCAGTGCTTGTTGGAATACCTGTTCGAGCTCATTGAACCATTCCCGCCACGGCTGTGCGCATAAAGCGATTTGTTGCGCCAGCCACGATTGTCGCAGCAGTGCCGGGAGTTGCTCTGTGCCAATCAAAGCCAGTGCATGCCGCACATCGGTAATGGCCGTCTGCTGGCGACTCAGTTGCGACGCGGCCTGACATAATAACTGGCAAAAGGCCGGATGCGTTTGCAGAAAACTGACCTGGCGACTGACTGACCAGTCGGGGTTCAGTTGCTGGATCAGCGCCAGAGACATAGGTTCCGGATCTGCGGTTTCCAGCACATCCCGTGCCTGGCGGACCAACAGCGTCAACCAGCCCGGGTCATGGCATACTTTTGGTGGTAACAACTGCAGACCGGAACCAGCCAGCTCAGTCGGCGTGGCACTGAGGCTTTTTAAATTCAAATCAAACAAATAACCGGTTAACTCCGGCTCTGCTGCCGTGATAAAGGCCACCACCCCGATGCTGTCACTGCAAAAACGCCCAAGCTGATGCAAGGCGGCGCCACTACGACTCAGTAAAGTCAATAGCTGTTGATTGACCGGATTTGCCTGTCGCCACTGCTGGCGAAACAAGGTTTCAAAGCCGACTTTCCCGGCAGTGGCAGGCTGAACCAGCGGATAGCTCAGCTGGTAGACCAGCACTAACACAGTTGCCAGCGGATTTTGTTGCCAGATAGCAGCCTGCTGGCGTAACCGGCAACAACTGGCAAAGAGTTGCAGCCAAACGGCAGGTAACTGCTGCTGATGACGCCGCACTGTCAGCAGCCAGGGATCCTGTAACAACTGCGGTTGGGCAAAATCTTTGCTGAACATATCTGGTGTCAGGCCGCTTAACGCCGCAAAACTGGCACTGAGCAACTGTTCCTGCGCCAGCATGGGCCAGCGGCTATGTTCCGCCAGTGTCAGGATCAGGACAGCTTGTTTCATTGCTAAATTCGCCAATGGCGGGTGGTCAGAAGACGATAGTGCTAATTGAGCATGCAATAATGCGGGTTGCTGTTGATAAAGCTGACAGAACTTCGGAGCAATTTGTTCACAAGCCAGCTGAAAACGGCCTGCGCTGAGCAGTGCCGGCGCTTGTGAATACAAACGCTGCAGGTACTGATACAGACTATTCAGCTGCTCGACGGCCTGACTCATAGGGGTCAGGGCCTGGCTGGGCGGGCTTGCCGAAACTGCTGCACTGCGTTCTCGCCAACCGCAATCAGCCGGCGATTCAGGTACAGCAGCGCAGTACATTCGGTTTTTGTCGTGATACCGTCGGAAATATCGCGTTGGGTGCGGTAATAGACCAGTTGATAAAGATCTGTACCGGCCTGATAAGCTTCTGTGATATCGGGCCCACCCAGTTTTTGCCGGATTTGGTCCTGAGTGACGGTTGCACTCAGTTGCAAGGCATTGATGAACTTACGATTGTAAGCTTCCCGATCGGTCCAGGCCATCGCATCGGGGTCGTCCTGATAGACATTCAATGCCAGCCAGGTTGCCAGTGGATAGACGGCAATCAAGGCCGCGGCAAGTAATAACCAACGCAGATATTTTTTCATCGCAGTGCCACCGCGAGAGGGGAACCAATAATCAGAAGCAAACATTTTTCTGTAGTTTCAGCTGTCATCTGTAGACCTTTTATACAAAAAATCTGCCAAGTTGGTTGGCTGCAGGTCAATACGCCGGCAATGGAGCCATCAGGCGAACCCAGACGGCCCCGATATCAGGCAATATACAGAACCGATGCCCCTCCGGCACCTGAACGCGCCGGAGAGGGAGCTGCAAACGATGGGCGTCTGTTTAGCGGCTGATTTGATAGCAGGGGATATACTTACTGCCGGGCAGTTTCATCCTGCCCTGCGCAACAAAAGCTTCCAGCAGGTTGTCCATCAGTTCCATCAACCCCGGCTCACCAGACAGAATAAATGGCCCCTGGCTGCTGATCGCTCTGATGCCTTCGTCTTTGACGTTACCTGCGACAATACCAGAAAACGCCCGGCGCAGATTCGCAGCCAACCGGGCTTTGTCCTGCTCCAGGTGCAGGTTCAGGCTTGCCATATTCTGGTGGGTTGGTGCGAACGGATGCTGGAAATCTTCGTCAATTTGCAAAGTCCAGTTGAAATGATAAGCGTCACCAACCGATTTACGGTACTGCCGGACGTCCTGACAACCTTGTTTCAGTTTTTGCGCAACCGCCACCGGATCATCAATGATCACTTCGAACAAATCCAGGGCGGCTTTGCCCAGGGTTTTTTCTATAAAGTTTTGTAATTCAGTGAAATAGGCTGCGCTTTGCTTCGGACCTGTCAGGATCACCGGCAAGACCTGCTGGCGGTTTTGCTCGTGCAGCATAATCCCCAAAAGATACAACAGCTCTTCGGCAGTACCTGCGCCCCCCGGGAAAATAATAATACCGTGGGCCGTGCGGATAAAGGCTTCCAGGCGTTTTTCAATATCCGGCAGGATCACCAGTTCATTGACGATTGGGTTTGGCGGCTCAGCGGCGATAATGCTCGGCTCTGTCAGCCCCAGATAACGGCCGTTACTGATGCGTTGTTTGGCATGCCCAATTGTGGCGCCTTTCATCGGGCCTTTCATCGCGCCCGGGCCACAACCAGTACAAATATCCAACCCGCGCAGGCCAAGCTGATATCCGACCTCTTTGGTGTACTTATATTCGGTTTCGTTGATAGAGTGACCACCCCAGCACACAATCATGTTCGGTGTGGCGCCTGGCGCTATAACCTGAGCATTGCGCAGAATATCAAACACCGTATGGGTGATGTGTTCGCTGTTGTGCAGATCCAGCCGTTTTTCATCAGCGCCAAGGCGAGTGTGATAAAACAGGATGTCGCGTAGCACGGCAAACAAATGTTCGTGAATGCCTTTAATCAGTTCGCCATCAACAAAAGCACCGGCCGGGGGGTTAAACAGCTCGATTTTGATACCGCGCTCTCTGGCAATTAAATTCACCGCAAAGTCTTTAAACTGGTCATAAATTTCTGCGGAGCTGTCGGTATGGCTGCCGACGTTCAGCACGGCCAGGCAACAATTACGGAATAGTTTAAAAGTTTCACTGTGCGCATGTTGCTTCAGCTGATCAACTTCCAGCTGTGACAACAAATCCATCGCGCCTAACGGGTTTAACTGTACATGCATCTTGCTCTCCTTGGACGGCACGGGGACCAGAATGGCGGGCTCAGGGTTTCAGAATCACCAGATCGCGTCCCTGACGTTTGGCGTCATATAACGCCTCGTCGGCCCGGTCAAAGGCTTCACGACCCTCATCTGTTGGTTTGAGTTGGGTGGCCCCGAATGATATTGAGATCACAACGTTGGTGTCTTTGAATTTAAACGGGATACGTTTAATTTTCTCCCGTATCGTATTCAGTGGTGTTTCCAGTTGTTCCAGCGGCGTTTCCGGAAACAGTAAAATAAATTCCTCACCGCCGTAGCGGGCGATAAAGTCAGCTTCGCGCATGCTTTGTTTCAGTGCTTTTGCAATCACTTTCAGCGTTTTATCACCGGCGCTGTGACCATAAGTGTCATTAATAACCTTAAAGTGATCCACATCTGCCAACACTATCGACAGTGGCGTGTTGTAACGTCTGCTGCGCTTGAGTTCCAGTTCGTAACGTTCGTCAAAAGCTGCGCGGTTGGGCAGCTCTGTTAATGCGTCCTGCAGGCTGCGGAACTTTTGTTCGGCCAGGCGTTTTTTAAATTGCCGCGCTTCTTCTTCGAGTTCTTTTAAGCGGCTATCCATTTCTTTGACCGAACCGAGCAGGATTTCGCGCTCTTGCTTTTCCAGTTGTTCTTTATCTTTCAGAGAATTGCTTAACGTAGTTAGTTTGTCGGTGACCAGCGACTGTAATTGCTCCAGCGACGTAGCGGACTGGGTGTCATGGCTTAACACACTGATTTGTTGCTCAATCTGTTGATTCAGCAGCGCCATTTTTTCGCGGATGTTATTGGTCGATTTCAGCGACGACACCAGCGAATTCTGCACGCTGTTCAGTGCGTCATTGAGTTTCAGCAGGAAATGCTGCGCCGACTGGCGCTCTTCATTGATGCTGGAGATGATAATTTCGATCGTACGCAAACAGGCTTCGAGCAGTTTTTCGATACTGAGCTCGCCAAGCAGGCTCACCCGGATGGTGTTAATCGCGTTGGCGTAGCTGCCTTCAAATGCCAGTTCACTGAGCAGATTAGTCAGCTCTACAGAGATCTGCCGACAAATGCCGTCATACCTGGTACTGTCGCTGATCTCCTGCAAATCCAGACTTTGCTTGGCATTTAACGCCAGCTGGTATAGCTCGGTCAGATGGGTTAAATGGGGGATATACGCATGGATGGTCGGAGCCGGCTCTTCGACACGTGATAATAAATCACGTAAGTCCCGTCTGAGCTGATTGGGTAAACCCCGTTGTTTCTGCAGTAGTTTTCCGGCTTCGCTGATGGTGACCTGCGCTTTGCGGACTTCTTGTTGTTGCCGGCTTTCCAGTGTTTTCAGATGCTCTGTTGTTGCATCAATTTGCGGTAGCAGTTTTTCCAAATCTGTACCATTGCTGAGTTGTTGCCGCAAACGTGCCAGCCGGTTGTCCAGCTCAACGTCAATGCCTTTACATACCAGCGACAGTCTTGCGACAAACTGCGTCAGGATCACGAACTGACTTTCGTAGGTATCTTCCAGCTGCTTACGGGCTTTTAAGGCACTGGCCAGTTGTTGTTTCAGAGCTTGTTCGGAATCCACGACTCAGATGTTCCCGTCGGTATCGGCAAAGGAGGCTGGGCTAAGTATATCGCTTGTGCGTAAAAAGCATAGTCAAAAATAAGCCGTGAATTTGCTGGTTCGACCGGCTGTTTTTTTCGCAGATTCAATGTGTTGTTCTATCAACTTCGATTAAACGCTGTTTTATTGATGACATCTTTCGAAACGAAAGATGAGGTAGGCATAAATAAATAAAGCCGGGACTTTACAGTCACCGGCTTTATTTATCTCGGCTGTTCAATGACAGCACGAATTATTTTTTTGTCAGGTAGTAGGGTAACCAGGTTTGCTCTTCAGCAGCGGTAAGCATGTTCATAACAACTTTCCTGTATCAGCATTAAGTCAAGCATTCGGTTGGGTTGATGTGTCTGGCACCAACGGATTGCATTTAATCATATTTCGATTCGAAAGTAAAAGTTATTTTGTAATGTTACATGTTGGGTTACAAAATTTTTGGCAGTGAAATTTGCCACCTTCAACGCAAAGGGCTGGTTTCGCGCTGTTTTATTGCTTAGGCTGGGCAAAAAAACGGAGTCTTTATGCGCTATTTTGCTTTTTTAGTATTGTTGTGCCCTTTATTCGCCAGTGCTGCTGTCGATTATCAGATCAGTATTACAGAGCCAGATCAACATCTGGCCGACGTCACTATCCGCTTGCCTGCAACACAAGCCGGGCCTTTTGAGCTGAAACTACCGGCCTGGCGCAGCGGCAAATATCAAATCCTCGATTTGGCCAACGGCGTGCGGCGGTTTGAAGCGCGTTTAGTGGATGGCGCACCGCTTCAGGTAGAAAAAACCGAAAAAAGTACCTGGCAACTGCAGGTGCCGGCGGTCGGGACTATCGAGGTGCGCTATCAGGTGTACGCCAACGAACTTAATCAGCGAACCCGGCATATTGACGATACGCATGCCTATATCAATGCGTCGGCTTACCTGATGTACCACGAGGCGCAGCGTAAAGAACCGGTGACTGTCAGTTTGCAGGTGCCGGCACAGTGGCGCAGCACATCCGGTATGATACGGACCGGTGCGCACAGCTTTAAAGCGGCGGATTATGACGTGTTAGCCGATTCACCAATTGAAACCGGCATCCATCAGAGTTTCAATTTTAAAGCCGATGGTCGTGATTACGAAGTGGTGTTCTGGGGACAGGGCAATTTTGACACGGCGCAAACAGTGAAAGATCTGCAGAAAATCGTGTTACAGGCCAGCAGTATCTGGCAGGGTTATCCATATCAAAATTACCTGTTTATCATCCATGCCGCCACTGGCGCACGCGGCGCCACAGAACACCTGAACTCGACCGTGATCCAGCGAGACCGCTTCAGCTTCCGTAAACGTGAACATTATCTGGAGTTCCTGTCGACTGCGGCACACGAGCTGGTGCACACCTGGAATGTAAAAGCCTACCGGCCCGCAGAGTTAGTGCCATACGACTACTTGCAGCCGAACTACAGCAAACTGCTGTGGATCTCGGAAGGTTCAACCAGCTATTTCCAGAATCAGTTGCTGTTACGGGCCGGCCTGATGACGCCCGAGGAGTTTTACACCGATCTCGCCAAACGGTTAAAACGTTTTGCCCGCACACCAGGACGTGAAATTCAGTCCGTGGCGCAAAGCAGTTTTGATAACTGGATAAGCCTGGGTGGCGACCACGCGGATAATTTCAGTGTGAACATTTACAGCGAAGGTTATTTGGTCAGCTGGATGCTGGACCATTTCCTGTTGAGTAACAGCGGTTTAAAGGCTAATTACCGCACTTTACACAATGAGTTGTATCAGCGGTTTGGTAAAACTACTGCTTTTACCGCTGCGGACGTGCAGCAGATTGCGCTGGATTTAACCGGCAAGTCGCTGCAGGAGTTCTGGGCTGGGCAGGTGGAAAGTCCGCTGGAACTGGATGCTGACACCATATTGAAAGCGGCAGGCTTGCAGCTGAGCAAACCCAAAGCCACAGAGCCGTTCACTGGCCTGACGGTACAGGCGCAGAAAGACCTGGCTGAAGTGATGAAGGTGGAACGCGGCTCACCGGCCTGGCAGGCTGATTTGTCAGTCGGCGACCAGATCATCGCGGTGAACGGCTTGCAGCTGCAGACTGAATTGGCGGAACGGTTAAAAGATTTCCCGGCTGACAGCGCTGTGACCCTGACGCTGTTCCGCGATGGCCGCCTGCTGGAGCGGATGCTGACGCCACAAACACAGCCGGCAGGTAACTGGCAAATCTTGCCAGTGGCTAAACCCAGCCGCCAACAGAAGGCTTATTATCAGGCCTGGCTTGGTATGGAACTGCCGGCAGCCAAATAATCTTCTTGTTGCAGTAAAAAGCCCGCAGTGCGGGCTTTTTACTTTTGAGCGTCAGAACTGTTATTGCCGGGTCAGACGAATATTCGGCGGCGTGTAGGGCACACTACTGCGCAGCGGATTAATATCCAGGCCACCACGGCGTGTATAGCAGGCATACACCGCCAGAAACTCAGGGGCCGCCAGGCGCCAGATATCAGTATAAATACGCTCAACACATTGTTCGTGAAATTCATTGTGCTGGCGGAAACTGATCAGATATTTAAGCAGGCTTTCGTGGCAAAGCGCCGGCCCTTTGTAGTGGATAAACACGCTGGCCCAGTCCGGTTGCGAGGTGATCAGGCAATTTGACTTCAGCAGGTGAGAATGTAACTTTTCTTCGACAATATTACCGGGCTCAGCCAGCTGCAATAAGTCGCCGTCGTACTGATACTGGTTGATTTCAATATCCAGCTCGTCGATACAACGCCCCGGGATCCAGGTCGGCTGAAACGCTACCAGTTCGTTAACATGATGAATAGTGACCACTACAGCTTTGCCGGCGCAGGCGGATAAATCCTGCTGCATGGTCTGATAGACCTGACTGATATCCCGAAACCGGGTCTGGTTAAAGCTATTTAAGTAAAGCTTAAAAGATTTGGATTCAATCAGGTTGGCGGAGTCATAAGGTACTGTCACCGTCAGCAAGGCTACCATGGGTTTGCCTTTGCTGTTAAGCCAGGACAACTCATACCCGTGCCAGATATCATGACCGACAAATGGCAGCGCAGCATCCGCCGGCAGGCCTATCGCATCCCGCGCCAGCTGGCGCGGCACCGGCTGTAACAAGCCGGCATCATATTGATCGGCATAAGCCGTCACTTTGCCAAGGCTCAGATGGGCCAGGGCGGCTTCAGTTTGTTTTGTCATGACAGATCCGAAAAGCATAAAATGATCAGAAGGCAACTTTGCCCAGTTTATCACAGGAAGCGTATATCGATGTCCGAGTTACAGCAGCAGTTACTGCAATTGGCACAACAATCCGAGGCTTTGGCACGGCAACGCGGCGAACAATGGCGGGCCTGGGCTGATCCAGCCGAATTATCACCGGCACAGTTCGGTGAAGTCATCGACGAACAAGTCGCCTGGTGGCCGGTCGTGCAAACGCAGCCTCTTGATTTTGCCGGCATTGAACAAGGCCTGGACCTGCCGCTACACCCGTCTATCAAAGAGTTCTACGCCGCTTTGTGGGGCGCGGATCTGCCGGTAGCCCATCCTCGTGGCCCCGCCAGTCTGTTATTACTCTGGCATTCCGGCGATTTTGTCCGCCTGCAACAGAATTTAATCGCCCATGTGTTGATGAAGCGCCGGCTGAAACAGCGCGAGACGTTGTTTTTTGCTGTGACGGACGAGGAAGATACAATGTTGTCCGTACTTAACAGCACAGGTGAAGTTTATCTGGAGCATACCGGGCAGGAGGTTAAGCAGCTGGTGGCCCCCGATTTACTGAGCTTTCTGCGCCAGCTGCAGCCGGTTTGACGCAGCAATTATCCCTGACACTGCCAGGCGATGTTGCTGACCAGCAAACAGCGGTCACAGCGAAAATCAAAACGGTGATGCCAGGGCTCAGGCAGTAACCATTCACCGCCACACCCCGGACAGCGACGCTGAGTCTCCGTGTCGCAGTCGGTGCTGCTGCCACGGTACAAGGCGTAATACACCGGTTTAGCGATGCGCCGGCTGATGCTGCGCGCAAAGGCACGGCCCTGACGGTTGAGCTTGCTGCCAAAGTTTTGTAACGCGCGTTCTGCGGGTTGCAGCAATATACTGTTTTGCTGCATCTGCACTTCATCCAGCGCCTGGTATTGTAACTGCCAGCGGATTAAATCCTCAAAGCCGGTGTCCACGCCAAAACGGTACAAGGGTACAGGAGCAAAGTGCTCTGCGCAGTAAAGCACCGAGTTCATTTGCGCAAAGCGGCAATACAGGATGTATTGCTCTGCACTCGGGCAGGGATCTGTATGATTCGACATCAAATCTACGCCGGCGATTTCTGCTTTGGGATACGACAGCCCGGCTTGCTGCAAGGCGTGCAGGGCTTGTCGGCCAGCATCGCTGTGATGGGCCATCAACAGGGCATCCTGAGCAGGCAGCACAACGCGGCTGACAAAATGCTCCTGCTGCAGCACAGTTGGAAATTCCCTGCCAAGGATCTGGCCCTGAAAAATCAGTGCTTCCAGATAATGACGAATGGCCGCTTCAGCGGCGTCATAGCTGGTATCTCCGATGACTCTGAAATATAAATCCGCGGCGAACATCAGTGTTTGCTCTGTAACAGCTGCAGGATTAAATCCAGCTTTTGTTCAAGCCTGGCGATATCGGCCTGCAAATCTGGTGGGGTGGCGACCACAGCTTGTTCAGCAGGGGAGTCTGCAGGTTGCGGCTGTTGTTGCATTGGGCTACCTTGCGCGCGCCAACTTTGGTAAGCGCTGAACAGTTCAGTTGGGTTGATCCCTCCACCCAGGCGGGCTCTGACCAGTGCCAGACTGGGGGATTTGCCTTCCTGCTGCAGTTGGCTGGCGATGGCACTGATTCTGCTCAGTAATGTGTTCATCAGGTTTCGTTACATTGGCTAAATATTGGTTTAATTTACCACTTTTAATTTTACGTATGCGAGTGTGCTGATTTAAGTTGTTGATATGAAATGATTTAAATGTTGGCATTCCCCTTGCTGTCCGGTTTTATCAATTCAGCTACCGAATTGTTTGTTCAAAATATAAGGAAAATATATGCACGCATTTATCAAATTAGTCACCGCAGTTGCAGTGATCAGCAGTTTATCCGGGTGTGTTGTTGCTGTGGGTAATGACGATTTTGACGATGATGACGATGGTAATAACTGGCGTAAAACTCAGCAATACAACCAGAACTACGTCAGCACGTTAAAAACCGGCACTGATATTGGTGCGGTGAGACAAAACCTCGGCACGCCGGCATTCAGCGAGTCTTTTAACAAACAAGGCGAAACCGTAGAAGTGCTGTTCTATCGCACCCACCACAGTCACAGTGATGGCATGACCAGCAAAGATGAATGTACTGCATTGATCTTTAAACGCGGCTTATTAGTTGGTTGGGGCGATAAAGCCTACCAGAATCTGTAAGCAGCAAAGTCCGTATCAAAGCCGGGCGAGTGAACAAAACCTTGCCCGGCTTTTCACATTGCGCTGATGCCGATACAAACTTGCAGTTCTGTTTTGCCCTGCTATCGTCAGTGAATTGATCACAAGGGGCGTGGCATGACTAGTAACATTTCGTTGGACCTCTCTAAGTGTCGTATTGAACAACTTAACGCCGAACAGCTGCGGCAGGCCAGTTCGATTTTATACAGTGCCTATCATGACGACCCGCTTTTTATGCAGATTTTTCAGGCCGATAAGCCTGATTTTGAAGCTCGTTTACGCGCTGCTATCCGGGAAGAAATTGCCACATTCTGGGATAAACAACAGCCGGTGCTCGGTATGTTTTTCGAGGAGCAGTTACTCGGCGTCGCCTGTCTGACTAAACCGGATGCCGGTTTCCAGGGCGAGCGTTTGTGGCATTGGCGACTGAAAATGTTGTTAACTGCAGGGTATTTATCCAGCCGCCAAATGCTGGAAAAAGAGAAAAAAGTCCACGAAGCCATGCCGGCAGCTTCTTACCATATGCTGGCGTTTATTGCGCGTAACCCCGCTTATTATCATCCTGACGCCATGAGTCACTTCCTGAACGCTATTGACTACTGGGTTGACCAGCACCCGCTTTCTGAAGGCGTTGGTGTTTTTGTCACGCTGGACAAATACCTGCCTTTTTTCCATCAGGACCAATATCAGGTAGTCGGACAACTTGACTTCCAAAAGGTCAGCGGTAAATTGCTGTTTAGAAAACGGCAACAATTGCAGGAATCCTGATGACAGGGCAATCATTCAAAACTTTTAAAGAGTTCTACCCTTATTACCTGCAGGAACATCAGCAGCCACTATGCCGTGCTTTGCACTATTGTGGCAGTACGCTGGTGTTATTGATCCTGACCTACGCCATTGTTACCGCACAGTTTCAGTGGTTGTGGCTGATGCCTGTTGCCGGATATGGCTTTGCCTGGGTTGGGCATTTTTTTGTTGAACACAACAAACCTGCGACTTTCCGTTATCCGTTTTACAGTCTGTTGGGGGACTGGGTCATGTACGCAGAGTTTCTCAGTGGCCGGCTAGCGTCCAGCCTGGCGGCGTCAGACCCGGAACGGCGGTAGTTTAAAGTCGGCCAGGCGTAAGCCCTTCATCCACAGCTCTGCCTGATAACGGCTTTCACCATCACCGCTGAAATCAATCAGATATAAAGTCCGTAAACCTTTGCGCTCATTGAGTTTTACCCAACGATGACCATCTCTGGCACAGTCCAGAAACTGTACTTGCTGCTGCTGACAAAGCTGCCGGGCCAGCGCTGTGGCGCGCTCGTCCTGTCGGCGTTGGATTAAAAACAGATAAGTGACCAGCATCAGCGCCAGTAACACAAGAATTGAACTCATAGTGGTTCCTCCTGGCTCCGATCATGTGGCTGATGACCTGCAAAAGCAAGCCTTGTGCTAAAATCCGCCGCCTTTCTTGCTGGGAGTTTCAGATGAAGTATCAACAAACTCAACACTTATTACTGGCGATCGAACGCGAACTACGCCAGTTGCAATGGTGGACGTCAACACCGCCCAGTGCCGATGCACTGGCCAGCCAGGCGCCTTTTTGTTGCGATACTATGCCACTGCAGCAATGGCTGCAGTATGTGCTGCTGCCACGAATGCAGGCACTGATTGATGCACAGTTACCGCTGCCGGCTCAAATCAGCATTTGCCCGATTGCCGAAATCGCTTTTGCCGAGTCAGGCGCTGCGGCCTGGCCATTAATTAATCTGCTTGGTGAATTGGATGAATTGCTCAGCGGCAAAAGGGAGCAAAGCATTGCAAGAGTCTGAAGCGAAGCCGCCGCTGGAGATCCTCTATCAGGATGAGTGGCTGGTTGCTGTGAATAAACCGGCCGGCATGCTGGTGCATCGTTCTTTTTTGGATAAACATGAAACCGAGTTTGTCATGTTGCGCCTACGTGACCAGATTGGAAAGCATGTGTTTCCGCTGCATCGGCTGGACAGACCCACTTCTGGGGTGCTGTTGTTTGGGTTGTCTTCTGATATCGCCAGGCAAATGGGCGAACAACAACATCTATGGCAAAAGACTTATCTGGCAGTTGTGCGCGGCCATCTGAAAGAGGCGCTGCTGCTGGACTATGCACTGAAAGAGCAATTGGATGCCATTGGCGATAAATTTTCACGTACAGATAAAGCAGCGCAATCCGCACAATCGGCCATCTGGCCGCTCGAGCATATCGAATTGCCCTACGCGGTAGGGCGTTATGCCACTGCCCGCTACAGCCTGTTAGCCTTACAACCCTTAACCGGGCGTAAACATCAACTGCGCCGGCACTGTGAACACCTGTTTCATCCGATTATTGGCGACACCACGCACGGTGACGGCAAACACAATCAGCTGTTCCGGCAGCAGTTTGACTGCAAGCGCTTAATGTTGCACGCGGCCCATTTGTGTTTTCGTCATCCGGTCACAGGGCAAGATGTAGTGATCCATGCCGGACTGCGCGATTTTGCCATGGTGTTGTCGCAACTTGGCTTTGCGTTTGATGAAGTTGCCGCAGCCAACAGTTTGACTGCGCTTAATGCCCGGTCATTGGCCATCAGGAGTGATCCGCCCTGTGATGCTGCGACATCAGGGCGCTGAATGAGGGGTTTTATCAGTTTCAGACTGAGTTTATGTTCGTTCAAACCGAATATCGCATATTTTTGTTAATTGGTCTCAGTCTGTTAACCTGAATTATGTTAATTAATGATAAATAAATGAGAAATTTAATATAAATCAATTTTTTTGTTTCACCACAGGTTATGTGTATTGGTTTATTTAAAAGCAATTTAAATACAATGACTTAATTTGGCTTTTCATGTGGGGGAAAGGTCGGATTTAAACAATTTAACGTGGCAATTTCTTACCTTATTTGTGAATCATTGTCATTTGAATGAAAATTTTACGCAGAATTTTCATTTTTTTTGCCCATTTCAGTACCTTTAAAGGGTAATTTGTTGATGTACAGAATCAGTCTGTTCGTGGTAATAGTAAAAAAGGAACGGAAAGTTCCTGGATAACAACAAATTGGAGAATAAGAAATAATGAAATCCAACAATGGAACATGGCGCTTCAAGCGCTCGCTGGCGGCCCTGGCGGTCTCTGCGATCCTGGGTGTGGCCGGTTCAGCCTACGCTGCTGATACCTCAAATTTAACTGGTAGCGTGACGGGTGCCGCTCCTGGTTACAAAGTCAAAGCTTCAGACCCAAAAACTGGCTTTAGCCGTGAAATTCAACTGGATGGCACTGGTACTTTCCGTTTCAGTCAGCTGCCGGTTGGTAGCTATGTGGTCACTATCGAAAAAGACGGCAAAGTCGTCGCACAAGATAATATCCGCTTAGCGCTGGGTTCTAACTCTGTCGCCCGTTTCGAATTAAATCGCCCGACTGACGGTACTGAAGTGATTCAGGTCACCGGCGCCCGCGTTGTCGCAGTGGATTTAAGCTCTACTGACTCAGGCCTGGTATTAGGCGAAGTTGAAATCGATAAACTGCCGGTTGCCCGCAACTTAACTGCCATTCAGCTGTTAGCGCCTGGTGCAGTGAAAGGTGATTCACGCTTTGGTAACACTGCATCATTTGCAGGTTCTTCAGTTGCAGAGAACTCCTGTTATATCAACGGCCTGGAAGTAACTAACACCCGTCAGGGTTTAGGTTGCGGTTCTGTGCCATTTGAATTCTACAAAGAATTCCAGGTGAAGACCGGTGGTTACTCGGCTATGTATGGTCGCACCACAGGTGGTGTGACTAACGCCATTACCAAAAGCGGTACTAACGATTGGGAATTTGGCTTCACAGCCTACCATCAGCCTGGCAGCTTAGCGGGCGAAGGTAAAAAATCTTACGCGCAACAAGGCAGCAGCGAAGTTTTCTACGATTCAACCCAAGACGAGCTGACGCAAACCGATTACTCGTTGTCTGCTGGCGGTGCGTTAATCGAAGATAAACTGTTTTTCTACGGCATTATTAACCCGCGTTCGACTGACGACCGCTTCACCACAGGCAATTCACGTTTTGCTGTTACAAACGGTGTGCGTGAACAGAAAGCCAGCGGCGGTGATAACCTGTTCTGGGGCAGTAAAATTGACTGGGACATCGTCGATGGCCATCGTTTGAGCCTGTTTGGTTATTCAGACCGTCGTGATGTCAGTGAGCGCAACTGGCGTTATAACGCGCAAACCGGTGTTCAGGGCGTCGAAACCGGTGCTTTCACTCGGTCTCGCGGTGGCGATATTATGAGCGCCAGCTATGTTGGTAACATCACTGACGACCTGACAGTATCTGCATTGTGGGGCAATATCGAAACGCAATATACCGATACTCCTGCTGTGACTGATTGTCCGACCATCACCGATAACCGCACTACAGGCCAACCTAAAGCTGTGCAGTGTGGTTCTGGCGGTACTATTGGCGTGAACTACGACGACAACACGCAAATTCGTTTTGACGTTGAATACAACCTGGAATTCTACGGCAACCACACGCTGAAAGTCGGTTTAGATAAACAAGACCGTCAGTCTAAACAAACTACTGCGCCAGTCGGCGGCCATGCGTATACCTATGTAACAATTGCGCCAAATGGTGCGGTGCAGGGGAATAATGGTGTGTTATTCCGTAACACCTCAGGTGCACCAAAAGATTATGTACGTGACCGGATCTTCGCTGGTGGCGGTGAGTTCTCTTCTGACTTATCTGCGTACTATCTGGAAGACAACTATCAGGTCAATGACCAGCTGATGTTAAGCATTGGTCTGCGTCAGGACCACTTTATCAATACCGGTGTGACCGGCGTTGATTTTGCTGATATTAAAACAGACTGGGCACCACGTTTAGGCTTTACCTATGACCCAACAGGCGAAGGCACTTCCAAAATCTTCGCAACCTGGGGCCGCTATTATCTGCCTATTCCAAACAACACCAACTACCGCGCGGCTGGTGGTATTTCTGACTCAACCACTTATTACACCTTCACTGGCGTAAACGCTTCCAATGGTGCGCCAACGGGCTTAACACCGGTCAATGGTACTGCTGAGAATTCGCGTGTAGTGAATAGTTTCCCGGTAGAACTGCGTAAAGAAGCCTTCCAGGCTGAAGAAGCAGAACCATTTGCCAAAGATGAGTTGATTGTGGGCTATGAAACGCAAATCAATGACGATTTGACCGGTTCAGTCCGTGGTATTTTCCGTGAAGTCAGTACAGCTCTTGATGACTTCTGTGGTCCTACAGCTCCAGCATGCGTGATTTTAAACCCTGGTAAAGGTGGTACCTGGTGGCAGGATGCGGATCACGACGGCGTACCTGATCCAGGTTCTCGCAAATACTATACTGCTGCGGAAATTGCGTTGCCTGAAGCGAAAAACGAATATTTAGGCTTACAAACTGAGCTGAAATATCGTGGCGAAAAATTCAGTGGCTCAGTGATTTATACCTGGTCACGCAGCTATGGTAACTTCGAAGGTGCAGTGAAATCAGATATCGCGCAAGCTGATGCTGGTATCACCCAAGACTTCGACTTCCCGGCTGTAATGGATGGTTCAGATGGTTACCAGCCAAATGACCGTCGCCATGTACTGAAAATGTTCGGTAGCTACGCAGTGACTGAAGACCTGGATGTTGGTTTTAACGCCACATTGTCCAGCGGCAAGCCAGTCAGCGCCTTTGGTCAGGGTTACCCAAGTGATGACCCACTGCTGTACGGTAGCTACGGTGATACCTTCTACCACTACACCAACCAATGTCCTGATGCCAATGGCAATGGCAAGTGTGAACAGTCTGAAAAAGTGTATACCTTCCATCCACGGGGTTCAGCAGGCCGTACGCCATGGACTTTCAACGTGGATATGAGTGTTGGTTATAACTTCAATGTCTCTGGCGTGGACATGCGTGCTTCTGTTGATGTGTTTAACATCCTTGATATCCAGGAAGTGACAGCAGTCAACGAGCACTATGAAAACTCCAGTTCTGAAGGTACTTTTAACCGTTTCTACGGTCAGGCGATGGGCTGGCAAGCACCACGTACTGTACGTTTTGGAATTACCGGCAATTTCTAAACGTAGTTAAAAAAATCTCCCTGAATAAAAAACCCGGCAATTGCCGGGTTTTTCTTTTCCAACATTTTTATCAATCAATACTGCGCAGCAGGGCATTAATGCCTACTTTGGCGCGGGTTTGAGCATCAACTTTTTTCACGATAATAGCCGCATACAGGCTGTGGGTGCCGTCTTTGGACGGGATTGAACCCGGCACAACAACAGCACCAGCTGGTACACGTCCATAAGTGATTTCGCCGGTTTCGCGGTCGAAAATCCGGGTGGACTGGCTGATGTAAACGCCCATCGACAACACTGCACCTTCTTCAACGATCACGCCTTCAACAACTTCAGAGCGGGCACCGATAAAGCAGTTGTCTTCGATAATGGTTGGGTTGGCTTGCAGTGGTTCTAACACACCGCCGATACCAACACCGCCGGACAAATGCACGTTTTTACCGATTTGCGCGCACGAACCAACAGTCGCCCAGGTATCGACCATAGTGCCTTCGCCGACATAAGCGCCGATATTGACGTAGGATGGCATCAACACCACGTTTTTCGCGATATAACTGCCTTTACGCACAGCAGCAGGCGGCACCACACGCACGCCTTCAGCGACAAACTGTTCATGGCTGTAGCTGGCGTATTTCATCGGTACTTTGTCAAAAAAACGGTTTTCAGCACCGTCCATCACCTGATTGTCGTTGATACGAAACGACAGCAAGACCGCTTTTTTCAGCCATTGGTGAGTCACCCATTCGCCGGAAATTTTTTCGGCAACGCGCGCCTGACCAGCATCGAGCAGGGCGATAGCGTTGTTGACGGCCTGGCGGACTTCGTCACTGACGGTGGATGGAGTGATCGACAAGCGGTCTTCAAATGCTTGTTCGATAATGCTTTTTAAATCAGACATGGTGGTTCTTCAGCCTTCTGTAACATCTGTGAGTTGTTCCACCAGCACCCGGCGTAAAATTGCCTGCTCATCGGCTGACAACGCCTGGTCCTCGCGGGTTGAAATCATAAAAAAGTCTTCGGCACGTTCGCCGATGGTGGTGATTTTTGCAGCGTGAATATTGATCTCACACTGCGCAAACACCTGACCAATAGTGGCCAGCAAACCCGGCATATCGAGTGCAGCCAATTCCAGCATCGTCCGGTGCTTGTTTTTACCCGGTAAAAACACCACTTTGGGCGGCACATGGAAGGCTTTGAGCTGTTTGTTCACGCGAACTTTGGCACTGAGTACCAAATCAGGTTGGCCAATTGCCTGTTCCAGCGCTTTTTTGATGCTTTGAATACGTGAGGTGGAGGTCACCGCATTGCCGTTTTGCTCCAGCACGACAAAAGTATCCATGGCATAACCATCTTTGTTGGTCATGATTTGTGCATCAAAGATACTGACTTTTTTACTGTCGAGTGCCGCCACCATCCGGGCGAACAGCTTTGGCTGGTCAGCGGTATACACAAAGATCTGCGTGCCGCCGCGCATTGCTGTGGGGCTGACTAATACCATCGGCTTGCTGAGATCTGTGTGCGCCAGCAGGTTTTCGCTGTGCCAGGCAATCAGTTTTGGATTATACCGGGCAAAATAATCGGCTTTAAATTTGGCCCACAGCGGCGAAACTTGCTGCTCGCTGATGCCGCTTTCGGCTAGCAGCCTTAAAGCTTCAGTCTGGTGTTCGCGGATTTGATCGCGCAGATCCATCGGTTTTTCCAGACCGCGGCGGAAGGCTTTTTGGGTGCCGAGATAAAGTTCACGCAGCAACGAGCCTTTCCAGTCGTTCCACAAGTTGTCATTGGTGGCGCGGATGTCGGCCAGTGTCAGGCAATACAGGTAATTCAGCCGGGTTTCGTCGCGGACTTTGTCGGCGAATTCGGCGATCACGGCAGGATCGTGAATATCGCGGCGCTGCGCTGTGACCGACATCAGCAGGTGCTGCTCGACCAGCCAGACAATCAGTTTGGTATCAAATTCGCTGAGTTTGTGCATCTTGCCAAACTCGCGGGCGTCGATGGCGCCGAGTTCTGAGTGGTCACCACCGCGGCCTTTAGCGATATCGTGGAAAATACCGGCTAAATACAGTAGTTCCGGTTTTTCCAGCCGTTTGACGATATCAGTGCAAAGCGGAAACTCATTGGCGAATTCCGGTTCAGTGTAACGATGCAGATTCTTCAGCAAACGGTGCGTATGCTCATCGACTGTGTAAGCGTGGAACAAATCAAACTGCATCTGGCCGACAATATTACGCCAGGCTGGAAGATATGCCGCCAGAATGCCATGGCGGTGCATCAGCGTAATAGCACGGTCCATGCCCTGCGGGTGTCGAATGATCGCCATAAACAAATCACGGCAACCCTGATAATCCTGCAAATCGCCCATCAGCCGGCGCCGCACCTGGCGCAGCAGCCGCAGCGTTTCGGAGTGGATGCCCTGGATATTCGGTTGTTCGGCGATATGCCAGAATAGTTTCAGAATGTTTTCACGCCGGGCGAATACCGCTTTATCCGAGGCATAGATTAAGTGGCCATGTTGCTCGAACACTTCATCGAGCTTTTGCACTTTAAATTTGCTGTGGCTTTTCAGGATGTTGCCTTCAAAATGCTGCAACAGCATTTCGTTCAGTTCGCTGACGCGCTGCACAGTACGGAAAAATCGTTTCATCATCCGTTCGACTGAGGCTTTGCCGTCATCGCCAAAACCGAGCCAACGGGCCACGGCCGGCTGATAATCAAACAAAATACGGTTTTCATTGCGGCCGGCTTCCAGATGCAAAGCAAAGCGCATCTGCCATAAATAAGCCTCACACTCCATCAGTTCCTGATATTCATCTTCAGTCAAATAATGGTGCGCAACCAGTTCACGCATGGTGCGGGTACGGAAGTGTTTTTTTGCCACCCAGCCAACAGTCTGAATATCACGCAGGCCACCCGGGTTGGCTTTTAAATTCGGTTCAAGGTTGTAGGCAGTACCGTGATATTGCGCATGACGGCCTTGTTGCTCGTGGCGTTTGGCCTGGAAGAAATCTTTGCTTGGCCAGAAACTGTCTTTGCTGACTTCCAGCGCCAGCTGTTCAAACAACTGTTGATTGCCGCTGAGGAAACGCATTTCCATCAGGTTAGTTGCAATAGTGATGTCTTCGCGGCCGAGCGTTAGCGTCTCTTTAATAGTGCGCACGCTGTGACCGACTTCGAGGCGTAAATCCCAAAGAATGGTGACGAACTGACCGATTTGCTCCTGCTGCTCACGGCTCAAGCGTGATTCAGTCAGGATCAGCAAATCAATGTCGGAGTAGGGGTGGAGTTCGCCACGGCCGTAACCGCCAACGGCGATTAAGGTCAGGCCTTTATGCTGCTGCAACTGATAATGGCGCCACAGCTGCTGCAGCACCTCGTCGATAAAACGGGCGCGGGCCCGCACCAGTGTCGCCACACTTTGCGTGGCAGAAGCGACTTTCAGCCAGTCGAGAAAGTCACTGAAATGTTTTTTATAACCGTCGAGGGTAAACTGGCCCGGGACTGTTTTTTCAAAGACCATAGCCGTTGTCATGCGCTGTTACCCTGTGCTGACAGGGCGCGCGCTCAGGCGTCCGCTGTCAGGATCCGCTCAATAGTGTCATCTGATCGCAACGTCAGAATTTCACAACCCGTGTCCGTCACCACGATAGTGTGCTCGAACTGCGCAGATAAACTACGATCTTTCGTTACAACCGTCCAGCCGTCTTTCAGTAATTTACTGTGGCGTTCACCAGCGTTGACCATAGGTTCAACGGTCAGGCACATGCCGGTTTTTAACACGTCGCCGGTACCAGGCCGGCCGTAGTGCAGTACTTGTGGATCTTCATGGAAGATTTCGCCGATTCCGTGACCGCAATATTCACGCACGATGGAGTAGTTGTGTTTTTCCGCATGCACCTGAATCACGTGGCCGATATCGCCAAGGCGCGCGCCATTTTTCACTTTCTTCAGGCCCAGATACAGACATTCTTGCGTCACGCGGATCAGCCGCTCCGCCAGAATACTTGGCTTGCCAACTACAAACATTTTTGACGTGTCGCCATGAAAGCCATCTTTAATCACCGTGATGTCGATATTGACGATGTCGCCGTCTTTGAGCACTTTGTCATCCGCCGGAATGCCGTGACAAATCACATGGTTGACTGAGGTGCAAATCGATTTGGGGAAACCGTGGTAGTTCAGCGGTGCCGGGATGGTTTTTTGCACATTGACCATATAGTCGTGGCAAATGCGGTCCAACTCGCCAGTCGTCACGCCCGGCTTGACATAAGGCTCGATCATTTCCAGCACTTCTGCGGCCAGACGGCCTGCAATTCGCATTTTTTCGATTTGTTCCGGGGTTTTGATCGTGGCGGCCATCAGGTTCTCTCTGCTGTAAAACTACACAATTCATTGTGTTTGCGGGGCGCCTATGGTATAAAGCGCGCCGCAATTTGGCAAATAAAGCCGACGAAATTCTGCAAAGATCAGTCAGCGTCACAATTGCACAACCAAACTTAAGTTAAACAACACACATACATCGTCACATAAACCGGGGTGCTGAAGCATGCTTCAGTCGGATTTATGGGGTGTATGGAGGCCTAACCCCTTACTAAGGAATTACTCAAATGGCTAAAGTTTCAATGCGCGATATGCTCCAGGCGGGCGTACATTTCGGTCACCAAACCCGTTACTGGAACCCAAAAATGAAGCCTTTCATTTTCGGCGCCCGTAACCGCGTTCATATCATCAACCTGGAAAAAACTGTTCCAATGATGAACGACGCACTGACTTTCATCCAGTCAGTGGCTGCGAAGAAAGGCAAAATCCTGTTCGTAGGTACCAAACGCGCTGCTTCTGAAGCAATCAAAGACGCTGCAAAACAAGCTGATCAGTACTACGTCAACCACCGCTGGTTAGGCGGTATGCTGACTAACTGGAAAACTGTGCGTCAGTCCATCAAACGTTTAAAAGACCTGGAAGCTCAGAGCCAGGACGGTACTTTCGACAAGCTGACCAAAAAAGAAGCTCTGGACCGTACCCGTGAAATGGACAAACTGGAGAAGAGCTTAGGCGGTATCAAAGATATGGGCGGTCTGCCAGACGCTCTGTTCGTTATCGATGCTGACCATGAACACATCGCGATCAAAGAAGCTAACAACCTGGGTATTCCAGTAGTTTCTATCGTTGATACCAACTCTGATCCTAAAGGTGTTGATTTTGTTATCCCAGGTAACGATGACGCGATCCGCGCTATCCAGCTGTACCTGAGCGCCGTAAACGCTGCTATCGCAGAAGGCCGTGATAAAAACATCGAAGTTCAGGCAGAAGCCGACAACTTCGTTGCAGCTGAGTAATACAGCTGTATGGGGTCTGTCATCTGATTGACCCCATTCACCTTTTAATCTGACAGGGGCATTGCCCCTGTTTGTCTAACCCGATTGAAACGAGGAATTCCCCATGGCCGTAACTGCCGGTATGGTTAAAGAATTACGCGAGCGCACTGGCGCTGGCATGATGGACTGCAAAAAAGCCTTAGAAGAGACCAACGGTGATATCGAAGGCGCAATCGAATTAATGCGTAAAAACGGTCAGGCCAAAGCTGCCAAGAAAGCAGGCCGGATCGCTGCTGAAGGTACTGTACTGACTCGCGTTGGTAACGGTTACGCAGTTGCAATCGAATTTAACTGTGAAACAGATTTCGTTGGCCGTGACGCCAACTTCCTGGCATTTGCTAATGCCGCTGCTGATCTGGCTCACGCCAACAAGCTGTTCACTGTAGAAGCCTTAAGTGCTGCTTCTCTGGGCGACGCTACTGTTGAAGAAGCGCGTGCGACGCTGGTTGCTAAGATCGGTGAAAACATCGCTATCCGCCGTATCTCTGTTGCCCAGGGCGACGTGATCGGTCAGTACACACACTCAGGCCGTATCGGCGTGTTAGTGGTACTGGAAGGTGGTAATGAAGAAGTGGCCAAAGACGTTGCAATGCACGTTGCTGCAAACAACCCTTCATTCCTGACTCCAGATTCAGTTCCGGCTGAAGTTGTAGCAAAAGAGCAGGAAATCCAGATCGAAATCGCTATCAACAGCGGTAAGCCAAAAGAAATCGCTGAGAAGATGGTTGCTGGCCGGATGACTAAGTTCACTGGCGAAGTATCTCTGACTGGTCAGCCATTCGTGAAAGACCCAGCCATCACTACTGGTGACTTCCTGAAGCAACACGGCGCGAAAGCTGTCAGCTTCATTCGTCTGGAAGTAGGCGAAGGCATCGAGAAGCAGGAAACTGACTTCGCAGCTGAAGTTGCTGCTCAAATCGCTGCAGCGAAGAAATAATCGCGCTTCAGCATGCTGCTGAAACCGACTACACTAACCGCGACTGGCTTGCCAGCCGCGGTTTTTTTTAAGTGAAACCTGTGCAAACTTCGGTGAATCCGTTAGTCCCGCCACAGCTGTTTCATTGCATTCTAAGTATTTAACTGACCAGCACAATGGGGATCCTATGAGCATCAATCCAAAACCTACCTACAGAAGAATCCTGTTAAAACTCAGTGGTGAGGCCCTGATGGGCGATGAAGGCTTTGGTATTGATCCCAAAGTGCTGGACCGGATGGCTGCTGAAATCAAAGAGCTGGTTGAACTGGGCATTCAGGTTGGTATCGTGATTGGCGGTGGCAACATTTTCCGCGGTGAAGGCTTAGCCAAAGCTGGTATGAACCGCGTGGTCGGCGACCATATGGGCATGTTGGCGACCGTGATGAACGGCCTGGCGATGCGCGATGCGCTGCACCGTGCTTTTGTCAACGCCCGTCTGATGAGTGCATTTCCACTGAATGGCGTGTGTGACAACTACAGCTGGGCTGAAGCTATCAGCCTGCTCAAATCCGGTCGTGTGGTGATTTTCTCTGCCGGTACCGGCAATCCATTTTTTACGACAGATTCTGCAGCCTGTTTACGCGGCATTGAAATTGAAGCCGACGCGGTATTAAAGGCAACTAAAGTAGACGGCGTCTATTCTGCAGATCCGGTGAAAGACCCTACAGCGACACTGTACAGTAGTCTGACTTATGACGAAGTATTGTCAAAAGAGTTAAAAGTCATGGACTTAGCGGCATTCACTCTGGCGCGCGACCACAACCTGCAAATCCGCGTGTTTAACATGAACAAACCAGGCGCACTGAAGCGCGTGACGATGGGTGAAGCTGAAGGTACAGTGATCGACCACGCTGAAAATTTACAGTAAACTACCGGCACTTTTTCGAGCCGAAAGTACGCGAAGGAACAACCAAGTGATCAACGATATTCTGCAAGACAGCAAAACCCGGATGGAAAAAAGCGTTGAAGCGCTGAAAAGCCAACTGTCAAAAATCCGCACCGGCCGTGCTCATCCGAGCCTGCTTGATGGTATTCAGGTTTCTTATTACGGTGTGGATACACCACTGCGTCAATGCGCCAACGTATCTGCTGAAGACTCCCGCACCCTGATGATCACGGTCTTTGATCGTTCTATGATTCAGGCGGTGGAAAAAGCCATTATGCAATCTGACCTGGGGTTAAACCCGATTGGTGCCGGCACCAGTATCCGTGTGCCGTTACCAGCACTGACGGAAGAGCGTCGCCGTGACCTTGTCAAAGTGGTGCGTGGTGAAGCTGAAGGCGCCCGCGTTGCGGTGCGCAACATCCGTCGTGATGCCAACGCCGACTTTAAAGCGTTACAAAAAGACAAGGAAATCAGTGAAGACGATGAACGCCGCGCAGTGGATGAAGCGCAGAAGCTGACAGACTTGTTCATCAAGAAAATTGATGAAGTTCTGGCAGCAAAAGAAAAGGAACTCATGGAAGTCTGATGACTGTCCATGGCTGATGGAAAGCGCCGTGCAGACCCCTTCGCGGCGCTTTTTTGTTGATAAAAACAGCATTTAATGCGGAAATCTCGACGGATGACAATTTCAAGCACGACGATGGATCAGGCGCTGCCCCGACATGTTGGCATCATTATGGATGGCAACGGTCGCTGGGCTGAACGGCAAGGCAAACCACGGGTTTGGGGCCACAAAAAAGGTGTCGACGCTGTGCGTCGTGCTGTCAGTTTTTGCCGCCGGCTGAATATTCCTTCGTTAACTCTGTTTGCTTTTAGCAGCGAAAACTGGCGCCGGCCGGAAGATGAAGTCAGCAGTCTGATGGAACTCTTTATGTTTGTGCTGCAAAAAGAAATCAAACTGCTGCATAAAAATCAGGTCCGATTAAAAATCATCGGTGATTTATCGCGTTTCAGCACCAAGTTACAAATAAAAATCGCTGAAGCTGAGTCTTTGACCGCTGGCAATACCGGGCTAACTCTGAACGTAGCCGCCAACTATGGTGGGCGCTGGGATATTGCTCAGGCCGCGCAACAACTTGCCCGTCAGGTCGCAGCCGGTACTTTGCAGGCCGATGACATCGACGAAAAATTACTCGCCAGCCATATCCAAATGCACGACCAACCGGAACTGGACCTGATGATCCGTACCGGTGGTGATATCCGCATCAGCAATTTTTTGCTGTGGCAGGCTGCCTATGCGGAGTTGCTTTTTATTGATACCTTATGGCCAGATTTTGACGATCAGGTGTTTGCTGACGCTATTGCCAGTTTTGTCAGCCGCGAACGTCGTTTTGGCTGCACCGGTGCGCAAATTCGCGAGCTGGCCGCAGCAACTGTACAAGGATAACGATTTTGTTTAAACAACGGGTGATCACAGCGTTAGTGCTGGCACCGCTGGCGCTTGGCGCGGTGTTTTATTTACCGCCAGTCGGCTTTGCTATTTTTCTTGCAACTGCTTTTTCAGTCGCAGCCTGGGAGTGGGCCGGCTTTTGTGGCTGGCATACCCTGAGCAGTAAAACCGCTTTTACTACATTAATCGCTGTGTTGTATGGCGTGGTATACCTCGCAACACCGGCCGCTTTGCACTGGCCGGTTCAAAGTAATTACACCGTTGAGGCGCTGTTGTGGCTTGGTGTGATCTGGTGGTTAGTTGCCGTCTTGTTGGTTTTGAGCTTTCGCAAGTCCCAACAGCTGTGGGCGCAGTCCCGATTGATTAAAATCTTCATGGGCGTGTTAACCCTCGTGCCCAGTTTCACAGCAATCTGGCTGGTGCGTCAGGTCAATTACGAACAGTCGAGTTTTACCGGTGCCTGGCTGATTTGCCTAATGTTAGGCCTGGTCTGGGCTGCGGATATTGGCGGTTATGTCATTGGTAAACCTTTTGGCAAACACAAATTAATGCCGGACGTGAGTCCAGGCAAGACGCTGGAAGGTTTTGCCGGCGGTCTGGTTTTTGTGCTGTTGTTGGTAACCGCCGTCGCCGCCAGTCAGCAATGGCCAGAGCAAACCATGCTGTGGTTCGGTGCTGCAGTGATCCTGACTATTTTGTCAGTGTTTGGTGATTTATCGGAAAGTATGTTTAAACGCGTTGCCGGTCTTAAAGACAGCGGCAGTATTTTCCCAGGCCACGGCGGCATGTTAGACCGCATCGACAGTCTGACCGCGACTGCACCGTTGTTTGCCATTTTTGTCGCGCTGTTTGGTGGCTTCTGATGCCTAAGCAGGTGGTCATTTTAGGTGCGACCGGTTCTATTGGTTGTAGCACGCTGGATGTTGTCGCGCAGCATCCTGAGTTGTATCAGGTATTGGCGCTGACCGGCGGAAAACGCGTCGATGTGCTGCTGCAGCAATGTATTCAGTTCAGACCGCGTTTTGCAGCCTTAACAGATGCAGCAGATGCCGCTGAATTGCGCCGGCAACTGCAACAAGCTGGTGTTAAGACCGAAGTGTTTAGTGGTGCTCAGGCGCTGGCTGATCTCGCAGCGCATCCGGATGCTGATATCGTCATGGCCGCTATTGTCGGTGCAGCCGGTTTGTTACCAACCCTTGCTGCCGTCAAAGCCGGCAAAACAGTGTTGCTGGCCAATAAAGAAGCGCTGGTGATGAGCGGCGAGTTGTTTATCCGTGCGGTACAACAACATGGCGCTACCTTGCTGCCCATCGACAGTGAGCACAATGCCATTTTCCAGTGTCTGCCAGCGACCTTGCAGCAACATTGTTATCAAAGCCAACTGGCGGGCGCAGGGATTGCCAAAATCCTTCTGACTGGCAGTGGTGGTCCATTCCGACAGAAGCCCCTCACTGAATTTGACCTCATCACGCCGGAACAGGCGGTTGCGCATCCAAACTGGAGCATGGGCAAAAAGATTTCGGTCGACAGTGCGACCATGATGAACAAAGGCCTGGAATTTATCGAAGCGCGCTGGTTGTTTAATTGCGCGGTCAGCGATATTCAGGTGGTTATCCATCCGCAAAGTATTATCCATTCGATGGTGCAATATACCGACGGCTCTGTGCTGGCACAGCTTGGTAATCCGGATATGCGCACACCTATCGCCCATGCCCTGGCGTTCCCCGAGCGCATCGCGTCCAACGTTAAACCGCTGAACTTCTTTGATGTGCCGGCTTTTACCTTTGAAGCGCCGGATTATGGTCGTTATCCTTGTTTATTGTTGGCGCAGCAGGCCTGTGCCGCCGGGCAGGGCGCAACCACGGCGTTAAACGCCGCGAACGAAATTGCGGTTGAAGCTTTTCTAAACCGCCAAATCCGTTTTCCGGAAATCGCTGCGCTCAACGCGCGGGTACTGGCGCATTTTTCCGCCAGTAAAGTGGCCGAACTCGAAGAGATTCTGGCGCTGGATGCGCAGGCCCGTACTTATTCGCAGTTGTTGTTGAAGGATTTCGTCTGATGCCTGATTTTCTGTGGAATTTGCTTAGTTTTGTGGTTGCGCTGGGTTTGCTGGTGACAGTGCACGAATTTGGCCATTTTTGGGTAGCGCGTAAAAACGGCATTCTGGTGAAGCGTTTTTCGATTGGTTTTGGCAAGACGTTGTTCAGCTGGCGCGATAAACAAGGCACTGAATTTGTCATTGCTGCTATTCCGCTTGGCGGTTATGTACGGATGCTGGATGGCCGCGTCGACCCGGTGTTACCGCAGTTTGCCGACTTAGCCTTTGACAGCAAAACAGTGCCGCAGCGCATGGCAGTGATAGCTGCCGGCCCTGTCGCCAATTTCCTGTTTGCCATTTTTGCGCTGATGCTGATGTATCTGATTGGTGTGCCGAGTTTGCGTCCGGTGGTGGCGGAAGTCGCCCCGGATTCGATTGCGGCCAGAGCTTATGTACCGAACCAGCAGATCATTGCGGTCAATGGCGAAACAGTACAGGACTGGCAGGGTGTGCAGCTGCTATTACTCGAACAGATTGGACGCGACAGCGTGACGCTGACGCTGGCGGATGATATCGACAGCCCTGGTGCTGATGTACAGCTGGATTTAACCGGCTGGAAGTTTGACCCTGAACATGATTCGGTGTTCGGTAGTCTTGGCATAGTGCCTGTGCAAGCCCGACCTTTGCTGGAAGTGGGGCAGGTGCAGCCGAACAGCCCTGCAGCAGCAGCCGGATTGCAATTAGACGACAAACTGCGGGTACTCGAAGGTGTTGCGTTGACCGACTGGGCCAGTATGGTCAAAGTGATCCAAAACAGCCCGGGCAAGACGCTGACGCTGCTGATTGAGCGGGGCGGTCAGCCGATGACGCTGAGCGTCACGCCGGCCTCACAACAAACCGCTGATGGTTTCCATCAGGGCTTTTTGGGGGTGTCACCGAAAGTAAAACCGGTCGACCCTCAATATATCCGCACGCTGCAATACGGCCCGTTCGAAGCAGTCTGGCAGGGCGTGCAAAAAACCTGGCAACTAGTGCGCTTAAGTTTTTCGATGGTTGGCAAACTGATTTTCGGCGATGTATCGGTGAAACATTTAAGCGGGCCAATTTCGATTGCGCAGGGCGCCGGTAGCAGTGCCGACCTCGGTTTGATTGCGTTCTTGTCCTTTCTGGCCTTAATCAGCGTTAATCTCGGCGTGGTAAATTTACTGCCGCTGCCTATTTTGGACGGCGGCCATTTAATGTATCTTGTCGTGGAACTAATACGCGGCAGGCCGGTCTCTGAGAAAGCGCAGGAGACAGGTTTTAAAATCGGAGCCTTCGTTCTGCTGATGTTAATGGGAATTGCGCTGCTCAACGATATTTCTCGTTTGTAATAACTAATCATAAGTAGTCCAAAACAATGACAATTAAACGATTAGTAGCAGCGATGTGGCTGGCCTCTGCCAGCGCGTCGGTGCTCGCTGAACAATCTTTTACTGTACAAGACATTCAGGTGGAAGGCTTACAACGCGTCGCTTTAGGTGCAGCCCTGAATAATTTACCGTTTAACATCGGTGACACAGTTACAGAATATACCTTATCTAAAAGTATCAAGACCTTATATGCAGCTGGCCATTTTGATGAAATCACAGTGCTGCGTGATGGCAATGCCATCATCTACCGGGTGAAAGAACGTCCGACCATCAATGCCGTAGAATTTGACGGCAACAAAGACATCAAAGAAGAGCAGTTACAGGAAAGTTTGACCAACCAGAAGATCATCGTCGGTGAGCAGCTGGACAAAACCATTATCCGTGAACTGGAAAATGGCCTGACCGAATTCTTCCACGGTGTTGGTAAATACAACGCCAAAGTCGAAATCAAACTGACTTATTTGCCGCGTAACCGCGTCAATCTGAAACTCGAATTTAAAGAAGGCGACGCAGCCTCGGTCCGTCAAATCAACATCGTTGGTAATGAGCTGTTCAGTGATGAAGAGATCATGAAAGACATCGAGTCGATGGTCGATTTGCCGTGGTGGCGTTTTATGTCTTCTGACCGCTATCAGAAAGATACGCTGAAGGGCGATCTGGAAAAGATCCGGAGTTTCTACCTTGACCGTGGTTACCTGCGTTTTGATATCGAAGCCAACACTGTTGCGGTCAGCCCGGACAAAAATTCGGTGTATGTCACCCTGCAGGTCAAAGAAGGCGTGCAATACACTATCAAAGGTATTGAGTTTGTTGGCGACCTGATTGGTCAGGATGAGCTGATTAAGGCCATGCTGCCGTTAAAAGACGGCCAGCTCTACAATGGCGCCCTGGTGACATATACCGAAGAAAGTATTGCCAAATTCCTGGCGAGCTTCGGTTATGCCAACTCGAAAGTCCGCACCAGCACTAACATCAATGACGACACCAAAGAAGTGGCCTTGTCGATTAACGTCGCACCGGGTAAGCGCGTCTACGTCAACCGTATTTCGGTGACGGGGAACGCGTCAACTAAAGACGAAGTCATCCGTCGGGAAATGCGCCAGATGGAAGGTTCCTGGTTATCGAACGACCGTTTGGAGATGTCCAAACTCTTTATTCAGCGTCTGCCATATATCGAAAAAGTAGAGTTTGAGACCAAAGATGTGCCGGGCGTCGATGACAAAGTCGACGTGACTTTTAAAATAAAAGAACGGCCGTCAGGCAGTTTCAACGCTGGTGTGTCATTTGGTAGCTACCAGGGTCTGGCATTCCAGTTCGGTGTTGAACAGCAAAGCTTCCTCGGCAGCGGTAACTCGGCTGGTATTAGTTTTAATACCAACAAGTACCAGAAGTCCGTCAATTTATCTTTCACTGACCCGTATTTCACGCTGGATGGCGTGAGTCTGGGTGGCTCGGTGTTCTATTCCGACTTTGACGGCAGCCGCGCTGGTCTTGAAGCATACAACCAGAAAAGCTACGGCACAGGGGTTAACTTCGGTTATCCGTTGAACGACTTTAACCGGCTGAATTTTGGCGCCAACGTGGTGTGGAACGATATCAATTCCATTCAGGAATTTGATCAAATTCGCCATTTCCGCGGTGTGTTAATTGACAACACCAATCCTGATGCGGCTTACAAGTTCACTAACTACGAACTGTTGGCCGGCTGGGTGATGAGTACCTTAAACCGCGGGACTTTCCCGACAGACGGGACTTACCTGGGTGCGAACATTAAAGTCACCACGCCAAACTCGGATTTAACCTACTTCAAAACCAATTTTGAAGCGCGTCATTATATTCCATTGAGCAGCGACCATGGCTGGTCGTTCCTCAGTAAGCTTGAACTTGGCTACGGTAACGGTTATGGCGACAACAACGGCTATGACCATACGCTGCCATTTAACGATAGTTTCTATGCCGGTGGTCAGAACTTCCGTGGTTTTGAAAACCGCGTGATAGGACCTCGCGCGGTATATCGCCAAATCAGCGCGATTCCGGGTTTACCTGATCCATTCAGTGGTACCAGTTCCGGCGGACTGCCAAACTCAGCCAATTATGACCGTTATAGTATCTCGCGGCGTTCATTTGGTGGTAATGCGATGGCGATCGGTACGCTCGAGCTCATTACGCCGACACCTTTCCTGAAAGAGGATTATGCCAACTCAGTACGGACCAGCTTGTTTGTTGATGCCGGTAACGTCTGGGATACTGAATTCGATATCAGTCGCTACAGCAAGCTGGTCCAGGTACTGGATTCGGAAGTCGGTTATGACCAGCCGGGTTTGCTGGATTATTCAGATGCAGGTATGATGCGCGTTTCGGCCGGTTTAACAGTGCAATGGATCTCTCCGATGGGCCCATTAACCTTTAGTCTCGCGAAGATCATCCGCAAATATGAAGGTGATGAGCAAGAGAACTTTAGCTTCAACATCGGTACTACATTCTAAAAAATATTATTTGAGGTAATAGGAAACATGTTCAAGTCAGCTTTTTCTAAAACAGCATTGTTAGTGGCCGGTGTGATGATGGCGGGTGCCGTCTCTGCCAAAGAAATGAAAGTCGGTTTTGTTGATGTACGTGAAGTGTTTTCGCAACTGCCACAAGCAGCAAAACTGCAGGAAACCATGAAAGCCGAATTCGGTGGCAAAATTGCTGAAGTACAAAAACTGGAAAAAGATATCGCCTTCAACGTTGAAAAATTCAAACGTGACGGTTCAACGATGAGCGAAGACCAGAAGAAAAAACTGCAGGAAGATATCGGCAAACAACAACAGCAGTATGAGCAACTGGCTCGTCCGCTGTCTGAACAAATCCGTGCCCGTGAAACTGAAGAGCGCAATAAATTACAGGCGCTGATCAAATCAGCCATCGACCAAATCGCTGCAAAAGAACAGTACGACGTCGTTCTGAATGCTGAAGCTGCGGTGTATGCCAAGCCAGAGTACAACATCTCTTCAGCTGTGGTTGCACAGGTTAGCAAAGCGAAATAATGCCAGCTTTTACCCTGCTTGAATTAGCTCAGCTGTTATCAGCTGAGCTGCACGGAGACGGCGCTGAAACCATCAGCGCCGTTGCCACTTTAGAAAATGCTGCCGCCGGGCAGATCACTTTTCTGTCTAATAGTAAATATCGCAAATATTTGCAGCAGACTAAGGCGTCTGTGGTCCTGCTGACGGCTGCGGATGTTGAATTTTGTCCGGTTGCCGCATTAGTGGTGTCTGATCCTTATGTGGCATTTGCCAAAGTAGCGCAGCTGCTGGACAACACGCCGCGTGCTGCGACCGGAATAGCACCAACAGCGCAGGTCGCTGCTGATGTGGCGCTTGGACGCGATGTCGCTATTGGCCACAATGTAGTGATTAGCGCCGGCGCAGTGATTGGTGATAACGTCCAGATTGGCCCAGGCTGTTTTATCGGCGAAGGCGCAATAATTGGTGCCGGCTGTAAAATCTGGGCCAATGTCAGTATTTATCATCGGGTACGGCTGGGCGCAGATTGCATTGTGCACAGCGGTGCGGTGCTGGGTGCTGATGGTTTTGGCTTTGCCAACCAGCGTGGCAACTGGCTGAAGATCCCACAAGTGGGCACCGTCGTCATTGGCGATCGCTGTGAAATCGGCGCCAGCACCACTATTGACCGGGGCGCGTTAGAAGACACCGTCATCGGGACTAATTGCATCATCGACAATCAGGTGCAAATCGCCCACAACGTACAAATCGGCGACCATACCGCCATCGCCGGCTGTACTGTAGTGGCTGGCAGTACTAAGATTGGCAAATATTGCATCATCGGTGGCGCCTGTGCCATCAATGGCCACATGGAGATCTGCGACGGCGTGCAGATCACCGGCATGTCGATGATCATAAAATCCATCACCGAAAAAGGGATTTACTCGTCGGGGATGCCAGCTGCGACCAACCTGGAGTGGCGCAAAAACAGTGCCCGTTACCGGCAGCTGGATCAGATGTATCAGCGTTTGCGTGAACTGGAGCAGCAAGTCGCTGCTCTGACACCTGCCGCCGGCCCGGCCGCCGAATAAGCACCGGGCGGCAACGCTTCTTTTCAGACAGAGGAATCATTTTGGCTACTGCATTAAACACACTGGAAGTCCAGGAAATCATGGCATTGCTGCCACACCGTTATCCGTTTCTGCTGATTGACCGCGTGCTGGACTATGTCCCCGGTGAAAGCCTGACGGCGGTGAAGAATGTCACGATTAACGAACCGATTTTCACTGGCCATTTCCCGAATCTGCCGATTTTTCCAGGCGTGTTGATCCTGGAAGCCATGGCTCAGGCCACCGGTTTGCTTGGCTTCAAAACAGTCAGCGAGCGCAAAGAAAACGAATTGTATTTGTTTGCCGGTATCGACGAAGCCCGTTTCAAAAAACCAGTAGTGCCTGGTGACCAGTTAATTCTCGAAGTGAAGTTCCTGGTAGAAAAACGCAATATCTGGAAGTTTTCTGCCGAAGCCAAAGTCGACGGGCAGGTGGTTTGTTCCGCCCAGATTATGTGTGCCAGAAGAGAGCTTTAATATGATCCATCCAAGTGCAGTGATTGAAGCCGGCGCCAAAATTGGCGCAAATGTCCGGATCGGACCTTTTTGTTATATCGGCGCCAATGTTGAGCTCGGTGACAACTGTATTCTGGAATCTCACGTGGTGATCAAAGGCCCAAGCCGCATTGGCACGGGCAACCATTTTTTCCAGTTCTGCAGTATCGGTGAAGCCTGTCAGGATAAAAAATACCGCAACGAACCGACCCAGCTAATCATCGGCAATGACAATGTGTTCCGCGAAAACTGCACTGTGCACCGCGGTACTATTCAGGACAAAGGCATTACGCAAATTGGCAGCCGTGGCCTGTATATGAACAGTAGCCATGTGGCGCACGATTGTGTCATTGGTGACGATGTGATTTTCGCCAGCGGTGCTCAGGCTGCCGGCCACGTCCATGTTGGTGATTGGGCTATTCTCGGTGGCATGAGCGGTATCCACCAGTTCTGCCATATCGGCGCCCATGCCTTTATTGGCGGTGGCTCTATTGTGGTGAAAGATGTCCCCCCTTATGTGATGGCGCACGGCTCCCATGCCGTGCCACATGGCATCAACAGTGAAGGCTTAAAACGCCGTGGTTTTACTTCCGAAGTGATTCTGGAAATTCGCCGCGCGTATAAAGTGTTGTACCGTCAGGGCCTGACAGTACCTGAAGCGTTGGCTGAGCTGTCGGTTAAAGCGGCTGAACTGCCACAGTTAAAAGCTTTCACTGATTTTATCGAAAACGCATCACGCGGCATTGTTCGTTAGCTGTGCAGTTCGCTGACTGAATAGTTCGCTAGCCCAGCTAAAAGTGGCGCCGGTCTGCCCCTCGGCAGTTCCGGCATTTACCTGCTGCTTGTTTCAGGATGAACTCCGTGCACAATACTCCAATTCGAATTGGCCTGATCGCCGGTGAACACTCCGGTGATATCCTCGGGGCCGACCTTATCCGCGCCTTAAAACAACGGTTCCCAGACGCGGAGTTTTATGGCATTGGCGGTGAACGCATGCGCGCACAAGGCTTCCATGCTGTTTTTGACATGGAAGAGCTGGCGGTGATGGGCATTGTTGAAGTGCTGGGTCGGCTGCCGCGTCTGCTGCAGGTGCGCCGTGAGATCCTGGCGCATTTTCAACAACATAAACCCGATGTGTTTATTGGCATTGATGCACCGGATTTTAATCTGCCGGTCGAGTTGAAACTGAAGCAAGCCGGCATTAAGACCATTCAATATGTCAGCCCGTCGGTCTGGGCCTGGCGGCAAAAACGTATTTTTAAAATCGAAAAGGCCACCAATTTAGTGCTGGCGTTGTTGCCGTTTGAAAAAGCTTTTTACGACAAATTTGCGGTGCCTTGTGCCTTTGTCGGTCATACGCTGGCAGATCAAATGCCAGTCGAGCCGGATAAAATGGCTGCAAAAACAGCTTTAGGATTTAGTGCAGAACAGCCGTTGTTGGGACTGATGCCTGGCAGTCGCACCAACGAAATTAAATTACTGGCGCCGGATTTTTTCCGTGCAGCAGCAGCGTTACAGCAACAGATGCCCGGTTTACAGCTGGTCTGTAATATGGTGACCACCCAAAAAGCTGAGTTATATCAGCAGATTAAGGCGCAGGTTGCGCCAGATTTAAATGTGAAGTTGCTCATCGGTCAGGCACGTGAGGTGCTGACAGCCGCCGATGCGGTCTATATCGCCTCCGGTACTGCGACGCTTGAAGCCATGCTGGCAAAAACGCCGATGGTGGTGGCCTATAAAACTAACTGGCTGACTTATCAGATAGCCAGACGCATGGTCAAACTCAAGCACTTCAGCTTACCGAATTTATTGGCCGAAAAAGCGCTGGTGCCTGAGTTGCTGCAGGATGCGGTCACAGTGGAAGCCTTAGTTGTACAGATGCAGCCGCTGCTCGGCAGCAAAGGGCGGGACACTTATCAGGATTTTGTCGCCATCCATCAGCAAATTCGTTGTGATGCCAGCGCCACAGCGGCCAAAGAAGTCGCTTTGTTATTAAACCGCACAGCCCCCGGAGATGTCGCATGACTTTAGAATTTAACCGGCCGCCATTTAGTCTCATTGCCGGCGTGGACGAAGTCGGGCGCGGGCCTTTAGTCGGCGCAGTAGTCACTGCTGCAGTGATCCTGGATCCGGCGAATCCGATCAGCGGCCTGAATGATTCAAAAAAACTCAGTGAAAAGAAACGTTTATTATTAGTTGATGAAATCAAAGCCAAAGCATTAAGCTGGAGCCTCGGCCGCGCCGAAGTGCATGAAATTGATCAGCTGAATATTCTGCACGCCACTATGCTGGCGATGGAGCGGGCGGTGGCGGGGCTGCTGATCCAGCCGGAATGGGTGTTGATTGACGGCAATCGCGTTCCTGATGGGCTAAAAGGCCGGGCTACTGCGGTGGTTAAAGGTGACAGTCTGGTGCCGGAGATCAGTGCCGCTTCGATTCTGGCGAAAGTGGCGCGCGATGCCGAGATGACAGCCTTGCATCAGCTGCATCCGCAGTATAATTTTGCCGGGCACAAAGGTTATCCGACAGCCGAACATCTGGCAGCAATCCAGCAATATGGCATTTTAGCGGAGCATCGCCGCAGTTTCCGGCCGGTGCGCGAGCTGTTATAACCACGGCCTTGGTTACATGGCGGAGCATTGATGGAACCGATTTTTGTCCACCTGCGGGTGCACAGCGACTTTTCGATGATCGACGGCTTGTCGAAAATCAAACCTATTGTCAGTGCCGCGAAAAAACAGGTGATGCCAGCATTGGCGTTGACCGATCAGATGAACATGTGTGGGCTGGTGCGGTTTTATTCGACGGCGCACGACGCTGGCATTAAACCGATAATCGGCTCCGACTTGTGGGCGCAGCACCCGTTGTTCCCCGGCGAAGCATGCCGTTTGTTAGTGCTGGCCGCCGATAACGACGGTTATCAGAACCTGACCATGTTGTTGTCCAAAGCCTATTTACGTGGGCATGTCGACAACAAACCGCAAATTGATCACGACTGGCTGGCCGAACACCACAAAGGCCTGATTGTGATTTCCGGCGGCAAAGACGGTCCGCTTGGCAAGGCCCTGATCAAAGGCAATCAGGCCAGTACTGATGCGCTGGTGCAGTTTTACCAGCAGTATTTCCCCGACAGCTTTTTCCTTGAGCTCATTCGCACCGGCCGACCGGACGAAGAGTTATACATTCAACATGCCGTCACGCTGGCAGAAAATACCGGCTTGCCGGTGGTGGCGACCAATGAAGTGGTGTTTTTAACACCGGACGATTTCTCTGCACACGAAATTCGCGTCGCCATTCACGATGGTTATACGCTGGAAGACAAACGCCGGCCAAAAAATTACAGTGAATCCCAGTATTTACGTTCAAGTGATGAAATGGCTGCGTTGTTTCACGACATTCCTGAGGCGCTCGCCAACTCAGTCGAAATCGCCAAACGCTGCAATGTGACTATCCGGCTTGGCGAATATTTTTTACCAGCTTTTCCGACCGGCGGCATGACCGATGCCGACTTCCTGGTGCTGAAATCACGCGAAGGCCTGGAAGATCGAATGAAAATTCTGTTTCCGGACGAAGCAGAGCGGGCGGAAAAACGTGTTCCGTATGATGAACGTCTGCAGATTGAACTCGACGTCATTAATCAGATGGGTTTCCCGGGTTACTTCCTGGTCGTGATGGAGTTTATCCAGTGGTCGAAGGATAACGATATTCCCGTAGGCCCGGGGCGGGGCTCAGGAGCAGGCTCGCTGGTGGCGTATGCGCTTAAAATCACCGACCTGGACCCACTCGAATTTGACCTGCTGTTTGAACGTTTCTTAAACCCGGAACGGGTGTCGATGCCGGACTTCGACGTCGACTTCTGTATGGACAGGCGCGACGAAGTGATTGAGCACGTCTCGGACATGTATGGCCGCGAAGCGGTGTCGCAGATCATCACCTTCGGTACTATGGCGGCCAAGGCCGTTATCCGCGACGTCGGTCGGGTACTGGGCCATCCTTATGGTTTTGTTGACCGCATTTCGAAGCTGATCCCGCCAACGCCGGGCATGACACTGGAACAGGCTTTTGTAGAAGAGCCACGGCTGCCGGAGCTGTATGCGTCGGACAGCGAAGTCAAAGATCTCATCGATATGGCGCGCCGGCTCGAAGGCGTGACCCGTAACGCCGGTAAACACGCTGGTGGTGTGGTGATAGCGCCGACCAAAATCACCGATTTTGCGCCGGTGTACTGTGACGCGGAAGGTAATAACCCGGTCACCCAGTTTGATAAAAACGATGTGGAATATGCCGGTTTAGTCAAATTCGACTTCCTCGGTTTGCGCACCCTGACTATCCTGCAGTGGGCGGTCAACATGGTGAATGCGCGCCATAAAAAGACCAACAAGCCGCTGGTGGATATCAATCATATTCCACTGGATGACCGCAAAAGCTACGACATGCTGATGAAGGCGGAAACCACTGCGGTGTTCCAGCTTGAATCGCGTGGCATGAAGGACTTGATCCGCCGTCTGCAGCCGGACTGTTTCGAAGACATGATTGCGTTGGTAGCCCTGTTCCGGCCCGGTCCGCTGCAATCGGGTATGGTGGACAACTTCATCGACCGTAAACGTGGCCGCGAAGAAATTTCTTATCCGGATGCGACCTGGCAGCATGAGTCGCTGAAACCCATTCTGGAACCAACTTACGGCATCATTCTTTATCAAGAGCAGGTGATGCAAATCGCCCAGGTGTTGTCGGGGTATTCGCTCGGTGGCGCTGACTTATTACGCCGCGCTATGGGTAAAAAGAAACCCGAAGAGATGGCGAAGCAGCGTGACACTTTCCAGAACGGCGCCGCAGCGAACGGCGTAGATCCGGAACTGGCGATGAAGATCTTCGATTTAGTGGAGAAATTCGCCGGTTACGGTTTTAACAAATCGCACTCTGCTGCTTATGCCTTAGTGTCGTATCAGACGCTGTGGATGAAAGCGCATTATCCGGCCGAATTTATGGCCGCGGTAATGTCGGCGGATATGGACAATACCGACAAAATCGTCACACTGGTCGACGAATGCGAAAACATGAAACTGAAGTTGCTGCCGCCGGATGTGAATTCCGGTCAGCACAAGTTTACCGTCAACAATGACGGCCATATTGTCTACGGCATCGGCGCCATTAAAGGTGTCGGTGAAGGCCCGATTGAAGCCATTATTGAAGCCCGCGACGCCGGTGGGCCTTTCCACGATTTATTTGATTTCTGCCATCGTGTTGACATCAAACGGCTGAATAAGCGCGTGATTGAGAAGCTGATTCTGGCCGGCGCCATGGACAAACTGGGGCCGCACCGGGCAGCGATGATGGCGAGCCTCGAAGAGGCGATGAAAGCGTCGGAACAACAAGCCAAAGCGCAGGCGATGGGGCAGGACGATTTGTTTGGTTCTTTAGCGCCTGAGCCGGAAAACTCTGCCAAAGCTTTTAAAGTGGTGCCGCCCTGGCCGGACGAAGTCTGGCTGGAAGGGGAACGGGAAACGCTTGGGCTTTATCTAACGGGACACCCGATAAATCGGTATCTCGCCGAAATCCACCATTATGCCACGGCGCGGTTAGTCGACTTTACGCCGACCCGGCGCGACCAGACGGTGCACGCCTGTGGTCTGGTTGTTAATGTGCGGGTATTGGTCAACAAAAAGGGCCGGCGCTGGGCATTAGTACAGCTGGATGATAAATCGGCGCGCTTAGATGTACGTTTTTTCCCCGAACAGTTCGAGAACTTCGAGCATCTGCTGCAAAAAGACAAAGTTTTGGTGGTATCTGGACAGGTCAGCTTTGATGATTTCAGTGGCGGCCTTACAATGACCGGCCGCGAGGTGGTTGAGATCACCCAGGCCAGGGAAAAATGCCTGAAACATTTGTTTGTCAGTATTGATGCTGACAAACTCAGTCAGGACCGGCTGCAGCAATTGCGGCAGGTACTGAACGAATTTAAAGCCGGGACAGTGCCGGTTAAATTACGTTACCAGCGCGCGGAAGGCGCGGTGACGCTGGCACTGGGCACCGATTGGTGGATCACACCCACAGACGCTTTGTTGCATCAGTTAAAACAATTAGCAACAATACAACTTGAATTTAATTAGGTAGGTAGTGACAGTCGATGATGCTGAATTATTTAGAGTTTGAGCAACCGATTGCGGAACTTGAAGCAAAAATAGAAGAACTGCGCAAAGTCAGCCGTAACGGTGAGTTTGACCTGGGCCTCGAAGAGGAGGTCAACAAGCTCAAAGAGAAAAGTCTGACGCTGACCAAAAAGATTTTTGCTGAGTTAGGTCCATGGCAGGTCGCCCAGTTAGCCCGCCATCCGCTGCGTCCTTATACGCTGGACTATATCAAACATATTTTTACCGATTTTGACGAGCTGGCCGGTGACCGGGCTTTTGCCAATGACCCGGCGATTGTCTGTGGCACCGCCCGTTTAGGCGACCGTCCGGTGATGGTGATTGGCCACCAGAAAGGCCGTGACACCGCAGAAAAAATCAAACGTAATTTCGGCATGCCAAAACCTGAAGGCTACCGCAAAGCACTGCGCATGTATGAAATGGCAGAACGCTTTAACATGCCGATCATCACTTTTATCGACACGCCGGGCGCTTATCCTGGCATCGGTGCGGAAGAACGCGGTCAGAGTGAAGCCATTGCCCGTAACCTTAAGGTGATGGCTGGCCTGAAAGTACCAGTTCTGTGTACAGTGATCGGTGAAGGTGGTTCTGGTGGCGCTTTGGCCATTGGTGTCGGCGATCAGGTTAACATGCTGCAATACAGCACCTATTCGGTGATTTCACCGGAAGGTTGTGCGTCTATTCTGTGGAAAAGCGCGGAAAAAGCGCCGCTCGCTGCCGAGGCGATGGGCGTGACAGCACCACGCATCAAAGAGCTGGGGCTGATTGATGAAATCATCAATGAACCGCTGGGTGGCGCGCATCGTTCTCACGAGCAAATTGCTCAGGGCGTTAAAGCCGCGTTGTTACGCGACTTAGCCAAGCTGGATAAGCTCTCAGTGGCCGAACTGCTGGACCGGCGTTATAAACGTCTGATGTCCTTCGGTTATTGTTGATAAAGCGCAAAGGAAAGCCGCCGTCAGGCGGCTTTTTTATCTCAATGCCACTGAGCCCTGAATTTCACTTCACACCACAATCACTGCAGCAACGGCTGCAGCAGGCGGTGCTGACAGTGTTGAATGCCGCCGCAAAGCCAAGGCTATTGCTGGCGCTCAGTGGCGGGCTGGATTCAATGGTATTGCTGCATGTGCTGGCCGGCTTGCGCGAAACTGCCGACTTTGTGCTGAGTGCTGCATATGTGCATCACGGTTTGCAGAAGCAGGCGGATGAGTGGGCGGCTTTTTGTCAGGTGCAGACCGCTGGATTGCAGGTTGATTTTCAGGTTTGCCATGTTGAGCTCACAGAACCCGGCCGCAATATCGAACAACAAGCCCGGACGTTACGTTATCAGGCGCTGGCGGCTTTGTTGGATGCCGACACTGCACTGCTGACTGCGCATCACGCTGACGATCAGCTGGAAACCATTTTACTGGCACTCAAACGCGGCAGCGGATTAACCGGGCTCAGTGGCATTGCTGCGCAGAAGCCTTTTGCCGGTACTGTGCTATTGCGGCCACTACTGGCTTTTAGCCGCGCTGAGCTTGAGCAATATGCCAGCGCCAACCAGCTGAGTTATGTCACAGATCCAAGCAATCTGGATGACAGCTTTGACCGCAATTTTCTGCGCCAGCATGTATTGCCGTTGTTGCAGCAACGTTTTCCGGCGATCAGTCAGACTACTGCGCGCAGTTGCCAGCTGTTGCAGCAAAGCCTGGACTATCAACGGCAACAGCTGGCCGTTGAATTACCGGCAGTGCTGCGACAACAACAACTGGATTTAGCCCGGCTGGCAGAACGACGGGAGCCACAACGTACATTGTTGCTGCGCAGTTTTCTGCGTCGTTATGACTTAGCGCCATCGGCCGAACAATGCCGCGAGTTTGTGCAGGTGTTCCTTGAGTCTGCGCCAGATGCACAGCCACTACTGCAATGGGGTGACTGGCAATTACGCCGTTTTAATGGTTTGTTGTATCTGCTCGATGCCAGCGAACAACTCGGTTTAAACACAGCGCCGGCATCTGGTATCAGGCTGCTGCCGGAACAACAGCAACAGTGGCAGCACTGGCAGTTCTGCTGGAGTCTGTCCGCTCAGGCACCAGCAGCAGATTGGAGCAGCCTGCCGCTGGCGCTGGATATCTCATCACAGCTGGAAATTCGCACCGGACAGCTGAATCAGCGCTTCAAACCAGCTGGAGCTAGTCACAGTAAAGCGTTAAAAGACTGGTGTAAGTTGTGGGAAGTGCCGCCCTGGCGACGTGGCTCCATGCCGTTTATCATCGCCGGACAGCAAAAACAGATAGTCGCAGTGCCGGAGTTTGCCAGCCACTGCAGCGCAGCCGAAGCGCAAAGCTGGCTGCACTATAAAAAGTAATCAGCCTCAGCCGTTCATCACATCAGCTACAGTCGTAATTTGTTGCGATGCCGTCCGCACCACATTCTTACCGTTTTGTTTTGCGTCATACAAAGCCGCGTCAGCGCGATTAAATATCGCTTTGGCGGATTCATCGTTAAGGTGGGACGCCAAACCGGCACTGGCGGACACGCCGAATTTCACGCAGATATGATGTTGGCTGATCGCCTTCACCAGCCGGTGAGCCACCAGCTCGGCGCTTTGGGCATCTTCGGCCGTTAACAGTACTGCAAATTCGTCACCGCCAAAGCGGAACAGATTATCGCTGGCGCGCAGCGTGCTGCGCATGGCGTCAGCGACTGCCAATAACACATCATCTCCGGCGTGGTGGCCAAAGTTGTCGTTCACCTGTTTAAAGTTGTCCAGATCCAACAGGATCAACACCAGCGGCTGCTGTTTGCGTTCGGTCAGTTGCAAGGCTTTATGGATCGCATCGTCAAAAAAACGACGGTTGCCAAGGCCTGTCAGGGTATCGCGCAGCGCCAGCTGTTGTAGGCGGGTAACAATCAGCGCGTTACGCAACGGAAACAACCATTGCTGCTCCAGTTCCAGCAATTTGCGCTGCTGCATCGGCGTAACAGGATGTTCGCTTTGATAAACCAACTCAGCCAGACATTGCTCATTGAGTACCAGCATGCTGCGGTATTCATGTGGGCCTGTGTAAGAACCGGCAGCCTTATATTCACCGACCGCCGTTAGCAGTGTCAGTGCCGTCACCGGCAATATTTTGCCAACAGCCATCGAAAACATCTGTAGCTGTTGAGCCAGCTCCAGTGTGGTCTGTAATTGCTCCGGCAAAGCCGCGCCCAGTTTGCTGGTCGCACCAGACCAGATTGGAGAACTGGTGATGCCAGCGTAGCTGGGTACATGTTGTAATGACATATCGGAAAAGCTGAAAAGTTCCATCAGCGACTCCCTGAAGCGAATGATAATTCAGCAAAGCAGGTTTTGTGCCATTGATAGTAAGTGATTGTTATAAAATAACTAATGTATCTTTACGTGGGCAGAAAGCTGGGCGAGGGCGGCAGCTTGCTGCCGCATCTGACTATTCTTTGGCGCTCAGAAATGCCATTAAAGAATCCATTTGGACCATTGCATCCTGATAACCCAATTCAATCAGGCGTTTGGTGAAGCTTTTTTCAAATAACAGATAACTGGCCAGACTGGAATCTGAGTGCTGTTTGATGCCAATAGTGCGCAGCAAGGAGCGGATGGCCATCGGCAGGGCCAGAAAATGTTCACTGGCCAGTGCGTTAAAATTGGTGGAGGGGTTAATCAGGTAGCTGTGCACCGGTTTCAGTTCAGAGCTGATTTGATGTTGTTGTAAGGTCTCCAGTGTTTTGTTAACCCGTTGCATCCGCTCTAAGTCGGCATTGAGCGTGTCGGAAAAGATGCTGTCGAGCAAATGGCCGGCGATAGTCGACATATTGGGGTGATGCGGCATTTGCTGCAGATGTTCACGCCGCCTTGGCTGTTCCAGCCCAACGATCAGAATGCGATCGGCACCAAGATGAATGGGGGCGCTGAGCGGTGCCAGCTGATTGACCGAGCCATCGCCGAAATATTGTTGATTGATCCGCACCGAGGGCATCACCAGCGGAATGGCCGCAGAAGCCATTAAGTGATGAATGCCTAATAAAGTTCTTTGGCCGCAGCGACGGGAACGTTGCCATTCTTTTGCCTCACGGCTTTGGAAAAAAGTGATGGAATCGCCGCTGTTGTAGCAGCTGGCGGTCACCGACACGCTGTCGAGATAGCCGCCCATGATATTGCGGTCAAGCCGTTTTAAATCGAGCATTTCGTTCAGCAGATGTTTCAGCGGCTTGCTGTCGAGCATAGACACGGGCTTATGGTTGGCATAGTCAGCCTGAAAGGCGCTCAAAAAACCGCGAACCAAATGCCAGGTGGCGCGAACATAATCGGAATAATAGACCTGGCCGGTATGAAAGTTCTTCCACACCCATTCCAGCTTTTTTACGCCAAGCTGGAAACAACTGGCATAGCAAGCAATGGCAGTGCCGTTGATAGCTCCGGCCGAAGTACCGCAGACAATCTGAAACGGGATCCTGCTATTACGCGGATATTGTTGGGCAATCGCTTTGAGCACACCGACCTGATAAGCAGCACGGGCGCCGCCGCCGGTTAATAAAATCGCTGTTTTGGCGGATTTTGTATTATCTGTCATAGAGATAACAACATACGTCTGAATTGCCTAACTATTAACGATTGATTGCTATCTTGCAATGCCCTGAACAGGCAGCTTTATAGCTTTCGATGAGAAAATTGAAACTTTTCAATATGTCAGCGCACTAAAAACAGCAAGTCTGCGGTAAAGTAAACCAGATCCGACTAAGAAGGAGTCGCCCACACTATGTCTAATCAAGCCTCGCCCAGCTCAACCGGCTGGATTGCCCCAGTCATCGTTTTAGTGATTATTGCTGCTGCAGCCTGGTATTTATTAAAGCCGGCACCACCAGCACCAGCGCCTGTGACTCCGGTGGCGACAGCGCCGGCGGTAGTCGAAACTAAAGCTGCTGAGCCTGCAGACAAACTGCTCCCACCACCAACCGCGGATGACAAGCTGGCCGAAGCTGCTGACGATGCCGGTGTCGATGTTGGTGCCGAAACTGAAGTGACTGCCGCAGCGTCGCTGCCACCATTGGACCAGTCTGATGAAGTGGTACGTGCCGCGTTTTTCGGCTTGAAATGGAAACCGGGTTTGTCGTCGCTGTTTTTAAACGAAGAGATGATCCGCCGTTTTGTCGTGCAGGTCGACAATATTGCTCAGGGCCGGTTGATTGCTGAACAGTCGTTGTTGAAAGGACTGAGAAAAGATTTTGCCGCCAAAACCAAAGGACAGGGCTATCAGCTGGATAATGCGAACTATCAACGCTATCACCCGTATCTGGATTTATTGGAAAGTGTGCCACCGCAGCAGGTCGCCGCTTTGTACAAACAGTTTTATCCGCTGCTGCAAGCGGCTTATCTGGAGCTTGGTTACCCTGACCAGCAGTTCGATGATCGGCTGCAACAGGCGATCAAAGTGTTGTTAAGTGCGCCTGAGATCACCGATGAGCCAGATCTGACGCTTTCTTCAGTGCATTATTCCTTTGCCGATGCTGAGATTGAACAGTTGGGCCTTGCGCAAAAACAAATGATTCGGTTAGGTCAGGCCAATCAGCAACGGCTGAAACTGTTGTTAGTGCAGTATCAGGCTGTGCTAAAACGGTGAGTGCTGCAATCCCGGAATTACCCGGGGCGTTACCACGCCATGATAGCAACCGAGCCCAACGTCTCGGTTGCTGGGTGTTGTTACGCCTCGGCTGGCAAATCCGCGGTGAGTTGCCAGCGGTGCCGAAACTGGTCGCTGCTGTAGCGCCACATACTTCGAACTGGGACTTTATCGTGGCTTTTGCTGCCAGTCTGGCGTTGGGTTTAAAGATTTCATTTCTGGGTAAACACAGCATTTTTGTCTGGCCCATTCGCAATTTTCTGCTGCGCTTTGGCGGTATTCCGGTGGAGCGCAGCCAACGTCACGGCATAGTGCCGCAGCTGGTGGCGACCTTTGCCCGCGAGCCGAAACTATTGCTCGGCATCGCGCCGGAAGGTACCCGCAAAAAAGTCGCGCAGTGGAAATCCGGCTTCTGGCAAATTGCTAAACAGTCAGGCGTGCCTATTCAGTTAATTGGGCTCGATTTTGCCAGCAAATCTATTGTGTTTGGGCCGTTACTGCAGCCTGGTGAGAGTTTCGAAGCCGATTATCCGTTGATGCGAGCCTTTTTTGCGCAAATGCAGCCGCGGATCCCGGAGAATTTTTGACGTTATATCTGGTTGCCTTGTGGCAGTTTGCGCAACTTTTGTCCGCTGGCGCGGCTTTTTAGCGTAGCCGGCTGATTTTCGGTTGCAGGGCATGGCGCTTTTGCGCATAATGCCGCCGCACTCATTGTTGACGCCTGTCAACAACACTATGGTGGCCTTATTGGTCCTCCCGCAATAGTAGTTCGTGAACCCGGTCAGGTCCGGAAGGAAGCAGCCGCAGCGAATGATCTATGTGCCGGGATGTGGCTGGTAAGGCTACCACCCAAATTCTCCCAGCTTTTTATGTGTTCCAAAACCAACCTTTTGCAGACTGGTGTCGGTTTATTGCTGCGCTTGTTGCTGCATTTGCAATTTTCGCTGGAAATCTTTGGTGACTATCGGTAATGCTGCCAGCACAACAGCCGGATCAAGCTGGTGTTGTTCCAGCAGCATAATCAGGTCGACCGCCAGTTTCACTGCTGGCGGTGCCTGATCTAATGGTGGATTTTTAGCATTCATGCTTCGGCAGGGGCGACCGCATCAGCTTTTTTATTATCCGGGCTGTCGAGGAAAGCGCGGGCTTTGGCCACGGCGTCTTTGACCCGGGTCACCATCTCAAAACGTTCGGTTTGTGGCAGGTAAAACGCCATATCTACTTCATAACGAATATATTTACACGGCAACTGATTGAGCACAATGCAGCACAAATCAGCCAGATATTCATTGTCGTGTTCGTCGTCGAGGCCGAGCTCGGTTAAATGGTCCAGCATCAGTTTTTCGTAATAGTTATGGATATCATCATGTAATTTCATCAACTACTCCCGTGTGTTGAGTAAATGCTGCAAAGAGGCAAAGGGTATGCAGCCAGCATAACCATTAGTTGGCAAAAACGCCACCGGACTGACCAGCGCCGCGGTACCGCTGCTACCAGCTGACAGCCGGCGATGTGCACGTTAGACTAGCCCGTCTTCCTCAGGGCCCCGGGCCGGAATTATAACAATGCAAAAAAATACCACTCCCTGCTATTACGGCGATTATCTGCAACTGGACAAAATTCTGGCGGCGCAGGCGCCGGAAAGCGCGCGTTATGGCAACGAAGCGCACGATGAAACCTTGTTTATTGTGGTGCATCAGGTCTATGAACTCTGGTTCAAACAAATCCTACATGAATTAAAAGCGGTACTGATGGTGTTTGCTGAGCCCGTCGTCCACGACCAGCAGCTGACCGGTGTGGTGCATAAACTCAAGCGGGTGATCACGATTCAGCAGTTGCTGAACCAGCAGATTGGCGTGATGGAAACGATGACGCCGCAGGACTTTATGTCGTTTCGCGATTATCTGGTACCGGCGTCCGGTTTTCAGTCGGTGCAGTTTAAAATGCTGGAAATTGGCCTTGGCCTTAAAAGCGAATTCCGCATCGATTTTGATAAAAACTCATTTTATAACCGCCTCAATGACAAAGACCGCGAGTTCCTGCAGAGCTTTGAAACCCTGCCATCGTTATTTGAACGGGTGCAGGCCTGGCTGGAGCGGATGCCATTTTTGGAATTCGGCGATTTCAGTTTCTGGCAGATGTATCAGCAGGTGACGGCGCAAATGCTGGATGAAGATCAGCAGACGGTGTTATCCATCGAAGCGCTGGCCGCCCCCGAACGGCAATTACAGCTTGATGAAATCGAACGCACCCGCGCTAAATTCAGCGCCTTATTAGACGGTGAGAAGTATGCCGAGTTACAGCAGCAGGGTAGTTTCCGCTTAAGCCAGCGCGCGATGCTCGGTGCTTTGTTTATCAGCCTGTATCAGGAAGAGCCGGTGTTTAACCTGCCATTCCAGGTGCTAACCTGCCTGACTGAAATTGATGAGAATCTGACGATCTGGCGTTACAAACACGCGATGATGGTGCAGCGCATGCTTGGAACCAAAATTGGCACCGGCGGCTCCAGCGGCCACGATTATTTAAAACGCACTACGGAAAAAAACCGCATTTTCACTGACTTGTTCCATATGGCCACCTTTTTGGTGCCAAAAGCCAGTTTGCCGGTGTTACCAGCGCCGGTGCGCCGCCAGCTGGGTTTTTACTTCTCCGGTGATCACAACTAACCAGACCAGTTCAGTGCCTGCGCCGGCGAATAAACCGCGCAGGCCGCCTGAAACAGTTGGCTGTGCACTTGTATCAGTTTGCTGATGTCGCGTTGATAACCGCCGCCAATCACTGCCGCGACCGGAGTATGCAGGTCGTGGCAGCGTTTTAAGACAAAAAAGTCACGCTGATACACGCCATCGGTGCTGATTTGCAGCAGGCCTAAATCGTCATCCTGATGAATATCCACGCCGGCGTCATATAGTACTAAGTCGGGCTGATGCAGCCGCAGCAGATAGTCGAAACTGCTGTACAGCGAATCGAGGTAAGCGCTGTCCTGGCATTGGGTTGGCAAGCCAATATCCCAGTCTGAATGCTGTTTGCGTGCCGGGAAATTTTTTTCGCCGTGCAGCGATGCGGTGACTACCCGAGGTTCGTCAGCAAATAACAACGCCGTGCCATCGCCCTGATGCACATCGCAATCAAAGATCAGCACTTTATCGACGCCTTGCTGCAAGGCCACCGCTGCAGCCACGGCCAGGTCGTTAAACAGACAAAATCCGGCCCCCTCGCCGGCAAAGGCATGGTGATAGCCGCCGCTGAGATGCAGTGCTATGCCGTGCTGCAGTGCCAGCTGCATCGTGCGGATTGTACCGCCAACCGATTGCAGGCTGCGCTTGATGAGAAATTCTGACCAGGGAAAACCAATCCGCCGCATCGATTTATCGTCGAGCGCGCCTTGGCACAAAGCTTTGATATATTCGGGTTGATGCACCAGCGCGAGCTGTGCAGTCGTTGCCGGTGCCGCATGGCAGTCGAACCAGTTGTCGGGGATGCCCGCCTGCAATAGATGCTGATACAAAGCGCGATATTTACCGATCGGATAACGATGCCGCTCCGGCAGAACTAAATCGCTGTAACAGTCGTGGTAAACCAGCGGCAGCATCAGGATTTGCGACCCCGCTGTTCATACCATTGGATCTCGGCTTCCAGCGCACTAATCGCTTTGCGGCAGCGGCCCAGACGGGCATGCAAAGCGAGCTGGACCGCCGGCGGTTGTTGCTGCTGTGCTGACTCTTGCACCATGTCCTGCAAACGGCGTTCAAAACCGCGGTACTCGGCCAGCTGCTGATGCATGGCCTGCGCGGTGCCACCGAGCTGTGCCAGCAGCTGACCGGCCTGATGCCGGTTGCTGGTGTCGGCCGGCGTTTTGCTGCGTGAGGTACGCCATTTTGGTGCTTGTTCTTTTTTTCGCACGTCCTGACTGGCAAAGGCTTGCATCAGCGCCTGCAGCTGCGCGGCCAGCTTTTCGCACAATAACTGTTGCGATTGCATGACCTGCGGCTTGCCCTGATAAGATTTAATGCGCTGGCACAGCTGCATACTTTCCTGGACATAATCAAGCAGATGGCGGGAGCGGGTCTGAAACAGTTGCGAAGAAAAACAATCGCGTTGTTGCCAGTCCGGCAGCTGTTGATCCAGCTTACCGGCGCGGGCGGCCAGTGTCAGCAGTTGCTGTTCAAGTTGTTGCAGCAGCTGCTCAGTCGCCATCATGCTGCACTCCATTGTTGCCACAATAAACGGCAGGCGATAGCCATGACCATCAGAATAAACAAGGGTTTGATTAATTTACTGCCAAAGCGAATTGCGGTATGGGCACCCAGATAAGAGCCAGCCATCAGACAGATGCCCATCGCAATGCCGAGTTGATAATGAATGTGGCCGAGCAGACCAAAAGTGACTAACGCCACGCCGTTGGAGATAAAATTCATCGTACGCGCCAAGCCGCTCGTCAGCAGCAGGTTAATTTTGTATAGCGCCATACTGGAAACCATCCAGAACGAGCCGGTGCCGGGTCCGGCGATGCCATCGTAAAAGCCCAGAACAAAACCCTGTGTTCGTTGCGTCCAGATGTGTTTTTGGCTTTGTACCGGCAATTGTTGCTGGTCATCCCGCGGTACTTTGGCAAATAAACTATAAATGGCCGCCAGTAAAATCAGTATCGGTAACACTTTTTCCAATGTCGTTTTACTGATTTGGTCAACGACCAGCACGCCAATACAGGCGCCAACTGCGGTTGCGAATAAGGCATGGCGCCAGAACATCGGGTCAAACAGTTTTTTCTTGTAATAAGTGTAAGAGGCCGTCACAGAGCCAAAAGTCGCGGCCAGTTTGTTAGTCCCAAGGACCAGATGGGGCGGCAGTCCCGCAGTGAGTAGTGCAGGGACTGTAAGCAAACCTCCGCCACCGGCAATCGCATCGATAAAACCTGCGGCAAAAGCGACGGCACACAGCAGCGCCAGTGTGACCGGGTCGAGCAGAACTTCCATAGTTATTGATCTATTTGACGTTGAAAGGGCGGCAACGCATTGAGCATGGCGCTGCCATAAGATTTTGTCACCAGGCGGCGGTCCAGAATAATGATGCGGCCGTGGTCCTGTTCTTGTCGCAGAAGTCTACCACAGGCCTGCACCAGTTTGCGTGCGGTGGCCGGTACCGTCAGTGTCAAAAAAGCGTTGCCGCCACGTTTGGTGATGGCTTCTGCCATCGCCTCTTCAAACGGCGAGGTTGGCACGGCAAAAGGCAGTTTGGTGATCACCAGGTTAGTCAGTAACTTGCCGGGTAAATCCAAACCTTCGGAAAAACTCTGGGTACCAAACAAAATGCTGCCGTTGCCACCGTCGATTTTGCTTTTATGTAAATCCAGTAGTGCCTGACGACTGGCTTCACCCTGCACCAGCAAACTATGGCCTTGTTGCCGCAGTGCTGCGGCGACCTGTTCCATTTGCCAGTACGAGGCAAATAACACCAGATTACCTTCAGACGGCCGCAGAAAATCAGCCAAGCGCCGGCACAGTTCGTCGGTAAAAGCGTCGTCAGTCGGTTCTGTTTTTAGTTTCGGAATGTGAATAAGCCCGCGTTCCCGATAGGCAAATGGCGAGGCCACTTCGAGCCGGCGTAAACCCGGGTGTTCGGTCAGACCTAAATCGCGGCTGATGTGGTCAAAACTGCCCAGCGTTTTTAACGTCGCAGAACAGAGCAACACTGCATGCGCCTGACTGAATAATAGATCTTCCAGCTGAAAGCTCACTGACAACGGGCTGGCGTGACCGGAAATATGCGGGCCGTCGGCTTCCAGCCAGCGCGCCTGACTGACATGTTGCTGACTCTGCGACCAACAGGCCCAAAGCTCTGCCTGGTTGCTGAATTTCTGCTGCAGCTGACTCAGTTCCTGCTGCAGACCAGCTAGTTGTGTGGTGCTGAGTTTGCCGTCGTTGGCGCTTTCCAATAGCAGCTGAAACAGTTTATCAATACAGTTCAGGACTTTTTGACTGCTGTCGCGCAGCGGTTCGCTCTGGCGTTGTAACAGTTCCGGCAGTACCGCGTCGGCGAAACGCAAATGCCCTTCACCTTTACTCTGCTGGCGGAACAGCTCAGCAATTTGGCGTTGCACCGGCTGAAACTGGCTGAAAAATTCGTCGGTGGCGTCGGCCAGTCTTAATAATTCACTGATGGCGGCATGTTGCGATAAGGCCTTATTTAACAATTGTTTCAGCTTTTGCACTTTGTCCTGCCACAGGCTCGCCTCGCTGGTGAGCAAAGCGCGGGCAGAGAAATAATCCCGGCCGACATCGGCCAGATGGTGCGCTTCATCAATCACATAAATGCAGTCTTCCGGTGACGGCAACACACTGCTGCCGGCGTCTAAGTCGGCGAGCAACAGTGCATGATTGACGACCAGCACCTGACTGTCATCAATTTCCGCGCGGGCCAGATGAAAAGGGCAGTTCCGGTGGGCGGCGTGCTGACGCGGGCAATGATAGGCATCCGCCTGGATCAGCTGCCAGCTTTGTTCTGGTAAGGCTTCTGACAGAGAATCGCGATCGCCGAGCCATTTGCGGCTCTTCCATTGTTCCTGCATGGCAGCAAACTGACTCACCTGAGCCTGCGCAAACAACTCCGGTTGCTGAATTTGCTGGGTCAGGCGTTGGATACAGGCATAGCGTTGGCGGCCTTTTACCAGACTGAATTGAAAGTCGAGCCCGCTATGGGTCTGAAAAAACGGTAAGTCTTTGTTCACCAGCTGTTCCTGCAACGCCACTGTTGCTGTGGCTATCACCAGCGTCTTTTTCTGCGCCAGCGCGAGTGGGATAGCCGCCATCAGGTAAGCCAGCGATTTACCGGTCCCGGTGCCAGCTTCAACCAGGCCAATCCGGTCATAGCTGTGGTAGCTGCCGGCAACAATGTTTGCCATCTCTGCCACCAACTGATTTTGCCCGGGCCGCGGCTGATAGCCAGGCAGGTTTGTTTTCATTTGTTGGTGAATAGCCCGGATTTGGGATTTTAGCGTGTCGCTCAGCATCTGAAGATCTGTATGAAATTACAGTGCTGACAGTCTAATGCGTGAGCTTGCCCGGCTGCAAACAATATCGTCGGAAAGGAAAGATCAGACCAGCTTTGGCTACGGAAATTTACTGACGTAAAAGTATTAAAAATGTAGAAAAAATGAAAATAGCCGGACTGGTTGCAGCAATTTAACTTGCTGATCTGAAATGAGTATTTTTTGTGGTCACGATAAGTCTGTCAGATGTTAACTGAAGTATAAAAACATCGGCCGACCATCGGGATGCGATGAAGTTCCCGGTAAAAGCATTGACCGGCAAAAAAAAATCCGATATTTATGCTGCCAGTATTGTGTTAAGTCCCGATACTTTTCGTTAATACGCCGGTATTAACTTTACAAATAGAATCACTTTCCTTAAGTGGTCCAGGGAGAAAATCGATGTTTACAAATACCAAAGTTACCCACGCGGTTCGTTTGGCACTGGTATTCGGTGCCGCGTCGACTGCTGCAATGAGCGCAACTGCTGTTGCTCAGGAAGCAGAAGAAGCAAAAAAAGTAGAACGTATTGAAGTGACAGGTTCACGTATCAAACGTACTGATATGGAAACTGCCCAACCAGTTCTGGCTATCAGCCAGGAAGATATTGCTCGTTCAGGTCTGGTCAGCGTTGGCGATGTATTAAAAGAAATTTCAACCAACGGTGCTGCTTTAGGTCTGCAAACTAACAACGGTAACACTACCGGTGTTAGCCGTGTCAACCTGCGTAACTGTGGTTCAAACCGCACGCTGGTGCTGGTGAACGGTCGCCGTTGGGTTGCCGATTTAGGTGGTGCAGTTGACGTATCAACAATCCCACTGGCTGCGATCCGTTCTATCGAAGTATTGAAAGATGGCGCATCTTCAGTCTACGGTACCGATGCAATCTGTGGTGTTGTCAACGTTATCACCAAAAACGATTTCGAAGGCGCAGAGGTTTCTGCTTACAACGGTCAGACTTCATTTGAAGACGGCAAACGTGAAACTTACTCTGTCACTTTCGGTACTTCTACTGAGAAATCAAACGTATTACTGAACGTCAGCTACACCAAACAAGAACCAATTATGGGTGGCGACCGTGAGATTTCTTCAGTACCAATTTATGGTCTGCCAGCTGAAGTATCAGCAGCCGGTGGTCGTGCATCTCCGACTACTCCATGGGGGCAGTTCTCTGTAGGCGGCGTGTCTTATACCCGTAAACGTGATGCTGCAGGTTGTGCACCGAATCAGGTTTGCGCTGCGTCTAAAGTGTCTGACTTTAAAGTTTATGACGGCAACACAGATGGTTATAACTTCGCACCTGTGAACTATATCCAGCAGCCGTCTGAAACATTGTCGATGTATGCGCAGGGTGCTTATGCCATCACTGATACGCTGAACTGGAAAACAGAAGTACTGTTCAACGAGCGGACTTCAGAAGCTCAGTTAGCAGCTCAGCCTTTAGGTGGCCTGGCAATTTCTGCCAACAACATCTACAACCCATTCAAAGCTAACATCGTGGGTGGTTCTTTCCGTCCAATCGTGTCGCCACGCTCTTACGGCGCCGAAGTGGACACCTGGCGTTTTGGCACCAGCTTAGATGGCGAGTTCGAATTAGTTGACCGCACTTTCACCTGGGATGCTGCAGCAACTTATTCTGACAACTCGTTAATCGCGCTGAAAAAAGGCTTCTTCCATGCAGGTCGTTTTGCTGAAGCCATTGGCCCAAGCCAAATCAACAGCTCAGGCGTTGCACAGTGTTTGACTTCTACTGGCGCAGTTATTGCCGGTTGCGTGCCGTTTAACGTATTCGGCGGCCCGGAAGGCGTAACTCAGGCGATGCTGGACTATGTAACAGTAGCTCCACGTGACCTGGCTTATGCCAAAATGTGGGACTACTCAGGCAACATCTCTACTGACCTGTTTGAACTGCCAGCCGGTATGGTTGCAGTGAACGTTGGTACGGAAATTCGCCGTGAATCAGGTTACACCAGCCCGGAACCTCTGACTGTATTAGGTCAGGTTTTAGGTGACAACGCTGCAACTCCAACTGTTGGTGGTTTCAACTTAAAAGAAGTTTACGCAGAAGCCCGTATTCCGCTGTTAGCTGATATGGACTATGTGAAGAGCCTGGATCTTGAAGTGTCTACCCGTTATTCAGACTACTCAAGCTTTGGTGACACGACCAACAACAGTTACAAACTGACTTACCGTCCAACAGATGAACTGATGTTCCGCGCCAGCCTGAACGAAGGTTTCCGCGCGCCATCAATTGCTGAACTGTACCAAGGCCAGAACGACAGCCGCCCATCAGCGACTGACCCATGTTCAGTGAATTCAACAGCTTACAAAACCATTCCTGGTGTAGCTGCGCGTTGTGCTGCTGCTGGCGTATCTGCGACTTTCACTCAGAAAGACCCGCAAATCCGTGCAAAAGTTGGTGGTAACCCGGATACACAACCAGAAACGTCAGAATCAACATCTGTTGGTTTTGTTTACAGCCCAGAGTTCATCGATGGTCTGAGCATGACAATGGACTGGTTCAAAGTTGAAATTGAAAATGCTATCGGTAGTCGTGGTGCTGCAACCATCATGAACCGTTGCTACGTTCAGGGTATTACCGGTGACTGTTCATTGATCACCCGTGATTTCACTGGGACGCTGAACGGTAACCCAGGTGAGATTTCTAATATTACTTCTCTGGGCATGAACTTCTTAGGTGGTCTGCACACTGAAGGCGTCGACGTAAACGTTGACTACCGGTTCGAAACCAATGTCGGTACCTGGCGTGTGAACTGGGATAACGCCTACATGATTTATCAGGGCGACCTGGGTAAACTGACACGTGGTGAACTGACGCGTGATGGCACTATTTCTGGCGGTAACGGTGTTGGCTTCCTGGCAGCAGGTGCATCAGGTGGTGGTACGACTTTCCGTCTGAAATCAAACCTGACCCTGAGCTGGTCAAAAGACGACTGGTCAGCATCTGTAACAGCACAGTATCTGTCTAAACAGATTGAAGACTGTTCTGGTATCGTCACAGCGGCAACAGGCCTGAAACGTCCTGAACTGCGTAACCTGTGTTCTGATCCAGACTTCATGGATTCAACATTCACTTTCGCGCCAGGTACAACCAATATTGTTCAAGGTCCGAATGCGTCTGCACCTCGTAACGAGTTAGACCCAACTGTGTACTTCGATGGTCAGATCGGCTGGACATCGCCATGGAACAGCGACATCACTGTCGGTGTGCGTAACCTGCTGGACAAAGATCCTCCACTGGCTTACTCAGCGTTCTCAAACACCTTCGACCCGAACTATCGTACACCGGGCCGTTTCTACTACGTAAGCTTCACTCAGAAGTTCTAAGTAGAGTCCTTGCCTGAAAAAGCCCGCATCGCGGGCTTTTTTTTTGTGTAATTTGGCCGGATTGTGCAGGAGCAACTGCCGGAACCCTGCGCTTTTGGTTAAAAACTGCCAGAAAGCACTGTATGAAAAAATTTACGTGGTTAAATTGTGCGCGATCAGTTCGACTGAGTAATGTTGGTTTATTACCACACTCAATTGGTGTATTTAACCTAATATGCGCTGATGTTTTTCATTTAATAAACATATTTACCTGAAGCAGTTTTCTTTTGACCAAAACATTTCCAAAGTGGCAGAAAATTGCACGACTGCAAGGGTTGCAATAAGTTCCCGGCGTTCATGCAAATGACCAGTAATTTGTGTAAAAGCGGTTGACCCATGCAAAAAAATACTCTTATTATCCAGTGGTCAGTTTCCGCACATCGCGGGAAAAATTGCCCGAACTACCGGTATTACGGGCGATGTCAGTTGACTTACAGACAACAAAATCACTGCTAAGTGGTCCAGGGAGATAATAATGTTTAGTAACAATAAAACAGCAAATGCCGTGCGTATTGCCCTTGCATTCGGTGCTGCTTCTACTGCGGCTTTTACCTCAGCCTCAGTGTCTGCCCAAGAGCAGACAGAAGAAGCAAAAGATAAAGTTGAACGTATTGAAGTAACAGGTTCGCGGATTAAACGTGTTGACGTTGAAACTGCCAGCCCGGTTCAAATCACTTCTTCTGAAGAAATCAAACTGTCAGGTTTCACCAAAATCGAAGACCTGATGAACAGCCTGCCACAAATCGAAGCTTCTGAAACTTCTTTCCAGGCAAACGGCGCTTCTGGTAACGCGACACTGGACTTACGTGGTCTGGGTGCACAGCGTACCTTAGTACTGGTCAACGGTCGCCGTCTGCAACCGGGCGGTATCTACAACGCCGGTGCTGCTGACGTTAACCAAATCCCTTCAGCCCTGGTTGAGCGCGTCGAAGTGCTGACCGGTGGTGGTTCTGCAACTTATGGTGCAGACGCTGTTGCGGGTGTTGTGAACTTCGTAATGAAAAAAGATTTCGAAGGCATGGAACTGACTTTAGGTGGTTCAGGTTACCAGCACGACAACGACAACAAATATATTCAGGGTCTGATGGACAAACGTAAGTTTGAGTACCCTACAGGCAGCTCAGGTATTGACGGTAAAACCGGCAATATCGACCTGACCATGGGTGGTTCATTAGGTTCTAAAGGTCATGTGACTGCTTATGCGACTTGGCGTCAGGTTGACGAGCTGCGTCAGTCAGCCCGTGACTATTCAAGCTGTGCGCTGAACGATCCAGGTACAGGTTGTGGTGGTTCTGGTAACGCCATCGTGCCTAACTTCTACTTCTACCCGGTAGTGGACGGTGAAACTGACTACGGTCAGGAACAGTTCTGGACTCTGAATTCAAGCAGCCAGTTCATTCCATCAGTTGGTAACATCTACAACTACGCACCAATCAACCACTTCATGCGTCCGGACGAGCGTTACACTTTAGGTGCGTTCGCCAACTATGAAATCAGTGAATATGTTCGTCCGTACTTAGAAGTGTCGTTCATGAACGACCGTACTGTGGCACAAATCGCCGAATCAGGTACTTTCTATGCGGAAGAATATCACTTAGATATCAATAACCCGCTGTTCAGCGATGCTCAACGTGCTCAGTTCCGTTCCGCATTCGGTAATGATATTGAAACTATTGCTGCATACATTGGTAAACGGAACGTTGAAGGCGGCCCACGTCAATCAGACCTGGAACACACTTCTTTCCGTATCGTGACTGGTACTGAAGGTATCATCAATGACACATGGTCTTATGACGTGTCATTCCAACACGGTGTGACTACTTCAGGCGTTTCTTACCTGAACGACTTCTTCGGTCCACGTATCGCTCAGGCGTTAAGTGCTGAAGGTGCTGATCCATGTACTGGCTCATGTATCCCTTACCAAGTGTTTAAATATCAGGGTATCACTTCAGCTCAGGCAGCTAACCTGACTGGTACTGCGGTCATGAAAGGTGTGACTTCAGAAACTATCCTGAACGGTTTCGCCTCTGGTGAGCTGGGCTTTAACCTGCCATCACACTCTATGCCGGTTGCAGCTGTAATCGGTGTTGAACACCGTGAAAACAAATTCGAACGTACTGCGGACGAAGTTTTCGCTAAAGGCTTACTGTTAGGTCAGGGCGGTCAGACTCCTTCTATCGAAGGTGGTTACACCGTGAAAGAAGTATTCGGCGAATTAAGCATTCCGCTGGTTGAAGATTTCGGTATCTTCAAAGACGTGACTTTAGGTCTGGGCGGTCGTTACTCTGATTACTCAACTTCAGGCAGTGAGCCAACGTACAAAGCTGAACTGGACTGGACACCGGTTGATGACTGGAAAATCCGCGCCAGCTACAACCGCGCTGTACGTGCTCCAAACGTTGGCGAGTTGTTCTCTCCACAAACCAACGGTCTGTGGGGCGGTACTGATGGCTGTTCAGGCGCATCGCCGAAGTATACTGCTGCACAATGTGCTAATACTGGTGTGTCTGCCGCACAATATGGCAAAATCTCTGCAAGCCCTGCTGGTCAGTACAACGGCGTGTTCGGTGGTAACCCGGAGCTGAAACCAGAAGTTGCTGACACTATGTCATTTGGTGTTGTTGGCCAGCCACTGGACAACCTGAACCTGTCAATTGACTACTGGGATATCCAGCTGGACGAAGTTATCGGTGCAGTGTCTGCTCAGTTAACTGTTGACCAGTGTGCGCTGACCGGCGTTGCAGCTTTCTGTAACAACGTGGTACGTGCCCCGAACGGCAGCCTGTGGTTAGGTACTGCTGGTTACGTTCAAGCGACGAACATCAACTTAGCCAGCCGTCACTGGCGTGGTATCGACGTCAGCTCTAACTACGAACAGGAAGTGTTCGGTGGTAAGCTGACCGTGAAGATGATCGGCTCTGTCAACATGAAGAAAGAGTACGAGTCTCTGCCAGGCAACGCATCAGCAACTTATGACTGTTCTGGTAACGTCAGTGTTGACTGTTTCGCTCAGCCGAAATGGCGTCACACGCTGTCAGCCAGCTACACTACTGGTGACTGGTGGTCAGCAACGGCGAAATGGCGTTACTACGGCAAAGTGGACTACAAAGGTACTACTGACAAGCTGATCCCGAACGGTATCAGTGCTCAGAGCTACCTGGACTTAGTTGGTTCATTTGACGTGAACGACCATGTCAGCTTACTGGCTGGTGTGAACAACGTACTGGACAAAGAGCCACCAATGGTTGGTCTGACTCTGTCTACAAACGCGAACACCGTATCAGGTTACTACGACACACTGGGTCGTTACCTGCACGCCAGCGTAACAGTTCGCTTCTAATCCGAAGTTGAACCCGAAAAAAGCCGGCTTTCGCCGGCTTTTTTTTCAGGAATTTTTATCGTCCCGACATGCGCCTGTTGCTTGCGGCGCATGTCGGGACATCAGCAATACCGTCTTTCCTCAGTTGGAATTTGTATGTCTTCAGAAGTGTTGTCGTCTTTTCTCCGTTATTTGCCGCAAGCCTATCAGGCATTACGCCAGCAGCAGTTTCAGTGGGTAGATGGTTTTTTACAGCAATATCAGCTGGACCATCCGCAGTGGCGACAGCTGGCGCTGGAATTAGCACTGCAGCGGCATGATGATTCGAGAGTTTTGCAAGTGTTTGCTTTGATTTGCCGTCATGCTGACGAACAGGGGCCGGCCGCACTGCGGCTGGCCCAGTATTATCTGGCGGAGCGGCGCCGACAGGATTGTCGGCAGGCGCTGGCTTTAGTGACAGAGACACCGGTGCAGGATGCTGGTTTTTATCGTGCGGTAGCGGCGGTCTTCAGTGGGTTGGACGACCCGGCAGCAGCTTTACCCTGGCTGGAACAGGCAGTGGCCTGGGCACCGCAACATACCGGCCTGCGATTTGATTTAGCTCTGGCGCAGTTTTTCTTAAATCAAATGACAGCGTCGCGCAGTAATCTGGCACTGGTGCTGGAACAACTACCTCTGGCCGGCAACGTGTTGCATCTGCGGTCAGCGACACAGACAGCTACTGCTGAACACAATCACATCGCAGATCTACGCCAGCGACTGGCGCAGCCTTCATTACAGCCGAAAGATGCCGTAGGCGCAGGCTATGCGCTGGCGAAGGAACTGGAAGATACTGGGCAATATGCCGCAGCATTTGCCGCCCTGCGTCAGGCAGCCACCCTAAAGCGTCAGCAGTTGCAGTACGACGCCGCGACAGAGTTCGCTACTTTTGCTGCAATGCGCCAGCATTTTAATGAAGACTTTTTTGCCCACTCCGAACCAGTCTCTGCCGCTGATACAACGTCAACGCTGCGGCCGATTTTTATTCTGGGCATGCCACGCACCGGCACGACTTTGGTTGAACGTATTCTTGGCCAACACCCTGACGTGGTGTCTATTGGCGAGTTCCCGGATTTCCCGCTGGAAGTGGCGCTGGCGGCGCGGCAGGTACAAGGCCGGCAGTCACTGGTGGAAGCCGCGCTGCAGCTGGATTATCCGGCACTCGGCGAGCGTTATCTGCACCAGGCTGCGTCAATGGCGCAGGGTAAGCCTATTTTCATCGATAAACTGCCGTTTAACTTTATTTATGCCGGCCTGATTAAAAAGGCGTTGCCACATGCGCGGATCATTCATTTAGTCCGAGATCCACTCGACACCTGTTTTGCCATTTATAAAACTTTGTTTAATCAGGTTTATTCGTTTTCATATCAGCTCGACGAACTGGCTGATTATTTTATCGAATACAAAAAGCTGATGGCGCACTGGCATCAGGTACTGCCAGGACAGATACTCGATGTGCATTATGAACAGGTTGTTGCAGCGCCTGAGCAGCAGGCAAAACGCATTCTGGATTGGTGTGGATTGCCGTGGCAGCAGGATTTGCTGGCCTTTCACCAGGCGAAATCCGCTTCCACTACGGCCAGTGCTGCTCAGGTGCGTCAACCCATTCATCAAAAGTCCGTGCAAAAGTGGCGGCAATTTGCTGATGAACTACAGCCAGTGCGCGAGCGCCTGTTTGCCGCAGGTTTGATTGATGCAGAGGGCAATCCGGTCTGACTGGATTCAGACCGGCATGATGTCGCAGGGGGCGGTCATGCGGTAACTGTTGCCTGCAGCGCTTTTAAACGGATAGGTGCCATGCCAGACAAAACTGGGGAATAACACCACCAGGCCCGGTTCCGGGCAAATCGCCTGCGCCACTTGTTCATGCTCACCAAGGTGCAGGGAAGTTTCGCCAAGTTTTAACCAGCCTTGCCGGTGCAGGTCGTCCGGCCGGATGCAGTCCGGTAAGTCGAGATAGGTACATGCTGACAACCAACCTTGCGGATGCACATGGTTGGTATGAAAGCCCTCATTGCCAAGACGCACTGACCAGCTGCCGGAGAAACGAAACTTGCCGGTGTTACGGCAAAGTAGTGGATGTTGCGCGTCAATTGGCAGCCGCCGGAGATACTCGTTGATGCGTTGTTCCAGTGCGGCGCGAAATTGCTGGATCACCGGATCAGGCTCTGCTAACAGCCTGCCGAGCGTTTGAGTTCCGCCGCGCACACTCTGATCTAAAGGCTGACGTGTGCTGGTGTGCAGTCGCCGGATCACCGGGTTTAGGACCGCCAGAAATTCTGCCAGATTTTGATAACCGGCTGGTGTCGGCAACGGCCTTGCGTCGATCAATGAAGAGTAGTTATTCAGCCAGTGGTTTTTTTCATCGCCCTGTAAGCGCCAGCATGTACCTAAATAGGCCCAGATCTCCTGGTCGTGTGGACTGAGCTCTTTAGCCTGTTGCAACAGCTGTTCAGCCTGCGCCGGTTGCTGTTGCCGGATAGCGTAATTGGCGGCGTCTATCAATGCCCGAACCCGAAATGCCGGTGGCATCTGCTGTTGTAAGGCTTCAGCGGTCAATACGGCTGCACCTGCCAAATCACCTTGTTTTGCCAGCTGAACGCCGAGTGCATGCAGCAAATCCGCCTGCCGGCCATGCAATACGATGCCATCCTGTAACAGCTGCGTGGCCGCCGGATCGTCACCAGACTGAATTAATAGTGTGGCCAGGGCGTAACGCAGGTTCAATGCTTGCGGATTTGCTGCCAGTGTCTGTCGGGTTAGTTGCAGGAATTTCGCCAGATCTTGCTGCTGCCAGTACAGCTGATTCAGTGCTTCGTGCGCACCGATATGCAGCGGTTGCAGGGTTATCGTCTGCAATAGCGCTGCTTCGGCGCCTGCGTCATTGCCTAAATCATGTTGCAGACAACCCGCCATAAAATGGAATTCGGCCTGTTCTGGTGTAGTCGTCAGCAGCTGATTAATAATGTCTGCTGAAGCCGCGGCTTGTAGACTTTCCCGCAGCAGCTGGGCTTTTTGCCAGAGTAGCTGTGTCTGTGCCGGCCAGCGTGTCAGCGCTTGGTCCAGCAGCTGCAATGCGGCATTGACCTGTTCAAGCTGTGCCAGGCAACTGGCCAGTGGTGCATAACAACGTGAGTCATCCGGGCGCAGTTGCAGTGCTTTTTGCAGTCTGTCTTTAGCCAGTTGCGGTTGTTGCTGACGCATTGCCAGCAGACCGGCATTGAGCCAGCTGTCGGCCTGATTTGGTGCAAGTTGCAGGGCCCGCTGATAGGCCTGCTCTGCGGCTTCATGTTGTTCAAGCTGTTGTAACAAATTGCCGTAATTCGACCAGACCGCACTTTGTGTGGGCGCGGCCTGCAGACTGCGTTTGAAATATTGCAGCGCCTGATCGGGCTGGCCTTGCTGCCGGGCACACAGCGCCAGCAGATGCAGCGCATCCGGCTGTTCCGGCTGCAACTGTAACGCCTGCAGCGCTAACTGCATGGCACGGGCCTGCTGGCCCTGGCTAAAAGCGGCAACTGCCGCCTGGAGGATTTGCTGAGCGTGCATCATCTACACTGAATTCAAAACAGAATGGCACTAAATTAACAGAAAAACAGCCAGAGCGGCCAGCGCGTCGCGCCGCCCTTATGCAGGATGTCAGCAACAGGCCCGGTTCCTGCTCTCCTGTTGCAAGCGTTCACAACGTGCGCAACGTTGCCGCGCCGGGTCTTGCTGCAACAGTTCGCGTTCGATCCGGGCTTCGCAGTCGGAGCACAGGCCGTATAGTCCCATATCCATTTGACTGAGCGCAGCCTGCACCAGCTCCAGCCGGCGGGTTTTCTGTTCCAGCTCTGGTGTCAGCCAATGCCTTAGTAGCTCAGGCCAGTGGCTGAGCGCCTGATGTTCTAATTGCAGTAACAGGTGGTCAAATTCGCCGGCATGGTCACGTTGCAGATAGGCAAAAATGTCCTGACGCAGCTGCTGAAGTTCCTGCTGTAACTGACCACGTAATTCCGGAACGAGCGACTTATGCATAACATCCTCAGCGGTGAAAGAAGAATGAACCTGCAGTGTGGCAAAAGCCGATGGTTGTTGTGCTGATGCAGATCAAAGCAGGTTACGGTAGCCGTAAAATTTCTGCTGTCGCCTTTCGTCACGGCCTGCTCCCCGCTGAGCGCGTGGTAAAGCTTCCTTGCATTGCAAAATTTTACTATGCTCGGCGGAAATAAATTCCACATAACCACGGTCTGGTGTGATATCGGTCGGTCATAAACCGATAAAACAAACCAAATGAGTGATACAACAAAAGGATAAAGCAGATGAATCAACAGCAAAAAGTCAAAGCAGCCTTAGGTGGTCTGATGTTGTCAGCCCTTGCCGGTTTAAGTGGTACAGCACAGGCGTTTCAGGCGACTGAACTGAGCGCCGGATATCAGCAAACGCCGGATGGTGCAGCGCAACAGGCCTCAGATCCAAAAGCAGCTGAAGAAAAAGCCAAAGAAGGTAAATGTGGCGAAGGCAAGTGTGGCGAAGGCAAATGCGGTGGCGATAAAAAAGCAGCTGCGGGTGCTGACAAAGCCAAAGAAGGGAAGTGTGGTGAAGGGAAGTGCGGCGAAGGTAAATGTGGTGGCGATAAAAAAGCGGCCACTGATAAATCCAAAGAAGGCAAATGCGGTGGCATGAATTAAGATGCCAAAACTAAAAGGGGTGGGGCTGGGGCTTCGGCGCGAGTTGCTCGCCCCTTTATTACAAAGCGGACAACAAAGTGGGCACGGCATCGATTTTATCGAAGTGGCGCCGGAAAACTGGATCCCCTTCGGCGGCTCGCTGCGCCGCCAGTTTACTGAGATTGCATCGCACTACCCACTGATCTGCCACGGTCTGTCTTTGTCGATCGCCGGGCCTGATCCTTTGGATCTGCAGTTTTTGGCGCAGCTGAAGCAGTTTTTCCGTCAGCATCAGGTACTGCTTTATAGCGAGCACCTGAGTTACTGCTCCGGACAGGGCCATTTGTATGATCTGATGCCGGTGCCGTTTTGCCCGCAAGCCATTGATTATCTGGTGCCACGCATCCGGCAGGTACAGGATGTGCTGGAACAGGAGCTGGTGCTGGAGAATATTTCTTATTACGCCACGCCAGAGTCGACCATGACTGAGCTGGAGTTTTTGACTGAGGTGTTAGAAAGGGCCGACTGTGGCCTGCTGCTGGACGTCAATAATATCTATGTCAATTCCATCAACCACGGTTATGACGCCACCGCGTTTTTGCGGGCGCTGCCAACCAAGCGCATCCGTTATGGCCATGTCGCCGGTCACCTGCAGCAAAGCTCGGATTTGTTAATTGATACCCACGGCAGCGCAGTCAATGACCCGGTCTGGGCGTTACTCGCCGAAGCATACCGCTGTCATGGCGTGTTTCCGACGCTGCTGGAGCGTGATTTTAATCTGCCGCCGCTGGCTGAATTACTAACTGAGCTCACGCAGATCCGTCAGCTGCAGCAAGAGAATGCTATGACGCTGGGAGCATGTTGATGCAGGAATTTCAGCAACAACAACTGGCGTTTATCCGCCGGATTAAAGACCCGTCAGCGCCACTGCCCCCCGGCATCAGGCCGGAACGAATGGCTGTTTACGAAGAGCTGTTTTTCAACAACGTGCAGAATTTTGTCAGCAGCGCTTTTCCTGTGTTGCGCTCCTTGTTGCCAGACACACAATGGCAAGCACTGTGCAGGCAGTTTTTCCGCGACGCACAGTTACACAGCCCGTATTTTCTCGATATTTCCAAAGCATTTTTGCTGTGGTTGCCAGAGGCGGCCTCGCAGTTGCCTGGCTTTGCGCTGCAGCTGGCCGAATACGAATGGCTGGAGCTGGCACTGGCGACAGATCTGGCAGTCGCACCTGTGGGGTGGTCATTTGATCCCGACCGTATTTTAGCGATGTCGCCACTGGTACGACTCTGTTGTTATCAATATCCGGTGCAGCAAATTTCCTTGCAGTTTCAACCCACAGAGCCTGCCGCGCAGCCGGTGTTTTTGCTGTTGTACCGCGATGAACAGGACAGAGTCCGCTTTTTGCAACTCAATGCCTGGAGCGCTGCTTTGTTGCAGTTGATCACAGCAGAGCCGGGCCAGCATCTTGGCACTTACATCGACTGGTTGCAGCCTTATGTACCAGAGTGGAACAACCAGCAGCTGTTATCACAGGCCACCCCGCTGTTGAGCGATTTTGCCGCCCGTGGCATTGTTGTCACAGCGGATGGAAAATCCTAGCCACAACGAGCGCAAGCACCGGGAGTTCCGGTTGATTTTTTTCGGCGAAAAATGCCGCCGCTGACACCTACAAGCACTGGCTATTGCCAATGTTTTTCATTAAAATCGAGCCCCCTTATTTTGCACTGGAAAGATGTCGATGGCAGACGAGAATTTTAAAGAATCCTTCAGCGTGTGGCATTTGTTAGGCTTTGTCGCTGTGTTTGTATTGCTGTTGTGCCAGCCACCACTGGTCACCTGGTTACGCATCTTAGGCTAAGCCGGCTAACCAGACCGAAAAACCGCCTGCAGGCGGTTTTTTTATCGAATTGAATAAAGAGATTTTTCCATGACGCATACCGAATTAAGCCGCGTACTTGAGCAAGTCATCAAGTCAGTACAGGACTATCCGAAGCCAGGTATTTTATTTCGTGACGTAACCAGTCTGATGCAGGACGGCGCTGCCTTTGCTGCTGTAATCGACCATTTGAAACAGCATTATAGTGGCCATGGCATTACGAAAATTGTCGGCACTGAATCGCGTGGTTTTATTTTTGGCGCACCTCTGGCTTATGCTATGGGCGTGGCTTTTGTGCCGGTACGTAAACCTGGCAAACTGCCCCGTGAAACCATTGCGGAAAGTTATCAGCTGGAATATGGTCAGGACACCCTGGAAATTCATCTGGATGCCATTACACCAGAAGATAAAGTCCTGTTAGTTGACGATTTATTGGCGACTGGTGGTACTATTGATGCCACAACCAAACTGGTACGTCGATTAGGTGGTCAGGTTGCAGACGCGACTTTTGTGGTGAATCTGCCGGATTTAGGTGGCCAGCAAAGGTTGGAAGCACTGGGTCTGACCATCCACAGCCTGGTTGATTTTCCGGGTCATTAAACCCGGCCAGGCTGCAGGCACAAAGCCGGCGCAATTTCCGACAAGGTGAACAGATGAGTTATCAGGTGCTGGCGCGTAAATGGCGGCCGCAAAACTTTGGTCAGCTGGTGGGGCAGGAGCATGTCAAAACTGCGCTGACACACGCGCTGACGCAAAACCGACTGCACCACGCTTATTTGTTTACCGGCACCCGCGGCGTGGGTAAAACCACCATAGCCCGCATCTTTGCCAAAAGCCTCAATTGCGAACAGGGCGTCACTGCGACGCCTTGTGGCATTTGCAGTGCCTGCACCGAAATCGACAAAGGCTTTTTCGTTGATTTAATGGAAATTGACGCTGCCAGCCGGACCAAAGTCGAAGATACCCGCGACTTGCTGGACAACGTGCAATACGCACCAACCCGCGGTCGTTACAAGGTTTATCTCATCGACGAAGTGCATATGCTGTCTAAACACAGCTTTAATGCGCTGCTGAAAACGCTGGAAGAACCGCCGCCGCATGTGAAGTTTTTGCTGGCGACCACTGATCCGCAAAAGCTGCCGATCACCGTGCTGTCGCGGTGCCTGCAGTTTAGCTTAAAAGCCTTATCGCAAAGCCAGATTAAGCAGCATCTGAGCTATATCCTCGGCCAGGAAGGCATTGCTGCCGAAGAAGAAGCGCTGGCCTTGCTGGCGCGTGCCGCCAAAGGCAGTTTGCGGGACTCGTTGAGCCTGACTGATCAGGCTATCGCCCAGACCAACGGCGACATCCGCCTTGGTGCCGTGCGCGAGATGCTTGGCTTCCTCGAGCAAAGCTGGGCCGAAATTCTGCTGCAGGATGTACTGAACCGCGATTTAGCCGCAATGCAGGCGCATTTGCAGCAGCTTGTCAGCAGCCACAGCCATTTTCAGGCGGTGCTGGATGACATGTTGTCCTTGCTGCATCTGGCGGCGTTGTCACAGTATCAATTAAGTGCTTCTGAGCTGGCACTGACTGAATCAGCTTTTGTCCGCGCTGTGGCGAAAACGCATGCGCCGGAAACTATTCAGTTGTATTACCAGTTATTGTTATCCGGCAAACGCGATCTGCCTTATGCGCCAGAGCCGCGCATTGGCCTGGAAATGGCGTTATTACGCGCTATTGCCTTTGTGCCGGCCAAAGCCGGTGCTGTGCCGGAGGTGAGTGCAGGGCGCGCTGCTGCGTTGTCTGCTGCAATGTCGACAGCACAGCCGACTGCTGTGCCAGAGCAGGTGACTGCTGTAGTTGCGCCGGAAGCGAGAGCTCCGCAGCTGCAGGTCGCTCAACTGCAGCCGGAACCAGCGGTGGTTCCGCCAGTAGCCGAGTTGCCACCAGTTGTGCCTGAAGCTGAGCCAGTTGTAGTTCCAACATCAGAGAGCGGCATTGATTCGGTGACCGCCAGTATTCTGGCCCGTCGTGGTCTGCAACGCGCGGCGTCGAACGAGCCAAAAAAGTCTGAGCGCCAGCAGGCGCCAGTTTCATTACCACCCAGAGCGGCCATTGCGCCGGCAGTGCAGGCACAGCCTGTTTTATCTGCTGAGCCAACTGCAGTTGTCGCTGCTGTGCCGGCCCCGGTTGTTGCCAGCCTTGCGCTGACAAGCCCTGCAGAGATCCCGCCCTGGGAGGAATTGCCGGTAGAGCCTGCCGCGAGCGATATGGTTGAACTGCTGGACGATGATGAGCCACAGCCTGCTGCACTGCTTATCGCAACCGCCACAGACGAAGACACAGATCCGGCCGACGGCAGCGAAACCACTGACAGCACTGAGCTGTGGCAATGGCAGCAGGACTATACGCCAGCACCGGTGCAGCCGATCCGCCACGCCTTGCTGGAAAGCCTGGCCGTACCGGACGAGCCGGACAATCTGGATTTTGCCAGTGAAGCCATTGCCGAAGTGGAAACGGTTGCTTCAACAGATGCTGATTTGCGGTTTGACGGCGAGATCCATGCCGGTAACTTTGCCGTACGCAGCAGCAGTCAGGTGGACGCATGGGCCAAGCGTATCGACAGTCTGCGTATCGGTGGGCTGATGCGGTTATTTTTACTGCACAGCAGCATGCAACTGACAGACGATCATTTAGTGTTACAGGTCAACGCGACACAAAAACATCTGGATTCAGAGCGCAACAGAGCCCAGTTGCAGACGGTGTTGTCCGAATCTTTTGGCAGGCTACTGACGGTGCAGGTGGAGTTTGTCGATGAAGTCCCGACCAGCCCGCAAGCGCTGCAACAACGCATCGATGCAGCGCGCCGGCGTTATGTGCACCAGCTGCTGCAGCGGGATCCGGCTTTATGCGGCCTGATGCAGGACTTTGCTGCCGAATGGCTGCCTGACAGCCTGGAAGTATTTTAATTCGACAGTCTGTGCCTTGCGTACAGGCGAAATCTTGTAATTTTGCGGCTTTGTGATTATCTTGGCCGCCATTATCAATACAGCTGAGAGTAAAGATTATGTTTAAAGGTGGCATGGGTAACATCATGAAACAGGCGCAGGCGATGCAGGAAAAAATGCAGCGTGCGCAGGAAGAAATCGCCCGGCTGGAAGTGACCGGTGAAGCCGGCGCCGGCATGGTGAAAGTCACAATGACGGGCAATCACAACGTACGCCGCATCAGCATCGATGACAGCCTGATGGCTGACGACAAAGAAATGCTGGAAGACTTAATCGCTGCAGCCATTAACGATGCGGTGCGTCGCGTCGAAGAAACCAGCAAAGAGCGGATGGCCTCTGTCACTGGCGGCATGCAGTTACCACCAGGCTTTAAAATGCCATTCTAAGCAGTTGCGGGCTGAGGTTATTGATGGGTAAACATACGCCGCTGGTGCAAAAGCTGATTGATGCGTTACGGGTCCTGCCGTCGGTCGGGCCAAAATCAGCGCAGCGGATGGCCTATCAGTTGCTCGAACGCAATCGCGAAGCGGGCCTGCAGCTGGCGGATGCACTGCAGGCGGCCATGAGTAAAGTCGGGCATTGCCAGCGTTGCCGGACTTTTTGTGAGGGCCAGATCTGCCAGATCTGCGCCCATCCCATTCGCGGGCAGAGTTCTGTGCTCTGTATCGTCGCCAGTGCCGCAGATTTGTTTGCTATTGAACAAACCGGTTTATTCGCAGGCCGTTACTTCGTCTTACGCGGCCAGCTGTCACCACTTGATGGCGTGGGGCCGGCAGAGCTTGGCCTCGATGCTTTGTCACAACAACTGGTACAAGGCAAAATCGAAGAAGTGATCCTGGCTACCAATCCGACGGTTGAAGGTGAAGCTACCGCGTTTTATATCGCCGAACTGTGCCGGAAACACAATATTCAGGTCTCGCGCCTCGCGCAGGGCATGCCGGTTGGCGGTGAGCTGGAGTACCTCGACGGCAGTACCTTGTCTTATGCGCTGAGCGGCCGCAAACCGTTTTAAATCCCCACGAATCTGATTGCAGCCTTCCGGCTGGTGGTTATTCGTTTATCCTCTGTTGTTGGGCCTTCTCAGTCAAAGCCCTTGAAAAAAAATCCCCCGACCTCATATCTGAAGCCGAATGAACAGGCTCGCTGGTGCGCGGTGTTCGCCGTTGCCAGTGCCAGGCCGAAGAATTGAGTGTGAAAGGAGCGGTAGATGACTGAAACAACACAAAAACAAACCCATGGCTTTCAGGCCGAAGTCAAACAGTTGCTGCAACTGATGATCCATTCTTTGTATTCCAACAAAGAAATTTTCCTGCGTGAATTGATCTCCAACGCGTCTGATGCTGCTGACAAACTACGTTTCCTGGCCTTATCGGACAGCAGCCTGTACGGCAATGACGGTGATTTACGCGTCCGCGTGACTCTGGATGAAGCGGCCAAAACCATTACCATCAGCGACAATGGTATTGGTATGACGCGGGATGAAGTGATCAGTCACTTAGGTACTATTGCCAAATCCGGTACTAAAGAATTTTTCTCGCAGTTAAGCGGCGACCAGAGCAAAGATTCCAAGTTAATTGGTCAGTTCGGTGTTGGTTTTTATTCGGCATTTATCGTCGCCGACAAAGTCACAGTACGCACGTTAAAAGCTGGTGCCGCGCCGGACAGCGCAGTGGAATGGGAATCAGCCGGTGAAGGCGATTACACATTGGCACCAGCGGACAAAACCAGCCGCGGGACCGACATTATCCTGCACCTGCGCGAAGGCGAGTCCGAGTTTTTAAGCAAGTGGAAAGTCGAAAGTATCATCACTAAATATTCTGATCACATCTCCATCCCGGTTGAAATGTGGGAAGAAGGCACTCCAGCGCGGGAAGAAGACGGCGAGACCATCCCGGCGACCGAAGGCAGCTGGAAAGCCGTTAACAAAGCGACTGCCCTGTGGATGCGGGATAAATCTGAAATCAGTGACGACGAATACAACGAATTCTACAAGCACATTTCCCACGACTGGACAGAGCCACTGAGCTGGAGCCACAACAAAGTTGAAGGCAATACCAACTACACCAGCCTGTTATATGTGCCGAAAAAAGCGCCGTTTGACCTGTGGAACCGCGACGCCCGTCATGGCCTGAAACTCTATGTACAGCGTGTCTTTATCATGGATGACGCCGAGCAGTTTATGCCAAGCTACTTGCGTTTTATCAAAGGCGTACTGGACTCCAGCGATCTGCCACTGAACGTATCGCGTGAAATTCTGCAGGATACTAAAGTGACTCAGAGCCTGCGCAAGGGCTGCACTTCGCGCGTGCTGAAAATGCTGGAAAAAATGGCCAAAGCTGAAGACCAAAGCGAATATCAGACGTTCTGGACTGAATTTGGTCAGGTGTTAAAAGAAGGCCCGGCTGAAGATCATGCGAATAAAGAAAGCATCGCCAAGCTGCTGCGGTTTGCTTCAACGCACGAAGACAGCGCAACACAAAGCGTTGGTTTAGAGGCTTATGTCAGCCGGATGAAAGAAGGTCAGGACGAGATTTATTTCCTGGTCGCCGACAGCTACGAAGCCGCGAAACACAGTCCGCATTTGGAAGTGTTCCGCAAAAAAGGCCTCGAAGTGCTGCTGTTATCCGATCGTATCGACGAATGGCTGATGCAGCACCTCACTGAATTTGACGGTAAAAAACTGCGTTCAGTGGCCAAAGGCGGCTTAGATCTGTCGAAGCTGGATGACGAAGACACCAAAAAAGCCCAGGAAGAGTCAGAAAAACAATTTGCCGCCGTGGCAGAGCGTTTTAAAACAGCACTGGGCGACCAGGTGAAAGATGTCAAAGTCAGTCATCGTTTGACCGACAGCCCGGCTTGCGTCGTCACCGACGAGTTTGATATGAGCACGCAGATGATCAAACTGATGGAATCTGTTGGCCAGAAAGTACCGGAAGTGAAACCGATTTTTGAACTGAATCCGGAGCATCAGCTGGTGCGCCATGTGGCGGACGTGCAGGACGAAGCACAGTTTAAGCAATGGGCCGAAGTACTGTTTGAACAGGCGCTGCTGGCCGAGCGCGGCAGCCTGAAAAACCCGGCGACATTTGTCACGCGGTTAAACAGCCTGTTGATGTCGCTGGCGAAATAGTACACAGTGCAATACTGACAAAACCCGGTTTTATGCCGGGTTTTGTTTATTTGCCGTGCAACTATCGTCGAATAGTGTTTAGCCGGCATTTTTGTGCATACTGCGGTTAGACCGGAGTTAGTACTAAAGTCGGCTTGCCGCTGGCTGCTCTGAGCAGCCGACAAATTCCTTGTCTGCTGACTGACATTATGTAAAGATCCAGCGCTTATAACATTTGGAACCGTTTCTGAAAAACCGAGGTTTTGGTATGCGAATTATTCTGTTGGGTGCACCTGGTGCCGGTAAAGGAACACAGGCACAGTTTTTGATGAACAAGTACGGTATTCCGCAAATCTCTACCGGAGATATGCTCCGTGCCGCCATCAAAGAGGGCACTGCAATGGGCCTCGCCGCTAAGCAGGTGATGGACGCAGGTCAGCTGGTCTCTGATGAAATCATCATCGGTCTGGTGAAAGAGCGTATCGCCAAGCCGGATTGTGCCAAAGGCTTTTTGTTAGATGGTTTCCCGCGCACTATTCCGCAAGCGGATGCGATGAAAGATAACGACGTGCTGGTTGACCACGTGATTGAATTTGATGTGCCGGACGATGTCATTGTTGAACGCATGAGTGGTCGCCGTGTGCATCCGGCTTCAGGTCGCGTTTACCATGTTACTTACAATCCACCAAAAGTGGCCGGTAAAGACGATGTCACAGGTGAAGACCTGGTGATCCGCGATGATGATAAAGAAGAAACCGTCCGCAAGCGTTTAGGTGTTTACCACGAACAGACTGAACCACTGGTCGGTTATTACCGTAATCAAGCCGCACAAGGTCTGACTCAGTATCACCACCTGGATGGCACGCAGGCGGTTGATGCCGTTAGCAAAATCCTCGGCGAACTGCTTGGTTAAACCCAGCGCAGCAGGATTGCAGAATACAGACAAAGCCCACGCCAGTGGGCTTTGTTGTTTTTGCCGGCAAGACGCGGTCATTTGCATGGCCGGGGTGATTGCTAAATGACGGCCTTGTTTACACGCCGGTTGGTCTGCAACGTTTTTTTCGCGGCAACTGAACGGTTTTTTCTGCTTTCTCATTGATGCGAAAATGGTAGACTTTGAGCCAATTTCGCATAATTTCCAAGAGTTTATGCCATGTTAGAACGTGCAGTCTCTGAATACGCGGTGGTTCTGGTCAATCTGGGCACGCCAGATGAACCGACAGTGCCTGCGGTGCAGCGTTATCTGAAACAATTTTTGTCTGATCAACGTGTTGTCGATTATCCGGCGATTTTATGGCAGTGCATTCTGCGCGGTATTATCCTGCCGTTTCGTGGCCGTCGTGTGGCGAAGCTTTATCAGTCGATCTGGTGGGAACAAGGCTCGCCACTGCGGGTGATCACTGAGCGTCAGACCGAAGCGCTGGCCAAACGCCTGGAATTAAGTGATACACCGGTACAAGTGCGTTACGCCATGACTTATGGCTCGCCATCGATTGCGTCGGTGCTGGATGATTTGACTGCGCACGGCGTCAGCCGTTTTGTAGTGATACCGCTGTATCCGCAATATTCGGCCACGACCACAGCGGCTATTTCCGACCAAATCGCGTTGTATCAGCAGCAACGCCGTGATATTGCCGAAATCCGCCTGGTCAAACACTATCACCACACGGCGGTCTATCGCAAAGCTCTGGCAGGTTCGGTGCAAATGTTCTGGCAGCAACATGGTCAGGCCGACAAATTGCTGTTGTCCTTCCACGGCATCCCGGAGCGTTTTGTCCGTCTGGGCGACCCCTATGAGCGGCATTGCCGCGAAACTGCCGCCAATCTGGCAGAGGACCTGGGCTTAACGCCGGAGCAGGTGCTGGTCAGCTTCCAGTCGCGTGTCGGCAAAGAAAAATGGCTGCAGCCTTATACCGATGAATTACTGGAGAAATTACCAGCGCAGGGTGTGAAACGATTGCAGGTGTTGTGTCCGGCGTTTGCGGCGGATTGTTTGGAAACTCTGGAAGAAATCGCCGTTGAAAATAAAGAAGTATTTTTGCACGCCGGTGGCACTGATTATCAATATATTCCGGCGCTGAACTCGGCGCCATGCCATATTCGGGTGTTTCAGCAACTAGTCCAACAACAATTATCGGGGTGGTAATGATCACAGCAATCTATGCGGCCATTTTGGCCGTGATGTATGTCGTGCTGGCGTTAGCGGTGGTGCGTCAGCGCTTTAAACTGCGCGTTGGCTTAGGCGATGGTCAACAACCGGAACTGATTAAAGCTATCCGCATCCATGGCAACTTCGCCGAATATGTACCGCTTTTGTTGGTGATTATGTTGATTGCCGAGCAACAGCAGGCTGCCTCCTGGCAAATACATCTGTTAGGCGTGTTGACTTTGGGTGGTCGCTTGTTGCATTTAACCGGATTAAGCCGGTCCAGCGGCACCTCAATTCCCCGCTTTTTAGGCATGATTGCGACTTTCATTGCCTTGTTGTGTGGTGCAGCATTTTTGCTGCTCAATACATGGTAAAACAACTGGGCAGCGGCAGGCCGGTTTTATTACTGCACAGTTCGATGTCCAGCCATCGGCAGTGGCTTGGCCTTGTCAGCGAACTTTCTGCCAATAGGCAGTGTTTGTTGCCGGATTTGACTGGTTATGGCGGCACTGATTTACCCCGGCAGCAACCCTGGTCTTTGGCTGCAGAAGCACAAGCTTTACTGCAAAAGGTTCCGGCAGAGCTCAGAGAACAGCCGGTTGACCTGGTGGGGCACTCCTATGGCGGAGCGTTGGCACTACATCTGGCACGTTGCCAACAGCTAAAAATCAACAAGCTTGTGCTGTTTGAGCCAGTGGCTTTTCATTTATTGCCGCAACTACCCGATGCCAGCAGTTTATGGCAGGAAGTGCGGACTCTGGCTGATGCTTTACCCAACTTGCCTGATGAGGCTGCCGCGCAGCGTTTTATCGATTATTGGCAGCAGGATGGTTTTTTCGCTGCCTTACCGCAGCGAATGCAACAACAAATGGCAGCTCAGGTCGCAAAGGTGACACTGGATTTCCAGGCGCTCAGTCAGGAACCTGCGAGCTTTGCTGACTATGCTGGCGCAATACCAGATAAAGTGTTGATGTTGACGGGGCGCAGAAGCCGGGCGCCAGCACAGCGTATTGCGCGGGCATTAGCTGACGCGTTGCCGCAGGCCGAATTAGTCACGCTCAATTGCGGTCATATGGGGCCTGTGACTGATCCTCAGCTGGTTAATCCGCTTATTTTGCAGTTTTTGCAGGGGTAAAAACAGATAAAGCCGCAGAATGCGGCTTTATCTTTTATTAAATTGTTTAATTGGTGCCGGTCGGCAGAACCACTGCATCCTGCACCAGTTCAGTGTTGGCTGCTGGTTGCTGGGGCAGCACTGCGGTTGGCTGGCCGGTCTGGATGGCAATCTTACGTGGTTTTAACGCATCCGGAATTTCGCGCAGCAGTTCGATATGCAATAAACCATGATGCACTGTGGCGCCTGTCACGCGGACATAATCCGACAACTGGAATTTGCGTTCAAAATTGCGCTCGGCAATGCCCTGATGCAGGAAACGACGGTCTTCGGTTTTGTCGCTCTTCTGCCCGCGGACAAACAATGTATTGCGCTCAGTATCAATGCTGAGTTCGTGCGGTTCAAAACCTGCCACAGCCATGGTGATGCGGTATTGATCTTCCCCGGTGACTTCAATATTGTATGGCGGATAAGCCGGTTGTTTTTCATTGCGGGCGGCTGCATCCATCAGGTTGGCCAGGTGATCAAAACCGATAAATGAACGGTAAAAAGGGCTGAAATCAAAAGCGTGCATAGTCAAACCTCACTAATTTCTTTGTTAAGCAAATCAGACAGTTAATGGCCAACCCAATTGGCGGAGGCCGGGATATAACAAGCCGCGTCGCGGCCTTGCCATATCCCTTTAATAAGGTTTGTCAGTCTTTTTTCAAGCGGTGGAATTAAGATTTTTTACCGGCAAATTGCTTCAGTGTACTCAAGGCTGCGGTGTAATCCGGCTCTTCAGACAGTTTGGGCACCAGCTGCTGGTACACCAGTTTGCCGTTGCGATCAACAATCAGCACGGCGCGGGTTAATAAGCCCATGTCTTTTATCCGCAAGCCATAACTGGAACCGAAATCACCCCAAACTGCATCGGACAACACCAACAATTTGTCGACCTGTTCTTTCTGGCAGAAGCGTTTCTGCGCAAAAGGTAAATCGTTGGAAATGGTCAGAATCACCACGTCGGCCGGTAATGCGCTGACTTCCTGATTAAATTTTTTCGTTTGAATTGAGCAGACACCGGTGTCCAGGCTTGGGACTGTACTGATCAGCACGGTTTTACCGGCAAAATCGCTCAGTTTAACCGGTTTAAAGCTGGCATCCGCCACTTTAAAATCTGGTGCCAGGGTTTGTAATGCGACTGGTGTGCCTTGCAATTCCAGTGGCCGCTCGCCGGCTTTAACTTCAGACAGCCTAACCGGCAGGTTGGCGGTTAAATCAGCCGCCAACAGCAGGGGACTACTTAGCAACAAAAATGCAGAGGCTACAGCTTTTAACATAGGAGTTCCTTTTAAAAAAGTATGGAATACAGAGACTAACAGTGAAAAATTCATCCGGCAAAAGCCGGGACAGGTTCGCATATTACGACCGTAGGCGCTACACTGGTTCATATCCCTCTGCGTTGTGAGTCTTGAATGGTAGCAGCTGTCCTAATCTGTGATGATTCAAATTTAGCCCGAAAGCAAATGGCCCGTAGTCTGCCGGCAGACTGGCAGGATAAAGTCAGTTTTGCCGGTCATGGCCAGGAAGCGATGGAGGTGCTGAAACGCCAACCCATCGATTTGCTATTCCTCGATTTAAATATGCCAATTCTGGATGGATATGGCGTGTTACAGGCCATTCAGGCTCAACAAATTCCGGTGAAAGTGGTGGTCGTCTCCGGCGACATCCAACCAGAAGCCCGCGAACGGGTGTTGGCATTTGGCGCCCTCGATTTTATTAAAAAACCCGTGTCGGCGGAAAAACTGCAGGAAGTGCTGCAACAGTTCAACGCGGTTCATACGGTGCAGGACAGCCAGAAAGTGCTGGATCGCGCCTTTGCCGCCAACCATCACAGCAGTGCCAATTTTGCATTAGATCCGGTGTTACGTGATGTGTTTCAGGAATTGACCAACGTAGCGATGGGGCAGGCTGGCGATTTGCTGGCGCGACTGCTGAAAGTCTTCGTGAAACTGCCAATCCCGAATGTAAACGTGATTGAAGTCAGTGAGTTACATATGGCGATCGCGTCAGTGGAACAAAAACAAACTACATCCGCTGTTTGTCAGGGGTTTATCGGTGGTGGCGTGTCCGGTGAAGCGCTGTTGATTTTGAATGACTCCAGCTTCGCTGACATTGCTAAATTGCTGAAATACGAAGGGAAGTTAACTTCGAAAACAGAACTCGAGTTGCTGATGGATATCGGCAATATTCTGATTGGTGCTGTACTCAAAGGCCTCGCTGAACAAATTGATATGTCGTTCAGTCAGGGGCACCCGGTGGTGCTGGGCCAACATGCACCGGTCAGTGAAATGATTAAAGCAAATGCAAGGCGTTGGAAACGCACCCTTGCGATTGAAATCAGCTATGGCATCGAGAACTACAACATCAATTGTGATTTGCTGCTGCTGTTTACCGAAGACAGTATTAAAACACTGAATTACAAAGTCGAATTCCTGTTAGAAGAGTAACTATGCAAAATATCAGTCCCGAAGTTGCCGAGGTGCATTGGCTGCTCGATATGTTCCAGACCGTGGATGTGGGCCTGGTTGTACTCACAGCTGATTATAAAATTCAGGTGTGGAACGGCTTTATGGAAAACCACAGCGGCCTGACCCCGCGGCAGGTGCGAGATCGCTATCTGTTTGATTTGTTCTCAGAAATTGATGAAGACTGGCTCAGACGTAAATGTGACCCGGTGATCCTGCTGAAAAACCGCGCTTTTACAATCTGGGAACAGCGGCCCTTTATTTTTAAATTCCGCAACTATCGGCCTATCACCGGTGTTGCCGACTACATGTATCAGAACAGCACGATTTTCCCGATCACGGACCTGCGTGGCGTGGTGACGCACCTGTGCATGATTATTTATGACGTGACCGATGTCGCCACTAGCCGCTTGGAACTGGAGTCTATGAATGGTCAGTTGCGTCAGCTGTCAAAAACTGATTTTCTCACCGAGCTGAACAATCGCGGCACCTGGGAAGAGGCGCTGCAAAATGAATTTAAGCGCTTAAAACGCAGCGGGCACCAGGGCACTTTGTTGATGTGCGATATCGATCACTTTAAGCGCATTAATGACAACTATGGTCATGCCGCCGGCGACGTGGTGATCCGTCAGGTCGCACAAGCGGTGAAAAAGAATCTGCGTGAAACGGATGTAGCAGGCCGTTATGGTGGCGAAGAGTTTGCCGTTTTGCTGGTTGATACCTCTGCAGATCAGGCGCTGTATTTCGCCGAACGCTTGCGTAAAACTGTGGAGGGGCTGTCGATGGAGTTTAATCAGCAGCTGCTGAAGGCTACCGTCAGTGTCGGGATCGCTGAATATAAAGCTGACATGCTTGAACACAGGCAGTGGATTGAAGCCGCAGACAAAGCGTTGTACACCTCTAAGGCTGAAGGCCGCAACCGGGTGACGGTTGCCGACAAATAGTGCTGCGTCAGAAAAACATAAATCAGGCCGGCGTTTGCCGGCCTGATTTATTCCGGTGGCATCATACCTAAAATTTTACTGCTGTTATCGTCGTTCAGTTGTTCTAACCGGACGGTAAAGCCCCACAACCGGTGTAAATGCTTCAACACTTGCGGAAAATTATCCGCCAGCGGCACCCGTTGATTGGGCACAAACCGCAGCGTCAGAGAACGATCTCCCGTTACATCGACGTTATACACTTGAATATTCGGTTCGATGTTACTGAGGTTATATTGCGCGGACAGCATTTGCCGCACTTTCTGATAACCGGCACTGTTGTGAATAGCGGCGACCTCAAGCTGCTGTTCTTTGTCGTCATCGACAATACCAAACAGATGAAAATCCCGAATCACTTTGGGCGACAAATACTGGCTGATAAAACTCTCGTCTTTAAAGTTCTGCATGGCAAAATGCAAAGTTTCTACCCAGTCCGAGCCGGCGATATCCGGGAACCATTCTTTGTCTTCGGCGGTTGGTGTTTCACAGATCCGGCGAAGGTCGGTAAACATGGCAAACCCGAGCGCATAAGGGTTGATACCGGAGTAATATTTTGAATTGTAGGGTGGCTGATACACCACATTGGTGTGGTTATGCAGTACTTCCAGCATAAACTTATCACTGACCAGCCCTTCGTTATACAGATGCTGCAGAATGTTGTAGTGCCAGAAAGTTGCCCAGCCTTCATTCATCACCTGGGTTTGTTTTTGCGGATAAAAGTACTGCGAGATTTTGCGCACGATCCGCACAATTTCGCGCTGCCAGGGTTTGAGCAAAGGAGCATTTTTTTCGATGAAATACAGGATATTTTCCTGCGGCTCTTTTGGATAATGTTGCTCAACTGGCTGATTCACCGATTCTTTATTCGGGATAGTACGCCACAGCTGATTGACTTGCGATTGCAGATATTTTTCCCGGTCCTGCTGGCGGCGTTGCTCTTCATCCATCGAGATTTTTTGCGGTCTTTTATAGCGGTCGACGCCGTAGTTCATCAGGGCATGGCAGGAATCCAGAATGTCTTCGACTTCGTTCAGGCCGTATTTCTCTTCACAATCACTGATGTATTTTTTCGCAAACACCAGGTAGTCGATAATCGATGACGCGTCCGTCCAGGTTTTGAATAAATAGTTGTTTTTAAAGAATGAATTGTGGCCGTAACAGGCATGCGCCATCACTAGAGCCTGCATAGTGATGGTATTTTCTTCCATCAGATAGGCGATGCAGGGATTGGAGTTAATCACGATTTCATAGGCCAGCCCCATGTGGCCGCGTTTGTAGTTTTGTTCGGTCTGGATAAATTTTTTGCCGTATGACCAGTGGTTATAACCAATGGGCATGCCTACGCTGGAATATGCGTCCATCATCTGTTCGGCTGTAATGATTTCTATCTGATTGGGGTAATAATCCAGTTTGTAAAAACGGGCGACCCGTTCAATTTCAGTCTGATACTGCGTCAGCAGCTCAAAACTCCAGTCCGGACCATCTGATAACGGCTGTACTTTCTTTTTTGCCGACATAAAAATCTCCTTCTATTCAGGCGGCCTGTTTTTTAAACAGCGTTCTGAACACCGGGTAAATATCACTGACCTGGCGAATAGGCTGGATGGCAAAATTTTCAAAACTGCTGAGCAGTTTTTCATATTCAACCCACAGGCTCTGATGTGGGCGTTGGGTGATTTCGATATAAGCGTAATAACGCACCCACGGCAGCAATTGCTCGGCCAAAAGCTGCGAGCACTGTGGGCTGTCGTCGGCCCAGTTGTCGCCGTCGGACGCCTGAGCCGCGTAGATATTCCACTCGGTCGGGTCGTAGCGTTCTTTAACGACCTCAGCCATCAACTTCAGGGCGCTGGACACAATGGTGCCGCCAGTTTCCTGCGAATAAAAAAACTCGTGTTCATCGACTTCTTTGGCCTGGGTGTGGTGGCGGATATACACCACTTCGACATTTTTATAGCTGCGGCTTAAAAACATGTAGAGCAAAATGTAAAAACGTTTGGCCATATCTTTGGTGGCCTGATCCATAGAACCCGACACATCCATCAGGCAAAACATCACGGCTTTGCTGGTCGGTTCCGGTCTTTTGGCGAAATTGCGAAAGCGCAGGTCAAAGCTGTCAATAAAAGGTACTGCGTCAATGCGGCGACGGAGCTCATCCGCCTCTGTGTTTAACAGCTGCAATCGTTGCATATCCGGCAGGGCGGATGCTTCCAGTTCGGTAATTTCCTGTTCTATCTCATGCAGTTGTTTCTTCTTGCCTGCTGTCATGGCGACCCGGCGCGCCAGCGAGCCCTGTAAGGAGCGGACTATGTCGATATTGCTGGGCACGCCCTCAGAGCGATAACCGGCGCGGACATTTTTATATTGCACCAGTTTATCCAGCTGGTTTTTGCGCAGATTCGGTAGTTCTAAATCTTCGAACAACAAATCCAGGTATTCGTCTTTTGAAATCGAAAAGACAAATTCGTCTTCGCCTTCACCGTCTACACTGGCATCACCCTGACCGGAGCCGCCGCCCTGGCCACCCAGCGGCCTTTTGATGCGGTCGCCTTCGCTGAACTGATCATTGCCCGGATGCACGCGCTCACGGTGGCCACCGCTGCCCTGATGAAAAAACGGCTCCGTGATGTCGCGCCCTGGGATTGAAACACTCTCACCTTTGTCGATATCAGTGACGCTGCGTTTACTGATCGCATCAGACACTGCTTGTTTGATTTGTTGTTTATAGCGGCGGATGAACCGTTGCCGGTTCACCGCGCTTTTGTTTTTGCCGTTCAGGCGTCGATCGATAAAATGCGCCATAGTACCTCCGCCTCAACCCCGGCCTCATTGTGACTTCCGGACCCGCAGGTACCACTCAGACAACAAACGCACCTGTTTGCGCGTATAGCCTTTTTCCATCATCCGGTCGACAAAATCGTCGTGTTTTTTCTGATCATCGGTCGAAGTTTTGGCATTAAACGAAATCACCGGCAGCAGCTCTTCAGTACTGGAGAACATTTTTTTCTCGATGACAGTACGCAGCTTCTCGTAGCTGGTCCAGGTCGGATTTTTGCCATTGTTTTTCGCTTTGGCGCGCAGTACAAAGTTGACGATTTCGTTGCGGAAATCTTTTGGATTGCTGATGCCGGCTGGTTTTTCAATTTTTTCCAGTTCAGCATTCAGCGCCGCCCTGTCAAACAACTGACCGGTTTCCGGGTCGCGGTATTCTTGGTCCTGGATCCAGAAATCGGCGTAGATCACGTAACGATCGAAGATGTTTTGCCCATATTCTGAGTAACTCTCTAAATAGGCCGTCTGAATTTCTTTACCGATAAACTCAACGTATTTCGGGATCAGATAGCCTTTTAAATGTTCCAGATAACGCTCAGCCACATCAGCCGGGAATTGCTCCCGCTCAATTTGTTGTTCCAGCACGTAAAACAGATGGACCGGGTTGGCGGCCACTTCAGTGGTATCAAAGTTAAATACCCTGGACAAAATCTTAAATGCAAAGCGTGTCGACAAGCCGGTCATGCCTTCGTCGACGCCGGCATAGTCACGATACTCCTGATAGGACTTGGCTTTGGGATCAGTGTCTTTCAGGCTTTCGCCATCGTAAACACGCATTTTGGAATACATGCTGGAGTTTTCCGGGTTTTTCAGCCGGGACAACACGGCAAACTGCGCCAGTGAAGTCAGAGTACCAGGCGCACAAGGGGCTGTTTTCAGCTCACTGTGCTCCAGCAATTTTTCGTAGATCCGTACTTCTTCCGACACGCGAAGGCAATAAGGCACCTTGACGATATAAACCCGGTCGAGAAAGGCCTCATTGTTTTTATTATTGCGGAAGGTCTGCCATTCAGACTCGTTGCTGTGCGCCAGAATTATGCCTTCAAATGGCAGCGCGGCCAGGCCCTCTGTGCCGTTGTAATTGCCTTCCTGCGTTGCAGTCAGCAAAGGATGCAGCACTTTAATCGGGGCTTTAAACATCTCGACGAATTCCATCAGACCCTGGTTGGCGCGGCACAAAGCGCCTGAGTAGCTGTAAGCGTCGGGGTCGTTTTGAGCAAAATGCTCAAGCATGCGGATGTCGACTTTACCAACCAATGAAGCTATATCCTGATTGTTTTCATCGCCGGGTTCGGTTTTAGCGATGGCTACCTGATCGAGAATGGACGGATACTTTTTCACCACGCGGAACTGACTGATATCGCCGTTAAATTCGTGCAGGCGTTTACTGGCCCAGGGCGACATAATGGTTTTAAGATAGCGTTTTGGAATGCCGTATTCCTGCAACAGGATGTTGCCGTCTTCATTGAGGTCAAACAGGCACAGCGGGTGATCGTACACCGGTGAGCCTTTCAGGTAATAAATCGGCACTTGTTGCATTAAAGATTTGAGTTTCTCTGCCAGCGAGGATTTACCGCCACCGACCGGGCCGAGCAAATAAAGGATTTGCTTGCGCTCTTCGAGGCCCTGCGCCGAATGTTTCAGATAAGAGACGATTTGCTCAACCGCGTCTTCCATGCCGTAAAATTCGGAAAACGCCGGATAACGTGCGATGACACGGTTGGAGAATAACCGGCTGAGTTTAGGGTCTTGCGCGGTATCAGTCAGTTCCGGCTGACCTATCGCCATTAGCAACCGCTCGGCGGCACTGGCGTAACAACTTTTGTCGTTTTTGCACAGCTGGAGATACTCCGAAATGCTGTATTCCTCTTCGCGTGCTGCTTCGTAACGAGACTTGTAGTGCTCAAAAATGCCCATCATGCACCTCCACAAACAAACTCATATAAAAACGGGTCGCAATTAAAGGTTAGTCAGGAAAAAATGAACTCGCCGCTCTAATTACAAGAATTTTCAGCAATTTTCGACGAGATACATTTGCCTGTTTGATTCGCTGCGCTAAGCGTAGTTCAGCAATACGGGCAAATGGGCGGGGCAGATGGAAAAGAAAAACCCGGCGAAAGCCGGGTTTTCAGTAACTGGCAAGGAATCGTTACTTGGCAAAGTTTGCGCTGGCGAATTCCCAGTTTACCAGAGCCCAGAAGGCATTCAGGTAAGTTGGGCGCGCATTGCGGAAATCGATGTAATAAGCGTGTTCCCACAGGTCAACGGTCAGCAGAGCAGTCACGCTGCTGTCGGTCAGCGGTGTGCCGGCATTTGACGTGTTGACGATATCCAGAGTGCCGTCCGCCTTTTTCACCAGCCAGGTCCAGCTTGAACCGAAGTTGTTAACTGCTTTGTCGTTAAAAGCGGTCTGGAAAGCTGCAAATGAACCCCATTTGGCGTTGATAGCATCAGCTAATGCGCCAGTTGGTTCACCGCCACCTTGTGGTGACAGGCAGTGCCAGTAGAAAGTGTGGTTCCAGATTTGTGCCGCGTTGTTGAACACCGGGCCTTCTGAAGTTTTGATGATGTCTTCCAGTGATTTGCCGGCAAACGCAGTGCCTTCAATCAATGAGTTCAGTTTGACCACGTAAGCGTTGTGGTGCTTGCCATGGTGGAATTCCAGAGTTTCAGCGGAAATGTGCGGTGCTAAAGCGTCTTTAGCATATGGTAATGCTGGTAATTCAAAAGCCATTCTATTTCTCCATCGGCGTTGTTTAGTGGTTCTGCATCGCGTAGACTACAAAACCCGAGTAAATTACTCAAGTTTTACCAGCGGATTGTCTGCACAAATACCCGATGGCCAGCCTCGCGTTGAGGTTTTGTTCTGCAGCCAGAGTTTTTGGGGCAAATCGGCAGATCTCAAGTGGCGACCGGCAATTCCTTTGGTAAAATGTGGCAAATTTTTTAGCGCTCCTGCAGAGGTCCTGATGGAAACTATCGACAAAATCAAACAACAACTGGCGGATAACCCAATCATCATTTACATGAAAGGTTCGCCAAAACTGCCAAGCTGTGGTTTTTCTGCGCAGGCTTCACAAGCGCTGATTGCTTGTGGTGAGCCGTTTGCCTTTGTAGATATTCTGCAAAACCCGGATATCCGCGCTGAATTACCGGCGTACGCCAACTGGCCAACGTTCCCGCAACTGTGGGTAGAAGGCGAGCTGATTGGCGGTTGCGACATTATGCTGGAGATGTTCCAGCGCGGTGAGTTACAGCCGTTGATCAAAGAAACGGCGGCCAAATACAAAAAAGACGACGGCGCAGAATAATTTCTAAAGCTGATAAAACAAAACCGCCGCGGCGGTTTTGTTGTTTCTGCAGGTTATTCGGTGTCAGCGTCCTGCGCTTCGGTGTCGGTATCCAGAAACGGCGGCGGCCAGCCGCCAAGTGTCTGCCAGCGATTGACGATATGGCAAAATAACTCAGCGGTCCGTTCTGTGTCATAAAGCGCGCTGTGCGCTTCTTTGCCGTCGAACGGAATACCTGCAGCCTGACAAGCTTTGGCCAGTACCGTTTGCCCCAGCGCCAGCGCGGCCAACGTGGTGGTATCAAAAGACACAAAAGCGTGGAATGGCGAACGTTTGATGTTATTGCGCTCGACCGCTGCGTTGACAAAGCCCTGATCAAAAGCGGCGTTATGTGCAACCAATACGGCGCGCTGACAGCCAGCATCTTTCTGGCCTTTACGCACTACTTTAAACATTTCGGTCAGCGCTTCCCGTTCATGCACGGCGCCACGCAGCGGGTTATAGGGATCGATACCATTAAACGCCAAAGAGCTTGGATTGAGCACTGCACCTTCGAAAGGCTCCACATGAAAATGCACCGTCTGATCAATGCTGAGCAAACCTTGCTCGTCCATTTTCAGTGTGCAGGCGGCGATCTCTAACAAGGCGTCCGTTTGTGCATTAAAACCGGCCGTTTCGACGTCGATCACAACCGGAAAATAACCGCGAAAACGTTGGGCGAATAAAGTGGTAGTCTGGCTCATGAACCGCATTCAGTCAGAAAAAAGAGCCGCAGTATGCCAAAAAAAATGCAACTCGTCTTGCCGTCGGCATAAGCTTTGCTAATTGTTTTGACAGAGAAGGTGCTGTGTTCTTGGTTTGCAGTGATGCACAAGCAAACAACAAACCACAAATTTGTAGGCAAAGTGCTTGGATCCTAAGCAGTTAATGGTCATTGAATGATGAAAACAGCCATACAACTAGCCGCTTTGTGCTGTGCGCTGCTACTGAACAGTGCGGGTGAAGCGGCAATAAACCGGCAAGAAATGCGGCAAAGTGTGCGGCAATATGCTGCCACCCTGGACAATTCTGCCTGGTCGGTGAAAACGTCGACGGCCCTGCGCTGTGAATTGGTCCATGCAATTCCGCAATTTGGTGAAGCCCGTTTTGTCAGCACTGCCAGTAAAGAGTCTAATCTGTTATTCCAGCTGAAAATGCAGCGTCAGCCGGACGGGTACAGTCTGGCCGAAGTGTTGTCAATACCGCCGGGCTGGCGGGCCGGTGAACAAGCTAAAGCGTTGGCCGATATGAAGCTGTTAAAACAATTTGATGGCGACTTACCGAAACAGCAGGCCTGGACCATGCTGACTGAACTGGAGCAGGGCTTTAGTCCGACTTTCTATTTTGACGACTGGCACAGTCCTTATGACAAAATCGCAGCTCAGCTCAATCCAATCCATTTCGGCCTGCCTTATCAGCAATTTAATGCCTGCATGGCCGGTTTGTTGCGGTTTACTTTTGACGATATTGCGCTGACTGTGCTGAATTATCAAAGTAACAGCGATGCGCTGACACGGGAATCTGAGGCGCGTTTACAACAAATTGCCGAATACCTGAAACACGACAAAGCTATTGCTTCGGTTGATATTGATACCTACACCGACAGTTATGGCGGTCGTTGGATCAACGAAGAGTTATCGCGCAAAAGAGCCAAGGCACTTAAAGCATTTTTAGTCAGCGCCGGGATTGATGAAAAAGTGATCCGCACTGAAGGTTTTGGTGAAAAGCGCCACGTGGCACCGAATGACACCTTACGCGGCCGCGCGACGAACCGTCGGGCTGTGGTGCAGTTGGTGCGGGCGGAAGCGCCCAGGCTAACAATCCAATAAATCGTAAAAGAGCCCTGAATGTCAGGGCTTTTTTGCTTAACTTTGGCGTAACTTATCAAAGCGTGACGCACTGACGAGCTGTTCGAGCTCGTCTTGCAGCGGTGACGGCTGCTGACACAATACTGAGGCTAAATGTTCTGCCAGCAATGGCGCGAACAGCAGTCCACGGGCACCAAGACCGCCCAGCACATACAAATCTTCGGCAACACGCCCGGCAATAGGCAGATGATCCGGTACCGTTGCGCGCAGCCCGGTTTTTGATGATTTTACTGTCGCATCAGCAAACCAGGCTGGTTGCTGCAGCGCTGCATTCACCAATGCCAGGTTGGCGGAGTCGTCTGTTGCAGTACTGATGGTATTGCGATTGTCCCGGTCAAAAGTCGCGCCGACACAATGCTCACCATTAAATTCCGCCGTATCGGCCGGCGTGATATAGCCCTGATGACAAACCACGGTGCGCAGTGCCGCCATCTGCGGTGCATGTACATGGGACACCTGACCACGCACCTGATTGAGTGGCAAATGCTGGGTGGGTGCGAACTGCGTCAGATCGACACCATTACAAAGCACCAGCTGGCTGCTGCCTATTGGGCCGGATGATGTAGAAAGCTCCCAACCATTGGAGCCACGTTGTAACGCCGTCACTTCGGTATTGGCACAAAATTTAAAACTGGGCTGTTGTAAAAGCCAGTCAAGCGCCGCCTGACAAAAACGCTGAGGTGCGACCCAACCACCATCCGGGTAAAACAAGCCGCCGTACGGCATAGGCAAGCCCGCCAGTTCACTGCTCTCTTTTGCGTCCAGCACCTGAAAAAAGCCCGACGGCCAGGCGCTTTCCTGCTGGATTTTACTCTGGCGCAGCGCCAGGGCTTCGGTGCAAGCTAACGTCAGCACACCGCAAAACTGCTGCGGGAAATCAAATTGCCGGGATAGTTCCCGGTAGCGGCGACAAGCAAAACCATAAGCGGAGGCGTGAAAACGCGACACCGGGCTAAAGCTGGTTTGCAGCTGCGGGTACAAGGCACCTTGTCGGTTGTGCGAGGCACCCAAGGCGACGGTATCGTCTTTACATAGCAAACGCACCTGGCGGCCACGCTGCACCAGGGCCAATGCGGTTAAGACCGCTGCGATACCACCGCCGACCAGCGTGACGATGTCTTCGGGGGCGGAGGACGTAAAGGCAGACGGCTCTTCAGGGATAACACCCACCGCCATCTCGCGTTTGCGGCCAAAACCTTTGACCTTCTTTACCAAAAAACCAGCGCTTTGCAGGCCGCGCCGCACGATGCCGGCACTGGTAAAAGTGGCGACTGTGGTACCGGGGCCGCTTAACCGATCCATACCTTCGAACAAGCTGTCCTGCCACATATCCGGATTTTTACTGGGGGCAAAACCATCCAAAAACCAGGCATCGGCGCGGTTCGGCAGCGGCAACGCCGGCAGATTGTCTTTGATATCCCCGAGCCATAAGTCCAGCGTCACCGCGCCCTGGTCAAACTGCAGTCGATGACAGCCAGCAAAAGGCCGTGGATATTGCGCCAACAGCTCAGCGATGAGTGGCTGTAACGTTGGCCAGGCGGTTAATGCCTGCGTCAAATCATTGAGAGTTAACGGGAATTTTTCGAAAGTGGAGAAATGCAGCTGCTGGCAAGTTGCGTCAGGCTGCGCCGCCCGAAACTGACGAAACGCCTGCCAGCACACCAGAAAGTTCAGCCCGGTACCAAAACCGGTTTCGATCACATGAAAACAACGTTTGGGCAACTGCAGCCAGCGTTCTGGTAATTGATTGTTGTGCAAAAACACAAACTGCGTCTCGTCGAGGCCACTTTCATTAGAAAAATAAACATCATCAAAAACGTTCGAAACCGGCGTGCCTTGTTCGTTGTAACGCAAGGTGGCGGATTGGATCTGACTCATCAGCAAGTCCGTATTAGAAAAAAATTGCACAAAGTTGCGCATTTTAACTTGTTTGTCATGCTGGCGGCTAATAGTGTGAGCAGGTGAGTGTACAACTGTGCGCTGAAATTGGACCAGTTGACGGGAAAAAGCCCGTACAATGGCCGCGAACACTATTTTTTTACGCTGGAGTCAGAATGAAAAGAGCGGTAATCACCGGATTGGGCATAGTTTCAAGTATCGGTAACAACAAAGCAGAAGTATTGGCCTCCCTGCAGGAAGGCCGTTCCGGTATCAGCTTTGCGCAGGAATTTGCCGATTTTGGGCTGCGTTCTCAGGTCTGGGGTCAAATCAACATTGACACTGCTGCTCTGATTGATCGTAAAGCGTTGCGTTTTATGGGCGACGCCGCTGCTTATGCGTACATCTCAATGGCCCAGGCCATTGCAGATGCAGGTTTGACGCCAGAGCAAGTCTCCAATCCACGTACCGGTCTGGTCGTGGGCTCTGGCGGTGCTTCGTCAAAAACACAAATTGAAGCCGCAGATATTCTGCGTGAAAAAGGCGTCAAACGCGTTGGCCCTTATGCTGTGCCAAAAACTATGTCATCGACTTGTTCTGCCTGCTTAGCAACGCCGTTTGAAATCAAAGGCGTGAACTATTCCATCAGCTCTGCCTGCGCCACCAGCGCGCATTGTATTGGCCATGCGGTGGAACTGATCCAGCTCGGTAAACAAGACGTGATTTTCGCCGGCGGCGGTGAAGAAGTGCACTGGACACTGGCAATGGAATTCGACGCCATGGGCGCGTTGTCGAGCAAATACAACGACACGCCAACTCAGGCTTCACGCACTTATGACGCGAACCGCGATGGTTTTGTTATCTCCGGTGGTGGCGGTATTCTGGTGATTGAAGAGCTGGAACATGCCTTAGCCCGTGGCGCGAAAATTTATGCCGAAGTGGTGGGTTACGGCGCGACTTCAGATGGTTACGACATGGTGGCGCCAAGTGGTGAAGGCGCGGTGCGTTGTATGCAAATGGCGCTGGCCGATGTGAAAGCGCCAATTGACTACCTGAACACTCATGGTACCAGTACACCGGTCGGTGACGTCAAAGAACTCGGTGCTATTCAACAAGTGTTTGGCGGTAAGAGCCCGGCGATTAGCGCGACTAAAGCGATGACCGGTCACGCTTTGGGTGCTGCGGGTGTGCATGAAGCGATTTATTCATTGCTGATGATGGAACATGGTTTTATTGCACCGTCTATCAACATCGGTGAGCTGGATGCGGCGGCAGAAGGCCTGAACATCATCACCAAGCCAACCGCTGCGAACTTAAACACTGTAATGTCGAATAGCTTTGGTTTTGGTGGCACCAATGCCACGCTGGTGATGCAAAAATTTAACGGCTAAGCCGGTCAGACCATTGAAATAAAGCCACCTACGGGTGGCTTTGTCGCTTCTGGCACGATGAAATCTGCCGACTACATGGCGCAGAGTTGGTGTTCTGACATAGAATGCGGCGCAGTTTGTTATGCCTGTGCTGACCGGAGTTGCCGATGAAAATTTATGCCGATGACAATATGCCGCTGGCCCGGGAGTTTTTCGCCGATTTAGGCGACGTCACCTTGTTTTCTGGTCGCAATGCCGAGGCTGCGGAGTTGGCAGATGCGGATATTCTGCTGGTGCGCTCTGTGACCAAAGTCAATGCTGCGCTGCTGGATGCCAATCCCAATATTCGTTTTGTCGGGACCGCCACCATCGGCACTGATCATCTGGATCTGGCGTATTTGCAGACGCGTGGCATAACCCACACCAACGCGCCGGGTTGTAATGCGCAGTCGGTGGTGGAATATGTACTGAGCTGCCTGTTTATCCTGGCGGAGCAACAAGATAAACCACTCACTGAATTCAGCGTTGGTGTCGTTGGCGTCGGTCAAATCGGTAAACGACTGGTGGCGGCGTTGCTGGCGCTAGGCGTCTGCGTGCTGCAAAATGACCCCTTGCGGGCGGCTGAAGCTGATTTTCCTCATCTTGACCTCGATACTTTATTAGCAAGCGCCGATGTGGTCAGTTTGCATGTACCGCTGGTGCGTAGCGGCGCTTATCCGACTTTTCATTTATTAGATGCCAAACGGCTGGCGGCCTTACCGGCCACAACAGCACTGATTAATGCCTGTCGCGGTGAAGTGGTTGATAACCAGGCGCTGTTGGCGCAAGCCCGTGCCGGCGTGCGCCGGCCTTTGTTTCTCGATGTCTGGGAAAACGAGCCGGCGATTGAACAGGCGCTGCTGCCGTATTGTGATATTGCCACTGCGCATATTGCCGGTCACAGTGTTGAAGGCAAAGCCCGCGGCACTGAAATGTTGTATCAGGCGGTGTGCCAGTTGCTGGGCGTGACGCCAACCAAGACCCTGGCCGAGTTTTTACCGGCCGCCGCCATTGAAAAGCTGCAAATTTCGCCAAATTTTAGACTTTTAGATGTCCAAAATCTCTGCCGTATGTTATATGATGTCCGGCGTGACGATGCATTGTTCAGACGGCATCTGGTCACGCATGGGTTTGACTGGCTCAGAAAAACCTACCCGCCGCGGCGGGAATTCAGTTCAGTGTGCCTGCAGGGGCAGGTGCCAGATTATTTAATTCGTTTAGGTTTCAGCCAGAAATAAAGGGGAACAAACCAAATGGCTCAGCAATTTGACGTCGCAGTATTAGGCGCTACAGGTTTGGTCGGTCAGCATTTGATCGAAATTCTGCAGCAGCGCGATTTTCCGGTACGCAATCTTTACCCATTGGCCAGTAAACGCTCTGCCGGTGGCACAGTGACATTTCATGGTAAACAGGTAGAAGTGCTGGATGCTGAGACCTTTGACTGGACCAAAGCGCAAATTGGTTTGTTCTCAGCTGGCGGCAGTGTGTCGGCAGTTTATGCGCCAAAAGCGGCCGATGCTGGTTGTATCGTCATCGACAACACTTCACATTACCGCTACGAAGCGGATATCCCGTTAGTAGTGCCTGAAGTCAATGCCCATGCGATTGCCGATTACCGCAACCGCAACATCATCGCCAACCCGAATTGTTCAACTATCCAGATGCTGGTGGCGTTAAAGCCAATCCATGATGCCGTTGGTATTACCCGCGTCAACGTGGCGACCTATCAGTCAGTGAGCGGCGCCGGTCAGCAGGGCATTGAAGCTTTAGCATCTGAAACAGCACAGCTGCTGAATGGTCGTCCGATTGAATCGACCGGCAAGTTTTCACGTCAGATCGCTTTTAACGTTATTCCGCAAATCGATGTCTTTATGGACAACGGTTACACCAAAGAAGAAATGAAAATGCACTGGGAAACCCAGAAAATCATGGGTGATGACAGCATTTCGGTAAACGCCACCGCAGTGCGGGTGCCGGCGTTTTATGGCCACGCCGAAGCGGTGCATATCGAAACCCGTTCGCCAATCAGTGTCGAAGAAGTTAAAGCACTGCTGGCGCAAGCGCCGGGCGTGGTGTTGTTAGAAGACAACGCCGAATTCCCGACCCAGGTCAGCCATGCCCAAGGTCAGGATGATGTGTTTGTTGGCCGTATTCGCAAAGACCTGTCGCATGAACATGGGTTAAATCTCTGGGTAGTGGCCGACAACGTGCGTAAAGGCGCCGCGACGAACAGCATTCAAATTGCTGAACATCTGATCCGCGATTATTTGTAAATTCCGCTGATGTTAACAAAGGCCCTTAGGGGCCTTTTTTGTTTTTGCTGAGCCTGGTTCTGGCGCCATATTAATCAAGTGCCTGACTGTCGACAGGGTGTGACAGGCAAGTTGGAGCCTGTCGCAGCATCAATTCTGCACCTTTTGGCTAATCTGGTTTAGAATCTGCTGAAAGAGCCGCAAATTGTGGAACATTGTTTGCAGAGCGACTATATCCAATGGCGGATACAGCACTCAGGCGTTCAGTCCGGATGCAATGGGCATCCAGCTGGATCCAATGGTTGTTAGGGAATATTGCATGCTTCTGATGCGAATTTTGCTCATTCTGTTTACCGTCAATTTTATGACGGCAGCCTGGGCTGAATCGACGGCGCGCTTACGCGGTCCAAAAGAATTTGATACACCGGCAGTGACCCGGCTGGGACCATTGTCGGCGCAGGACACTTTGTGGCGCCTGGCAGAACAGGCGAGACCAGATAAACGCGTCAACATGTATCAGATGATGTTTGCGCTGTATCAGCGCAACCCTGACGCCTTCCTCGACGATAACTTTAATCATCTGAAACCGGGCGCTTTCCTCGAAGTGCCCGGCATTCGCGACATTCTGGCAATTGACCCGGTGATGGCACAGCGTAAGTCTGAAAATGACGACCGTGTCTGGGCAGAAAAAATCCGCAAAGCTGCGCAGTTGAAACCGGAAGACCATTCCGCCAAACAGGTTGATATCGCTAAAGCGCAACAAGAAATTACCGATGAGTTGAACCGGGTGGAGGCGCAGCAGACCGAGCAAATGTCTGATTTGCGTGACCGGCTCGGTGCATCTATGGCCAACGTCGAAACCATAGTGCAGGAAAATACCGCGCTGAAGAAACAGCTCGACACTGTGGTTTCAGAACTGTCGAATGTGAAGCAGCAACTGGACAAAGACAGTGAGATCCAGACCCAGCTGCAACAGTTGCTGCAGCAACAAACCGAAATGCTGGAACAGCAGCGTGAACAGATCCGCAAACAGCAGGAAGGGTTTAACTTTGCCGAGACCTGGCAAAATCTTGCCAACAGCCCGGCCGGTTGGATCCTGGCGGCGGCATTGCCGGCTGCGCTGGTGTTGTTTGGGGTGGTGTTACTCATTCGCCGTAAGAGCAAAAAAGCTGCCGCAGCAGTGTCAGCAGCCACTGCCAGCCCGGCGCTGGATCCAAATTATAAATCGCCATTGCCACCGCTCGATGACAGTCTTGATTTTGATGAAAGCAGTCTGATTAACCTGGATGATTCTTTACTCAATGACAATCTGAGCAGCGGCATCCGGCTGGACGACGATTTCGACCGGACGCCTGCCAGAAAACCGGCGATGGCCAGTTTTGATGATGATGATTTGCTGGATGATCATTTGGATCTGGGCTCCGATAACAGTAAAACTGCCGGCGCTTTTGGCCTGGACGATTTACTGGACGATCCACTGGAGCCGCCGCCGGCACCAGCGAAGGCAGAACCTTTTGACCCGGACAATATTTTATCCGGCGATGCGCTGAGCAACTTACTGGATGCTGACGAGCCAGCCTTTGAAGCCAAGCAGGCCTTTGATCCAAATAATATTCTTTCTGGCAACGAGCTCAGTTCGCTGTTTGATAATCTGGCAGACGATGATGATGATCCGGATGCGATTTTTAATCAGGCTTTAGCGGCACAACAGGCCAAGCCTGAGGTGACAGCTGAAGCTGAGCCTGAATCCGACTTGTTGACGGACCCGCAGGTGTCGGCAGCAGCGCTGGCCTTTGCAGCAGCGGAAGCCGCTGAATCAGACGAGTTGCTGGAAGAAATCGAGTTGGATTTACCTGGCGAAGAGCCAGTCGCTACCTCGGCTGTGGCATTAGATGATGATGACTTTGATATTGATGCGCTGGTCGCTCAGACTCAGGCTGGCGCCGGTGCAGCGGCCGCCGAGCCTGTTGCGGCAGCGCCGTTACCGGCTGATGACAGCGACGACTTTGATATCGACGCATTATTAGATATGACACAAGCCACTGAAGCCACAGTGCCAGTTTCGGCTGAAGTTGAATCGGAAGCGCCGCAACAGGCTTTCGACAGCTCTGAATTAGAAGCATTTGCTGAATCGCTGGCCGAAGAGCAGCTTGCTGTAGAGCAGACAGTTGAAGATTTACCGGTCACTGCGTCGGAAGAGGAAGCACTGGAGGCCGCAGAGGCCTTTGAGTCTGACGAGCTGCTGGCGGCAGACGACGAATCAGGTCTGTTGGATGAACTGGATGAGATCCTCAACGAAGTTGCCGAGATCCGGGCACAATCACAACAGGCGAAACAATCACTGCAAGAGCTTGAATTACCTGAAGATGCAGTGACGCAGGCGTCTGCCGACATCGCAAATGCTGAGCTTAGTCTGGCCGATTTCAGCGCTATGTTAACAGAGCCATCTGCAGAGGATGAACCCGCCGAAGCTGAACTGGCGCCGGCGGCAGTCGCAGCAGCTGAAGCAGACGCTGCGCCAGCCGATGATTTTATCGATATCGAAGAGCTGATGCTCGAGGATGGTGCCGGCACTGAAATTGAGGCAGAGCTGGCGGCTGAAACTGCGGCAGAAACAGAATATTTGTCCGAATTCGCCGGTTTGGAAGAAATGGCAACAGAAATGCCGGACCTGGGCCTGTCGGACGATAACTCGGTCGCCCGGGTTTATGAAGGCATTTCGTCGGTAGAGAGACCAAGCAAAGTGCTGGACGAGTATCCGGATTTACAACTCGACGATGCGGAACAGGCGGCGATTTTTCCGGAAGAGTTGATCGATACCGCTGAAGAGCCAGCCCTGACTGCTGAACAATCTGAGTTACATCAGCTGGATGATGTGAACTTTGATGAGTTGTTGTCGGGCCTCGATGAATTCGCATCACCAGTTGCAGATCCGTTGGCGGATCAGCATAAAGCCGCAGAAGTGCTGGCGGAGCTTGAACAGTTACAACAAAGCCAAAGCCGTTATAGTCCCGAAACCGAGCCAGTTGAATTGCCGGATTTTGTCAATATCGACAAGTTACTGGCGGCGACGGAAGACCAGCTTGAGCCTGATGCTGAACTAAAAACGCTGAATATCGATGTAGGTCTGGCCGATTTTGAAGATTTGATTGCTGCTGACGAGGTTGGTGATGTCGACCATGCTGACGGCGGATTTGCCGGACAACTGGATTTAGTCCGCGCCTATATCGAGATTGGTGATGCGGACAGCGCTAATCATCTGATAAAAGAGATTATGGCGTCCGAAGCACCGGCGCATGTAAAACAAGAAGCTGCGGCTTTGCTGTCGTAAGTCGCACTTCCCTCTGACACAAAGCGCTTTCGGGCGCTTTGTTGTTTTCTGTGGTCTGGCTTTTGCCGCAGTACGGCGGCTTTGTTATACTCGCCGCCGCTGAATGAGTGGTGCCCTTGGAGTCAGAATGCGTATTGCGATGGGGATTGAGTACGACGGAACCGGCTATTTCGGCTGGCAACGTCAGCGGGAAGTGAACAGCATTCAGGGCGAGCTGGAAAAAGCCTTGAGCCAGGTCGCTAACGCGCCGGTGGAGATTTTTTGCGCCGGACGTACTGACGCCGGCGTGCATGGCACCGGTCAGGTCATTCACTTTGATACTGATGCAGTGCGCGATATGCGCGGCTGGATCATGGGCACCAATTCCAACTTGCCGACTGGCATTGCGGTGCGCTGGGCACAGCCGGTACCGGATGACTTTCATGCCCGTTTTTCTGCCACTGCGCGACGTTATCGGTACGTGATTTATAACCGAAAATTCCGCCCGGCGATTTTAGGTGCAGGTCTTAGTCATTATCATCAGGAGATTGACGTCAGCCTGATGCAGCAGGCGGCGCCGGTGCTTTTGGGCGAGCAGGATTTTTCGTCCTTCCGCGCTATTCAATGCCAGTCCAACACACCATTTCGCAACGTGATGCACCTGCAAATCAACAGGTTTGGCGACTACATTGTGCTGGATATCAAAGCCAATGCGTTTTTGCATCATATGGTGCGCAACATCACCGGCAGCTTATTAGAAGTTGGCATGGGGCGCCGGTCACCGCAGTGGATTGCCGAATTGCTGGCAGCAAAAGACCGGACTCTGGCCGCTGCGACTGCCAAAGCTGAAGGCCTGTATTTGGTTGATGTCGATTATCCGGCACATTTTGCTATACCAAAATCGCCGTTAGGCCCGTTATTTTTACCTGATTAACCGGTGGAACTCTGGCGTTCTGGCCTTGTCGTATCTGCCGGGCGCACAGTTGCTGCGCGCAACTACTAAGACCAGTTTTTGGTATTCTGTGTTTGGGCTTTGTGTTTTAATAACCGCCGTTTGCGTCAATTTCGCTGAAATTCTGTTATTTTCAGCAGAACTGCACAGAAAATAATCGCAGTCAGATATAGGAATTCTTATGAGTTGGTTAGAAAAAATCCTGCCCCGCACTTCGTCATCTGCCCGTCGCAACATTCCGGAAGGGGTCTGGACCAAATGCACCGCTTGTGACGCAGTCTTATATAAAGCTGATTTGGATCGCCAGTTAGGTGTCTGTCCAAAATGTGACCATCATATGCGGGTCAGTGCCCGCACGCGCTTAACCCAATTCTTTGATGTCAACACCACTGTTGAACTGGCGGCAGAGCTGGAACCACAAGACGTGCTGAAATTTAAAGACAGCAAACGTTACAAAGACCGGATTGTCGCCGCACAAAAAGACACCAATGAAAAAGACGCCATGGTGGTGATGCGTGGCTCGCTCAAAGGCATGCCGGTAGTCGCGGCCAGCTTTGAGTTCGAGTTTATGGGCGGTTCTATGGCGTCTGTGGTCGGTGCCAAGTTTGTCAAAGGCGTCGAGTTTGCGCTGGAGCACAAAATTCCGTTTATCTGTTTCTCCGCTTCAGGCGGCGCGCGGATGCAGGAGGCCCTGTTCTCGCTGATGCAAATGGCGAAAACCAGCGCCGCGCTGGCAAAACTGAGCGAAGCCGGCCTGCCGTACATTTCTGTGCTGACTGACCCGACGATGGGTGGGGTGTCGGCCTCACTGGCGATGCTCGGTGATATCAATATCGGTGAACCAAAAGCGCTGATCGGTTTTGCCGGTCCACGCGTCATTGAACAGACAGTGCGTGAAAAGCTGCCGGAAGGCTTCCAGCGCAGTGAATTCCTGTTAGAGCATGGTGCAATCGACATGATTGTTGACCGTCGGCAAATGCGCGATACAATTGCGCGATTAGTAGCAAAATTCATGCGGCTGCCGGCTCCGGACCAGGAGCATCGCGTCGCTTAAGGCGTTATGACTTCCACTGCGTTACTGCAAAGCCAATCGTGCCACAGCCTGGCAGATTGGCTTTGTTACATTGAACAATCCCATCCTATTGAAAAAATTGAACTTGGCCTTGGCCGGGTGCAGTCGGTTGCCGAACGTGCTGCGCTGGCGCAATTGCCAGGCATAGTGATTTTGATTGCTGGCACCAACGGCAAAGGCACCACAGCCCGCACGCTGGAGCAATTATTGCTGGCGCAGGGCCTGAGTGTTGGTGTCTACAGCTCACCCCATTTGCTGCGGTTTAACGAGCGGCTGCGCATCAATGGCGTCGATGTCGCCGATGAGCTGTGGGTTGAAGGCCTCAAGCAAGTCGAGGCCCTGCGCGCGGATATTGCGCTGACGTATTTTGAATTCACCACTTTGGCGGCCTTTGCCATCCTGAAATCGCAGGCACCACAGATTTGCCTGATTGAGGTGGGGTTAGGCGGCCGGCTGGATGCGACCAACATTGTCGATCCGGCGCTGAGCATTATCACTACAGTCGATTTGGATCATCAGGACTGGCTCGGCAATGACCGGGAAACCATAGGCCGGGAAAAAGCCGGGGTATTCAGAGCGGGTCGGCCGGCAGTGGTGGGGGATTTACAGGTACCGCAGTCAGTTCGGCAGGTCGCCACCGATATTGGTGCAAACCTAAGCTGCGCCGGTAGCGACTTCCAACTTGATCTGCAGGCACAGACTTTTGCCTGGCATTTTACTGACCAACATTATGAGCATTTACCATTGCCGGGTGTGCCGGTGCAGAACGTCGCCACTGCCTTGACCGCGCTGGCGCTGCTGGATTTACTGCCGGATGAAAACATTTGCGCACAGGTGCTGGCACAGCTTAGTTTACCGGGGCGGATGCAGTGGTTAAGCCGCAAACCAGCTGTGCTGCTGGATGTGGCGCACAATCCGCAATCGGCCGCTTATCTGGCTTCACAGCTGACGCAATTAAAGAACGGCTATCGCAGAGTTCAGCTGGTGGTTGGCATGCTCAAAGACAAGGATATCCGCGAAGCGCTGAGCTGTTTTACCGGCCAGGGTTATCACTGGCATCTGGTGTCTTTGCCCGGTGTGCGGGGCGCCAGCAGCGATCTGCTGCAACAGGCCTTGCCTTCAACTGAACAAAGCTGTCAGTATCCGCAGATGTCCGACGTGTTGGCAACTATTGCCAGCGCGCCGGCTGATGAATTATTTGTAGTATTTGGATCTTTTGTCACGGTCAGCAGTGTGCTGAGTCTGTGGCCACAGGAAAATGTATGACTGCAGTTTTTACCAATCGCCTGATCGGCACCGCTATTCTGATTGTCGCTGCTGTGGTGTTTTTGCCGGATTTACTCGATGGCCGCAAACAGGTCAGTAAAGATGATTTTAAAGCCATTCCGGAGCGGCCGGAGTTTGCCGAAGTGGCACAACCTGCGGTCTTTAGTCAGGATCAACATCAGGCAGCACAAACCGCTGCGATGACGCCGGTGACGGATAATAGCCCGGTGCTGGATGCGCCGTCTGCGGTAACACCGGCTGAGCAAACGGCCACTGAGCCGGCTGTGCAAAACGCTGCAACGCCTGCTGGCACGGGCACAGATCCGGATCCAATGACGGATACAAAACCAACGCTGACAGAACAGGCAGTACAAGCGCAGGCCGACATTAATCAGGCAAAGAATGTGCAGACAGCAACTTTACCGGCCGAGCCTTTACCTGCTGAGAAAACCACCACTGAACAGCCAGCCCCGGTCAAAGTGGAAAAACCTCTGTCACAAGCTGCTTATGTCGTCAAAGTGGGTTCATTCAGCAAAGAACAAAATGCCAATGCACTGGTCAGTAAACTCAAAGCTGCCGGACATAACGCTTTTACCCGTAAAATCGTCAATAGTCAGGGCACCACTATGGTCAGTGTATTAGTCGGTCCGGATCTGAAAAAAGACAAACTCGAAGCAAAATTAACCGAGTTACAACGGTTGGCGCAGGTGCCGAAGTTGAAGGTCAGCAGTTATCAGCCGGTCGAGAACTAATAAAATGGTGGGGTTGGCAGCGTGCTTTGGCTGCTGCCCCGCTTGATATCGCAATGCCGGCCGGTAGCAGCCGGCGGTCACACCAGCGTAAAATTAATGGCGGAATGGCAATTGTCGCTAGGCAGTTCTACACCGTATTTGATAGAATGCGCGCCGTCCTCAAGCGTCCTGTTTTGGTAGCAAATGGTTTGGGTTGATTACGCCATTCTGGCAATCATCGGATTATCGACATTGATCAGTCTAATCCGCGGCTTCGTGAAAGAAGCCATTTCGTTGATCATCTGGGTACTGGCGTTTTTTGTGGCCAGTCATTATTATCCCTATCTCTCCCCGTTTTTTTCTAATATAGACAATGCTTTAATCCGTAACGCTGTTGCGATTGGTATCCTGTTTGTGTCCTGTCTGCTGCTGGGCGGCCTGCTGAATTTTCTGATTGGTAAGCTAGTGCAATCCACCGGCTTAAGTGGCACCGACCGGTTGTTAGGCCTGGTTTTTGGCGCCCTGCGTGGCGTGCTGGTGGTCAGCGCCTTATTATTTTTCCTCGATGCATTTACACCATCGGCCAGCGCCGAGTGGTGGAAAGCGTCAATTTTGATCCCCGAATTCGATTTTATCATTGAGTGGTTTTTCACTTATCTGAAAGACAACTCGAGTTTTATGCAACAGACATCTGTTCTGACGAGGTAAGGTTCCATGTGTGGTATTGTTGGTATCGTAGGTAAATATCCGGTCAATCAGGCGTTGTACGATGGCCTCACCGTCTTACAGCATCGCGGCCAGGACGCTGCCGGCATCGTCACGGTGGACCAGAATCGTCTGCGTCTGCGTAAAGCCAATGGCCTGGTTAAAGACGTGTTTGAAGCCCGTCATATGCAGCGCCTTGCCGGTAACATCGGCATCGGCCATGTGCGTTACCCAACGGCCGGTTCTGCCAGTACTGCCGAAGCGCAGCCGTTTTATGTCAACAGTCCTTTTGGTATCGCTTTGGCGCACAACGGTAATTTAACCAATGCCGACGAAGTCAAAGATCAGCTGTTTAATGACGCCCGCCGTCACGTCAACACCAATTCAGACTCTGAAGTGCTGCTCAATGCTTTTGCGCATGAGCTGCAATGCGACAATGCCTTACATCTGATGCCGGATGCTATTTTCCGTGCCGTTTCCAGCGTGCACCGTAAAGTGCGAGGCGGCTATGCTGTGGTGGCCTTAATCATTGGTCATGGCCTGGTGGCGTTTCGCGATCCAAATGGGATCCGTCCACTGGTGATGGGCAAACGTGAAACTGAACTCGGTACCGAATATATGGTGGCCTCTGAAAGTGTCGCGTTGGATGCGGATGGTTTCAGTGTGCTGCGAGACGTGATGCCTGGTGAAGCGGTCTACATTACTGAAGATGGTCAGTTGTTCAGCCAGCAATGTGCAGAGAACCCAACTTACACGCCGTGTATTTTTGAGTATGTGTATTTCGCCCGGCCGGATTCGACCATCGACAACGTGTCTGTTTATGCGTCCCGCGTCAACATGGGGAAAAAGCTCGGTCAGAAAATCAAAAAAGAATGGGCGCATCTAGATATTGATGTGGTGATCCCAATTCCGGAAACCAGTAACGATGCCGCGCTGCAAATCGCGCACGAGCTGGGCCTGCCGTATCGTCAGGGTTATGTGAAAAACCGTTATATCGGCCGCACCTTTATTATGCCAGGGCAGGGCGAACGCAAGAAGTCCGTCAAGCGTAAACTGAATGCGATTAAGCAAGAATTTAAAGGCAAAAACGTGCTGCTGGTGGATGATTCTATTGTGCGTGGCACGACTTCTGGTCAAATCATTGAAATGGCGCGTGAAGCCGGTGCCAGCAAGGTGTATTTCGCCTCCGCCGCCCCTGAAATTCGTTTCCCGAACGTGTATGGTATTGATATGCCGTCTGCTAACGAACTGATTGCGCATGGCCATGATGTGGAAAGCATCTGCAAAATCATCGGTGCTGATGGTTTGATTTTCCAGTCATTAGAAGATCTGATTGGCGCAGTTCGTGACGAGAACCCGGCAATCAAGAAGTTTGAAACTTCAGTGTTTGATGGCGTGTATGTTACCAATGACATTTCGCAGGAATATCTGAACCGTCTGGATGCCGCGCGCAGCGAAGATTCGAAAGCGCTAAAAGCTGCGGCGATGGCTGCTAATCTGGAGCTGTATAACGAAAGTTAATACGGTTTTCGGAAAACAAAAAAGGAGCCTCGGCTCCTTTTTTGTTTTTGGCACAACCTAATGGGTAAACATCGGTGCGAAACCGGAACTCCAGAGGATCGCCGTAGCAGTCAACACACAAACCAGCAGGATCAAACCGCAGGTGACCACTGAACTGGCATAAATAAAGCCGCGTTCTTCGGGAATGTGCATCAGGATAGGCACGCCGACGTACAGCAGATAAATCGAATAGGATAATCCTGCTAAGCCTACCAGCATGACAAACCAGAGTTCAGGGTACAAAGCCGCTAATCCAACCATAAACAACGGGGTCGACGTGTAAGACGCTAACTCCAGCGTTTGGGTGTAGGTCGGTTCAGAGCCGAAGGTATGCGCCATCCAGTGTGCCAGATAGGCCAGCGCAAAAACACCGCCAATCAACGCGACATACATGGCCACAGCCAGCATCGACGCACTTTCAGCGGTCAGGCGGATAGGTTCACCGACGCCGATACTCCAGCCTATGTTGACTGCGGAAAAATATGCACAAATGGATGGGATGAGAGCGACCAACAGAATGTGGGTCAGACTATATTTTAAACTTTCGTGGCGGTTATCGATGGTGTGCCATTCTTCTTTCGGATGAGCGTATAAGCCCCATAAGTGGTTTAGAATCATTTTCGTTATCCTTGTCTACTGCTACAGGTGAGGTCTCAGAGTGACAACGGAACACTCATAAATAAGGTATGGCTAACAGACGTAAAGTCGTCAAGTTTGCCTGCAGAGATTACGGATAAAGCACGATTATCGGATCAGATTGGGCTGCCGCTGTGGAATTTAAAATCCGCATCTGGGCTTTGAATCAGCTCAGCTTCAATTTGCAGAAAATGCTTTAGGCGCGGCTGAATATCTGAGGTGGAGATCTGCTGTGCCAATGTCAGATAATCCTCAAAATGCCGCGCTTCGGAGCGCAGCAACGATAAGTAAAATTGCCCCAGTTCGGCATCTACTACTTCGGCGAGTGCGGCAAAACGTTCGCAGGATCGGGCTTCAATCAAAGCGCCGCAAATCAGCTTGTCGACCAGAATTTGCGGTTCATGGGTTTTGCAGGCGCTAATCAGACCTTTGGCATAACGGCCGGCGCTGATGTTGGTGTAAGGAATGCCCCGCGCCTGCATAATTTCCAGCACCTGATAAAAATGATGCAGTTCTTCGCGAATAAGCAGCACCATTTTCTCAATAATATCATTGCTGTACGACACATCCGGCCGGCCGGCCAGATTGCGGCTTAATTTAACGCTGTTACGTAACGACCCGGCATCGCCAATAAAACGATAGGCAAAATCTTCAAACGGCTTTAGCCATTCCAACAGAGCCAAAGAGCCTTCTTTATCAACGGCATATTTGCGCAGCAGCAACATCGCGGTTTGCGCTGCTTTTAATTCACACAGCAGGTGGTCCTGCAATAACACAGGCAAATTCGCCGGCTCTTTGGCTTTATCAATCCAGGCCTGTGGTGTACGGCATAATAAAAATTGATGGACAGGCGTCAGCAGTTCGGCGTAATTCATCTTTTTAATCTGTGTTCTGAGCGTCGGAAAGATTTGGCAGGGCGGCAAAATGCAGTTGCCAGCCGGAAGGTTTTATTTCGAGATAGGCACTTTGCTGGTACCAGTCGCCGAGCACGTAACGCCAGGCGGGTCTGTCGTCTGGTAGTTGCAGTTCGTGTACGGCTGGTCTGTGGGTATGACCATGGATCAGGTGCTGTACCTGATGCAGCATCAGTACTTTTGGCACTTCTTCCGGTGTGACATCCATGATAAGCGCAGACTTGGCCATTTTGTCGCTGGCGCTGACGCGGCGGGCTTTACGGCCGAGATGCTGGCGATACCACAGTGGCGTATGCAGGATGAGCCATTGCCACCAGGGCTGATCCCACCAGCGGCGGAATTTCTGATAACCAAGGTCTAAGGTACAGAGGCTGTCGCCATGCATCAACAGGGTCGGTGTGCCATAAAAATCAACGACAGAATGCGGGGATAACAACTGCATGCCCGCACGTCCGGCATAACCTTGTTTCAGCAGGAAATCCCGGTTGCCATGGCAGAAATAGACCGGAACGCCGAAATCAGTCAGTTGGCGGATAGCCGTGGCGACTTGCTGCAATAATGGCTCCGGATTGTCGTCGCCAATCCAGACTTCAAATAAATCGCCAAGAATGTACAGCGCATCTGCGTTTCGTGCCGGTCCGGCCAGAAAATGCAGAAAGGCCTGAGTAATATCAGGCCTGTCCGGACTTAAGTGCAGATCAGCGATCAGCAGGGTCGAGCGTTCAGCCATGTAATTCGGCTTTTTCGAGGACAACATTTTCAACCGGCACATCGGCGTGGCCAAATTTGCGGCCGGTCGCGACAGTGCGGATCTTGTCAATCACGTCCATGCCTTCAACCACTTCGCCAAACACACAATAACCCCAACCACTGGCGTTTTTACCACTGAAGTTCAGGAAACTGTTGTCTGCGACGTTGATAAAAAACTGGCAGGTGGCTGAGTGTGGGTCATTGGTCCGCGCCATGGCGATAGTGCCTTTTTTGTTGGCAACGCCATTGTCGGCCTCGTTCTGGATTGGGCTTTTGGTTTCTTTTTGTTCCATGTCCTGAGTGAAACCGCCACCCTGGATCATAAAACCGTCGATAACGCGGTGGAAGATGGTGCCGTCGTAGAAGCCTTCAGCCACATAAGACTTGAAGTTTTCAACGGTTTTTGGCGCTTTGTCAGCAAACAGGTTCAGTTTGATCACGCCAAAATTGGTGTGGAAAGTTACCATATTCATATCTCCGGAAAAAATGTCGGCATAGTTTACCTGAAGCCCCGGCGAACACAAAGCAAGGATAGCCCGGCATCAAGGCTGATGTTACACTGTCACTTTTTAACGGCGATCGTTTAATTTGATTTCGCGGCGCCCGGTTGCCACCACTCAGAGGACATTATGTTACAGATTTACAATACGCTGACCCGCCAGAAAGAAACCTTTAAACCTTTGGTCCCCGGTAAAGTCGGCATGTATGTCTGTGGCATCACTATCTACGATTTCTGTCATGTCGGTCACGCCCGCACTTATGTTGCTTTTGATGTGATGAACCGCTATTTACGTTTTTCCGGTTATGACGTCACTTATGTGCGCAATATCACCGACGTGGACGACAAAATTATCCGCCGTGCCAATGAAAACGGCGAAAGCTGTGATGCGCTGACCGCGCGTTATACGGAAGCCATGCATGCTGATTTTAACGCGCTTAACCTGCTACCGGCTGATATTGAGCCGCGGGTTACTACACATATGCATGAAATCGTTGAATTAATTCAATCGTTGCTGGCAAAAAAACATGCTTATATCGCCGCTGATGGCGACGTGTTATTCGATGTCAGCACTTTCGCCGAATATGGCCAGCTCAGTCAGCAGAACTTGGAAATGCTGCAGGCGGGCGCCCGGGTCGAAATTGACCAGGCCAAAGACGACCCGCTGGATTTTGTGCTGTGGAAAATGGCAAAACCAGGTGAGCCTAGCTGGCAGTCGCCATGGGGCGCAGGTCGGCCGGGCTGGCATATCGAATGTTCGGCGATGAGCGCCAAACATTTGGGCGCGCATTTTGATATCCATGGCGGTGGTTCTGACTTGCAGTTCCCGCATCATGAAAACGAAATTGCACAAAGCTGCTGTGCGCATGGCACCAAATACGTCAATACCTGGATCCATACCGGTATGGTGCAGGTCGACAAAGAAAAAATGTCCAAGTCATTGGGTAATTTCTTTACTGTGAAAGACGTATTAGCCGAATACAACCGCGAATCAGTGCGATATTTTCTGATCTCCAGCCACTATCGCAGTCAGCTGAATTATTCGGCGGAAAACCTGCTGCAGGCTCATGCGGCGCTTGGTCGCCTCTACACGGCACTTCGTGGCGTGACTCCTGCAGCAAACGTGGAGCTGGATAACGATTATGTCCGCCAGTTTAACGCGGCGATGGATGATGACTTTAATACCGCGCTGGCGTTGCCAGTGCTGTTTGAACTGGCCCGCGAAATCAATAAAGCCAAAGACGAAGACAGCAGCAAAGCGGCGCAGTTAGCCGCCTTGTTAATCAAACTGGGAGAAATCTTAGGTATTTTGCAAGGCGACGCTGAGGAATTCCTCAAAGCCGGTGGGTCGGATGACGATGTTGCTGAAATAGAGGCGTTGATCGCCAGTCGCAATGCGGCGCGTGCAGCCAAAGACTGGGCTGCTGCAGATGCTGCGCGGGCGGCGTTAACCGCCAAAGGTATTATCGTGGAAGATAAAAACGGCGTGACGAGCTGGCGGCGCGGTTAACTCTCATCCGATAACATAAAAAACGCGGCAAAAGCCGCGTTTTTTATGTCCGGAAACTTGCTTTACATATCGTGGAACTGCTCACAGGCTTCCAGCGTATTTTCAATCAGGCAAGCAACCGTCATAGGGCCAACGCCGCCAGGCACCGGTGTGATAAACCGGGCATGTTGCACTGCTTTATCAAACTCTACGTCGCCGACTAATTTGCCTGAATCCAACCGGTTAATACCAACGTCAATCACCAGCGCGCCCGGTTTTACCCAATCTCCCGGGATAAATTCAGGCTTGCCGACTGCAACGACCAGCAAATCGGCGCGGCGTACCTGTTGCTCGAGATTTTTTGTGAACTTGTGGCAGACCGTCGTGGTGCAACCGGCTAATAACAGCTCCAGCGCCATCGGGCGGCCGACAATGTTCGAAGCGCCAACGACCACTGCGTCCATGCCGCGGATTTGCACACCGGTCGATTGCAGCAGCTTAATGATGCCCTTCGGTGTACATGGCCGCAGCGCAGGCATGCGCTGCGCTAAACGGCCAATATTGTAAGGGTGAAAACCGTCGACGTCTTTGAGCGGGTTGATGCGTTCCAGAATGGTGGATGCGTCTAAGCCGGCCGGTAATGGCAGCTGCACCAAAATACCGTCAACACTCGGGTCGGCATTTAACTGGTCAATTAAATCGAATAATTGCTGTTGGGTGGTGTCTGCCGGTAAATCATGGGAAAACTGCACAAAACCAACTTCTTCACAGGCTTTGCGTTTACTACCGACATAGACCTGAGAGGCCGGATCGGCACCGACTAATACAACGGCAAGGCCTGGCGCCCGTTTGCCGGCTGCGAGCCGTTGCTGCACGCGTAACGCGACCTGATTGCGGGTCGCCTGGGCAATTGCTTTACCATCGATAATTTGAGCTGCCATTTGTTCTGCCTGTGATCTGAAAAATATACTGTGGCGTATTTTCTCACAGGCGAAGGGCAGCGCCAAGCCAAATGCCAGAAGCGTTTCATTTTGTTGATAATTCCAGCGGATCGCCGGCGATTTATCCGGAAAATTCGCAGAAGGTTCAAATAATAAGCAAACGATTCGAAACGGCAAAAAATCGTTTGACGCTGCCTGAGGTGGGTTGTAATATTGCGCCCCGTTGCAGTAGTGTAACGAAGTCGGTGATTAGCGCAGCTTGGTAGCGCACTTGGTTTGGGTCCAAGGGGTCGCAAGTTCGAATCTTGCATCACCGACCATCTTTAAGTAGAGCGCTTCTGTGGCCGCGAGTTCTGCGTCCGTAGCTCAGCTGGATAGAGCAACGGCCTTCTAAGCCGTGGGTCATAGGTTCGAGTCCTATCGGGCGCGCCATTTACTTAAAGAGAACGTTGAAGTCAGCGGTGGCTGTAGCTCAGTTGGTAGAGCCCCGGATTGTGATTCCGGTTGTCGTGGGTTCGAGCCCCATCAGCCACCCCAATTCAGCGTGTTAGTTGGTAAAGAAGTAAAATGTCGGTGATTAGCGCAGCTTGGTAGCGCACTTGGTTTGGGTCCAAGGGGTCGCAAGTTCGAATCTTGCATCACCGACCATCTTCTCAGAGCCCGCAATAGCGGGTTTTTGCTTTTCTGCAGTTCTGCATTTTCCTCCGTCGTTTATCCGGTTATGCCTGTCACTCATCCTAAACGTTGTTTGTCGCCATAGAGCTTCGGCATCAAAGCCGCGCTGTAACTGGTATTTGACGGCATACGGATATTGCGGGCAATAAAAAGCCGGCTGAGTAGCCGGCTTGATAGTACAGAGTTGCTGAGGCTTATGCGGCTTGTTCAGCCACTTTAGCGTCTGATTCCAACAGTGACTTGTCCGCCATCAGATCAATAGGGTCAAAGTCATCGACATTGATGGTTTTTAACCGGCCCACTTCAGCCACACGCAGTTTCTCGGCTTCTGTCTGACTCAGGACACCAAGGCTTAAGCCTAAATCCGCCACTTCATTTAAGCGATAGAACGGCAGCTTTTTGTTGGCAGCGTGCATGACTTTGTCAAACAGTGGCTCTGCAGCCAGAATATCCGCCAAAGCCTTTTCCAGCTGGCCGAGCAGGTTGTTTGGCTCGTCGGTCAGATACAAATGGGTACCTAAGCGTGAACGGGCCTCGCAAGGCGTTTGCATGATCCGTGCAACCTGATGCTCAACCTGGTCGCTTGGACGGCGTAACGAGCGGCCAAACGGGAATACCACACGTTTAAACACTGCACCAACAATCCGGTTCGGGAAGTTATCAAATAACTCATCCAGCGCTAGCTGCGCACGGAACAGGTTATCTTCACAGCCCCATTGCACCAGTGCTAAGTCCTGCGCCTGACGGCCTTCGTCGTTGTAACGCTTCAGGATAGCGGAAGTGATGTACAACATACTTAAGATGTCACCAAGGCGCGCCGAGATACGCTCGCGACGTTTTAAATCACCGCCCAGTGTCGCCATGGCGATATCCGACATCAGCGCTAAAGCCGAACTGAAGCGGTTCATCTGCTTGTAGTACTTCGCGGTTTCATCCTGTACTGGTGCGTGGCTGAAAGAACTGTTAGTCAGTGACAACCAGAAAGTACGGAAGAAGTTACTGATACTAAAACCGATGTGGCCAAACAGCGCCCGGTCAAAGGCTGTCACTGCCGCGCGTTCATCATCAAGCTGTGCGGCCTGTAGTTCAGCTAGTACATAAGGATGACAACGGATAGCGCCCTGACCATAGATGATCATGTTACGCGTCAGGATGTTGGCACCTTCAACTGTAATCGCCACAGGAGCGCCCTGATAACCACGGGCTAAGTAGTTGTTTGGCCCCATACAAATGCCTTTACCGCCATGTACATCCATCGCATCGATGATGGCCTGGCGCATCCGCTCAGTCATATGGTATTTGGTAATAGCTGAAATGACTGATGGTTTTTCGCCAAGGTCGATAGAGCCAACTGACATCGTGGTGGAGGCATCAGCCATATAGGCGTAACCGCCAATACGGGCCATGATTTCTTCCACGCCTTCCATTTTACCAATAGGTAATTTGAACTGACGACGAATGCGGGCATAAGCGCCGGTGGCTAAAGCAACAGACTTGATGCCGCCGGTACTGTTGGACGGCAGGGTAATAGCGCGGCCAACCGACAGACATTCAACCAGCATGCGCCAGCCCTGACCTGCCATTGATGGGCCACCGATGATGTAGTCGAGTGGGACAAATACATCCTGACCTTGCGTCGGGCCATTCTGGAACGGCACGTTCAGCGGGAAGTGGCGACGGCCAATTTTCACACCTGGCGTCGTGACCGGGATCAGCGCACAAGTGATACCTAAATCTTCTTTGTCACCCAGCAAATTGTCCGGGTCTTGCAGTTTAAACGCCAGACCTAAGACGGTCGCGATAGGCGCCAGCGTGATATAGCGTTTGTTCCAGGTCAGGCGCATACCGATGATTTCTTTGCCTTCCCATTCGCCTTTACACACCACGCCAAAATCCGGAATAGCACCGGCGTCAGAACCTGCTTCCGGTGAAGTCAGCGCGAAACAGGGAACTTCTAAACCTTTGGCAAGACGCGGCAGGTAATAGTCCTGCTGCTCTTTGGTGCCATAGTGTTGCAGCAGTTCGCCGGGGCCTAACGAGTTTGGCACACCGACTGTACTCGACAGCACCATGCTTTTACTGGTGAGTTTCTGTAATACACAAGATTGCGCGTAGGCAGAGAACTCAAGGCCGCCGTATTGTTTTTTGATGATCATGGCAAAGAAGCCCTGATCTTTTAAGTAGTTATAGACTTCTGGCGATAAGTCGGTGCGCTCGTGCGTGACATGCCAGTCGTCGACCATTTTCAGCACAGTTTCAACCGGGCCATCTAGAAAAGCTTGCTCTTCTGCACTTAAGCGGGGTTTCGGGAAATTATGTAATTTGTGCCAATCCGGATTACCACGGAACAGATCGCCTTCCCACCAGGTAGTACCGGCATCAATGGCTTCTTTTTCCGTGCTGGACATTTCCGGCATAATTTTGCGATACAGTTTCAGCAGCGGTTTAGTGATGTGCTGCTGACGAATACTGGCGATGTTAAGCGGCAATGCGACGGCGGCAAACAGGATCCAGCCAACCAGACCAACAGTGCCAAAGAAGCTGCCAAGCACTAACAAACCGCCAATGGCGGCGGTAAACAGCGTCAGACTGGCTCTGTGATAGGCGAGGATGCCGACCAGCACCAGTAATAAAGCAATAAAAACGAGTAATTCCATCTTGTTCTCCTGATAAGAGGTCTGACCACTAACTGCGATAGGGTATAAGCCTTACCGTTAAGATGCAAGCAGTTCCTGAATCAGCGGATACCGATCTCGCCAAGTGTAGCTGAACAACTGTACAGTTTTGTGGATAGTACTTTGCTTCTGCCTAAGAACCCTTTGGTACTGGCCAGATCCGCAGCGCGCTGGTAGGCTGACCGCATCTGGATTTGAGATTGTGTTATGTGTGAATTATTAGGTATGTCGGCCAATGTGCCGACCGATATTTGTTTTAGTTTTAAAGGCCTGCGTGAGCGTGGGGGGAATACCGGGCCACACAAAGACGGCTGGGGCATTGCCTTTTATCAGGGCAAGGGCGTGTCGACATTCAAAGATGCTGCGGCTAGTCATCATTCCCGCGTGGCAGAGCTTATTACGGACTATCCGATCAAAAGTAATGTGGTAGTAGCACATGTGCGTCAGGCCAACCGGGGCAGGGTTGCGCTGGAAAATACGCATCCTTTTACCCGCGAATTATGGGGACGTTACTGGACTTATGCGCACAATGGTCAGCTCAGCGACTACAAAAAACTGCCATGTCGCCAGTTTCAGCCGGTCGGCACCACCGACAGTGAGCGGGCTTTTTGTTATCTGTTATCAGCGCTCGCCGAAAAATATCCGCAGGGGCCGAAAAGCCGGCCGCAGCTGTTTGCTTATGTGAAAAAGCTATGTGATGGTCTGCGCCGCCAGGGCGTGTTTAATTTATTGCTGTCGGATGGGGATTATCTGTTTTGTTATTGCAGCACTAAATTACATCACATCACCCGCCGTGCGCCTTTTGGTTTGGCGCGCTTATCTGATGTCGATGTCGATATCGATTTTGCCCGCGAAACCACCGAGCGTGATGTGGTGACTATTGTCGCGACAATGCCGCTAACTTGCAACGAAGCCTGGCAGCCGATGGCGGTGGGGGAAGCAATGTTGTGGAAAGCGGGAGAGATGGTGCGTCGGTTTTAACCAACGCACCGCATTTCTAACTTAATTAAACTGATAGCTCTGCAGCTGGACGTCGAATTGCTCGACTTTGTCCTCGGCCTGCCACAGTTTCACCAGCAAATAATCCAGTTCAGGCGCCACCCAGGCCACGACTTGTTTATCCAGATCTTTTCCGACGCGCTCAACCCGGATGGTTTTTAGCTGGCCGGCGGGCAGGGACAATAATTCTTCACCAGTCACTTTGTATTGATAGCTACGTGGATCGCCATGCCGGGTCAGTACATCAAAGCTGAACTCAGTTTTACCGGCAGCCAGTTCCAGTACAAGCTGACTGTGATAACTCAGCTGATCCAGCCATTGTTTATCCCATTCAAGTGGTTTTGCGGCTTTTTCTTTGCCAGTCAGCAGCTCTTGTTTAGTCCAGTCCAGATTCAGCTCGTAGTGCCGGCCCGGGCCTGTACCCCAGCGTTTTAACTGATAATAAAATGGCTGCAGATGGCCGTCTTTCAACACAAACCGCGAGCGCTCATGGCGTTCATCTTTAAAAATCAGCCAGCTGATTTTACTTTTATAGCCGAGTTCAAAGCCCTGGCCCCAGGGTTTTAAGTAGCGTTCTGCCTCGCCGTGGACTTTACCAGAGCGGAGCACCTGATATTTGGCGCTGAATGGCTTGAGTCCAGCAGGAGCTTGACTGACTGCTGCCGCAGGGGCGGTTACTGTTGTTTGTTGCGCCTGAGCTGGAATGAGCAGGCTCAGGCAAAAAAATGACGCCAGAAGGCGCCATTGTTTATTCATCATCATCGGCATATCCGTGTGGTGAAAGAATGTGGCCGTCTAACAATGCCTTATCAGCTTGTTGTTGTAAACGGTCCTGGCAAAACCAACGCACGACTAGCGGATAAATGCGGTGTTCCTGTTCATGCACGCGGGCGGCAACTGCTGCCGCGTCATCTTCCGGGAATACCGGCACTTTGGCCTGCAAAACAACAGGGCCACCGTCCAGTTCAGCTGTGACAAAATGCACGCTGCAGCCATGCACCGCATCGCCGGCATCAATCGCGCGCTGATGCGTATTCAGCCCCTGATATTTAGGGAGCAGCGATGGATGGATATTCAGCAGGCGGCCACTGTAATGCGCGACAAACTCAGGCGTAAGAATACGCATAAAACCGGCCAGGACCACCAAATCCGGTTGATGCTGGTCAATCAGCTGGCACAGTGCTAAGTCATAGCGGGCGCGGTCAGCATATTGTTTATGATCGAGTACCAGTGCCGGTACGCCGGCGTCAGCGGCCCGGTTTAAACCAAATACACCGGCTTTATTGCTGATCACAGCGCTGACACGACCGGCAATAAAGCCGGCCTTGCAGGCATCCAGAATGGCTTGCAGATTTGAACCGCTGCCTGAAATGAGCACAACGATGGATTTCATCGTTATGCGTTCACACCAGGGATAATCACTTGCGCATCACCACTGACGGCAGCCTGGATCTCGCCGATGTGCCAGGCTTTTTCGCCAGCTTGTTGCAGCAGTTCCAGAGCTTTGCTGAGGTTGTCCTGACTGACAACAACAATCATACCCACACCACAGTTAAAGGTGCGGTACATTTCGTAGCGGGTCACGTTGCCTTGCTGTTGTAACCAGTCAAAAATCGCCGGCCACTGATAGCTTTGCTCGTTCACCACGGCTTTGGTGTGCTCAGGTAATACGCGTGGGATATTTTCCCAGAAACCACCGCCGGTGATGTGACACAGCGCATGCACTGGCAGTTGTTTGATTAAATTCAGCAGGTTTTTCACGTAGATGCGGGTTGGCGCCAACAAATGATCGGCCAGAGTTTTCTCGCCCAATAAAGTATCTGGTGACTGGCCGCTGACTTCGAGAATTTTGCGTACCAGCGAAAAACCGTTCGAGTGTGGGCCAGAAGAGGCGAGTGCGATCAGCTGATCGCCTGGTTTCACCAGACTGCCGTCGATAATGTCGGCTTTTTCCACCACACCAACACAGAAACCGGCGATGTCATAGTCATCACCGTGGTACATGCCCGGCATTTCAGCGGTTTCACCACCAACCAGCGCACAACCAGAGAGTTCACAACCACGGGCAATGCCTTCAACGACAGTGGCGGCCGTATCGACATTCAGCTTACCGGTGGCGTAATAATCGAGGAAAAACAGCGGCTCTGCGCCTTGCACCACGATGTCGTTGACACACATAGCGACCAGGTCGATACCGACACTGTCATGACGGCCTAAATCCATTGCCAGACGCAGTTTAGTGCCGACACCGTCGGTGCCTGAGACTAACACCGGTTCTTTATAACCGGCCGGAATTTGACACATAGCGCCAAAACCACCGAGACCACCAATCACTTCTTTGCGGGTAGTGCGTTTCACCGCACCTTTGATACGATCAACCAGTGCTTCACCGGCATCAATATCGACCCCTGCGTCTTTGTAACTTAATGAAGTTTTTTGCTCGCTCACGGTTATCCTCGATGGCTTTGAGTTAAAAAGGGGATAAAAAAACGCGCGCATTTTACCTTGTTTGCCGGCAAGACAAAAGGTTTAATCAGCGCGCTCTTACACAGGACTGAGCAGTCGGGCGCCTGGCCCTTATTGCATGGCGTTGCTGATCGCCTGCCGGACATAGTCGTTGACGCTTAAATCCGGGTTTTTGGTCACTTTGTGATAAACCAGCGAAGCCAGCGGAAACTCTTTATTGTTATAATTCAGGCTGACATAAGGTGCTGATTCGTCCGCAGTTTGATGCACCCATTCCCCCCCAACCACGCTGATAAACACCTGGCCTAAATAAGCGCCGAAGATGTTACATAAGGCGAACATGTGGGCGTCGGACAAACGTTGTTTTTGTTGTTGATGAGCAATGTTGCTGAGTAGTACGTCGACCAGTGGCAGCGACTCCAGAGTTAAATCCAGTTCGACCTGATGTTCATCTTTGGCAAAAGCTACAGCGTCCTTTGCACTTTGTTGCATCAGTTCAGTCAGTTCAGTGTTTAGCATGTTAAGTTCCTGATTTGCCATGAGCGGCGAGGATGATCTGGCGCAGTTGCCGGCCACCCGGGCCTAATTTGTCTTCTTTCGGGATCACCAGCGACAGCGGAATTTGTCGTTCAGTGCTTTGTCGCAGTTGCAGTCTTACCAGGCTGCCATCCTGCAGAGCCTGCTGCACAATAAATTCCGGTAACCAGCAAAACCCCAGGCCACGTTGTAGAATGATCATGGCTTCATAAAAGTTGCCGACAGTCCAGCGCTGTTCGGCCTTGAGCCAGCCGGCATTTTCGGCTGGTTTTTGCCCGGTATCGCGGATCACAATTTGCAGATGCTGACTCAGTTCGTCGGCATCAAGCGCTGCTATGGCAGTCAGTGGATGGTCTGGTGCACAGACCAGCACCATCTGGGTAATGCAAAGCGGCTCACTCAGATAACCACGGGGGATGATGGGGGTCGCTGCGATGACTAAATCTGCCTTGGCTTCGAGGATCATCTCTGCACTACCGGTGATGACGGTATCGATAATCTGAATTCGGCTGCCGCGGCTTTGCGGGTAAAACTGCGACAAGGCCTGATACAGTTTGTCGCGTGGATAGATAATTTCGACGGCCAGGCGCAGCTCCGGCTCCCAACCCATATCGATATTGGCGGCCAACAATTCCAGATCTTCAATTTGCTGGGTCAGCAGGCGGGAGCGGCGCAGCATCACTTCACCGGCTGGCGTTAAAAACGCCTTGCGACCGATCACTTGCAGCAATTCAACGCCAAGTTGATTTTGCAACTTTGCTACGGCGTGGTTCAGACTGGACTGGCTTTTATTCAGTAATTCCGCCGCCTGCGCGTAACCGCCTGCGTCCACCACTGCCTGCAGGATCCGCCATTGTTCCAGCGTCGATTTAGGGCGGTAGCGCATAAATTTCCTCTTAGGATCAGGCAGTTGCCACAATCACCGCCCGCAGCGGTGCCGGGTAACCTTCAATGGTCTTACTATGATCAGTCGGGTCAAGAAAATCAACCAGACTTTCATTTTGCATCCATTCAGTAGCGCGCTGTTCATCCAGACTGGTCTGATTCAGGTCGACAACACGGACATCGGTAAAACCGATGCGCTGCAGCCAGAGTTCCAGCGCAGCGGTGCTTGGAATAAACCAGACATTGCGCATTTTGGCGTAGCGGTCAGTCGGCACCAGCACGGTCTGGGCATCACCTGGCACCACCAGCGTTTCCAGCACCAATTGGCCGCCCGGCCGGAGCTGGTTTTTCAGCTGCTGTAAAAAATCCAGCGGCGAACGGCGGTGGTACAGCACGCCCATTGAAAATACCGTATCAAAGCTTTTCAGCTCCGGCATGTCGTCGATGCCGATTGGCAGTAAATGCACAGCCGGGTCCGGATGAAAATGTTTAATTGCCTGAAACTGGCAGAAAAACAACTGACTGGGGTCGATGCCTACTACAAGTTCAGCGCCGGCACCGCGCATTCGCCATAAATGATAACCGCTGCCACAGCCGACATCGAGCACAGTGCGATGCTGCAGCGGTGCCAGATGCGGCAGCACCCGGTCCCATTTCCAGTCGCTGCGCCACTCGGTATCGATGTGCAGGCCGTGAATGTCAAACGGGCCTTTGCGCCAGGGCATCAGTTGTTTAAGCAACACTTCCAGACGCTGACGGGCACCGTCGGATAATTCATCCGCTGCGCCAATAGCCACGGCGCTTTGCAGATTGACCTGCGTAGTTTGCGTCTTGGGCAAGTGGTCCAGCACTTTTTGCCATTGCTTAAAATCGCCGTGCAAAGCGTCTTTATACCAATGGCTGAGTTGTGCCGGCAGCACATTAAGCCAGGGCGCCAGTTTGGTTTTGGCTATCAAGGCATAAAAATCATTAAACCACTGCATCTGCGGCTCCTTGTTGCCCGGTGGCTCCTTGTTTGACCGCCACCATCGAACAGAAATTAAAACACTGGAACCACACGGTCGCACTGGCAAAGCCAGCCGCATTGAATCTTTGTTGATGCTGGGCAATGGTGTCGGGTTTCATGACGTTCTCCAGCGCTGTGCGTTTTTGGCTGATCTCCAGTTCGGAATAACCGTTGGCCCGCTTAAAATCGTGGTGTAAATCAATCAGTAATTCGTGAGTCAGTGCGTCTTCGAAAATGACTTTTTCTGACAGAATAAAAATACCACCAGGTTTGAGCCCCTGGTAAATGCGTGTCACTAAGGCGTCGCGGTCGGCTTTGGGCAAAAACTGCAGGGTAAAATTGCTGACCACCATCGCCGCATTGTCAATGGCTAGTTCGCGAATATCACCGAGTTGTACCTCCAGCGGCACTTCGCTGCGGAACGCCTGCAAATGCAGCCGGCAGCGTTCGACCATCGCCGGACTGTTGTCGACGGCAATGATCCGGCTGCTGCTGTCGCTGAGCTGACGCCGCATCGCCAGACTGGCCGCGCCGAGCGAACAACCCAAATCGTAGTAATTGCTGTTTTGCTGCTGATAACGCTGTGTCAGTTTGCCAATAGTCTGAATAATGGTCTGATAACCGGGTACTGAGCGCTGGATCATATCGGGGAAAACTTCGACCACATCGGCGTCGAAGCAGAAGTCCTGTACCTGAGCCAAAGGCTCGGCATAAATTGCATCTTTTTGCGTCATGGGCTGCATCACAAAGCGGGATTAAGACTGGCTGAAACAGCCGGCATAGTAGCAAAAACTACCTGACTTGGGCAGGCTTTCAAAACAGCGTGTTTTGCGAAGGGGCTAAATCTGCTGGCCAGGGCTTAAGCACCGGATGCGAAACACCAGTCAGCGTTGCCAGCTCGCTGGCAAATTGTCGGGCTAACAAAGGCGCGCTTTGGTTATCTTCGGTGTGGAAAAACGCATAGGGTGTGCGGCCTTCGCTCAGCCACTGCGCCATTTTATGTAGCCAGGGTTGATAAAACGGCCGGTTGGCGGCGAGGTCTGAGACGCCGATAAACCGGAACATTGGATTTGGCCCTAATGCACAGACATGCACCGGTAATCTCGGCTTTTTCTGTTGCGCGTCCTGTAAAGCTACACTTACCGGTGGCTGCGCAAATAAAGCGCGGCTATCCAGAATAACCCGTTCACAACCGGATTGTCTTAACAGCTGATGGAGTTGCTGTTCTGCCGGTCCTTTATTGAATAGGGCAGGATGACGGACTTCCACAGCAACAGGGCTAAACTGGCGTAGTTGCTGTAATAACCCCGCAAAATCTGCATCGGTAGTCACCAAATACTGGCCGCTTAACTGTAAATGGCACAACCCAATCTGTGACTGTAACGGCGCCATCAAACTCTGCCATTGGCTCAACGCATCGGCCCTGGCCTCGCCACGCAACTGATGACTGATCAGCTTCGGGATTTTCAGCGTGAAACGAAAATGAGTCGTCGCCTGACTTTGCCAGCGCAAAATAGTGGCAGGTGATGGATCAGCATAGAAAGTGGTATTGCCTTCTACTGCATTGAAATATCTGCTGTATTGGGCTAAAAAGTCAGAAGGGCTGCAGTGGTCATCAAACAGACTGCCCCGCCAGTGTTCATGTGCCCACATCGGGCAGCCAAGATAATACATCATAATAAGTCTGGTCTGACTGACAGCACCTGATGAGAGTACATTTTGTTGAAGCATATCATATTGCTGTTTTGTGTTTTGGTCAGCGGCTGGCTGCACGCTGCAACCGAAGATCGGGCTCTACAGTCTGGTCGTCTCATCGTTGGCACGAATGCCGACATCTACCCTTATGTATATCTGGATAATCAGCAACGGCCGGTTGGGCTGGTGGTTGATTTGTGGACACAGCTGGCGAAAAGCGCTGGCTTAACGCTGGATCTGCAAATTCTGGACCGGACTGAATTAGCCAGGGCGTTGGAGCAAGGCAAAATCGATGTGGTGGCCGGGCTTAATCGCAGTGAAGAACGTGAAAAGCAGTATCTGCTCGGGCCTACGCTGGTGGATGTCTACAGCAATGTCTTTGTGCACCGTGACTTAAATAACGTCAATCAACTGGCACAGCTCAAACCCTATATCGTCGGCTCCCTGCGACAGTCGGCAAATGGCACCGCACTGGCACAGGCTGTGCCGGGCGCAACTATCCGTGAATTTGCATTGCAGGACAGCCTTTATGATGCGGCGTTACAGGGGGAGATTAAAGCCTTTACCGCGCAGGACAGGTTAAGTCCACGTTACGCACGTTATAAAGAATTGCAGGAGCAATTCCCGCTTTTTCGTAAATTGCCGCTACAGAAAATGGAATTAACTTATGCGGTACAGTCTGGCCGGCCTGAGTTAGCCGCGCACCTGCGTCAGGCCTTCGCTGCAATGCCAGGCGGTTTCACCGAAAAGCTTGAACGGCGCTGGCTCAGTGGTATCAGCGACGAAAATACCGTGCTGGTCGCGATGGCCGAAGGTAATCCTCCGCTGATGAATGTCACACCAAACGGCTTGCCGCAAGGGCTGTTAGTTGATTTGTGGCAGTTGTGGTCTGAACAAACTGGTATCCCGATAGCGATGGTGCCCGAGACCACCACACAAGGATTAAAAACGTTACGCCAGGGCCGGGTCGATGCGCATATGGGCTATCCCGTGGGACCGCAGGCACCGGCCGACGTCCGTCCGGTTTGGCCTGTTTATCGCCTGATGTCGTCTTTTTACTACAGCAGTGGCAGGCAGTTGAGCACTTTGCAGCAGGTTAGCCTGCCGGTTGGTGTCTTTGCGGCAGCCTCTTATCTGGATAAATTGCGCCAGGATTTCCCCGCGCTGCAAATCCGCAGTTTTGAAAAGCTGGAAGAAATGCTGCGCGCTTTTGAACGCAATGAGATTGCCGGCTTTTTTATCTCTGATTTAGTGATGCAGCATAGGGTATTGCAAACCAATGCCAATGCGTATCAAAAGTTAGATCAACCGCGTTACCAGACTGAATTGCAAGTGTTGGTTGCGGAAGACGCCGGAAAGCTCGCTGAGCAGCTGAAACAAGGTTTTCAGGCTATCACACAGGATCAGCTGGAAGCGATTGAGAAACGCTGGTTGACGCGGCCTGAGACTGGCTACTTCAACAGTTTTCGCCAGCAAGTGCCGCTCAGCGATGAAACTCAGCAATGGCTGAAGGAGCATCACGTTATCCGGGTCGGTGTGATGGCCAATTGGCCGCCGATGGAGTTTGTCGATGCTGATGGTCAGTTTAAAGGCGTGACCCAGGATATCCTGACCAAGCTTAATCAGCGCTTGGGTGTAGAGCTTACAGCGGTACCCTACACAGACTGGAAGCAGCTGGTGGACGATTTTCTGGCGAAAAAGCTCGACATGATTGCAAATATGGCTGACACCGAAGAGCGCAAGCAACAAGCAGATTTCAGTCTGAACTTCTGGCCCTCGCAGTGGGCGGTGTTAAGTCTTGGGCAGACGGCAGCAATCAGCTCGATGCGTGAATTGAGCGGCAGTACAGTGGCCGTCGAAAAAGACTACGATATCAATCTATTACTCGAACAGCAGTTCCCGGATATCAAATTAGTGCCGACCTCACATTACGACGAAAGTCTGGAGATGTTGCAGCAGGGGCGCGTCAATTTTGCTATTGACACGCTGATGGTCGCCGGCGGCACTTTGCGAAAGCCAGAATACAGTAATCTGCGCATGCACTTGCCGCCAGACATGCCAGTGACCCCTTCATTGTTTGCTGTGCGTAAAGACTACCCCTTGCTATTGCAGGCCATTGATCAGGGCTTACGTACTTTATCGGAAGCGGACCGGGCGGAGATCCGCAATCGCTGGTTCCTGCTCGATGTGGACCCAGGCCTGGCGCAGGACCGGATTTATACTCTGGTGCTGCAGATTGTTGGCGCGGGTTTATTGCTGTTTGCCGTGGTGTTTTTCTGGAATATGTCATTGCGCCGCGAGGTTGGGCTTCGGCGTGAAATGGAACAGAAAATGCGCTTTATGGCCACGCATGACGACCTGACCCAGCTGGCGAACCGCGCACTGTTACAGGAACGCCTGGAGCAGGCCGTGTTACAGCATGCCCGGCATCAGGAGAAGCTGGCGCTGTTGTTTATCGATTTAGACGGTTTTAAAGCGGTTAATGATAACCATGGTCACCATGTCGGCGATGAGTTACTGACCCGTGTTGCGGCTATGCTGAAACACTGCGTGCGTAAAAGTGACACTGTGGCGCGGTTTGGTGGTGATGAATTTGTCGTGTTGTTAACTGGACTGCTTGACCGCGATGACGCGGCGCTGGTCGCTGAAAAAATCCTGATGCATCTGGCGCAACCGGTGCAATTGTCGGTGTGTCAGGCCAAAGTCGGCGCAAGCATTGGTATTGGCATGTACCCGGATGATGGTACGGATCCACAAAGTCTGCTCAAGGCTGCCGACGGTCTGATGTATGAGGCGAAACAACAGGGTAAAGGTCAGTACCGCTTTAGCCGTGACGCCTAAAATCAGCGGTTCTGGCCACAGCAACAATCAGCGCGACGAGCGCAGTCACTCAATTCTGCGATGTTCGCTGCTTGGGGCCGTGACATTAGCAGTCATTTCTATATAATTGGCGCTCATTTTTCCGCTGTCATTTCAGCTCGGCCGGTTTAAAGGATAAGTTCATGCGTAGCCATTATTGCGGTGCCTTGAGTGCACAACACGTAGGTCAACAGGTTTCATTGTGTGGTTGGGTCAATCGTCGCCGCGATTTAGGCGGGTTGATTTTTGTTGATTTACGCGACCGCGAAGGCTTAGTGCAGGTATTCTTTGATCCCGATTTAACCGATCTTTTTGCTCAGGCCGCTGAATTACGCGCTGAATTTTGCGTAAAAATCGAGGGTTCAGTGCGCGCCCGTCCAGATTCACAAGTGAATGCTGAGATGGCAACAGGCGCTGTGGAAGTGTATGCCTCCAGCCTGACCATTCTGAACAAATCACCGGCGCTGCCATTGGATTTTAATCAAAACAACTCAGAAGAACAGCGTCTGAAGTATCGTTACCTCGATTTACGTCGTCCGCTGATGAGCGATCGGCTGAAATTCCGCGCCAAGGTTACCAGCTTTGTGCGTAACTTCATGGACAGCCACGGTTTCATGGATATCGAAACCCCAATCCTGACGAAAGCAACGCCGGAAGGTGCCCGTGATTATCTGGTGCCAAGCCGTACGCATAAAGGCCAGTTCTTCGCGCTGCCGCAATCTCCACAGCTGTTTAAACAACTGCTGATGATGGCGGGGATGGACCGTTATTATCAGATCGTCAAATGTTTCCGCGACGAAGATTTACGTGCCGACCGTCAGCCGGAATTCACCCAAATTGATATCGAAACCAGCTTTATGACGGCAGTTGAAGTGCGTGCTGTGACCGAAAAAATGGCGCGTCAGCTGTTTAACGAAATGCTGCAGGTCGATCTCGGCGAATTCCCTCAAATGACGTATAACGAAGCGATGCGCTTGTATGGCTCAGACAAGCCGGATCTGCGTAACCCGATGTCGTTTGTCGACATCGCTGATTTAGTCAAAGATGTTGAATTTAAAGTGTTCTCTGCACCAGCCAACGACCCGAAAGGCCGCGTGGTGGCATTAAAAGTGCCAGGGGCAGCTGAGAAGGTCTCACGCAAAGACATCGACGGTTATACCGCTTTTGTCGGCATCTATGGTGCCAAAGGCCTGGCCTGGCTGAAGGTTAATGACATCAATGCTGGCTCCGAGGGTATCCAGTCGCCGGTGGCGAAGTTCCTGACACCGGAAATCATCGCGGAAATTCTGCGCCGCACCGGAGCCGAGAATGGCGACCTGATTTTCTTTGGCGCTGACCGCTATAAAGTGGTGTGTGAAGCCATGGGCGCGCTGCGGCTGAAACTAGGCGAAGAGCTTGGTTTGACTGTTCAGGGCTGGCGTCCGCTGTGGGTGATCGACTTCCCTATGTTTGAAGAAAACGATGATGGTAGTTTTTCTGCTGTGCATCACCCGTTTACCTCACCACTGGATACAGATGCGTTCCTGAATACGCCGATGGCCGAGTTAGATTTAGGCAATTTGTTGTCCAACGCCTACGATATGGTGTTAAACGGCACCGAATTAGGCGGTGGCTCCGTGCGTATCCATACTGCGGATGTACAGGCCAAAGTGTTCCAGTTGCTGGGGATTAGCGATGAAGAAGCCGCCGAGAAATTCGGCTTCCTGTTAGAAGCGCTGCGTTACGGTGCGCCTCCGCATGCAGGTTTGGCGTTTGGTCTGGACCGTCTGGTGATGTTGATGACTGGCGCTACATCCATCCGTGATGTGATGGCGTTCCCGAAAACTGCCACGGCTGCTTGCCCGCTGACTGATGCTCCAGGGTTTGCTAATCCACAGCAGCTTGCTGAGCTCAGCGTGCAGGTCGTGATAAAAGAACAGAAATAATGGTCAACAAGACCCAAAGTCAGTAACAGCGGCGACATCAGTCGCCGTTTTTTCTGTTGTTGAAGTTGCATACCGCAGCGCTGCTGCTGTTTAAACCATGGAGTACATGATGGCCGGACATAGTAAATGGGCCAATATGAAGCACCGCAAGGCGCGTCAGGATGCCAAAAAAGTCAAAATCTTCACCAAACTGATTCGCGAACTGACAGTTGCGGCCAAACAAAGTCCTGATCCGGATGGCAATCCACGTTTACGCACTGCTATTGCCAAAGCTTTAGTGAATAACCTGTCGCGCGATGTGATTGACCGGGCGGTGAAACGCGGTGCCGGTGACAGTGACGGCGAAAACTTCGAAGAGCTGGTGTATGAAGGTTATGGTCCAAACGGTGTAGCGATTATTGTCGAAACCCTGACCGATAATCACAAACGCACAGTCCAGGACGTTCGCAGCGCCTTTACCAAATATGGCGGCAATCTGGGCACCAACGGTTCAGTGTCTTACCTGTTCAGTCGTCAGGGCATGTTGAGTTTTGCGCCGGGTGTTAATGAAGATCAGCTGATGGAATTAGCATTGGATGCCGGTGCTGACGATGTGGTGATGCACGAAGACGGCTCAGCCGAAGTGCTGACCACGCCGGAGGCCTTTGTTGATGTGAAAGAAGCTTTGGAGCGGAGCTGCCTGACTGCTGAACATGCAGAAATCAGCCTGGTGCCGTCTACCAAAGCCGAGATCGGTGCAGACACTGTGGTCAAATTCTTTAAGCTGATTGATATGCTGGAAGATTTCGATGACGTGCAGAACGTTTATCACAATGCCGAGATCGCTGACGACGTGCTGGCGCTGGTGGAATAGTGCAGATTATTCTCGGCATTGACCCTGGCAGCAGGCTCACCGGTTACGGTGTGATCCGACAGCATGGCAGTAAATTTGAATATATCGCCAGTGGCTGTATCCGCATGACGTTGACGGAGATGCCGGACCGGCTGAAACAGATTTTTGACGGCGTCAGCCAAATTATTCAGCAAACCCAGCCAACCGTCTTTGCCATTGAACAAGTCTTTATGGCGCGTAATCCGGATTCTGCTTTAAAGCTCGGGCAGGCGCGTGGTGCTGCGATAGTTGCAGCGAAGTTTGCCGGGTTAGACGTTTACGAATACTCAGCACGTCAAGTTAAGCAGTCGGTGGTTGGCACTGGTGCTGCAGCAAAAGAGCAGGTCCAGCATATGGTGAAATCGTTGCTGAAATTGCCGGCAAACCCGCAGGCCGATGCTGCCGATGCGCTTGCTGTTGCACTGTGCCATGGGCATACTCAGCAAAGTTTATTGCATTTGGCCGGCCAGGCCAGCAAAACAGTGCGTGGGCGTTTGCGCCGTTAGGGCGTGTTAGTTTGTTCCGCAGTTTCAGTTCTTCAGGCAGGTATTCATGATTGGGCGTTTACGCGGTGTGGTGCTGGAAAAACAAGCGCCGGAAATTCTGCTGGAAGTCGGCGGTGTTGGTTATGAAGTGCAATTGCCGCTGACCAGTTTTTATAGTTTGCCGGCCACCGGGCAGGAAGCGATTATTTATACCCATTTTGTCGTGCGTGAAGACGCGCAGCTGTTATACGGTTTCAGCTCGGTGGCTGAACGCAGTTTGTTTCGTCAGTTGATAAAGGCCAACGGGATAGGGCCGAAAATGGCGCTGACCATTTTGTCAGGTCTGACGGCCAGTCAGTTTGTCCGTTGTGTCCAGGCCAACGATATCAGTACGTTAGTGAAGCTTCCCGGCGTTGGCAAAAAGACCGCTGAACGTCTGCTGGTTGAAATGCGTGACAGGTTAAAGGACTGGGGACTAAATATTGATACACCGGTGACTGACCATTTAGTGCTCGGTGACGACGAAGTGCAGCAGTTTGCCTTACAGGACAGCCCGGAGCAGGATGCAGTCGGAGCTCTGCTGAGCCTCGGTTATAGCCACTCACAGGCCGCTACTGCCGTGAAGAAAATATTTAAAGCGGATCTAAGCAGCGAGCAGCTGATAAAAGCCGCATTAAAATCTATGATTTAACGATAAGGCCGGTAACATGATTGAAGCTGATCGCTTAGTGGCCCCGACAGCCCGTATTGAAGAGGAAGTGATTGACCGGGCTATCCGGCCGAAATCGCTGGCTGACTACACCGGGCAGGACCATGTACGTGCGCAGATGGCGATTTTTATCGAAGCTGCACGAGGCAGGGGAGAGCCATTGGATCATTTGTTGATTTTCGGTCCGCCTGGTTTAGGTAAAACCACGCTGGCGATGATTGTCGCCAATGAAATGGGTGTCAATATCAAACAAACCTCGGGTCCTGTGCTGGAAAAAGCCGGCGATTTAGCGGCGCTGCTGACCAATCTTGAACCAAACGATGTCCTGTTTATCGATGAAATTCACCGTTTGAGCCCGGTCGTCGAAGAGATCCTGTATCCGGCGATGGAAGATTATCAGCTGGACATTATGATTGGCGAAGGGCCGGCTGCGCGCTCTATTAAATTGGATTTACCGCCATTTACGCTAGTCGGCGCCACCACACGGGCTGGTGCACTGACTTCACCGTTACGTGACCGTTTCGGTATAGTCCAGCGCCTCGAATTCTATAAAACCGAAGAATTGGCCACAATTGTGCAGCGCTCGGCTGATTTCTTAAACCTGCCTCTGGATCTGGCCGCAGCCACTGAGATTGCCCGCCGTTCTCGTGGCACACCGCGGATTGCAAACCGTTTGTTGCGTCGGGTACGCGACTTCGCACAGGTAAAATCTCAGGGTAAAGTCGATGTTGATATAGCCAATCAGGCTTTGCTGATGGTAGACGTCGATGCGCAGGGCTTTGATTACATGGATCGCAAGTTAATCCTGGCCATCATTGAAAAGTTTATGGGCGGTCCGGTGGGGCTGGACAATTTAGCTGCGGCCATTGGTGAAGAAAAAGAGACCATCGAAGATGTGATAGAACCTTATTTGATTCAACAAGGTTTTATTCAGCGCACGCCGCGTGGCCGGATCGCGTCACAACACGCCTATCGTCACTTTGGTTTTGATTTACCGTTATCATCAAACTAACCACGACAGTCTGTATTCTCCCGGTCTGATGCGGGCATGCTCAGTTTTGTGGTTATTAAGGCAAAAAAAACCCGCTCAGGGAGCGGGCAATGCAACAAGTTGAAGTAAGACTTCAAAAAATCCAGGGAACATGTTGAGCAACCCGGTCTTTGTTTCCAAACACCCAATCGCTCTGTGATCTTCACTACAATTCAAAACCCTCGGTATGAATCGTTGCGCTAGTGCAGAACACGCTGCGCATTCTAGGGATTTAGAATATTTACTTCAAACGAGAAAAATTGCCCTTAATCATTACTAATACTAATGCGAATATTCATGCATTATTCATGAATATTAAGTTGTAACCTCTGAGGTTCTTATTTGACGGTGTCTGTAGAAGCTATTGAAATTGGTCTTACCAATGACTGCATTAAAAAAAATACTGCAGCATTAGGCTTAGGAAAACAGCGTTTCATCGTTTCTCTATATCTGTTCATCGCGAATTCAGGAACTTTTGGCAAAGCTGACCGTACACAGTGCTGGATAAACCAGCAATTGCGGTAAAGTTCTGAATTTTTTTTACAAATGCCGAGCAGGTGCTGTTGAGTTAAATCCGGGTGTCCAATATCATAGCGCCCAAATTTGTGGCCTTTTTTCAGATGTTCAGAGGTGTATTCCGGTGGCAGGTCAGCTTTCAGTCCTAAGTCTAATTCTCGAAGCAAGTATCGTGGTGAAAATCGTCATGTTGATCCTGATGTCTGCTTCTATCGTGTCTTGGGCCATGATCATCCAGCGTAACAAAGCCCTGAGCCAGGCGCTTGATGACAGTCGCAAATTTGAAGACCGTTTCTGGTCTGGCATTGATTTATCCAAGCTGTACAACGAAGTTAGCGCCCGTGCCAACGTATCAGGCATGGAAGCTCTGTTCAAAGCTGGCTTTAAAGAATTTGCCCGTCTGCACAAAACCTCAGCACGTTCGCCGGCGGCCGTGATGGAAGGAACTCAACGCGCGATGCGCGTCGGCTTATCCCGTGAAGTTGAACGGTTAGAAACGCACTTGCCGTTTCTAGCGACAGTTGGTTCTATCAGCCCATACATTGGTCTGTTTGGTACAGTCTGGGGCATCATGAATGCATTTATGGCGTTAGGCGCTGTACAGCAAGCCACCCTGGCGATGGTTGCTCCGCCGATAGCAGAAGCTCTAATCGCCACCGCTATCGGTCTGTTTGCCGCAATTCCTGCAGTTATCGCTTATAACAAGTTTTCTCATAGCGTTGAGCAGCTGGAAAATTCTTACGCCAACTTCGTCGAAGAGTTTTCAAACATCCTGCACCGTCAGGCCGTCAGCAGCGGAGACAATCACTAATGTATGTTCGGAAGAAACGCCGGATGGTGGCGGAAATAAACGTAGTCCCATACATCGATGTGATGTTGGTACTGATGGTTATTTTTATGGTAACGACGCCCATTATCACCCAAGGTGTTAAGGTTGAACTGCCTAAATCTAAAGCCGAACCTATTGAGCAGATGAAAGACAATAAAACTCCTATCATCGCCACAGTAGATGAAGCTGGTTTGTATTATTTCGAAAAAGACAGCCTGCAAAAAGGGCCATTTAATGCCGAAGCGCTGCAGGCTGAGGTGATGAGTACTCTGACGATAGAGCCGGGTACTCAGGTTATTATCAAAGCGGACGGCCGGGTTGATTACAACTCTGTGATCCACTTGCTGAATATGTTAAAGGAAGCTGGCGCCCCCGCGGTCGGACTGATGACTGAAGACGTGGAGTCTAAGTAAGATGGATCCGGCGTTTAAAAAGGCGCTGCAGATATCAGCGTCTCTTCACCTGGCATTGCTGTTAGCGCTCTTTGTTAATTTTAGTTTTTTTGATAACAACGAAGTGATCATCGTGCCGTTATATTCGGCTTCCAATGCGCCTTTGCAGGCCAGCGTGGTTGAAAATCCGAACCTGAAAGAGGCTGATAAGCCAACCCGCAAAAAACCTGAACCTAAGCCTGAACCACCAAAGCCTGAACCTAAGCCAGAGGAGCCTGAAGAGGATCCGCAGGAAGAACGAAAAAAGCTTGAGGAAGAGCGGAAAATACAGGAACAAAAAGAAATTCAGGTCAAGAAAAAGCAAGAAGAGGCCAAAAAGAAAAAAGAAGAAGCAGATCTGGCATTAAAGAAGAAAAAAGAAAAAGAGAAACTGGATAAACAGAAAAAAGAAGAAGAGCGTAAAAAAGCCGAAGCAGAAAAGAAAAAGAAAGAAGAGCTGGCCAAGAAAAAGAAAGAAGAAGAGCTGAAAAAGAAAAAAGAGGCTGAAGCCAAGAAAAAAGCTGAAGCGTTGAAGAAGAAGAAGGCAGAAGAGAAAAAACGTAAGCAGGAATTAGACAAAGCAGCAGAAGAAATGATGCTGGAGGACGAGTTGGCAGAAGAAGCTGACGAGGCACGTCGTGCCGCCAGACAGGGACAACTGCTGACTGAAAAACAACGATATGTTGCGATGATTGTTGAACGTGTTCGTCAGAGCTGGTTCACTGACGATACGATGAACGGCAAAGAGTGCGTAATCGAGCTGAAACTGGCCAGTAATGGTTTTGTAACCAGCCTGAACGTGGTTGGTGGTGATCAGGGTGTTTGTAATGCCGCGGTCAATGCAATTAACCGGGTTGGTCGTTTCCCGATGCCGGAAGACCCTGAGTTAAATCAGCAATTCCGTGAATTGAAATTACCGTTTAAGAAATAACACAGAGACGAGACTATATGAATTTCAGATGGATAACGAAGTCCGTGATTGCCGCTGCGGCACTAATCGCCAGCTGTGCTCAGGCTTCATTGGAAATTATTATTACTGAAGGTGTAGACAGCGCCCGCCCTGTGGCAATTGTACCTTTTGCTTTTGTCGGTGCGACTAAACCGAATCAGGATATCAGCCAGATTGTTTCTGCGGACCTGATGCGCAGCGGTAAATTCAATCCAATCAATGCAATGCGGATGCCGCAACAACCGCAAAACAGCAGTCAGTTTAACGCTTCGGTTTGGGATCGGACCGGTGTTGAGGCTGTCGTGATGGGGACAATTAAAGAAGTCGGGATGGACCGGTATACTGTCAGCTATGAACTGGTGGACGTTGTCAAGGCCAAGGGCGGTGTCGGTCAACCAATGATGAATGCTGCCGGACGCATTGTTGGCGGTACAAATCATATTTTACATGCCAGTGAAATTACTATCACCGGAAAACAATTCCGCCAGTATGCGCACCGCATGAGTGACGTGATTTATGAAAAATTAACCGGCGAGCGTGGTGCTTTCTCAACAAAAATCGCTTACGTGTTAGTGCGTGACCGTCAGGAATATCGTTATCAGTTAGTTGTTGCCGACTACGATGGTGAAAACGAGCAGGTTTTATTAAGAGCTAAAGAGCCGTTAATGTCGCCGAGCTGGTCTCCTGATGGTACAAAGCTGGCTTATGTGACCTTTGAGCGTAAACAATCTCAGATCTATATTCAGGACGTTTATACTGCCCGCCGCAGTATCCTGACATCTTTCAAAGGCATTAATGGCTCGCCGGTTTGGTCGCCGGATGGCCGGAAGATGGCGATGACTTTGTCAAAAGATGGCAATTCAGAGATTTACGTGATGGATATCGCGACAAAAGCCCTGACTAAAGTTGCAGCACATCGTGCAATTGATGTTGAACCAACCTGGGCTCCTGATGGTAAAAGTATTTTGTTTTCTTCAGAACGTGGTGGACGGCCGCAACTTTATTCTGTAGAACTGGCTTCAAACCAGGTTACACGCGTGACTTTTGAGGGTGAAATGAACCTGGCAGGCAAATATACGCCAAATGGTCAAGCAATAGTTATGGTAAACCGGACAAACGGTCAGTATAATATCGCCCGCATGGATAGAACTACAAAGTTTATGCAAGTGCTGACACGGACTTACCTGGACGAGTCACCAAGCATTGCGCCAAACGGCTCAATGATTATCTATAGTACTTTGCATGGTAGTAATACCCAAGTACTGGCACTGGTGTCCATGGATGGTCGCTTTAAAGCAAGGCTGCCAGCTACCAACGGCCGGGTTAAATCACCGGCCTGGTCGCCGTTTTTATAAAATACAAAAATTTGGTTAAATCGTAATACTAAGGACAACATCATGAACTTAAATAAAGTTTTAAAAGGTTTGTTAGTTGCTGTGCCAGTGCTGACTTTAGCTGCATGTAGCTCTAACAATGAAACTGACGCTGGCGATGCAAACGCAAACGCAAACCAGCCAGTAGTAGCAGACCAAGGTCTGAGCGATGCTGAGCAACTGCGTCAACAGTTAGAAGCTCTGCGTCAGCAAAACACTATTTACTTCGACTTCGACAAGTCTGACATCCGTTCTGAATTCGCTTCAGTTCTGGACGCGCACGCTGCATTCCTGCGCGCTCGCACTACTATCTCTGTAACTATCGAAGGTCACACTGATGCTCGTGGTACTCCAGAGTACAACATCGCCCTGGGCGAGCGTCGTGGTCAGTCAGTTCAGAAATACCTGGAAAACCTGGGTGTTGCTGCTGGTCAGATGTCAGTAGTAAGCTACGGTGAAGAAAAACCAGTTGACGCTGGCAACACTGAAGAAGCTTTCGCTAAAAACCGTCGCGCTGTTCTGGTTTACTAATTTAAGTTGTGAGTTTGCATGACCGTTAAGAAGTCGCTTGTAACTGTATTATCGTTGTTCGCGGTTGCTGTGGCCGCAGATCCTGCTCCGGTAGCAGATCTGAGTCGCAGCAGTAGCCAGGGTATTTCCACTCAGACAACTGCTCGCAGTGGGTCTGTTTCAGAGCGGCTTGCCGCACTGGAGCGGGTAGTGGACGCTCGGGCCGCCGCGCAGCTGGCAATGCAGCAACAGCTCGAGACTCTGTTAACAGAAGTCAGCGAGTTACGTGGCACGACGGAAGAGCACTCCTACAAATTAGAACAGATATTACAGCAACAGCGGGATATCTATCAGGAAATTGACCGCCGGCTCGGTGGCGCTGTAGCAGGTTCTGTGTCTTCCCAGGCGACAGGACCGGCTCAGCAAGAAGCCGTAGTGCCAGCGGGCAATCCTGCAGCCGTTGTAGCAGCCGATGAGGCTGCTGCAGCGGAATCTGCAGCATCTACCCCACAGATTGCTGCGACCGGTCAGCTCAACGAAGCGCAAGCTTATGAGCAGGCTATCAATTATGTCGTGAAAGACCGAAATTACGCGGCCGCTATTCCGGCATTTGAAGATTTCATTAAGAACTATCCAAATTCTGAATACACCTCGACCTCACATTATTGGCTGGGGCAGTTGTATTACCAGAAAAACGAATTCGCCAAAGCCAAAACGCATTATGAGCGTGTGGTAAAACAGTTCCCGAACTCAAGTAAAGTTCCGGATGCCTTATTAAAGCTAGGGTTAGTCGCAGATAAGCAGAATGATGCTGCTGCAGCGAAAAAATACTATAACCAGCTGATAAAAAGCTTCCCTAAATCCAAAGCTGCGGCAACTGCTAAAGCTAAACTGGAATCCCGTTAAAACCGCGTTTACGCGGTTTTTTCTTATTTGCGTTTCCTGAAAGCCTATTTCGAGCAATCTGGTCCGATTCTGTAGTGTTGTGCTTTACAAAGTACTGCTATTAATTCAAAACATTCAATAAAGTCGCTTTGCGACAGAATCAGTTACTAATTCGCCATAGTGCCGTTCTTTTAAGCAGTCAGCAGGCTAAAACGATGTTTTTGCCAGATTTTGGTTGCACTGCGCGTGTAAATAAGTAAGATATGCGTCCGCGAGAGGGGTCATTAGCTCAGCTGGTAGAGCAGCGGACTTTTAATCCGTTGGTCGATGGTTCGAATCCATCATGACCCACCA
>NZ_KL544007.1:219487-296527 GCF_000711985.1 Rheinheimera texasensis DSM 17496
GGGTCATTAGCTCAGCTGGTAGAGCAGCGGACTTTTAATCCGTTGGTCGATGGTTCGAATCCATCATGACCCACCAATTCCCGAATATTTCAAACACTTCGCCCTATTATGTCTCTCAGCGACAAAGCTGTGTATAATACGCCACCTTTTTCAGCCCGGAGTTTATCCGCATGAATCAAGCGCTGCATTTTAACGAACTTGACTTCGTCTTCCCGAAAAAGCCTGTGCCATTGTCAACCGATGACAAACAAGCGTACAAGAGCCGGATTAAAGCCTTATTACAGCAAAAAGATGCTGTTCTGGTTGCGCACTATTACACAGACCCGGAAATCCAGGCCTTAGCCGAAGAGACTGGCGGTTGTGTCTCGGATTCCTTAGAGATGGCGCGATTCGGCAACGCCCATCCGGCGAAAACACTGCTCGTCGCTGGCGTGAAATTTATGGGCGAAACCGCCAAAATCCTCAATCCGGAAAAAACTGTCCTGATGCCAACGCTGGAAGCGACCTGTTCACTGGATTTGGGGTGTCCGGCTGATGCGTTTTCTGCTTTTTGTGATGAGCATCCGGACCGAGTAGTAGTGGTGTATGCCAATACCTCTGCTGCGGTAAAAGCCCGTGCGGACTGGGTGGTCACTTCGTCAATTGCTTTAGATGTAGTAGAACATCTGGATAGCGAAGGCAAAAAAATTCTGTGGGGACCGGATCGGCATTTAGGTGCTTATGTGCAGAAGCAAACCGGCGCAGACATGATTTTATGGCAAGGTGCCTGTATCGTGCACGACGAGTTCAAAGCCAAAGCCTTGGTTGAACTGAAAAAACAACATCCGCAAGCCGCTGTGCTGGTGCATCCTGAATCGCCGGCCAGTGTGGTCGACCTTGCTGATGCGGTTGGCTCCACCAGCCAACTGATTAAAGCCAGCCAAACGCTGCCGAATGATACTTTTATCGTCGCCACCGACCGGGGCATCTTTTATAAGATGCAGCAGGCGATGCCGGATAAGACCTTTATCGAAGCCCCGACCGGCGGTAACGGCGCTACTTGTCGTAGCTGTGCACATTGCCCCTGGATGGCGATGAATGGTTTACAGGCGATTGAAGCGGCGCTGATCGATGCGCAGGGCCACGAGATTTTTGTTGATGCCGCCCTGCGTGAACAAGCGTTAGTGCCACTGGACCGGATGCTCGGTTTTGCCAAAACCAATAAGGTCGCAGTCAAAGGCAATGCCTGAACAAAGGAAGTGCTGCTAAACTGCTGAAATTTCCAGCGAATAACGGCGCCCCGGTATTTTCCAGTTGCCAAGGCCACAGAATTTACCTAGTATGTCGGCGCTTGCTGAGGCAAGTCCCGGAGAGATGGCTGAGTGGCTGAAGGCGCACGCCTGGAAAGTGTGTTTAGGTTAACCCCTAACGAGGGTTCGAATCCCTCTCTCTCCGCCATATTCAGTGAAGAGCCCCGCACTAACCTGCGGGGCTTTTTTGTTTCATCAGCTGTCCTGCGCATCGTTATTGGCGCTGGCGATTGCCGGCTGATTATTCGAGCGTGCTGGCATTGCTTTTGTTAAAATAGCGGTCACGTCACATTCTTAGGTATGCATGTTGCATTGCGAGATTTTTGCCAGTGGCAAATGTGGGTCTTGCCCGCATATCCATCAACCTTATCAGCAGCAGCTTGAACGCAAGCAAGCGCAGTTGCAGCAGATTTTGCCGCAGCTGACTCTGGTAGCGCCGCAAGAGAGCGCAATTGCGCAGTTTCGCAATAAAGCCAAAATGGTGGTGATGGGGACCAGTCAGCAGCCAGTACTTGGCATTCTCAATGGCGACGAGCCGGTGGACCTGACGAACTGTCAGCTGTATCCGGCGGGCTTTCAGAGTGCTTTTAACCATCTGATTGAATTTATCCGTCTGGTGCGACTGGAACCTTATCAGTTAGACAGCCGCCGTGGTGAGCTGAAATTTATTCTGCTCAGTTACAGCGACCTGGACGGTTGGTTGCTGCGCTTTGTGTTGCGCTCACAACATCATCTGGCCGCTATCCGCAAACATTTGCCAGCACTGCAGCAACAATGGCCGGAGCTGGCTGTGGTCACAGTGAACTTGCAACCGGAGCATAAAGCCATTCTGGAAGGTGAGCAGGAATTTGTGCTGAGCAGCCAGAACATGCTGCGTCAGCAACTGAATGACGTAGTGCTTTATCTGCAGCCACAGAGCTTTTTTCAGACTAACACCGCGGTTGCCGCCGCTTTGTATCAGACGGCGCGAGACTGGACAGCCTCATTGCAGCCAACGCGGATCTGGGACTTGTTCTGTGGTGTGGGCGGGTTTGCCTTGCATCTGGCTAAACCCGGTGTGCAGGTCACCGGCATTGAAATTTCGGCGCCGGCTATCGATTGTGCCAGTCGCGCCGCACAGGAACGTGGAGTCCAGATAGATTTTCGCGCGCTGGACGCCAGCGCTTTTGCCGACGCAGCACAGCAGGCACCGGATTTACTGGTCGTCAACCCGCCGCGTCGGGGCTTAGGGCCTGCACTTTGTCAGCGCATCGATGCGTTAAAACCCAAAGCGCTGTTGTATTCAAGCTGTAATCCGGCGACGCTGGCGCGCGACCTGCAAAGTTTGCCGGCTTTTCAGCCGCAACGCGCCCAACTCTTTGACATGTTCCCGCATACTGATCACGCGGAAGTTTTAGTGCTGTTGCAGCGCAGTGACATCTAACAGACTTTACCGCTTACACTCCGCCGGTTGTGGCAGTTGCAGGATTTGCAGCGACCACAGTTCAGCGGCGCGGGTCAGCTGATAAATCCGGCCATAATCCTGTTCAGTTAATTCAGGTACTGCCATCTTGCTGAGTAAGGTCGCCAGCTGCGGTGTGGTGTTGCTGTGACCAACCACCAGCGCATTGGTGCCAGTGCTCTGCAACTCTTTCGCTAGAGTCGTCAGGTCTTTCGCATCGTATTGCTGCAGGCTGCGCCCGTCTTTCAGACTGGCGGCAGCGGTTTGTTTGGTGCGCTGATAGCCACTGTGGTATAGCAGTGGTAATGGTACTCCCTGTAATAATGTTGCTAATGCGGCGGCTTGTGCCTGACCACAGGCGGAAAGCTCCGGATCTTTGCTGCTGTCGGCTTTTTCAGCATGGCGGACCAAATACAGCTGTTGGATATCTGCCGCCCGCACGGCTGCCGTCCAACTAGCCCCAAACAACAAGCCTATCGCGATTGTTGTACAAAAATATTTGCCAGCCATGGTCACCCCTTTTTTGTTTCTGCTGCGTCCAATCTCTGAACGTGGTGCAACAAGCACCGTATTTTGCAAATCTACATTTCTCTGGAGACGCATCATGACAAGCATTTTATTATCCGACAATCTGCAACCTGGTGCCGGGCTATTGTACGCGCAGCAAGCCCCCAAAAATCTAAACTGGCTGCCAGCAATGATACGTGGCCTGACGATGGCTGCTGCGGCAGCGCTGATTAGCTTTGCGTTGTTTCAGCTGATGGCGCAGCTGGTGCAGTCAACTGCGCCCATCACAGCCAAAGTTGATACGGTGTTTGATGTCACTCCGCTGGTGCCGCGGGAGGAATCTGCCGCGAAAAAAATCATCCGGCAAATTCCGCAGCCGCCTGTGCCACAGCTAATACCAAAACTGGCAATGCCAACGTCGGCAGAACCTGGCGATATGCTGGATGTCACGTCTGATAGCGGGCGGCCGGTCATTGCACTGACAGGACCGTCTCTGGAAGCGCCGGCCGGCGCAGATAAAGCAGCCACGCCGCTGGTGCGGATTGAACCCAAATATCCGCCTGCAGCGGCCAGAGACGGAATAAACGGCTGGGTACAACTGCGCTTTAACATTGCCGCGGATGGCCGGGTCACAGATGTCCGGGTGCTGGCTGCAGAACCGCGACGGGTGTTTGAGCAGGAAGCCATCCGTGCGCTGAAGAACTGGAAATATCAGCCAAAACTTGAAAATGGTCGCGCTGTTGCGCAAAGTGATCTGGAAGTGCAACTGGACTTCCGGCTGGACCAGCAAGGTTAATTTGTTACTGGTTCATGTGATGTGCGGGTTGCCAGAGGCCGCGTGAAGCGGCAGGGGAGGCAGTATGGGATGGAAATGGTTGGGGCGACTGGCAGGGCCGGTGCAGGTGGAAAGCCGGCTGCTGCTGCAGCAGTATCAGCAGCAAGCAGATCCGGCCCTGTTGCAGCAATTGTTTTTGCGTTATGCCGATGCTTTGTACCATTTTTTACTGCAGCAAAGTGATGCCGAACTGGCGCAGGATTTAAGTCAGCAGGCCTGGATCCAATTGATGCTGCACGCCGGCAGCTATCAGGGCCAAAGCTCGGTCAAAACCTGGCTATTCAGTATTGGCCGGAACCTGCTGATTGATGAATGGCGCCGTCAGCGGTCGCACGCCGCACAGGAGTTGCTGGATGAATTGCCGGATCCGGCGGCAAAGCCGTTACAGCAATTATTGGCTGCAGAACAGTCTGCCAACTTAGATCTGGCGATCCAACGTTTGCCACTGTTGCAGCGTGAAGCTTTATTACTGCAACTGGAGGATTTTTCGCTGGCACAAATCAGCGAAATTACCGGCGTCGGTCAGGAAACCGTGAAAACCCGGCTCAGATATGCCCGTCATCAATTGCAGCTGTGGCTGACAGCCACTGCGGAGCAGACTCATGAACACAGATAAATCAGCCGGTGTCACGCCAGCAGCTAAAGACACAGATGTCGCGCCACAACTTGACGTGGCTTTGCGGCAATGGCATCAGCTTAGTAAACAGCAACATCGGCTGGATAAAGCACAGCGTCAGGCATTACAGCAGCTGGTGTTAAAGGAAAAGCCGCTGCGCCGCAGCCGGGATTGGCAACCCGCAGTACAGCAAGTGATGGCGCTGGCGGCCTGTATTTTAGTACTGGTGGTCTGGCTGTCGCCGCCTGAGTTGATGTATCAGATTGAACAACAGCAACAGGGCTTATACACCATTCAAATTCATCAGCTGGCGCCAGTGGCAACGGCAGAGCAGCAAACCGTGGCTGCCAGCCCGACCCGCGCGCAGCAGCGTCAGCAACAATATCAGCTGGTGTATCAGGATTATCTGCGCAGTCAGCACGAGAGTCAGCAACAGGCCGCCCGCACGGTTGCCGTATGGCGCGAGGCCACGGCAGCTGGCTGGCAGTTACAGAGTTGCGACCGCTTGCAGTTACAGGTTCATACCGATTTGCTGGCTGCGCTCAGACAGCAGCAAGCGGATCAGCAACAATGGCAACAGCTGGAACAAAGCCGGTTTTTACTGCTGACAACGGGCACACAGGGGCAGATTCTGGCACTAAAACCGGGTATTGAAGCACCGCACTGCGCGATTTAGCAGCTGTGTCAGCAGCGGTTGACTTGGTCGGTTGCAAGGCTGCGGTTACAATAGCGCTTTTCGCAACTGCAGTTGCACTTGCAGGCATTAAGAGGCAAAGCGCCGGTGGATTTACCATATTTACGCCAGTATCCGGAATCAATTCAGCAACAAGTACGCGCGCTGGTGCAGGCCGGTACACTCGGCAGCACCTTGAAAAAGCGTTATCCGGACGGCCGCCACGACATTCAATCTGATGCGCGTTTGTATGAATACACTATGGCGCTGAAACAGCAGTTTATGCGCAGTTCAGCCCCCATCAGCAAAATCTGCTTTGACCCTAAGATCCATATCGTTAATAACGCGTTGGGCCTGCACAGCCAGGTCAGCCGGGTGCAGGGTAAGGCGCTGAAAAGTAAAAATGAAATTCGCGTAGCCAGCCTGTTAAAAACCTTGCCATTGCCGTTGCTGCACATGATTGTGGTGCATGAATTAGCCCATTTGCGGGAAAAAGATCATAACAAGGCGTTTTACCAATTGTGTCAGCACATGGAACCCCAGTATCATCAACTGGAACTGGACCTGCGGTTGTTTCTGACCTGGCAGGACCTGGCTGGAGGAGCCGCCGATGCAGACAACTGAGCATATTTTTGTCTACGGTTTATTAATGTTTCCGGAGATTGTCGAAGCCATCACCGGGCAGCGTTACCAGATGCTGGATGCCGTGTTAGCGGACCATCAGCGCCGTGGTCTCAGTCAAAATCCGCTCGATGCGCCGGTACCGGTACTGACCGAAGCACCGGGCCGGGTGCAGCAGGGAAAACTACTGTTAGATGTAGGTCCGGAAGCGGTTCGTGCGCTGGATTTTTTTGAAGAGATAGATTCCGGTCATTATGTGAAAAAAGCCGTGCGGGTGCAGGCCGCAGGGCAGTGGTATTCAGCATTCTGTTATGCGATTGGTCCGGCCTTAACGCCTTATATTTCGGGCGACTGGCAACCGGAGCTGGTCAGTGAGGCGCAAAAAGCGCATTTTATTCAGCAAGTGATCCCGCAGATGTTACAGGCATTGGCTGCGACAAAATCCTGATTTTGTTGTGACTTTGCTCTCCGGCAGGCCTGAGCTGCCCAGCTGTGACCGCGGGACAGGATATTTGTCTATGTGGAAATTTACTGCAGTCGCCGGCCTGGTTTTATGGGCGGGCTCTGTGCTGGCAGCCCCTTCTGTCGATGAGTTCGCTAATCAGTTTCATCGCGAATTTCAGCAAAAAATGGCGAAAAACCGGGTGCCTGGTGCTGTGTATGTCATCGTAAAAAATGACCGGATTGTCCGGGTCGGCGCTTATGGCGTGCGCTCAGTCGGCAGTAAAACGCCGGTCGACGCCAACACCATTTTCCGTTTAGCGTCAGTGTCAAAAACCTTTGCGGCTGGCCTCGCGGCTCAGGTCGAACACGAAGGCCGTTTTGACTGGAACGATCGCGTCACCCGCTATGTGCCTGGTCTGCAGTTCCGCAGTCAGGCGATGACGGCACAGTTAAAAGTTGAACATTTGCTTGGCCAGAATGCCGGCTTAGTCGACAACGCCTTTGATGAACTCATCGAAGCTGGTCAGACACCGGCGCAAATCCTGCCCAAATTTAAAAATATCAACCCGCGGTGTGTGCCGGGTCGTTGTTATGGTTATCAGAACGTGTTGTTCAGCCAGATTGAAACTGTGCTGCTAAAAACGACCGGCCAGCCTTATGAAAAGCTGCTGGAGCAGCGTATTTTTAAACCGCTGCAAATGCATACCGCCAGTGTCGGTTATGCCGGCTTTCTCGCCAGTAAAAACCGCGCTATGCCGCATATCGGTACCCGTAAAGGCTGGGCCGAAACCAAAGTGGTGCCAACTTATTACCGCGTCAATCCGGCAGCAGGCGTTAATGCCAGCGCGATGGATATGGGCAAATGGCTGATTGCGCGGTTAGGCCACAAGCCCCAGGTGCTGTCTGCTGCGGTGTTAAAAGACATTGAAACGCCAAGGGTTAAAACTGCAGACAACCTGCAGGGGCGTACTTATGGCCCTTATGTCACTACGGCGCATTATGGCCTGGGCCTGCGGGTATATCAGTTTGGCAAGAACACTGTGTATCATCATGGTGGCCTGGTGCGTGGTTATCGTACTGATATGTCGTATTCGCCGGACGCCGGTTTAGGCGTGGCGGTGCTTGTGAATGCGCAAACCAATGCTGTAGCTGAACTCGGCAGTTATTTCTGGCATCAGATGCTTGATACGCCGGCCCAGGCTGTGCCGGTGCCGACAAAAAAAGCCGGCAAAAAACCGGTGAAAAAGCTGACGAAAAAAACGCAGAAGCCGCCGGTAAAGAAAAAACCAGCGCCCAAAAAGCCCGCCGCGAAAACGACCAACAGATAATTCAGACAGGCGCCGGCACATTCTGCGGATGACGGCGCCAGACTATCGCTGGACTGCGCCTGCAAAGAGGCCGTCGCAATTAATCCTTCTGATATAAATCGAGATAAAAATCCAGCTGAATAGCCGGCAATTGCTGACACAACAGCTCGCGCATGGTGGCGTTGAGTTTGTAAGCCAGTGGCGTCATCTCAATTAGCTGCAGCATGGTTGCGGCATCAGGCGCCTGCCATAACGATTGCAGGCGTTGGCGCTTCACATGGCTGAACCCCGCTTCTTGTTTGATGGTGTCCGGGTGCAGCCGCACTGTGGCGTAGGCTTGTTGCTTGAACTGCAGTAAATGTTCGGGTGCCGGACTGACCGTCAGCAGATAGCCGCCTGGCCTCAGCACCCGGGCCATCTCATCTGCGTCTGACGGCGCATAGATGCGCAGTAAGCCGGCAAAAACGCCATCTGCAAATGGCAAGGCATAACTGCTGGCAACACAGCAAAGCAGGTTTGTGTAGCGCTTGGCGGCATACCGCACTGCAGTTTTAGAAATATCCAGACCAAAGACGTCAACCCCGGCAAGCGCCGCAGCGACTTTAGCGCTGTAGTAGCCTTCGCCACAGCCCAGATCCAACAGTGCGCCGGCACCTTGAAGGACAGCAGCCAGCTGTTGGCTGATGGCTTCGGCCAGAAACTGATAGTGACCGGCATCAAGAAAGGCGCGGCGAGCCTGGATCATCTCGGCATTGTCACCCGGATCGAGCGACTTCTTGTTCTGCACCGGCAGCAAATTGACATAACCTTCCCGCGCGATATCAAACTGATGACCATTTATGCAGCGCCAGGCATTGTTCTGCTTACTTAATATTTCACGGCAAAGCGGGCAGCGATACATCAGAACTCCGGGACTGTCGGGCAAAGGCCGCGATTATAACCAAGCGGACAGTTGGCCGCACTTAATTCAGGATCTCGCCGGGTTGATACTCCAAATCATTCAGTTCGGCCATCAGGCTGGCAAAAATGTGCGTCCAGCCTTCAATTAATTGCTGGCGATACAAAGCCCATTGCGCGGAGGTCTGGTGGCTCAGTACCAGTTCGCACCCCAACGGGTGCGGCTGAAATTGTAACTGCACCATGTCTGGTTCGGCGAGGCCAGGCGGCGAGCACCTGGCCATCGCGCTGGTGCTGCAACTGAACAGCAGCAAGTGCGGGCGCAGGATTTGATGATACTCGGCAGTATGGATCCACTGATGTCCATTTAACTGTTCGATGACGCGAAATTGCTGATTGGGGGTGAATTCCAGCTGCAGGTGATGCATCCGGCCCTGCGGCGTGGCGAACATCCAGCGACCGGCCTGATGCTCGGCCAGCCAATGGTCAAATACTTGTGTCGGGGGCTGACGAAATAAATGACGAACCTGAATGAGTTCCGACTCAACCATCACACCACTCCTTGTTGGATGCCTGTTGTTGGATGCCTGGCCCGATAGACATCTACCGGATTCAACAGTGTAGGAGCAGGAATATGACGTACCCAAGTCAGCCGGATGATTTGTCAGAAAAATATCAGGTATTTTTCCGTTCGATTAAATCCCACAGGTTGCCATAGAGGTCGGCAAACACGGCAACTGTACCGTAGGGTTCATAGCGCGGCGTTTCTTGAAATTGTACACCAGCGGCGGCCATGCGTTGATAATCGCGTTCAAAATCATCGGTTTGTAAAAACAACCAAACCCGCCCGGCGCCCTGGCGGCCAATCATCGCCTGTTGCTCTGCATCGCTGGCGCGCGCCAGTAACAGTGCTGAACCTGTGTCGCCTTGCGGTGCGATGACGACCCAGCGTTTTTGCCCTTGTGGGGTATCTTCTACCAGCCGGAAGCCTAACTTGTTGCAGTAAAAGTCGATGGCCTCGTCGTAATCGCGCACGAGCAGGCTGACGAGGGCAAGTTGTTGTTGCATAGTTGAATATTCCAAAATGAGTTAATGCAATAAACCAAGATCGATGGCTTTCAGTACCGCCTTGGTTCTGTCGCGCACACCGAGTTTACTTAAAATGGCCGACACCTGATTTTTCACTGTGCCTTCAGACTTAAACACCGCGGTGGCGATTTCCCTGTTACTGAAGCCGGCCGCCAATAATCGCAGCACTTCAACCTCTTTGGGCGACAGTGTTTCAGTGTCCTGCGGCGCGTCAGTGATCTGGCGGGATTGCAGGATACGGTCGGTCAGTGCCGGTTGCAACAAAGAGCCGCCGACGGCAACAGTGCGGATCGCCTGCAGCAGCACATCAAGCGCGACATCTTTTAAAAGATAACCACGGGCACCGGCCAGCATCGCGCTCAGTACCTGCTGATGGTCATCAAAAGTGGTCAGCATCAGCACCGGTACGCGCAGTCCGGCCTGCTGCAATGAATGCAGCGCATCAATACCACTGACCTGCGGCATGCGGATATCCATCAGCAGCAGGTCCGGTTGATATTGCTGCACCAGCGTGACGACTTCACTACCATTGCTGGCCTCTGCCACCACTTCGATCTCTGCATCCAGCTGCAATAAGCTGATAATGCCCTGACGGACTAAGGTTTGGTCGTCGATAACAATGATCCGGATCCTCATGTCGTCACCGCCGGCAATTCAATATCAATCTGCAGCTGTTGCTCCGGGTTTGACAGCAGCAAACGACCGCCGGCTTGCTCAATGCGCTCGCGCATGCCGGTCAGGCCATGACCCTCAATCAGTGGCCAGTGCGGGAGCTGGCCATTGTCGCGAAAGCGATAGTGAATTTGATCTTTGTATTGCCATAATTGCAGTTGGGCGCTGCTGGCGCCGCTGTGGCGTACAGTGTTGGTGATGGCTTCCTGACTGACCCGGTACAGCAGTGCTGTAGACAGCGGATCTGAAGGCAAACCGGGCGGGATTTGCAGGTCCAGCTGCAACTGAGGTACGTTTTGCGCCAGTGCTTTAAGTTGCAACGCCAGTTGTGGCAGCGCAGGTTCACGTAGTTGCGACACAGTGTGCCGTATTTCCTGTAGCAGTTGTTTGGCCAGATCATGGCAATGTTGAATGTGCCCGGTCAGTGCCTGTTGTGCCGTGTCATTGGCGGTATCAGCTGCACTGAGCTGGCTGCTTTGGTAACCGGCAACCTGCAGCTGAATGACTAAAGCGGTCAGATGATGGCCCAGACTGTCGTGTAAATCGCGGGCAATACGCAGCCGTTCGGCATCTGCGGCTTGTATCGCCAGTTGCGAGTGCGCGGCCAATAATGCCTGATGCGTCTGGGCTAAGGCCTCACGCGCCAGCTTTTCTTCGCGCGCTTTGCTCATCGCAAACATGGCAAAAAACTGAAAAGTGCCACAGACCAGAATCATCAGGCCTTCACCAAGACGCAAGCCATCCAGTGACTGCATGATCAGCACTGGCAATAACGCCGGTACGATCATCAGATATAACCAGCGCGCCGGCACGAACCAGGGCAACAGACAGCACCACAACACACCGAGGCCAGCGGCAAAGCCATTCGGTGCCAGCACCGCGGTTGTCGTCAGTGCCGCCCACATCGTGACCAAGCCAACCCATGGGGTGGAATGTTCTTCGCAGGACTGACAATAAAAAAACAACCCGATAAACAGCAATAAACTGACCGCGCACAACAGGCTGAGCGGATGCCAGTTGCCATAGAGCTGCATGGCCGTGCTTTGCTGGATATAAGCAAACACCAGCCAGCTCAGCACTGCCGCCAGATTTTCTTTATGCAGCCAGCGCGCCGGATGCACGCTGGCCGGCGTTGGCGTTGGCGTTGGCGTTGGCGTTGGCGTTGGCAAGGGCGCGACAGAGTCAGTCATCAATTTTTTGCTCAGGTCGGGTCTACAGAAGTCTCGCAGTATGCGCGAGGCCTGCCTGTACCAGCAATAGGCCAGAAGTCATAGTGCCGAAAGTGACTTGTGGCACTGTGCCGGCCCGCGTAAAAGCCGCATGCTGGTTTCAGTTGAGATCGCAACCGCCCGGAGGCTTTTTATGCAAATGTTGCATCAGTTTTTATTAGTTTTACATGTGGTTTGTGGCGCACTGGCGTTGTGCGTGTTCTGGGGGCCAATGCTGGCGAAAAAAGGCAGTCCCTGGCATGTGCGCAGCGGCCATTGGTACAGCACGCTGATGTATCTGATTTGTGGCGCCGGTGTTTTGATGTGTGCACTGGTGCTGTCTGCGCCGCTGGTGGTCAAAGCGGCTGATTTACGTGTCGGCCAAGACCCGCAGGTGTTTGCTGAGCGGGTTAGGCTGATGTCTGGGTTTTTACTATTGCTGTGTTTGCTGGCGCTGATGAATTTACGCCAGGGCTTGTTGGCATTGCAGGCTGGTGCTGCGCGTGTCGCGCTCAAACATTGGTCGCATCAGGCTTTAGTACTAATCACATTTGGCTACGCCATCTGGACTTTATGGCAGGCCGTGCCACGCCAGTTTGTATTGGGGCAAATTTTCGGCGCTATTGCGCTCTTTAGCAGCATCGGGTGTCTGCGGTATATCCACAGAGCCAGCGTGGAACAATCAGCGATACTGAAAGAGCATATCGGCAATATGCTGGCCTCCGGCATCGCCATTTTTACCGCCTTTTTTGCCTTCGGCGGCCGGAAAGTGCTGGATTTCAGCCCTGAGCTGCAACTGGTCAGCTGGGTGCTGCCGTCGGCGTTGGGCATAGCCGCGACCTTCTGGTACAACAAACGTTATGTAAAAGCCCGCGTGGGCCTCAAGACGGCAGCGGCGCGCTGAGATATACTGCGGGCCTCTCAATTTACGGGGACTTGTGATGTCAGACAGCTTAGAACTCTGGTCGATGGATGAACTTTGTGACCATGCATTTGCGATTTTTGAAGAACTGGCCAGTGAGAATCTGAGTGCTGAGGACTACGCGCTTTATCAGCAACATTATGAAAGCCGGGCTTATGTGGATTTAGTACCGGCTGGCGAAGACTGGCTGGAGCTGATTGGTGCTGAGCTCGACTCTGAGCTGCACCTAGAAGCGCTGATTGGTCTTGGCGGCACTGATGGCGCGGCCGACCTTGTGTTAGCGCGTATTTTGCTCAGCAGAGAAAAACACGATGCACTGTGCCATGCCCAGTGGCGCGGGCAGTAAGTGGCGTGGGCAATAAATGGTAAATCTGATTGCTAACTCTAAGCCAGTCTATGTTCAGGTTATCCCGGCATCTGAGCAGCTGGTGACGCAGTGGGCTGGCGGTGAAACCCGGCAACTGGCGATAGCTCCGATTGGCTCGAGCGTCGCCGCGCGGGATTTTCACTGGCGTTTTAGCAGCGCGACCGTGTTGCAATCCGGCCCCTTTACCATCTTTGATGGTTACCAGCGATATCTGGCAATCCGCAGTGGTGCAGGTCTTGAGCTCGCTGTGACTGCGCCAGGGGCACCACAACAGCGTATGCAGCTTTGCAGTGTGCAGCATCAGGCTGGTTTTGCCGGTGCGGCGTCAACTGATGCAACACTGCTCGATGGCCCGGTGCGAGACATCAATTTAATGTTGTCGGCTGGTCTGCAAGGTGGGCTGCGGGCGCTGCGCCTGCAGGCAAATCAACCTGCGTTTTTGCAGACAGTCGCCAGCGGTTGGTGGCTCATTTATGCCGATGGGCTGAGTCAAGGCCAGCAAATCCAAATACAAAGCGGCGCACAGCAGTATCCATTGGCAAGTGGTGATGTGTTGGTGTTGCCAGAAGCCAGCTGCACTTTATTGGCGGCAGTGGATTGCGAGCTGGTGGCTGCCTGGATCGCTGCCACCGCATAAAGTCGGTTGGTTTTGTTGGCGAAAGCAGAATCTGTCTATCGGTGGCAAAATCTTCTGGTGATCGAAAGCAGTTTTTGGCAAGCTCAGCTTTATCTGAGTTTTGATAATGCTGGCATTATGCTGCACCACAAGCTGCGTTCCTGTGATTTATCCGTCTCTCGGTTTATTTTCTTGCCTCGTCAGTATGGGCTGATGTTGTTGATAGCCGTGCTGTCTGCTTTCGCGCCGGTTCAAGCCAACAGCACAGTGAAGGCTGATGTAACATCCAGTTCCGCAGCATTATTAGCGCCTGAGTTGCGCTTGGCTGCGCCGTCAGTAAGCGCTTTCCCGCCCGCTACTGGCAATTTTGCGCTGTGGCAGCAACAGGCGAAAAATCTGCTCCATCATGCCTTGTTACTTCCACCAGCTGATCCGGTCTTGATTGCCGCCGCCACACGGCTTAATCCTGCAAGCATCACCAACCTTGAGCAGTGGCGGTTGCCGCTATGGCAGCCGCTGGATCTGTATCTGTATAAGCCAGCCAAGTTGCGTCAGGGCGCAATCAACGCGGTGATCCTGCTGCATGATCATGGCGCCGAATTTCGCATCGGCAAAGACAAATGGTTACCGCCCGCGCTCAGCGACCAGCCGCAGTTGGTCAGCCAGTGGCAGCAAAAATATTTTGATGGTATGACTATTGCTGAACTGTTGCGGGCACAAGGTTATCTGGTGTTGCTGGCCGATGCGCCGGGTTTTGGTGCGCGCGGGCCGATTCAGTACGCTGAACAGCAGCAACTGGCAGCCAATTTACAGGCGCAGGGTGCCAGTCTTGCCGGCCTGATGGCGCGGGAAGATGAAGCTGCAGCGGCTTTTTTGGCGCGCCAACCCGGCGTGACGGGCATCGCTGCTGTGGGCTTTTCGATGGGCGGATTTCGCGCCTGGCAGCTGGCGGCTATATCGGCAGATGTAAATGCTGCTGTCAGTGTGGGGTGGTTCAATAGCCTTAAGTTTTTGCGGGAACCTGGCAATAACTTCAGCCGCGGCCAGACTGCTTTCTACATGATCCATCCCGGGCTTTACCGTCAGATGGATTTGCCGGATATCGCCGCGCTGGCTGCGCCTAAACCACTGTTATTGCTGCACGGTGAGCAGGACCCTTTAATGCCGCCTGCCGAGGTCAACGAGGCGTTTCAACAGCTGAAAAACCGTTACCAACAATGCGGTGCACCAGCGCCAGAACTCGTGATAGCAAAGGGACAAGGCCATCGCTTTGGCGATGGCTTACAGCAAGAGATGCTGCACTGGCTGGCGCAGCTTCAGTTGGCAGATCTTCAATTGCCAGGGGCCGGTTGTAGCAACTGATCCAGCTGCCAGGCCAGGCGCACTGCCGCCTGCAGCAGACGGGTTTCAATCAGCGGTCCGTCGCGGTCCAGTTCCGGCTGACTGAATAACATGCCAGGTTTGTAGCGCTGATAAACCTTGCGGGTTTGTGTCAGCGATTGCTGTGCCCACACCAGCGGCTGTCCGCTTTGCCACTGTAGGATTGTGGCCGGTGGCAGTGCCGCCAGTTTGCCTGCAGCCAATTGCTGATTGTCGGCATAACCGAGACTTTTCAGCATCGCCGTGTCCCAGATTCCATGCAGATTTGACGGTTTGCCAAAATAATAAACCGCGGTTTTATTGCCGCCTAAATCGTCGGCATAACTAACATGTAGCGGCTGGTGCAAATCAGCAATAAGATGGCTGTAGAACAACAAAGCCTCGGCGCGTTGCCGGTTTTGTCCGGGTTGTTTTAGCAGCGCCGCATAATGCTTCAGTGCGCTGAGTAAACAGCCCCTGGCAGCACAATCTGTGGCTTTTACCTGCGACTGTTGACGCGGCACATTCAGATAGTGGAAAGGGGTGGTGAACTGATAAGCCGGTTCTCGTCGTGCTTCGTCCGGCCAGATGCAGCCCTCGGCGAACTGCTTTTCTGGACCGACAGCAAGTAACAGGTCAATCTGTTGTCTGGTGTCTGGTTTTACCAGCTGATAGGCCAGGCTGCACACTTGTTGATGACCGATACTGCCAAATGCCAGAACTTTGCCGGGCAGCCAACATAACATCAGCCCAAGGAAAAACGCTAAACGCATTATTCCTCCACCAGCTGGCGGACTGTCCATTGCACCGAAGGACCCAGCAAGGGCGCTAACTCGGCCAGCGCATCTTTCATCTCCGCCGCGAGGGTATAAGGTGGGTTGATCACAAGCATGCCGCTGCCGGTCATGCCAAAACCACTGCTGTCAGGCAGCGGGCACAGTTCAATCCGTAGTTGATTGCGGATGCCGGTGCCAACAATCGCATCAATCACCGCTTCAATACTGGCGCGCTCAATCACCGGATACCAGATGGCAAAAGTGCCTTGTGGAAAACGCTGCACGCCTTGCTGCAGACCTTTGACCAGATCCTGGTATTCGGTTTTCAGCTCATATGGCGGGTCAATCAATACCAGACCGCGCTTGTGCAGCGGTGGCAACATGGCGCGCAGACCGGCATAAGCGTCCATTTTTTCAATGCGGCAAAACCGGCGGCCTTCAAACTGGGTTTGTAACAATGGAAAATCCGCAGGATGCAGTTCAGTCGCCTGAATGCTGTCACCATCGCGCAACATCAGCCGGGCAATGCCGGGCGAACCGGGATAAAACTGCAGCTGGCCGTCCGGATTCAGCTCACGTACCAGCTCCAGATAAGTTTGTAATGCCGGGCTACTGGCCTGATAGCCAAACAACTTGCCGATACCGGTCTGATACTCGCTGGTTTTTTGCGCCTGCGCACTGTCGAGACTATATAAACCCGCGCCGGCGTGGGTGTCGTGATAGCAAAATGGCTTATCTTTTTTCTTTAAATACATCAGGATAGCGACTTCTACCAGATGCTTGACCAGGTCGGCGTGATTGCCGGCATGAAAACTGTGACGGTAACTGAGCATAAATATTCCGAAACGGCGCAAATTGGCGCCAGCTTACTGCAGCCGATGACAAACTCAAGTCTTTCTTCGATAGCGCAGGGTTTTGCGGTAAACTGAGCACCTTTTTGGGCTGCAGGCCCGTCAGTGACAGGACCGACATCGTGGCATATCCGCCGAAAAAACCAGCTTCTACCGCCCGCCCACCGCGTTCACGTGACGGCGAGCCGTCGTTACTCGAAAAACCATGGAAAGGCAAAGGCTCAGCATCCGCAGCAAAATCCGGTAAGCCGCGCGCGGATAAACCGGCTGACCAGCCGCAGAACCAGCCGCGTCAGAGCCAATCACGTCAGCACCAGCCTTTGTCTGCAGCGCAACTGAAACAACAAGGCCAGCATGAAAGCCGGGTTTTAGGTGAAAACGCCTGCCGGGTTTGTTTCACGCAACGACCTGACGCTGTGATCAAAATGTACCTGCATGCCGACTATGCGCCGCGTTTTGCCGATGTGATGAAATATCTGGCGGCGCACAAGCGGGCTTATCATATTGTCGATAATGCTGAGCTGGAAAAGATCAGCGGCAGCCAGCACCATGGCGGCGTGATCCTGGTGGTGAAAAAACGCGAGTCGATGTCCATCGCCAGTTATCTGACGCTGCACCGTAAAAAACCACAAGACTGTTTATTGGCGCTCGATGGCGTAGGCAATCCGCATAACCTCGGCGCCATCGCCCGGAGCTGCGCGCATTTTGGCGTCAGTGGTATTATTCTGACTGCACCTGAAGCACTGCAATCCGGCGCTGCTGCACGCACGGCCGAAGGTGGGCTGGAATTTGTTGAAGCGCTGCAAACCGATCATCTGCCTCTGGCACTGAAGCTGTGTAAAGAAGCGGGTTATACCCTCATTACTACTTCGAGCCATGCCGGCGTATCTTTGTATAAAAGCCAGCTGCCGAAAAAGGTGGTGGTGGTGTTTGGTGAAGAAATGCAAGGCGTGTCCAAAGCCGTCGCCAACAGCGCCGAAATTGCTTTGCAGATTCCGGGTACAGGTAAAGTTGAATCGCTGAATGTCAGCGTCGCCGCCAGCCTGATTCTGGGGGAGTGGTATCGGCAACAGCAATAGATTAAGCGGTCTGTCTTTGCGACAAATTGCCTGACAAAGAATTTATCTGCAGCTATAACTGAAACAACTCCGCTGAGCGGCAGCGGAGCTTGTTTGCAGGAGACGTTATGCTCGACCAAACAGCGCTGTTACTGCTGATTAAGGCGTTTAAAGATCAACAAATCACGGCGGAAGCCTTTTACCGCCAGCTGACTGAAACCATCACCAAACAACTGCATTGTTCCCGGGCCAGTTTATGGCTCTATTCTGATTCGCTGCTCAGCGAAATTATTGCCGTGGATTTATACGATAGTAACGAAGATGCGCACTATCAGGGTATTGCGCTGCATGAAGATGATTTTGCACCTTATTTTGAAGCCATGCGCAATGATGGTGGCATCAACGCGGCAGATGCGGCGACGCATCCGGCAACATCCTGTTTTAACGAGGCCTATTTTGAGCCGAACGACATTATGTCCCTGCTCGATGTCGGTATCCGCTACAACGGCCAGTTAGTTGGCGTGTTTTGTTGCGAACAGGTGGGCAACATCATGCAGTGGAATGCCGGTCAAATCGCGTTTCTGGAGCAGGCCGGTAAACTCATCACTTTTGCACTGAAGCCGCTGTTGCAGGAGAAATTCGCAGCCTTGTTCTGAATCGTGGTGGAGCACAAAGTAAAACGGGGCGCTGGCCCCGTTGTGTTTTTGTCTGTGAATTACTCGCGTTGCTTATCATCCGGGACCGAGATCCGGCCTGAGATTTGCTGATAACTGAGTTCACCGGAACCATCATCTTCGACGTTTAGACCACCGGCCTGAGCCACCCGAATATCACCGGAGCCATCTTCAACCTTGACCGTGCCCTTTACCTGGCTGATGTCCGCATCGCCTGAACCATCGGTCAGCGTCAGATCACCAGCTACCTGCGTGACACGGATATCGCCGGAACCATCATCGATACTGACATTACCGCGGGTACCGGACAGCGATAAGTTACCTGAGCCATCTTCGATACTGACCTGGCGGCCACCGGATACGTGCAGGTCGCCTGAGCCATCCGTAATCAGCAGGTCGCCAGTCAACTGCTCAATCCGGGTATCACCGGAGCCATCTTCCAGTTTCAGCGCGAATCGTTCGGGTACCCTGACAACTAAATCAACTGAAGCGTTATTCACATAACCAAAAGACACATTTTCTTTGTTGCGGGCAATCAGTACGGCCGCGTCGCCCTTGGCCTCGAGCGTCAGCTCCAGTTGGCTAATGTCGTCGTAACGAATGCGCGCTTCTACTTCAATCTGTTCGCGGCCTTTTTCACCAATAATTTGCAGATCACCGGCTTCTGTTTCGGCGACCAGTTGTTGCAAGCTATTGGCATTGAGTTGTAGTTGACGGCTTTGCACATTAGCGGGTTCGTCGGCACCGACATGGATCACACAGGCATTTAACAGGGTAAGCGAACAAATAATTGGTACTATTTTTTTCATGATGCGTCCTTATGAGTGAATGTGTTGGCAATTAAGCAAAGCCAATGCCATAAAAATATTGAACAAAATCAGCTATGTAAAAGCGCCGCATTGTAGCGTTCTGCAACATTTCACTAAAAGTTAGTCAAATGTGTGATGCAAAGTTGTGTCTGGTGCACAGGTAGTCGGCATTGACTTTTAATTGGTTTAAACGCGAATCAAAAAATGTGATAAGGCGGATCAGAGCGTGGCGGATTGTTGCTGGTAGCGGCGCAACAGAATATCGACCCGTTGTAGATAGGCTTTGGTCTCGGCATAGGGTGGGATACCGCCATGACGGTTAACAGCACCTGGACCGGCATTGTAGGCGGCCAGCGCCAGCCGTCGGTTGCCATTAAACTGCTGCAGTAAACTTGCCAGATAAGCAGTGCCGGCTCGAATGTTCTGCTGTGGTAGCCAGACATTACCGACGCCAAGCTCTTTGGCTGTCTCTGGCATCAGTTGCATTAACCCCTGCGCCCCGGCTTTAGAGCGGGCTTTCGGATTAAAACCGGATTCAGCATGGATCACAGCCCGGATCAGACTGGGTTCAAGCTGATATTGCTCTGCAGCAGTCAGAATTTCCTGTTGATAGTGCTGCAAAAACAGGGGGGTAGTATTGAAGTTAATAGCGGAACGTACGCCACAGGCAAAACAGTCATAGCGCAGTACTTTAAACGGGCTGTCAGCGGGCGGTTTATCACTGAAGGCCACCACGCCATTTTGTTGAGTGTACTGGTAAACCTTGACCTGCCCGCCAAACAGCGGCGGGCAGAGCAGCAGCGCTAAGCAGGCCAGCGGGCCTGCTATTGCAGCTGTAGGTTTCGCTGTCATCCGGCTTAGCGGCGGAAAGAGAACACAGAGCGGAAACCGCCACCGCCGGTGCTGCTGCGCTTTTCAGCACGACGACGGCGCAGCCAGGAGTGCAGTTCCTGTTTCTTCGTGTCCAGCCAGTCGGCTTTGCTGGTCTGCGCTTCTGCACCGCGACGTTCGATTTCGTTACGGCGGAAGGTACAGAATTCGCTGTAGGCTTCAAAGTCGTCTGCCAGTGATTGCACGACCAGTTCAATCATGATCGCGTCATCAAGGAAACCCAGCACTGGTAAGTGGTCGGCAATTAAATCTTCCGGTTTGCTGAAATAAGCCAGTGCAGATAATACATCCAGTTTTTCTTCTTCAGTTAAATCCCAGTCTTTATCCTCAACCATTGCCACCAGGGTTTCGAGCTGTTTTAACCGGATTGCAACGAATTCTGGTACCTGATTTTGCACTTCGCCAGCCAATGCTTTGGCGGCGCTCAGGATCTCCTCGCTGCTATGATGGCTGACAACCCGTTCAGTTTTTTGCATTAATTGGCGGAAGTAATCTAAATCCTGCTCTTGCAGGTCAAAGCTGATGGTCAAAGCCATGGTCGTTCCCTTGTATTTTTTTAGTCGGAGTTTCAGTATAGAAAGCAGTCTTCGCAGCGACAAGCAAAGTCCTGACGCCTGATTATTGCGCTAAAGATTACATCATTTCAACAAAATAAATACGTGTTGAGCGCTGGCACAGGGTAAGCTGCATGCCAAGAAGTTCATGAAGGGTTTAATATGGAAAATCAACAGCTTGAACAACAGCCGGCACAACGGGTTGGTGCCGGTTTTTCGCTGGCGGCGATGCAACAGGCGCAACAGACTGCGCTGGATTGCCTGCACCAGATTGCCGCGAGGCTTGAGCCTGGCATCCTTGAAGCTGACGCCATTGCTATCGCAAAGGCAGTACTGCAGCAGGCCGGTGCCGAACAGCACTGGCACCCGCCCATCATCCGCTTTGGTCATAACACCGCAAAAATTTACAGTGAGCCCTCAGCACCTGATAGCCGTCTTTGCGAAAACGACATCTTTTTTATCGACTTAGGCCCGGTATTTGCCGGCCATGAAGCGGATGTAGGTGCGACTTTTTGTGTTGGTAACAACCCGGTGCACCAGCACGTACAACAAGCAGCACATCAGGTGTTTGCTCTGGTTGCAGCGCACTGGCGGGCGACCGGCTGTTCGGGTGCCTCGTTGTATCAGGTCGCCGCAGACGCCGCCGCTCAACAAGGTATGGTGCTGAATCATCAAATCAAAGGCCACAGAGTCGGGGACTTTCCGCACAAACTTTACGCGTCGGGGCAACTCGGCGGTTGTGAGGGAGAGGTTCGCAGCGGCATCTGGGTGCTTGAGATCCAGTTACTCGACCCGGCAAGCGGCTATGGCGGTTTTGTCGAGCAAGTGTTGTTTTAGTCGCTGGTTTTTTGTTCCTGTGGCAAATTAACTCCGCGAAAACGTTGGATGCCGAGCTGTTGCATCAATGCATACAGCTGCTGACGTATTGCTGCGTTCTGTGGATCATAGCTACAGGCGCGCCGCAAAGCTTTGGCGGCACTGAGCAAGTCTTGCTTTTGCACGTAACGACTGGCCATCTGCTGATAAGCCTGAGCTTTGTCGGCAGCTGCGGCAAACACCAGATCAAAAGCATGCTGATGCAGGCAACCGCTAAAAATGCGATGACAGTTATCCTGCATCTGCTGCAGCTGGTTGTCCGCATCAAACAACAAGTCGAACGCGGTCTGCTGTTGTTTCAGACTGCTATAAACCAAAGCAGCATGACATAACACACTGACTGATTGTTTAATCCATTCGGTCTGACGCAGCTGGTCCTGTAGCAATTGCAGCGCGCTGTCCGGCCCCTGGGAAAATTGGCGTAAATGGATTTCCAGCAGAGAAACCGAAACACTGAAGTCTGCGGCAGCTTTGTCCTGCCGGATTTGATGCAATAAGGTCTCTGCCTGGCCTTGATACTCGGCCTGCTGCTCAGCACTGCTGTGTTGCAAGCGCCAGATGGCGGCACGTGTCTGGGCGATACTCAGTTGTACATATAATTCGCCACGTACCGCCAGCCGGCGTTTTCTTTCGATAAATTCCTGCGCGCGTTCCACATCGCCGGCCAGAAAATACACCAGGTGCACCAGCCGGACCAGATTACAGGACATACCAGCTGCCGGGATTTTATTGGCCACCTGCAATGCAGTCGGGTAATCCAGTGCCTGCAATGCCAGATAAATCTGCCACAACTCGCGCCGTTGAGCGTAGCGGGCCAGTTCTTCTGAGCTGTCCTGCAAAAATGTCTGGCAGGCCTGCAGGTCGCCGCGTTCATAGCGTACCCGGTAGAGTGCCCACAGTGCCCAGCCTTGCTGTTCGGCGATAGGGGCTTTGAGCAGCGGGATCACCGCATCGAACTTATGTAAATCCAATAACAACTGGACACGCAGACGCTGCAACACCGCATCAAGCCCGGGCGGCATTGGCTGACTTTGGGTATGCAACAGCAGTTTTAATGCATCTGCGTAACGGCCCAATCCGGCCAGCGTCAACAATGGACGCAAAATAGGGCCGAGCATCACCTGTTGTTTCAGTTCCAGGTCTAACGTGACTTTGTTAAATGGCCGCTCCAGATAGCTGATCTGATGGTAGGGGTATTCGATTGCGTATTGTGCCCGCTCATTTTGCTGCGCCATCAGCACCAGACGGGTGCGGTTGGGCAAAATACCGTGTTGTACCAGCCAGTCGACAATCTCGCCGCCGGTCATTTGTGTGTCCACGGCATAATCGAGAAAAACGATGTCGGCGTTGACCGGCGTTTCCCGCGCCATTAAATCGTCGATTTGCCGGGCGGTTTCGATTTTCTTGATCCCCAGATTCAGCAGCATTTGTTTAAACAAATGCAACAAATCAGGGTCTGCTTCAATCAGCAACACCTGCAATTCGAACAATTTACTGAGGTCGAGTTTAAATTGGGTCATGGGCCTGCAAAATTGGTTGAGAGCCGGAAATCTGGCGTTTAATCAAGGTGTAACATTGAAGCAGCTTAGTCGCCAGTCCCTGATGTTGCAATGTATCGGCAGAACGGCTCCATTGGTCGTATTCGGCGATTATTTGCGAAAAAATCTATTGTGTTCTGGCAGTTGCATCCCCATGTCTACATCAGCAGTTCGATTTGCAGTTTCGTGGTGTGGGTAGACAAAAAATATGGTTTTAATCGATAAAATAAATTACATAAATTCATTTTATTCGTTATACGCAATTGTCCTCTTACACTACTATGCTTGCAACGCCATCGCTTTTGTAGACAAAGCATTCACATTAACCACAACATGGAGAACGACAAATGTCGATTATCAATAGCAAAATCAAGCCATTCAGTGCTCAGGCTTTCCATCAGGGTAAATTCATTTCTGTCACTGATCAGGACCTGATCGGCAAATGGTCAGTGGTATGTTTCTACCCGGCTGACTTCACTTTCGTGTGCCCGACTGAATTAGGCGATCTGGCTGATTTCTATCCAAAATTCCAGGAAATCGGTGTGGAAGTGTACTCAGTGTCTACTGACACGCACTTCACTCACAAAGCCTGGCATGACGCTTCTGAAACTATCAAGAAAATCAACTACCCAATGGTGGCTGACCCAACAGGTGCTATCACCCGTAACTTTGATGTGATGATCGAAGAAGAAGGTCTGGCTCTGCGCGGTACTTTCGTGATTAACCCGGAAGGTATCGTGAAAGTTGCTGAGATCCATGACCTGGGCATCGGCCGTTCTGCTGCAGAGCTGTTCCGTAAGGTTCAGGCTGCACAATACGTCGCGAACCACGACGGCGAAGTATGTCCTGCTAAATGGACTCCAGGCGAGAAGACTCTGGCTCCGTCACTGGACCTGGTTGGTAAAATCTAATCCGGCCACATTGATGCTTGAAAGAAAACAGCCGGACTTTGTCCGGCTGTTTTGTTTTTGTCATCAAACAAAATCGTTTTTGAATTTCAATCGATAAAACAAATCAAATGAATCCGTTTAATTCGTTTTATAAGATTGCTTGTTTTGCCTAAGATAGCTTTATCAAACAGAAACATAGTTGCCGCCAGATTAATCAGCTGCAACACCCGGCATTCGTCATGAAGAGGAACTCAGCATGTTAGACAACAACTTAAAATCAGCATTAAAAGGCTACCTGCAAAATCTGAAAACGCCAGTGGAACTGGCACTGGCAGCAGACCAAAGCGAAAAAGGTTTAGAGTTAAAAGCACTGGTGGATGATATCGCCAGCTTGTCTGACCTGATTGTCGTCACGCAAAACGCCACAGCAAGCCGCGTCCCTTCAATGCAGGTACGTTCTCAGGCCAAAGGCACTGTGATGACCTTTGCTGGTGTGCCAATGGGCCATGAATTTACTTCGCTGGTGCTGGCACTGTTACATTCAGGTGGCCATACCATCAAAGAAGAAGCCGCAGTGCTGGAGCAAATTGCAGCGTTGCCAGGGACACTGAATTTTGAAATTTACGTGTCACTGAGCTGCCAGACCTGCCCGGAAGTGGTGCAGGCGCTGAATTTGCTGGCGGCAGTGAACCCAAATATCACCACCACGATGATTGACGGCGCCGTGTTCCCGCAGGAAGTGGCGGATCGGAACATCATGGCCGTACCGACCGTGTACTTAAACGGCGAGCAGTTCTCACAAGGCGCGATTAGCCTTGGCAATATTCTGAACAAAGTGGATGCATCTGCAGCAACGCGTCAGGCCGAAGCGCTGGCAAAAAAAGACAATTTTGATGTATTAGTTGTTGGCGGTGGCCCGGCAGGCTCGGCGGCAGCGATTTATGCCGCGCGTAAAGGCCTGAACACCGGTGTGGTCGCTGAGCGTTTTGGTGGTCAGGTGGCTGATACTGTTGGCATCGAAAACTTCATTTCGGTGAAAGAGACCGAAGGGCCAAAACTGGTGGCGAATTTAGAAGCCCATGTCCGTCACTATGAAGTCGACATCATGCACAGCCAGAAAGCGGTGAAGTTGTCGCAAAACGAATTGTTTGAACTGGAATTGGCCAATGGTGCAGTACTGAAAGCCAAAACCGTCATTCTGTCGACCGGCGCGCGCTGGAGAGAGATGAATGTGCCGGGCGAAAAAGAATACCGCGGTCGTGGCGTCGCCTATTGTCCGCACTGTGACGGCCCGCTGTTTAAAGGCAAACGCGTCGCAGTCATTGGTGGCGGTAACTCTGGGATTGAAGCGGCGATTGACCTGGCCGGTATCGTTGAGCACGTCACTGTACTGGAATTTGACAGCAAACTGCGCGCTGATGCCGTGCTGGTGAAAAAAGCTCAGTCGATGGGCAATATCGACATCATCCTGAACGCGCAAAGCACCGAAGTGCTGGGCGATGGCAGCAAAGTGACTGGTATCAACTACACAGACCGCGTGACAGGCAAAGCCAAACATGTGGCCTTAGCTGGTATCTTCGTGCAAATCGGTTTAGTGCCAAACACTGAATGGCTGCGTGGCACGCTGGAATTGACCAACCGCGGTGAAATCATCGTTGACAGCCATGGCCAGACGTCCATGAAAGGCGTGTTTGCTGCAGGTGATGCGACTAATACGCCGTTTAAGCAAATCATCATTGCGATGGGTTCAGGCGCGACAGCATCTTTGGGTGCTTTTGACTACCTGATCCGTAACTCTTAAGTTGTAAGCACTATCAGCAGCCAGCGTCATCCCTGGCTGCTGAGTTCCCTGCCACCGCAGCATCGCTGCGGTTTTTTTTATGTACAGGATGTACGGTACAGTGAAACCGGGATCTCAATAGGCCAAAAGTTTGGCCTATTGCCGGTTGAACGCCATTCCCTCAGGGAATGGCGAAAATGCAGGTACGTGGTACCCAGTACGTGGTACCCAGAGCTTTTCGGTGATTCGCGCCATCCATGGCGCTCACCTTTCAGGCCAACGCTTTGCGTTGTTAAAAATTGCTACGGGCAATTTCTTTTATGTTCAGGGACGTCAGCGCTTTACAGAGCTTAAGCCGGGATCTGTAAATGGATCTGCTCATTCGCCTGCATCGGCACTAACTCCCGCCACCAGGCGTGGTGCAGGGCAGGGGCAAAGCTCAACTGCGATAAATCAACTGGTGCACCAAACACCGGCGTCACCAGCTGCGCCTGATAAGCTTCTGCAGCCGCCGCTAAGCGTTCTAGCGGTTCGTACCAGGCGTGCATGGCGAGATCAAAACTGCTGTTGTGAATGGGTACCAGATAAGCAGCCTGTAAGTCCAGATGGGCGCGCAGGCTTTGTTCTGGCTGCATATGAATATCGGCCCAGAGTTCGTCGTAAGCGCCGGTTTCGATCATTGCTACATTGATGGGGCCAAAGCGCCGGCCGATTTCGGCAAAGCCACTGAAATAACCACTGTCACCGCTGAAAAACAGCCGCTTCTGGCTGGATTCTATGACAAAAGATGCCCAAAGCGTTTGGTTTTTGTCATTTAAACCGCGGCCAGAGAAATGCTGTGCTGGCGTGGCATGCACGGTTAAGCCGGCAAATGTCGTCTGTTGCCACCAGTCCAGCACAGTGATCATCTCGTTTGGCACGCCAAAACGACGTAAATGCGCGTCGACGCCTAGCGGTACAATAAAACGTTTGGTCTTCGCGATTAACGCGCGCACCGCCTGTTTATCCAGATGATCATAATGATCGTGTGAGATCAATACGGCGGCAAGTTGAGGTAAATCATCCAGTTGCAGTGGCAGGGCATGAAAACGTTTTGGCCCGAGCCACTGCAGTGGTGACGCGCGTTTACTGAACACCGGGTCCAGCAGCAGATATTCACCGTCGAGGCGCAGCAGCACAGAGCTGTGGCTGATTTTCAGCAACATGTCATGGCTGCCGGATAAATCCGCCGCCTGCACCGGAATGGGCTGGCGCGGCGTTTTATCAGCCACTTTTTGCGTCAGATAACGCCAGATGATCTGGCCAAGGGCTGCACTGCCATCTTGTGTCTTTGCAGTGTTGTGAAAGGTGCGGCGCACTGGTTTTGCTGCAGTGTCAGGACGGAATGATACACAAGTTTTATCGGCGATACTCATCAGATGCTCCTGCTGCTGGCGGTTTAGTATTAAAAGTAAACTACACGGTGTAGTTTAGTGGTGAAATAGCAAAAGTAAACTGCTTAGTGTAAAATTTTCTGCAATAGTGTCAGGCGATAGCCAGTTGTAGTCTGGGCAATAGCGTTGAAGAAGAGGGGCATGATGGAACCTGTAGGTCGTTCAGCACAAAAACGTCAGGCGGTAATAAATGCTGCTTTGGCTGAATTTAAAGACAAAGGTTTTGTCGGCGCCAGCATGGACGCCATTGCCGAGCGGGCGCAAGTGTCCAAACGCACTGTTTATAACCACTTTGCCAGCAAAGAGCTGTTGTTCAATGAAGTCACCGGCTCGTTCTGGGTACAAACCAAACAAGCGGCCAGCTTACAGTTTGATGCCAGTCGTCCGGTGCAGGAGCAACTCCTGCAAATCGCCCGCTCGGTCTGGACTGTCTATCAAAGTGAAACCTTGATTGAGCAAGCCCGGATAGTGCTGGCGGAACTGATCCGCCAGCCAGAATTGGTGGAACAAGCCTTAGCGCAGGTTAATGATCAGGAATGTGGTTTATTGCCGTTTTTACACCAGGCGGTGGCGGCTGGTGTTTTACAAATCCCGGATATCAAAATCGCCGAAACCCAGTTCTGGGGCCTGATGAAAAGCTTCGCTTTCTGGCCGGCGGTGTTTCGTTTTCACGATTATTCGGCGCAGGCCGAACAAGTGCTTCACAGCAATGTGCAGATGTTTGTCCGGCAATATTTACCCGGCTGAAAACTGTATTCAGGGTTCCAGGCTCAGCATCGGGTTTGGCGTCGCTGCAGTAAGGTCCGGCAATGTAAACTGGGCCTGCAGCTGTTGAAATAAAGCCGGCCGATATTGTTGCAGCCGCTTGAGTCGTGCCAGATGCGACGGTTCCAGAGCCTCGGTTTCCTGCAGAATATAAAACAGCGCCGGGTGCAGTTGTTGCTGCAGGTAACTGGCATCCAAAGCCAAATCCAGCGCGTCCGGGCCTAGCGGGTTCTGCTGCAGCGGCACTTTGGCGTTAATCAATAAACTCACGGCTTCAGCGCTGTCGGCAAAAGCCTGCGGGTATAAGTTGCGGCCTTTAGTATCGGTGATACCCAGATCAAAACCGTTTTGCTGTAGTTCCTGCCAGTGTTCAATGCCGTCATAAGTGAGCATGTGTTCGAGCTGACTGACCGCCAGGCCAGTTGGCCAGTGCTTCGCCCATGCTGGTCGCGCCGACAATGCAAGCAGTAGGGCCGCAGCTTGCTCTGGAGACGGCCCCGACTCGATGGCTTTGATAAAATCAGTTTCGTTGACGGGTACGTCATAGGACGTCAGCAATGCTGTTTCCTGCTGTTGCCAGTAAAACGCCAAGAGCGCCGGGTCCAGCTGATGCAACAGCAGTGGCAATTCGTTGGGACTATGCTGTTGCTCCAGCCTGTCCAGCTGGTTCACAACTTCGCTTTCCGGCCACAAACCTTGCGCGTTAAGCGCAGCATCCTGCTCGGCCTGACAAGCTGTTTTGATTTGTTGCTGTTGTTGGTCAAGCTGCTGATATTGCTTTAGCAAGTTCCGCAGTGCTTCCAGAGCCGGCAGGCTTTGCAGTTGCAACAGCTGTTGGGCTTTAGCGAGGTTGATCAGGTCTTCGTCGTAGCTGATAAATCTGGGTTCGCCCAAAGCAGAAACCTGCAGAAAAGTCCTGCCGTTTTTCGTCGTGTTGAGTTCCCCATGCAGCGGATAACCAAGATGTTGCAGGAATTGAATAGTCGCCTGTTGGCGTTGCCGGCGCTCACTATCGTCCCAGCCTTTTTTCCGCCATTTACTGCTAAAAGCAAAATCCATGGCACTAAACAGGCCATCCTGGCGACTTGGCAGTACTTGATAACGCGCGAGCAGTGGCAGTAAATCATCTCTGAAATGATAGACCGCCAGATCAGCCAAATTAAACAGGTTGTGCCGGCTTTGCAGTTCATCGGTCTGTTGCAGGAGCTGTTCTAACTGTTGGGCGCTAAGTTGCTCACCAATCAGCCCACTGTAATCTCTGGGTAAAAAACGCAGACCAGTCAAAGCCTTGTCAAATTGCTGCTGATGCAGTGCCATCATCAGCAAGATGGTTTTCGGCTGAAAATCATCCAACCGGCCTGAAGGTTCCAGATATACCAGCTCGATTTCAGGTGCTTGACGTAAGTAGTCGATTTTCTTCGTTGGCGGGATCTGTTTTAGGCCAGCATAAAATTCACTGTAGGCCTTTTGTTGAAAGACATGCTGCTGCAAACTGCCTTGATAATGGCTCAGCGCATCCAGCAATTCAAATTGCAGTTCAGCCTGGCGCTGGCTCAGCGCTTTGTCTTGTGTCGGGCGGTCGCGCAGCATCAGCAATAGCTGCTCAGGACCGTCGCCTTGTTGCAACCGCTCATACAGATATTGCCGGATGGCTTCACGCTCAGGCGTTTTGTGCCAGTCCTGATCTGGCAGCACTTGCTGGCAAACCGGCGTTGTTTTGGCCACTGGCGCGTCGGGTTGAGTAGGGGCTGATACAGTGGTAGCGGGCTGGGCGACGCCTGTGTCGACAGCAGCAGTCTGCTGTTGTGGCTTTGCTGGTTGGTTCACTGGTAACAGCCAGTACAGCCCAATGCCGCCGCAAAGCAGCGCAAGCAGAGCCAAGCTGCGGCTTTTACTCATTCGCCACCGCCAACACCGGGTTGGCTTCATAGCTGCTGAGATCGTCCAGCCAGCCGAGTAACAATGGCTCTTTGGCGAGTGCCTGCTGCAGCGCAGTAAAAACAGCAGGTTGATACTGCTGCAAGCGACGTAGCCTGCTGAGATGCGAGGCTTCCGGCTTACCCATTTTCTGCATCATGTTCACTACCGCCGGATGCAGTTTTTTATCAAGGTAGCTTTGGTCCAGCGCCAAATCTAAAGCGTCTGGTCCGACAGCTGGCTGGTCGACGGCAACATTTTCCTCTAACAGCAAAGCGACCGCATCTGGCCCGGCGGCAAAGGCCTGTGGATATAAATTACGGCCGTAGATGTCCTGCAAGTGCAAAGAAAAACCGTGTTTGCTTAATTCGCGCCACAAAGTGGCGGTATCATTTTGTTTTTGCAGAAAATTCAAATGCAACACTGCTTTGGGTTGCCAATAGACAGCAAGTGCCGGCTGTTGCTGTAAACGACCCAATGCGATGGTAGCCCGAAAAGGGTCCACGTTGATTTGTATCTGCCGAACGATTTCTGCCTGATCCTCTGCCTTGAACTCTGGCAGTTCGATGCTAAAACCTTTTGGCCAGAGTCTGGTAACGAGGCCCGGATCACGTTGATGCAAAATGGTTGCAGCCGCGCTCAATTCACCACTGATTTGTTCCACCCGGCTTACTTCCTGCCGGATTTTCGCCTCGCTCCAAAGTCCTTCAGACTGCAGTTTTAACTGGTTTTGCCTGGCACAGTTTTCATTGGTCTGCTTGTATACCCTGGCTTTGTCTTCCAATGGTTGTAACATTTGCTGCAGTTCAGCATTCGGTTGCATCGGCTGGACTTTTTCCAGTTGCTGAGCAGCTGCAAGTTCCAGTAATAACGGTTGATAAAGGGGGCCATTTTCACCCCCGGCAAAGTTCCAGATTGAATCAATGATCAGAAAGGGCCGGCCTTCGGCGTCAACGCCTTGCTGGCCATGCAGCGGATAACCTTTTCGCTGCAAATACTCGATGGTTTTACGACGATCGCCGAGAGCTTTTTGGCCTATTGTTTTAGCCGGCCATTCCGGCGCGGTAAACGCGAGGTCGAGTGCACTATAGAGCCCTGGCTGCAATGAAGGTCTGAGCTGAAATTCTTCCAGCACAGGCAGTAAATCGGCTCGTAAAAATAACACGGCAAAGTCGGCCAGATTCATCCCTTCCCGCTGAAAGTTGGACAAGCCGCTACTTTTTTGCAGCAGCTGTTGCAAGGTTGCCGCGCTCAGATGATACAAAGATAAGCTGTAATCCGAAGGGCTCAGACTGATACCGTCTAACGCTATGTTCAGCAGCGTCGGATCATCGCCAGCGGCCGTAAGTAACATCGATTTCAGCGAAAACTCGGACAGGCTGCCGTCGTCGTTTTGCCAGGCCGCATGAAACAATGGGGAATTTTTAATGCTCTGAATGGCCTGCGCCCGATCTTTTGCTGCCAACTGTTGTTCCAGCTGGCTTAACTCGGCGATATGGTCGTCCATTTTCAGCAGGTTTTTATATTGACTGCTGGCAAAAAGCCCGGCGGCCATTGCCAGCTCAGACCGGTGTGGTGTGTACATCAGCACGTGCCGAAGTTCAGTGTAGGGCACTCCGACTTTGAGTTGTTGTAACAGGAAGTCCTGCAGACGCTGACGGTCATCTGCCATCGCTTCCTGCTGCTGTGATGCGCTATACACAACACAGTTTGCCGTTTGTTTGGTTAGCCCAGAGTTTGCGCTTTGCAACGCTTCAGCCTGAGGTGTGGTTTGCGCCTTGAATGTTTCCACACTGGGTTGGGGGAGCGTAGGGGTGTCCCGACCGAACCATAAATAAAGGGTCACAGCGACTGTGACCGCGGCCAGCACATTGGTTCTGATCGAAGGCATAAAAAATGCCGGTTAGTTTTTAATAAAAGTTTCAAACACGCCGCTGTAGTCTTTGCGATAAGCCTGCGACATCGCATCGCTTAGCGTGTCGTGATAAAAACTATAAAGTTCGCGGGCTTGCGCGGCGATATTGGCACCTTCACCGCTTTGCCGGGCCAGCGAATTCACCACGTGCGACAGGCTCTTTTCCACCGTCTGTAAATCCCGTTGCTCGGCTTCCATCAGCAAACTGATTTCGGTCAGGGCTTTGTAGATGTCTTTCAGTTGTTCGATATGCTCTTTATGCACGTCGATGGAAAAATCGGTGCTGTGGATGCGGAATTTCAGTTCGACATCGAGATCAATAGTGCCGGCCGTTTCCAATGACACATTGCGGATGTCGGCATTGATATATTCGTAGCGCTTCAGCAGGCGCTTTTTACTGAGCGCGGTGTTGCCGTCCAGATGCAGCAAAGCGAAGTTAGTAAAACAATATTCGTCGGTTTTGCTTTTGATTAAAAAGAAGATTTTTTCGCCGGTTTCGTGCTTGATGTAGTCGTCGGCTTCAACTTTATTGTAGTTTTCCGGGCTGATGACACGACCGATATCACTTAATCCCAATGCTTCTGAGGCAATTTTACCAAACATAACCTGTTCCTTGTCTTTGATATGGAAACGAGAGACTGAGGTTCAGAGCTTACCAAGGGCGTACATGCGCTGCAACACACAAAATGTTAACAACTTTGTCGGGCAATTAGCGCACGGCGCACTGAAGTGAGGCAGGCAAAAGTTGGGAGAGGACAGAGCTTGAGGCAGCTGTTTTTAGGCGAGCTGCCTCATCTGGCGTTACTGCTGATGCCGTGCTTTTAATACATCAATGACATCATTGAGCTGCAAGTCCTGTGAGCGCAACAGCACCAGCAGGTGGAAGATTAAATCCGCTGCTTCGTTTTTCAGCTCTTCACGATCGCCGGCCATCGCAGCTAACGCAGATTCCACGCCTTCTTCACCGACTTTTTGTGCGATGCGTTTGACGCCGCGGGCAAACAAACTGGCGGTGTAGCTGGACTTTGGATCGGCATGCTGGCGAGCGGCGATCACAGTTTCCAAATCGGTTAAAAAGCTCAACGCCGGCGCGTTACGCTGTGCATCATGCCAACAGGTTTCGGTGCCAACATGGCAGGTTGGCCCGTCCGGCAACGCCAGTGCCAGCAAGCTGTCGCGATCGCAGTCGGCGCTTAAACTTTGCAGTTTTAAGAAATGGCCTGAGCTTTCACCTTTGGTCCAGAGCCGGTTTTTACTACGACTGAAAAAGGTGATCCGGCCGCTTTGTAGTGTGGTCGCCACGGCTTCGCTGTTGGCAAACCCCTGCATCAGCACTTTGCCGGACACCGCGTGCTGCACTATCAGCGGCAGTAAGCCGTCGGCCGGCCATTTTAATAGTTCCAGCTGATCAGGCAGCGGCGCATTCGCATCTAATACAAAACTCATGGCCGGATCTCCACGTTGGCAGCGATTAAGGCTGCTTTTAAATCAGCGATGGCAATAATGCCTTTATGAAACACTGAAGCGGCGAGGGCACCGTCGACGTCCGCGTCGCGAAACACGTCAATAAAATGCTGCACCGCGCCGGCGCCGCCGGAGGCAATCAACGGCACCTGGCAATACTGGCGCACTAAAGAGAGCTGCGCTAAATCGTAGCCCTGACGCACACCGTCCTGATTCATGCAGTTCAGTACGATTTCACCGGCACCGCGGCGCTGCACTTCTTCCACCCAATCCAGTAATAACCAGCGGGTTTTTTGGCTGCGTGTTTCATCTCCGGTGTATTGGTACACCTGATACTGGCCGGTGGTGGCGTCAAAATAGCTGTCGATACCCACCACCACACATTGCTGGCCAAAAGCCGCATTCAGTTCACTAATCAGTTCCGGCCGCGCCAGCGCCGGGCTATTGACCGAAATTTTGTCGGCGCCCAGTTCCAGAATTTTACCGGCATCCGCCACCGATTTAATGCCGCCGGCGACACAAAACGGGATATCAATGACTTCAGCAATTTTGCGCACCCAGCTTTTGTCGACGACACGGCCGTCGCTGGAAGCGGTGATATCATAAAACACCAGCTCGTCAGCGCCTTCTTCGGCGTAACGGGCGGCGAGCGGCACTATGTCACCGATGATTTCGTGATTGCGAAATTGCACACCTTTGACGACGACGCCATCACGTACATCCAGACAAGGAATTAATCGTTTTGCCAGCATGCGATCGCCTCCTCAATGGTGAATTTGCCTTCCAGCAGGGCGCGGCCGAGGATCACGCCAGCCACTGGCGACGGTTGACCATTTTGCCCACGCAGGCTGCGAATATGGTCGAGGTCGCCAACACCGCCGGACGCTTGCCAGGCGATGCCGGGATATTTCGCTGCAAGTTCCTGATACAGCGCAACATTTGGCCCCTGTAAAGTGCCATCGCGGCTGATGTCGGTACAAAGCACATGCCGCGCGCCAGCGTCCAGCATGCCATCGAGCACTTGCTCCAGCGTGATGCCGGAGGCTTTGATCCAGCCATGGCTTGGTAAGGTTTTTTCGCCTTGTTCGTTAATGGATACGTCAAGCGCCAGCACGATGCGCTCGCCGCCGTATTGCCGGAGCCACTGTTGCACCAAAGCACTTTCCCGAATCGCCAAAGATCCAATCACCACACGGCTGGCGCCGGCTTCTAACAAAGTGACTAAATCGGCTTCGCTACGCACACCGCCGCCGACCTGTACCGGCAGCGGGCTTTGTTGCATCAGCTCACGCAACAATGCGGTCTGGCGTTTGCTGGCATCTTTGGCGCCGGACAAATCAACCAGATGTAACACGCCGGCACCGGCCGCGGCGTAGCGGTCGCGCAGTTCAAACGGTGTTTGGCTGTAGTGGGTGGTCTGGTCATAACTGCCCTGATAGAGGCGTACGGTCTGACCATCAATTAAATCTATTGCCGGGATTATCATTGTTGTTCCTGTGCTCAGTCGGGCGCGCGCAGCGTTTGCGCGTCCAGCTGTAAGAAATTCTGCAAAAGGCGGGCGCCGACTTTGCCGGAGCGCTCCGGGTGAAATTGCATACCAAGGAAATTGCGCCGGCCAATTACGGCAGCAAAAAGGCTACCGTAGTCACAGCTGGCGAGCATGTAATTTGACGGTTGCACGGCAAAACTATGCACAAAATAGACGTAGTCGGCCGCTGTGACGCCCTGCAGCAACGGGTGCGTTGAGCTTTCAACCTGTAATGTGTTCCAGCCCATATGCGGTAAGCGCAGGCCTTTGGCTTCAAGCGGTGCGACCTGACCCGGAATTAACCCAAGGCACGCCACATCGCCTTCGGCGGAATGTTCAGTGAGTAGTTGCATCCCCAAACAAATGCCGAGCACTGGCTGCGTTAGTTGCTGTAAGGTGCTACGCAGGCCCTTGGCGTCGATATTGGCCATCGCCTGTTTCGCTGTGCCCACACCCGGAATAATCACCTTTTCCGCGGCACTGATCACGGCCGGATCAGCGCTGATCTGCACCTCAGCCCCTAAGCGCTGCAGTGCGCAAAACACTGACGTGATATTGGCGCAGCCGGTGTCGACAATCACTAGCTGCGGTTTGTTTGCTTGCAAAGTCATGTCAGAGCACACCTTTACTGCTTGGCAGCGCATCGCCGGATTTTAAAATCGCCTGACCCAGAGCGCGGCCAAAGGCTTTAAACAACCCTTCGACCATGTGGTGTTTATTGCCTGGCGATACTGACAAATGCAGCGTCATCAACATGGCATCACAGAGGCTTCGGAAAAAGTGCTCAACCATTTCCAGATTCAGCTCACCAACTTTACCTTCGCCGAGCGCAGCATCGAATTTCAGCAGCGGCCGGCCGGATAAATCCAGCACGGCTTCAGCGCGGCATTCGTCCATCGGCAACACAAAACCAAAACGGTTAATACCGCGTTTGTCGCCAATGGCTTGTTTCAGTGCCTGACCCAGCGCCAGTGCGGCATCTTCCACACTGTGGTGGTCGTCGATGTGTAAATCGCCGGTCACGGACAGCTGCAGTGAAAACCCGCCATGGGTGGCAATTTGGTCGAGCATATGGTCGAAAAAGCCAATGCCGGTGCTGATTTGATTACCGCCTTTGCGGTCCAGATCCAATTGTACGCTGATATCGGTTTCACGCGTGGTACGGCGCACTGAACCCACCCGGCCACGGCTTAACAGCTGGCGGGTGATTTCGGCCCAGCCCAGTGTGGTGCGGTCGTAGCGAAACGCTGGCAAGCCCATATTTTCGGCGAGTTGTACGTCGGTCAGACGGTCGCCGATGACATAAGAGCGGGTGAAATCAACACGGCCTTGTTGCAGGTAATCTTTGACCAGGCCGAGTTTTGGTTTGCGGCAGCTGCAGTTGTCGCGCTCAAAGTGCGGGCAAATCAGCACGTCGTCAAAGCGGATACCTTGTGACTCTAACAGCTGCATCATCTTATCGTGCGGCGCATCAAAAGTGTGGCGCGGAAAACTGTCTGTCCCCAGGCCATCCTGATTAGTCACCATCACCAGGCGAAAACCGGCGTCCTGTAATTTCAGTAAAGCGGGGACCAAACCTGGCTCGTATGCCAATTTTTCTAGGGAATCCAGTTGCTTATCAATTGGTGGCTCTTCCACCATTGTGCCGTCACGGTCGATAAATAAAATAGGCTGTCCGGCCATTATTGTTCCCCTGCGATGCCTGCGCTTTGCTGCGCACAAAAAGTGGTGATTGCTTGTTCCAGCAGCGCCATTTCTGCCGGGCTGCCGATCGATACCCGCACAACCTGTGAGCATCCTAAGCGCTCTAAACCAAGCTGACTGGATTGGTTGCGGATCAAAATCCCTTGCGAGGCGATACCGCTGACCCAAGCGGCGGCATCTTCGACGCCCAGCAGCACATAGTTGGCGTTGGAATTAAACACCCGGCGTACCTGCGGCAACTCGCTGGCAAAATGGCAAAAAGCGGCACGCAGCTCGTTGATGGTTTGAACGCTTTGGCGCATCCGCTGCTGGCCGTCATTTGACAACGCCTGAGTGGCAATCTCCGCAACAGGCGCGGCGATAGGATAGGGCGCAATCATTTTTTTCAGGGCGCCAATGACTTCCGGTGCCGCCAGTGTAAAACCACAGCGTAAACCAGCCAGCGCAAAGGCTTTGGATAAAGTGCGTAAGATCACTAAATTTGGATATTGTGCCAGTAAATCGACAGTGGACGCTTGTGGCACAAATTCGATATAGGCTTCGTCTACCACCACCAAAGCGCTGTCCCGATAGAATTCCAGCAGCTCGACGATTTGGTTGCGTGGGATTAAGTCGCCAGTTGGATTATTTGGGCTGCAGATAAACACCAGTTTGGTACTGGCACTTTGTTTGATGGCCGGTAAGTCCAGCGTCAGCTCTGCGGTTAAAGGCACCACAGTGCGGCCGACCTGATTGCTTTGCGCGCTGATGGCATACATGCCATAGGTCGGCGGGCAAATGACAATGTTGTCATGGCCCGGTTCACAGAAGCTGCGAATAAGCAGCTCAATGCCTTCATCGGCACCGCGGCTGACCAGCACCTGCTCAGCTGCCACACCAGCATAGCTTGCGTACGCGGCAATCAACGCTGGCGGCTGACAATCCGGATACCGGTTAAAACTGCCGGTTAACTGATATTCCGGGGCTAAGGCGTTTTCGTTGGCGTTCAGCCAAACTGAGCCACCGGACATCGACAATCGCGCTGAGGCATAAGGCACCAGCGCTTTGACGCTGTCGCGGGCTAAATTACTGATACTGCTCATTTAGTTTTCTCTTGCGGAATAGGAGCGAATTCATCTTGCTGCTGCATTTTTTTACTCAGGCTTTTCAGGCGCAAACTGACGGCATTGGCGTGAGCGTTTAAGCTCTCCGCTGTCGCGAGTGTCACAATGGCCGGGCCAATCGCCTGTAGGCCTTTGCTACTCAGTGTCTGCACTGTGTAACGACGATAAAAATCCAGTAACGACAAGCTGCTGTGATTGCGACTGTAGCCATAAGTTGGCAGCACATGGTTGGTGCCGCTGGCGTAGTCACCGGCCGATTCCGGCGTCCAGGGGCCAACAAAAATGCTGGCGGCATTTTTCAGTTGCGGCAGTAACTTATCGTCCTGAGCGGTCTGAATAATTAAATGCTCAGGGGCATATTGATTTGAAACCAAAGCGGCCTGCGCTAAATCTTCCACCAGAATAAACCGGCTGTGATCCAGCGCTTTTTTCGCGATGATGGCGCGCGGCAGGGCCAGCAACTGGTCTTCGAGGCGGGCCATCGTATCTTTCAGCAGCTTTTCACTGGGGCTGATCAGCACCACTTGCGAGTCCATGCCGTGCTCGGCTTGCGACAATAAATCGGCAGCAACAAAGGCCGGATCCGCAGTTTCATCAGCGATCACCAGCACTTCAGAAGGACCGGCCGGCATATCGATAGCCGCGCCCTGCGCGTCGCGCGCCACTTGTTGTTTGGCTTCAGTGACAAAACGATTACCCGGGCCAAAAATTTTATCGACTTTGGCGATAGTCGCGGTGCCATAAGCCAGTGCGGCAATCGCCTGCGCGCCACCGACGGTGTAAATCTCACGGATGCCGCAAAGCTGCGCGGCGTAGACGATTTCCGGTGCAATATCAGACGCAAGCGGTGCGCCCGGCGGGGTGACCAGCACTACACGGCGGCAACCGGCTAATTGCGCCGGTACACCCAGCATCAGCACTGTGGAAGGCAGCGGCGCACTGCCACCCGGGATATATAAACCGACTGCGTCCATTGGCGCATGTTTCAGTTCACATACTACTCCCGGCGTGGTTTCGACCACTAAATCCTGTGGTTTTTGCGCAGCGTGGAATTTACGGATATTGCTATAGGCCAGCTCAATCGCCGCACGGCGCTCATCGCTGAGTTTACCGAGCAACAATTGCTGCTGCACCAGGCTAAGTTCCAACGGATTGTTATCAATGCTGTCAAACTTCTGGCTGTAAAACTTCAGTGCTTTGTCGCCAGTATTGCGCACCGCTTTAATGATGGTGGTGACTTGTTCTGGCAGCTCTTCTGCATTTTTCAATTTGGGCCGGTTCAATACCCGGCTTTTACCGGCATCGTCCAGTTCGGCCCAACGGCTGATACGGATCTCGAGCATGATTTACTCCATCATTTTTTCGATCGGTAATACCAGTATAGAACTTGCACCCAGTGCTTTGAGCTGTTCCATCGTTTCCCAGAATAAAGTCTCACTGCTGACTACGTGTAAAGCGACTAAGTCTTCGTTACCTGCTAACGGCAATAAAGTTGGATTTTCGGCGCCGGGCAACAGCGCAATCACATCGGCCAGACGGGCGCGTGGCGCGTGCAGCATGATGTATTTGCTTTCATTAGCCTGCATCACACCCTGAATACGCGGCATTAGTTTGGAGATGAGTTTTAGTTGTTTGTCGTCATTGAGGTCCCGGCGCTGAATAAGCACCGCTTTAGAGCGGTAAATCACTTCGACTTCTTTCAGACCGTTGGCTTCGAGTGTTGCGCCAGTTGACACCAAATCACAAATTGCGTCGGCAAGACCGGCGCGTGGTGCCACTTCCACTGAACCTTTTAAATTGACGATGCGGCAATTCACACCATTTTGTTTCAGGTAGCGGTTCAGCAATCGCGGGTAAGTAGTCGCGATAGTGCGGCCCTGTAAATCCTGAATCGACTGGTAATTTTCTTCCTGAGGTACAGCAATTGACAGGCGGCAGCCACCGAAATCCAGCCGGGCTAACACGGTGTAATCGTAGCTTTCGTTGTCGAGCTGGCGTTGCAGCGACATTTCTTCCAGCACGTTTTCACCGACAATGCCCAAATCACAGACGCCATCCATCACCAGACCCGGGATGTCGTCGTCACGTACACGCAGTAAATCGATGTCCATATTCTCGACATGCGCAATCAGCCGTTGTTCGCGCAGATTGATTTTCAGGCCGCAGCTGGTCAGCAGGGCCTGGGTGTCCTGTGACAGACGACCGGATTTTTGCATGGCGATACGCAGTTTTTTGCTTTCGATTAACGCGGACATCGGTATTTCCTCTGATTTAAACTCTAAAAACAACAACCCCGGATCTCTCCGGGGCTGTTGTTGAACACTATGCACACCGGAGCTATCAGTCATAGCCACCGGCCTCTCAGGCATGGCTAGGAGAGTGGATGATGATGGTGATGCAGTGTGGTCATAAATAACATAATGTAAAAGTTCCGGCTGCAGACAAGGTCGTCTGGTGGCGTTTGGTTGTATACAAGTTAAAGGTTTTCTTTTGCAGCTGCAAGCACAGAACCAAAGAAAATATTGCTGGCTTGAAAATTGTATTATCAATTAAAACAGTAACTTAAGTGTGTTATCCGTATCTTTTGCAATTCTCTGCGGATAAGTTTTTTCATTTTTAGGTCGAATAGAGATAGATAAAGCGATTAAAAAATAATCAAGATGTATAGTTTTTTTGGTTGATCAATAGTTTGGTCGCAGTAGGTGAAGTCACGCAGTAAACAGCCGATAGCAATAAAAGTAGCCGGCTTTTTGCCGCTTATACCCGAAGAGGACAGTTGATGGACGCGATTTTTCCTTACCTGGTGCGCCGCACGCCGGCGGCGGAGCCGTCGCAACGTTTAATTGAACCTGTGACAAAGTACACCCGCTTTAGTCCGGACGAACACGGCCATCACCACGAAATCTGGCAATACCGTATCAGCGGGCGCCAGGAACAATCGCGGCAACAGCAACAATCACAACAGCAATCTGAGCAACAGCCGCAGCAAACAAAGCCGGGCGAACCTCAGTACTTACCCACCAGCCACGCGGTCACACCGGAAGCTGACCAACATGCCGATGCCGATGGTCATCTGGATATTTACGTTTAATCGACCAGACACATAGCGAAGTGTTTGGACCCCATCCACCGGCTTTGGCATAATGCCGCTTTTGCCCGAAGCCGCGGAGTCAGCTTGTTGACTGCTTTGTTATTGCCATGTTTCGCTTTTGCGCTGACCTATTCGGTACACGGAGCCGCTGATGCAGGCTGAAGTCAAAGCAGCCTTTGGACCAGGTGGCGCGCTGGAAAAAGCCATTATCGGCTTTCGCTCGCGTGATGCGCAGCTCGAAATGGCAAGTGCTGTTTGCGACAGCATTCGCGATGGCAAAGCTTTAGTGGTCGAAGCGGGCACCGGCACCGGAAAAACGTACGCTTATCTGGTGCCGGCACTGCTCAGCGGTAAAAAAGTCATTTTGTCGACCGGAACCAAAAATCTACAGGAACAGCTGTATTTACGTGACTTACCACGAATTCAGTCCGCCTTGGCGCAGCCGGTGGCGACTGCACTGTTGAAAGGCCGCAGCAACTATTTATGCACGTTTCGCCTGACCCAGCATTATCAGCATGTACCGGTGCAGGATGCAGCGCTGATTCAGGACCTGAGCCTGATTAAAAAATGGTCGAATGAGACCCAGAGCGGCGACATCGGCGAACTGACCTATATCGCCGAAGACTCCAAAGCGTTGCCTTATGTCACCAGCACCACCGACAATTGCCTCGGCAAAGATTGTCCGGATTACGAAGAATGTTATTTACTCAAGGCGCGCAAAAAAGCGATGAATGCCGATTTGGTCGTGGTGAACCATCATTTGTTTTTCGCCGACATGGCATTAAAAGACACCGGTTTTGGCGAATTGCTGCCGAGCATGGACGTGGTGATTTTTGACGAAGCGCACCAAATTCCTGATATCGCCAGCGATTATTTTGGTGAAACTTTTTCCAGTTCGGTGCTGTTGGATTTGTGCCGTGATATTGAAATCGCCTGTAAAACTGAGCTGCGCGACCATCCGCAGCTGGCGAAAACCGCAGAAAAGCTGGCCAGCCTGACCAAAGACTGGCGTTTGCTGTTGCCGGAAGACCCACAAAAAGGCAACTGGCGTGATCTGTTCCAGAAGGCTGAACAAAAAGTAGCACTGAGCCGCATCAGCGACGTGATGCAGATGCTCTATCAGGTACTCAAAGGCAGCCTGGGCCGCTCGGATTTAGTCGACAGTTGTTATGAGCGGCTGGCACTGCTGCGCAACCGGCTGGAAAAATTACTTGATGTCGATAAAACCGGCATCAGTTTCTGGTTTGATACCAGTAAACGCCATATCAGCCTGCATTATACGCCGTTGTCGATCGCCGATAAGTTTCAGGAATTAGTGTTTGACCAGCCGCGCTGCTGGGTTTTTACCTCAGCGACTTTGTCGGTCGATGGTGGTTTTGACCATTTCACCCGCCAGATGGGTTTAGGCGCGGCGCGCACGTTGCAGCTCGACAGCCCATTTGATTATCCGAATCAGGCGATGTTACTGGTGCCACGTTATCTGCCGGAACCAACAGATGCAAAAATGGCACAGGCGCTGTTACAACTGGCAGTGCCGCTGATTGAAGCCAACGAAGGCCGGTGTTTTTTCCTCTTTACCAGCCACCGGATGTTGCAGTGGATGGCGCAGCAGCTGCCGGACTATATCCGCCTGCCGGTCCTGGTGCAGGGCAGTACCAGCAAACGCGTATTGCTGGAGCAGTTTGTCCAGCTCAAACACGCAGTGTTACTCGGCACCGGCTCGTTCTGGGAAGGCGTGGACGTGCGCGGTGACACTTTAAGTTTGGTTATTATCGATAAATTGCCTTTTGCCTCGCCGGATGAACCGCTGCTGCAGGCTCGCAGTGAAGATGCGCGCCTGGCCGGGCAAGACCCTTTTGCCGTGGTGCAGTTGCCGCAGGCGGTCATTACGTTAAAACAAGGCGTCGGCCGATTGATTCGTGACGTGTCCGACCGCGGTGTGCTGGTGATTGCCGACAACCGGCTGGTCAGCCGGCCTTATGGCGAAGTATTTTTAAAATCGCTGCCGCCGATGCGCCGCAGCCGCAGCCCGCAGGCTGCAATCGAATTTTTAACGGCGATCCACGCTAAAAGTGGCTCTGAGCCGTCCAAAGCATAACAGGAGCTTGATGTGAAATTACTGGCGCTGGATACCTCCACCGAAGCCTGTTCGGTGGCGCTGCAATATGACGGCCAAAAGCTGACGCTGGATGAAGTTTGTCCGCAGCAACACAGCAAACGCATTTTACCGATGGTGCAGCAGCTGCTCGCCGAATCAGGCCTTGGGCTAAATCAGCTCGACGGTATTGTGTTTGGCCGGGGCCCCGGCAGTTTTACCGGGGTGCGGATTGGCGTCGGCGTGACCCAGGGCCTGGCCTTTGGCGCAGATTTACCGGTGTTTGGCGTTTCGACCTTACAGGCCATGGCGCAGGCTGCGGTCCGCTTGCATCAGGCGAAGCAAGTCATTGCAGCCATTGATGCCAGGATGGCGGAAGTGTATCTGGCGCTTTATCAGCAAAGCGCCGATGGTCTGATGCAACCGGTGTGCGAGGAACTGGCGCGCAAACCAGCTGAGTTGCCGCCGCTGACTTTAGCTGGCGAAATCTGCGCGGTTGGCACTGGTCTTGTCACCTATCGCGACGTTTTTTTGCAGTGGGCTTCTGATACGCAGCTTAAGATCAGTGACCAAGTGTTGTTGCCGTCGGCGCAGGATATGCTGACGCTGGCGGTCCCGGCCTGGCAGCAGCAGTTATTTGTCGCCGCTGAACTGGCTGAACCTGTCTATGTGCGTGATGAAGTGACCTGGCAAAAACTGCCGGGGCGTTAAGCGGGTTTCGTGTTGCCAAAACGATAAAAAGCGGCAACTTTTTGCCGCTTTTTATCGGGCTGTAAGCCCTGCTGCACAAGGGATGTAGCCATTTTTAACTAGTGCTTGGCAACTCCGGTTTTCTGGTTATAATGCCAAAAAATAGTGCTGGTTTTTCAGTCGGAATTTGCTATGGCAGTGACCTTCAGTCAGGATCTCAATCGCACCAATGGCCTGCGTCAGGTCAATGGCGGCGTTGGGCCGCGCGCACTGAAAGACGCCACGCAAAGTCCGTCGCAAAGTTCTGCCCAAAATACGCCAAACGCCACGCCGCAAGGGCAGGGTGTCAAAAGCTCTGCCGAAGTGATGGCGCTGCTCGACACTGAGCAATTAAATCGCGCCAGTTACGACGCACCGGACCAGCGTCAGCAAAAAGCCATCTCCGCCTATCAATCTTTCGCCAGTCAGGATAAACGCGAGCAACTGCAGCAAATGTTTGCAGTTGATGTTTACGCCTGATCACCGGCTGATTTTTCCATTTTTCTGTGTGTCAGCGGTTTTTCACCGCCTGATCAATCCAACTGTCGCCATTTGTCGTAACTGATCACAACAACCACTCACGGGATTTGTGATGCAGACCCAATCTGTTTGTTTAATTACCGGTGCAAGTTCTGGCCTTGGCCGGGCGCTGGCGTTGCAGTTTGCCCGTAGCGGCTGGCAGGTCGTCGCCCTGGCGCGCAGCCAGGTGTTGCTGGAGCAGCTGCGACATGAACATGCCGGGATTGATATCTTGCCGGTGGATTTAACCGACAGTGCGCAGCTCGCTGGCGCGACTGCCGAGTTATCTGCCCGTTACGGCCGGCTTGATCAGGTGATCCTGAATGCAGGCACCTGCGAATATGTCGAAGCCGAAGATTTAAATCTCGGCTCATTCGAACGCACATTTAATCTCAACGTTTTGGCCGTAGTGGCCTGCACCAAAGCCTGGTTACCTTTGTTGCTGCGCAGCAGCACTCCGAGACTCGCCATCGTCGGCAGTCTGGCGCACTTATTTCCATTTGGCCGGGCCGAAGCTTATGGCGCCAGTAAAGCTGCCATTAGCTATTTCACCGACAGTTTGCGCGTCGATTTGGCGCACACGCCCATTCAGGTTTGTTTAATTGAACCCGGTTTTGTCGACACGCCACTGACGCAAAAAAATGATTTCCCGATGCCGTTTTTATTGAGCAGTGCTGACGCGGCCAGCCGGATCTATCGTGCATTAGCACTTGGCCGCGTGCGACTGCAGTTCCCGCGCCGGCTGACCTGGAGCCTGAAGCTGCTGAATTTGCTGCCATATCGGCTGCGACAACAGCTGGCGGCGCGGATGGCGCGCCAGGCGCAAACTCATGCACGCGCTGGGTCTCCATCATGAACAGCGTTTTACAGCCATGGTTCAGACCGGAACAACCGGGCTGGCGCCAGTTGCTGCTGTTTAAAGCCGGCTGGCTTGGTTTAGTACTGCAGCCGATGCATAGCGCAACACTAGTGCTGTTTTTGCTGATCTGGTGGTTGTGGCAGCTCAAACCGGCGCAGCGTCTGACGGTATTCACGCTGTGGGGCTCGGGATTGCTGCTCGATACGCTGCTGCTGGCGGGCGGCGTATTTCAGTTTGATTCAGTCTGGCTGCCATTTTGGCTGGTGCTTCTGTGGGGCTGGTTCAGTCTGTTCTGGTCGCTGGTGTTTTCGCCGTTTTTACAGCGGCCACTGGCTGTAGCTTTATTCGGTTTGCTGGGTGGCCCGCTGGCGTATTGGGGCGGCGCACAACTGAGTAACAGTTTACAGATCATGACAGAGGCCTGGTTCTGGCTGATTATGGCGCCAGCCTGGGCCGCTTTGTTGTTGTGGGCACGTCACGCCGAGCTTTGGTGGTGGCAACGGCTCAAAGGAGGTCTTGATGCGCAAATCTAGTTTGATCGCAGCGGGCGTGCTGTTTGCTTTGTTGTCTTTACCATCGCAGGCGGACGAAGCGCCGTCCGTCACAGCCCTCAAAACCGTCGGCGAAGGCCAGTTCAGTTATTTGTTCTGGGACCTGTATCAGGCGAGGTTGGCAACCAGCGACGGCCAGTTTTTCAGCTATCAGCAGAACAAACCACTGTTGCTGGAGCTGACCTACCAACGTGACATCAGCAAAGCCGATTTTGTCGAAGCGACTCTGGATCAATGGAAAGCACAACAAGGTAGCCTGCAGCAACGCCATCGCGACTGGGCGGCGCAATTGGATAAGCTGTGGCGCGACGTGAAAAAAGGCGACAGGCTGGCCTGCTTATTACGCGCCGATGGCTTGGTGGAGTTCAGTTTTAACGGCCAGCCACTTGGTCTGGTTGAAGATCCGGCCTTCGGGGCAGAATTTCTCGATATCTGGCTCGGAGAAAAAACCACGGCACCGAAGCTACGCATTGCACTGCTTGGTCGAAACAAAAACGGCAGCTGATGCTGCCGTTTTGTTTTAAGTGCATGCCTGTTATTTTTTCTCAATAAAATTTAGCAGCTTGCTGGCAATCGCTGTGTTGTCCTGGAAGCCGGCAAATTGCTGTGCGTCTTTGCCATAGGCCAGCACCGGCACGTCGATGGCGGTATGGGCGCCGCTGGTCCAGCCGGTGTTAGAGTATTTATCAATGAGCTTTTTCGCTTGCTTCGCTAAAGGCTCGAGTAAATCTGCTTCAGCTTCCAGCACATCCACTTCTTTGCTCCAGTCTTTGTTTGCATAAACCGGCGCCAATTGGTTGATTTGCTGGCTCAGCGCCTGCCATTCGATATCAGTTAACTTTAAACCGGTTTGCGCCAGCCAGACTTGTTGTTGCTCGGCCGTTTTGGCTTTGACCAGTGATTTGGCCAGTACCGGGCCCGTTTGTTTCACTGCTTTAATTACATCCCGGTTCCAGGCGTAAATGCCGTTAGCGCCGAGTGACAGCCCGCCGGTTTCGTGGTCGGCGGTGATCACTAACAAGGTATCCGGATTGGCGTCAACAAAGGCTTTGGCTGCTTTGATGGCATTGCCAAAATCATGCATTTCTGCCATCGCACAGGCGACATCGTTGGCATGACCGCACCAGTCAATCTGACTGCCTTCGATCATCACGACAAAGCCTTTTTCTGAACTGCTGAGCAACTTCAGCGCTTTTTCCGTCATCTGTACCAGCGGCTGTTGCACCGGATTGTCCAGTGTACTTGGGAAACCTACCGGGGCTAATAAAGCCAGCGCAGGCAAGGCTTTGATGTTGTTAAAGTCCTGCCAGCTGTTGGCATATTGATAACCGGCCTGTTTGAACTGTTTGGCCAGGTTGCGATCTTTACGCTCAAAATAGCTGGCCCCGCCACCAAACATTAAATCTGCGACAAATTTGCCATCGACTTTATTGTCAAAATAATCGTTGGCAATTTCGTCATAGGCTTTGCGGGTTTTGTTGTGGGCAATAAATGCTGCCGGCGTGGCGTGGTTGATTTGCGCCGTGGCGACAACGCCGGTTAATTTGCCTTGGTGTTTGGCAATTTCCAGCATAGTGGTGAGTTTGTTGTGGTCGTGGTCGACGGAAATGGCGCCGTTGTAGCTCTTGTGACGGGTCGACAACGCGGTCGCGCCAGCGGCAGAATCGGTGACAATTGTATCGTCATCCGGATAAGTGGTGGCGACACCGACCCACAGCTCGTCAAAAATGGTTGCTTCCACTGCTTTGGTCGCCGGGTCATCCATGTAATAGCGATAGGCAGACAAATACGCCGGGCCCATGCCGTCGCCAATCATATAAATGATGTTTTTCGGAGCAGCCATTGCAGAAGCAGGCAACAGAGCGGCCAGCACCGCCAGTGAAGTTTTTGTCATATCAGTCCGCCAGAAGTTGGGAGATTCATATCAGCAATTGCTGAAGCTTCGCTATTGTAGGGGCGCAGCACAGGTTCAGACAACAACTGCGATTAGTGTGAGTCTGGCTGCGGCAGATGACAAATTCATGACCCGCAAGAACTTTATCGCTGCTCTTGCGTGCGGCAAGGCTCTGACATATTGTGCTATGACAAAAATATTTGCTGCAGTGCAACTTTGCAGGCGGACGCTGGGTCGAATCAAGGCCGGTTCCTGCAAATGGTCCAACAGTCAAGTGGCGCAATCGTTTGCAAAAGCGGCAATAGAGGTGCTCAGCGCGCACTGAGCAGTGGTAGCAGTGTACTGCAGCATATTGCAGTGTCTTCACAGGGTCTGACGTCGTATGAAACTAATCCCGATCCTTTTCAGTTCATTATTGGTGCTGGGGGGCTGTGCCAGTTACCCGGAACCCGTGCGGGTAGCCGATGAAACCACGCTGGTCAGTTTTCCGGCCACAGTCAAAGCAGGCCTGACCCAGGGCCCGGCACGCTGGAGCGGTGTGATTGCCAAAGTGCAAAATAATAGCCAGAACACCCGGCTTGAGATTGTTTATTTCCCCAGCGGTTCGCATGGCCGGCCGCAGACTGATAAAGATACCGAAGGCCGGTTTGTCGCTTATGCCAAAGGCTTTTTGGACCCGGTGGTGTATCAACCCGGCAAGCAAGTTACAGTCCTTGGTCAGCTTAGTCCTTTTGAAGCCGGTAAAGTTGACCAGTTTCAATATAGTTACCCGGTGATCCAGGCGTCAGCGGTGTATTTATGGCCAAAACAACAGGAAACTACCCGGGTAGAAGTTGAACCCTGGCCGTTGTGGCGTGGACCTTATCCGTATTGGGGTTATGGCCCCGGCATGCGGATCAGAACAACAATTCCAACAGGTGCAACTCCAACACAAGGCCCGGCAGATGTACAACAGCCCAGTTCGCAACAGCGTTAAATCAGTTTTATTTGTGTTGTGCTGCGCGGTTGCGCAGGCCCAAGCGGCAGTGCCGGCTGGCTTACAGCAGTGGATTGATGCGCCACAACGCAGTGCAGAGAACAAAGCCCGGGATCAATACCGTCATCCGGCGGAAACTCTGGGTTTTTTTGGTCTGCAGCCAGAGATGAAAGTGTTGGAAATATGGCCGGCGCGTGGCTGGTATACCGAAATTCTGGCGCCGTATCTCAAAGAGCGCGGCGAACTGACCATTGCCAATTTCCGTCGTAACGATGGCACGCTGGAAGATGATAAGAAAATCTTCTGGGCCAAGCTTTCCGCGCGGCTTGACGCGGACATCCGCAAAAAACCGCAGCATTTTGGCACAGTGAAATCACTGGAGTTTGACCCGCCGGCGATGATGCAGCTGGGGCAGGTCAATTATTACGACATGGTGCTGAGTTTTCGCAATTCGCACGTCTGGAATGAAGCAGGTTATCTGCTCGATGTGTACCGTGCTTTGTTTGATGCATTAAAACCCGGCGGTACTTTGGGCTTGGTTGAACATCGTTCCAGCCGGCTGTCTGAGATCTCCAGCCGGGCTGGTGAGGGGTATCTCGATGAATATTATGTGATTTCGGTTGCGCAACAGGCTGGCTTCGTACTGGCCGAGCGGTCTGAAATCAACGCTAATCCGCTGGATACCAAAAACTACCCGAAAGGGGTTTATGCACTGCCACCGACGCTGGCGATGGGCGAACAAGACAAAGCGCGTTATCTGGCAATAGGCGAAAGCGACCGCATGACGCTGCGTTTTGTTAAACCTGTACCTGCAGCACAGTGACACAAATTGGCTTTGACCGCGCCTGTTGCTGTTGAATTTAAGCTGCCATCCGGCCTGACGTTGGCTGGATGGCGCGCTGCCCCTCAGTTGGAGTTACCTTCGCAACCGGTGTTGTGCCTACACGGCTGGCTTGACAATGCCAATTCGTTTTTGCCGCTTGCTAGCGCCTTGCCAGAACTGCCACTGTTAGCGCTGGATTTGGCCGGGCATGGCCACAGCAGCCACCGCAGTGCCGACGCCCATTATTATCTTTTTGATTATGTTGCAGATATTGCGACTTTATGTCGGCAGCAAGGCTGGCAGCAGCTCATTATCATCGGCCACTCTATGGGCGGCATGATTGCGACTGTATTGGCGGCGAGTTTTCCGGAGCTGGTCAGCAAGCTGGTGCTGGTTGATAGTTTAGGCCTGATGACCACAACGCCGGCCGAGACAGCGATACAGCTGCGCAAAGCCGTCATTTCCCGTCTGCAAAGTCATCAAAAGCAAAAGCCGCAATACGCCACGCAGGCTGAGGCTGCAACTGCGCGGCAGCAACAAAGTGATTTTGACCTTGCTACGGCCATGCTGCTGACTGAGCGTGGCTGTGAACCGACTGCGGCCGGCTTTAGCTGGCGTGCCGATGTGAAATTACGCGAAGTGTCGGCATTTCGTATGTCTGACGCACAGGCGCGGGCGGTGATCCGCAATCTGCAATGTCCGGTACTGGCATTGATGTCAGCGCAAAGCCCCAGCGAGATCCTCCATGCAACTCAGCAATTTCAGGTCGATTATCCGCAGCTTAAGCTGGTGCAGTGCCCGGGTGGTCATCATTTGCATATGACAGATGCTGTTTTTTGCGCCAATGAAATTCGTCGGTTTGTGTCAGCACAGCTGGTATAAATCGATATATTGACTGTGTAGATTGTCGACAATGCACGGACTGCGGGCGCATTGTATATCAGAAAAAATTGTGGGATGATTGAGGATTAGAGTAAAAACTCAGAAGTCGCTGCCGGATGTAAATATGCTGCTGTTTATTTGCATAACGCGGTGAACGTACCTATAAAAACAAATAGAAAAATGACGAGGAGACGAAGGTGGAGAAAGTCTGGTTAAAGCGTTACCCGCCTGGCGTACCGGCAGAAATCAATGCCGATCACTACAGTTCGTTAGTGGATATCTTTGAACAATCCATTGCCACTTATGCCGACCGTATTGCTTATATCAATATGGGCAAATCTATCACCTATCGGGAGCTGGACCAGCACAGTCAGGCTTTCGCTGCTTATCTGCAAAAACTGGGGCTGAAAAAAGGCGATGCGGTCGCCATTATGATGCCAAACCTGCTGCAATACCCGGTGGCGTTATTAGGGGTTTTGCGTGCCGGTTGTACCGTTGTCAACGTCAATCCACTTTATACACCGCGGGAATTGCAGCATCAGCTCAATGACTCGCAGGCCAAAGCCATTGTTATTGTAGAAAACTTTGCCCACACGCTGGCTGAAGTGCGCGCCAATGTGAAGCTTGACCACATTATTTTGACCAAAATGGGCGATATGCTGGGCCTGCTCAAAGGCAGCATCGTCAATTTTGTTGTTAAACACGTCAAAAAAATGATCCCAGCTTATCAGCTGCCCGGCGCTATCCATTACAAGCAACTGATGGCGGACGCACAGGGGCTGGCATATCACAAACCTGAAGTAGTAGGTGAAGACCTGGCGTTTCTGCAATACACCGGCGGTACCACCGGCGTGTCCAAAGGCGCCATGCTGACCCATCGCAATATGGTGGCGAACCTGGAACAGGTGGCCGGTTGTATCGGGCCTATTTTAAATCCCGGCAAAGAGTTTATTGTCACCGCGCTGCCGCTGTATCACATCTTTGCGCTGACCGCGAACTGCCTGACATTTATGAAGTATGGCGGTACTAATCTGCTCATCACCAACCCACGTGACATGCCCAATTTTGTCAAAGAATTGGGTAAATATCCGTTCACGGCTATTACCGGCGTCAACACGTTATTTAACGGTTTGCTGAACTGTCCGGGTTTTGCTGAGCTTGATTTCAGCAAGCTTAAATTGTCATTAGGCGGTGGCATGGCGGTGCAAAAACCGGTGGCTGAGCGCTGGCAGAAAGTCACCAAAACTCGCTTGGTTGAAGGCTATGGTTTAACCGAATGCGCACCGCTGGTGACTGTCAGCCCCTTTGATTTGGATGGCTTTAACGGCAGTATCGGTTTGCCGGCCCCGTCTACTCACATCAAATTAATTGATGATAACGGGGCTGAAGTGGCGCCGGGCGAAGCCGGTGAAATGCTGGTGCAAGGGCCGCAGGTGATGCGTGGTTATCTGAACCGGCCCGATGAAACCGACAAAGTACTGAAAGACGGCTGGCTCTATACCGGTGACATCGCGCGGATGGACGAGCAGGGCTTCTTCTATATCGTCGACCGGAAAAAGGACATGATCCTGGTATCGGGCTTTAACGTCTATCCAAACGAAATCGAAGAAGTCGTGGCGATGAACGACAAAGTGCTGGAAGTGGCCGCTGTTGGCGTGCCCAACGAAGCCACCGGCGAAGCAGTGAAAATTTTTGTCGTGAAAAAAGACCAAAGTTTGACCGATCAGGAACTGATCGCTCACTGCAAAGAACGTTTAACAGGTTATAAAGTACCGAAGCTGGTAGAATTCCGCACAGAGTTGCCCAAAACCAACGTGGGTAAAATCTTGCGCCGGGAATTAAAAGGCTGATCATCAGCCGAAAAAGACCGCCGTCAGGCGGTTTTTTTTTGCAACAATGCATGCGTTTCTGTATTGATGACGTGCTGTCGATGATGCGCTGCTGTATAGAAGGATTAAACCATGAATTATCAAATGCTGACTGAGGATGCTGCGCTCGCGGCTTATTGCAGCAAAGCAGCGCAAGCCCCTTATCTGGCGCTTGATACTGAGTTTATCCGCACCAATACCTTATTGCCGAAACTCGGCCTTATCCAGCTCAACGACGGCAACAGTGTCGTGTTGGTTGACCCTTTATGCATCAAAGACTGGCAGCCACTGATTGTGTTGTTAGCCAATCCGGCGGTGCTGAAGCTGGTGCATTCCTGTACTGAAGATTTAGAAGCGCTGGCTTCGGTCGGCATTGAACAAATCACGCCGCTGTTGGATACACAGCTTGCAGCGGAAATCATCGGCTGGGGCGGCAGTATGGGTTATGCCCGGCTGGTTGAGCAGATGCTGGGCGTCGTGGTCGACAAAACCGAATCCCGCACTGACTGGCTGGCCCGGCCATTGGCTGAGACGCAGTTACAGTACGCTGCCAACGATGTGGTGTATTTACTGCAGCTCACGCCGGCCTTATTAGCCGCGTTACCCAGTGCGCGCGCCCGTGACATTCTGCTGGCAGAAGGCCGTTCGCTCATCGAACGGCGTCAACGCGAGATGCCGCCGACACTAAAATATCTGGAATTAAAAAACAGCTGGCAGTTTGGCCCGCGTGAGTTGGCGATACTTCGCACTTTCTGCGCCTGGCGCAGTCAGTATGCCGTTGAGAAAGATTTAGCCTTATCGCTGGTGATAAAAGACGCGGTGTTATACGAGCTGGCACGGCGTAAGCCACAAAGCATGGAAACATTAAGCCAGATTGAAGGTATGCAGGGCAGGGAATTGCGCCGCCACGGCCAGCTCTGGTTGCAGTTTATCCGCGAAGCCAAAGCGCTGGCGCCGGTTGAGCTGCCACAGACTTTTTATCATCTGGACATTTTCCCCGGCTACAAGCAAGTGCAGCAGCAACTCAGTGACGCGATAAAGGCCGCAGCGGTTGCTGCCGGTATCCCGGCGGAAATTTTGTCGGTGAAACGCCAGCTCAATGAATATCTGAACTGGTGCTGGCGCGTCACTGAAGAAGAGCGTCAACTATTGCCGCTGCCGGAATTTTTAGGTGGCTGGCGACGCGAGATTTTATTGCCTTATTTGCCGGTGCCGCCGCAAGTACAGGCACTGATTTAACATAGGTTGATCCGGCTAAAAAGCGCTGCGTATACGCGGCGTTTTTTATTTTGGTTCAGCGCATTTTTTCGACTAAACCCTTCATTTAATTGCATTCATTTTATTGATCTCTGGATGTTTGTCGCTGCGTATGCAGTCTGGTTTTCACAATAGAGGATCAGAACATGCAATGGAAAAACTCTTTAACCGTCTTAGCTTTAGGCGCGGTACTGGGGCTCAGTGGTTGTGGCAGTAGCGACAACGACGATGCTGCACCGGTTGTTGCTACGCCAACAGTCAGCCTGAAACTGGTGCATGCCGCGGTCGATGCGCCAGCGGTCAATGCCACATCCGGCGATGCTTTTAATGTCAGTAATGTTGCTTTTGGCAAAGCCAGCAGTGCAGTCAAAGTACCGGCGACAGGTCTCGGCCTTGCCGTCAGCGCGATTCTACCGGATAACAGCACCACGCCGGTTTTGACGCCTTCGTTAACTTTTATGGCCGGTCAGACTTATAGTGCTTATGCGGTTGGCAAAGTCGCCGATGGTAGCCTCAGTGCTTTGCTAGTCAATGCGCCGGACAGCGCACCGACCGCCGGCAACGCCTTATTGCAAGTCGTGCATGCTGCTGCTGGTGCGCCGACTGTGGATGTGCATCTGACCGCGCCAACCGCCGCACTGAGCAGCAGTACAGTGACCGCTACTTTGCCGTTTAAGCAGTTCACCGGTGCAGTATCTGTGCCCGCCGGGGACTATCGCATCCGGATCACACCAGCCGGTGCGCCGGCAACAGTCGTGTTTGATTCCGGCACTGTGGCTATTCCGGCCGGCGCCAATTTGCAGGTGGCCGCTATTGATAACCGCTTCGCTGGCTCTTCACCAGTATCGTTATTAACGGTCGACCCAACCGGTGCTACCGGCGATATCAAAGACATCAACAGCACTTCTGCAGTCAGAGTGGTGCATGCAGTAGCGGATGCTCCCGCCGTGGATGTGCTGCTGAACAACAACAAAGCCATCACAGCGCTGAAGTTTCCTGATTTCACCGGCTATGCGCAGCTGACACCAGGCAACTATAACGTCAAAGTTGCTGCCAATGCTGACAACTCTGTCGTGGTTATTAACGCGGATTTGAATTTAGCAGCTGGTAATTTTGCAACCGTGTTGGCGACCGGTTCTTTAGCTGCAAACAGCATCAAGCCCTGGGTGTTGGCTGACACGCCGCGCCGCGTCGCCACATCGGCACAAGTGCGGATAGCGCATGCCTCGACTGTTGCCGGTAAGGTCGACATTTATGTCACTGCCAGCCGTGACATCAGCAACAGTACGCCAGCCTTTAAAGACGTGCCTTTTATGGCTGAGACTGGTTATGTCAATTTAAAACCGGGCAGCTATGTGGTCACCGTCACACCAACCGGCAGCAAAACCGCAGCGATTGGGCCGGTCCAGCTGGAACTGGCGGGCAATAAAATTTATACCGCTGTGGCGAGGGACGGTATTGCCGGCGCTGCACCTGGTCTGATTCTGCTGGATGATTTTAACCCTTAAGCAGCACTTGCCTGCAGAAAAAACAAAGGGCAGCCAAAGCTGCCCTTTTGTATGTTGCAAAACCGATTAACCGCGTTTGTCTTCCGGGAAAGTCACGTTTAATTCCAGCACCGACAGCTCATCCGAGCTTTTCTCCAAGGTCACTGAGACCTGATCATCCGCGATATCAACATATTTGCGGATCACTTCCAGAATGTCGCGCTCCAGCTGTGGTAAATAATCCGGGCTGGTGCGGCGGCGACGTTCGTGCGCCACGATGATCTGCAGCCGCTCTTTCGCGGTTGACGCTGTGTTTTTCTTTGAGGAACGGAAATAATCGAGTAACGACATGATTAACCTCCGAAGATCCGTTTCAGCAGACCTTTTTTCTCCACGTTCAGGAAGCGGAACGCAACGTCCTCACCTAACAAACGGGACACTGTGTCGAGGTATGCCTGACCGGCGTCACTGTCAGCATCGAGGATCACCGGCTGACCCGAGTTCGATGCGTTCAGCACGGCCTGAGATTCCGGGATCACGCCTAATAATTTAATCGCCAGAATGTCATTGACGTCATCGACGCTTAGCATCTCACCTTTTTGCACGCGCTCCGGGTTGTAACGCGTCAACAATAAATGTTCTTTGATACCCGGCAGGCCTTGTTCGGCACGGCGGGATTTGCTGGATAACATGCCCAGAATACGGTCTGAATCGCGCACTGAAGACACTTCAGGGTTAGTCACCACAATAGCTTCATCGGCGAAATACAGCGCCATCATGGCACCGGATTCAATACCGGCTGGTGAATCACAGATAATAAAATCGAATTCGTCAGACAGTTCATTCAGCACGCGCTCGACGCCTTCTTTATGCAGCGCGTCTTTATCACGGGTTTGTGAGGCCGGCAGAATAAACAGATTTTCTAAACGTTTGTCTTTAATCAGCGCCTGTTTCAGGTTGGCTTCACCGTTGATCACGTTGACGAAATCGAAAACAACGCGACGTTCACAGCCCATAATCAGGTCCAGATTACGCAAGCCGATATCAAAATCGACGATGACGGTTTTGTGACCTTTCAGAGCCAGGCCAGTACCAATCGCCGCGCTGGTTGTGGTTTTACCGACACCACCTTTACCTGATGTCACCACTATAATTTTTGCCATAGCACAAAGTCCTTAGAATAAATCTGCCAACATTAACTGTCCGTCCTGCAAGCCAATACAGACTGGTTTGCCCCAGTAGTCGCCTTGCAGGGTATCGCTTAACCAATAGTTACCGGCAATCGAGATTAACTCGGGTTGCATATTGTAACAATAAATCTTTTTCGAGGCGTCGCCGCCGGCGCCGGCAATCGCTTTGCCACGCAGCGCACCGTAAATATGAATATTGCCATCGGCGATGACTTCCGCGCCTGCACCGACAGTACCGCGGATGATTAAATCGGCGCCTTTGACATAAATCTGCTGACCGGATCGGATATTGCCGTCGATGGTTTTGTTGTCTGCACTGATCACCGTCGGTGCGGCCGGTGCTGTTGGGGCCGCAGGCGCTGCCGGTTTGGCCGGCTCTGTTGTTTTACCGGCCTTCGGTGGCTGCAGTGCGGCAAGACCAGCCGCATGCGCAGCTTTTTTTATTGTGGCGTCGGCGCCACAAACACCGACGAGTACCAGCTGTAATTCGATGAACAACTGCTTGATGGCGGCGAAGTCAGGCGTTTGCGTGCAATTTTCGACGCTTATGACCACCGGAGCCTGAGTAAAAAAGCCGGGCGCCTGTGCCAGTTTATTGCTGAGTTCCTGTCGCAGCGTGGCGACAGAAAAATCCTGACAATACAACACAGATAAAGGAAACAAACTGCCTTTGAGTTCGATGCTTGGTTCAGACATAACAGCCATGTGCAAAAAAGTTGAAAAAGGGTGGTCCGCGCCAATTTCGTCAAACGCCGGAGCGACGTTTTTCCGGTTTTACCCGCCGGGCATCGGTTCGCAGATTTAGCGCTTCATGGTATAGTCTGCGCCTTTGTTAGGCAAGTTACCCGGAACAGAATTTCTGCCATGCTGAGCGCAATTTATAAGAGCCCGAAAAAACCTGAAACTTACCTGTATGTGCTGCGCCGGGACGATTTCAGTCAGGTGCCGCCGGCTTTATTGGCGACTTTTGGTACCCCGCAGCTGGTGACCGTGCTGGATTTGACCAGTCGCGCCACATTGGCCGGTGCCGACCTTGTCAAAGTGCGGCAAATGCTGACTGACCACGGTTATTACCTGCAGTTGCCACCGCCGCCGGAAGACTTGTTAAAGGAACATAAGAACTGGCTGGACAGTCAGAACCGCCAGTGACGTTGTTTTCAAAAAGGATGAGTTGTTGAACAGAATGATTCTTGTAACGCTGTTGGCCGGCACGGTCACCGCCTGTAGTCATGCCGGTACCAGCGACAGCGCCGCCGCACATAAAGCGGCCGTTGCAAATAAACCCGCAGCCAATCAGCCTGCTGTCAATAGAACAGGCGTAGCGAAAGGCGACAGCGCGAAAACTACCGCAGCAGCCCAACCTGATACCAGCGAAAAAAACGCCGCCGGTTTTCAGTTGTATGTCAAAGGTCTGCGTCAGCAAGCGGAAGCAGCTGGTTATCCAAAAGCTTTGTTGGATGAAGTATTTCCGACGCTGAAATTTCACCACACTGTGGTCAAGGCCGACAAAGGTCAGCCCGAATTTGTCGAAACTTTAGATACTTATTTACCCAAGCGCGTCAATGCCCAACGCATCAAAATGGCGCGCGAGGCTTATCAGAAGTATCAGGCGGAACTGGCGCCCATCAGTGCGCAATATGGCGTGCCGGCACGGTTTATCGTGGCGCTGTGGGGCCTGGAAAGTGCCTTTGGCCGTATCACCGGCAATTATTCAGTGCCATCGGCGTTGGCGACTATGGCCTATGAAGGCCGGCGTGAAGAGATGTTTCGCCGCGAGTTTTTCCTGGCGCTGGATATTCTGCGTGAAGGCCATGTCAAATTTGCCAATATGAAAGGCTCCTGGGCCGGCGCTATGGGCCATACCCAGTTTATGCCAAGCGCTTTTATCAAATACGCGCAGGATGGCGACGGTGATGGTCACAAAGATATCTGGACTAACAGACGCGATGCTTTTGCGTCTATTGCCAGTTATCTGAAAACTGAAGGCTGGCATAACGGCCAGAGCTGGGGTCGGCAGGTGCGTTTACCGAAGAATTTTGATTACAGCCGGGTTATTCCCAAAGGCAGTAAAGACCGCGCGCAGTGGTTAGACTGGTGGCGGGAGCGCGAGTTACCGCTCAGCCAATGGCAAAAACTCGGTGTGCGTTTGGCTGATGGTTCGCCGCTGCCAAAGTCGGCGCTCAAAGCCGCAGTGGTGATGCCGGATGACAAAGACGGCCGGGCTTATCTGGCCTACCCGAATTATCAGGTGCTGATGCACTGGAACAGATCCTATTATTTCGTCAGCAGTGTTGGTTATCTGGCCGACGAAATTGTCGCCACCCCCGCAGGTAAAAAAGCGGCTAAATCAACGCAAAAAACAGCGAAATGACGGAGCTCTGATGCAGTATCAACACCAGAACGTACTAGGGCAACCTATTGATTTACCTGTTGGTAAAGTGATTTGTATCGGGCAAAACTACCAGGACCATATCGCCGAGATGAACAGCAAAACCGCACCGGATGCGCTGTTTTTCTTAAAACCTGCCACAGCGCTGCGCCATTTCAGTGCGCCTTTGAGCATCCCGCAGGACCGCGGTTCAGTACACAACGAAACTGAAATTGCGGTGTTAATCAGTAAGCCATTAACGGCCGTAACGCCGGAACAAGTGTTGGATGCAGTCTGGGGTTATAGCCTGGCGCTGGATTTAACCTTGCGCGACGTGCAGGCAGAATTAAAAAAATTAGGTCGGCCCTGGGATATTGCCAAAGGCTTTGACGGCGCTTGCCCAGTTGCAGGTTTTGTCCCGGCAGCGCAAATTGCTGACGCACAGGCGCTGACCTTCAGCCTCGATGTCAACGGAGAACGGCGCCAGACTGGCGATGCGCGCTTGATGATCCGCGGTATCGCACAGATGATCAGTGAAATGTCTGATTGGTTCAGCCTGCAGCCGGGCGACATCGTATTGACTGGCACACCGGCCGGCGTCGGGCCTTTAATCGTCGGCGACCAGCTAAAGTTGACGTTAGATAATTATTTTTCGGTTCAGAGCCAGGTGAGTCAAAGCCCGGCGCTGGCCTTACGGAGCGGCGTATGAGCCTTGCAGAAAAATTCTGGGAAACCAAATCCCTGATGGAAATGAGCGACGCTGAATGGGAAGCGGTGTGTGACGGCTGTGCCAAATGTTGTCTGAATAAATTTATCGACGATGAAGATGAAGAGGCCGAAGGTCCGACTGACTTTATCCGCGAAGGCGAAACAGTGCATTTCACCAATATTGCTTGTCAGTATCTGAACAGCAATAAGTGCGAATGTGACTGCTACGAGTTGCGAACCGTGCTGGTGCCGGACTGCGTCAAACTGACCAAAGAGAACCTGAAAGACATTTTCTTTATGCCAACCAGCTGCAGTTACCGTCGTTTGCAGGAAGGACGTGGTTTACCGAGCTGGCATCCGTTGTTAAACGGCGGCAAAAAAAGCCTGATGCACAAAAAACAAATGTCGGTACGCAATAAAACCATTTCCGAGCGCGCGGTGCATATTAATGATTTTGAAGATCATATCGTGACCTGGCCGCTGAATGACCTGGACTAACCGGCAGAATCAAGGAGCTTAAACCAAGTGATGGACGCCAATCTGAATTGGATCACTGAAGTCAAAACACTGACTGAGCACTACAAACCGGAAATTGCCCAGCTGATTGTTTCCGGCATTGTATTACTGTTCTATGCAGTGCTGAGCCGCCGTATTGCGCCTTTTATCTACCGCACTATCGCGGCGACTATGCTGAAAGAGGAAATGAACCGCCGCGCTATGGTGGTATTCCATATCCTGCTGTTTTTATTGCTGGTGGTTGTGCTCAGTATTATCTGGGGCATCGACATCAAAGGCTTGTTGGTACTGGCTTCCTCCATGATTGCGGTGGTGGGTGTCGCCTTATTCGCCGCCTGGAGTTTACTCAGTAACATCACAGCGTTTTTTATTTTGCTCGGCCAGTCGACTTTTGCGCAGGGCCGTACCGTGAAAATCGTTGATGGCAGCAATGCCATTGAAGGCACTATTGAAGAAGTGAATTTGTTTTCGACCACGCTTCGCACCAAAGAAGGTGAGTGTGTGGTGTATCCGAACAACCTGATAGTGTCGCGGCCGGTGTTTGTTAAAGAGCAGCAGCACTGCAAAACCCAGCTGGTGAAATCTGCCGAGCGTTGGCATGCCAAACGCGAGCTGGCGCTGAAACAGCGGCAAAAGCTCAAGTCTGTCAATTAAGCAAAAAACCGCCGTTTGGCGGTTTTTTAATATCAGCAACGCAGCACTTGCGCTGTAACTTGCTGTCGGTTGACTTAGCTGCAGGCGCGGCGCAGCCGGTCGTTGACATCATCCCACTCCGGCGTTTGTGGCGGTTGTTCCAGATAAATCTGGCGGCCTGGCAGCGCGTCGGCTTCAAACAAAGCCCGGTACAGCAACCGGGCGTAGCCGGCTTTATCTTGCGGTAACTGGCGGCTCTGTGACAACTTTAAAGCCGCAAGTTCTTCGCTTTGATACAGACAAATCACTTCGTCAGCGTTTGGTTGTAGCGCAGCTAGCAATTCATCTTTTGGGAATATTTTCAGTGGTTTGCCTGGCTGGTAATGCGCTTTGACATTGCCCGGCACTGCAACGTTGTGTGATTTTGGCGTACTGACCGGCACGCCAAGCACAGCTTCCAGTTCGCCAGCGCTGATGGGGCCTGCGCGCAGCACTTGTGGGGTGTCCGAAGTCAAATCAACGATAGTGGATTCCAGGCCCACACTGCAGTCACCACCATCCAGCACAGCGGCGATGCGGCCGTTTAGGCCGGCCATCACCTGCATGGCGCTGGTTGGGCTTAATTTTTTATACGGGTTGGCTGAAGGTGCTGCGACCGCAAGGCCAGTCTGCTGCAGTAAGGATAACAACACCGGATGAGCCGGCATGCGGATGCCGATACTGTCTTTGCCGCCGGTGACGACCGGGCTTACCGCATCGGCTTTGTGTAATAACAGTGTCAGCGGGCCGGGCCAGAAGGCTTTGGCCAGTAAAACTGCCTGCGGTGGAATATCCCGCGCCCAGTCGCTGAGTCTGGCGATATCGCCGATATGCACAATCAGCGGATGATTGGCCGGGCGGCCTTTGGCGACAAAAATCTTTGCTACGGCATCCGGGTTACTGGCATCAGCGGCCAGGCCATAGACTGTCTCTGTTGGCACTGCGACCAGCTCACCGGCGCTGAGTAACTCGGCAGCCAATTTGGTGTCGGTCAAGGCAGATAACAGTTGGGTCATAATGGCGTCCTGAAAAAATGGCCGCGCATTATAGCGCAAATAGAAGCCGCTCAGAAAGCAGAGTGGCACAGACTTAGAACTTCAACTGCGACAGACAACAAAAAGCCCGCAAATGCGGGCTTTCGTCTTCATGGCGGCGGCTCAGCGCCCGGCGTAATGCGCCGTTTTGTAACGATCCACCCACATGGCTGTCGCACCACAGACTGCGATCGGCATCACCAGTAAGTTTAAAAATGGCACCATGCTACCAATCGCGACCGTCATGCCAAAGCTGTAACTGCCGGTTAAGTCACCACGCAGTTGCTGGCGCATGGTGTGAAACGGCACTTTGTGATTGTCATACGGATAGTCGCAGTACTGAATGGCCATCATCCAGCTGGTAAATAAAAACCACAGCAACTGACCAATCAGCGGTAAAAAGAAAAACGCCAGTAAAAACACCAGAGCGCGCGGCAGGCAATACAGAAACTTGGTCCATTCGCGGCCGAGCATCCGCGGCACATCTTTCATAAAGGCGGCAAAACCTTGTTCCGGCAACGCTTGTCCGGTCAGGTGCAATTCAACTTTTTCACTGAGCAGCGCATTAAAAGGCGCGGCGATAAAATTCGCTACCATGGTAAAAGCAAAGGCCAAAGAAAGTACGACGCTCAGCACCAGCACCGGCCACAGCAGATATTCGAGGAAACTGAGCCAGTCCGGCACCCAGCCCATCAGGTGATTGACCCAGCCTTGTACTTGCTGGATCAGGTAAAAAAACGCCCCAGCAAACAGGATGAGATTGATGCCTAGTGGGATCAGCACATAACGTCGCAGCCCTTTGGTACTGAGTAAACTGAGGCCCTGGAAAAAATAATGCATAAAGAGACTCCTGCTTGATGCCTGTTGGGCCAGAGCTTATTTGGCAATGGCTTGATCTGCAATAGTTTTGCCGTGACAGCTATACCTCATTTTGTTACAGTCTGTGAACCTTCAGAGCGGTTTTCACTCATCAGGCATGCGCCTTAAACAGATCAAACTTGCCGGTTTTAAGTCTTTTGTTGACCCGACCCTGGTGCCGTTTCCAACGGCGATGACCTGTGTGGTGGGGCCAAACGGCTGCGGTAAATCCAATGTGATCGACGCAGTGCGCTGGGTGCTGGGAGAAAGCAGCGCGAAAAACCTGCGCGGCGATGCGATGACCGACGTGATTTTTAATGGCTCTGCACAGCGCAAGCCGGTATCACAGGCCTCGGTCGAACTGGTGTTTGAAAACACCGAAGGCCGGGTGCAGGGCAGTCTGGCCGATCGCAGTGAAATTTCCGTCAAACGGCTGGTCACCCGCGATGCGCAATCTTTGTATTTCCTCAACGGCAGTAAATGCCGCCGCCGAGATATCACCGACATCTTTTTAGGCACAGGCTTGGGCCCGCGCAGTTACGCCATCATCGAACAGGGCATGATCTCCAAACTGATTGAATCCAGGCCGCAGGATTTAAGAGTGTTTATCGAAGAAGCGGCCGGCATCTCCAAATACAAAGAACGCCGGCGCGAAACCGAAACCCGCATCAGCCATACCCGCGACAATTTGGACCGCTTGAGTGACGTACGGGAAGAACTCGGCAAAAACCTCGATAAACTGCGCCGTCAGGCCGCCACTGCCGAGCGCTATAAAGAACTAAAAGCCACAGAGCGACGGTTAAAAGCTGAACTGACCACACTTCGCTGGTACTTTTTTAACGAGCAGCTGCAGCAGGCTGAACAGGCATTAGCTGCGCTTGAAACCGAATATCAACAGTTTATGGCAGAAGGTTCCGGCGCATTCCGCGTGCTGGAAACTCTGAAGCAGCAGCAACAAAGTCTGCGCGACAGCCTGGCGCAGAGCCAACAACAGTATTATCAGCTCGGCAGCCAAATCACCGCGCTGGAGCAGCAACAACTGCATCAACGCAGCCGTCGTCAGCAAATTCATGATGAAAAACGTCAGCTGCAAAATGACATCGAGCAGGGTCTGGATTTGCAGGCTGCTGAAGAATTGCAACTGGCGGAATTAGAAGGTGCGCTGCTCGAAGGGGCGCCGGCACTCGAATTGCTCGAGCAACAGCATGAGGAATTGCAGCAGGCGTATGAAGCGGCGCAGCAGCAGGGCCTTGACAGCCAACAAGCTTATCAGCAGATGCAACAGCAGCTGTTTGCACTGGCGCAGCGGCAACAACAGCTACGCCTATCGACCGAGCATTTGCAAGCGCAGATGGATAGGGCAGAGCAGCAGGACGAGCGCCTGCAACAGCAGCTGCAGGTGCTAACTCCGCAGCTGTTACAGGAAGATTTGTCGGTGCTGCAACAACAGCAGCAACAGTTGCAAAAAGAGGCTGAGGCTGCAACTTCTGCAGTTACGCAGCAAGAGCAACAACTAGTGAGTATCCAGACAGCCCTGCAGCAAGCGCAGCTGGCGCGCAAAACCGCTGAACTTGAACTCAGTGCACTGGCACAACAGACTGCAGCGCTGACGCAGCAACTGGCTAGGCTGCAGGCCGAACAACCCTTGCTACCGGCTTTGACTATCAATACCGGCTGGGATATTGCGGTTGCCGTGGCGTTGCAGGCGCTGAATTTTAGTGAGGCGACAGACAGTTTCCCGGCTACTGCACCTGAGCATCATTTGTTACAAAGCACTCTGAGACCAGCTGTCGCTGGCAGCGCCGAATTACCGGCCGGGACAGCGACTCTGGCTGACCAGGTGGTACCGGATCCACAAGGGCGTAAAACCATCCCGGCGCAGTTCTGGCAGATTTTTTGTGTCTCTAATTACGCCGAAGCTCTAAAACTTCAGCCCGAACTCAGTGCCGGTCAGTCATTGATAACCCCGCAGGGGCTTTGGCTTGGGCCAAACTGGCTGATAGTGCCGGATCAGCAAGCGCGGCAAAATCCGCTGCAGTTGCAGCAACAGCTCGATAGCCTTGCCAAAGCAGAGCAGCTGCTGCAGGACCAACAGCAACAGCGAACTGCTGACATCACTCAGCTTGAAGCAGAGCTTACCGGCGACACTTTAAGGCTCAGCGAATCCCGACAGGCGTCGTCTGAGATTCAGCAGCAGTTACAACAAAGCCTCAATCAACTGCAACAGACCCAATTTCGCCTCGAGCAACAACAGCAGCAACAGCGCGAGCTACTGGCACAGCGTCAGCAGTTGCAACACGACATCTCGCAGTGGCAGCAACAACAGGCGGAGCAACAGGCGCAGCTGGCACTATTGGAAGACGAAGTCGTCGCACAGCAGGACACGCAGCTGCAGCTGCAACAGCAGCAGGAACAGTTTCAGTTACAACTGCGTCAGCGCCGTGAGCAGGAACAGCAACTGAACCAGCAACTGAGCCAGCAGCGGCTGCAACAGGTCAGTCTGGAACGGCAGTTAGAAGCAGTTCGGCTGCATCTGGCCCGCAGCAGTGCGCAACAGCAAAAACTGCGCGAACGCCTGAGCGTGCTGACCGACCAGCTGGAACTACTCGATGAACCCGACATCAGCGCCCAGGAAGAACTGCAGGCGCTGATTTTAAGTCGCGACGAGGCTGCTGCGGCAAAATTGCAGCTCGAACAGCAGCTGCAGCATATCGACGAACAAATCCGCCAGACTGAACAAGGCCAGCATGGCGCGCAGCAACAGCTGGCAGCGCGGCAAAAGCAGATGGAGCACCTGCGCCTTGACGCCGAAGGGTTTCGGGTTCGCGCCAATAACATGCTGGATTTATTGGCTGAGCAACAGGTGGCATTAAAAGATTTGCTGCCAAGCCTGCCCGTCGATGCGCAGGAACAGGTCTGGCAAAATAATCTGGAGAAAACCACTGAAGCCTTAAGCCGGCTGGGGCCTATCAACCTTGCGGCTATTGATGAATTCAATCAGCAGGATGAACGGAAAAAATATCTGGATTTACAACATGATGATTTAACTGCAGCTTTGGAAACACTGGAAACCGCGATCAAAAAGATCGACCGCGAAACCCGGCAGAAATTTAAAGCCACTTTTGATACGGTGAATGAAGGCTTGCAGACCTTATTCCCGAAAGTGTTTGGTGGCGGTAGCGCTTATCTGGACCTGACGGACGATGATTTGTTAGAGACCGGTGTGACGATTATGGCGAGACCCCCTGGTAAAAAAAACAGTACTATTCATTTATTATCCGGTGGAGAAAAAGCGCTTACCGCTTTATCATTGGTGTTTTCTATTTTCCGGCTCAATCCGGCACCCTTTTGTATGCTGGATGAAGTCGATGCTCCGCTGGACGACGCCAATGTCGGGCGTTTCTGTAACTTAGTCCGGGAGATGTCAGAAAGCGTGCAGTTTATTTATATCAGTCACAACAAAATTGCGATGGAGATGGCCGCTCAGTTGATGGGGGTGACGATGCAGGAACCCGGCGTGTCACGAGTGGTTGCAGTAGATGTGGAAGATGCCGTCAAAATGGCACAAGCCTGATAACTAAAAGGTTCAAAAAACAATGGCTGAAGAATTTCGTTATGCGTTGATAGTCTTAGGTGTTCTGGCAATGGCTGGTCTGGCATTGCATGGCTGGTGGTCGGCGCGCAAGGCGTCGCAACAGGCGCAGAGCCGCTATATGCCGGAAGACAAAACCTCAGGTGAACCTACAGAAGGTTTTGATGAATTCGGTGTTGGCAGGAAACGCAAGCTGGCACCGGGTGAAAAACCACAGCCGAAACCCACGCCATCGGTAGCGCCACGCAGCGACCGTCTGCGCGAGCCGGCGAAAAAATTCCGTGAAGAGCGCGAAAAAGTGCAGCCGGTGCATGAAGAGCCATCTTTATCATTCAGCGCATCTGACGATGCTGAGCCGGTCACTGAAACCGCAGCAGCGGATGACGGCCCAAGCGAAGTGCTGATCCTGTACGTGCTGGTACCGGAAGGGCAGGACATCAACGGCGCTATGTTGCTACCAAGCCTTCTGACGCTTGGTTTTAAATACGGCGAAATGAACATTTTCCACCGTCATCTGGATAACGCCGGCTCTGGCGGAGTACTGTTCAGCCTGGCCAATATGTTTAATCCGGGCACTTTTGATTTAGAAGAAATGGACAGATTGCAGACTCGTGGTCTGAGCCTGTTTATGACATTGCCAGGGCCTGGTGAAGCACTGCAGAACTTTAATCTGATGCACAGCGCCGCCCGTAAACTAGCCGACGAATTTGGTGGTCAGGTGCTGGATAACACCCGCAGTGTGCTGACCGTGCAAACGACCCGGCACTATGTGGAGAAAATCCGCGAATTCCAGCGTCAGCAACTGATCCGCGGCTGATAGCTCCGCTTATAAACATCGTGAAAACCGGCCATGTGCCGGTTTTTTTATATCCTGAAAAGGATGACACGGCGAAAATCTCGGAGCGAATTTTCGCCGGTTCACATGATGCTGTTTTTTCGTTGAGGTGTGTTCGGTTCTACTGGCGCATTTAACTTCGCACTTGTCAGGCAAATATCACAAAAATGTCACGCTGATATCCGGCAGATCTGTTCTTGCCGGCCATGGTTGTAACGCAGCTGCGGTGATGCGACTGCAACCACAGGTATAAATAATAAAATCAGGAACATGACATGAAAAAAACGCCCTTATACGGCGCGCTGACCAGCGCGCTTTTTTGTCTTACAGTGCAGGCTGAACCGGTATGGATCAGTGTCGAATCTCAGGTATTACAGGCGTTGCCTGAAGTGGCTGTGCTGCAACGCCAGCCCGTCCTCCTTGGGGAAGCGGTGCTGCAAAGTGGTCACCAGCAACCGGTGCTGGTACAGGTTGATAGCGCCGATTTGGCGGTGTTGTCGGAATATATCCATGCCGAGCAACACCGCTGCGGTGGTTACATCGCTTACGACAGCCTGGAGCAGGCCTTGCAGGCACTGACGCAGCCACTGCTGGCCGCCAGTTTCACCGCGCCGCCGCTGACACAAGGGACTCTGGTCAATAGCCAGCTGCCGCAGTTAAATCAGGCGAATATTGCTCAATTTATCAGTGATTTAAGTCAGTTTACCAACAGATATTACACCACCAACGCCGGGGTGCAGGCGGCAGACTGGATAGCCACGCAGTGGCAGAATCTGAGCAATAACCACAGCTGGATCAAGGTCAGCCGGATCAGTCACAGCGGTTATCCACAGCGCTCCGTGTTGCTGGAGATGATCGGTAGTGAAAAACCAAACGACATTGTGGTGCTGGGCGGTCACCTCGACTCCATCAATAGCGGCGGTACCAGCGAAACGACCCGGGCTCCGGGCGCGGACGATGATGCATCAGGTATAGCCACACTCAGTGAAATTATCCGAGTGATCAGCAGCGCGGGCTTAAGACCCAAGCGCACGATCCGGTTTTATGGTTATGCTGCGGAAGAAGTCGGACTGCGTGGCAGCAGAGACATCGCCACCGCCGCGGCCAGTACAGCGCAGAACATTATCGCGGCGATGCAGCTGGATATGACCAACTTTAAAGGCTCAGCCGAAGATATAGTGTTGATGACCGACTACACCAACGCCAATCTGAACGGCTATTTGCAAAAATTGCTGAGTACTTACCAGCCGGCGCTGCGTCACAGCACTGATGTCTGCGGTTACGGCTGTTCCGACCACGCCTCCTGGCACAATGCCGGATTTGCCGCGTCGATGCCGTTTGAAGCGCGTTTTGCCGGCAGTAACAAAAAAATCCATACCAGCAATGACACCCTCGCCAATTCTGACCCGACGGCATTACATGCGCTGAAATTTGCCCGTTTGGGTTTGTCTTTTGTGCTGGAGCTGGGTAATGCTGTCGGCGGTACGCCTGGTGGAACCAGCGGTAGTTTCCCCAATTTGGCCGCAACCACCGGCAACTGGGTTTATAAGACCTTAGTACTACCGGCCGGACAAAGTCAGCTCAATATAAATATGAGCGGTGGCACCGGCGACGCGGATCTGTACCTGCGTTTGGGGAGCAATCCTACCACCAGCAGTTACCAGTGCCGGCCTTATAAAACCGGCAACAATGAAAACTGTGTGATAACAAACCCGAGCGCTGGCAGCTGGGTAGTCGGAGTGCGGGCATACAGCAGCTTTAGCGGGGTCAACGTCAACTGGCAAAGCAACTGAACACAACGCTGAGGTGTGTCATCAAAAACTGCTGAGGGTCTCAGCAGTTTTCCTTTCTGAGTGGTTGAATCCAATTTGTTTCATCGCGATTTCCCCTTGTGCTTTGCACTTCTGAACAATATCGCCTCACAGGCGGGCTGCGCGGCTAAATCAATGCATTACAAAGCATGATATGTTACTTACTAACATTGTGTCGGTTGGGTTTCTTGTCCGTTTCAAAGCAGGAAATCATAAAATCGCGAGTTTATCCGTTAAAAAATGTGCAATTATAAATTTTTGTGGTAAAAAGTAACAACACAGCTAGGCATGTTGCGCATGCTAAAGGCTTTGTACAGGGAACGCAGGAACGACCTGGATGTGCTCAAAGCAGTAACGCGGCGTCCGGGTCAGATAAATTAAAACAAGCACAAATGAGATTTTGACTATGCCGCATTTACACAACAGTCACGACCAGCAGTACAGAATATCGAAGGCCAGACTGAGCCTGGCTATCTCCGCCGCTTTGTTGGGGCTGAGTCCTTTAGCGTTACAAGCTCAAGATTTGGCAAAAAATGACAGCGCTGTCACAACTAAAGAGAAAGCCAAAACTGAAACGGTCGAAGTGATCGAGATTAAAGGCATTCGCGGCAGTATTATGTCCGCACAGGATTTAAAACGCTTTGCTGATACCGTCAAAGATGTGATCACCGCCACTGATATCGGCGCATTGCCGGATAAATCGGTCACCGAAGCGCTGCAGCGTGTGCCAGGCGTGACGATTGAGCGTTTTGCTTCATCAGATGACCCGAAACACTATGCCGACGAAGGCACCGGGGTGTTAGTGCGTGGCCTGGACCGGGTGCGTTCTGAAGTCAATGGCCGCAGTGCCTTCAGCGCCAATCCGGCGGGCGGTTTGAGCTACGAAGATTTTCCGGCTGAGTTATTGGGTTCTGTCGAAGTGGTGAAAAACCAGACGGCAGACCTCATTTCCGGCGGCATCGCCGGTACCGTCAATCTGGTGACGCGTAAGCCGTTTGATTCAGAAAAACAAATGTTTGCCCTGAGTGGCAAAGCAAACTACGGCGATTATCGCGAAGAAGTCACACCGTCGTTGTCCGGTTTATTTTCTGACCAATGGCAAACCAACAATGGCCGCTTCGGCTTTTTAATTGCGGCCTCGACTTCTGAATATCAATCCCGCGGTGACGGCGTCGGTTTGGGTAATTTCCATTCGCGTGGCAGTGCATTTATTCCAACGACCGACCAATGGGGCGGTATTACCGGCGTCGATCCTAAATCACCGGTAGACGGCCCGGCATTACCGGGGCAACCGGCCGGTACAGTCTGGCATGTGCCAGTGGCTATCCATTTAAGCACTGCGGATAACGACCGCAAACGCACCGGCTTTACGTCATCGCTGCAATGGGCCAATAAAGACGACACAGTGGTCGCCACGCTGGAGCACATTAATTCGGATGCCTCACTGGAATGGAATGAGCGTCAAATCGGCCAGGCAGCGCAGGGCTTCCGTGGTTTTATGGGTTCGTCACAAAACTGGCGCGATGATAAAGCCAATGGTCGCCCGCTGACCACCGACAATGGTTTTATCACTTCTGGGGTCGCCCTTGGCGTCAGTCCGGAGACGCCGTTTTTCTACCGCAGCCGCTGGAACTACAACGAAAATACCGTCGAAGACACCTCGCTCAATCTGAAAATCAAAGCCACAGACCGCCTGAAGCTGGAACTGGATTATCAGCATATCGATTCAGATAAAGTCGTGCACAACTACAGCATGTCCGGTCAGACCCGCGGCAATCATGTGCATGTGGTGTCGCCGTATTTCCTCGACATGCGCGGCGAGCGGCCGACAGTCGAATTTTTAAGTAACAACATTCAGACCGCAGGCTGGTCACCGAACAATGACTGGAACGGCCCGGTGCCCAACCTGTTTTTAGGCAGCGGCATGGAGCAGGAAGAACACAACACTGCCAAAGCCGACAGCTTTCAGTTTGATGCAACTTATGAACTTGATGGCGTATTCTCCAGCATGAAGTTTGGCGGTTATTACTCAGATAAAGACCTGACGGTGCGCGACACTGCTTATGAAGGCTGGTCGGCAATTGGCACGCCTTGGGATATGGCAGACCGCAATGCCGCGGCGGCCGTGAATCAGCCGGGCTTATTTGAACGGGTCGATTTTTCAGATTATTACAACGGCCAGGTGTTAATTGGCGGCGTGAATAACTTCCTGTTCCCGAAAATGGATTTAGTGAAAAACTATGCCGCGTCTTTAAGGCAGGGCTGTAAAGAGGGCTGGCACAATGCCACGCTGAGTAAGGCTAATAATGGCGTCTGTACCGGCACTTATGTGCCTTATACCGACAAGCCAAACCGGGTCGAAGGGCCATTTGCCGCGCACAATATCAGCAAATCGAACGAACAACGCACCGAGTTTTATTTGCGTGGTGATTTTGAAATGCCGGAGCGCGACATTCCGGTCAAAGGCAATCTGGGCCTGCGCTTTGTCAGCTATCAGCTGGAATCCACCGGCGCTTTTGTTCAGCCAACTACAGCGAAACGTGGTAACCCGGGCACTTCCCTTAACACTGTGATGCAGAAGCCGGAATATAAGCAGTACTACGATCTGGCGTCCGGTGAATCAGAGCTCAGTACAGTTGATGGCACTGACTACACCACTGTGCTGCCAAGCCTGAACCTGAGCTTTGAACTGAAAGATGATTTGGTGATGCGTTTTGGCGCATCTCAGGGCCTGTTTTATCCAAGCCTGGTCGATGCGCGCAACATCAGCCTGCTGGATTTAGACTATACCCGCCGGTTAAAAACGCCAGGCCAGGATCAGGATGAAAAAAACAACCCGGTGGTCGGGCTTGATGACATCGAAGTTACAGCGCTGGCCGGTAACCCTTATTTGGAACCGGAAGAGTCGATCAATTTCGATTTAACCACTGAGTGGTATTTCGCTCAGGGTGGTTTCGTCAATATTGGCCTGTTCCACAAAAAACTCGATAACATTATTCGTAACCGCCAGTTTGACCTGGACGTTACCTACAATGGCGTGAAATACGACGTGTCGGCTTATGGCCCGGCCAATACCGGTGCCGGCACTATCCGTGGTGCTGAACTGTCGTATTCGCAGTTTTACGACATGTTACCGGGCTTGTGGCGTGGTTTAGGCTTGCAGTTTAACTACACCTATATTGATCAGAGTGGCCTTGAAGATCCAAATGAGATCTCCAAAGGCACGCTCGGTTTTAAGGAAGACGGCAGCCGCGTTGACGATAACCGCAACACGTTCCGCGTCTTCAGTGGTTTGCCGTTACAAGGTTATTCCGATCAAAACCTGAACATCGTTGGCATGTATGAGCTGGAAGCTGTTTCATTCCGCTTAGCTTACACCTGGCGCTCAGAGTACCTGCTGACGCTGCGTGAATCGGAAGAATATGTGCCGGCTTATGCCAAGGCTTCCGGCATGCTGGACGCCAGCTTCTACTACAGCATCAACGACAACTGGAAAGTCGGTATTGAGGGCAGCAATTTACTCAATACCGAAACTAAAACCGAGTATCAGATGAACCAGGCCGGAGACAGGACTCAGGCGCTGAGTTTTATCACCGACCGGCGTTATGCGTTAAGCGTGCGCGCTGTGTTCTAACTTCAGCTCTTCTGATAACAGCCCCGGTTTGTGCCGGGGCTGTTTTTTTCGCCAGACAACACTGTACCGGCCTGTTCTTCGCTGGCTGGACCTTGCAAGGTGCCGGACAAATCCCCATGCTATAGCCCATCTATGATTGACCACAGAGCCTCGCCCGATGTCCGATTTGCAAACCCGCATTGAAAACTTACGTCAAACGCTAAACCAGCATAATTATCAATATTATGTGCTGGATAACCCCAGCATTCCGGATGCGGATTATGACGCTTTGTACCGCGAGTTGCAGGCACTTGAAGCGCAGCATCCTGAACTCATCACCGCCGATTCGCCAACGCAGCGGGTCGGGGCGGCGCCACTGGATAAATTCGGTCAGGTCAGTCATCAAATCCCGATGTTGTCGTTGGACAATGCCTTTGAAGCCGCGGACTTTCAGGCGTTTTATCAGCGTATGGCCGACCGGCTTGATCAACAAATTGAATTCAGCTTTTGCGCCGAACCCAAGCTCGATGGTCTCGCTGTCAGTATCCGTTATGAAAATGGCCTGCTGGTACAGGCAGCGACGCGCGGCGACGGTTTTACCGGCGAAGACATTACCAGCAATATCAAAACCATCCGGGCTATTCCGCTGAAGCTACAGGGTGAGTATCCAGCGGTATTAGAAGTGCGTGGCGAAGTTTTTATGCCGCTGGCTGGTTTTGATGCGATGAATGAAAAAGCCCGCGCCAGCGGCGACAAAGTGTTTGCCAATCCGCGTAACGCCGCGGCCGGCAGCTTACGCCAGCTCGACCCACGGATCACCGCTAGTCGCCCTTTGAGTTTTTATGCTTATGCAGTAGGTGCTGTGACAGATCCAAACACGGTATTAGACAGCAAAAGCCACTATGCGCGGCTGCAGCAATTAAAAAGCTGGGGCTTGCCGGTGTGCCCGGAGATCCGCTTGCTGACAGGCGCTGCAGCAGCGCTTGCTTATCACGCCGATATTCTGGCGCGCCGCGCCGCGCTTGCATATGAAATCGACGGCGTGGTTTTGAAAGTCGACGATTTATTACAGCAGCAAAACCTAGGTTTTGTGTCGCGCGCGCCGCGCTGGGCTATTGCCTTTAAATTCCCCGCACAGGAAAAAACTACCCGCTTACTCGATGTCGAGTTTCAGGTCGGTCGCACCGGCTCAGTCACTCCAGTGGCGCGGCTGGAGCCGGTCAGTGTCGGCGGCGTGACCGTGTCTAATGCCACTTTGCATAATCAGGATGAAATCAACCGGCTGGGCATTAAAATTGGCGACAGCGTGATTATCCGCCGCGCCGGCGATGTGATCCCGCAGGTGGTGGCCGTGGTGCTGGCTGAGCGGCCGGCAGATGCGCGTGACATTCTGTTTCCGACCGAATGCCCGGTTTGTGGCAGTGCCACAGAGCGGGTGGAAGGCGAAGCCGTCACGCGTTGTACCGGTGGTTTATTTTGTGGCGCGCAGCGCAAAGAGGCGCTGAAACACTTTGTTGCCCGCAAGGCGATGGATATTGAAGGATTAGGCGATAAGCTCATCGAACAGTTAGTTGATGAGCAGCTGGTGCAAAGCCCGGTCGATATCTACAAGCTGGATATGCCGGCACTGGTTGGCCTGGAGCGGATGGGGGAGAAGTCCGCGCTGAAATTACTGGCGGCTATCGAGCAGTCAAAACAAAGTAGCTTGCCGCGTTTTATTTATGCGCTTGGCATCCGCGAAGTGGGCGAAGCCACAGCACTGAACCTGGCGCAGCATTTCCGCAGTCTGGGGGCTTTACGCGAAGCGTCGCTGGAACAGTTGCTGGCGGTTGCCGATGTTGGTGCTGTCGTTGCCGGCCAAATTCTGCATTTCCTTGCCGAGCCGCATAATCAGGCGGTCATCGATGGGTTGATTGCCGTGGGCGTGCAGTGGCCGGACATTGCCGAAAAAGCCCAGACGGCGCAGCCATTGGCCGGGCAAACATTAGTGCTGACCGGTACTTTAATTGCGATGGGCCGCGACGAAGCCAAAGATAAGCTACAGCAATTAGGTGCCAAGGTAGCGGGGTCGGTGTCGGCGAAAACCAGCGCCGTGATTGCCGGTGATAATGCCGGCTCCAAGCTGGCCAAAGCAGAAGAGCTGGGCGTAGCGGTCTGGACTGAACAACAGATGCTGGATTTATTTGCTGAGCACGGAATAAGCTAATGAAGCAATATCCGGATATTCCGCTGCTGGACCAGGATGGTTTGCATCGGATCCCACTGCGGTTTTATGCGTTACTGTTATTACTGCTCAGGCCTTATCTGTGCTGGATAGTCACGCTCGTGATGCCAGAAGCAGAGCGTAAAGCAGTGCTGAGTTTTTTTTATCCGCTTAGTGATGATTTTGTCCGGGCTGTGCTGATTGGCATTCCGGCTTTGTTGGTGCTCGCTGCCGTCAGTCAGCGCGTGCCTTATGACAAAAAGCTACGGCGTGGCCGGGCCAAAACATTCTGGTTTGGCGTGTGGCGGCAAAGCCGCTGGTTATTGCTTGGGGTCGCCTCAGTAGACCTCTATTGGACTATCAGTCACTTACCCGCTTATGTGGCGCTACGGGCACCAGGATTATTGTTTGTGGTGGCAGCTTTGGCGTTGAGTTGTTTGTATCTGCTACGCAGCCAGCAACTCCGGCTGGTATTCAGTGAATGGCCGGAAGATAAAAAGGCCTGAACGTCGCTATCGTAGCACGACTGCATTGGCGGGAACGCCTCAGACTGCCAGCTGTTTTTGTTTTAGCTGATCAAAGCGGCGTTGTTGCTCCGGATTGAGTTTGCCCAGTTCAATCGCGCGTAAACAGGCTTGTTGCAGGCGGCTGCGTTTCACCGGATCCATAGCGCCGGTCGGCGAAGTCAGCATGCTTTGCAATAAGTTCAGCGCGATGCCGGCGTTACGCGGTAACAAACGGAAAGCGTGTTCAAAAGCGCCAAGGGCAGCTTGCCAGTTACCATGCTGATAATGCATAACCGCAATGTTATTGAGCTCGCGTGGCGCCGTAGTCAGTTCAGCGCGCTCTTGTTGCTCTTGCAGCAGATAAGTTTGCAGATACGGGTCGGCATTTTGACTTCGGCAGAATTCGCCGATTTTCTCAAACCAGCGTTTAGAGGCCTGCGTCAGGCCCACTTCGTGTAAGGCTTTGGCGCGGTCTAATGCGTCTTCCAGGCTGGTGATATTCAGCGGCACCTCGTCCATGGTTTCAAGAATTTTCAGCGCTTTGTCTTTTTGGTCTTTCAGGTAATGCAACCGGGCCTGCAACACGGTTTGTTGCTCGTGCGTGTCCGATTGCGGGAAATTACTGCGTAGCTGATTCAGCGCTTCTGTCGCCTGTTTACTGAGCTTGTTGGTTTCGCCGTCTTCATCCATCGACACCGCAAAATCGATGCAGGCGCGGGCCATATTCAAATACAGATCTGGTTGTTCATACATCGAATGGCGGGCGAATTTCAGCAAATCCCGGGCCGATTTGTACTGGCGTTCATAGTCGTGATTTAGTCGCGACAATTGCTGTAATTTTTGCTGGCGGAACAAATTACGTGGCGCCAGTTCCACTGCCTGTTCCAGATGCATTTGTGCCTGCTCAAAACTGTGATTGCGAAATTCCAGTTCTGACTGAAACTCCAGCGCCACCAGCTTGGTATCTGTTTTGGCGGACATCCGTTCCAGCATCATGCCAACGGCATCAAAATCTTCACAGGCAAACAACGCACGCACCAGACCAATTTGTGCCCAGCCAAAGGGCTGCACGGCCTGCACCGATTGATAAAACTGTACAGCATCGCGAAAACGGCCGGTTTGTAATAATAAATCGCCTTTGAGTTTCAACAGCGTGGGAACCAATTTGGCTGATGGCGGGCTTGCAAGCAACAAGTCCAGTTCCTGCAACGCTTTTTCCGGCCGGTTTGCATCCAGATACTGATGCAGCGGTCGCAGGTCCTGTTTGCGTTTCAGCACCCGCTCGATGCGGCTTTGCAAATCACCGATGGTATAGGGCTTGGCCAAAAACTCGTCCGGTTGCAACTCAATGACGGAATGGACTAACGACGGGTCAGTTTCGGCGCTGATAAAGATAAAACCGGTGTTATGGCTTTGTAGTTTGCGGGTCTTTAGTTCTTCATACAGCTGAAAACCATCTTTGCCCTGTTGCAGGTTAAAGGACAGGATGATCAGATCAAATTGTTGTTGCTGACACAGTTGCAGCGCAGTACTAGCGCGATCAGTCAGCTGTACACTGCCATAGCCTAGTTTTTCCAGCGCGAATTTCAGATAGTTCTGCGCCAAAGCCTGCTCATCGATCACCAGAATACGGATATCCCGGCTAAATGCCTGTTCCATCAATGCCTGTCTTTCTGTTACTTCAATCTGCCTGCTTTATCTGCCTACTATAGCAGGCGCTGAAATCGCAACAATACAAATCACAGCTTTCGGCGCAGCTTTTACAGAGTGTTTACAGTCGGTTACAGCAGCGGCAGCTTGCTTTCTTTAGGCTGGTCGTCATCGTCAATCTTTGGAGAACCTCTGATGTCCCCGAATCGCTTTATCCCTGTGGCTGCTTGTTTATTGCTGGCGCTGACTGGTTGTAACAACGAGTTAATTTTGGCTGGTAACACCGATGTGGTTAGTTACAACTTTCAGCAAGGCGCCCAAAATTGGAGCGCAGGTTTTAGTGATTATCCGACCAATGATGCTGCTATTTATGAGCTCGACAGCGGCATCCGCAATTTGCCGACCGGCTTTCAGGGGAGTGGTTTTATGCTCAGTGGCCACAATCGCAGTGATGACCTTTTTATGTTTTTAAAAAGGAAAATCAGCGGGTTATCACCATCCAGCAAATACAAAGCCCAGCTTAAAGTCACCTTTCTCAGTAACGCCGGCGCCGGTTGTATGGGGATTGGCGGTGCGCCAGGTGAAGCGGTCTGGCTGAAGTTTGGTTATGCCGACAAAGAGCCCAAGCAAGAAGGTTTCACGCTGAATGTACCTAAAGGTGAGCAATCGCAGGATGGCGCTCAGGCCAAAGTACAGGGAGATGTTGCCGTGGCTGATGGCAAATGCGATGGCTCGGTGTACAAAGCAAAAACGTTGAACAACGCTGAAAAAACGCTGGATATCACCACGGCTGCAGATGGTTCGGTCTGGTTATTTGTAGGCACAGATTCAGGGTTTGAAGGTAAAACTACGTTGTATTACCAGAATATCGACCTGCGTTTTACGCCGAAGTAAAAGTTTGATGTGGTGCTTTTGCCCGTTAGTTGGAAACGCTGTCGGGCTTTTTTATCAGCGAATTAAAATGGAGTGGGTGAGGCGCAGGATCGCCCAAACAGCTTTAACATCGATACGAGAAGATATGGTGGATGCTACTGGGATCGAACCAGTGACCCTCGTGTGGTGAT
>NZ_KL544007.1:296818-361950 GCF_000711985.1 Rheinheimera texasensis DSM 17496
CATCCGTCCTAACGTTCGGCGGTCATTATAGGGGGCGGGCTTTTGGTGTCAATAATATTTTTAGATATTACAGCCGGATGCTGCAAAAGTAGTCGTTTTTGTTGGCGTTGCTGACGCCTTGTCCAAAAGTAGCCGACGAAATCGCCATTGTTATTTCGCTGCGACCAAGCGGCCAAAGGAGCGGCAGAATGGCAGACAAAACACCGCCTTATTGCTACAATAGCGCCCATTTTTCGACAGACCTTCTGGAAGCCTTATGTCTACTGTGACCCGTTTTGCCCCAAGTCCTACCGGTTACCTGCATGTCGGCGGTGCCCGTACTGCGTTGTATAGCTGGCTTTATGCCAAAAAAACCGGTGGTAAGTTCATTCTGCGCATTGAAGATACCGATCTGGAACGCTCCACTCAGGCGTCCGTCGATGCCATTATGGACGGCATGAACTGGCTGGAACTGGACTGGGACGACGGCCCGTATTATCAGACCAAACGTTTTGATTTGTATAAAGAAGTCGTTGCTCAGCTGCTGGCCGAAGGCAAAGCCTATAAATGTTTCTGCACACCGGAAGAAGTGGACGCGATGCGCGAAGCGCAAATGGCCGCCGGCGAAAAACCAAAATACAACGGTATGTGGCGTGACCGCACCGATCATCCATCTGACAAACCTTATTGTATCCGTTTCAAAAACCCGCTGGATGGCGTGGTGGTCATTGATGACATGATCAAAGGCCGCATTGAAGTGGCGAATGCGGAGCTGGATGACCTGGTCATCGCCCGCAGCGACGGCACCCCAACTTATAACCTGACCGTCGTCGTCGACGACTGGAAAATGGGCGTGACGCACGTCATTCGTGGCGACGACCACGTCAATAACACACCACGTCAAATGAATATTCTGGCCGCTTTGGGCGCGACTTTACCGAAATACGCCCACGTGCCGATGATTCTGGGTGATGACGGCAAACGTCTGTCCAAGCGCCATGGCGCTGTCGGTGTGATGCAATATCGCGACAACGGTTTCCTGCCGGAAGCGCTGCTGAACTATCTGGTCCGCCTTGGCTGGTCGCATGGTGATCAGGAAATTTTCAGCCGCGACGAGCTGGTCGAACTGTTTGATTTATCCGCCTGTAACCGCGCACCATCGGCTTTTAATACCGAAAAACTGCTGTGGTTAAACCAGCACTATATCCGCACTTCACCGGTGGCCCATGTCGCCAAACACCTGCAGTGGCATGTCGAAGACCAGAAGCTGGATATCAGCAATGGCCCAAGCCTTGAACAGCTGATTGCGGTGCAGGGCGAGCGGGTGAAGACGTTAAAAGAGATGATCGAAGTCAGTCGTTATTTCTATGAAGATTTCTCTGCCTTTGAAGAAAACGCGGCGAAAAAGCATTTACGTCCGGTTGCCGCAGAGCCGTTAAAAGCCGTACAGGCGCATTTAGCAGCTCTTAATGACTGGTCGGCGGAAACTGTGCATGCGGCTATTAATGGCGCTGCAGAAAGCCTGGGCCTTGGTATGGGCAAAGTCGGCATGCCACTGCGGGTTGCTGTGACCGGCGGCGGCAATTCGCCGTCGCTGGACGTGACCTTAGCGCTGATTGGAAAAGCCCGTTGTCTGGCTCGCATCGATCTGGCGCTGGCCTTTATCGCCGAGCGCGGTGAAGCGGCCTGAGCCTGACTGGTTCTGTCCGAACAAAGCCAGTCAGTGACTGGCTTTGTTATTTCGGCATCCTGAGTGTTGGCAGCCGTGCTGCCGCAAGTTTTGAAAAGAGTGTGTTGTGAACAAGTTTTTATCTTTGATCATTTTGACGTTGAGTATTTCTGTGTCCTCAGCGTTCGCTGCTGTTAATCAGGCGGAATTTAGCAATAACGTGCAGGCGATCCCTATGGGGCAATCGGCATTGCCGCAGGAAAAACTGCGCTCTGGCCAGACGTATCAGCAGTTAAAAGAAAATGCCTTTTCGACGGACTCGGCGCTCGGTGGCGACAAAGTCCAGGCGATAGATCCGGATAAAATCTGGGGCGGCGACATTGAACTGGGGCTGGTGCTGAGCAGCGGCAACACCCAATCAACGGCTATTCGGACCAATGCCGAACTGATGCACGAATTGACAGATTTTCGGAACAAGTACCTGATCCAGACGCTTATTCAGCGCAACAGTCAGTTTGATGAAGCCACTGGCGAAAAAACGCGTTATACCACGGCGCAGCGCGTGAATCTGGTTGGCCAGAGTAACTACAAGTTCTATCAGAGCGAACACAGTATCTTCGGCCGTGCTGCTTATTTAAATGACCGCTTTGGTGCTTTTGAAGAGCAGGGCTCTCTAGCGGCTGGTTACGCGATGCGGGCCTACCAAAGTGGTGATGACTACCTGGATTTGGAAACCGGTCCAGGTATCGCTTATCAGCAAACCAGCGATAAAAATACCAGCACCGGTATGATCTGGTGGGTCGCAGCCAACCTCGATTATCACTTAACTGAAAGTAATAGTTTTCGCCAGGCGCTGGAATGGTCAGTGTCACTCGATGGCAAAAACTCCAGCTGGCAAAGCCGTTCCAGTCTGACGTCGCAGGTCAATGGCCGGTTGTCGATGCGGCTCAATTTCACTGTCAAATACGACTCAAACCCCGGCCAGTTCCGCCAGAAGACCGACACTGAAACCTCCGCAACCCTGGTGTATTCGTTCTGATGCGCGCTTTCATTCTTGTTGTTGGCTTGTGGCTGAGCACGGGTGTTAACGCCGGTGAGGCTTATCACTGGTTATTGCCAGATAGCTACCAGCCACAAGCGACCGATTCGGTGCTCAGTATCAACTTTAAAAATCCGCAGCAGGTGCTGCTGAACTTAAGTTTCCACGTTGACGATGAGTGGCGTGACGTGCCGGCAGAAACCATGCGCGATGAGTTTATCGATGGTTTATTGGCTGTGCCTGGCGTCAAATCCGGCCGGCGTTTTGTGATGAAACTACCGGCGCAGCAGCTGGGGAAACGCCAAATTCCGCCGCGCGATTGGTTTTGCCAGGACTGGCAGGGGCCGGGCCTTGGCAGCAAGCAGATTGGCCGCATTTGTGTGTTTGCCGACAAGGCGTTGCGGGTGGTGGTGAGTCTGAACAGTCCGTCGCAGTATGCTAAAACTGCAGCGGAAGATTATCAGGCCGCGCTCGCAGGATTAAGTTTAAATTGGAATGCACTGGTGGCGCTCAGGGACAGTCAGCCGTAGTCACTCCGTCATAAAAAAAACCGCCGATGGCGGTTTTTTCTGTTTATCTGCCAGCACTGTGATTAATGCAGTACCCGCGCTTTTAACGTGCCTGGAATGGCTTTTAATTCGTTCAATGCCAGTTCCTGGTCGTCGCTGTCGATATCAATCACCACATAACCAATTTCGGCGTTAGTTTGCAGATATTGGCCGGAAATGTTGATGCCGTGACGGGCAAAAGCTTCGTTGATTTTGGTCAGCATACCCGGCTGGTTTTTGTGGATATGCAGCAGGCGTGAGCGGCCTTTGTGCTCTGGCAGTGACACTTCCGGGAAATTGACTGCCGAAAGCGTGGAGCCGTTGTCAGAGTACTTCACCAGTTTACCGGCGACTTCATAACCGATATTTTCTTGCGCTTCCTGAGTGGAACCACCGATATGCGGTGTCAGGATCACGTTGTCAAATGCACGCAGTGGCGAGACAAATTCTTCGTCGTTGCCGGTCGGTTCTACCGGGAACACGTCAATAGCGGCGCCGGCCAGTTTTTTGCTTGCAAGCGCAGTGGCTAAAGCGTCGATGTCGACCACAGTACCGCGCGAGGCGTTAATCAGGATAGAACCGGCCTTCATCAGGTCGAGTTCTGCCTCACCAATCATGTTTTTGGTCTGCGGCGTTTCCGGCACGTGTAAAGTCACCACGTCGGAAGTTTTCAGCAAGGTTGAGAAGTCCACTTGTGTGGCATTGCCTAACACCAGCTTGTCTTCGATATCGTAAAACTGTACACGCATGCCGATATTTTCCGCCATGATCGACAGCTGGGTACCGATATGGCCATAACCGATGATGCCAAGCGTCTTACCACGCGCTTCAAACGACTGATTGGCGGTTTTTTGCCATTCGCCACGATGCGCGGCGGCGTTACGCTGTGGAATGCCGCGCAGCAGCATAATGATTTCGCCCAGCACCAGCTCGGCGACAGAGCGGGTATTGGAGAATGGTGCGTTAAACACCGGAATAGCCCGGCGCAGCGCCGCGTCTAAATCCACCTGATTGGTACCGATACAGAAGCAACCAATAGCCGCCAGCTTCTGCGCTTCTGCCAGCACTTTGTCGGTCAGCTGAGTGCGGGAACGGATACCGATAAAATGCACGTCGCGGATTTTTTCAATCAGCTCGGCTTCTTCTAATGAGGTTTTTAAGTATTCAATATTGCTGTAACCCTGATTTTTAAAGGTTTGCACAGCACTTTGGTGTAAGCCTTCCAGCAACAGGATTTTGATCTTGTCTTTGGGTAACGAGTACTTTTCCATCTTCACTTCTCTTAATGTTGCAAAATTCTGGCTCGGGCTTTGGTTGTATTCTTTTTTTAGTTTTGATTTTATTTGATCACGCGGGTGCCGTCCGGGCCACCAACCAGCACTATATCTGCAGCGCGGGCGGCGAACAGGCCATTACAGACCACTCCGGTGATTTGATTAATTTGTTGCTCCAGCGCCATCGCGTCGGTGATGTGTAAATCATGCACATCGAGAATGATATTGCCGTTGTCGGTCACCACCGCTTCACGCCAGACCGGGCGGCCACCGAGTTTTTCTAGTTCACGCGCCACATAGTTACGCGCCATCGGGATGACTTCAACCGGCAACGGGAATTTCCCCAGCACTGCCACTTCTTTGCTTGCATCGACGATACAGACGAACTTTTCCGCGACAGCTGCGACGATTTTCTCGCGGGTTAGCGCGGCGCCGCCACCTTTAATCATATGGCGGAGCGGATTGATTTCATCGGCGCCATCGACATAGACGCTGAAACTGTCGATGTCGTTCAGGTCAAACACCTGAATGCCCAGTGCCTGCATTTTTTCGGTACTGGCGATGGAGCTGGAGACTGCGCCTTTGATTTCATTTTTGATGCTGGCTAGGGCGTCGATAAAATGATTCACCGTAGAACCGGTGCCAACACCGACAATACTGTGGCGGGGGACAAATTCCAGTGCAGCCCAGGCGGCGCGTTTTTTCATTTCATCTTGAGAGATTGGGGTAGACATCAGACTGCTCTTTCACGTTTAGCCATACAGACGGATATTATATCGAAAGCGGGGGCCGGCAAAAGGCCAATTTTAGTTTGTGCTGATAAATTCAGTGAATAACCGGTATTTGCTGGTCTGTGTGACCGGACAAAACAAAAACGCCGCAACAAGGGCGGCGTTTTATCTGCATCAATCCAGATTAACCGGCGGTTTGTTGCCGGCGCTGGCGGAAATCATTAAGCAGTGAAAACACAACATACACGCCAATCACCGGCACTAAGCCGTACAGGATGTAATCCTGCAATTGCGCTAAGTAATCGAGTTTCAGTGTCAGTGCCACCAGATACCAGGTGTAAGCGACATAAGCGGCCAGGAAAAGCGCACCTTCGATGCGGTTTAAGATGGCGCCGGCGAAGAAGAACGGCACACACAATAAGGCAACGGTTAACATCACCGGAATATCCAGCGCCGCCATTTGGGCTCCGGCCAATAATGGGACTGGGGATACCAGGCCCGACAGGCCCAGCACACACAGGATATTAAAGATGTTACTGCCAACCACGTTACCCACGGCGATATCTCGTTCACCACGGATGGTCGCAACTATTGAAGTGACCACTTCAGGTAAAGAGGTGCCTGCGGCAACAATGGTCAGACCAATCACCGCTTCGTTGACACCCCATGCTGTTGCCAGCGCGACAGCGCTGTCGACCAACAATCGCGCGCCTAAAACCAGTAACCCAAGGCCGCCAACCACAAACAGCAAGTTTTGCCACATCGGATGTGGCTCTTTTAATAAAGCTTCGACTTCGTCATCACCAGCGTCTGCACCCTGTTTTTTACCCTGACGGAATAAAAATACCGTGTAGGCAATTAAACCGGCAAACAAGACACCCGCTTCCAGGCGGCTCAGTTGGCCATCTTGCACCATCCAGACGCATATAAAAGATGCTGCAACCATAATCGGCACATCTTGCCGAATCAGTTGCTTAGAAATAATCAGCGGTACAATGACTGCCGAAACACCGAGGATAAACAACACGTTAAAGATATTACTGCCAACGACGTTGGCAATCGCCAGTTCAGCCTGGCCAGCATAAGCGGCCTTTACGCTGACCGCCAGTTCCGGTGCGCTGGTGCCAAAAGCAACGACCGTCAGACCTATCACCAGGCTGGGAATACCAAAAGCACCTGCCAGACGCGCCGCTCCTTTGACCAGCGTATCCGCGCCCGCCACTAATAAAACCAGACCAAGGCCCAGCAATAACCACGTCATCATATTAAGTCTACCTGTTTGAAATATTTAGAAACAAATGTGACTAGCGTACTGGGACAAGCGTTGAAACTCAATCAAGATTAACCTGAGTGCGCCACAGCTTTGGTCGAAGATTTAAAGTCTGACCGGGCAGATTGGGTCTGATACAAAAACGGCACCCGCAGGTGCCGCTTGGTTTGCGCTGCGAACTCAGCGCAGTTATTTCGCCAGCGTCAGCTTAAAACCGCTTAAAGCGTTTTGCTCTTTTTCCGCAACCAACAGGTAGTTGCTGCCACTGACCAGCGCGGTCAGCTCGGTCTGCGCTAGCAGAATTTTGTTATTGTTATTGTCTTTATGCACGACGTACATGGTGTATTCACCGGCCGGTAAAGTCACGCTGGTTTGCGAGGCGTAGTTCAGCGTCGTGACATAATACGGCGTGTTTTCCATGGTGTAGCCAGGTTTAACAAAGTACAGGCTGACCTGGTCATAGTCCGGAATAGTATTGACGGCGTTAAAGACAAAGTCATACACCTGTGGTGTTTTTGAATCAGTCACGGTAATGGCCGCAGCTTTGGCATTGGCATCTAAATAAAACACCACAGATTTCACCGCGCCCTGACTTAACGTCATCAGGCCGTTGCGCATCACCAAAGTACCTTTGTCATCGGTCAGGCTGACGCGGTAATCACCGGCAACCACTTCGGTGTAGGCACTTAAAGTGTCAATCGGCAGTTTGGCGATAGCAGGCGTTGCGGTTACGTCACCGAGGAACACACTGCCGGTGCCGGTTTCATTGATGGAGTTATAAATCCGGAACTGGGCGTTGCTGGTGATATCTTCCAGTGTGGTGACAGTTGTCGTGTTACCAACCAGATCCAGCGCCAGTTTATCGCCGGCCGAAGGACCCGTCGCTGCGCGCAGTACCAGCAGGAATTCAGTTTCATAGCTTAATGTGACGGCATCAGATTTAAACAACACCGTTTTGTCGCCGCCTTTGGTAACGTAAAAAATGTAGCTGCCGGTGTCGTACGTCTGGAACTGCGTCAGTCCTTTAAAGCTCGCGCTATTGACCAGTTTTGCATCAGAAAAGGCCTGATCGTCTTCAGAAATGTATAAGTCGTAGCTGTTGCTGTTGTTGACCAGGTTCAACATAGCAACTTTGAACTGGTCGTCGAGTTCATCATCCCGGGTGAATTTAAAAGTCAGCAATTCTGGGCTGTTAAAATCGCCCAGCATCGCCAAAAAGGTTTTTTCACCGTCGGCTAAAGTCACGGTATCAGTCCGCACTGTGGCGGTCTCGCCACTGGCCGGCGTCCAGTTCAGTTCCAAATCGTAACTGCCGCCTTCCATCGTCACCAGGCTGGTGGCATCGGCAAACACGGCAGAACCGATAGCGATTTCATCGTCATCTGCCTCAATTAGCTGCAAAGTGGTGCTGGCACTGTTGGCTGAGCCGTTATAAAACTGGATGTAAGAATCAGGGTAGGTATCAGAACCACTGTTGTCTGAACTGCCGCCACAAGCGGTCAAAGTAAGGCTGCTGATGGCCAGCGCCAGGATACGGAATGTCGACATAACTGCTCTCTATTGACAGGAAAACCTGAGTTTAAACGCGCCAATAGGAGCAGATTTTTAAAGTTAAGTTTCTGATTTTACCGAGCTTTACTGCCCTTAATCTAAGTTTACATAAAGCTGCGTCAGCTTAATCCACCATGACATTTTCTTCATGTTGCTGCAGCGCCCACAGCGCGGCATAACGGCCTTGTTGCGCCAGCAGCTCGCTATGGCTGCCGCTTTCCACCAGCTGACCTTGCTCCAGCACCAGAATGCAGTCGCAATCGACGACCGTCGATAAACGATGAGCGATCACCAGTGCGGTGTGTTCACGTGCGGCGGCGCGAATGGCAGCCATCACCGACTGTTCGCTGTGACTGTCGAGGGCTGAAGTGGCTTCATCAAAAATCAATACCGGACTGCGTTTGAGCAAAGCCCGTGCGATAGCGATACGCTGTTTTTCACCGCCTGAGACTTTTAAACCACGCTCGCCAACCAAAGTGGCATCGCCCTCTGGCAGTTGATTGATGAAATCACGCAGGTGTGCCGCGTCAATTACTGCGTCGATGTCGGCATCTGTTGCCTCCGGCCGGCCGTAGGCGATATTGGCGCGGATGCTTTGATTAAACAGCACAGTATCTTGCGGCACTATGGCGATATTGCGGCGCAGACTATCGAGCGTGACGCGGCGGATATCCTGACCGTCGAGCAGGATTTCACCACGCTGTAAGTCATAAAAACGGTATAACAGCCGCGCTAAGGTACTTTTACCGGCGCCGGAGCTGCCAACAATCGCCACGCGTTGGCCGGGTTCGATGCTAAAACTCAGGCCGTTCAGAATAGAGCGCTGTGGCTGATAGGCAAAACCGACATTACGAAATTCAAGCCGGGCTTGCTGCAGTCTTAGCGGCTTCGCATCTGCTGCATCCCGCACTGCCGGTGCCCGTTTTAACAAACCGAGCATATTCTCAAGGTCGGTTAAAGCGCGGCGAATTTCCCGGTAGACAAAACCCAGGAAATTCAATGGCATAAACAGTTGCAACATATAAGCGTTGACCATTGCCAAATCCCCCAAAGTCAGCGCTTTACCGGCCACGCCCTGCGCGGCCAGCAACATCATCAGCGTCATCGCCAACGCGATGATCAGCGCCTGACCTGAGTTCAGGAAAAACAACGACATGCGGTTTTGTAGCCGGGCCTTTTCCCAGGCGGCCAGCGACTCGTCATAGCGGCTGGCTTCATACTGTTCGTTATTGAAATATTTAACGGTTTCATAGTTCAGCAGGCTGTCAACCGCCTGCGTATTGGTGCTGGAATCGGCCTGATTGGCGGCGCGGATAAACTGATTGCGCCACTCAGTGACGCGCACCGTGAACAGGATATAAATTGCGACAGCAACAGCGGTGATCACCGCATACCAGACCGAAAACAGATTCCAGAAAATCAGCGCCACCAGCACAATTTCCAGCACCGTCGGCACTATGTTAAACATCAGAAACCGCATCAGAAATGACAGGCCGTTGGTGCCGCGTTCAATATCGCGGCTGATGCCACCGGTTTGCCGGTCCAGATGAAAACTCAGTTCCAGCTGATGCAGATGTTGAAAGACCCGCAAACCGAGCTGGCGCATCGCGTGTTCGGTGACCCTGCCAAACAAGGCATCACGGACTTCACCAAATAACACCGAACCAAAGCGCAGCAGGCCATAGCCTAAAATCAGCCAGAGCGGTAGCAAGGCCGCGTTGTTAAGGCTGGGGTCGAGCGCATCAATAATCAGTTTCAGGCTATAAGGCAGCGCCAGCGTGGCGGCTTTGGCGGCGATCAACGCCAGAATGGCGCCTGTGACATGCCAGGGAAAGGCGGCGAAATAAGGCCGCATGTATCGAATGGTTTCGCCAAGGCTGGCAGCTTCGGGCCGGCGACTTGGTTCAGGTTGTTTGGCGGTTGAGCGCATGCCGCGCATAGCAAGTCCTTCAGAAAACAAGCAAATAGATAAGCTATTGTGCCTGTTTTTTCCGGCCGCGGAAAAACAAAATCCCGGCGCTTGCCGGGATTTTCAGGGATTGTTGCTATCCCCGTATCAATCAGCATAAGTACATAAGTAAGCTGTGTCCTGACTGACTTTGAGCTGAAATTTTTGCCCGGCGGCGACGGCAAACGACTGACCGCGCTGAAAGGTTTGCCATTGGCTTTCGCCCGGGAGTAACACGGTCAGCGCACCGCTGACGATAGTCAGCACTTCATGCTGACTGGTACCAAATTCATACTCACCCGGTGCCATCACGCCGACCGTAGCCGGCAACTGTTCACCGGCAAAAGCGATGGACGTCACTTTGCCATCAAAATACTGATTTACTTTAAACATAGAGCCCTCTGTTCGATAGTTTCCTGCAGTAAACCTGAAAAGCTGCAGCTTGAAAAGGGAAATGTAGAAGTTTAGACGGCTGAAATGTTTCGGTCTCCATTACAGATTGGGATCGCGGCGGTTTTTTGTGAAAAACCGGCAGAAAAACTGCCACTTCGCGATGAAGTCAGGCAGGCACTCAGTTATGCTGAGGCAAAGGGATATTGGGTTCTCTTTACGGAGTATTGATGACATTTCGCAATGTGCAGTTACTTGGCAATTATCTGGATTTACTGCTGGATATGTTGTGTGTCGTCGACGATGCTGGTCGTTTTGTTTATGTCAGCGCCAGCGCCGAACAAATCTTAGGCTATTTGCCTGCAGAACTGATTGGTCAGCCGATGCTGGATTATATCTGGCCCGATGACGTAGCGAACACGTTGGCCAATGCCAAAGCAGTGATGCAAGGGCAGAGTCTGGTGCATTTTGAAAACCGCTACCGGCATAAGCTGGGCCATGCCGTGTATCTGTCCTGGTCCGCGCGTCGCTCTGAAACAGAGCAGGTGCGGGTCGGCGTGGCACGTGATGTCAGTGCCGTGCATCAGGTGCAGGCGCGCCAGCAGCTGTTGTATGCCATTGCAGAAGCGACCCATCAGACCGAAGATTTACCCGCCTTGTACCAGCACATCGCTTGTTTACTCAGTCCGCTGCTTCCGCTGGCGCACCTGCGTATTGCCTTTGGCGGTTCTGCCGGGGAGCCATGGCAAGTTCTTGCTGTGCCGGTGGTTGGTCAGGAATCCGTTGCGCCTGAGCTTGATGCGCAGCGGTTATGCGAACGGGTGGTTCAAAGTGGGATGCGGCAATGGGCAGAGCCCGACCTGAACAGCAGCTGGCTGGCTCTGCCACTGCCGGGTGCTGAAACGCTACAAGGTGCACTCCTGCTGCACCCTGGTGCCGGTCAGCGCTATCAGCCCGATGATTTGGCGTTGTTGGATTATCTGGCGGTGCAGCTTGGCGCTGCAATTGAACGCAAAACGATGTTGCTGCGTTTGCAGCAACTGGCGCTTTATGACAGCCTGACCGGACTCGCCAACCGCACTTTATTGCTGGACCGTTTACAGTCTGGATTGCAACGAGCCAGCCGCGATGAACAGCCACTGGCGCTGCTCTATCTGGATTTGGACCATTTTAAACAGGTCAATGACAATTTCGGTCATGCGGTTGGCGATTTGCTGCTGCAACAGACAGCACAACGTATTTTGCAGGTGGTGCGGCAAACCGACACTGTGGCTCGCGTTGGCGGCGATGAGTTTGTAGTGTTGCTGGAACAATTGCATCAAGGGGATACTGCGCTGATAGTTGCCGAAAAAATCAGAAAGGTGTTGTCCCAGCCATTTTTACTGACCGGTCAGCAGTTTTTAATTGCGCCCAGTATCGGTCTTGCTTTGTTTCCACAGCATGGCGCAGACAGCCGGCAGCTGTTACACAGTGCGGACAGCGCCATGTATCAGGCTAAACGTGCAGGTGGTGGCCGGATACATCTGGCGTGACCCAGACTCAGATCTAAAAACAACGCCGGCAGATGCCGGCGTTGTTTTTTACAGTTTTAACTTGATTCAGACTTTGACACAGTCGACGTAATACACCAGTTTGCCGTCTTGCTGCATGGTACTGAGGCCGTGGATATAGGTCTCAAAACCCGGGAACTTATGGTTAAATTCGCGGGCGAACTTCAGGTAACTGACGATTGTCTCGTTAAAGACTTCGCCCGGTACCAGCAGCGGAATGCCTGGCGGATAGGGCGTCAGCATCACAGCGGTAATGCGGCCGGTTAACTCGTCCAGCGGCACCCGTTCAATGCGTTTGTGCGCCATGCGGGCAAAAGCATCAGCTGGTTTCATCGCTGGTACCATTTCAGATAAGTACATCTCAGTGGTCAGTTTGGCGATGTTGTTGGCTTTGTAGATCTCGTGGATCTGGTCGCACAAATCTTTTAAGCCAATGCGCTCATATTGCGGAAACTTCTGGATAAATTCCGGCAAAATCCGCCACAGCGGCGCATTCTTGTCGTAATCGTCTTTAAACTGCTGCAGCGCAGTGACCATGGTATTCCAGCGGCCTTTGGTGATGCCGATGGTGAACATGATAAAAAACGAATACAGACCGGTCTTTTCAATGACAACGCCGTGTTCAGCCAGATATTTGGCAACTATCGCCGCCGGAATACCGCTGTCGGAGAAGTTACCGTCCACGTTTAAGCCCGGTGTCAGAATAGTGGCTTTGATCGGGTCGAGCAGGTTAAAGCCCTCGGCGATATCACCAAAGCCGTGCCAGTTTTCGTCGGCATGCAGCATCCAGGACGCACGTTCATCCAGGCCTTCGTCGGTCAAATCATCCGGGCCCCAGACGCGGAACCACCAGTCGTCGCCATATTCCTGGTCAACTTTGCGCATGGCACGACGGAACTCCAGCGCTTCGTCCAACGATTCTTCCACCAGCGCTGTACCGCCCGGCGCTTCCATCATGGCGGCAGCCACGTCACAGGAGGCGATAATGGCGTATTGCGGGCTGGTCGAGGTGTGCATCAGATAGGCTTCGTTAAACAGATGCGTATCGAGTTTGTTCTGATTGGCGTCCTGCACCAGAATTTGCGACGCTTGTGAGATACCGGCCAGTAGTTTATGCGTGGACTGAGTGGCAAATACCATTGAAGTATCGCAACGTGGCCGGCCTTCACCGATAGCGTGGTAATCGCCGTAGAAGTCGTGGAAAGCGGCGTGTGGTAACCAGGCTTCGTCAAAGTGCAGCGTTTCAATTTCACCGTCGAGCAGCGTTTTAATCTCTTCAACGTTATACAAAATACCGTCATAGGTACTTTGCGTGATGGTTAAAACGCGCGGTTTGACGTTCGGATCTTTGGCCAGAATGTCGCGGATAAAAGGGTTGGCTTCCATTTTGCGACGAATGGTCGCCGGCTCAAATTCACTGCGTGGAATAGGGCCGATAATGCCGTAGTGGTTACGGGTTGGCATCAGGAACACCGGCACGGCGCCTGTCATCATGATGGCGTGCAGAATCGATTTGTGACAGTTACGGTCAACCACCACGATATCACCCGGCGCCACAGTGCTGTTCCAGACGATTTTGTTGGAAGTTGAAGTGCCGTTGGTGACAAAAAACAAATGGTCGCAGTTAAAAATCCGCGCGGCGTTGCGCTCAGACGCAGCGACCGGGCCGGTGTGGTCCAGCAGCTGGCCCAGTTCATCCACCGCGTTACAAACGTCAGCCCGCAGCATGTTTTCACCAAAGAACTGGTGGAACATCCGGCCAACCGGCGATTTTAAAAATGCCACGCCACCGGAGTGACCCGGGCAGTGCCAGGAATAAGAACCGTCCTGGGCATAATGGGTCAGGGCGCGGAAAAATGGTGGCGCCAGGCTGTCGAGGTAACTCTTGGCTTCACGGATAATATGGCGGGCGACGAATTCCGGCGTGTCTTCATGCATGTGAATAAAACCATGTAGTTCGCGCAGTATGTCGTTTGGAATATGGCGCGCGGTGCGGGTTTCGCCATAGAGGTAAATCGGAATATCCGGGTTACGGTGGCGGATCTGCTCAACAAAACTGCGTAGCTGCGCCAGGACCGACTGCGCTTCTTCGATGCTGCCACTGCCGAATTCTTCATCGTCTATCGACAGGATAAAGCCGGCGGCGCGGCTTTGTTGCTGGGCAAATGACGTTAAATCGCCATAGCTGGTGTAGCCAACCACATCCATGCCGGCCGCTTCGATGGCACTTGCCAGTTCGCGGATGCCGGATCCGCTGGTGTTTTCAGAGCGGAAATCTTCATCGATGATCACAATAGGAAAATAAAAACGCATGGGCGGTTCCTCAACAGGGACTCCACAATGGGAGCAACACCTGGCTGCACAGATATGCAGTTTGGTATGGCAATTCAGGTTTGAAATTTGCTTCGGCTGACCCGGCGCCTGGCCTGGTCGGAAAACCTGCACAAGATACCTGAAATCTGGTTTTTTTCCAGTGAAAATCTGATGAAAACGGCAAATTGGTTAAATTGGCTGGCCTGTGGTGCGCAGCCTTTGGTCGTCGTTCGGCCTGTTGATAGATATGCGGTTTTTATGGGTCAACATGCAGTTGCTGTTGCCTGAAGGCGATGTGTGGGAATTAATTACACGAGCATTGATTTGACACATTTTTCACATCTGCTCTGCCACTGTCTGCGGCAGTGAAAAAGGAGCTGAATCATGTGGAAGAAAATCTTGCGGGTCTTTGCGTTTGGGGTATTGCTGCTATTGCTGTGTGGGGCCGGCGCTGGCTGGTGGTTGGCTGGCTTGTTTGATGCTGAAGTGGATGGGGTTGCCTTGCAGAAAACTGTGCCGGCGCAAGTTGCTTATCTGCAGCAATTGCCGCCCGCCAGCCGCGGTAAAGTGCTGGCGGTAGTCAGCAGTACCGGCCAGTATCCGGTTGAAAAAACTGCCGGCAAACTGAAAAAAACTGGCTATGAACTGACTGAACTGGCGCGGTTTTATTGGGTGCTGCGCGCCAATGGTTTTGCTGTGGACATCGCAAGCCCGCAGGGCGGTGCAGCGCCGCAGGTGCTGGATGATGACGATATGGCTGAATATGACTACAGCTTTTTAAATGACCCGCAAAGCAGTGCGCAGGCGCGCAACACGTTGAAACTGGCTGACGTCGACGCGGCCGAATACCAGGCGATTTATTTTGTCGGCGGCAAAGGTGCCATGTATGACTTTCCGCAGAACCCTGACATCAGGCGGCTGTTGCAGCAGATGCTGGCTGTACAAAAACTGATAGTGGCGGTCTGCCATGGCCCGGCAGCTTTACTTGCACTCGATTCTGCCAATAGCCCATCCTGGCTTGCCGGTAAAAAGCTGACAGCTTTTACCAATGCTGAAGAGTTGCTGCTGATGCCGGATGCCGCGCAGCGCTTTGAGGTTCTGCTGCAAAGTGCGTTAGAGCAACAAGGGGCAACCTTTGACGCCGGGCCGCGTTATCTGCCTAATCTGGTGGTCGATGGCAACTTGCTGACCGGTCAGAACCCCTGGTCGGTCTGGCAACTGGCAGAAGCCACAGTGCGCGCGTTGGGCGTGACCCCGTTGGCGCGGCCTGTGACAGGCGAAGAACAGGCGATGTTGTTGCTGCAGATCCAGCGACAGCAGGGCACTGCTGCCGCAAAAGCGCAGCTGCCGCAATTGCTGCAACAAGGCCCGCTGCAGCGTGATCTGTTGATCATGATGGCGCTGGTGTCTGCGATGGCCGGCGACTGGACTGAAAGCATAGAGCAGCTGGCGTTGGCTCAGGCGGTGAAAAGCCGGCAGCAACAGCTGACACCCTGAGATTGTGCAGGAGCGGCTGACTCGTGTTGACCAGCAACAGGTTCAGCCGCCTGACAATACCGGCAGATAACAGCGTAATGCCAGACCAATACCCAGGCTGATGCTGATACTGAGCAAAGTGCCGAGTAGCACATATTCGGTGAATTTGACGTCCTGGGCGCGGGATAAATCGCCAAAACGGAAAATTGACTTGGCAGCCAGTAAAAAGCCAACCGCAGCAAACTGATCCAGCAGAACAAAGGTCAGCAACAGGGCGCGTTCCAGCATACCGATATAATGGCCGCCGGCTAATAGACCCTGAACCGGTAGCGCCAGCAATTCCGGCCGCCAGCTGCGCAGCAGCTGACCAATCAGCACTGAAGCCGGCGTTAACACCAGCAGGTAAGCTATGCCGACAACCAGCCAACCCGCCGGTAGCCGGGGTGGCCACCATTGCCAGTTATCGGTGTAGGCTGACCAGAGCAGCAGCAGCACGGTCAGGTGGGCCAGCTGGTCCAGTAAAAAAGCCGCAAGACCGTTATTGCTGTAGGACTTGGCGACATCAATCAAATAATGGCTACCGCCTATGGTGAGTGCCAGTAATACGGCCATCAGGCTGTCATGCTGCCAGCCATAACCCCATTGCCACACTAATAATGCCAGCAGGCTCAGCCCCATATGGACTGAGACATGTAACTGCAATTTCGGTGATTTAAAATGCCATTTCAGTCGGTCTTTGACCCAGCTCAGCGGCTGCAGGTAAAAATCACCAAGAACATGCGCCAGCAACAACAACAATAACAAATCCAGGTCAGTCATTGATTGTCGCTCCGTGGTGCCCGGCATAACGCTCGGTGAAATAATCTACGACCTGACTGATTAAACCGTACTGAGCCTGATTGAGCAAATGGGTGATATTGACCCTGGACGTTTGAAAAGCTGTGGCCAGTTGCTGATGCGCTGGCCGTTGCTGTTGCAGATAGGCCAGCAGCACAGCGGCCTGGCGCGCGGTCAGTTGTTGCAGCTGTACCGACACCAGCTGCAACAGTAGTTGTTCTGCGGTTGTTAGTGGCTGTTGTGGGTCAAGCCAGTCCCAGTATTGTTCCTGCAGCCGGTCAAGCAGCTGGCCGGACAAGGTAAAAGCCTGACCGGTCGACTGATTTAAATCTGCGCGTAGTTGTTCGGCCGGCGCGACCGCAATCGCGATCCGGGCGTCCGATCGCAGGCTCAACAGCGTGAGCCTGGTTTGCAGGGCCGCGATAAAAGCTTGCGCTGGCAGGGTCGCGAGCTGGAAACCGTCGCCGCGAAACAGTACCGGCGGGGCTATACCCGGAGGGCAGAATTGCTGCAGGCATTGTTGCAGGGCCTGCAACAGCGCCGGATAACGACTGGTGTCGATGGCTGAAGAACGCACCAGATCGCCGGTCAGGATGGCATATGATGTCATAACAAACTCCGGCTTTAGTCTGGTTCTGAGCATAGCGGATTTGTTGATGTAATCAAATTTAATTACATTCTCATAGGTAATCTAATTTAATTACATGTGTAGTTGGCCGGATAGCCACTGCCAGAGAGGGGAGCCGCAGACGTAACCCTATAGTTACGCCTGCGCTGCTGGTGGATTAATGCCCTGATAATAACAAGACCTGCGCGCTATTGGCTTTAAGGCTCAGCGGCATGGTGGCAACTCCGGCGTCGACCCGCAACGTCAGCGCATTTCCGCTGAATAATTCAGTGAGGGTCAGCGGGCCGCTGTTCAACTGCCATTGTTGCACCAGCTCAGCCGGTAACTGCAGTTTAAACCGTGCTGCGGTATCGGCGAAATTAGCCACCACAATCAAGCGTTGCGTAGCATGGCTGCGGGCGAAGACCAGCATCTGTTCGCTGTAACCCGGTGTCTGTAAATGTTGTTGATGTAACGGATAGAGTTCACCCCGCAGTGCCGGTGCTGTGGCGCTGAAATGCAGCAGCTGCTGGTAAAATTGTCGCAGCTCACGCTGTGCCGGCGTCAGATTACCGCCGTCATATTTGCCACCATTAAGCCAACCCTGATGTGCCGGCACCCCGGCATAATCAAAAATACTGGTGCGGCTTGGCTGACCGAAACCACTGGCCAGCGCCCCGGCTTCACCCACTTCCTGCCCGAAATACAACATGGTAGGGGCGGTGCCAATCAGTGTGGATACAACCATCGCCGGCTTGCCTTTGATTGCATTGCCGGCAAATTCCGGACTTGCGATGCGCTGCTCGTCATGATTCTCCAGAAACTTCAGCATGTGCCGGTCGATGTCCTGCACCTGTTGCTGCGCGGCCATTACGGCAGAGGCGTTGCCTTTGCCCTGCATCAGCAGTTTCAGGCTGTCATAAAATCCAACTTTGTCATACAGATAATCCATTTTGCCAAGCTGAATGTAATCGCGGTACAGCTGCGGCTGATACACTTCGGCCAGTAGCAGTGCGTCCGGCTTTTTTTGTTTAATCTGGCTGTTCAGATAGCTCCAGAACTCAACCGGCACCATTTCTGCCATGTCATAACGAAAACCATCTACGCCCATATCTAACCAGAATTGCGTGATATCGCGAAATTTCAGCCAGGAATCCGGTACGGATTTGTCTTGCCAGAAGGCCAGATGCTCGGCAGCCGGGCGGCTGGCGAAGTCGGCGGGCAGCCGCTCGAAGTCATAGCTGCCGTCAGGCTTCACGCCATAGTTAATTTTGACGGTTTCAAACCAGTCATTAAAATCCGGCCGCGCGGCGCGGGCACCGTTGCCGGTCCATTTCGCCGGATTTTCGGCAAACTTGCCGTCAGCTAATGGATGGGACTCGCCGCCTAATGGCGCGAAACCGGCCGGATACACCGGCACTTCAAAGGCCTGACCCGGGACATAATAAAAATTGTTATTGCGGGCATATTCAACCGAAGTGTCATCGTCAGCGCCAAAATCACGCACGCCGGCAGGTTTGCCCAAAGACTGATAATGCCGGGCGACGTGATTCGGCACTATGTCGATAATGACGCGGATGCCGTGTTGGTGTGCCCGCTGTAACAGAGCCTGAAATTCGGCCATGCGCTGCGCCGGGTCGACCGCGAGATCCGGGTTGACGCTGTAATAATCTTTCACCGCATAAGGCGAGCCGGCGCGGCCTTTGACCACATCCGGGTCGTCGGCGCTGATGCCATAAGCGCTGTAATCAGCGATCAGCGCGTGATGCGGCACCCCGGTCAGCCACAAATGCGACACGCCCATTTGTTTCAGCGCGAGCAGTGCCGCATCGTTGATGTCGTTGAATTTACCAACGCCGTTTTCTGCCGCCGTTCCCCAGGCTTTATTGGTTGGGTTGCTGTTGCCAAACAAGCGGGTGAAGGCCTGATAAATGACTACTTTGCCGGCAGGTTCCTGCATCGCAGCTGTGCTCATGGGGACAGGCCGGGCGTTGATCTGAACATCGGACGGCGCTGGTTTACAGGCACCGAGCAGCAATGCTGCTGTGCAAATTGAAGCTAATAAACTGAATTTCATCATGATTTTTCATTTTTGCTTAAGTTCCGGATAACGAGCATGCTAGCACGCAGCAGCTGTGTTGCTGCAACTGTCGCCGTTGCATACGTTTGCAGCTGCGGCGTTAAGCATTGTAGCGCCGATCAAGCTGGTCAATCAGTTCCAGCAGATATTGATTGTCAGCCGCCTGCGGTCGCTCAGGCCGCACGGCACCGGTTTCTGTCAGGACCAGCACCGCATCACCGGCAGTAAAATACACATGATGGCCAAAAAAGCTGACCGCCACCGACAGATCCTGTAAGCGGTAACCGCAACCATAAGGCGTGTCAGCGACCACGCCAAAATGTTCAGTGGTAGCAAATACCCGTAACAATTTCTGACTCGATGGTAAAGTGGACATAGGCAGCGGACTGGTTCCGGCTATTTGTACAAGTGCAGACCCTAGCATAGTTCAGTCAGGTTTAACCTGTTATCCCAGGAGTTTAATCATCACCATGCGGACTTTCCAAATGACAACAATTCTGGCAACGCTGTTTGCCATGCAGTTGCCAATATCACTGCCGGCGCAAGCCAAGGCTATTAACGCGACAGCATCCGGCACCGCGTTGCTGCAGGCGTTGCAGCCTTATTGCGGCAAAGCCTTTGCCGGCAAACTCATTACCAACGCAGCAGAAGATGCCGCGATGGCGGGACAAATGCTTGTTGTGCATGTGGCCAATTGCCGCGCCGGTGAAGTGCGGATGCCGTTTCATGTCGGTGAGGACCGCTCCCGTACCTGGGTGCTACGCGAATTGCCACAAGGGCTGCAGCTGAAACATGATCACCGCCATCAGGATGGCAGCCATGATGAGTTGACGATGTACGGCGGTTTATCCTCTGACGCGGCCGGTGCGCTGACGGTACGTTTTCCGGCGGATGCCTACAGTAAACTGATGTTTCAGGCTTTAGGCAGAACCGCAGCGCCGGCCAATGTCTGGTCTTTTACGCTGGAACCGGGTCAGCAGCTGATTTACCGGTTAAGCCGGCCTGGCCGCGAATTCGCTGTGGCGTTCGACCTGAGCCGGCCGGTTCCGCTGCCGCCACCGGCCTGGGGGGCACCGGCGACGCATTCACACTGAATCAATGCGCTTAAGTGCACTGAGGTTGAGGCTGCCGGTGCTGGTACTTCTGCGCCTGCTTTAGTAACATCAGGCGGCTGTCACCCTCGATGGCAACCTGATAACGACAACAATCACCCCAGGTGATGGAGATTTTATGAAACCACAATTCTGGTTTTCAGGAACATGGTTAGCACTCAGTGCCTGCCTGAGCCTGGCGGCCTGTCAGAAGCAGCCAGAACCGGCAGCAACGACAGCAGCGCCGGCAGCAGCCACAGCCGAACAGGTAGCTCCGGCTGCTTTGCCGGACACTGAGTTCAACCCAAAGCTTGCTGAATACATTAAAACCTTATCCTCTGATGAGTTCCAGGGGCGGATGCCGGCCACCAAAGGCGAAGAACTGACGCTGGCGTATCTGTCTGAGCAGTTCAAACGTATCGGCTTAAAACCGCTCAGTGACGGCAGCTACATTCAACCGGTACAGCTTGTACAGATTGATCCGAAAGAAGTGTCAGAAATGACCTTCAGCGGTGACAAAGCGCCGGCGCCTTTTAAATACCGTGACCAGATGTTTACCTGGACGACGCGGGTCACTGAATTCAGCGAAATCAAAGATTCTGAGCTGGTGTTTGTCGGTTATGGCATCGTCGCACCGGAATATGACTGGAACGACTACGAAGGCCTTGATGTGAAAGGCAAAACCGTGGTGATGTTTGTTAACGATCCGGGTTTTGCTACCCAGGATCCGAAACTGTTCACCGGCAATGCCATGACTTATTACGGCCGCTGGACTTACAAATTTGAAGAAGCAGCCCGCCAGGGCGCTGCCGGTGCGCTGATTGTGCATGAAACCGATGCGGCGTCATACGGCTGGCATGTGGTCGCCGGTGGTTCTGCTACCAAATTTGACCTGATCAATCCAAACAAAAACGCCGATCGCGCGGCCATTGAAGGTTGGGTCACTACTGAGTCGGCCAATACGCTGTTTGGTGTCATTGGTGAAAATATCGAGTCAATGCGCAAAAAAGCGCTGAGCAAAGATTTTGCGCCGATTCCGCTTGGTATCAAAGCGTCAGTGTCGGTGAAAAGCAATGTACGCGAGCTGACGTCGGGCAACGTGGTCGGCATCATCGAAGGCAGCGAAAAACCGGATGAAGCCATTTTATACATGGCGCACTGGGACCACCTGGGTCTGGATTTCGCCAATCCGAACAACAAAGTCTTTAATGGCGCGCAAGACAATGCTTCCGGTACCGGCGCACTCATTGCTATGGCGGAATATTTTGCGACGCAGCCGAAACCAAAACGCTCTATTGCCTTTGTTGCAGTGACGGCCGAAGAGCGCGGACTGCTGGGTTCTGCCTGGTATGCCAATCATCCGATCTTCCCGCTGAACAAAACAGTGGCAGGGATTAACATGGACGTTATTAACGTCTATGGCCCGATGAAAGACATGACGGTGGTTGGGTATGGTAATTCCGAGCTGGAAGTCATTCTGAAGAAATACACCGAGCAGCAGGGCCGTTATGTAGCGCCGGAAACTAATCCTTCTGCCGGTTCCTATTACCGCTCAGACCACTTCAACCTGGCGAAAAAAGGCGTGCCGATGTTGTACGCCAAAGGCGGAGTTGACAGTGTTGACCACGGCAAGGAGTGGGGCATCGCCCAGCATGCGGAATTTACCAAGTGCTGCTATCACAAAGTCGAAGATGAGTTTAAAGACAGTTGGGACTTACGCGGTGCGCAGCAGGATATGTTCCTGTATTACCGCGTCGGCCGTGAGCTGGCCGATGACACCAGCGCCTGGCCAAACTGGTTCGAAGGCAAAGAGTTTAAAGCCGCCCGCGATGCGTCTTTAGCGAAATAAACCTTTGATTTAATGAAAAATCCCTGCCCGGCAGGGATTTTTTTTGGCTTCTATTCATCCAGATGTTGAGTCGCCGTTGGCGGCACTCTTTTATCTTTACTGCTGCTTCGCGATTTTTTCAGCACCGTTGCCAGTGGCTCAATCAAATCATTGTGGCGTTGATGCAAATAATGAAACAACCCTGCACTGGCTAACACACCGGGCAGGGCGGAAATACCCACTTGTTCGGTTTTGGCCGGCAGTACACTCAGAACCGACTGCCGGTCTTCGAGTAATACGTCAATTTTGCCTTGTGTCAGCATGCCAACAGCCTGCTCCAGCGTGGTGACCGGCACCGGATGCCCGGCATACTCAACCTGGCTTGCTAAGCGAAAACCACGGACATAACCGATACGCAGCTGTTTTTGCAGCGGCCATTGCCGCAGATTTTGTAGCTGTGCGGTGCGGACAAAAGCCAGTAATTCGATGCGCGCAAGTTCCACCGGCACTTGTTTGAGTTCGGCAAATTCCTGCTGGATACCGTCGATGCGGAATAATTCGCCATCATACAGACCGCGATTGGCCATTTGCAGCGAGCGTCCGGCCGGCAGACGGACCAATTGCATCTGATAACCGAGCCGGCCATAAGCCCGGCGCAGCTGTTGTTCGATTTGGCTGGAAAACTCTGACTGACTGAGGCTGGTGGCAATTTGCAGCTGATGCGTTGATGACGGTTTGGGCTGCTGCGCAGCAGGCGGCTTTGTGGTTGTCAGTTTTGTTGCTGGTGGCGCTGCCACAGGCAGTTCTGAAGCAAAAAGTGGCAACGCCAAAACCAGGCTCAAACACCCATTTAGCCAGCATGAGGCCATCCGTACTCCCGTCCGCAGCTTTTGTTACGCTGCTATGAAACACCTTGTTCTTATCCGACTATACCCAGTCTGTGGTTATTGCGGCAGTTGTCAGACAAAAAAAAGCCCGCGATTGCGGGCTTAGTAAGCAGTATCAGAATTTGTAGTCCTGCACTTTCAGGCCCAGCGTTTCAAGCTGGTCCAACTGCGGCCTGATTTCTTTGGCCGGACCTACAACCACAACGCTGAAAGATGCCGGGTCCAGATGGCGTTTTGCCAGCTGATTCAGCTCGTCCAACGTTATATCGCGGACGATTTGATTGCGCTGTTGGGTGAAATCAGCGGCCAGCTGATACTGTAGAATTGCGGCCATAAACCCAAGTTTGGCGCCTGGCGTTTCATAGGCGAGGGCATCCGACTGATTAATGGCTTTGCGCATAAACTCCAGTTCTTGCGGCGTCATGCCCTGTTGCTGGTAGCGGCTGATTTCTTTGTAAAATTCCGCAATAGATGCTGCAGTGACGTCGGCGCGCACTGCTGCCGAGGCGCTGTACAAGCCGGCATAACGGTCAGCACTGAAGCCACTGCGGGCGCCATAGGTGTAGCCTTTATCTTCGCGCAGATTCAGGTTGATCCGACTGTTAAAGTTGCCGCCCAGCACAAAGTTCATCAGGCCGGCGCGGAAATATTCGCCGGTGAAATCTCTGCTCAGGCTACGCTTGACGATGCGGATCTCGGATTGTGGTGCGTCCGGTTTATCGATGAGATAAATGGTGCCTGCTTTGGCAATAGCATCCGGGATTTGTACTTGCCGCTCCGCCGCATCACCTTGCCAACGTTGCAGCCTTGGTTGCAGTTCCGCCAGCACTTGCGTCTGAGGCAGGTCAGATACCAGAATGAGTTCAGCCCGGCCCGGTTTAAACAGACGCCGGGCATAAGCTTTGACATCCGCAAGCGTCAGCGTACTCACCGACTGCAGCGTGCCTTGATTTGGATAGGCGCTGATATGATCACCATACATCAGCTGTTGCACGGCGTGGGATGCCATAAAACCGGCATCTTTTTCCGCATGTTGAATGCCTTGCAGGGTTTGCTGGCGCAGCCGCTCAAAATCCTGCGGATTAAAGCCCGGCAACAGCAGTTTCTCCATCAGCAGTTCTAAGGTCTGTGGCAGGTTTTTGCTGAGGCTTTGTACCGATACTTCCAGATATTCGTCACCGGCAGAAAAGCTGATGGATGACCCGAGTTTTTCCAGCGCCAGACTCATTTGCTCGGTACTTTTGAGCAGGGTGCCTTCATCCAACAGCGCAGCCAGCAATTGGCTGATGCCAACTTGTGCCGGGGTTTCGTCATAGAGGCCGAGCGGAATACGCAGCAATAATGACGTAGTTGGTGTTTCCTGGCTTTGTGCACCCAGCACCCGGATACCGTTACTCAGGCTCTGCTGCCAGGTTGTTGGTAACTCAATAGCGGGGTTCGCGCCGGCCTGCGGAATTTTACTGCGATCCAGATTGTCTTTGACTGGTCGCAGCTGCAAATCTTCCGCTTTGGTGGTAGAAGGGCCACCAAAATCATGCTGGACCGGCGTGAAGTTGTCGGCTTTGGCAATCAGCTGGCGCTGGCCTTTAGGCACCACACTCATAATGACCGCGGCTTTACCTTTTAAATACTGCTGATAAACGCGCTCGACATCGGCCTTGCTGACGCTCTGGTAGCGGGCCAAATCGGCGGCGGTTAAATCTGGCTCACCGAAGAAGGTCTCATTCAGGGCCAGCTGACTGACTTTACCTTCGACACTTTGCAGGCCAAAGATACTGGCGGCTTCCATCTTGGCTTTGACCTTATTCAGGTCATCGTCGGTCACACCCCGTTGTTCAAATTCGGCCAGACTCTGGCGGATTTGCTGCTCAGTTTCGGCCAGCGATTTAACCGCGCCTGGCGCCGGCAATGCCAGCAAAGTGAATTCACAAGCCAGCTCCTGACAGCCATGGCCAGATTGGGCCTGCACGGCTTTTTGCGTTTTCACCAGATTTTTATACAGCAACGAGTTATTACCGCCACCAAGGATCTCGGCGAGGATGTCCAGCGGCGCTTCGTCAGCATGACGCACATACACAGTGGGGAAGGCCATATACAACAGCGGCAGATGAACATTGTCTTCCATTGAAATGTAACGGTCCTGCGTCAGTGTCACCAATGGTTTGGCTGCAGGTGTCACTTCAGGCCCTTGCGGAATAGCGCCAAAATACTGTTGCACCAGCGGCAGGATTTGCTCCGCTTTGACCGCACCACCAATAGTTAAAGTCGCATTATTCGGGCCGTACCAGCGCAGAAAAAAGGCTTTAACATCATTGACGTTTGCGCGGTTTAAGTCGGCCATATGGCCAATCACCGGCCAGGAATACGGGTGCCCGTCCGGATAAAACGCCTGATCGACCCGCTCTGACAAACGGCCATAAGGCCGGTTATCGACACTTTGGCCGCGTTCGTTTTTCACCGTTTCACGCTGTACTTCAAATTTCTTTTCGGTAACGGCGTTGAGCAGAAAACCCATCCGGTCTGATTCTAACCACAGCACTTTTTCCAGCTGATTGACCGGCACAGTCTGGTAGTAGTTGGTACGGTCGGTATTGGTCGAACCATTCATTTCACCGCCGGCTTCGGTGATGATTTGAAAATGCTGCTCGTCAGCGACATGTTCCGAGCCTTGAAACATCATATGTTCAAAGAAATGTGCAAAACCGGATTTGCCAGGTTCTTCGCGGGCCGACCCGACATGATAAGTGACATCGACATGCACCAGCGGATCGGACGCATCTTCGTGCACGATCACCGTCAAACCATTCGACAGCCGATACTTTTTATAGGGAATAGCCACTGCGGCGACAGGCTTGCTGGCATCTTTCACCAGGCTGACTCCGGCGGGCAGAGCCGCCGCTTCAGTTGCAGTGTTGGTGGCTTGCTGACAACCGGCAAGCAACAGGCTGAGGCTCAGCAGTGATAAAGCGAATGTTTTCATCAATACTCCGGGCAAAAACTGCTTGTTGGCAATTACTAAGGTGAAAGGGGCTACCAGTAGAAAACTGGGGGCTGGCTGCACTTTAAATTTCTGAAACAAAAAATCAACATATTCTGCATCTGATGCGTCGTGTGCCTGCATAGTTGCGGCTAATGGCCATGAGCCGCGGAGGCTGCGCTGACCGGCGCCGGTCGTCCGTGCTGTCCGCTGTCCGCATGCTGGCGGACAGAAAAAGTGTCCGCGGACAGCTGGGAATCACTGTGCTTAATCGCAAGATATTGAAAAATAATAAAAATAAAGTTGGCATGTCAACTGCAATACCAGTGGGTAACCCGACGCCGCACACTGTTCGCGGCCCGCAACGGACAGAGGATAAGAGAAAAGATGATCAAAGGTACAGAGCAACAGGATGTACGGATTGAAAAAGTACCACAAACGCCGGTGTTGAAACTGGCTGCGGCTTTCGCCGGCATCAGTCTGTTGTTATGGGGCAGCTATCAGCTGATGTTTTCGACCGGCGCCAATGCGGCCATGGTGCTGGCGCGCAGTGAAGTACAAACCGCTGTGGTCAGCCGCGGTGATTTTGTCCGCGATTTGGCGGTGCAGGGCAAAGTCGTTGCCGCCAACGCGCCAACACTGGTCAGTCAGCAGGACGGCTTAGTGCGTTTTGTCAAACAACCGGGTGAAGCCGTCACCATTGGTGATTTGCTGGCGGTGGTGGAAAGCCCGAGTTTAGAAAACGAAGTGAAACAACAACAAGCGCTGTTGTTGTCGATGCAGTCTGAGCATGAACGCGCCAAACTGCTGGCCCGCGAACAGCAGCTGGATATGCAGCAAATCGAAAGCTCAGCGGCTGTCAATCTGCAGGCTGCCAAACGTGAACTGGCGCGCGCCGAGCAATCGATGCAGCTTGGGGTGATGCGTCAGATTGATTTGGATATCGCCCGCGACAAGCTGGCGCAAACCGAACTTGAATACAAACATGCCCGCGCCAAAGTGGCGCTCGCCGCTGACAAACTGAACTTTGAGCAGAAGTCCGGCGAGCAAAGTCTGGCGCGTCAGGCTCTGGTAGTGGCGGAGCTGGAACGCAAACTGGCGGCACTACAAATCAAAGCGCCGGTGACCGGTCAGGTCGGTAACTGGCTGGCCACTCAGCAAACTCAAGTCCTGACCGGGCAGGGCCTGCTGACCGTCATCGATTTAAGCCAATACGAAGCAGAACTCAGCGTGCCGGAAAACTACGCGGCCGATTTATCGCCGGGCCTGGCGGTGGAAGTGACGCTGAACGGCCAGAAATTGGCAGGCCAGCTGTCGCATGTGGCGGCAGAAGTCAAAGACAGTAACGTCACAGCCCGGGTGCGCTTTGCCGATCAGGACGCCAAAGCGTTGCGGCAAAACCAACGGGTCACGGGCCGCATCGTGTTTGACGAACGGAAAAATGTGCTGCGTATCGCCCGAGGTGAATTTGTTTCCAGCGGGGGTGGCCGCATCGGTTACCGGCTGGAGCAGGATGTGGCGGTGCGCACCCCCCTGGAACTGGGCGCTTTATCGGTGCAATGGGTCGAAATCATCAACGGCGCGAAAGAAGGCGATGAGCTGGTGGTCTCCAGTCTGACGGAATTTAAAGATGCCGCCCGGGTGCGGCTGAACTGAACAAAACAGAAGATCATAAGGACGAATAACATGATTAAAATCAATAATCTGAGCAAAATTTTCCGCACTGAACTGATTGAAACCCATGCGCTGAAAAACATTCAGTTGCACGTGAGCGAAGGCGAATTTGTCGCGCTGACCGGCCCATCCGGCTCGGGCAAATCCACACTGCTGAACGTTTTGGGCACGCTGGAACACTTTGACAGCGGCGATTATTTGCTGGATGGCCAATCAGTCAAAGGCTTGTCGGACAAAGCTTTATCAGCGCTGCGTAATGAAAAAATCGGTTTTATCTTTCAGGGTTTTAACCTGATTAAAGACTACAGCCTGTTTGACAATATCGAATTGCCGCTGCGCTATCGCGGTTTTAACGCCGCCGAGCGTAAACGCCGGGTTGAACATGCGCTGGAGCAGGTGGGCCTTGCCGCGCGGCGCGATTATCACCCCAGTCAGTTGTCCGGTGGTCAGCAACAACGCGTTGCGATTGCCCGCGCGATTGCCGGTCAGCCACGTATTCTGCTGGCGGACGAACCCACCGGGAACCTGGATTCCCTGATGGCGCGTCAGGTGATGGAGCTGCTGGAACAAATCAACCAAAACGGCTGCACCATTTTGATGGTGACACACGACCCGGAACAAGCCCGCCGTGCCGGCCGGCAGGTGCAGATCATCGACGGACAGCTGAGCGATGCGGCGATGTATGACCCGCTGGCACACAATAACGCGCATGCGCAAAGCAGCCCTGTGGCCGTGGCTTAAGGAGAGGGTCATGGAACAGTTTCTGTATTACCTCAAAGTCAGCCTGAAAAGCATTCGCCGTGCGCCTTTGCCGTATGCACTGACCATCCTGATTTTAAGCCTGGGTCTTGGCGTATTTTTCGCCAATGCGACCTTTTATTACCGCTTAAATGCCGACCCTTTGCCGCATAAAAGCGACAAATTATTTTTCCCGTTTATGAATCTGGTGCCTTATGAGTGTCAGAACTGTGAACCGCCCAATGTGCTCAGTTACAGCAATGTGCAAAAGCTGAGTGCGACCGATATCCCATCGGCCAAAGCGGCGATGTACAGCGCCGATGGTTATTTACGTTTAACGCCACAACAGCCTCCACTACCGGTAAAAATCCGCCTGACCCAGCCTGATTTCTTCCGCATGTTTGAAGTGCCGTTTTTGCATGGTTCCGTCTGGCCGGATGCCAGCGCCCGAGCGGAAGTGATCTTAAGCCGGCATACGGCTGAAAAATTATTCGGTGAGACTGATGTGGTCGGCCGTCGCCTGACGCTGGATGACTTTGAGTACACAGTCTCGGCGGTACTGGCGGACTGGACTATGCTGCCGCGCTTGTTTGACGCCAATAATAACAATCACTTATCTGAAGTTGAGGATATCTACCTGCCGCTGGAAACCGGCTATGACCGCAATTATTTATCCAATTCGCAATCGTCCAGTTTTCAGGATGCCGACTACCGGAAACTCGCCACCGACGGGCGCACCAAAGCGATTCATCAGCTGCAGTTTTGGGTACAACTCGACACACCTGAACAGCAGCAGGCTTACCGCCAATTTATGGCCAATCTGACCGCTGATGAGAAAAAAGCCGGCCGTCATCCCAGCACCATCAACAATAGACTGGTAGGCATGCGCGATATCGTGGCGCATTTCAATCAGCAGGGCGGCGATATCAAAGCCTTTGCACTGGTGACCTTGCTGTTTTTACTGGTGTGTTTGTTTAACGCCAGCCATTTATCACTGAACCGCTATATAGCCAATCAATATGAAATCAGTTTGCGTCGCGCCTTAGGAGCCAGTCGTTGGCACATTCAGCAGCAGGCGATGGCGGATGTATTGCTGATGGCGGGCATTACCTCAGTAGCAGCGTTGTTGATTGGTTATAGCGGCATCAGCCTGATGAATTACCTGCTGCCGGCGAACCGCTTGTTTTCCAGCTGGGACTGGGCGCTGTTGTTAAGCCTGTTGGCCGTGACACTGGGCTGCAGTTATCTGGTCACTTTGTATCCATCCCTGCGTGCATCATTTGGCGCGCTGAATCAGCAACTGAAGGAATAAGTCATGATTTCGCTGCATTTAATTCTCAAATCGATGTTACGCCGCAAAGTCGTCACCAGCTTGTTGCTGGTGCAACTGGCCCTGACACTGGCGTTGTTGTCCAACAGTAGCTTGCTGGCACTGCAGACCTGGAACCAGCTGAGCCAGCCGACCGGCCTGGATTTAGACAACATTTTGTATGTGTCGCTTAAGCCGACCAGCAAAAACCTGCAGGAATACCCGGCCTTTGCTGATTTGCTGGAGCGTCAGTTGGCTGCAGTGCGGCAGATGCCGGGCGTTGCCGCCGTGTCATTTACCAACCAGTCTCCTTTGATGGAAGGGGGTTCGAATGGCAACGTCAATGACGAAAACAACCGCGAAAATAATACGCAAAGTGTGCCGCAATATACGGTTTCGCCGGACTTCTTAAAGGTGCTGCAGCTGGATGTGCTGGAAGGGGAGATCCCGCAAAAGATCGAGGCCTGGGATGGCGAAAGCACAGTGCCGGTAGTGTTGACCAAAAGTCTGGCCGAACGGGTATTTCCCGGGAAATCAGCCATTGGTCAGCTGACCAACGGTGGCCCTGTTGCGGCAGTGATTGAAGATTTTTATGGCCAGCGTAATGCTGAGCGGGTGATGTACAACCGTCTGCAAATCGCGCAAATTTATGGTGTAGCCTGGGGCTACGGCATTATTTTGCGGGTAGAGCCAGGACAAGCGCAGCATATCCGTAGCCAAATTCCGGACGTTCTGAAAACCGCGGATTCGAATATTGAAATTTTCTCGGTACGGACTATGGATGAGCAGTTACACCGGATGTTCCGCAATGAGTTTGGCCTGGCGACTTTATTGGCCGTATTAAGCGGTTTGATGTTGCTGGTGTCGATGATCTCCAGCTACAGCAACGCTCATTTTAATGCGTTAAAACGCCAGCAGGAAATCGGTATCAAGCGAGCGCTTGGCGCCAGCAAACACAGTATTCTACTGGAGATGCTGACGGAAAACTGGTGCACTACCGCGGCCGGCGCAGGTGTTGGGATAGTGGCGGCCTGGTTGCTGAATCAGGCGCTGGCGTTGGTCATCAGCATTCCGGCATTACCGGTCTGGTTACCGCTGAGCGCCTTGTTGATGTTAATGTGTTGTGTCACGCTAGCCACATGGTATCCTGCCACAATCGCCACCCGGGTGTCGCCGGCAACCGCAACTAAGACTTTGTAACTCATGGCAAAAATACTGGTAATTGATGATAACGACGCGGTGCTCACCGCGTTGTTAACCTTGTTCCGGCTGGAAGGCTACCAGGTTCTGACGGCAACAGATCCGTCGCAGGCGCTGGCTTTGTTGCAGACCGAACCGGTGGACCTGATTCTGCAGGATATGAATTTTGCCAAAGGCGAAATGACTGGCAGCCAGGGCAAAAACCTGTTTTACCAGCTGCGGACTTCATATCCACAGCTGCCGGTGGTGCTGATGACCGCCTGGACTGCGCTCGATATGGTAGTGGAGCTGGTCAAAGCCGGTGCCTGTGACTATATCGCCAAGCCCTGGGATGACCAGCGTCTGCTGATGACAGTGCAAAATGCACTGAAATTAAAACAGTTGCAGGACCAGCAACGTGATGCGGATCGCAAACAACAAGAGCGGCAGCAGGCTTTCGCCGGTAAAGATCTATGTGGTCTGGTGTTTGCCAGCACGGCGATGGAGCGGCTACTGCAAACAACGTTGCAGCTGGCACCATCGCAGGCGGCGGTGCTCATCACCGGTGAAAACGGTAGTGGCAAAGAGGGCATTGCACAGATTTTACATGCCAACTCGCCGCGTGCCACGAAACCGCTGGTGAAGGTCAATATGGGCGCTTTGCCGGCCGACTTGATGGAAGCTGAGCTGTTTGGCGCTGAAGCCGGTGCTTACACTGGCCTCACCAAAGCGCGCATCGGCCGGTTTGAAGCGGCCGATGGCGGTACTTTGTTTCTGGACGAAATCGGCAATTTGTCATTATCCGGCCAGATGAAACTGCTGCGGGTGCTGCAAACCGGCGAATTTGAACGCTTAGGCTCCAGCGTGACCCGCCGGGTCGATGTGCGGTTGCTGTCGGCCACCAACGCAGATTTGACCAGAGCTATTGCACTGGGACAGTTTCGCCAGGACTTGTATTACCGTATCAATGTGGTGCAGTTACAGGTGCCGGCGCTACGCGAGCGGGTCGATGACATTCTGCCACTGGCGCGGCATTTTCTCGGTGGGCACAAACAGCTCAGTCGCGAAGCCGGGCAGCAGCTCTGTCAATATCATTGGCCTGGCAACGTGCGCGAGTTACAAAACGTTTGTCAGCGCGCGCTGTTATTGTGTCAGAGTGAGACGATTTTACCGGCAGATCTGGCGCTCGAAACAGATTCAGGCGCTAAAGCCAGAGCCCTCGACGATATTGCCCGCAGCGACATCGAACAAGCGTTAGCGGCGCATCAGGGCATCGTGTCGCGCGCAGCGAAAGCACTCGGCATTACCCGTCAGGCGCTGTATCGGCGCATGGAGTTTTATGGCATTGCTACGCCTTAAGTTGACCCGAGCCCGCTTATATGGCATCTGCGCGCTGTTGTTTGGCGGTTTTGCCGTGCTGTTGTGGCAGCTGACGCAGCAGTATGTTGTTTTTGCCGGTTACGCTGCTTTAGTGCTGTTGCTGTGGCTATCCCTACGTGGCTACCTCCGGCAACTTGACACTGAAGTGATGGCGCTGAATCTGCAGGCCGACAGCCTACGCGACCAGAGTTTTAATTTTTCAGCCAACCGCGCCGTGCTGCGTGAATTAACGCCGCTGGCCGATGCGCTGAACCAGATGTCGGCGGAGCTGGCGCAACAACGCGCCACTTTGTATCAGCGTGAATTGCTGCTTGATACCGTGCTGCAGACCAACCCCAGTGCTTTAGTGCTGACTGATGAGCAGGGCCGGGTACTGTTCAGTAATCCGGCCGCGCGGCATTTGTTGTCTGGCGGGCGACGTTTTGATGGCAGCTATTTTGCAGAGGTGCTGGCGGATTGGCCGGAACTACAACAGGCCTGTCTGTCAGGCTCGCAAGGCCTTATTCATGCCGGTGATGCGCAAAATGTCTGGCATCTGTCGGTCAGTCCGTTTCGGCTTAATCAACGCGAACATTGGTTGTATCAGCTCAAGCCGATGACGCTGGAGTTTAAACTGGAAGAAATCAAAGCCTGGAAGAAACTTATCCGGGTGATTGGCCATGAACTGAATAACAGTCTGGCGCCGATGTCGTCGCTGGCATTTTCCGGCGCCCGGCTGTTACAAAAGCCGGCTCTGAGTGCGGATGATCAGACACAGCTGGCGCAAATGTTTGCTGTGATTGGTGAACGCGCCGCGCAGCTCAATCAATTTCTGCAGGCCTACCTTAATTTTGCTAAGTTGCCGCCGCCACAGCCTGCACCTGTGCAATTTTCATCGTTGATCAACAGCTTGCAAAATCAATATGAGTTTGAATTAGTTGGGGATCTGCCGCAACAGAGTTGGTTAATCGACCAGGCGCAACTGACGCAGTTGCTGCTGAATGTGCTGAAAAACGCTCAGGAAGCGGGGGCCAGCAGCAATGGCACCACTGTCTGTTTTCGTGAGTCGCCGCAGCAGCTGGTGCTGGAAGTGCAGGACGATGCCGGTGGCTTAAGCGACGAAGTATTGCAATTTGCACTGGTGCCGTTTTATACCACCAAGCCACAAGGCTCCGGCATTGGCCTGACGCTGTGCCGCGACATCATGGCTTCGCACGGCGGCAACCTGGAGCTGTTTAATCAGCCGCCGGGTTTATTAGTGCGGCTTATTTTCCCGCGTAGCCCGGCAGACACCACATTCAAGCCAGCAATAGTCTGAACCTCCGGCTGGGAAAAATGGCGCAGTGCGGGTAGACTGCAGCTTAAATTTTTAGCCATCAAGCCTTCCAGAGATAACTATGCAAGTACAGACAACAGTTGTGGATCTAGACACAAAAACAGGCCCGATGCGGGTCGCAGTTTATCAGCCCAAATCAACAAAGCCTTGTCCGGCCGTGCTGCTGTATTCGGAAATATTCCAGATCACTGCGCCAATCGCCCGGATGGCGGCCATGCTGGCGGGCCAGGGTTTGTTGGTGCTGGTGCCGGAAGTTTTTCATGAACTGAATCCTGCCGGCACTGTGTTGGCTTATGACGATGCCGGCAAGGATAAAGGCAATCAGGACAAATGGACTAAGCCGCTGGAGCATTACGACAGTGATAACCGCGCCATGATCAATTTTCTTGGCTCTCACCCATTGTGGAACGGCCGGCTTGGAGCCATGGGCGTTTGTATTGGTGGGCATCTGGCGCTGCGGGCTGCCTTGCAGCCTTTTGTCAATGCAGCTTTGTGTTTGTACCCGACTGATTTGCATAGTGACACACTACCAGCGGGCAATGCTGGCCAAACCTTAGCCCGGGTCGGCGAAATGACAGCGCATCTGGTTTTTGTATTTGGCCGGCAAGACCCGCATGTACCCGAAGCCGGGCGACGCCAGATCCAACAGCAGTTGCAGCAGGCTGGCGTCAGTTTTGACTGGCACGAAGTCAACGCCGAACATGCTTTTATGCGCGACGAAGGCGAGCGTTATGACCCGGCATTGGCGCTGTGGGTTTACCAACGCGCCCGCGAGTTATTTCTGCAGATGTAACAAATAGTGTTTGGATGTTTTCGGGAAGTTTGTTATTTATTTGTATTAGTAGATTTAAAAGATTCATAAATAGCAAACTAATCAAAAGGATTTGTCGATGCGTTCATCGTTAAAACCGCTATTACTGGCTGTGTTTTGCAGCCTGTGCAGTCCAGTTTCTGTTGCTGCAACCCCCGACTTACCTGCTTTACTGGCAAAAAATCCTGCCATTTTTGATTTTAAAATTTCACCCGATGGCCAGCACCTGGCGGCAAAACTGGTCCATGAAGACAACATCGCGCTGGTGTTTTTTGACCGGCCCACGATGAAAATGCTGAATTCAGTCAAAATGGGTGGTGATGGCCAGGTCGGTGAATATCACTGGGTCAATAATGAACGGGTGATTTTTAAGCTGACTCAAACCGATCCCTGGCAGCAAGAACCGCAATACTTCGGTGAGCTGTATGGTGTCAATATCGACGGCAGTAAACGCGGTTTATTGTTTGGCTATCGCGCCGGCGAACAGCAGGTGGGCAGTAATTTTAAAGCGCGCGAGGCCCGCCGCGCCTGGGCTGAGTTTATCGATGTGGTGCCGGATGAAAACAACCGCATTCTGATTAAAAGCACGCCGATGACATTTGATGGTGCCGCGGTACCTGAAGTGCTGGCGATGGATATTTTTAGTGGCAAGTTTGTGTCCCGCGGCCGATTACCGGTGTCGCAAGGCGAAGTCAAAACTGGCCCAGATGGCCGGCCACGGGTGGTTGCCGGTTTAAACAGTAAGTATGAAACTGAGGTGTACATCCGCGAAGCGGGCAGTACCAGTAATGACTGGCAGCCGTTTCCGGCACAGCAATATGGTGGCACTTTCACTCCGGTCGCCGTGACCAAAGATAACAAAGCGTTGTATGTGCTCGACAACAGAGATAAAAGTCAGACCGGTTTACACAAACTCGATTTAACCAGCGGCAAATTCAGTGAGGTCTACGTCGACCCGTTAGTGGATGTGTCTGAGGTGATCACCACGACAGATCAGCGCGCTGTGTATGGTCTTAAAGTTGACGATGGTCGGCCGTCATATTTGTTGCTAACCAGCGAATACGATGAAGCAAAAGTATTTAAAGACTTGCTGGCGACCTTTCCGGGTGAGAACGTCAATATCACCAGCCGGACCGCAGATGGTAAACAGTGGGTGGTATTTGTCAGCTCCGACGTTAATCCCGGCACCTATTATCTATACGATCATGAAAAAGTCAGTCTGGCGAAACTGTCGGACACAAAACCCCATCTGGCGGGGGTGAATTTGGCGCCGATGGAACCGGTCAGTTTTGCTGCCGCAGACGGTTATAAAATCCATGGTTATCTGACCAAAGCGCCGCAACAGTCCGCGGAAAAACCGCTGGTGGTACTGGTGCACGGTGGCCCGCATTTTGTGCGGGATCAGTGGAGTTTTAACAGTGAAGTGCAATTTCTGGCGCTCAGTGGCTATAACGTCTTGCAGGTTAACTACCGCGGTTCCGGTGGTTATGGTCAGCTGCACCAGCAAGCCGGCTTTAAGGAATGGGGTGGATTAATCCAGCAGGACATCATTGACGGCACGCGCTGGGCGGTGGCTCAGGGCCACGCCAAGGCCGGCAATATTTGCCTGATGGGTGCGTCCTTTGGCGGTTACTCGGCGGTGCAAGCGGCGACGATGGCGCCTGACCTGTATAAATGTGGTGTGGCGGTAGCTGGTGTCTACGATTTAGCGCTGATGAAAGTCAGCGGTGATACACCTGATGCGTATTACGGCAAAGCATTTCTAGAAAAAGTGCATGGGAATGACCCCGCGCAACTGGCGCAGTTTTCGCCAGTCCAGCAGGTCGCCAAACTCAAAGCAGACTTGCTCATCATGCACGGTGAGCGCGATGAACGTGCGCCGATTGAACACGCCAAAAGGTTAAAAGCGGCGCTGGATAAAGCGGGTAAACCATATCAGTGGCTGGTGTTTAATGACGAAACGCACGGTTTTTATTCCGAAACCAACCAGACGATATATCTGAAAAACGTGCAGGACTTTTTGGCAAAACAGCTTAAACGCTGATCTTTGGTTCTGGTGTCAGTATGGAAAAAAACAGCCCGCCTTGTCGCGGGCTGCTTGTTTGCGGCAGGAGTGACAACAACAGCGCTTAAGTACCCTCAGCGATAACCAGCTGAAATAAAACAATTAACCGCCTATACTGCTGACTCAGGTGCATAATGCGCCTGTATGACAATTAAATGGCTGTTGTCATTCGGTTGACAGAGAAGGTTGCTACTTTAGAACCAGTCCAAGTAGAAGGCAGATCCATGTCGTTAGCTGAACATATCTTTATCATTTTGCTGCTGATTGCCATCAGCGCATTCTTCTCCATGTCTGAAATTGCGCTGGCTGCGGCGCGCAAACTCCGCTTGCGCCAGCTGGCTGCTGATGGTGAAACCCGCGCCAGCCAGGTATTAGAGCTACAACAACATCCCGGTAATTTTTTCACCATAGTACAGATAGGCCTCAATGCTGTGGCCATTCTCGGCGGTATTCTCGGTGAAGCTGCTTTTACGCCTTATATCGCCGATTTACTGCGTGGCGCTTATGACGGTGTCTGGCTGGAAAATATAAGTTTTGCGTTGTCGGTGCTGCTGGTCACCACTTTGTTTATTTTGTTTGCTGATTTAATGCCAAAACGGCTGGCAATGCTGGCGCCGGAACAAGTGGCGCTCGTGGTAGTGCGGCCTATTCTGACCTTGCTGGTGTTGCTCAAACCGCTGGTATTTTTATTTAACAGCGTGGCGAATCTGGTGTTTCGTTTGTTTAACGTGCCGATCCACCGCAAAGACCAAATCACGCCGGAAGATATTATTTCGATGGTGGACGAGGGCGCTGAAGCCGGTGTGCTGCAGCAGCAGGAACACAAACTGCTGGAAAACGTCTTTGATATGGAGCAGCGCACTGTCACTTCCGCTATGACCACGCGGGAAAGTCTGGTGTATTTTATCCTCGGTGAAGCCGAAGACAGCATCAGGAAAAAGCTGCTGGATTCACCGCATGCGCGTTTTCTGGTCTGTGATGCCAGCCTGGACCGGGTGGTCGGTTATATCGAATCACGCGAACTGCTGGTGCAGGTGTTAAACGGCCTGCCAATTTCCATCACCCATCCCGGTATGCTGCACACGCCGCTGATTATTCCGGATACTCTGTCGCTCTATGAAGTGCTGGAGCATTTTAAAAGCAGCGGCGTCGATTTTGCCGTGATCCTGAACGAATACGCCATGGTGGTCGGCATGATCACGCTCAAAGACGTGATGAGCATTGTGATGGGCGAATTGGTGCATTCGGAAGAGGAACAAATCGTTAAACGTGATGACGATTCCTGGTTAGTTGAAGGCCTGACGCCGCTGGATGATGTGATGCGTTCGCTCGGTATTGATGCTTTCCCGGATCAGGAAAACTACGAAACCATCGCCGGCTTTATGATGTATATGTTGCGCAAAATCCCCAAGCGTACCGACTCAGTCAATTACTGCGGCTATAAGTTCGAAGTGGTTGATATCGATAGCTACAAAATCGATCAGTTGCTGGTGACCAAAATCAAAGCGGAAGAAAAAGCCTGATAAACATCAGGCTTTTTGTTGTTCAATAAGAGCAGGACTAAAACAGATAGCGGTACAAACTGGCGCCGGTCAGGATCAGATAACTAACTGCAACCGTTGGTTTTAAACCCGCTTTGATGTAGCCACCAATTAAACCGGCAAAACCAGGCCTTTGCGCCTGCCAGCTGCTCTGCCACTGACAGGCAATTTCCAGTCCTTCGCGTGAAGCCGCTTCGAGCGCCATTAATCGTGCGCCGGCACGGTCTTGCTGCGCTTTCCACAGCGCTTCATTCAGCCAGCAAAAACCAATCAGACCGGCCTGCAACACCACCGTACTCTCCGTTTGCACGAGCCAGAGCCACAAGGTCAGGCATAACAGCCTTAGCCACAGTGCATGTTTTTCCATCTGGTCATAACTTTGCTGCAGTTGCAGCCACTCTTGCTGATTGGTGAGCATCTGGACATCCCTTCGCAGTATTTCTTTCTGAAACTTTGGAATCCAGCCTGCGGCAAAATCACAGGCTGGTCAAGTGGTTACTGCTGCTGTTGTTTGATCCACTGATCAGTTTGCTGTTCGAGGATCTGCATTGGCATAGCACCGCCCAGTAACACCATGTCGTGGAAAGCGCGGATATCAAATTTGTCGCCCAGCGCCGTGCGGGCTTTTTCGCGTAGTTCGACAATTTTCAGCATGCCGAGTTTGTAACCGAGCGCCTGTCCAGGCCAGGCCATATAGCGCTCGATTTCGCTGATGACATCTGACGATGCAGTGCCGGTGGTCGACGCCATGTATTGAATGGCTTGTTCACGGGTCCATTTTTTCGCATGAAGGCCAGTGTCCACCACTAAACGTACCGAGCGGAACAGCTCGGCTTTCAGCCGGCCTAAATCACCAAACGGATCGTTTTTATACATGCCCATCTCGGCTGCAACCAGCTCGGAATAAAGGCCCCAGCCTTCGGCATAAGCATTGTACGGTGCAATCCGTTGTAATAAAGGCAGCTGTTCCTGTGCCAGATTCAGCGCGATTTGCCAATGATGGCCCGGATTGGCCTCATGATAAGTCAGGGTTTTTAAATCAAATTTGGCATTGGCTTTCATGTCAGCCAGATTGATCCAATAAATCCCCGGTTTGCTACCATCAATGGCTGGTGACGTGTATTGGCCACCGGCGGCGCTGTCCTGAATTTCCACCGGAATACGCCGTACTTCAACTGCATAAGGTGGCCGGGTTTTAAATTGCTCGCTGATGCGGCCATCCATCTCTTTGATATAACCGTTCAAGTCGGTCAGCAGCTGGGCGCGGCCCGCATCAGAATCTTCGTACAAAAAGCGCGGTTCTTCATTCAACGCTGCCATGCGGTCGCCCACGCTGCCTTCGTTATAACCATTTGCTTTGAGGATCTTATCCATGGCTTTAGTGATACGCGCCACTTCGTCGAGGCCAATCTGGTGGATCTGTTCCGGCGTTAAGTTGGTGTCACCAAGCTGGCGTACTGAATAGGCGTAAAATTCACTGCCATTAGGCTGTGCCCAGATACCGGCCTCAATGCGGGCATTGGGCAGGGCCGCTTTAACTTTGTCGTGCAGCTGCTGATAAGCCGGCGCAACGACAGTTCCGACTAATTCTGCGGCTTTATTCAGTAGCTCTGTTTTACGGGTTGCGTCTATTTCATTGACTGCGTTGAGTTTTTTCTCGAAATCTAAATACAGACTATGCGCCTTGGCATCCGCTTGCGCATAAGTACTGAGAATTTTCAGCGACTTATCCAGCAACACTCGTGGTGGAACCCAGCCGCTGGTTAAATCGGTACTGAATTTATCGCCAACCGAACTCAATGCCGGGCCAAACTGACTGAGGCGCTGCAGATAATTTTGCGCATCCTGAGCGTTATTGATCGGGTGGGAATTTAATAAAGCGCCCGGCATATCAATAGTCGGGCCATTGATTTGGTTCACAATAAATGGCGAATGGCCCATCCACATATCAATGTATCCCTGCGGGAATTTATTGTCGCCGGCATAAAACGCCAGGATATTCGCCATCACCTGCTGGCTGACGGCTTCCTGCGGCAGCTCTGGCAGTGGCAGGGCGCTCAGTGCTTTAGCGTTATCACTCATGCTCTGACGCAGCGCATTTTCGCGGCTGCTATTGTAAAATTCCATCTCGGCGGCAAATGGCTTGCCGACTTGTGCTTCGCTCAGGCTGTAGGCCGACGCGCTGAGAGGACGGGCCTGGAACAGGGCCTGCGTTGCGGCCTGGTAATAGTCTTGAGCATAAGGACTGTTGGTGGTGGCGGGAGTTGCTGCTGGTACTGCGACAGGAACTGATTCTGGCGCTGGCTTGCAGCCAGCCAGCAGAGCGGTGGTGATGGCCAGCGCACACAGAGATAAACGCATGGAAAAGTCCTCAGAGATCAAACGAAGAAAAGTCGCTATCATACACTTTTTGGCAGTGTCCGCATGACTTCCGGCCCTAATCACCGGCCAGTTTATCCATATTCGGTGCGGTTGACGTTTTGGAGATTCTACTGATGTATGGCAAAGGCAGCCGGCAATACCGGCAGATGACCGCAGTGCTGAGTTTTGCCGCTGTGGTGGTATTTGCCAACCTGCATGCGTTGCAGCCGTTATTGCCAGAGCTGAGCCGTCTGTATCAGTTGACACCGCTACAGGCCAGTTGGAGTTATGGCATCGGCACCCTGACACTTGGCTTGTCGCTGCTGTTTTATAGTGCTGTATCCGACGCTATTGGCCGGCGGCTTTTGCTGGGATTGAGTTTGCTGGGGATGACCATCAGCACTGTGTTGCTGACTCAAGTCGAATCCTTCAGTGCGTTATTATGGGGCCGCGCTTTACAGGGCTTTTTCTTGGGCGGTCTGCCGGCGATTGCTGTCGCTTACCTCGGTGAAGAGCTGGAAAAACCGGCGCTGCTGAGTGCGGTTGGAATTTACATCAGCGCCAGTTCGTTAGGCGGCATTTCCGGTCGGGTACTGGCCGGTTTCAGTGCTGAAATTGGCCACTGGCAGTGGGTATTCTGGTTATGGAGTTTGCTCGCTATCCTGCTGCTGGCGGCGTTTTGGCGTTTTCTGCCGGCGTCGCAGCACTTTGTCGCTAAGCAATTTTCTGCAGCCCAGGCGCTCAAAGATAACTGGTTCCACCTGCGCCAACCTGTGCTGCTGCTGACCTTTTTACTCGGCGGTCTGAATTTTTTTATCTATTTAAATCAATATACTTATATCGCCTTTGTGCTGGCTGAACCACCGTATGCACTTAGTTCCGGCTGGATTGGCCTGCTGTTTTTAACTTATCTGACCGGCACTCTGGGGTCGGCTATTTCCGGCAAAGTGGCACGGCGCATGTCGATGCCCCAAGGCATGGCTTTGGGGGTTTTGATTATGATGGCGGGGACTGTCTGCACCTTATTACCGGGGCTGGTGTTTATCGTGCTGGGATTTTTTATCAGTGCTTTTGGCTTTTTCTTAACCCACAGCCTGGCAACCGGCTGGGTCAATCAACATGCGACGCGGGCCAAAGCCAGTGCCAGCGCGTTGTATCTGGTGTTTTATTATCTGGGTGCCAGCACCGGTGGTTTATATCTGCATCTGTTTTGGCAATGGCAAGGCTGGACTGGGGTAGTGCTGGGGTCATTACTCGGTTACGGACTGGCGCTGTGGTTGTGTGCACGCCTAAGAGGTTTTCCGCTGCCGGTTATGGCTGCTGAGCCGCCAATATCACCTGCTGCGGCTGCAACTCGAGCAACTGACCGACGCTAAGCTCTGGTAAATACAACTGACCAATGTGGGTGCGCTGCAGCCTGATTACTTTGAGTCCAAGCTGTTTGCACATATAACGGATCTGACGGTTTTTGCCTTCGGTTAGGGTCAATTCCAGCTGATAGGCGGCGCTGAGGGTTGCCAGACAGGGCCGGGCTTCAATCCATGCTGGGCCGGCCTGATATCGCATACCTGTCCTGAGCTCAGCCAACATGGCCTCGGTCACTGTTTGATCAACATCTACCCGATAGGTCTTTTGATGCTGCTGCGTCGGATGCAGCAAGCGTTGGGCAAATTGGCCGTCATTAGTTATCAATAACAAACCGCAGCTGTCCTTATCAAGGCGACCGACCGCGAAAACGCCTGGTGGCAGCTGTTGTAGCACGCTTGCGATACTCTGCGGGTCATCCGGGCGCACATTGCAATCAATACCCACCGGTTTATGGTAAGCCCAATAGCATCGCGGTGGCACTGGCGGTAAAGGCTCGCCGTCCAGCCAAAGTTGTGTTTCCGCCTGTACCCAGTGTGACAGTTTCAGTGTATTTGGTTGCAGGCGGCCAGCATCCAGTAACGCCTGATGACTGGCCGGTGCGATACCGGCCTCCGTCAGACGTTGCCACAGACGCTGGCGCTGGCTCATGTGGTGTTAAGCCGAAGTGCCTTGTGGCTTGCGGGCCGGGCGGTTTTGCTGTGGCCGTGCCGGGTTTTGGCCCTGACCACTTGCCTGCGGCCTGCGCTGACCTTGTGGCTGACCCGGACGACCTGATGGTGTGCCTTGGCCATCGGCCTTGGCTGCCGCAGGTTTACGCGGCGGACGTGGCGCACCCTGACGTGGTGTGGCACGTTCGCCGGCCGGGCCTTTTGGTTGTGGCCGTGGCGGACGCGGTGGCCGCTGCGTCAGCTCTTTGTCGTTCAGCTGTAAAGTTGGATCGACTTTGATGCTGCCTTGCGGGATCTTCATGCCAATCAGCTTTTCGACTTGCTTCAGCTGGCTAACTTCATCCGGATACACCAGCGACACGGCAAGGCCAGTCATGCCGGCGCGACCAGTACGGCCGATGCGGTGCACATAATCAGCGGCACTGCGTGGCAATGTGAAGTTGACAACATAAGGCAGCTGCGCGATGTCGATGCCACGGGCGGCGACGTCTGAGGCGACCAGCACGCGGATCTCGTTGGATTTAAAACCGGCCAGCGCGGCGGTACGCGCATTCTGGCTCTTGTTGCCGTGAATAGCGGCAGCACTGATGCCGGCTTCATTTAATTTGTCGGTCAGGCGGTTGGCTTCGTGTTTGGTCGCCATAAACACCAACACCTGTTTCCAGTCGTTTTGCGCAATCAGCTGAATAAGCGTCGCTGATTTCTGGCCTTTGGCCACCTGATAGACTTGCTGCTCAACTTTTTCCGCCGTGCTGTTTTGTGGTGCCACGCTAATCGATTGCGGGTTATGCAGCAGTTTGCTGGTCAGCTGTTTGATATCGTCCGAAAAGGTGGCTGAGAACAGCAGGTTTTGCCGCTGTTTTGGCAAAAGGGCCAGGATTTTTTTGATGTCGTGGATAAAACCCATGTCGAGCATGCGGTCGGCTTCGTCCAGTACCAGCGTTTGCACCTGGTTGATTTTCAGGGCATTTTGGCCGATTAAATCCAGTAAACGGCCTGGGGTTGCGGTCAAAATGTCGACACCGCCGCGCAGCGCCATCATTTGTGGGTTGATGGACACACCACCAAACACCACCAGATGTTTTAATTTCGGCTGTAAGTATTGGCTGTATTTTGCCACTTGTTCACTGACCTGGGCGGCCAGTTCACGGGTTGGTGTCAGGATGAGTGCGCGGACAGGACGCGGCTGACTGACCGGCTGGCTCATCAGCTGCTGCAGGATTGGCAGCACGAAACTGGCGGTTTTGCCGGTACCGGTCTGAGCTGCAGCCATCAGGTCACGGCCGCTCAGCACTGCAGGAATAGCCTGCTGCTGGATTGGCGTTGGCGTGGTATAGCCAGCTTCAGTGACGGCCTGTAACAGCTTCGGATCTAAATTTAACGCAGAAAACGACATATCAACCCCAGGTAGCACAGCGCGCCGGGGTGGGGCTGTACGAAAAAGTCGCGCATTCTACCTTGGATGCAGGGCGCTGGCTATCTTTGAGTCGTCTTTTATCTAATCCTCATAGCCTCTAGCCAAAATACAACGCAGCCAGCGTGCACAACCCTTTACCGACCGAACCGAAACGATCGCCGGCGATCAGCGGCACATCAGGTAATAAGTTTTGCATCTGTCGTTTCACGCCCGGAGCCGCTGAAGCGCCGCCGGTTAAAAAGATTTGGTCTGGCTTGACCCCGGCTGCAGCCACACAATCGTTGATGAGTCCGCGTAGTCCATTCATCTCGACATAAAGCGCGTGGTCCAGCATGGCCTGATCCAGCACGGTCGCCAACCCTGACTGCAGCCGGTCAAGTTGTACTTGTGTAGATGCGGCTTCGGCCAGTTCGATTTTGGCCTGTTCAGCCTGCTGCACCAGGTAATAACTTAAATGTTGCTGATGCAGGTGTTGTAGCCGTTTCACCAGCGCGGGCTCTGCGGCAAGCTCCAGTAATTGCGTTATCTGTTGAGCGCTCGCCGGTCGATAAAACTGCTCTTGAGCATAAATATCGATAATGTTAACGGCGTCGCTGAATAACGCCGATGGCAGCGGTTTGCCACTTAGCGCCAGACTGCCGCGGCCCAGTAACGGCATCAGGCCATAAATCGCCAGTTTGATATCCATATCGACACCGCCTAAACGGCGACCGGCATGGCTTAACAGATCCTGACTGCGATCTGCTACCCGGGCATGGTCCGGCCCGAGCCGGATTAAACTGATATCTGAAGTTCCGCCGCCAATATCAACGACCAGCACCAGCTGCTCAGCAGTTAAGGTGCGTTCGTATTCAACTGCTGCGGCCACAGGCTCATAAGCAAACTGCACTTCACGAAAGCCAGCCTGTGCTGCCGCGGTGCGAAGTAGTGCTTCGGCGCGGGCGTCGCCATCGCTGCCATCAATGCCCTGAAAGTGAATAGGCCGGCCTATCAGCGCAAACTCGGCTTGCTGTTGGCGATGTTGACCTGCCTGGCGGTGAATGTGCGTCAGCATCAGGCTGCAGACCTGCTGATACAGTTGAGTTTGCAGTGGGGTCAGCCGGGAACCCAACATTGATTTGGGCGAGCGGATAAATACACCGCCTAACGGCGCGGCACTGTAGCGGTCGTGGGCGGCCTGACCCAGCAAAGCGCGGTCCGGCTGACGCAGCAATTGCGCTAACGAGGGCTTTTTCTGTTCTTCATCTTCGGTGTCATATTCATCCGGCCAGGGCAGATATAAGGCGGAACTCAAGTACGGCGAGGCTTCGCTTAAGTGCAATAACTCAGGCTGACCAGCGGGGTCTAACCGCCCGGCAGTACAGTTTGAAGTTCCAAAATCAATTCCAAGATAATTTGCAGGCATCACAGCGCGGTCCGAAGCAGAAAAGCGCCGCAGTATAACAGCAGATATGCGGCATTTTTAGCGCTGCGAGCAAGGATATACACACTCTGGCAGGTTTTTTGCTCAAGCGAGAGTAGCAAATCATTTTAGGCGAATTGTCCGGAGGTCCTATGCGGCATTCCAGCTTGATCCTGTTGGCTTGCAGCCTGTTGTTGGCTGCCTGTCAGCAACAACCCGAGCGGCAGCAAACTGCCGCTGCGGTGCAGGAAGTGGCCGTAGGTCCAGTCCTGATGTATACCGAACGCTTGGCCGGCCGCTTGTTTGCCGGTGTACAACCACTACCCAAAGGTGCGGTTGCTGTGGTCAGTTTTACTGAATTACGCGCATTGACGCCGGACCCTTACAATTTATCGCAGAATTTGCTGGGTTTGCAGTTGCAGGAAAGCATGATTGCAGTCGCCAGCCAGCGTGGTTATCAGGTCAAAGAGCTGCGCACCGGGCAGGCTGTTGAAGTTTTTGCCGATCACGAACGTCTGCTGACCCGGGATCTGGCTGAGCTGGCGCAGCAGCAGGCGGTGCGTTATGTCATTGTCGGCACGCTGAACCAGGCTGAACAATATACTACTGTGAATGCCCGAATGGTCGATATACAAACCAATACAGTCGTGGCGGCGGCATCTGACCTGATCCCGGCCGAGGTATTAGGCGCAACAGAACAGGTGCAGTTGCGTCAGCAAAAATTGTATCGTCAGAGTGACTATTAATTGCGCCAGAATGAGTTGGAACCAGCTATGAAAAAAATTCACGGTCTTTTACTGCTATCTCTGAGCTTGTCCGGTTGTGCAACCTGGGAGCGTTACTCATTGTTGACCGGCTCAGAGTCTGAACCGGCGGAAGTGGAACTGACTGCACCGGCGCAGCAAAAAGCGCGGCCTCAGTATTTTGTCAGTCCGGCGCTTTATGACGGTGCCGCCTACCAGGCGACTCAACAGGCGGCGCAAAAACTTCACCCACAGTATCAGCCACAGGCTACCGTCAACGTGAATCATTATGTGCAAAGCATGATGCACGATTTGGTCGCCAATCTGGATTTGGTGAACCCGCAAATGGTCATCGGCATGACCAGTTTTGTGTATCTGGATGGCCCCTACGATCAGACGGATTTACTGGGGAATCAGCTGTCAGAAAGTTTTATGCACGAAGTGCATCAGTTTGGTTTGGGTGTAGTGGATTTTAAAACTACAGACTACATCCGGGTGACGCCACAAGGCGACTTTGTCTTTAGCCGCGATTTTATGGAACTAAAAGAAGAACAGCCGATTGAGTTTGTATTGGGCGGTACTTTGGTGCGCCATCAGGGCGGCACTTTGATCAACGCCCGTTTAGTCTCGGTTGCCAGCAAAAAAGTGGCAGCGACTGCGCAGGGATTTATTCCGCAACATGTAGTGGATGCTTTGTACCAGTCCGGCGGCTCGGAAAAGCTGTTACTGAAGCAGGGTGAATAGCATGAATAAAACCTGGTTGAGTCTGTTGGTACTAGGATTAAGCGGTTGTGCGCAGTTATGTGACTGCCAGAAAACCACTGCTGCGCAGAATAACACCGTAGCATCTGCGCCTTCAGCGGTACCTTCGGCCCCTGCTGAACCAGCTGTTGGCAGCGATGGTTATGTGCTGGAGGACAGGCCCATGGCCGAAGCAGAACCTGTCGGCACTATCCAACGGCCATCGCAACTTGATTTAGTGGCACAAGATCCAAATGCCCGGCCATTTTTAGCTACGGCCCCAGCGCCAACCCGCTTGACGCGGAAAATGCTGCCGTCTGAATTTCCAGTTGCGGTAGAAGGTCAGCCGTTGCCAGCCTCAATGTATCCCAATTTATCGCATAGTAAAAAACAGCTGTCGGATTATGCCAGCCAGTTGGGGTTTAAACTGGCGGCATTTGAAGCATTAAAAGGTGCCAAAGTGGGTGTCGCCAGCTTTGTCGAGTTTGATGACAACCTGCAACAGAGCAATGCGCTCGGTAATCAGTTTGCCGAAGCCATGGCCACTACTTTACCGCAGCACGGGGTTGAAGTGATTGATTTTAAACTGACCCGTAAAATTACTGTCAGCCGGGAAGGGGACTTTGCTTTATCGCGTGACGTGCGGCAATTATCTGAAAAGGCCGGCATGGATTACATTCTGGTCGGTACCTTGGTCACGACCCGGCGTGGCGTACAGGTCAATAGCCGTATTGTGTCGGTGAGGGGGCAACAGGTCGTTGCTGCAGCCAGTACGCTGTTACCCCATCTGGTACTGCAGCAAATTCAGCCATAAATAATGGCCGGATATATCGGCGGCCATTATTTAATCTGTTGATTTTCTGACGATTCACAGGCCGCTAGCCATCTGATAGACTCTGCCCGTCTTGCCCTGTAGTTAAACTGGATATAACGGGTGCCTCCTAAGCGCCAGTCGTGAGTTCGAGTCTCGCCAGGGCAGCCAGTTTTACTCAATCTTCAGTTGTATCTGCCGGATCTCCAAACTCATCCACCGGTAGCCTTGCCGGCATTGCCACATCACCCGCCTGAATGTTTGCCAGTAGCTTAGCGTCGACACTTTCGGCCCAGGCCGCTTCGCTGCTGAGTTGCGTGACACGGACCGTGAGTTCAGTGACTGCCAGCAATGGCTGGATCCGGCCAAAACTATCCGGGACTTCACGGCGATGGACCAGCTTAAAAGTGTCGCCAATTTGCGCGCCGTGCGCTTTACCAATGTTAAGCAGCACCTGGTTTTCTTTCACCTGGGTGACTTCGGCCTGCAATGGTTCACAGCGGATGGCTTCTTCAACATCCATGGCTGCGGCGTTTAAGATCCGCTCAGCAGCTTGTCCGTACGTGGTCTCCCAAAAACGGTGATAACTGGGGTCCAGATCAGTTGATTTGCGGAAAGTCCAGACCGATGTCGTCTGGTACTTCTGACTGAACACTGTTCTTTCCTCAGCTAAATCAAAAACCTGCACTTGCAGGTGATAGTAGCGGTCCCGGTCTGCGTCAGTCCAGAATGTCCAGTTAGTGCCGGTGCTGCCGCCCAGTGACACGTCGTCGATGCTGGCAGTTAAAATATAGCGGGCACCCAATTGTTGTTGCAGCGCTTTACGCTCCAGATAGCTTAGTGCAGTGACATCAACCGGGTTATTGTAGGCGGCCGGCCAGCTGCTGTGGCCGACCTCCTCAAGTTTACTGCTGAAGACTTTGCCGCTGACTTTGCCGATATTAAACAGGTCACCGACGATGGCTTGCTCCGGATTAGCCAGCCTGAATGGCGTGATCAGCAGCTTCTTGCGATAGGCCAGCGTTGGACAGACTGATTCTGCCGGTTCGATGTCGGCACGAATGGTGACCTCAAAATATCCATCCCGGGTCGTTTCTGTCACCAGCTGGACATTTTGTACTTCGCCACTGCTTTCAACCTGCAAGCTCTCTTGTGTCAATAATCCGTCGGTGACTTGCTGGACACTTCTGACGCTGACCCCGGCAAACAGCAGCGCGCGTTTTACTGCATCTTCGGTGGCCTGAGCTCTGGCCGTTGCCTCGTCACCCTGGCGGATTGGTGCCCGGCCGGTTGTTTCATACCATTGCGCCTGCACAGGCAGCTGATACAAACCGAGTAAAGCGGGTAGCAATAGTTTGGCTGAGGTTGACATCGTCAGGCTCCGGAATTCGTTCTTCCTGATGACTAAGCAAAGACTGTGCCTTGCCTGCAAAAATCAGCAGTGATTCGTAGTGTTGGCGCGAATTCTGCTTAGAAATTGTCAGAGTACCGGTTCAAACTGCCGGTGGAACAGAAACTGGAGAATTCCGATGCGCGCAGCCTTTGTTATTTTGTCGGTAAGTTTGATCTCAGGGTGTAGTGTGTTCTATGACCGTGAAGTGCAATGGGAAACAGTGCCGCCGAAGACATTTCCGGTGCTGAAAGCGGTCGGTTATGCGCCGCTGGCAGAGCAAAAGGCCGATAGTGCAGAGCAGCGGATGTTAATGGCGATGAAGGCCTCAAAGCTGGAAGCTTACAAAGAGCTCGCTGAGCAGGTATATGGTCAAAAAGTCGACTACAAAGTCACGATGCAGCAGGCTGTGGTCGGTAATGACAAATTAAAAGGCTCTATTCAGGGGGTGATTAAAGGAGCCAGGGTCGTAAAAACATATCCTGTGGGTGAATTTTATGCGACAGAAATGGAGTTGGACTTTAAGCAGGTCTATGAAATTTATCAGAATTCTGCCCCAGTAAGACGCATTAAATCAGTTAAATACTACTAAGGACAAGACCTTGATGCTATAGGGGCAGATACAGCGTTGTGAAAAGGGGGGGGGAGAAATCAGGCTTTAATACCTTTTCCTACTGAATCAAGCGCTGGTTTACCTTTCGCGTTATAAGTTAATCCGGATTTTCCTCGTTGTTGCAGCAGTTCATGCTTAAATCTTTCGATGACTAACTGGCTCTGCTCCAGAGTCACCCTGTTAATTTCATTCTGTTCTTTACAACGCAGCATTACTTCATCAATGTCAGCAACGAGCTTGCGGAAATCCGGATTTGTTTTGAATTGGGGTAATTGTGCATGGCTGGCGATTTGTTGATCTAACTGCTGGATTTTGTCCAGTTGTTTGATCTTGTCTGCGGAATTAGTTTCAAGGGCGGCGATATTACGCTGACTGATAGCTGTCAGTTCTTGTTTTAAAAGCAACAAAAGCACGCAGAGGTGCTCTTGTTGTTGTGTCAGCAAGGAAAGGATAGTGGGTTGACTGGTCATTTTTTACCGAACAACTCGCCTTCGAACTGCACGATACGCCGTGCCAATTGCTCAACATTCACTTTATACTTGCCTTCCGAAATCGCCTGTTTAATTTCATCGACTTTTTTCTGGTCAATGCCAGAACTGCCTGATGCTTTTTCCTGAGCCTTAGTAAATTGCTGAGCCTGGCTGGTCAAAGATACCGAGTCCTGCCGCAATGCTGGCTGATTAACCACAGCTTGTTGTTGCGCAACTTGCTGTTGTTTTTGAATATTTTGGTCAACCTTATCGGTTTTTACCGTAGTTGTTGCTGGAACTGTTTGATTTACATTGATAGCCATTTTGACACCCCACAGACCTGTTGGCCCTTTCCTTGACCATTTTAACGGCAGTTCCGACCGGAACTTTAGATAAATTTACAGATTAATCGCAACTTTTTTTACCGCTGTGACATTCGCCTGAACTTTACGTCCTGAGTTCAGGTTTTGTACTTCAATATTATCGCCTAAACTGCCGTCGGATAACGCCTTACCACTGGTCGCAACAATCAGAGTACCAGAGATCCCTTCAATTGTAACCATGTCGCCTTTACATACAAGACAAAGATCTCGTAGTGTCAGGATTTGGCCAGGATTCAGTGCGCGCTTGGTACGGGCCCCGTCCACTATATCGGGATTGGAGATTGTCGCTCCCCGGCTGAACAACTGATCGCGGCTCTCGAGCTGAACCATGTCCATGCTAAGTACTGACCCCGGCGCGAGTTGTCGATTTGCGACGACGACCTCAACCAACCGGCTTGCTCTGGCACTCAAATACAATTGCCATCCATTGGTACCGCTGCAAAGCACCTTGATGCTGTTCTGGCTTTGAATTTTCGGATTGACCATGCTGAATTGCAGAGGTGCATCGCATTCCCGCGCTTTCATCCGTGCATCAAGCGGATGCACGCGGATTTGAACCTGATCTGCAGATTGCTGCTGCAGCCATTGTTGTGCAGCATTGGTTAAATCAGCCGCATTAAAGGTTTCTGAGTGTGCATCAGCAACCAAGCCTGACAGCAGGATTGCCAGCGCTCTTAGAGCTTTAAAATTGTCGTACATTTTCATATGGTTTCGGCTATGCTTTATCGACAAAGGGGAATAACATACAGCTCTTTGTATTTTCAGAACTTTGCTGCAGATATTCTGACTAAACGATGTGTCTGCAAGAATCGAACCGAACTGTTTTGGTTGGAGTGTTAAATGGCGAGTATTCTTGATTCTGTCAATCAGCGCACGCAATTGGTCGGGCAAAACCGTTTAGAGTTATTGTTATTTCGTCTTGCCGGCCGTCAAAGATTTGGCATCAACGTTTTCAAAGTTCGCGAAGTACTACAATGCCCACCGTTAACGGCCATACCAAAAAGAAATAAATTTGTGCGGGGCATCGCGCACATTAGGGGACAGACTATTTCTGTCATCGATTTGAGCCTGGCAACCGGCGGGCGTCCAATCGAAAACGTCAAAGACAGTTTTATTATCATCGCTGAATACAATCGCTCAGTTCAAGGATTCTTGGTCAATTCAGTCGAACGCATTATTAATATCAACTGGGAATCAATTATGCCTCCGCCAAAGGGGACTGGCGGACGTCAGAGTTACTTAACTGCAGTAACCGAAATTGATAAAGAGTTGGTAGAAATTATCGATGTTGAAAAAATCCTCGAAGAAATTTCGCCTTCACCGACAGCTGTTAGCACAACATTTGAGACCGCCACCATCCAACAGGACCTTGGTGACAGAATCATTTTGATTGCTGATGATTCTGCAGTCGCGAGAAATCAGGTAAAAAGGGCACTGGAAGGCTTAGGTATTGCAATGCATCTGGTCAAAAACGGCAGAGAAGCGTTGACCTACCTGCAGGAAATTGCCGCCCAGTGTGATCAATCGGTGACAGAGAAAATCGGCTTGTTAATCTCTGATATTGAAATGCCTGATATGGATGGATATACACTTACCGCAGAAGTCAGGCTGGATCCCAAATTGAAGCCGCTTCATGTTATTTTGCATACATCGCTTAGTGGTGTTTTTAATCAGCAGATGGTGCAAAAAGTAGGAGCAGATGACTTCATCGCTAAGTTTAATCCGGACGAATTGGCTGAATCTGTCCGTAAATGGCTGCACACTGACTGAGTAACTGACGGAATCCATACGAGTGAATAAAGAGCTGCATGACAGCGAGTACAAGACATTCCGTGATTTTCTGGAACAGCAGTGCGGTATTGTACTTGGTGAAAATAAACAGTATCTGGTAAAAAGCCGCCTCGCGCCTTTGATGCAGAGATTTAATCTTGGCAGTTTATCAGAGCTGGTTAATAAAACACTGAGCCCCTTTGAGCGCCAACTCAGGTCTGCTGTTATTGACGCCATGACCACCAACGAAACTTTATGGTTTCGTGACACATATCCCTATGAGCTATTAAAAAAACAGATATTTCCTGAACTTGAAAAAGATCACCGGAACGTAAAAATCTGGTCTGCCGCCAGCTCCAGCGGGCAGGAACCATATTCAATTGCGATGACCGGCCTTGAATATCAGCAAATGCGGCCTTCAGCCTTTGGATTGGGGATTCATATTCTGGGAACGGATATTTCGAACACCATGCTGGAACACTGTCAACGGGCGGAGTATGACGGCCTGGCGTTGTCACGGGGTTTATCACCTGAGCGTCGCAGTAAATTTTTTGAAGACAGCGGCAATGGCATGATGCGGGTGAAAGATATTGCCAGGCGCAATGTCAGCTTCCGGCATTTGAATTTATTGGATAGTTATACCTTACTCGGTAAGTTCGACATTATTTTTTGCCGCAACGTCCTTATTTACTTTTCACCTGAAGTCAAAGCGAAAATCATTCGGCAGTTTGCACAGGCTTTGAATCCAAAAGGATTTTTAGTTTTGGGTGCGTCGGAATCTCTCTCAAGCACAAACAGCGATTTTGACATGATCCGCTGCAATCCCGGCATAATTTACCGGCGCAAAAACTGAATAGCCCGCAAGGTGGCGCTGCTGCAAATCAACCTGCTGTAATTCTGACGCCTTCTTGGCCCGACTCTTGCTAACAAATTCACAAGGTTTGTTGGAGAGTCAAATCATGGCCATAAGTTTTAACAATGCTTTCGGGTTGCATGAGCAGGGAACTTTGTTGCGGGAACGTCGCACTGAGTTGCTGGCAAATAACATAGCGAATGCCGATACGCCGGGTTACAAAGCCCGCGATCTGGATTTTCATACCGCTCTTGCCAATGCTCAGGCGCGTCAGTCTGGCGCTCTGCAGCAGACAGATACCAAGCATTTTGAGATCTCCCCATCAACAAGACATGAAGTGTTGTTTCGTAATGCTGAGCAAACGGACACAGGCGATGGTAATAGTGTTGATATTCACCGTGAGCGAAATGCATTTAGTCAGAACTCCATGGAGTATCAGACTTCATTGCATTTTCTAAACAGCAAAATCAGCGGGTTGAAAAAAGCTTTAGGAGGACAGTCCTGATGAGCCTTTACCGAGTTTTTGATATCGCCGGCACAGGCCTGACCGCCCAGGCTCTGCGGCTCAACACAACAGCCAGTAATATTGCCAACGCTGAAAGCGTTAGCAGCAACCTGGAAACGACCTACCGCGGCCGTCATCCGGTGTTTGCCGCCGAGTTTGATAACGCGATGACCGAACAAGGTGCTGGCGTCAAAGTGCTGGGGGTGGTGGAAAGTGACGCGCCATTGAACAAAGAATATAACCCGTCTCACCCCTTGGCAGACGAAAACGGATTTATCTATAAGCCAAATGTCAATGTGATGGAAGAAATGGCCAACATGATTTCTGCGTCACGCTCATATGATGCCAACGTGCAAGTAGCCGACGCAGCGAAACAGATGCTGAGCCGGACTCTTACGCTCGGCCAGCGCTGATAAGGAGTAGCTGATGACCACGATTTCCAACACCAGCGGCAATAGCTATCTGGACAGCCTTAAAGGAACGGACACGACCACAAAAGAAGATAGCGGTGCACTTACGCAATCGGATTTTTTTGCTTTGTTAACGCAGCAGCTGGCGTTTCAGGACCCGACTAAACCGGTTGAAAATGATCAGATGATTGCGCAGATGACCAGTTTCACTATGGCCGACGGCATTAGTTCGCTGAACACCAATTTTAAAGACTTTGCCGCCAGTATGAATTCCAATCAGGCATTACAGGCTTCCAGCCTGGTTGGACGAACTGTGCGGGTCAATTCAGATACGCTGATTTTTGACGGTAAGAATTCAACTTATGGTGCTATTGACGTGCCGGCAAAAACCACATCGATGAAAGTCAGTATCTACGATGCCAGTGGCGCCTTGGTGAAAAGCGATACAGTGTCTAATCCCAGCGAAGGTAAGTTTGAACTTGCCTGGGACGGAACAAATGAAGCGGGCACTGTGCAAGATACCGGGCTTTATACGATGAAGATTGATGCCACTGTTGACGGAAAAGCGCAAAGCTTGGTTACGTCCAGTTATGTTCCGGTTGCCAGTGTGACCTTAGGTACATCAACCGCAGACATGAAACTGAATTTACTTGGCCTTGGTGCCAAAAAAATGTCAGACATTTTAGAAATTGCCGCAGGCTGATGCCTGACTATCGAGGTGAACTATGAGTTTTAATATTGCATTGAGTGGTCTGGCTGCAGCCCAGAAGGATTTGGACACTACTGCCAACAACATTGCCAACGTCAATACAACGGGTTTTAAAGAATCACGTGCTGAATTTGCCGACGTCTACGCCGGTTCCATTTTCTCACCAGGCCGGACCAAAGTCGGTGACGGTGTGACGACTTCGCAAGTGGCACAGCAGTTCAGCCAGGGTGCATTGAAATTTACGCAAAATTCTTTGGACATGGCGATTACCGGTGATGGTTTTTTTGCGTTGACCTCTGATTTAGCATCACGGGACATGACCTTTACCCGTTCTGGCGCTTTTAAACTCAGCAAAGACAATTTTATCGTGGATAATAACGGCAATTTCCTGCAGGGCTACCCGGTCGATCCTGCAACAGGTTCTGCCAGTTCGGTCAGCCTCAGCACGACCAAACCGATCCAAATTCCAAGTACGGCTGGTGCGCCCCGTTCGACCAGCAATGTTTATATGACAATGAATTTAAACTCAACGCTGGTAGCTCCGGCTGGTGGCTGGGCGACTTTTAATCCATTAGACAAATCGACATATAATACCGGTTCAACAACTTCAACGACTGTTTATGACAGTTTAGGTGAACCGCATGTGCTGTCTTTCTATTTCAGACGTACGGCAACAGCAACAGATAACAACTGGGAAGTCTATGCTGTTTTTGATGACAATACTGCGACAGCCGCAACTGCGACTGCAACAAATGGTCAGTATTTTGGTCCGACCATTTTAGATTTTGATGCCAATGGTATTCCGGTAACACCTACATCAACGTCAATGCCTGATTTGGTTATCCCTTCAACAACTTTGAACACAACTGCATTCCTGACCAATGGTGCGCAGTTTACCAGTAATCTGACAGTGAACTTCAGTAATCAGGCCGGGACAAATTTCCCAACGCAGTATGCCAGTAAGTTCGAAGTGGGTTCGTTGAACCAGGACGGTACTACTGTGGGTCGTCTTACCAGTATTGATATTGATGCTGCAGGTAAAGTCATGGCGAGTTATAGCAATGGTGATCAGACTTTTTTATCTCAGGTCAGTATGGTTAAGTTCGCAAATCCGCAGGGTCTGACCCAAGCTGGCAATACATCTTGGAAACAAAGTCTGCGCTCTGGTGAGGCACTTGCCGGCGAAGCAAACACTGGTACCTTGGGTGCTATCAACTCTTCGGCACTGGAAAGCTCCAACGTCAACCTGACCAATGAATTAGTGGACCTGATTGCTGCACAGAGAAACTTCCAGGCCAACTCACGTGCGCTGGAAGTCAACAGTTCGCTGCAGCAGACGGTACTGCAAATCCGCTAAGATACTGCTTTGTAAAAAACCACCTTCGGGTGGTTTTTTATTCGCCATCATCTCTGGCGCTCCCCCTTTGAGGCCAACGCTGTGTGTTGTTAAAAGCCGCTCCCTGTGTTTTTTGTTTGCCTCCGTCCAAAGCTGACTTGTCCGGTCGACAATGCGCTTTTTCAAAGGCGCTTCAAACGTTTTTTATGCCGGACAAGCGGCAAACGACTGCCACTACAACCGTATCGCCCCGTCTGCATGATTTATGGCACCATCCTTGCTTTAGCTGCTTAGATAGAGAAGGGGGATCACTATGGATCGCATGGTTTACATCGCAATGACAGGCGCAAAAGAGAACATGAATGCGCTGTCGGTGCGGGCCAATAACCTGGCCAATGCCAATACCGTTGGTTTTAAAGCCGATTTGGCGCAAGCCCGTGCTATGCAGGCCTTTGGTGACGGCCAGCCGACCCGGGTGTTTGCCCTGACCGAAATGCCAAGTCAGAATTTTGACGCTGGCGAAATCAAGATCACACAAAACGAGCTGGACGTTGCTATTCAAGGCGACGGCTGGTTTGCCGTCGAGGATGGCGAGGGCAATGAAGCCTACACCCGCGCCGGTAATCTACAAATTAGTCCGGAAGGTTTTTTGCAAACCTCCTCCGGCCTCAATGTGCTGGGTGAAGGTGGTCCGATAGAAGTGCCACAGCCACTCAGCAAAATTGAAATTACCAAAGATGGTGGTGTCAATGTGTTACCCCGCGGTGCGCCAGCGACAGCGATGGTCGAAGTCGCCAGAATAAAACTGGTCAAGCCCGACAATCAGGACATGTTCAAAAGCAACGATGGTTTGTTTCGCCGCAAAGACGGTGAGCCAGCCGAAGTGGACCCGACAGTGAATTTGCTGAGCGGGGCCGTTGAGGGCAGTAACGTCAACGCCGTTGCCGAGATGACTTATATGATCAACCTGCAACGCCAGTATGAGCTGCAGGTAAAAATGATGAAGACGGCCGAAGATATGGACCGTCAACATAATCAGGTACTTCGTATCATCTAGAGCTTAAAGCTCAGGAGGACTCTATGCATCCGGCACTTTGGATCAGTAAAACCGGCTTAGACGCCAAACAGCGCGATATTTCGGTGATATCTAACAATCTGGCCAACGCCAGCACGGTGGGTTACAAAAAGAGCCGGGCAGTGTTTGAAGATTTGTTATACCAGAATATCAACCAACCCGGCGGTCGCTCGTCGCAAAACTCAGAGTTGCCAAACGGCCTGATGATTGGTGCCGGGACAAAAGTGGTCGCCACGCAAAAAAACTTCACGCAGGGCAATCACATGACCACAGACAATGCGTTGGATGTGATGATCCAGGGGCCCGGTTTTTTTGAAGTGCTGATGCCGGATGGCACTATTTCTTATTCGCGGAATGGCCAGTTTACTACCGACAGCGAAGGCAATCTGGTGACCTCAGGTGCCGGTTATCAAATCCAGCCGACTATCACTATTCCGCCTGAAGCCACCGAAATCACTATTTCTCAGGATGGTGAGGTGTCAGTGAAGATCCCCGGACAAGTCGAGAATGCGGTGCTCGGTCAGCTGGTCGTGACTAATTTCATAAACCCGGCCGGTCTTGAGCCTATCGGTCAGAACCTCTTTAAACAAACCGGCGCCAGCGGCGACCCGGTGCAGGGTGTGCCAGGGCTTGAAGGCATTGGTTTCATCGTGCAAGGCGCATTAGAAGCTTCAAACGTCAATGTGACGGAAGAACTGGTGGGTCTGATTGAAAGTCAGCGCGTCTACGAAATGAACTCCAAAGTAATTTCGGCAGTAGACCAGATGCTGAGTTTTGCGATTCAGCAGCTCTGATTGGTGGAGGTTGTTATGCGGCAGTTATGGCTGGTTTTATTTTGTTGTGGTTTGGCTTCCTGCGCCAGTTATGTGCCAGAGGCTTTTCCGGATGACCCGGCGTTTGCACCTTTGCCGCCGGAGCCAGCCGCCAAACCTGTGCTGAATACCGGTTCTTTGTATGCCAACGGCGTCTCCAATGGCCTGTACTCTGACAATAAAGCCCGGCGCGAAGGCGACATTATTACGGTGGTGCTGAAAGAGAATACCCAGGCGTCAAAAAAAGCCAAAACTGAATTTGGCAAAGATTCCAGTAATTCGATTGACCCTATGGTGGGGCTGGGCGGACGTAATGTGTCGGTGGCCGGTAATACGCTGCAGCTTGGGGTTAATTCCAGCAGTGAATTCAAAGGCGATTCCAAAGCCGACCAGAGTAACAGTCTGGTTGGCGACATCTCTGTCAACGTACTGCGGGTGATGGCCAATGGCAATCTGGTGATCCGTGGCGAAAAATGGCTGACGCTGAATACCGGTAAAGAATATATCCGGCTTACCGGCGTGATCCGGCCGGAAGATGTTGATTCCCGTAATACTGTGGAGTCGACCAAAATCGCCAATGCCCGCATTGAATACAGTGGTACCGGCGCGACGCACGGCGGTCAGGGGCCTGGTTGGCTCACCCGGTTTTTCTCCAGTGCATTATGGCCATTCTGAGCGGGGAACCTGCAATGAACAAGTATTTGTTGAGCGCGGCTATGTTGTTGTTAATCACCAGTGCTCAGGCGGCCAGAGTGAAAGATGTGGCGACAGTGGAAGGCGTGCGGCATAACCAGTTAGTGGGTTATGGCCTGGTGGTCGGTTTGCCGGGAACTGGCGAGCAAAGCCCTTTTACCGAGCAGAGTTTTAAAACGATGCTGGCGAATTTTGGTATTAATTTACCGGCCGGCATGAAGGCGCAGATTAAAAATGTTGCTGCTGTTGCTGTGACTGCAGAGCTGCCACCTTTTGCGAAGCCTGGGCAGAATCTGGATATCACTGTAGCTTCAGTTGGCAGCTCAAAAGGACTGCGCGGTGGACAGTTATTGCAGACCTTCTTAAAAGGCCTGGATGGTCAGGTTTATGCGGTAGCGCAGGGCAGTCTGGTCGTGTCAGGTTTAGGCGCTGAAGGTGCTGACGGGTCGCAGGTAGTGGTCAATACACCGACTGTGGGTCGTATTCCAAATGGTGCGACGGTCGAGCGTGAGGTGCCAACGCCATTTTCGCAGGGCGACTACATCACTTTTAACCTTAACCGTGGCGATTTCACCACGGCGAAGAACCTGACTGCGGCGATTAATCAGTTTATCGGACCCGAAACGGCCCGTACGCTGGATGCCCGTTCAGTACAAGTGCGGGCGCCACGGGACATTGACCAGCGCGTCTCTTATTTGTCAACGCTGGAAAACCTGAGCTTTGAACCAGCCTCCGATGCCGCCAAAATCATTATTAACTCCAGAACCGGCACCATTGTCATCGGCAAAGATGTGCGGTTATTTCCAGCAGCTATCACCCATGGCGGCATGACGGTGACAATCGCGGAGAACCCGCAAGTCGTGCAGCCAAATGCTCTAGCCGGTGGCCAGACTGCTGTGCAACAAAACACTATTATTGATGTCCGGCCGGATAAATCACGTATGTTTAAATTTGATCCGGGCACGACGCTTGATGAGCTGGTGCAGACCGTCAATGCAGTTGGTGCTGCCCCGGGTGACCTGATGGCCATCCTTGAAGCGCTGAAAGAAGCAGGCGCTATCCACGGCGAGCTGGTGGTGATCTAAATGGCCGCGCCGCAAGTGGATGTGTCTTATCACGACCTGTCCAGTCTGAATGAACTGCGTGCTTTAGCCAGCAAAGACAAGGTGGCGGCAGTACGTCAGGCCGCGCAGCAGTTTGAGTCAGTGTTTATGGGCATGCTGATGTCGAGTATGCGCAAAGCTAATCAGACCTTTGAAGAAGACAATCCGCTGAATAGCCAGGCCACCGGTTTTTATCGGGACATGTATGATAGTCAGCTTACCGCGGAACTTTCGAAAAAAGGCACCTTGGGCCTTGCCGATCTGATGGTCCAGCAGTTGGCGCCGGAAGCGGCAAAAAGTAAAGCGGCGAGTCAGGTGTCTGCACCTAACCGTTTTACGGTTCAGACCGAGAAAGCCTTGCCTCTAGCGAAAGAAAGCCAGGCTTTGGCTTTGCCGGTAAAGCAGGCGCTAAAACTAGACGCCGAACGCATTGTGTATCCGACTGTGCAGGCTCAAATCAAGCACATAGAACAGTCTGCCATCACGCTGGGCAGCGAAACGGCGATATCAGCACCTCAGAACGTGCAAAAAGCCGGTGTATTACAACAACTGGACGCGGAAATGCTGGTCAGCGCGGTACCAGCTGAGGCACAAGCCAAAGTGGTTCCGGCGGTAGCGCCTGATGTTGCGGTCGTTGACGAAGGAAAGCCAGCGATCGATTCCACAGATGACAGCCTCGCGGCCTTATCGGCACTCACCGGACCTGAAGCTGAGTTTGTGAAGGGTATTTTGCCTGCTGCACGCCAAGCAGCGCGTCAGCTAGGTCTGGAACCTTTGGCGTTGGTGGCGCAGGCTGCGCTGGAGACTGGTTGGGGCCAACGCATGTTTAAAGCAGTCGACGGCCGCGAAAGCTATAACTTATTTGGTATCAAAGCCCAGCCAGACTGGCAGGGAAATGTCGCCGTGGTGGATACGCTTGAATATCGCCAGGGCATTGCACGGCAGGAAAAAGCAAAATTTCGCGTCTATGACAGTTTGCAGGCCGGTTTACAGGATTATGTTGATTTTATCCGTCAGCAGCCACGTTATCAGGACGCTGTTGCGGTCAGTAATGATACCGCTAATTATTTTCAGCAACTGCAGGCCGCCGGATATGCCACAGATCCGAATTATGCACAGAAAATTTTACAGGTAATGAATGGATCCGTGCTGAAAGAGGTACGGAATTTGCTGAAAAATTCAGGTCAAACAGAATTGTGAGCAGGCTTTTAGCCTTTGCAGGAGTAAATCATGGCTGATAATTTATTAACGATAGGCACATCCGGTGTACTGGCCAGTACCGGCTTGCTGAACACTACCGGTAATAATATCAGTAACCTGAATACTAAAGGATATGTCCGGCAGAGTACTGAGTATGAAGCCGCGATGCTGGGACTAGGCGTTGGACGGGGCACCACAAACCGGTTAGCCAACGAATTCTCATTATTGCAATTGCGACGGGACACTTCAGCTCTCAGTTACAACCAGCAGTTTCTGACGGAAGCAAGCCGAGTGGATTCCCTGTTCTCAAACACTTCAAACAGCATTGCCAGTGGGATCTCGGATTTATACAAGCAACTGCAGTCCGCCAATAATGATGCGTCCAATACTTCGTTTCGTCAGTTGGTAATGGGGAGCGCCCAGACCTTGATAGGGAAATTCAATACCCTATCCAGCATAGTTTTGGAGCAACGGCTGGCAATCAATCAGCAACTGGATGCGCTGGTATCTGACGCAAATTCGCAGATCACCGTGATTGCAGAACTGAATAAACAGATTGCTGGTTATGGTCAGGGTGCCAATACTCCGGCACCAAACGACCTGCTTGATAAACGTGATGAAGCACTGCGCAAATTATCGGAGCTGGTTGAAATCACTACAGTGGATGGTGAAAACCGGGAAAAGCTAGTTTTTCTTAACACCGGGCAGTCAATCGTGCTGCAGCAGGGCAAATTTAGCCTGATGAGCACGGTCGGAGATCCTGACCCGGAGCGCAAATCCCTGCAGTTGCAGCTCGATTACAATTCGAATGTGATTGGAGAAGTGGAAAGCCAGACGCTGGGCGGCAAGATAGGTGGCTTGCTTGAATTCAGATCGCAAATGCTGGAGCCGACTCAAAACAAACTGGGGCAGCTGGCTTTGGGTCTTGCCGATGCATTTAACACGCAAAACCGGCTTGGCATGGACGGCAATGGTCAGCTTGGCAAAGACATTTTTAGTCTCGGTACTTACGGTGGCTATCCAATGACCAGTAACACCGGTGCAGGCATTGTGACTGCTGTAGTCGAGCCGGGTAAAGGCAAAGATATTCCACCAAACGATTTTCTGGTGACCTTTACTGCCCCTAACCAATTCACGATGGAAGCCTTAGATACACGCGGTAATGTGATTGCGGGCTCTGCAGTCACTCAAACTATTACTGCTTACCCGGCGACTTTCAACAGCAGCAATGTACCCGGGAATTTCCTGAACGGCTTTGAAATAACTCTCGACAACACCGCAGGGGCTTTTGCTAACGGCGACCAGTTTGTTCTCAAACCGTTGAGCATTGCCGGTCAGACAATATCTTTGTTGAATAACAGGCCTGAAGATTTAGCACTGGCATCGCCGCTGCGTGGCGAATTTAATATCAATAACCTCGGCAATGCTAAAGTTGGCGCCATCAGCATAACAGACACTGATCCGGCAACTTCGCAGTTTACGGCGCCTGGCGCCGTTACGGGCGGCCCATTTACTGTCACTTTTATCGGCGGTGGTCAGTTTGAGATCCGTGACAATGCCAATGCGCTGCTGGGGACTACAGCTGCAATGGCGAGCGGCTCCTACAATAACCTGTTTGATTCCGCCGGTTTAAGCGGTTACGGTTTTGACATGTCCGTAACCGGGGTACCAAAAATTGGCGATAACTTTACCCTCAGCTATAACACAGGTGGTTTTAAGGACAATAGTAATGGGCTCGCGATGGCAAAGCTGCAGGATAAAGATTTGCTAAGAAAAACTGCAGTTGCCGCAGCGGGTGCCGATAACGTGATGACGTTGAACGAAGGTTACGGCACTATGGTTGGTGCCATAGGCGAAAAAACCAGCCAGATTAAGATAGCCACTGAGTCTTCAAAAGCACTGCTGTCGCAGTCAGAAGCATGGTATCAATCTGTTTCAGGCGTTAACCTTGATGAAGAGGCGGCTAATCTGATTCGTTTCCAGCAATCTTATGCTGCAGCTGCAAAAATTATATCAACGTCACAAACCATTTTTGACACGCTGTTGCAGGCTGCGAGGTAGTAACTGATGCGACTCTCATTTAGTCAGAAGTACCAGATTAACCTGAATGCGATTCTTAATGCGCAGGAAAAGTTGCAAACGGCAAGTGCGAAATTAGAAAAGCAGACCAAAATTCTAAGCCCTTCCGATGATCCTGCCGGCTCAGCACGTGTTGTTGCGTTAGATCAGCAAATTAGTCAGGTAACCCAGTACCAAAGTAATAGTGTCCTGCTGAAAAACAGTCTGGACATGGAAGAGACAGCATTAAGCAGTATCCGCACTGCCAGTGATCAGGCTCGCGCATTAATAGTTTCTTTAGGTAACGGCGCCTATTCGCAGCTCGATCGTACTGCTATCGCACGGCAACTTGATAATATTAAAACCCAGATTTTTGATCTGATGAATCAGAAAGACACCAATGGTGGTCATCTGTTTTCAGGGTTTCAGGAGCAAACCCAGCCGTACAGTCTGGATTTGTCGACTGGCCGTTATGTGTACAATGGCGACGAAGGTCAAAAATCCATGCAGGTTTCTCCTTCAGTGACCATTGCAAGTAACGATAGTGGCAAAGATATTTTTGAGGACGTAAACGCCCGTTTTAAAACAGATAGCATTGCCATCAGTGGTGGTTTGACGGCAGGTAAAATTGTTGTACAAAACCAGTCGGTGTTTGACGATTTTTATCGCCAGAACTATGACGGGCAGACGGCTGCTAATAACGATTACCAGCTGGTTATCGATGGCGCCAATAACTACGAAATCATGCGAAATGGCGCAAGTCAGACTCCGGCAGTCACCGGAGTTTACACACCAGGTACGCCTGTCACTTTTAAAGGTCTGAGTTTACAGGCTGACGGCTCGGGACCCGGCCAACTGGATTTCAGTTTAAAAGCGCCTGAAAAAATTAATATCCTAAATACATTGACCGATCTGGTCAGTGCAATTGAAGTCGATCAATTTACCGGTGATGCCCTGAGCGAAGCGATAGCTGATGCTTTGGTACAGATTGATAATGCTGCACTGAAAGTCGACTCTGCAATGTCAGGTGTCGGCGGACGCCAAAACGTCTTGGACAGCGTTTTCGAAGGAAATGAAGATTTGCAAATCAATAATAAAGGTTTCCGAGCTCAGATTTATGAAGTCGATTATGCCGAAGCACTGACAGAGCTGACCAAGCAAGAAACTGCCTTGCAGGCTGTCCAGTCGACCTTTAGTCGAGTGACCAGTACCAGTTTATTTGATTATTTGCGCTAGAAGTTACCTACAGACTGAAGTCTCCCAAATTTTAAAAAGCACCTGCAGGTGCTTTTTTCATGCCGAAGCAAAAATGGACCGGCAGAAATTTACCGCTTCTTTACTGAGAAAAACAGCTGTTAAAAAGACTTTGATTACCTGAATGGTCATTTTTATAAGTTAGATCAGGAAAAAGACCAAAAGGGGAGGCAGGTTTTTGCCGGGAAATAGCAGGATGTCTTCCTCTGTAAGCCTTTATTTATATGACGTTGGTCTAAAAAACACTCAAGTTTTCCGAAGTTCTGCCGTTAACTAAGTATCAGCGCTTAAAAATACAAAAAGCTGATGATGCAGCGAACAGCCATCAGGAGAACGTATCATGCCATTATTCGTTAACACTAATATTTCGTCGCTGAACTCTCAGCGTCAATTGATTAACTCAGGTAAGTCCCTGGATACCGCTTTCCAGCGTTTATCTTCGGGTTTGCGAATCAACAGCGCAGCCGATGATGCGGCGGGTCTGCAAATCAGCAACCGTCTGACCAACCAAATCCAGGGCTTAGACCAGGCCATCCGTAACGCGAATGATGGTATTTCGTTGGCACAGGTCGCTGAAGGCGCCATGGATGAAATTACCACCGCACTGCAACGTATCCGGGTGTTGGCAGTCCAGTCGCAAAATGGTATTAACAGCTCGTCTGACCGGCTGGCACTGCAAAAAGAAGTATCGGCACTGAAGGCTGAAATCAGCCGGGTCGCGACAACAACTCAGTTTGGTGGCGTGAAGCTGTTAGATGGTAAATATTCATCGACCTTCCTGGTAGGCGCTAATGCGGGCCAGACCATCAGCGTGAATATTTCGCGTACAGGTGGCGGTTTTGGGACTTCAGGCCTTGGTCTGGCGAATTTAAGTATCAGTAGCCTGACAGGTGCCTCAGCAGCCCTGACAGCCCTGGACAGCGCCATCAC
>NZ_JONU01000014.1 GCF_000711985.1 Rheinheimera texasensis DSM 17496
GTATCTTACACTTCCCAGATTTTAAGTCAAGCAGAGAAATTTACTATTTAAATAAACTACTCTGCTCAACCTACTCACTTGCCTTGCTTGCAATTTCGAGGCTTTCACCCCAACCTCACTGCGAGGCGGCCATTTTAGTCAGTTTTTATTTCGTGTCAAGCGTCTTTTTATCGACTATTTTTCACTTTTCAAACTCACCCGGCGTTTCGCGTTTCGCTTCACCCCGTCGGCATGGCGCGCATTATAGGCCCTCACGAAACTTACGCAAGCTTAAATTTGAGAAAAGTTGGGGTTTTGCGATCGTTCGGGTGTTTTTTCAGCGAAAGGTGTTTTTTATACACAAATGTCGCATAATTCCGCAGCAGATGAGGAGTTTAGAATGTCGATACGTTCATATAAAGGTGTAATTCCGGTACTCGGTGCCAATGTTTATGTTGATGAATCAGCGGTTTTAGCCGGAGACATCGTCTTAGGTGAAGATGTCAGTATCTGGCCTCTGGTTGCCGCACGGGGGGATGTTAACTATATCCGGATTGGTGCGCGTACAAATGTGCAAGATGGTACCGTGTTACATGTATCCCGCCCTTCCGCCAAAAACGCCGAAGGCTCACCTCTACTAATAGGTGAAGATGTTACTGTCGGCCATAAATGTATGTTGCATGGTTGTCGCCTTGGTAACCGTATTCTGGTTGGTATGGGCGCTATCGTGATGGACGACGCTATTGTGGAAGATGAAGTCATCATCGGTGCCGGCAGTTTAGTCCCCCCGGGCAAAGTTTTGCAGAGCGGCTATTTGTACGTTGGTAGCCCGGTCAAACAGGCGAGACCACTCAATGATGCAGAACGAGCGTTTTTGTCAGCATCGGCACAAAACTATGTTGTACTGAAAAACGAGTATCTTGCGGAAGAAGAATAAGTGACGACCTCTATATAGTGGTGAGTTAACAACTCCACTATATAGAGGTGAAGATTGGACGCCCTTGTTCAGACAGAGCCATCCAGCCATAAGCTTCCATCCGGGTCGAGTTGACCTTTCTTTAGCGCCAGCTCTATCTCGTCTTCCCAAAAGAAGCTGTCTTCGCGTACTTGCGCCAGCCAGGCTTCAGCTGTCCATCCTTCCGGCATACGGATATACACAGTATTGCGCAGCCCACCTTGCAGGATTGAACAGCGCACGGCAACGGCTGAGTCGTCGAATTGATGATCGTGATTAAAAATCAATTGTTGGTTCATCCGCGCAGCAACTCCCTTAATTTTGCCAGTACCGGTTCTACTTCAGGTCGCACACCACGCCAGATATAAAAGCTTTCCGCCGCTTGCGACACGAGCATGCCTAAACCATCGGCGGTTTGTGGCACACCTTGCTGATGACACCATTGTAAAAACGGCGTAGGTGTGGCGCCATACAGCATGTCGTAGGCCAGCTGGCAATATTCGAGGTGTTGTTCATGCAACGGCGGGCGTTCGCCCTGTAAACCGCTGGACGTCGCATTGATCAATAAGTGCCAACGCTGTTTCGGAACTTCTGTATAACTGCCGGCACTGACTCGTGCATCGAAGAGTGCCGCAATCTGTTCAGCCTTACTGACAGTGCGGTTCGCCAAATGAATATGCGCCACACCTGCGTCCAGTAATGGCTGCATCACCCCGCGACTGGCGCCACCGGCGCCCAACAGCAACACATTAGCCCCTTCCAGCAACGCTTCCTGGCGCAGTAAATCGGCCACCAATCCAGCACCGTCTGTATTGTCACCACAGAGCCGTTGTTGCTCATCCAGATATAAAGTATTTACGGCGCCCGCCAGCTGCGCCCGCGCACTCAGCACCTGCGCTAAGACAAAAGCCTGTTCTTTAAAGGGCACTGTTACATTGCCCCCCCGTCCACCCTGTGCAACAAAGTGTTGCCAGCTGTCGGCAAAGCCATCGAGCGGTGCTAAAATCGCCTCATAAGTCAAAACCTGGCCGGTTTGCTCGGCAAACCTGCGATGGATCAGCGGCGATTTGGAATGTCCTATCGGATGACCAAAAACAGCATATCGATCCACAAAGAAGCTCCCATCATGCTTAAGAAGTTAATCCAAATGTTGTCACCAAAAAATCCTGCACACCCGACCCCACAACAAACGCCTTATCAGCTGATTGGTGGTGAGGAGGCAACCCGCCGTCTGGCCAACCGCTTTTACGATATCATGACCACAGCGCCAGAAGCGGCAGAACTCTATGCTATTCACCCACTCCCACTGGATACCATCCGACAAAAATTCTTCGAGTTTTTATCAGGTTGGCTCGGCGGCCCTGGTTTGTTTGAACAGAAATACGGCCATCCCCGCCTGAGGATGCGCCACATGCCTTTTACTGTGAACCCGACGCTGCGCGACCAGTGGATGTTTTGCATGAACCAGGCGCTCTCTGAAGTAGTGGCCGATCCTGTACTCCGCGGCGGTCTGAGCGAAGCCCTGGGACAACTCGCCAGCCACATGATCAATCAGGATGAAAAAGGCCGGCCGCGTTAAACCAGACTAGTTGTTAATACCCAGCCAATCCTGCGGCTGCAGATAACGTTGATACAACAGCGCTTCTGCCGAACCTTCGGCTGGCACAAAACCATATTCCCAGCGCACCAGCGGTGGCATCGACATCAGAATCGATTCGGTGCGACCGCCGCTTTGCAACCCAAATAAAGTCCCGCGGTCAAACACCAGATTAAATTCGACATAACGACCACGACGATACAGCTGGAATTGGCGCTGTGCTTCGGTGTATGGCGTTTGCTTGCGTCGTTCGACAATCGGCTGATACGCTTTGATATAGGCTTCGCCAACCGCACGCATAAACGCGAAACTACGCTCGAATCCCCACTGATTTAAGTCATCAAAAAACAAACCGCCGACACCACGGGTTTCCCCCCGGTGTTTCAGATAAAAGTATTCATCACACCAGGTTTTGTATTTCGGATATACATCTGCACCAAAAGGTGCGCAGCAATCAAAGGCAACCTGATGCCAATGCCGGACATCTTCTTCAAACGGATAAAACGGCGTCAGATCAAATCCGCCGCCAAACCACCAGACCGGCGCTTCACCTTCTTTCTCGGCGATAAAAAACCGCACGTTGGCGTGACTGGTTGGTACATATGGATTGTTCGGGTGAATCACCAGCGACACGCCCATCGCTTCAAAGCGCCGGCCAGCTAATTCCGGCCGGTGCGCCGTCGCCGAAGCAGGCATTTTGTCACCAAACACATGAGAGAAATTGACACCGGCTTGCTCAAACACCGTACCTTTCGTCAACACCCGGCTGCGGCCACCGCCACCTTCAGCCCGCTCCCAGCTATCTTCGACAAAACGGGCGGCGCCATCGGATTGCTCCAGTGCAGCGCAAATCTGCTCCTGCAACTGCAGTAAAAAAGCTTTGACGGCATGTTTATCAACGGACATATCGGCTCCCGTTTAGCGCTTCCGGCAGAAGACACTGGTGAAAAATTTTCCTGGCCACGGCCAGATGGCTATAATAGCGCCCTATTATGCCAGCACCTGGCGGTTTTGAGGAAACAGCAATGAAAGTCGGTATCATTATGGGCTCCAAATCCGATTGGCCTACCATGAAAAACGCAGCAGACATGTTAGACAAATTCGGCATCGTTTATGAAACCACTGTTGTTTCTGCGCATCGTACCCCGCACTTACTGGCTGAATATGCCGGGAATGCCGCCAGCCGCGGTTTAAAAGTGATTATCGCTGGTGCCGGCGGCGCTGCGCACCTGCCAGGCATGGCCGCAGCCTTCACGTCATTACCGGTACTGGGCGTGCCGGTACAATCCAAAGCGTTAAAAGGTCTCGATTCTCTGCTCTCTATTGTACAAATGCCAAAAGGTGTAGCAGTTGGCACTTTGGCCATTGGTGATGCCGGTGCGGCCAATGCCGGTTTATTAGCTGCACAAATTCTGGCGACCAGTGACGATAGCTTAATGGCCAAAATCGATGCATTCCGCAAAGAACAAACTGACTCTGTGCTGGCGCACCCGAACCCGGCCGAGGAAGCGTGATGAATGTTTTAGTCATGGGTGCAGGGCAACTGGCCCGAATGATGGCGCTGGCTGGTGCACCGCTGAATCTGCAAGTCACCGCTTATGATGTGAATTCAGCCAAAGTACAACATCCGGTGACCGGTGAAATCTATCCACTGACGCTGGAGCAAGCCGTCGCAGCTGCGGATGTGGTGACTTCAGAATTCGAACACATCCCATACCCAGTGCAGGCGGTATGTGAAGCCAGTGGCAAATTCAAACCGAACAGCACCGCTATCAAAGCCGGTGGTGACCGGCGGCAGGAAAAAGCCTTACTGGACGCCGCTGGCGTTGCCAATGCCGGTTACCGCATTGTGCAGACCGAAACTGAGTTCATGCTGGCGATTAACGAACTGGGTCTGCCACTGGTGTTAAAAAGCGCGTTGGCCGGTTACGACGGCAAAGGCCAGTGGCGCTTAAAGCATTTGGAAGACGCAGCATTAGTCTGGGCTGATATTGCCGCTTTTATGGCTGGCGCTGATCACAGCCTGCCGCAGGCTATTGTGGCAGAACAGTTTGTCCGGTTTGACCGCGAAGTCAGTCTGGTCGGAGCGCGAAATGAACATGGCGATACCGTGGTCTATCCGCTGACAGAAAATCACCACGTCAATGGCGTATTGTCGGTATCAGTGGCGCTGCCATCAGAGTCCGCTTTGCAGCAACAAGCCAAACAGATGTTCGACGCTGTGGCCAATCAACTGCAATATATTGGCGTGTTGGCGCTGGAGTTTTTCCAGGTTGGTGATCGATTACTAGTCAATGAGATTGCCCCTCGCGTACATAACTCCGGTCATTGGACGCAACAAGGTGCCGACACCTGCCAGTTTGAAAACCACCTGCGCGCTGTCTGTGGCTTGCCACTGGGCAGCACAGCCTTAGTGAGGCCGACGGTGATGGTGAACATTCTCGGCGAAGACTATGTGAATCCGGCCGTGCTGAGCCTGCCATCCTGTCACCTGCACTGGTACGGCAAAGCAAAACGGGCTGGCCGCAAAATGGGGCATATCAATATTTGTGGCGCCACGGGCAAAGAGCTGGCAGAAAGATTCAGTGCTTTAAGCGCTTTGTTACCTGAAAGCAGCTTCCCGGAAGTCGCTGAAATGGCTGCAAAATTACGAGAACGAGCCAGATAAACAAACTGCATAGTTTGCTGATGAAAAAGGCCATGATGGGCCTTTTCTTTTTGTACTGCGCGAGAGGTATTTAGCCCGACTGCACCGCCTGACATTTCCGGCTGGCGCAAATCAGCTTGACCCCATGTGCACCCGGCTTTTCTGCCAACAGACCGAAACCACAACTTTGGCAGGTTCCGGCGGCCGGCTTAAAATTCAGTACAAAATCGCATTTCGGATACTGGTCACAGCCATAAAAGGTTTTGCCGAACTTACTGGTGCGCTCGACCAGTTTACCACTTTGGCATTGCGGGCAATGCACGTCTGCAACCACCACCGGCTCTTCATGCACAATAAAATGGCATTCAGGGAAATTGCTACAACCGATAAACATGCCATAACGGCCATTTTTCACCGCCAGTGCGGAACCGCAGCTTGGACATGGCGTGTCTTCCAGCAACTTGACAATAGTGCTGTCGTGCGGATGAAGATTCTGAATGTAACTACAGGCCGGATAATTGCTGCAGCCTAAAAATGGCCCGTGCTTGCCGGATTTCATCACCAGCTCGTGCTGGCATAATGGGCAGGTTTGTTTGTGTTCTGGAATGGCAAACAGAGGTTGGTCAGTCATAACTCAAACATTTGGCAGTCGAAGATGTGGCATTATCGCACAGACGGCCGCAGAAAAGGCAACGCCGGAAAAACACCGGCGTTGTATCAACATGAATTTTTATGCTGACTGCGGTTTAGTGCAGCGGCCCGGTCGGTTCTTCAAAAATCAAATCTTCCATCTGGGCATAGGCGGTTTCGTGGCCTGGTGCATTAAACAACACCATTAACACCACCCATTTCAGATCTTCCAGGCTCACTTCAGCACTGTCTAAATCCATCACCCGGTCCAACACCATTTCGCGGGTAGGTAAATCTAACACGTTGATTTGTTCCAGAAACATCAGAAAACCACGACATTCAGCATCGAGTTTTCTTAACTCTTCCGGCGTGTAAACCCGTAAAGCGTTGGAGGTTGTTTTGGTTAAGTAGGGTTTTACATGACTCTCTTGCAGCTGGGATAAATTTTCCAGCCAGCGCAGGGCTTTGAAGATGTCATCATCATGAAATCCGGCTTTGACCAGTTCTTTGGTCAAATCAGCCTGGTTGACGTAAATTTCCGATTCGTTGTGGATGTAATTCTCAAACAGGTAGACGAGGATATCAAACATGACTAGGCCCTCCTCACTCGAATGTAGCCACCAGGTACGGCTGCCACTGCGCCAGTTAATTCAAGCTGTTGCAGGGCTATGGTTACGTCGGCTACCGGCATTGCTGCGCGATCTGCAATCAGGTCTATTGCAGTTGCCTCATCTCCTACGTTAGCTAACAAGCCTTCGTCGGACAAGAGTGGCAAACAACTATTTTTTTCAACCGAACGGCTGAATAAATCTGCTGCAAGCAGCGGTGCTAACTCTTCCAGAATATCGGCCACACTGCGGGTTAATTTAGCACCTTGTAAAATAAGCTGATGACAACCCGCCGCTTGCGGATTTCGGATCGATCCCGGAACAGCGAAGACATCGCGGCTATATTCTGCGGCGTAATGAGCACTGATCAGCGAGCCGCTTTTTTCCGCCGCTTCAACCACCAAAGTGCCCAGACTCAGTCCCACCACAATCCGGTTTCGGATGGGGAAAAACTCTGCTTTGGGATGTTGCTGCGGCAAAAACTCCGACACCACGGCGCCCTGTGCGATGATTTGTTGCTGCAGCGCCTGATGCTGCGGCGGATATAGGTGACATAAGCCATGCCCCATCACCGCGATGGTTTCGCCTTTTGCCTTTAAGGCGCCCTGATGCGCGGCACCGTCAATGCCACTTGCCATCCCGCTGGTGATCACAAAACCAAGCGCTGCCAGCTCAGCGGCAAACTCAAGCGCAATTTGCCGCCCGGTCGGCGTTGGTCTGCGACTACCAACAATGGCTATCTGCGGTTTTTGCAGGACAGCCGGATCACCGCAGCCAAATAATCCGACCGGCGGGTGTTTGATTTCACGCAATAACGGCGGATACCGTGGATCAGTAAAAGGGATAAACCAGCGTCCTGCTTCACTTTGTAGCCATTGCAGTGCTTGTTCGGCTTTACGTTGGGATTGCGTTAAATGCAAAGCATGCGCGGCGGAAAAGCCCAGCTGTTGCAATTGGGTGGTGGATGCCTGACACAGCTCGGCGACTGAACAAGCCGGACTGATTTGTTGCAATGCATTGGCATCAAGCCCGGGCACTGCCATCAGTCGCAGCCAGCAGATGAGATCGTCCATGATCTCCCCCTATAGGCCGGATAATGTCCCGGTTGCTGACTGATGCAACCACAGGGACAGACTAAGACATGTTACAGGTCGCCGATGCTATCACCGACCCGAATCGGTTTTTTCGTCCCAGTGACGATAGCAAAACTGGTGCGTTCCGCCACTTTAAATACCATCAACTCGCCGATTTGCTCTTTGGGCATGTCGATGCGCTCACCATCGATACCACCCATAATTTTCTGATACTTCGATGCATCGGACATATACACAGGCCCACGGCTGGAATCGACTACTGCCGGTGACTGCCTGGAAATGGAGAACATATAACCGGCTTTGACCCCATCCTGCTGGCCTTTATTCAGCACCACAATGTCCCAACTGGAAAATTCACGCAGATCTGACGTCGTATCAATAATACTACCTGCTATCGGTTGTTCCGGTTTTCTCATCATGAAAAAAGCTGGCAGGCTCTGACCATCCGCGGCTGGTAACAAACGGTCGCCCTGACGGATCTCTTGTTTTACGTCCAGTACCGCCACTGAGGCCGGTGCGTTCACCTCGGTACCACCGGCACGAAACGCGCGGGCAGTGCCGACCAGGATGGTCTCGTATCCAAGGATCTCTTCTGTTTGTGGGTCTACATAAGCTTTACCTTTGCGGTAAATGCCATATGCCGCGTCCTGCTGCAGCTGGCCACGCACATACAGGATATGGCCCTGACTGGCATTTTTGACGTGGTCGTCCGCGCCCAACACATAAGGTAAACTGTCGATCTGCTCAGCAGACAGTGACTGCTCGTAGGTCAGGAAAGGCCGGATCATCATCAAAGGAATAGTTGTGACGGCTTTGACATTTTTCAGCGATTTGCGCGCTTGTGGTGATAACTTGCGGATACCCTGACCCGGTGCGGCGGCACTGTCTGACGGTGAAACCTTCAGCGCACTGCCATTGACCGTTAACACTGGTTGGCCGTCTTTGTCATAACTTAGGCTCAGTACATCGCCGGGATAGATTAAATGCGGGTTTTCCACCTGCGGATTGAGCTTCCACAACTGTGGCCATAACCAAGGTTGCTGCAGATATAAACCTGAAATATCCCACAGTGTATCGCCTTGTTTGACGGTGTAACTTTTGGGTGCATCAGGTTTTATGGCGAGAATGTCAGCTGACGCAGTTGTCGTCACACAGAACAACAGGGCGGCGATTGAGCTTGTTATTGTTTTCAGCATGCCAGTTTCCTTCGGCCCGGAACTGCAGTAATTATTGCACAGAATGCATAGGGAGCTGTTATTACAGCGATTTAATGGCTAAAATTGAACCATAACACAGATATATTCACAAAGCATAATTTTGTAGGTGCCATGGCAGTTTTAACCGTTTTACATTATCCCGATGAACGTCTGCGGACTATCGCTAAACCCGTTGCGACAGTAAATGACGAGACACGTCAGTTAGTTGCAGACATGCTGGAAACCATGTACGCCGAAAATGGCATTGGTTTGGCCGCCACGCAAGTCAATGTTCATCAACGTGTGGTCGTGATCGATTTATCTGAAGAACGCAATCAGCCACAAATCTTTATCAACCCGGAAATCACCGAAAAAAGCGGCGACACCACCTACGAAGAAGGCTGTTTGTCGGTGCCGCAAAACTACGCCAACGTCGAACGCGCGGCACAAATCACGCTCAAAGCACAGGATTTAGACGGCAACTGGTTTGAAGTCAAAGCTGATGGCTTGCTGGCGATTTGCCTGCAACACGAACTGGACCATCTGGTCGGCAAACTGTTTATCGATTATCTGTCGCCGTTAAAACGCGATCGCATCAAGAAAAAGCTGGAAAAACAAGCCCGCGCCGCCAAAGCCTGACAGGAATCTCCGTGACCACACCGCTTCGTATTATTTTTGCCGGCACGCCGGATTTCGCCGCCCGCCATCTGCAGGCCCTGCTGGATTCTGAACATCAGGTCATCGCCGTCTACACCCAGCCGGACCGCCCGGCTGGCCGTGGTCAGCAGTTACAGGCCAGCCCGGTTAAACAGCTGGCACTTCAGCATGACATTCCGGTGTTTCAGCCCAAATCACTGAAAAAAGCGCCGGCGCAGCAACAACTTGCCGCGTTAGATGCTGACCTGATGGTCGTCGTGGCTTATGGCCTGATCCTGCCGCAAGTGGTGCTGGACACGCCAAAACTTGGCTGTATCAATGTGCATGGTTCTTTATTGCCACGCTGGCGTGGTGCTGCTCCAATCCAACGCGCGCTGTGGGCCGGCGACACGGAAACCGGCGTCACGATCATGCAAATGGATGCAGGCCTCGATACCGGCGCTATGCTCAGCATCGCTTCTTTACCGATTGAAGCCACGGACACCAGTTCGACGCTTTACGACAAGCTTGCAGTGGTAGGCCCACAGGCCTTGGTTGAAGCATTGCAGGATTTACCCGCGTTACAGGCCAAAGCGCAGCCCCAGCAAGACAGTGCCGCCAACTACGCCGAAAAGCTGAGTAAAGAAGAAGCCCAGCTCGATTTCAACAAAGCTGCCGTCGCGCTGGAACGTGAGATCCGTGCTTTTAACCCGTGGCCAGTCAGTTACCTGCAACTCGGCATACATCAGCTGAAAATCTGGCAAGCCCGGGTTGAAGCTGGTAGTGCACAGCCAGGTCAGGTGGTGCGGGTCGATAAAAAAGGCATTGCGATTGGCACGGCAGAAGGTTTGCTGGTGATCGAACAGCTGCAACCACCCGGTAAAAAAGCCATGGCGGTGGTCGATTTCCTGAATGGCCGCGCCGATTGGTTCCAGACCGGTCAGCAACTGCAAGCTGCTGCGGAACAGCCGCAATGACGGCCAACTTACGCGCTACCGCAGCAACCTTGTGTTATCAGGTCGTCGATCAGGGCAAATCGTTGTCAGACGTTTTGCCCAAAGCACAGCTGCTGTTCAGCAATCCGGCCGACAAAGCGCTGCTGCAGGAAATGTGTTTTGGCCTGATGCGCCAGCTACCGCAGCTGGATTTTGTTTGTCAGCAACTGATGAGTAAGCCGCTGGTGAAGCAGCTGCGCCCGCTACAATTTCTAATCTATCTCGGCATTTATCAGCTGAAATTTTTACGCATTCCGGACCATGCCGCCGTCGGTGAAACCGTCGAGGCGGCGCGCTATTTGAAAGGTCAGTCGATGACCAAACTGATCAACGGCGTGTTGCGTTCGGTGCAGCGTCAGCCGGAATTATTTGAGTTCGCCGACGCGCCACTCTCAGTGCAAACCAACCATCCATCTTGGTTAGTGCAGGCGCTGCAACATGCCTATCCGCAGCAGTGGCTGGAGATTATCGCCGCCAATCAGCAAAAAGCGCCACTGTGGCTGCGCGTGAACACCAAAAGCTGTTCAGTGGAGAAATTCACTGCAGATCTTACCGCGATGGAAATTGGCTTCAGCCAGCCCATCCCGGAGATGCCACAGGCAATCCTGCTCGATAAACCTTGTGACGTCACCACTTTACCCGGTTATGTCTGGGGCTTTTTTGCCGTGCAGGATTTAGCCGCGCAATACGCCGCAGTATTTCTGGCACCGGAAAACGGCGAACGGGTATTGGATGCCTGCTGTGCCCCCGGCGGTAAAACCGGTCATTTGCTGGAACTGGCACCGGAGGCGCAGGTACTGGCGTTAGATAAAGACCCGGCTCGACTGGTGCGGGTGCGCGAAAATCTGGCGCGGCTTGGCCATGAAGCAATAGTGAAAGCCGCCGATGCCGCCGAACCCGGCCAATGGTGGGACGGCCAGCAGTTTGACCGCATTTTGCTTGATGTGCCCTGCTCGGCCACCGGCGTCATTCGCCGCCATCCGGATATTCGCTGGTTGCGGAAAAAACCGGATATAGCTGCGCTGGCTGTGTTACAACAACAAATTCTGGCCGCGGTCTGGCCGACTTTAAAGCCGGGTGGAGTGTTGTTGTATGCAACCTGCAGTGTATTACCGGATGAAAACCAGCAGCAGATCCAACGTTTTCTCGAGACTCAGCAGGATGCCGAAGCTGTGCCACTAAGTGCCAGTCAGAGCGCCAGCACATGGCAGTTATTGCCGGGCCAGTCGCAGGCTGACGGCTTCTTCTACGCCAAATTGCAGAAAAAGGCGAATGCATGAAAATCATTATCTTAGGTGCGGGTCAGGTTGGTGCCACTTTGGCGGAAAACCTGGTCGGGGAAGAAAACGACATCACTGTCGTTGATATCAATGCCGAAAAACTGCGTGCGCTGCAGGACAAATTTGACCTGCAGGTAGTACACGGCCACAGCGCGCACCCGGATATCCTGAAAAAAGCCGGCGCTGAAGATGCGGACATGATTATCGCCGTCACCAACAGCGACGAAGTCAATATCGTCGCTTGTCAGGTCGCCTACAGCATTTTTAACACGCCGACCAAAGTCGCCCGCATCCGCACCAATCAATACATCAAATACCGCGACAAGCTGTTTAATAAAGATGATTTACCGGTCGACCACTTTATCGCACCGGAAACCCTGGTCACCGACTATATCCGCCGGCTGATTGATTACCCCGGCGCGCTACAAGTGGTTGAATTTGCTGGTGGCAAAGTCAGTCTGGTTGCAGTCAAAGCCTACTATGGTGGCCTGTTAGTCGGCCACGCGCTGTCGACGCTGAAAGAACACATGCCGCATATCGACGCCCGGGTCGCGACTATTTACCGCCGCGGCCACGCGATTAAACCGATTGGCACCACTATCATCGAAGCCGACGACGAAGTGTTTTTTGTCGCCGCGACCAAACATATCCGCGCCGTGATGAGCGAGCTGCAAAAGCTGGAAAACAGCTACCGCCGTATCATGATAGCCGGCGGCGGCAACGTCGGTTATGGCCTCGCCAAAGCGCTGGAAAAAACCCACAGCGTCAAACTGATTGAGCGCAGTAAAGAGCGCGCCGAGTATCTATCCAGCACGCTGGAAAATACCGTGGTCTATGCCGGCGATGCGTCAGATCCGGAACTGCTGCAGGAAGAAAGCATCGACGAAGTGGATGTGTTCCTCGCCGTCACCAACGACGACGAAGCCAACATCATGTCAGCGATGCTGGCCAAACGGATGGGCGCACAGAAAACCATGGTGCTGATCAAACGCAGCGCTTACGTCGACCTGCTGCAAGGCGGTGAAATCGACATCGCGGTGTCGCCACAACAAGCCACCATTTCAGCACTGCTGACCCACGTCCGGCGCGGCGACATCGTCAACGTCTATTCACTGCGCCGTGGGGCAGCAGAAGCCATTGAAGCCATTGCGCATGGCGACAGCACCACGTCAAAAGTCGTCGGGCAGACTATCGGCAAAGTCAAACTGCCACCAGGCTGTACCATCGGCGCTATTGTGCGCGGCGAAGAAGTGTTAATCGCTCACGACAATATCGTCATTGAAACCGATGACCATGTGATTTTGTTTTTAGTCGACAAAAAGCATATCGGTGAAGTGGAACGGCTGTTCCAGGTGAGTGCGTTTTTCCTGTGACCAGGCGCGGTCAGCGGCACTTTGTTTTTGTCGTTTATGACCTTGAGTTTTGCCTGGTCGGCAAGACCGTCTAAGAAATAACAAATAAGAAATCAACGGTGGCAGGGGCAATGCCCCTGCCACCGCAACAAGCCAGGCTTAAGCCAGCCCTAAATCCCTCGTCATATTCTCATTGCGCTCACGATGCACAATGACGTTGTCTTCGATCCGGATACCACCAAACTGGCGGAACGCATCGACTTTATGCCAGTTGATGTATTTGCCTTGATCTGTTGCTTTCAAGTCCGCCAGCAGTGAATCGATAAAATACAGGCCCGGTTCGATGGTAAAGACCTGACGTGGCTCGATTAACCGGGTGCAGCGCAGGAAAGGATGTTCTGCTGGTGCCGCGACATGAGTGCCGCGTTCGTCGGCCATAAAGCCACCGACGTCGTGCACTTGCAGGCCGAGGTGATGGCCGATGCCGTGCGGGTAAAAAGTCCGGCTGATGCCACTTTCGACGATGGCTTGTGGTGAGAGCTGAACAAAATCAAAGTCCGCCAGCACCTGGGCAATCAGTTCATGCGATTTTAAATGCACTTCAGTGTATTTAATGCCGGGTTTTAACGTATCAACCAGCGCCAGCTGCACCGCATTCATACTGGTGATTAAAGCCTGGAATTCATCATCGCGCGCGCTGTAAGTGCGGGTAATATCAGCAGCGTAACCGTGAAAAGACGCGCCGGCGTCGATTAAAAACGAATGATGCTGTGCCGGCTTTTTCCGCTCCAGCACTGTGTAATGCAAAATCGCCGCGTTTTCATTCAGCGCAATAATATTGCCATACGGCACTTCATTTTCGCCTTGTTGCACAGCAGCTAGATAGGCCAGCTGAATGTCAAATTCGCTGCCACCACTGCGAAAACAGACTTCGGCCGCGCGATGGCCCTGCACCGCGATGCGGTTGGCTTCGCGCATACAGGCGAGCTCATAATCGGTTTTGTAGCCACGGAAATAATGCAGATAACTTAATACCCCTTCCGGATTAAGCTGACTAAAACCGAGCGCCTGCGCCAGTTCCAGTTGTTCACCCAGATAAGCCACATTAGCTTTATCGTACGGCAGCAAAGTTTCCACTTTGGTCGGTTTATCAATCAGCTGAATATCAAAAAAACCGGACCAGAAGTCATGTGGCGCATCCGGCACTTTGTGCCAGAAATCGACCGGCAAATAAAACACCAGCTTGGGTTTGTTGACGCCATCGACAATCAGCCAGCAATGCGGGTTGTCCACCACCGGCAACCAGGCCTTGAACAACGGATTGACCTTAAACGGATAATCCATATCGTCGAGGAACTGCCGTTTGGCCTGACCTGAGTGGATCACCAGCGCGTCCAGACTTTCTCGCGCTAAAACGGCTTTGGTGCGTTGTTGCAGTTCAAACAAATGGGCGGCGTACAGAGCCTGATATGCTGGGCGCATGAGCGTGTCCTGTTCTGATGTCTTTCAGTAGCTTAACATAATTTTGATCTCAGCCGGTCTGGCCGACTTTCATCGTTGCCAGCGGCGCAAACACGTCTCGTTCCTGATTCATCCGGATATTGTAAATCTGGTAATAGGCCAGTACCGCTTTGACGTATTCGCGGGTTTCTTTAAATGGAATAGTCTCAATCCAGACATCAAGTTCCATCTCGCGGTTTTTCGGGATCCAGCGCTGCACATTGCTGTAACCGGCGTTATAGCTCGCCGTCGCAAATACCAGATTATTGTCATTGGCGCGCAGCAGATACCGCAGATAGTCGGTGCCCATATCAATGTTGGTATTGGGATTATACAGCGCTTCCACTTTAACATTGCGCCCGGCGATATGTTTGGCGGTGCGTGGCATGATTTGCATCAGACCATGGGCGCCAACCGGTGACTTGGCCGTGGGGATAAAAGTACTTTCCCGCCGGGTGATCGCCATGGCCCAGGCCGGATCAACATGCGCCGCTTTGGCATGTTTCTGAATTTCTTTGTTGTAAACCATTGGGAAACGCATCTCAACATCGTCCCAATAGCCGGCGTCCGCTAAAGCGAAAATGGCTCGGTCATACCAACCGTTGTCAAAAGCCAGCTTCGCGGCGCTTAATTGTTGCTGTGGAGTGCCGTATTTTTGCAAAAAGGTCAGTTCACGTTTGGCGGCATTCGGCCGGCCTAATTGTTCCCATTCGCGCATCCGCCGCATGCTGTCGCTGTTGCGAAACGCCTGATACTGCTCTTTACTGACCGGCACCGGTTTATGCGCCAGGCTGGGCGGTAACCCCAGCTTGGCAGCCGCCATAAAGCCATAATAACCGCGGGTCGCGGCCAACGCGGTCAGCAGCTGCTTGCTTTGTTCGATGTTGCCGCTTTGCTCGTAAGCACGTGCCAGCCAATACTGCCAGCTGTCGTCTTTACGGGTTTCTTCAGGTAATTCGTTGAGTACTTCGATGACGCGCGACCATTGTTGCTGACGCAGATACCAGGTGATTTGCCATTGCAGGAATAAATCATCTTTTAATTCCACCGGCACCATGGCTAAAAACTTGGCGGCGCGGCTGTCGTCTTTACTGGCGAGTGCTATGGCGAAATTACGCGCCACATCAATGCGTTGCGACTTAGTGAAATGCGGGTCCATTTCATAACGCGCCCAAACCGCCAGTGCTTGGTCTGGTTTTTTCCACACCAGCTTTTTCAGGCCAAAGGTCAGGATCTCGCGCTCCCACGGGTGTTTCAGCGGCAGGAATTTTTGCCGGCTGACCAAGGCAGGTTCTTCCAGCACTTGTTTCCACTTGTCACCAAGATACTGCAATTTGGCCGGCATCAGTGTGCGCAGATACGGGATGATCCGGCTATCGCCGCCATCAGCAGCTTTCACTAAGCGAGCCCACACCACTTCCGGCGTGCGCTGACCGGCTTTTTGCCAGCGCTTAAACAGCGGGTCACATTCTTTCGGTAAGGATTCACCGTCGAGCCATAGATGCGTAACCTCAGGCCAAACCTGTGCCGGTGGTTCATTCAGCAAGCGTAGCTGCAACGCCGTGCAATCGAGCACAGTGTCAGTGCCCATCTGATAATGTTTCAGAAATGGCTGCGTCAGCTGTACGCCAGCCAGATAAAGCAGCCAGCGTTTTTTCAAAGGCCATTCCAGCGGTGTGCCTTTGTATTGTTGCAGGAATTTCTGTACCGCTTCAGTGTTGCCTAAAGTGCGGCTGACATACTCCAGTTCTATATAAGGTTTCAGCGGGTATGCATGTAAATCGCGCAGCATTTTTTCCGCCTGCACCAGCGGCACTTTGTGAATTTTTTTCTCAGCCTGCAGAAAACGTTCGCGCAATACGGCATCTGACGGCGCGGCCAATGCGGGGGCTATCACAGCACCGCACCATAAAACCAACACTGCCAACCCGGACTTCAATTGCCCCATGTTTCGAAAATCCACCTATAGTTAGTTGGTTGTCGCCGGCCGATTCAAACGCTCGTTTAAATAACGGTTGAATTTTTTCCTGAACCGCGACACACTGCTTACGCACAAGACTCATCTGACCTGTTGCGACGATCTCAAAAAAGTATCTGTCACCTACGCGACGAAGGAGAACATCCATGATCTACCAGAGTTCCAGCATTACCGTGCAATACATTGCAGACGGTATTGCCGAGTTTACCTTTAACGCGGCCGGCTCGGTCAATAAATTCGACCAGCAGACGCTGGCGGACTGCCGCGCGGCCCTCGACCTCCTCTATAAAGACAGCGCCTTAAAAGGCCTGATTTACAGCAGCGGCAAAGACGCCTTTATTGTCGGCGCTGATATCACTGAATTCCTGGGCACTTTCCAACAAGCAGAAGAACAATTAGTGCCCTGGATTAAACAAGCATCAGACGTGTTTGACCTGGCCGAAGATTTACCGGTTCCAACCGTTTGCGCTATTAAAGGCTTTGCCCTTGGCGGCGGCTGTGAGTGGACTTTAACCGCAGACTACCGTGTTGCTGACACTACCACCAAAATCGGTTTGCCGGAAGTGAAGCTGGGCCTGATGCCAGGCTTTGGCGGCACAGCCCGTCTGCCGCGCATCGTCGGTGCCGACACCGCGATGGAGTGGATCACCACCGGCAAAGAGCGTGGTGCTGAACAAGCGTTAAAAGAAGGTGCAGTCGACGCCGTCGTCGCGCCGGACAAATTAAAAGCTGCGGCTTTGTCGATGGTACAAGACGCCATCGCCGGCAAACTAAACTGGCGCAAAAAACGTCAGGCCAAATTAGAGCCGCTGAAACTGAACAAAACCGAAGCTATCATGAGCTTCAGTACCGCCAAAGGCATGGTCTTTGCCCAGGCCGGCAAACACTACCCGGCGCCAATGCTGGCGGTAGAAACGATTGAAAAAGCCGCCCGCCTCGACCGCGCCGGCGCTGTGGCGCTGGAAAATGCCGGTTTTGCCAAGCTGGCGAAAACCACAGCAGCGACTGCACAAATCGGTTTATTCCTGAACGACCAGCTGATTAAAGCCAAAGCCAAACAAGCCGCCAAAACAGCGAAAAAAGCTATCAACAAAGCGGCAGTGCTCGGTGCCGGCATTATGGGCGGTGGCATTTGTTATCAAAGCGCGTCCAAAGGCGTACCTGTCGTGATGAAAGACATCAACGACAAAGCGCTGGAACTGGGTATGGGCGAAGCTATTAAGCTGCTCGGCAAACAAGTGGAGCGGAAAAAACTCGACGCCGCCGGCATGGCCAAAGTCGTCGCTTCAATTCAACCGACGCTGTCACTGGAACCGGTGAAAACTGTCGATATCGTGGTTGAAGCTGTGGTGGAAAACCCGAAAGTCAAAGGCGCTGTGCTGAAGGAAATTGAGACTGTGGTCGCGGCGGATGCCATTATCACTTCCAATACCTCGACTATTTCGATTAATGCGCTGGCGGCGAATCTGACCGACCCAAGCCGGTTCTGTGGTATGCACTTCTTTAACCCGGTGCACCAGATGCCGCTGGTCGAAGTCATTCGTGGTAAAGACACTTCTGATGAAACTGTTGCTGCCGTCGTCGCTTACGCCGCCAAAATGGGCAAATCGCCGATTGTGGTCAACGACTGCCCGGGGTTCTACGTCAACCGCGTGTTATTCCCGTATTTTGCCGGTTTCTCTAAATTACTGCTCGATGGCGCCAGCTTCGCGCAAATCGACAAAGTGATGGAAAAACAATTCGGCTGGCCAATGGGCCCGGCTTATTTACTCGACGTGGTGGGCCTCGATACCGCGCATCACTGTACCGACGTGATGGCTGACGGCTTCCCGACCCGGATGGCGAAACTAAACAACGACCCGGTCAGCGTGATGTATGCCGCCAATCGTTATGGTCAGAAAAATGGTGTTGGTTTCTACGCTTACAGCAAAGATGCCAAAGGCAAACCGAAAAAAGATCTGGACCCGGCTGCCTCTGCGCTGCTGGCCGGTGTTGCTGCCGCACCGCGTGAATTTAGTGCCGATGAAATCATCGCCCGTACTATGATCCCGATGATTAACGAAGCTATCCGTTGTCTGGAAGAAGGCATTGTGGCGACTGCAGCCGAAGCCGATATGGGCCTGATTTATGGCTTAGGCTTCCCTCCGTTCCGCGGTGGTCCGCTGCGTTATGCCGACACTATGGGCCTCGCCAACTTCGTGGCACTGGCCGACCAATACGCCGACCTCGGTGAAATTTATCAGGTCACAGACAAAACCCGCGCCATGGCTCAGAGCGGCCAGGTGTTTTATCCGGTTTAATGGCGGAGAACTTAAAAATGAAACAAGCCGTTATTGTTGATTGTATCCGTACGCCGATGGGCCGTTCCAAGGCCGGTATTTTCCGTAACGTACGGGCGGAAGAACTGTCTGCTTATGTAATGCGTGGCATTCTGGAGCGCAATCCGGGCCTGGCGCCGGAAGAAATTGACGACGTGATCTGGGGCTGTGTGCAGCAAACGCTGGAACAGGGTTTTAACGTCGCACGTAATGCCGCGTTATTAGCTGGTATTCCGCATTCGGTGCCTGCGGTCACGGTCAACCGCCTGTGTGGCTCGTCGATGCAGGCGCTGCACGATGCTGTGCGCTCTATTCAATGTGGCATGGGTGAAGTGTATTTAATCGGTGGCGTGGAGCATATGGGTCATGTGCCGATGACACACGGCGTTGATTTCCATCCGGGCCTGGGTGTATCTGTGGCCAAAGCTGCCGGCATGATGGGTTTAACCGCTGAACTCTTGGGTAAAATGCACGGCATCAGCCGGCAGCAACAAGATGAGTTTGGCGCCCGTTCGCATCGCCTGGCGCATGAAGCGACGCTGCAAGGCCGCTTTAAAGCCGAAATTCTGCCAGTGCTTGGCCATGATGCCGACGGCGTGCTGAAGCAGTTTGATTATGACGAAGTGATCCGGCCGGAAACCACAGTCGAAAGTCTGGCCGCACTGCGTCCGGTGTTTGATCCGGCCAACGGCACAGTCACCGCGGGTACTTCTTCGGCGTTATCAGATGGCGCTTCTGCCATGCTGGTAATGAGTGAAGACAAAGCCAAAGCTTTGGGCCTGAAAATCCGCGCCCGCGTCATTGGTATGGGTGTGGCTGGTTGTGACCCGTCGATCATGGGTTATGGCCCGGTGCCGGCGTCGAAAAAAGCCTTAAAAGCGGCCGGTCTCGACATCAGCCAAATCGACTTCTTTGAACTGAACGAAGCTTTTGCCGCCCAGGCGCTGCCGGTGATGAAAGACTTAGGTCTGCTCGAAGTGATGGATACCAAAGTGAACCTCAATGGCGGCGCTATTGCACTGGGTCACCCGCTGGGTTGTTCCGGCTCGCGCATTTCCACCACGCTGATTAACGTGCTGGAAAGCAAAGACGCCCGTTATGGCCTCGCGACTATGTGTATTGGCCTGGGTCAGGGCATCGCGACTGTGTTTGAACGCGTCGAATAAGACGGATTGAACCTGACGAAACCTGATAACAAAGGCAGCTACGGCTGCCTTTGTTTTGTCCGGGATTTGAAATCAGCCTGCCACGCCGTTACGATACCGCTTTTGGACCTGAACCGGAGTTTTGCTGATGTCCCCTGATGCTGATTTGTTTGCCGATGCCGACCAGCAACTCGACGCTTTGGGCCTGCGTTGCCCTGAGCCTGTGATGATGACCCGGCTGACAATCCGTAAAATGCAGGCCGGTGAAACTTTGCTGATCATTGCCGACGACCCGGCCACCACCCGCGATATTCCGGCATTCTGCCGTTTTATGGATCACGAATTAATTGCCAGTGATACCAGTGCCTTGCCTTATCGTTATCTGCTGAAAAAAAACACAGCCTGACATTGTGTTTTTCTGCCGCTTGACTCAATACTGGGGCATTCTCAGCGGAAGGAAACTGCATGGTGCCTATTTCCCGCGCCGGTCTGGCCGAAGCTTTGTCTGTTGAACAGAATCGTCGCCGTTATATTCTGTTGTTTGTCAGCTACATCACCTCAGCAATTATGCTGGTGCTGGGCTTACGCCATTTGTTCAGCGAAGACTATCTGCTGCAATTTATCCTGTTTGGCTGCGCCTTTAGCTTTTTACTCAATGCCGCCTGGTTTCATGCCAGTCAGCAGCTGGAAACGGCTTGTCTGATTGAAGGTATCTTGGTGTCCGCTTTTGTGGTTGGGCTGGTAGTCCATGGCGGGTTTGAACAGACCGCGTTATTTTGGGTGTTTCCGTTTCCGCCGATTTTATATGGTTTATTGGGCCGCAAACGCGGCACTATCCTCAATCTGACCTTGCTGGCGATTTTGGCGCTGGTGCTTTATGGACCGGAGTTGGGCCAGGCGCAATACCGGGTGGCGGAAAGCAGCCGTTTTCTGGCCTCTTTACTGACCCTGATCCTAGCCTGCGGCATTAACGAACATTTTCGCGAACGCAGCCATCACAGTATGGATTTGCTGCAACGCAGCAAAGACAATCAGGCCAATACCGACGCGCTGACCGGCCTCGCCAACCGGCGTTTCCTCGACCAGAGCATGCCGCAATATCTGCAGCAACAACCGGAATTGTTGTTGCCGATGGCGCTGATCCTGGTCGATTTGGACCACTTCAAACATATCAATGACAGCTTTGGCCACGCCGAAGGTGACAAAGTCCTGCAACAAATCGCCCGGTTATTTCGCAGTAAATTACGCCAGCCCGATATCGCCTGCCGTTATGGCGGTGAAGAGTTTTTGTTGCTGTTGCCACACACGCAGTTAACTGACGCGGCCCGGGTCGCGGAAAAGATCCGTCAGGCGGTGGCGCAGCAGCGCTTTTTACCGCAACATCCCGAGCTCGTGATCACTTGTAGTTTTGGCGTGGCCGTGCAAAGCGGCAGCCACGATTTTGACGAAGCCTTGCGTCAGGCCGACCAGCTGCTGTATCAGGCCAAAGCGGACGGCCGTAATCTGGTGCGTTGCTGAAACCGCATAACAGCTTGCAGATGCACCGCCGTTTTCATTGCTCTTCGGTTTCAGCGCAGTGGTGACGCGTTGGCAGCGCCACGAAACACCGCATTGATATACAGCAGATGCATGCCGTCGACCGCAGCACGGAAATTTGGCTCCTGGGTAAAGGCGATGATTTGTCCTCGTCCTAGTTCTTGCACCATTACCACGGCTTTATGGCCGATTTGCTGGCGGTTTTCGTCCCAGACAAAACCACCGGCCAGCACTTTGTCGGCGCTGTCGAAAGTCACGACATTGCGGCCCTGATCAATCGACAGCGGCGTATAGATTTGATTGCCGACATAAATGGTTTTGACCTGCGGCGGCACCGCCGCACTTAACCAGTGATTCTGATCGACGCGGGCATTGGCCAAAAAGCCCGGCACCCAATCCGGGTCCGCCTGCCAGGGTTCCAGTAACTTCTGATAATCGGATTCGGCTTTGAGTACTGTACCAGGCACCTGGGTGTCGTCCTGTGGTTTTTCACGCTTGCTGGTTTTAAATTCCTGTTTGCTGGCCAGTAGCGGCTCTTTACCCTGCAGTAACCACTCGTTGGCGTTACCAAGTGCAATCAGCACGCCGCCGCGCTGGACAAACTGGCGCAGTAACTGCTGACCGCGTTCGCCCAAAGCGTTTTGGTAGCCGCTACGCGTCGACGGCAGAATCAGCACATCATAGCCCTGCAGCGCCGACTGCAGCATTTGCGCCGGCCGCAGCGCCGTCACCGGATAACCAACAAAACGCTCCAGCACAAAACGGGCACTGCCGGCGCTGAGCGGGTCTGTTGGTTCATCCCAGACCATGGCAATCTTCACTTTAGGGATCAGCTTGACCTGATCTGAACCAAAATTCGGCCCCTCTGCGACCCAGCTGCTGTTGATGCCTTCCACCAAAGCACCGGAATTTGCCGCCAGCGCGCCAATTTTGTCGGCTAGGCCAGGGTTATCGGCCTTGCTCAAAATCAGCGTGCCGGCCGGATACTGTTTGCCGTTCTGGTGGGTGAAAGCCAGATCGGTACTTTTGACTTTAAAGCCTTGCTGTAAAGCCGCACTCATCAGCCGCGCTGCGGCCATATCCCCCCAGGGCACCAGATAGCCATAACTGGCTTCGGGTGTAGTGACCTTGCCCGGTAAAATCGTCTCGGGGCCTACCAGCTGGCTTTGCACTTCTACTGCATTGCTGCAGCGGTTGACCTGCAGGTTATACATCTGTGGCAAGGACCAGGCGGTCACATCATAAATCTGGTCCGGCAGATTATTGGCACGGCGTTCCTCCTGCTGTTTGATAAATTTTGCATCCATCGGCACTGTGTCATCCAATACAGCGCGAATGAGCTGATAAGTCGGCTGTGCGGTATTCACCAGATAAGCGCCTTGCTGATACGACTGACCACAGGCACGGAAGTCCTCTGTTGCCTGTTCCACGCGAATACCATGCTGGCTTAACACGCCCATCAGCTTCTGATGACCGGCTTTGTCACGACTGGCCGGGAAAATATAACTGCCGATGCCGTCTCTGGTGCCTTGTTTCAGCGCCTGTTGCCGGTACTGGTAAAAACGCTGCAACAGCTCTTTGCGTTTAGTCGCTGCGGTTTCCAGCGTGGCCGTGTAAGCAATAAAGTTACGCTGCACACCATCAGCAAAAGTCACCACAGAACCATCTTGTTTGCGATAAGCGTGGCCCCGAGCTGAACCCATCTCATAGGTCATGGCAATGCTGCCGTGATATAGCGGCCAGCTGGCGCCATAGCCCGGAAAAAACGCATCAAAGATTTCGCGGGTAAAGTAGTCATAGCCAAGCGCATCAAACTGTTTGGCATTGTTCTGGCCGAACCACTGCAAAGTCTCGCGTTGCGCGGGCAGGATAAATGGATTGTAAGGCTCCGCTTCCGGGCTGAAGTAATAACTCTGGTCTCCACTCATCTCGTGTGAATCGACATACACCAGCGGGAACATCTGCTGCAGCGCCTTCACCCGTTGCTGAATTTCCGGTTGGGTCAGCGCTACCCAGTCGCGGTTCATATCAAACAAATAATGATTGGTGCGGCCATTGGGCCAGGGTTCGTTATGTTCGGCGGAAAAACGGTCGGCGGAATGCTCCAGGCCAGCGGTGGCGTAATACCGGCTGACAAAACGATGATGGCCGTCCGGGTTTTGCAGCGGTTCGATATACACCAGGGTGTTATCGAGAATTTGTGCCGCTTTGCCACTCTGTTCAGCGAGCAGGAAATACGCCAGCGCCATCGCCGCATCCACCGGGCTGATTTCATTGCCATGCAAGGTGCTGGACACCCAGACGCTGGACGGCAGCTGTTGCAGCAGTTGTTCGGCGCTGTCGCCACTTAAGGTCCGCGGATCAGCCAGACGGCGCATATCGGCTTCGATTTGATCTAAAGCGCCAAGATGCGCTGGCTTGCCAATCACCACATAAAACAGCGGCCGGCCCTGCGCACTTTTGCCATATTGCACCAGCTTCAGCCGGTCCGGTGCCGCCTGCTGCAGCTGACGGAAATAATCCAGCACCGCAGCCGGTTCTGTGATGCGGCTGCCGAGCGCATACCCCAGAGCCTGCTGCACCGTCGGCACAGCGCTGTTGTATTGGCTGCCCGGAAAATACGGCAAAGCCGCAGCAGATTCATTGGCAAACGCCTGTGCGGCGAACAACTGGCCAGCGACAAGGCAAAAAACAGGGAGGATCCGGCGCATCAGCAATAACTCAATTTGGTTAAAAAATACCAAGCTAAAGCGTCAGTGCTGCGCCGGCAAGCACCACACAAAGTTTCTGCGACCAGCCGGAGTTTTACTGCGATGGCACCACTGCGGCTATGCCCCGCTATTGCTGCCGAACCTCGCTTTGCAGCTGCTCTATCGCCAGCTGCAGTTTTTTCAGCTCCCGCATGGTGCCTGCCCGCTGTGTCTCCAGCCAAATCCATTGTTTGGTGCCCACCTGCGCCTGAAAACACAACAACAGCAACACACCCCAAAAAACCAAATCGGCAGCTGGCGCAGTGATAAAACGATAACCACAGTAAAACAACGTAATGGCCAGCACCACTGCAACGGCATAGGCAAAGCGCATCAGGCCACTCAGCCCGCCCTTAAAACCGGCCGCAAGAACCGCCGGCAATCCCTGCTCCTCCTGCATCAGTCTGTCTATATCGGCGTTTTGGCGTGCCAGTAACCGTGCAATTTCTTTATCTTCATTCATGTGAATCACCTCGTTGCTCTGTTGCCCCGGCAGATTGATTTTCCTCTGCAACGGGTCTGATTTGTGCCGCCAGCTGCTGGCGGATACGATATAACCGCGACTTCACTGTGCCCGGCGGGATTTGCAGGATTAAGGCAATATCCTGCTGCGCCAGTTCATGCTGATAAAACAACCGGACCAGCAGTTGGTCTTCCGCACAAAACCCGGACAGGCAATCGCCGAAATCATCCTCAGGCAGCAGTGGCGCCTGCAGTAATTCAGGCTGTGCCAATACCTCAGTCAGACGCTGATTCGATTGCTTTTGCCAGTCCAGCACCTCCCAGCGCACCGCGCGGTACAACCAACTGGTAAAGACCGCGGGGTCTTCCAGCCGGTGGACCCGCTTCAGTACTTTGAACCAGACGTTTTGTACCAGATCGGCAGCAACCGGATGCCCATGCACCTGCCAGTGCGCAAAGCGCAGTAAATCGCGGTGAAAATGCTGATAGAGGGCGGTCAGCGCCGCTTTATCACCTTGCTGAAAAGCCAGCACTAACAAATCCAGTTCAGCTTGCAGCATCGTTTCCTCAGTTCTTAGCAATTTCAGAGATAAAGACGACGCCGTGGTCGTGTCAGGTTCACGCCAGCGAAAAAAAAGCCAGCACGAGGCTGGCTTTTAGCTGTCAGAGCAATGTGCTGAGCTTATTGCAGCACTGCAATATCCGCCACTTGCAGGAACAACGCGCGCAATTGCGCCAGCAATGCCTGACGGTTCAGGCGCACTTTAGCGTCATCGGCGTTGACCATGACCTGGTCAAAGAACTGATCAACTACGTCGCGTAGTTGTGCCAGATGGGCAAGGCCTTCGCTGTAGCTATTCACGCTTTGCTGATAAGCCTGCTCGGCCACAATAGCCGTGTGCAGCGCTTTTTCGGCCGCTTCTGTCAGTAAACCGGCATCCACAGTGGCCGGAATGTCTTCGGTCACTTTGGCCAGAATATTGGCTACGCGTTTGTTCGCGGCAGCCAGCGCCAGCGCGGCGTCCAGCTTGCGGAACTCTGCGACAGCTTTGACGCGGCGGTCAAAGTCGGCCGGATTGGTTGGCCGGCGCGCTAACACCGCCTGGATCACGTCGATGCCATAACCTTCGCCTTCATACCAGGCGCGGAAGCGGCCCAGCATAAAGTCCAGCACTTCGTCAGCGACTTGCGCATTAGAAAGCTTGTCGCCAAAGGTAGTTTGGGCAAAACCAATCACGTCGAGTAAATCCAGCGGCAGCTGCTTCTCCACCATAATGCGCAGTGCACCAATGGCGGCACGGCGCAGCGCAAATGGGTCTTTGTCACCCTTTGGCGCCTGACCGATGCCAAAGATACCGACTAACGAGTCAAGCTTGTCGGCAATAGCCACAGCACAGCTGACTAACTGGCCCGGCAATGCGTCACCGGCAAAGCGTGGCATATATTGCTCGTTCAGCGCCAGCGCGACAGCTTCGGCTTCGCCGTCAATGCGCGCATAGTGCATGCCCATAATGCCCTGCGTTTCCGGGAATTCACCGACCATATTGCTCATCAGGTCAGTTTTCGACAGTAAACCAGCGCGTTTGGCGTGTTCGACATCAGCACCGATTTTGCCGGCGATATAACCTGCCAGTTCGCTGATACGCTGTGATTTCTCCAGCAGCGTGCCGAGTTTTTGCTGGAACAACACAGTGCCCAGACTTTCCAGCCGGTCGGCCAGTTTGGTCTTTTTATCCACACCAAAGAAGAACTGGGCGTCGGTTAAACGTGGCCGTACTACTTTCTCGTTACCCGAAATGATTTGCTGCGGGTCTTTGCTGGCGATGTTGGCGACAAAAATGAATTTATTCAAAAGCTTGCCGGCTGCATCTTTCAGCGGGAAATACTTCTGGTTGTCTTTCATTGTCGACATCAGCGGCTCAGGCGGCACTTCAAGAAAGCGTTCTTCAAAAGAACCGACCAGCACCACAGGCCATTCCACCAAAGACGACACTTCTTCCAACAGAGCATCGTCCATCTGGGCGATACCCTTTAAGCTTTCAGCAGTTTTTTCCACTTCAGCTTTGATAAAGGCTTTGCGTTTGTCGTAATCCGCCACCACATAAGCCTGCTCCAGCGTGCTTAAGTACGCATCTGCATTGGCGATTTCGACTTTGGCTAGCGCATGGAAACGGTGACCATGAGTGACACGGCCAGCCGCTTTACCCAGGATAGTCGCCGGTACGACGTCGTTGCCGTACAGCATGATGATGGTGTGAACAGGACGGATAAACTCAGCGTCATTAGCGCCCCAGCGCATTGGCTTGGCGATCGGCAGTTTTGCCAGCGCAGTAGCCACTACTTGCTCCAGCAGCGCGACTGTCGCTACACCTGTGACTTTGGCTTTGTGGATCAGCCAGGCGCCTTTATCTGTTTCCAGCCGTTCAGCTTCTGCCACTGTGATGCCATTGGAAGCCGCCCAGGCTTGCGCGGCTTTGGTTGGCTCGCCATTGGCATCAAAAGCACCGGCGAGCGCCGGGCCGCGTTTTTCGACGACTTTATCGGCTTGCTGCGCAGCCAGTGCGTTGACACGTACCGCCAGACGGCGTGGCGCGGCGTACCATTGGCTGTCAGTGAAACCCAGACCCAGTTTGCTCAGCTCATCCAGGATGTTTTGCTGCAACGCCGTTGCTAAGGTTTTTAACGACTTCGGTGGCAGCTCTTCAGTGCCAATCTCGACAAAAAAATCTTGTGCCACGATCAGGCCTCCTGCTTAGTGTTGCGGCATAACGGGAAGCCCAGCTTTTCCCGTGCGGCGTAATAAGCTTCCGCACAGGCCTTGGCCAGCGTGCGGACCCGCAGAATGTAACGCTGACGCTCAGTCACCGAAATGGCGTGACGGGCATCCAGCAGGTTAAAGGCGTGTGAGGCTTTCATCACTTTTTCATAGGCTGGCAGCGGCAGGCCCAGCTCAATCAGCTTGTGGCTCTCGGCTTCATGCTGATCAAAAGCAGCAAACAGCGCCGGCACATCAGCATGTTCGAAGTTATAAGTCGATTGCTCAACTTCATTCTGGTGGAACACGTCGCCGTAAGTGACGCGGCCCATAGGGCCATCAGTCCAGACCAGGTCAAAAATGCTGTCAACGCCCTGAATGTACATAGCGAGGCGCTCTAAACCGTAGGTGATTTCGCCAGTGACCGGGCGACATTCCAGACCACCGACTTGCTGGAAGTAAGTGAACTGCGTTACTTCCATGCCGTTCAGCCAGACTTCCCAGCCTAAACCCCAGGCGCCTAAAGTTGGCGATTCCCAGTTGTCTTCAACAAAACGAATGTCGTGTACCAGCGTATCGATACCCAGTTCACGCAAAGAGCCTAAATACAGCTCCTGAATATCAGATGGTGACGGCTTCAGAATGACCTGGAATTGATAATAGTGCTGCAACCGGTTTGGGTTTTCGCCGTAACGACCATCGGTCGGGCGACGGCATGGCTGCACGTAAGCGACGTTGCTTGGCTCAGGCCCCAGCGAACGTAAGAATGTCATCGGGTGGAAAGTACCGGCACCCACTTCCATATCCAGCGGCTGCACAATGACGCAGCCCTGACGCGCCCAATAATCCTGCAATGCCAGGATCAGGCCCTGAAAGGTTTTAATATCGTATTTGTGCATAGAAAGCGCACCTGCTCAGCTATTTCGGCAATAAAGACCGGAAAGTATACCGATTTGTGCGGCTTTTCTGTAGCGCAATGGCGCGGTTTTTCCGCGCTTTTTCTGATCAGGCACCACTCAAACGTCGGCTCCAGACAAAACAGCAAAAGAGCCGGTGGCCCCTTTGCTATTTTGACTGTTCATCGCAGGTTTTAATGCGTCGGTGAAACCTCCAGCCGCTCAATGTCGCTGGACACCGGGTCCATCAGAAAATCGAGTTGTACTTTGGCTTGTTTCATCCCGGTCGCGGATGGGCTATAGGCCCATTGCTGTAACGCAGTGACGGCTACTTTATCAAACACCTGCGCCGGTACGGATTTGATAATTTGCACATTCTGCACAGTGCCGTCCGGCTGAATATCAAACTCAGCCACGATATAGCCTTCAGTTTTTGCTTGTGCTGCGGCAACAGGATACCTTGGCTCCACACGCATAATTGGTTTGATGTTGTCTGCCCCGTCCGCTGCCTGTACTGGCTGCTGCAGCCATAAAGTGGTGCCGATTAGGGCTATCAGGGTCAGCGCCAGCGCCGCTTTGCTAAAACCATGCTGGCGTTGTAACAATTGCAGTCGTTGTTTCATCATTTTTTTATCTCCATAGTGGTTGCTAAGCAGTTGCCAGTGGGCGGTGCTGCTTTGAGCATGGCTTTGTACATTGCTCAGCAGCGCATAGCTGTAAGCAATCTTTTGCTGAGAACTGGCAGACGCTAATACCAACGCATCACAAGCCAGCTCTTGGTCTTGCCGGTAAGCGCGATACGCCAGCCAGCATAAGGGGTGAAACCAAAATAACGTCAACACCAGCAACGCAACCAGATTGGCGTGCAAGTCACCACGGCGCCAATGCGTCACTTCATGCTGCAGGATTAACTGTTGTTGTTCGGGGTCAAAACGTTGATGAAAATCGACGGGAAGTAATACTGTGGGCCGCAGCAGTCCGGTCACATAAGGACCCTGCATTCCCTGACTTTGTTTGCAGTGCAGTGTGAAGCCGGGAGTCCTGACCACCGTAGCGATTTTAAGCGCCTGTGTGATATCTCGCTGTTGCCGCCATACGCCAAACACCATCAATGCGGCGCCCAATAGCCAGACAACCAGCAGTCCTGTCCCCCAAAAGCTGTCTGTGGGTAATTCAGCACTGATTTGCTGAAAATGCTGTTTCACCCGATGCACGGCCAAGCCTGTCTCAGACATCCACTTCGGCGGCAACAGGGACCACAACAGCAGTAACGGCACCGCCAACCATAAACTGTATTGCAAGCGTGATCCCAGGTACTGCAACAGCAGCGGCCTCAGGCTCAGCAACACCATCAGCAGCAGTGTTAACGGCAGCGTTTGTGTCAGTAGCCAGCTCAGCATTATTTCTGCTCCTGTTCCCATTTTGCGATAAGCTGTTTCAGCTCGGCCACGTCTTCAGCTTTTAGTTGCTGCTGCTCGGCAAAACCTGCCAGCAAAGGCGCCAGACGGCCGGATAACACCCGCTGGATAAAACTCTGACTTTCCCGCAGCTGATACTCGGGTTGTTGCAGGACCGGACTGTATAAATAAGCGCGGCCATCCTTTTCAAAACTGACCGCGCCTTTGCCGACCAAGCGGTTCAGCAGGGTTTTGACGGTTTTTTCGTGCCATTGGCTAGCATCGGCCAATTGCTCCACCACCTGATTGGCAGTTTGTGGCGCTTGCCGCCATAGCACTTTCATCACTTCCAGTTCTGCCTGACTGATTTCTTTCATTGTATTGCTCCCGATAGTCTTGACCTTCGCCAGATTCTGCAGCATCGATTACGATTGTAATACATTCACTATTACAGATGTAATCTTTGATAACAAGGCAAAGTTTGGCTTTTTTTCAGAGTTTTTTTCTGAGGCTTGGATCTGGTTTTTGCTTTGTGCTATCTTGCGCCGGTCATTAAAGCTGCCGGGGACGACCCCGGTCAGTCCATTCATTCAGGGACGGCCCTGCAAACCTGTATCAGGAGCCGTACTTATGTCAGTCCCCTATTTTGCTTATCTGTGTTTAATTGCCGCTGCAGCCTTTGAAGTGCTGTGGGTGTTGTGTGTGCGTTTGTCCGATGGATTTACTAAGTTGCTGCCAGCCGGCCTTGCCGCGCTGTCGATGTTACTTAGTGTGCTGTTATTGGCGAAAGCCAGCCAGCAGCTACCCGTCGCGTTAGCCTATTGCGGCTGGGTCGGACTCGGTGCCATCGGAAGTGCTTTGTTGCAACAGTTCTACTTCCAACAACCCTTATCTCTCGCTGCCTGGTTCAGTCTGCTGCTGCTGTTGCTGGGCATCATTGGTCTGCAGCTAACCTTAGCGCCGCAGCACTAGTGTATTGTCTCCGCTAGCACTGGTTTATTTGGCGCCGTAGCAAGACAAGCGACTACTTCTGAGCAATGCTTAGCAAGCCATTGATTAGAGGCTAAATAATGAACGCGGCGATGTTCCGGTATTATCTGCGATGGACCTTTTGCTGGCTGCTGCTAGTGCAGCCGGCACTTTACCTGTCGTCTTCCTGCGAGGCTGCAACTACAAAACCCGTGACTCTTGTCTATGCCAAGCCTATCCAACAGGGCGATAGCAGTAAGTTATATCAGGTCAGATTGTTATCTGCCGCACTGCATCATGCTGGTGTTGAGCATCAGCTGGTGGAAGCCGATGTGCCGATGGTTCAAGACCGTTCTTTACGCACCGTCGCAGTTGAAAATGGGATTGACGTATTTTGGAGTGTCACCACTATTGAACGCGAGCAGCTATTGACCCCAGTGCGATTTCCTATCGACAAGGGGTTATTCGGCTGGCGTTTATTACTGTTGTCACCGCAGACCGCCGCAAAAGTACCAGACTTAAGCTCACTGCCTAACCTGAAAAAGCTGGTATTCACGCAGGGCCATGACTGGCCTGATACTGAGATTTTACGATCCAACAAACTCAAAGTTTTGGTATCAAACCATTATCACTCGATGTTTGAAATGCTGGCATCAGGTCGGGTCGATGCTTTCCCCAGATCCGTGCTGGAGATCTGGCGCGAGCTTAGTGAAGTCTCACGACCATTGCCGGTTGAAGCGGACATTGTGCTGCACTATCCGACGGCTCTGTATTATTTTTTCTCGCCTCGCCAGCAACAACTCGCACATCAGGTCGAACTTGGGTTGGAACTGATGCTAAAAAATGGCGAGTTTGAACGGATGTTTCAACAAGAGTTCGCTGAAGCCTTGGCTTTGTCAAAACTTGATAAACGCCTGGTAATTGAGTTAAGAAACCCGCTGCTACCAGCAGCCACCCCGCTGCATCGCCCAGAGTTATGGTTTCAACTAGCTGAATAGTTGATTCCGCTTGCCATCAGGCATAAAAAAAGCAGACCGAAGTCTGCTTTTTAATTCTGGAGCAATTTACACGTCCAGGTTTGCCACCCGTAAGGCGTTCTCTTCAATGAAAGCGCGACGTGGTTCTACCTCATCGCCCATTAATGTGTTAAACAGCTGGTCGGCTCCAATGGCGTCTTCGATAGTAACCCGTAGCATGCGGCGGGTATTCGGATCCATTGTCGTTTCCCACAACTGCTCTGGGTTCATCTCGCCCAGACCTTTATAGCGTTGGATATATAGGCCTTTTTTCGATTCAGTGATCAACCATTCCAGTGCATCAGAGAATTTCTCGACTGGCTTCACTTTTTCACCACGACGCACAAAACCACCTTCCTCGATTAGATCGCGGATAGCATCACCAAGCGCGGCAATTCTGGTGTAATCGACCGAATTGATAAAGTCATAATGCAGCACATATTCGTTATCGATACCATGCTGACGAATGGTGATTTTTGGCAGTGTCAGATGACGTTCACGGTCTTCGGCCACACCAAAAATGTAGCTGGAGCCATCGCCTTCCTGATCTTGCAGGCGCTTCGCTAACTGGGCAACCCAAGACTCTACAGCAGCAGCGTCTTTACACAGTTCAGCAGTAATGCCAGGCACGTAAATTAATTGGGTCAGTAGATTCTGCGGGATCTTGCGGCTCAGACGCTCAATAGTCGCCATACCTTTGTGGTATTGGTTCACCAGCGCTTCTAACCCCGCACCGCTAATTCCTGGCGCTTGGGCATTGACGTGCAAAGATGCTTCATCAAGCGCTAACGTCGTCAGGTATTCAGTCATCGCCGAATCGTCTTTAATGTACTGCTCTTGCTTGCCTTTTTTCACTTTATATAGTGGTGGCTGGGCAATATAGATATAACCGCGCTCGATCAATTCTGGCATTTGACGATAGAAGAAGGTCAACAGCAAGGTACGAATGTGGGAGCCGTCGACGTCGGCATCTGTCATCAGGATGATGCTGTGATAACGTGTTTTGTCCGGGTTGTATTCTTCGCGACCAATACCACAACCTAAAGCGGTGATCAGCGTGCCAACTTCCTGTGAGGAAATCATCTTGTCAAAACGGGCTTTTTCAACGTTGAGGATTTTACCTTTCAACGGCAGAATTGCCTGATTTTTGCGGTTGCGGCCCTGTTTAGCAGAACCGCCCGCTGAGTCACCCTCGACCAGGTAGAGTTCAGATAACGCCGGGTCTTTTTCCTGACAATCCGCTAATTTACCTGGTAAACCGGCGATATCTAATGCGCCTTTGCGGCGTGTCATTTCACGGGCTTTACGCGCCGCTTCACGAGCACGGGCGGCATCGACAATTTTTGTCACGATGATTTTCGCATCGTTCGGGCTTTCCAGCAGGTACTCATTCAGTTTTTCATGCATGGTACTTTCAACTGCCGATTTCACTTCACTAGACACTAACTTGTCCTTGGTCTGTGAACTGAATTTCGGGTCCGGTACTTTGACCGAAATGACTGCAGTTAAACCTTCGCGGGCATCGTCACCGGTCGCCTGCACTTTCATCTTTTTAGCGTAACCTTCCGCATCGATGTAAGTATTCAACACCCGGGTCAATGCCGAACGGAAGCCCGCTAAGTGTGTACCACCATCGCGCTGTGGAATATTGTTGGTAAAGCAATAAATGCTTTCCTGAAATGAATCGTTCCACTGCATTGCGACTTCAACCGAAATGCCATCTTCGCGCGTGCTGCTGAAATAAAACGCTTTCGGGTGGATAGCTGTTTTCGTACGGTTCAGGTACTGAACAAAGGCTTCGATACCGCCTTCATACTTGAAATGATCAGACTTATCCGTTCGCTCATCAGTCAGGATAATACTGACACCGGAGTTGAGGAATGACAGTTCACGCAGGCGCTTAGCCAGAATGTCGTAATGAAAATTGATGTCGGTGAAAATAGTATCGCTTGGCCAGAAACGAATTTCTGTACCTGTACTGTCAGTTTCGCCAATCACCTTTAATGGCTCATCTGGTACACCCAAACGATAGATTTGGTTGTGCACCTGATTCTTCCGGCGAATCGTCAGCTCCAGCTTGTCTGACAGCGCGTTCACGACTGAGACACCGACACCGTGCAGACCGCCAGAAACCTTGTACGAATTATCGTCGAACTTACCACCGGCGTGTAACACTGTCATGATAACTTCGGCGGCAGAAACGCCTTCTTCGTGCATGTCGGTTGGAATGCCACGGCCGTTGTCGCGGACCGAAACCGAGTTATCACTGTGGATCGTGACAAAAACGTCACTACAATAACCCGCTAACGCTTCGTCGATTGAGTTGTCGACGACTTCAAATACCATGTGGTGCAAACCTGAACCATCGTCAGTGTCCCCGATGTACATACCTGGTCTTTTGCGTACAGCATCCAAACCTTTCAGTACTTTAATACTCGAGGAATCGTAGTTATGTTCTTCGGCCATCTTTATCCGTCCGTTTAATCTGACCATGTTCCACGTGGAACATTGCCGCAGGCTGATTCAGCTGCGGCAATATTTGATCAGGTTCAATTGCAGTGACAAACACCTGCGATTGAAGTTGAGCTAAAAAATTGAAAATCTGGCGTTTGGATTGGTCATCCAACTCAGACGCCAGATCATCGATTAACAACAAAGGCTGCTTATGGCCTCGTTTGGCAATAACGTTGCTTTGAGCTACCTTCAGCGCAAACAACAATACTTTCAACTGGCCGCGGGATAACATTTCATCCACGAACTCACCATCTATTTTGAGCCGCAGATCAGCCTTTTGCGGCCCAAGTTGGCTATAACCAAATTTTAAATCAGTGGCAAAACTGTCTTGCAGTTGTTGTGACAACTCAGCAGCGTCCTGACGCCGATATAGCCAGCCGGCTGTTAATTCCAGCTGCAAATTTTGCAAGCTCGGAACAGCACTGGTTAAATGAGTTACCTCAGCAGCCAAACTACTTAGATAACTTTGTCTCAGTTGCTGCAGCTGCAGCGCCAGATCAACAAACTGCTGATCCCAAAACTGATATTGTGGCCCATACGCCTGCCTGCTCTTTAATAAAGCGTTGCGCTGTTTCAACACCTTATGAAAACGCAGCCATACATCATAAAAAGAAGGTTCCACGTGGAACAATCCCAAATCAAAAAACTGCCTGCGCTCTTTTGGACCGCCGAAAAATAACCGAAAGCTCTCCGGTTGTAACAGCTGCACAGGTAACAAACTGGCGCAATCCGCTAAACGCTGCACGCTTTCACCGTTGAGCCGAACTTGCCATTCGCCTTGCCGGTCGCGCTGCATGCCAAGGCCAACTTGTTGCAGCGACCAATCCACCCGGGCAAACAAGGTATATTGATTCTGCTCATGCCGAATCACTTTATGTGGCTTGGTCGTGCGAAAAGAACGCCCGTGAGCCAACAAATAAATCGCCTCAAGCAAACTGGTTTTGCCACTACCATTGGCACCGTAAATCAGGTTCCATTGCGGATCAAAATCCAACTGCGCCTGCTGGATATTGCGAAACTCCAGCAGTTGCAATGACGTCAGCGCCATCGCTTACAACCGCATCGGCATCACAACGTACAAAGCACCGGCGTTGCCAACACCTTCGACCAAAGAACTGGAGTTGGCGTCACTTAAATGCATGACCACTAAGTCAGTATTTAAAGTATTCAGCACATCCAACACATAACCCACGTTGAAGCCGATCTCCAGAGTGTCGCCGTTATACTCAACTTCGATGACTTCTTCGGCCTGCTCATGTTCAGGATTATTCGCCACAATCTGCAGCTCTTGCGGATTCAGTGTAAAGCGCACACCACGATATTTTTCGTTGGACAAAATCGACGCGCGTACACAAGCATCTTTCAAAACGGCACGATGCGCTGTCAACTGACGCGAGCTGTTACGTGGTAACACCCTGCGGTAATCCGGGAAACGACCGTCGATTAATTTGCTACTGAAACTAAACTGACTGTCGATCAGGCGAATATGATTCTGGCCGATACTGAGACGGATCAACTGATCGTCGGCGACCAATAAACGCATCAATTCAAGTACGCCCTTACGCGGGATAATCACTTGTTTCTGTTGGTTAGCCGTTACAGGCAGTTCCATCGAACTTAATGCCAGGCGGTGACCATCGGTCGCAACAGTACGTAAGGTGCCATTATCAACTTCAAACAGCAGACCATTCAGATAATAACGCACGTCTTGATTGGCCATCGAAAACGCTGTGTCGTCCAACAATTTACGCAGTTGTAAACGGCTTAATTCGAACTCAACTTCACCTTGCCAACTCTCCAGATTTGGATAGTCATTGGCACTCAAAGTCGCCAGGGTGAACTTACTTTTACCAGTGCTGACCACACAGTTTTCGCCCTGCAAATGCAGAGTCAGTACAGAGGACTCCGGCAGAGAACGACAAATATCCAATAACTTTTTGGCAGGGATTGTAACGCGTCCCGGCGTAATGACCTGCTGTGGAAACGCGTGCGCAACTAATTCAATTTCCAGATCTGTACCGGTCAGCGCTATTTGATCCGCGGTCACATCCAGCAGCACGTTCGACAGGATAGGCAAGGTATGCCGGCGTTCAATGGCACCTGAAACCATTTGCAGCGGTTTTAATAAAGCGTCACGCTCGATAATAAAATGCATAACAAGTCCCTATTAAGACGACAAAGTACGGATCAAATTCTGGAAATCTTCTTTGATTTCGTGTGTTTCTTCTTTTAACGATTCAATTTTGCGGCACGCATGCAACACAGTAGTGTGGTCCCGGCCGCCGAATGCATCACCAATCTCCGGTAAACTGTGATTGGTCAGCTCTTTGGACAAGGCCATCGCCATTTGCCGTGGCCTGGCGACAGAACGCGAACGCCGTTTGGATAAGAGATCAGCCACACGGATTTTGTAGTATTCCGCAACGGTTTTCTGAATATTCTCAATGGTGACTAATTTATCCTGCAACGCCAGCAAATCACGCAGTGATTCACGCACAAAATCGATAGTAATAGGCCGGCCGGTGAAGTTCGCGTTCGCGGTGATGCGGTTCAATGCACCTTCAAGCTCACGCACGTTGGAGCGCAGACGTTTTGCGACGAAAAATGCAACTTCTTCCGGCAGGCGGATATTATTTTCCTGTGCTTTGCGCATCAGAATGGCAACCCGCGTTTCAAGCTCAGGCGGCTCAATGGCAATGGTCAGACCCCAGCCAAACCGGCTTTTCAGCCGCTCTTCCACGCCGTCTATCTCTTTCGGATAACGGTCTGAAGTCAATATGATTTGCTGATTACCCTCAAGTAAGGCATTGAAAGTATGGAAAAACTCTTCCTGAGAGCGGTCTTTTTTCGCAAAAAACTGAATGTCATCGATAAGTAATGCATCGACTGAGCGGTAATAGCGTTTGAACTCTTCAATCGCATTATTTTGCAGTGCCTTGACCATATCCTGTACAAAACGCTCGGAATGCATGTAAATCACTTTAGCGTCGGGCTTTTTCGCCAGAATGCCATTGCCAACCGCATGCAACAGGTGAGTTTTACCCAGGCCAGTCCCGCCGTAGAGAAACAATGGGTTATAAGCGGAGCCAGGGTTGTCCGCGACCTGGCTGGCAGCAGCTCGGGCTAACTGATTCGATTTACCTTCAACAAAATTATCAAAGGTATAATTCGCCCGGACATTACTGCGCACAATAGTTTTTGGCGCCGGCTCGGCCACAACAGCCGGCGCGGCGGCAACAGCAACCGGCGCAGTACGGCTGGGCACTGCAGCCACCGTTTTTGCTACTTTTTGACTGCTGCCGACTTCAAAGCGCAAACGCGGTGAATGATCACCACAATAATCATGGATCAGTTCATTGATCCGATTCAGATATTTATCGCGAACCCAATCCAGCACAAAGCGGTTTGGCGCGTACAGTGTTAAAGCATCATGTGAACTATCAGCCTGCAGCGGACGGATCCACATACTGAATTGTTGTGCCGGCAGCTCGGACTGCAGCGCTTCCAGGCAATTTTGCCAAACAGACTGATACACCATATCTCCAGCAGCCCCGAATAATTGGTATTTGACAAGGCAGGTGTTGAGGAAAGACCCGCATTATGGGCTGATCTTATCCACAACTGCAATATTGACTTTCTGAAAAAGCCTCCCACCGGCAACAATTCAGCATATGCTACTGTTTTTTATATATTTTTATCTTTTATACAATTTCATAATACCGCTAAAACTGCTAGGCATTTTCTGGCATATAGCCGGGCTAAATTTAGATTCATGCACATTTTATCCCATATTTTCGGTCTGCCTGTGGACAACTGCAAAAGATCTGGGATCTGAACGGGAAATAACCAAGGATCAGATTGACAAGTAGTGGCAGAGTACTTAAAATTCGCGCTCTTTTTTAAATCGCTGCGTTTTGGTACTTACTAAAACTCAGATTCAGTTAGTAATTATCGACCGGACGGACGAAGAAAATGAGCAAAAGAACCTTTCAACCAAGCGTTTTAAAACAGAAACGCAACCACGGCTTCCGTGCACGTATGGCGGACAAAAACGGTCGTGCAGTATTAGCACGTCGTCGCGCTAAAGGCCGTAAGCGCTTAACTGTCTAGTCAGTTATTTAAAGCGCTGCGTGGTCAGCTATACCTTCAGCAGGGAGTTACGTCTGTTAACTCCCGGCGAATTCGACAATGTGTTCCAGAACCCGTTCCGGGTCGCTTCCCCACTCTTCACTATCCTTTGTAAAGCCAATCAGTCCGAACATCCTCGGATAGGTCTGACGATCGCTAAAAAACGTGCTAAATTGGCCGTCCATCGGAATCGCATCAAACGTTGTGCCCGTGACAGTTTTCGTCTGCATCAGCACGAGCTGCCGCCGGTTGATATGGTGCTGATGGTGAAAGGCGATATCAGTAATACTGACAACGCCGAATTACACCAGCAACTGGAGCGCTTATGGAGCAAAATCGCCCGCCAGTACAAAGCTATCCAGCCAAAATCCTGATCACAGCGATTTATGGCTATCAGCGTTGTATCAGCCCGCTGTTTCCGCCAAGCTGCCGCTTTACCCCCAGTTGTTCGCAATATGCCGTTGAAGCACTGCGACGTTTTGGTGCGATAAAAGGCAGTTGGTTAACCACCCAACGTCTATTAAAATGTCACCCTTTACACCCGGGTGGTGAAGACCCCGTTCCCGAAAAGCAAAAGAGATAAGCGCACACATGGAATCCCAACGCAGTTTATTAGTAATTGCCTTTTTGTTTGTCAGTTTTCTGCTGTGGCAAGACTGGCAAAAAGACTATGGCCCAAAACCTGTTGTTCCGGCAGCAACTGAAGTCAGCACTGCTACCGGCAATGCTGAACCGCAATTATCTGCATCAGGCCCGTTAAGCAGTGCAGCACCTGCGGCCACTGCAGTCGCCACTGGCAAAGTTATCGAAGTCAAAACTGACGTACTTGACGTCAAAATTGACACCCGCGGTGGTGATATCGTTGGCCTAACGTTGCCAAAATACACACTGAGCCTGGAAGACAGCACACCTTACCCGTTAATGCGCCAGTTAAACGGCTTTAACTACACAGCGCAGAGCGGATTACTCGGTGACGGCCCGGACGAAAAACGCACCACCAAGCCGGTTTACAGCGTGACGCAGGATAAATTCAGCCTGACAGATGGCCAGACCGAACTGCAGGTCAGCCTGAAACTGGAACACAATGGTCTGCAAATTGAGAAGCGCTATACCTTCAGCGCCGGCAAATACGATGTCCGGGTTGATTATATCGTCACCAATAGCAGCAGCGGCAGCAAAGTCATTCAGCCTTACCATTATCTGGCACAGACTATCGATAACGGTAAAGAAGGCAATATGATGATGCCGATTTATCGCGGTGGTGCTTATTCAACAACTGAACAACGCTACGAAAAATTCGCCTTTGAAGATATGCAAGACCAGAACCTGGATCAGTCTACTAAAGGCGGCTGGGTCAGTATGCTGGAACACTACTTCGTTTCAGCCTGGGTGCCTCAAGCAGAGGAACAAAACCAGCTGTTTAGCCTGGTGAATAATAACGAAGGCATTATCGGTGTCCGTGGTCCGCAAAGCAGTATTGCCGCTGGCGAAAACAAAACTTTGACTGCCACTTTTTATGCCGGCCCCAAAGATCAGGCCCGTCTGGCAGAAATTGCCCCAGGTCTGGATCTGACCGTGGACTACGGCTGGTTGTGGTTTATCTCTCAGCCACTGTTCTGGTTACTACAACAAATTCAAAGCCTGGTCAGTAACTGGGGTGTCGCAATTATCGCCATCACTCTGCTGATCAAACTGGCGATGTTCCCGCTGACCAAAGCACAGTACGAAGGCATGGCGAAGATGCGTAATCTGAAGCCGAAGATTGATGAACTGCAGGCTCGCTACAAAGACGACCGTCAAAAAATGGGCCCGGCGATGATGGAGCTATACCGCAAAGAAAAAGTTAACCCTATGGGTGGCTGTTTACCAATGCTGATCCAAATGCCTATTTTCCTTGCGCTGTACTTTGTGTTTGTTGAGAGTATTGAGTTACGCCAGGCTCCTTTCATCTTCTGGATCAAAGATTTATCTGTGATGGACCCGTATCTGGTGCTGCCAATCCTTTACATCATCAGTATGTATGCAATGCAGAAACTGACGCCAGTGACAGTGACAGACCCGATGCAGCAAAAGATTATGCTGTGGATGCCGGTCGTGTTTGGTCTGTTCTTTATCATCTTCCCAAGTGGCCTAGTGCTGTATTGGGTAGTCAGCAACCTGATTTCGCTGGCGCAGATGCTATATATCTACAAAGGCATGGAGAAAAAAGGCTTACACGTCCGTAACGCCTGATTGCTCTGACTGACCTTCTAATGGCCGTTACACTTGTAATGGCCATTTTTTTATATAAAAAATCGAGGACTTTGGTATGTACGTTAACGATACGATTGCTGCGCAGGCAACAGCGCCGGGACGTGCCGGCGTGGGCATCATCCGGGTATCAGGCCCACAGGCCGCTGCTATTGCACAAGCCGTGCTGGGGCGTGTACCAAAGGCCCGTGTTGCTGAATATCTGCCGTTTCGCGCAGCCGACCAATCAGTACTGGACCAGGGCATTGCGCTGTATTTCCCTGGCCCTAACTCCTTTACCGGTGAAGACGTATTGGAGCTGCAAGGTCATGGCGGGCCAGTACTGCTGGATATGCTGTTACGGCGCATCCTGCAGGAAGCCAATGTCCGTATCGCCCGCCCCGGTGAGTTCTCAGAGCGGGCATTTTTGAACGATAAACTGGACTTGACCCAAGCCGAAGCCATCGCCGACCTGATTGACGCCAGCAGTGAACAGGCTGCCCGTAGCGCTATGCAATCGCTGCAAGGCGAGTTTTCCCGGCAAATTCATGCACTGGTAGAGAAAGTCATCTACCTGCGGATGTACGTCGAAGCAGCGATTGATTTTCCCGACGAAGAAATCGACTTTTTATCCGACGGTAAAGTCGCCGGTGATCTTGCTGAAATTCGTGCTGATTTAACCCAAATTCAGAAGCAGGCCACCCAGGGCAGTATCCTGCGTGAAGGCATGAAAGTCGTGATCGCCGGACGGCCAAATGCCGGTAAATCGAGTTTACTCAATGCATTAGCCGGACGCGAAGCCGCTATTGTCACTGAAATCGCTGGCACCACCCGTGACGTGCTGCGTGAACATATCCACATCGATGGCATGCCACTGCATATCATCGACACTGCAGGCCTGCGTGAGGCTACTGATAAAGTTGAACAAATTGGTATCGAGCGCGCCTGGCAAGAAATTCTGCAGGCTGATCGGGTACTGTTTATGGTCGACAGCACAACCACCACTGCGACAGATCCTGCAGAGATCTGGCCAGACTTTATCGCACAGATCCCAGCTGAACTGGGGATCACAGTGATCCGCAATAAGGCCGATTTAACCGGTGAAACCGTCGGTTCTGACCAAAGCGGAAAGTATCCGTTGTTCCGGCTTTCCGCCAAAGATAAAACTGGTCTTGATGCATTACGCGAACATTTAAAAGCCTGCATGGGTTTTGAAGCCAATAATGAGGGCAGCTTTATCGCCAGACGCCGGCATTTAGACGCTCTGGCACGGGCATCAGAACATTTGAGTATTGGTGAACAACAACTGCACGATCATTTAGCCGGCGAGTTACTGGCCGAAGAACTACGGCTGACACAACAGCAACTGAATGAAATCACTGGTGAATTCAGCTCTGACGACTTGTTGGGCAGGATTTTCTCCAGCTTCTGTATCGGAAAATAATAAAAAGCCGGCGTATCAGCCGGCTTATAATCTTACGCCATCTCAGCCATCAACGTGCATAAGTCGCCGTCAGGGTCGCCTTTGCCAGCGCGTTGGCATTCAGCATAAAACCAACTACAGCAGCACTGGCGCCATCAGGAACGCCTAATGTCGGCGTAGGTAATGCCCAGACCGTAAACTGATAACGATGCATACCATGGCCTTCTGGTGGACAGGCACCGCCAAACTCTTTAATACCGTAGTCATTCAGAAAGGAACGGCATCCAGCCGGTAAAGTGCCATTACCGGCACCTTGCGCTAACTCGTTCACTTCGGCCGGAATATCCAATACCAGCCAATGCCAGAAACCAGAGCCGGTTGGTGCATCGGGGTCGTAAACCGTTACCGCAAAGCTTTGCGTACCGGCTGGCGCATTTTGCCAGCGCAGTGTTGGTGATAAGTTCGGGCCATCACATCCAAAACCATTGAATTCAAAGGTTTTCGCCATGAAGTGGCCTTCCTGAATATCTGGACTGGAAACAGTAAATTTGCGATTTTCCATAAATTCTCCGTCAGCTTTTAAGTTGCATTATGCGTTGATAGGGCATGCAGCTGAATTACCTGGTCATAACCTGTCTGGGGTAAAAATCAGCACAAATGAAACCCGGGCATCGTTATTAGACTACCCGGCTGTGTTTCTCACTCAGTCTGCTGTAACTGAGCACTGTGTTGCTGCAGCCACTGATAAAACTGTGCTTTTGGCAAGGCACCTGATAACTGGGCTATGACCTTACCGCGCTGGATTAACAGCAAAGTCGGAATGGACCTGATTTGAAACTGTGCTGCCAATTGCTGCTCAGATTCTGTATTAACTTTACCGAAGCGAAAACCGGGTTCCAGCTCAGCTGCGGCCTGGGCAAAGGTTGGCGCAAAACTTTGGCAGGGCCCACACCAGCTGGCCCAAAAATCTAATACCAGTGGTAAATCAGACTTTTGACTCAAATTGGCAAAATTCGCCATGGTTACATCAACCGGCTTACCAGTGAACAGACTTTGTTTACATGAACCGCATTTCGGCTGCTGAGTTAAGCGCTGCTGCGGCAGCCGGTTTAAACCGGCACAGTGTGGGCACGCAATGATCATCACAGGATCCTCTGGCTGTTTCAGCATGATTTGTGGGTCCACAGATGAAACATCAAGACCGTAAATTGAATTTAGCGTAATAAAAAACCCGCCGGAATGCGGCGGGTTTACTTAAATAAACACTAACGGGCTATTACGAGCCTTCGCGAGTGCGTGGTTTTTTCGGTGCAGCACCTGGACGTGGGCCTGTGCCACGCTCAGGACGGTCGGCACGATCAGCACCGCTGCGCTGGTAACGCTCTGGTCGATCAGCACGTTCTGGGCCGGGACCACCCGTATCAACACTGATATTCAGTTTCTGTTTGCGCACATACACTTTTTTCAGGTGCTGGAACACTTCTGTCGGCATATCACCCGGCAGCTCAACAGTAGAGAAATGATCAAACAGTTTGATATTGCCGATGAACTGGCTGTCGATGTTGGCTTCATTGGCGATGGCACCAACGATGTCACCCGCGCGGACGCCATGCTCTTTACCCACTTCAATCCGGTAATTGATGTAGTTGCCTTGCAATTCGCGACGTGGTGGACGTGGACCACGCTCTGGGCGATCACCTGAACGCTCCGGACGGTCACCGCGTTCAAAACGCGCTGGACGATCACCACGCTCCGGCCGTTCACCACGGGCATGTGGCTCACGGATCTCCGGGAATTGGCTGGCAACGTTTAACGGCTGGTCTTTTTGCGCCATAAACAGCAACGCCGCGGCCAGATCTGCATCTGTCGTTTCCAGCTTTTCGCGCCAGTCATTAATCAGATCCTGGAAGAAACTCAGGTTTTTCGCTTCTATGGTATTGGCCAGCGTTTCGCGGAACGACTCAATACGACGCTGCTCAATCACTTCACCGGTTGGCAGCGACATTTTTTCGATCGGTTGACGGGTGGCGTGCTCAATAGTGCGCAACAGACGGCGTTCGCGTGGCGACACGAACAAAATAGCTTTGCCTTCGCGACCGGCACGACCAGTCCGGCCAATACGGTGTACATAGGCTTCGCTGTCGTATGGAATGTCATAGTTAATCACCAGACTAATCCGTTCCACATCCAGACCACGGGCAGCAACGTCTGTCGCAACAATCACGTCAATCTGGCTGGCTTTTAAGCGGCGAATAGTTTGTTCGCGGTTGGCCTGGTTCATATCGCCATTGAGGCAAGCGACTGCATAACCGCGAGCACCTAATTTTTCGGCAATTTCCTCAGTGGCACTTTTGGTCCGGACGAAAATGATGCTGGCATCATATTCTTCACCTTCCAGTACACGGGTCAGAGCGTCCAACTTCTGATTCCCATCCAGCATCACATAACGCTGGGTGATCCGCTCCACAGTGCTGGTTTTTGATTCAATTTTGATTTCCTGTGCATTGTTCAGGTGTTTCTGAGCAATAGCACGGATTTGTGACGGCATCGTTGCCGAGAACATGGCAACCTGACGGCCTGGCGGAGTCGCATCCATGATCGTTTGAACGTCATCGATAAAACCCATCCGCAGCATTTCGTCAGCTTCGTCCAGCACAATGGCACGTAACTTATCTAACACCAGAGTACCGCGATCCAGGTGATCCATGATACGACCAGGCGTACCAACGATGACCTGAGAGCCACGTTTTAAAGAACGTAATTGTGTGGTGTAGTTCTGACCGCCGTATAAAGGCAGAACATGGAAAGTTGGCATAAAGCGGGCATAAGCCTGAAAAGCTTCTGCGACTTGGATCGCCAGTTCACGCGTAGGTGCAAGGACCAGGATTTGTGGTTCATTTTGCGCCGGATCTAACCGCGCTAACAATGGCAGGGCGAAAGCGGCAGTTTTACCGGTACCGGTTTGCGCCTGGCCTAATAAGTCCTCACCAGCTAACAGTTTTGGGATTGCGGCCGCCTGGATAGGAGACGGAGTTTCGTAGCCCAATTCTGTGACCGCGCGCAGTATTGGTTCTGGCAGATCAAGCTGGGAAAAAGTCAGGGACTCGGACATAAGTTGTATTAACCTCAATAACACGCAGGCGCTTTAAAGGTATGTGCTATTGTAGTTTTACTGAGCCTGCATTGCAGTAAAAATACCCGGTGCCTGTTAAGAGCAATGCTCAACAGCCACAAATTCCAGTAGTATAGCCAATCATTTAACTGACCAGAGACGTACAGATGATTGAGATCCTCGTGGGCAGCCAAATGGGCGCTGCTGAATACACAGCAGAACAAGTGGCTGAAACACTGGTACAAGCGGGATTTCCTGTCAGACTGCATCTGACGCCCGTATTAGAACAACTGACCAGAAACTCAACCTGGTTAGTGATCACCTCGACCTACGGTGCGGGTGACCTGCCCGATAATATCCAACCCTTTGCGGATCAATTAGCACAAGATCAAACAGATCTTACCACAGTTTCTTATGCGGTGATCACTTTAGGTGACTCCAGCTACGATACTTTTTGTCTGGCCGGCGCGAAGATCGCTGATTTGCTGGCTAAAAATTCAGCAAAAGATTTAGACTTAAGGCTAAATATAGATGCGCAATGTGCCGAATTACCGGAAGATCTCGCCTTAGCCTGGTTACCACAATTTGTCGCAGTGCTTGCACCAACTCTCAAAACTCACCCGATTTGAAATAAAAAAAGGGGGAATTTTGGTTCCCCCACAAATACACAAGTCACTGTCCAGAAACTGGATATCTAACGGTAATGTCGGCGGATTAAGCCAACAGGTTCAGCATCTGCTTATATCAGTTAAATTACTTAATAACCTTTTGATAAATCCCTGATAAAACGTCGATCAAGCTATACAGGGTTGTCCACAAGCAGATCCCAACTTGATCACATCTGTGGATAAGATACGAATAACCACGTGCATAAGCTGATGTTATCCTCTGCACGAATTTAATTGATATTTGGCCTGTGGATAAACAAGCAAGTTGATCACAGGTTGATCCGTTGAAGATCCATCACAGATCACAGTTTAGATCTTTTGTAAGATCTTGATCTTCAGATGGAAAAAGCAGTTATCAACCCAAAAACTGTTGCTTAGTAGTAAGAATAATAAAAAAGATCTCTTTAAAGATCTTCTTTATATATATGGATCGCTTTGGATCCTGAACGATTTTAAAACATTCCGTTTCGGACAGGATCTGAGGTACAATACGTGCCCTTTTTTAGGCTGTTGCAAAGGCAATGAGGCAGATATGTTGTTTCAACAAAACTACGATGTGATTGTGGTCGGCGGTGGACATGCCGGCACTGAAGCCGCGCTGGCTGCTGCACGGATGGGTATGCAAACGCTGTTGTTGACCCATAATGTTGAAACACTGGGCATGATGTCATGTAACCCTGCGATCGGCGGTATCGGCAAAGGCCACCTGGTCAAAGAAATCGATGCACTGGGTGGTGCCATGGCGGTGGCCACAGATCACGCCGGGATCCAGTTTCGCACGCTGAACAGCTCAAAAGGACCAGCAGTACGTGCCACCCGTGCTCAGGCTGACCGTCAGTTATACCGTGCAGCGATCCGGACTATTCTGGAAAACCAGCCAAACCTGCAGATCTTCCAACAAGCCTGTGATGATCTGATCGTTGAAAATGATCAGGTCGTTGGTGCGGTCACCCAGATGGGTCTGCAATTTCGGGCAAAAGCAGTTGTACTGACTGTTGGTACTTTCCTGGCTGGTCAGATTCATATTGGTTTACAAAATTACAGCGGTGGCCGTGCTGGCGATCCACCGTCAGTTGCCTTGGCCCGTCGTTTACGCGAATTGCCGTTTCGGGTTGGCCGGCTGAAAACCGGCACTCCGCCACGCATTGATGCGCGTAGTGTCGATTTCAGCAAGATGCAGCCACAGCCCGGTGATACACCTTTGCCGGTGATGTCATTTATTGGTAAACAAAGCGACCATCCGCGTCAGGTGCCCTGTTACATCACATACACCAACGAACAAACACACGATATTATCCGCAACGGCCTGGACCGCTCACCAATGTATACCGGCGTGATTGAGGGTGTGGGCCCGCGTTATTGCCCGTCTATTGAAGACAAAATCAACCGCTTTGCTGACAAAGACAAACATCAGATTTTTATTGAGCCTGAGGGCTTAACCACCCACGAACTCTATCCAAACGGCATTTCAACCAGCTTGCCTTTTGATGTGCAGCTCGCTTTGGTGCACTCGATCCCAGGATTGGAGAACGCACATATCACCCGACCAGGTTATGCCATCGAATATGATTTCTTTGATCCGCGGGATCTGAAAACCTCGCTCGAAACTAAATTTATCAAAGGCCTGTTTTTTGCCGGTCAGATCAATGGGACTACCGGCTACGAAGAAGCGGGTGCACAAGGTTTATTGGCTGGCCTGAATGCGGCTTTGCTGGTCAAAGAACAGGACGCTTTTGTGCCGAGTCGGGACCAGGCTTATGTTGGCGTGCTGGTTGACGATCTAACCACTTTAGGTACCAAAGAACCCTACCGTATGTTTACCAGCCGCGCCGAATATCGTCTCATGCTGCGTGAAGACAATGCGGATCTTCGTTTAACGGCAAAAGGTCGCGAATTAGGCTTGGTCGATGACGTGCGCTGGGCGGCGTTTAACGAAAAGATCGAGCAGATTGAATTGGAACGTCAACGGCTGAAACAAAGCTGGATCCACCCGCAACATGCTGCACTGGCGTCAGTGAACGCGTTATTGAAAACACCATTGAGCCGTGAAGCCAGTCTGGAGGATCTGATCCGCCGGCCTGAAGTGACCTACAAGGACTTAATGCAGATCGAAGGCGTTGGTCCTGGTCTTGCGATGCAGGATGCGGCAGAGCAGGTTGAGATCCAGATTAAATACGAAGGTTATATCAACCGGCAACAGGACGAGATAGCCAAGCAGGAACGCAATGAAAACACGCGTTTGCCAGCCGGTTTTGATTATTCTGTGGTGAAAGGTCTCTCAAACGAAGTCGTGCTTAAACTGAATCAGGCACAACCTGAAACTATGGGGCAAGCGTCCAGGATCTCGGGCATCACACCTGCGGCTATTTCGTTGCTGTTGGTTTATCTGAAAAAACAGGGTCTGTTAAGAAAATCGGCCTGAGCCAGGATGCAACATGTTAGATAAATTAAGAAAGCTGGTCGCGCAGACCAGCCTGCAACTGTCAGATCTGCAATTGCAGCAGCTGGTGCAATACGTGCAGTTACTGGACAAGTGGAACAGTGCTTACAATCTGACGTCTGTGCGCGACCCTAACGAAATGCTGGTTAAGCACATCATGGACAGCCTGGTTGTCGCGCCCCATTTGCATGGTCAACGCATCATTGATGTTGGCACTGGGCCTGGTTTGCCGGGCGTCCCGTTGGCTATTTGCTGCCCGGATAAAGAATTTACCTTGCTGGATAGTCTCGGCAAACGCGTGCGTTTTTTAAATCAGGTCAAATTGCAGCTGGGGCTGAAGAATATCCAGCCAGTGCAAAGCCGGGTCGAAGATCACCACGAAAAATACGACAGTGTGATCAGTCGTGCTTTTGCGTCTTTAAACGATATGCTGCACTGGTGTCAGCATTTGCCGGTCTCGAATGGCCAGTTTCTCGCCATGAAGGGTGCGCAAGCGCAGGAAGAAATTGCAGCTTTGCCTGATTTTGTTAAAGTTGTCGGCAATGTCGAACTGACAGTGCCAGAGTTGGTCGGCCAACGTTATCTGCTGGTGCTGGAAAAAACAGCAGTCTGAACACGGACTAGGGATTTTTGTGGGAAAAATCATCGCGATAGCCAATCAGAAAGGTGGCGTTGGCAAGACAACAACCGCAGTGAATCTGGCGGCGTCTATGGCCGCGACTAAACGCAAAGTCCTGCTCATCGATTTGGACCCGCAGGGCAATGCCACTATGGGCAGCGGTGTCGACAAATATGAAGTGCACGCCACGGCGTATGAATTGTTGGTCGACGAAAAGCCGTTGCCGGAAGTAGTAGTCAAAGAAACTGCCGGTGGCTATCACCTGATTGCAGGGAACTCCGATGTTACAGCAGCCGAAGTACGGCTGCTCGACGTGTTCGCCCGTGAACTGCGGTTGCGCAACGCACTGAAGAATTACCGCGATCAGTATGATTTCATTTTTATCGATTGCCCGCCTTCGCTGAACATGCTGACGGTCAATGCGATGGCCGCTGCCGATTCTGTGCTGGTGCCGATGCAATGCGAATATTACGCGTTGGAAGGGCTGACGGCGCTGGTGGATACCATCAATAAACTGGCGGCTGTGGTGAACGCTGACCTGAAAATTGAAGGCATTCTGCGCACCATGTATGACCCGCGCAACCGGCTGGCCAACGACGTTTCCGAGCAGCTCAAACGTCACTTTGGCGAGAAAGTCTATCGCGCTGTGATCCCACGTAACGTGCGTCTGGCCGAAGCGCCCAGTTTTGGTACGCCGGTGATGTATTACGATAAAAGCTCGACTGGCGCCAAGGCGTATCTGGCGCTGGCCGGTGAAATTCTGCGCCGCGCCGACAAAAAACAACCCAAAACCACCCCTGCGGTGTGACGTGAAGGAATAAGCTGCGAATGTCTTTGAAAAAAAGAGGTCTGGGCCGGGGTTTAGATGCATTGCTGACCACGGGCAAGCCAGCCGCGCCGGCTGAAAGTCAGACTGAAAGTCGTCAAACCGAATTACAAAAGCTGCCAGTCGAATGGTTGCAGCCTGGCAAGTATCAGCCCCGCAAAGATATGTCGCAGGATGCGTTAGAAGAACTGGCAAGCTCCATCCGCGCCCAAGGCGTGATCCAGCCGATTGTGGTGCGGCCGGTTGGTACTGATCGCTATGAAATCATTGCCGGTGAACGGCGTTGGCGCGCGTCACAACTGGCGGGCCTGGCCGAGGTACCTTGCATTTTAAAAGACGTACCGGACGAAGCTGCTGTGGCCATCGCGCTGATCGAGAACATTCAGCGCGAAGATCTGAATGCGATGGAAGAAGCAGTGGCTTTGCAGCGCCTGCTCAGTGAATTTGAATTAACGCATCAGCAAGTCGCTGATGCAGTTGGCAAATCGCGTGCAACAGTGACCAATTTATTGCGGTTAAATCAGCTGGCGGATGAAGTCAAAACTCTGCTGGAACATGGTGACATCGAGATGGGCCATGCCCGCGCCATTTTGGCCTTGCCGGCTGAGCAACAACCGGATACCGGCCGTATTATCGCTGCCAAGCAACTGACTGTGCGCGAAGCGGAAACTTTGATCCGGCGTTTGCTGGAGCCTGCCCCGGTGAAAGAAACCAAAGCAAAAGACCCGGATGTAGCCGCATTAGAGTCACGATTAAGTGAACGATTTGGTGCGCCGGTCAGTATTAGTTACAACCGTAAAGGCAAAGGCGAATTAGTCATCAATTACAGCAGTTTGCCGGAATTAGATGGTATCTTGCATAAATTGGGCCTGTCTGAGTCTGAAAATTAACCGGTCAGGTTTCAGAAAGTTCGACATTCGTAGTATTGGCGCGGCTTTTGGTTGCAAAAATAAGGCAGATAAGTATACTTGCGCGAGCTTTTTATCCCGTTGTTTTGCGTATTTCCGGGTGGTATTCAGTGCCTTTAACCACAACAAAACAACGCTATAAATTGATTTTACAGACTTTTTTGTGGCAGTCGCTGGCAGGAATTGCTTTGGCGGCGCTGTGTCTGGCAGCTTGGGATAAGCTGGCCGCAAAATCTGTATTGCTTGGTATTTATTGTGTTGTTGTGCCGCACAGTCTTTTTACGTGGTATGTGTTTCGCTTTCGGGCAGACCTGCAGCCAGAACTGGTGTTGAAATCGGTCTACCGCGGTGAATCACTAAAATTTTTATTGTTGGCGTTGTTGGTGGCAACAGCGCTGAAACACGCACTGTTGATCCCTTGGCTGTTTTTTGGCGGACTGGTGTTCGCCCTGATCTTACAGGCGTTGTTACCGATTTTGATTAACTACGATAATTGGGACTAACGATGGCATCTGGTGAGCTTACGAGCAAAGACTATATTACCCACCACCTGACCAACTGGAGCGTCGGCGAAGGTTTTTGGACCGTTCACGTTGACACCTTAGGCTGGTCAATCTTTATGGGATTGATTTTCCTGTTCTCTTTCCGCGCTGTGGCAAAAACTGCCAACGCCGGTGTCCCCACGAAATGGCAATGTGCCGTTGAAATGGTGGTTGAATTCATTGACAGCACAGTCAAAAGCACTTTCCACGGCAAAAACCCGCTCATTGCCCCACTGGCACTGACAATTTTTGTCTGGGTTCTGCTGATGAACCTGCTGGACTTAGTACCGGTTGATTTTATTCCATGGACTGCCCAACAGATTGGTGCTGCCATGGGTTATGACCCGCATAGCGTCTACATGAAGGCTGTGCCAACCACAGACCTGAACATGACCATCGCGCTGGCGCTGGGTGTGTTTATCCTGATGATTTATTACTCAATCAAAATGAAAGGCATCGGCGGTTTTATCAAAGAACTGACCACCCAGCCATTCAACACGCCTTGGTTATACTGGTTCAACTTCATTCTGGAAGTTGTAGCCCTGCTGGCCAAGCCTCTGTCACTGGCGCTGCGGTTATTCGGTAACCTGTACGCTGGCGAGCTGATCTTCATCCTGATCGCGATGACAGGTTTATATCAGCTGCCAATGCACTTCGTCTGGGCTGTGTTCCACTTGCTGGTTATTCCGCTGCAGGCGTTTATTTTCACCATCCTGACGGTGGTGTATCTGAGCATGGCGCACGAGCATCATTAATAACGGTTTCTTTTTAACTTTAACTTTAACATTAGTAACTTGGAGAACATCATGGAAATGGTATTAGGTTTAAAACTGATCGCAGTTGCCCTGTTAATCGGTTTAGGTGCATTAGGCACTGCAATCGGCTTCGGTACTCTGGGCGGTAAATTCCTCGAGTCTGCAGCTCGTCAGCCAGAGCTGGCTCCTAGCCTGCAAGGTAAAATGTTCGTTGTAGCAGGTCTGATCGACGCCATCGCGATGATCGGTGTTGCTATCGCGCTGTACATGCTGTTCGCAATGTAATTGGACGCGAACCAGAACATTTACTCAGGTTATTTAAGGAGAAGCGGTCGTGAATATTAACGCCACTCTCATTGGTGAGTTAATCGCGTTCGTGGTGTTCGTACTCTTCTGTATGAAGTACGTATGGCCACCAATTATCGGTGCGATTGAAACTCGTCAGCAAAAAATCGCAGATGGTCTGGCCGCGAGTGATCGCGCCGAACAAGACCTGCGGTTGGCGCAAGAGAAAGCAAAACAACAGCTAGTCGATGCAAAAGCGCAAGCTTCTGCGGTGATTGACCAGGCGAAAAAACGCGAAGCGCAGATCATCGAAGAAGCTGCGGTCAAAGCGCAGGCAGAGCGGGATAAAATCCTGGCTCAGGCTAAAGCCGAAGTCGAAGCTGAACGCATCCGGGCGAAAGAAGAACTGCGTAAGCAGGTCGCTGCCCTCGCCGTTGCCGGCGCAGAGCGGATCCTTCAACGTTCAATTGATGAAGCTGCTCACAGCGACATCCTGGATAAACTGGTTGCAGAACTGTAAAGAGGAAGAGCCATGTCTGAACTGACGAATGTCGCTCGTCCTTATGCCAAAGCGGCGTTTGACTTTGCTGTCGAACAAAACGCTTTGGCGGCCTGGGCTGATATGCTGTTTTTCGCTGCTGAAGTAGTGAAAAATCCAGTAGTCGCCGAGCGCCTGCAAAGCAACAGTGCTGCCGACGCACAGGCAGCCTTTTTTATCCAGGTTTGTGGTGAACAGCTGAATAGCCACGGTCAGAACCTGATTAAGGTCATGGCAGAAAACCAGCGTCTGGCGGCATTACCTGCCGTGTTAGACGGTTATCTGGTGTTAAAAGCTGAGTACGAAAAAGAAGCCACTGTTGATGTGGTTTCTGCAACTGTACTGAGCTCTGCTCAGCAGGACAAACTGATCGCGGCGTTATCACAGCGTTTAGCCCGCAAAGTTAAGTTGAACTGTAGCGTAGACCCGGCGGTTGTCGGGGGTATGTTAATCAAAGCCGGTGATATGGTTATTGATGGCTCAGTTCGCGGTAAATTAGACCGTTTAGCCACTGCGCTGCAGTCATAATTGGGGATTAGAGCATGCAACTGAATTCCACTGAAATCTCTGAACTGATCAAACAACGTATTGCTCAGTTTGAAGTTGTCAGTGAAGCTCGCAACGAAGGTACTATCGTCTCTGTAACAGACGGTATCATCCGCATCAACGGTCTGGCTGACTGTATGCAGGGTGAGATGATCGAGCTTCCTGGTAACCGTTACGCTATCGCACTGAACTTAGAGCGCAGCTCAGTTGGTGCGGTAGTGATGGGTCCATATGCGGACCTGCGCGAAGGTATCAAAGTAAAAGCCACTGGCCGTATTCTGGAAGTTCCGGTCGGTCCTGGTCTGTTAGGTCGTGTGGTGAACACTCTGGGTGAACCAATCGATGGTAAAGGCCCGGTGGATGCTGCTGGTTTTGCACCAGTAGAAAAAATCGCACCAGGCGTTATCGACCGTCAATCGGTTGATCAGCCGCTGCAAACTGGCTATAAGTCAGTCGACGCGATGATCCCAATCGGTCGTGGTCAGCGTGAGCTGATCATCGGTGACCGTCAGACTGGTAAAACAGCGCTGGCCATCGACGCCATCATCAACCAGAAAACTACTGGCGTGAAATGTATTTATGTTTGCGTGGGTCAGAAAGCTTCGACCATCGCCAACGTGGTACGTAAGCTGGAAGAGCACAATGCCCTCGCCCACACTATCGTGGTAGTGGCTTCTGCTTCTGAAGCAGCTGCACTGCAGTTCCTGGCGCCATACTCTGGCTGTACCATGGGTGAATACTTCCGTGACCGCGGTGAAGATGCGCTGATCGTATACGATGACCTGTCAAAACAGGCTGTTGCTTACCGTCAAATCTCCCTGCTGCTGCGCCGTCCACCAGGACGTGAAGCTTACCCAGGCGACGTATTCTATCTGCACAGCCGTCTGCTGGAGCGTGCATCACGCGTCAACGAACACTATGTAGAGCGTCTGACCAATGGCGAAGTGAAAGGCAAAACCGGTTCTCTGACCGCCCTGCCAATCATCGAAACTCAGGCTGGTGACGTTTCAGCATTCGTTCCGACCAACGTGATTTCAATCACTGACGGTCAGATCTTCCTGGAATCAGGCCTGTTCAACGCCGGTATCCGTCCAGCCGTTAACGCTGGTATCTCGGTATCGCGGGTTGGTGGTGCTGCTCAGACCAAGATCATCAAAAAGCTCGGCGGTGGTATCCGTCTGGCGTTGGCACAATACTCAGAACTGGCTGCGTTCGCGCAGTTCGCTTCAGACCTGGACGATGCGACCCGTGCGCAGCTGGACCACGGTCAGAAAGTAACAGAACTGATGAAACAGCTGCAGTACGCGCCAATGGGCGTGGCTGATATGGGTGTTTCCATTTTTGCCATCGAAAAAGGTTTCATGAAAGACGTCGAAGTTGCCAAGATCCTGGACTTCGAAGCGGCCCTGCTGGCTTATATGCACGCAGAGCACGGCGCGTTCATGGCTGATCTGAACAAAACCGGTAACTACAACGACCAGATCGAAGCGACCATCAAAGGCGCTATTGAGAAGTTTAAAGCGACTCAGACCTGGTAACCAATTCGGGTGGTGGCAACATCACCCGGTTCGTTGAAATTTTCGGAGATTAGTCATGGCCGGCGCAAAAGAGATAAAAAGTAAGATCGGGAGTATTAACAATACTCGTAAGATCACCAGCGCTATGGAAAAAGTGGCAGTCAGCAAAATGCGCAGAGCGCAGGAGCGGGTTGCCCACAGTCGTCCATACGCTGAAGCTATGCGCAAAGTGATCGGTAATATCGCCAATGGCACCATCGAATACCGTCATCCGTTCTTAACTGAGCGTGACGTGAAAACGGTGGGTTACATTGTGATATCTACAGACCGTGGTCTTTGCGGCGGCCTGAATACCAACGAATTTAAGCGTGTATCACAAGACCTCAAAGCGTGGAAAGACAAAGGCGTTAAAGCGGAGTTTGCCGTCATTGGTAACAAAGCAACGGCTTTCTTCAAACGTTTTGGTGGCAAGGTGCTGGCGCAGCAATCGGGTTCAGGCGATAACCCACGTTTGGCTGATGTCATTGGTTCGGTCCGGGTCATGCTGAATGCATATTCAGAAGGCAAGATTGACCGTTTATATGTGGTTTACAACAAGTTTGTGAACACCATGAAACAAGAACCAGTGATCGAGCAACTCTTACCTTTGCCAAAAGCAGAGCTTTCAGCCAGAAAACACAGCTGGGACTACATTTACGAACCAGATCCGAAGGTCATCCTGGATAAATTACTGGATCGTTTTATTGAGTCTCAGGTCTATCAGGGCGTTGTAGAAAACGCAGCGAGCGAGCAGGCAGCGCGGATGGTGGCAATGAAGGCCGCTACCGACAACGCCGGCAGCCTGATGGACGAACTGAAACTGGTTTACAACAAGGCACGACAGGCAGCCATTACGCAGGAACTGAGCGAAATCGTCGGCGGTGCTGCAGCTGTTTAATGCTTGGTTAACAGGTTTGAGAAATTAGAGGAATTAACATGAGTCAAGGTAAGGTAGTCCAAATCATTGGCGCCGTTGTGGATATCGACTTTCCACAAGATGCGGTACCTGGTATCTATGACGCGTTAAACGTAACAAGCGGCGATCTGGCTGGTCTGGTACTTGAAGTACAACAACAGCTGGGTGGCGGTACTGTACGTGCCATCGCGTTAGGCTCCACCGACGGTCTGCGTCGTGGTGCTGAAGTTGCCAACACTGGCAAAGCTATTCACGTGCCTGTGGGTAAAGCCACACTGGGCCGTATCATGAACGTACTGGGCGAGCCAATCGACGAAGCCGGCCCAATCGGTGAAGAAGAGCGTATGCCAATTCACCGCGCAGCACCAAGCTACGAAGACCAGGCTGCTTCTAACGCTCTGTTAGAAACAGGTATCAAGGTTATCGACTTAGTCTGCCCGTTCGCAAAAGGCGGTAAAGTAGGTCTGTTCGGTGGTGCCGGTGTAGGTAAAACCGTTAACATGATGGAACTGATCCGGAACATCGCAATCGAGCACAGCGGTTACTCAGTATTCGCCGGTGTTGGTGAGCGTACCCGTGAAGGTAACGACTTCTACCACGAAATGAACGACTCAAACGTTCTGGACAAAGTATCACTGGTTTATGGCCAGATGAACGAGCCGCCAGGAAACCGTCTGCGCGTGGCACTGACCGGTCTGACGATGGCCGAGAAGTTCCGTGACGAAGGTCGTGACGTACTGTTCTTCGTTGACAACATCTACCGTTACACCCTGGCCGGTACTGAAGTATCTGCACTGTTAGGCCGTATGCCTTCAGCGGTAGGTTACCAGCCAACACTGGCGGAAGAGATGGGCGTTCTGCAGGAACGTATCACTTCAACCAAAACTGGTTCTATCACTTCTATCCAGGCCGTTTACGTACCTGCGGACGACTTAACTGACCCGTCACCAGCCACTACGTTCTCTCACCTGGACGCAACAGTCGTACTGAGCCGTAACATCGCGTCTCTGGGTATTTACCCGGCGATCGACCCACTGGACTCAACTTCACGTCAGCTGGACCCTCTGGTGATCGGTAAAGAACACTATGAAGTGGCCCGTGGCGTACAGTCAGTGCTGCAGCGTTACAAAGAGCTGAAAGACATCATCGCGATCCTCGGTATGGACGAACTGTCAGATGCAGACCGCACTACAGTATTCCGTGCTCGTAAGATCCAGCGTTTCCTGTCACAGCCATTCTTCGTTGCTGAAGTATTCACTGGCTCTCCAGGTAAATACGTTTCTCTGAAAGACACTATCCGTGGCTTCAAAGGCATCCTGGAAGGTGAATTCGATCACATGCCAGAACAAGCCTTCTACATGGTTGGTTCTATCGACGAAGCGATCGAAAAAGCGAAGAAGCTGTAATTTTACAGCTTTAGGAGAGCGAAATGGCGATGACAGTACAGTTGGACGTGGTAAGTGCTGAAGAGCGTATCTTCTCCGGCCTTGTTGAGTCCATTCAGGTTACTGGTAGCGAAGGTGAGCTGGGTATTTTACCTGGCCACATTCCACTGCTGACTGGCATCAAGCCAGGCATGGTGCGGATCGTAAAACAGTTCGGTGAAGAGCATCTGATTTATGTGGCAGGTGGTGTACTTGAAGTACAACCGCACACCGTGACAGTGCTGGCCGATGTGGCGATCCGTGCGGAAGACCTGGACGAGCAGGCAGCATTGGCGGCTCAGAAAAAAGCCGAAGAAGCGATGCAACATGCCGGCGCTGACTTCAACTATGCAGAAGCTGCGGCCCAGCTGGCCGAAGCGATTGCTCAGTTGCGTCTGATCCAGAAACTGCGCAAAAAGTAAGTTGTTTCTTGCTGAAAAAGCCACCTGCGGGTGGCTTTTTTTTTTGCCATTTATCTATGTTAATCTGAGGTTTCACAAACTAAGACGGTGACAAGAAACACAGCTGCTGTTTCTCGTACCAAACAAAAAGAGCCCTCAAATGGACCAGCAAAACAGCAAAACTATTCATTGGGAAAAATGGACGGCGATCAGCACGGTAATCATGGCTTTATGTGCGCTGATTACGTCGGTGTGGCAGGGCTATTCATTCCAGCAACATAATAAATTGTCGCTGCGGCCGTACCTCGAATTTGAAGCCAATATGGACCCGGCTGCAGAAGGCAGGACAGCCTTTGTTTTATTAGTGAACAACAATGGCCTCGGACCGGCTGAAGTGACGCAGGTGGACTTTGAGGTTGCTGGTCAAAAGCTGCAAAGTGCTCACGGCATCTGGCCGGCGCTGGGCATTGATAATTCAAAGCTGTGTTTTGGTGCTGGTAACGTTGCGCGGTTTTATAAAGTTGGCGACCGCCAGATGGTGATCCGTGCTGCCGACGAATCCTGCACTTTAACACCAGCGCAGTTTGATCTGCTGATGAAAACCCTGAAAATCACTTTGCACTACAAATCGCTGTACGGTGAAGAGTTTGTGGCTTCTTGGCAAGGACAATAGTTGCTCCATTTTGCTCTTGACCAACACCCAACACCGCCCCTGTAATTTCAGTGCTGTTCGGTTAGAATGGCCGCATCATTATTAAAAGGATTGGCTCAGATGGCATTAAACGTCGTGATCCTGGCAGCCGGCAAAGGCACCCGGATGAAATCAGCTTTACCGAAAGTGTTGCACAAAGTCGCAGAGCGGCCGATGGTGCAGCATGTGATCGATACCGCGCGTCAGCTCAATGCAGCGCAAATTAATCTGGTGTATGGCTATGGTGCTGAGCAGCTGAAAGCCGGTTTAGGCGACCAGCCGCTGAACTGGGTACTGCAAGCCGAGCAACTGGGCACCGGCCATGCGGTGCAACAGGCTCTGCCGCAGGTTGCTGATGACGACGTGGTGCTGGTGCTTTATGGCGATGTGCCACTGACCCGCTTGGAAACGCTGCAGCAACTGCTGGCGGCGCGCAGCGAGAACGGCCTGGCCGTGCTGACGGTCCACCTGCAAAACCCCACTGGCTATGGCCGGATGGTGCGGCAAAACGGTAAAGTCGTGGGTATTGTTGAGCAAAAAGATGCTAATGCCGAACAGCTGAAAATCGCCGAAGTGAATAGCGGCATCATGGCGGTGCCGGGCAAACAGCTCAAACACTGGCTGGGTAAACTGCAAAACAATAACGCCCAGGGCGAATTTTATTTGACCGATATCATTGCGATGGCGCATGCCGATGGCGTCGATATCGCCACAGCGCATCCGGCCAACCCGATTGAGACCGAAGGCGCGAATAACCGTGTACAGCTTGCCCAGCTGGAACGCGCTTATCAGGCCCGCAAAGCCGAAGAGTTGATGCTGAACGGTGCGAACTTACGTGACCCGGCGCGCATTGATGTGCGTGGCGAAGTGACCGTTGGTTCGGACGTGATGATCGATATTAACGTTATTTTTGAAGGCAAAGTGGTATTGGGCAATGGTGTAGTGATTGGCGCCAATTGTATCCTGAAAGATTGCACGGTCGGCGATAACACTGAAATCAAAGCCAATACTATGGTGGAATCATCGTCTATTGGTGCCGATTGTTCGGTCGGGCCTTTTGCCCGCATCCGGCCTGATTCAGTGCTGGCGGACGACAGCCATGTCGGTAACTTTGTCGAGCTGAAAAAAACCCGGCTCGGTAAAGGCTCGAAGGCCAATCACCTGACTTATTTAGGCGATGCGGTGATCGGCAGCAAAGTGAACGTCGGTGCCGGTACTATTACCTGTAACTATGACGGTGCCAACAAGTTCCAGACCACCATTGAAGATGGTGTTTTTGTTGGCTCCAACAGTTCTCTGGTGGCGCCGTTGACGCTGGGTCAGAACAGCACTGTCGGTGCCGGTTCTGTGGTGACGCACGATGTTGCCGCTGATGAGCTGGTGGTGGCGAGAACTAAACAGCGTCATATCAGTGGCTGGCAACGACCGCAGAAAATTAAGAAATAAGTAAAAAGGCCGGTATCACCGGCCTTTTCTGTCAGGAACAATAAGGAAATCAACGATGCAGGCGCGGTTATATAGTGTCATTTTGTTGTTGTGCAGCGCACTGGCACAGGCCGACAGCGCTGTATGGCGGGTCAGTAAAGGCGCAGATCAACTGTTCATTGGCGGCACTGTGCACATGCTGCCGCCGGCGCAATATCCTTTGCCGGCCGAGTTTGATGCGGCTTTTCAACACAGTGACGTAGTGGTGCTGGAGACGGATTTGGCGCCAATGCAGGACCAGTCAAGCGCCGCTTCGCTGCAACAACAGCTGATGTATCCGGCAGGCACTACGCTGAGCAGCAAGCTGGCAGCTAAAACCCGCCAGCAGTTGCTGGAGATCCTGCAACGGCACAAGCTGAGCTTGCCGCAGGTCGAACAATTTAAACCCGGCATGCTGGTGACTCAGCTGACACTGCTGGAGCTGCAGCAGCATCAGTTCACTTCACCCGGTGTTGATCAGCATTATCTGACCTTGGCGCAGCAACAGAAAAAAATGCTGAAATATCTGGAACCAATTGAATTTCAATTGAAATTATTAGCTGGCTTAGGTGAAGGCCGCGAAGATCTGTTTTTGCAACATGCGCTGAATGATGTCGGTGACACGGCGGAGATGATGACCAAAATACTTGGTGCCTGGCGCAGTGGCGATTTGGCAGCAGTGGAGCAACTGGTGCTGACGCCAGTGAAATCAGCCGATGCCCAGACGTATCAGCAAATGTTTGTCGCCCGCAATCAGGCCTGGTTGCCGCAAATTCAGGGACTGTTCGGGAACAATGAACAAGAGCTGGTGTTAGTGGGACTGGGCCATTTAGCCGGTACTGAAGGAGTGTTGGCGTTATTGCAACAAGCCGGCTATCAAGTGGAGCCTTTTAAGTCAGGATCTGACAAAACCACTGAATAGGCTGTGTCAGCAGCTGCAGTTGTGGTGCTGCAAAGTAACTATATAGGCCAAGTTTGCTTTCGAGAAATAGCAACAGGGCATTAGCAAACAGCATCGCCAGCATAAACAGCAGAAAAACCTGGCCGGCCTGACGCCAGCCGGGGGACTGGATAAGATCTGATTGGACAGAACCTTGGGCCATGATGAATATCCTTGTTGATGTTGAATCTGAACTTTGGTCGTACGGGTACGGAAAAAAGTTTAGGGTGGATGCGAAAATAAATCGTTTTTGTTGTGACCATCGCGCATCAGGGCGGGATGACAGGGGAAAATATGCGTTGGTTACCGGCGATCGCTTTTTTTAGTTTTCTGATTTGGGTCATAGTGGCGGCAGATTCCGGCGCGCCGAACTATTTTCTGCAGCTGGCCGGGTCTTTGCCTTATGGCGATAAAATGGGTCATGTGCTGCTGTTTGGTGCTTTGGCCTTGTTGCTGAACTTTGCCACTAAAGCGCGGCAAGTGGCGTTGGGGCCTGTCCGGCTCTATCTCGGTGTGGTGCTAACTTTAGGCTTTGCCTTGCTGGAAGAAGGCAGTCAGTTACTGTTCCCGTCCCGCAGCTTTGAGCTGCTGGATATTCTGGCGGATTTACTCGGCGTGGCATTGGCGACGGTACTGACCAATGGGTTTTATCAGTTGCGCACCCGCTATCGTCGCAGGCGTGATGCGTTAACACAGCAACACACCGACGACGAACCCTCAGCCGGTTAAGCCAAACTTTTCCAGCCGGTATAAAAACGCTTTATAGGGCAACTGCAGCAAGCGCGCTGCCTGCGCTTTGTTGCCCTCACAGCGTTGCAATGCCTGCTGCAGACAGCTTTTCTCCAGCATTTCAAAGGCCAGACCTTGTGGCGGTAACACAAAACCGCTGGTCGGAGATTGGCCGGCATCCGGCTGTAACCCTGCCAGCAATTCCTGCTCATCCTGCAGCAATACATAGCGTTCAATCCGGTTGGCTAATTCGCGCACATTGCCGGGCCAGCGATAGCCGAGCAGCTGCTTCAACGCCTGTTTGCTTAAGTTTGGCGCCTGCTGTTGATAACGCTGTTGGTGTAATTGCAGAAAATGCTCCAGCAGGCGCGGAATATCTTCACTACGTTCCCGTAGCGCCGGCATATGCAGCGGGACTACATTGAGCCGGTAAAACAAATCTTCACGAAAACGCCCCTCACGCACTGCCACGGCCAAATCCTGATGGCTGGCGGCAATGATACGCACATTCAGTTTGATCTCCTGATGGCTGCCGAGGCGGGTGACCGTGCCTTGCTGTAATAAACGCAGCAGTTTTGCTTGCAGGCTGAGCGGCAGTTCAGCGATCTCATCCAAAAACAACGTGCCGCCTTCTGCCGCTTCGAACTTACCGGCTTTAGCTGCATGGGCGCCGGTAAAAGCGCCTTTTTCGGCACCAAATAACTCGGCTTCCGCTAGGCTTTCCGGAATAGCGCCGCAGTTCAATGCGATAAATGGCCCGTGCCGGCGCGGCGATAGCTGATGCAGCGCCCGCGCCGCCAGCTCTTTGCCGGTGCCGCTTTCGCCGCTGATCAGTACAGTCACATCAGTGCCGGAAATACGCTGAATGCGTTGAAACAGCTGCTGCATACAAGGTGCATGACCGATGATATCCACCAGCTGCTGTTGCTCACTGAGCGCGGCACTGAGTTGCTGGTTTTGTTTGCGCAGACTGCGAGCGCGCAGGCCTTTTCGGACCGCCAGCAACAGTTCTTGTCGCTTAAAGGGTTTTGCCAGATAGTCGTCGGCGCCGGCCTGAATGGCTTCTACCGCATGACTGACCGAGCCGTAAGCCGTTGCGATAACAAAACCGGCGGTTGGATAATGTGTTTTGCAATAATCCAGCAGTTCCAAGCCGCTTAAACTGCCGAGTTTCCAGTCGCTGAATACCAGCGCGATGTCCGGCTGTTGCTGCAATTGCAAAATAGCCGCCGGTACGCTGTCCGCATTGTAGACGCGATAGCCTTCGGCCTGTAATAACTCGGTGACCAGCTGGCGCTGGCTGTGATCATCTTCCACTACCAGCAGTTGTGGTTGTTGCAATGACAACGGCTGATGTGATGTTTGTGAGAGAGTCATTGGTTGATCTCCGTGCCCAGCCTGATTTGCGCCAACACGCCGCCTCCCGGTCTGTTTTGCAGCTCAATATCGCCCAGGTAATACATTTGCAGCAGGCGCTGCGCCAGATAAAGCCCCATACCGGCGCCTTCGGCTTTACTGCTGATATGGGGCTGAAACAGGCTCGCGGCAACGGTTGGGCTCAGGCCTGGGCCCTGATCTGTAACCTGAAAATAAATGCCGTCGGTTGCCTGCCACAACTTCAGGTAAACAGTACCCGGTTGTGGGCTGGCCTCCACGGCATTACTGACCAGCACATGCAGAATAAAACGCAGTTCCGCTTCCGCGCCGCGGCAACTGAGCGTTGGTGCGTCCAGTTGCAGTTGTTGTGCAGAGAATTCCAGACAAAGGTCCTGCAGCACGGCTTTGAGTGCCACCGGCGTGCTGCGGTCAACGCCCTGACAGCTCAGCGTCAATAGAGTGCTTAACGTGCGGTTGATATGCTGCATTTTTTGCTCAATCAGCTGCTGCAAGGCCGGGTCGTTGCCGGAGACCTGCTCAAGCGCCAGAGCCATGGTATGAATCGGGTTTCTGAGCGCATGTACCAGACCGCGGCTCATTTCGCCGAGTTCGACCAGCTGCTGCTGGCGGGCCAGCTCGGCTTTTTGCTGCTGCAAGGCGGCAAGTTCAGTGCTGGCTAAATTAAACTGCTTCAGCGCCTGACGATATTCTGCCAGTGGCGCCTGCGTATCGAGCTGGATACCGGCTTCGCCCTGCGCGAGAGCGCGAAATCCCTGCACCAGTCGCTGCAGCGGCTGTAACAAACGCGCACCAAACCAAAGCAGCAGCAACAGCGCTAAAGCGGTCGACAGCGCCAGCGCCAGCAGCTGATAGCCGAGGTATTGATTGATCAGTTGCTGGCTGGAGCCGCTGGTTTTTAATTTAAACTGGCTGACCCAATGCTGCGGCGCTGCGCCTTGCTGTTTTAATTCAGCCAGGGTTTGTTCAAGTTGCAGGTTTAAATCCAGGTCGACCTTGGCCTTGCCATCGTCGTGCTGTTGCATTTTGACAATAGTGATGCCGTTTTCCAGTTTACGTACTTCCACTTGCCGGTCTGGCGGCGTGTTCTGTGCAGGAGCAGTAGCCGCGGCTGGTTGCTCTGACTGGACTGAGACTTGTGGCTGGGCACCTTGGTCTGTCGTGAAGACCTGAACCGCACTGTTGGTATTAAACACAAACTGATGCTGCAGTTTTTCAGCCGTGCGGGCCAGAATGATCCGGCTCAGCGCCTGACTTTGCTCACTAAGCTCTTGCTGTAATTGTTGCTGAAACCACCACAGCGTCAGCGCCTGACTGAGGCCCATCAGCACAAATAGACTACAGACGCCGAGGATCAGGGCTTTGGGTAAACTGAATGACATGCGAATTCCTGTTGCTAAGGCTAGATGTGAGCCACTGTTATGGTTAGTTGGCAAATTCGATGCCAGTGCAGCTGAATGTTGCTGGCGATTAACCTGCTGAAATAAATCACTTTTATTAAATGAAATCAGTGGCTGCCACAGCCAGTGGCGCATATCGGCAATCTGATCTCCTCATTTCGGGATATTTTGCTGGCGTTCGCAAGCCTTAAATTTTAACTGCATGAAAAATAACAATAAAAATTATGGCATCAAACTTCCTATGGTGATGTGTCAGAGTCCGGCACCGGACTCTAATTCCCAAGGAGTGAAATGATGAAAAAATCTGGCCAATGTTTACCGAAGATCCTATTCCCGTTGCTGTTGTTGTCACTGACCGCCTGTGCGCAGGCTGGTGCTGTGGCTGAACCGACTGATAAAAGCCCGGACAAAGTGACCGAGAAAAAACAAACCAAAGTGCTGGTGCTGAACGACGCCTACGGCAAAACCTTTAAATGGGACAGCAGCCAAAGCCCGGCTGAACTGGAGAAAGCGCTGGCGGAACTGCCGGCCGAAAAACGCGACAAAATCCGCAAAATCGTCGAACAAATGAAGTCCACTGCACCGGGTGAGCCGCAGGTGCTGGTGAAAACGCTTGATGGTGACGATCTGGATTTGGATGTTCGGGTCATCACCGACAAAGTGGTGATGCACAAAATGGTGGCCGGCGAGGGCCATGAGTTTGAGCTGATTAAAAAATTACTGGCCAATGGTAAATTCAGCAAAGAACAGCTACAGGAGTTACAAAAACAACTCGACAGTAAATTCTGAACGGCGCTGCAGCAACGTCTGGAAACCCTGGACCTGGCGTTGCGCTGGTTAAATGCCTGTTTGATGGCCTAAACATCGGTGAAAAACGCAAAGGGCAGCCTGCGCTGCCCTTTGTGTTTGTTACACCACCAACTCAAATCACCAGCCATTACCAACCACACTGGCGGCCTTTGTTTTGCTCGTCCAGATAGGCTTGCAGCGGCGCAAAATAAGCCTGAATCGCCGAAGCATCCATCTCAGGTTTGCCGGTTAAAGTGGCTAGCGCGTCCTGCCAGGGTTTGCTGGCGCCCATTTCCAGCATGGCGTTCAGCGCAGTGCCGGCTTCTTTGCTGTTATAAATGGAACAGCGGTGGATTGGACCGGCGTCTTTGGCTATTTCACACAGCGCTTTGTGGAACTGGAACTGCAGAATATGCGCGAGGAAATACCGGGTATAAGGCGTGTTGGCCGGCACGTGGAACTTGGCACCGGCATCAAAATCAGCTTCAGTCCGTGCCACTGGTGCAGACACACCCTGATATTTCTCGCGTAATTTCCACCAGGCCTCGTTGTATTGCTCTGGTTTCACCTGACCGGAAAACACCTGCCAGCGCCACTGATCAACTAACAAACCAAAAGGCAGAAACGCCACTTTATCCAGCGCCATTTTCATTAACAGGCCAATATCTTTGGATTCGTCCGGCACTTGCTCCAGCAGGCCAATTTGCTGCAGATATTTTGGCGTGACCGATAAAGCGATGGTGTCACCGATGGCTTCGTGGAAACCGTCATTGGCACTGTCCTGATAAAACACCGGCTGATGTTTATAGGCGCGCTGATAGAAGTTGTGTCCTAATTCGTGGTGAATCACCGCAAACTCTTCGCCGGTTTTTTCGATACACATCTTAATGCGTAAATCGTCTTTGGCGTCTAAATCCCAGGCTGACGCGTGGCAAATCACATCGCGATCGCGTGGTTTGGTGAATTGTGAGCGGGTCCAGAAGGTTTCCGGCAGTGGCGCAAAGCCCAAAGAGGTAAAGAAGCCTTCGGCGCCTTTGACCATTTTCAGCTCGTCATAACCTTTGTCTGCCAATAATTTAGTCACGTCATAACCCGGATCTGAATTTTCCGGCGCCACTAGATCATAAATATTGCCCCAGGTTTGTGCCCACATATTGCCGAGCAAATGCGCCGGGATCGGTTTATCTTGCGGCACTTTGTCGGTGCCATATTTTTCACCAAGTTTGGCGCGTACATGGCAATGCAGCGCCTGATACAGTGGTTTGACTGCGCCCCATTGTTTGTCCAGTTCAGCAGCAAAGGCGTCGGCATCCATATCATATTTGGAGCGCCACATGGCACCGGTGTCGGCATACCCCAGCTCACGCGCCCCTTCGTTAGCAAGCTCAACCTGGCGTACATACAAAGGTTTCATCGGCGCCGCGGTGTCGTGCCAGCCTTTCCACATCTCGAGTTGTTCATCAAAGCTACGCGAACTGGCCATCACCGCCGACATTTCACCCAGTGCCATTTCTTTGCCGGCTGCATTGGTGTATTTGCCTTTGCCGTACATGGCATTGAGTTTGGCGACTATGCCTGCGAGTTCTTCAGTTTTGGCCGGATCTTTGGGTGCGGCTAACGTCAGCGCCAGTTTCAGTTTATCCAGCTGGCGGCGGGTGTCGGCGTCAACCTGGGTGTCATTAAAACGCGCGGCTTCGTTGGCGAGCGCGACCACAGCTTCGGTCAGCTTTTTGTTGTAATCGGCCGACAGCGCTTCAGTGTCTTCCGTGATATAGGTGTTGGCTATCCAGTCGGCGCGGTTGACTTCCAGCAATAACTGACGGGTTTGCTCCGAGGCTTTCGCCACAAAAGCTTTGGCTTCTTCAGCGGTCGGAGCTGCGGCTTGTGCCGGAGCAACGGTGTTTGGTTCTGCGGGTTTACTGGCGGGCTGGCAACTGAGCAAAGCGCCGGCGACCAACACCGCGATGAGCGTAGGTTGGAAAGATGTTTTCATATTTGTTCCTGAGTTTTTATTATGGGTTTTTGAGCCTTGCCAGTATTGGCTTGCACGCAGGTGAAAGCAAATCTGATCAGTGTCAGCTTGTAACAATGCATTTGCATTTGCGGCACTTTCAATTTAATTTGCTGTTAGATCAATATGTTCAGGGGAAGAACATGCAGTCTCTATGGAAGTATTCATTGGTTTTGTTGGTTGGTTTTGTCCTCGGCTATCAACTGGCATCCAGTCAGCACGCTGAATTCGTGGCAAATCTGCCGCAAATCGCTGCAGCTGCAAACGGGTTGGCGCAACCAGCGCCCCGTCCGGACAACACTGCAAACCAGGTGCACACAGCCAGTGCAACACACACAGCCAGGGCAACACCCACAGCCGCTGGCCCGTCAACTGAGCAGCCCGAACCATCAGTGCAAGCAGAACCATCGATACCGTCAGAGCCAGCAAGCCCTGCTGCACAGTTGCCGGCTCTGGAAGATTTGTGGCAACCCAACGAGCCGCTAAAAGTGGACGCCGATTGGCAAGCCACTGTCGCTGCGCAGTATCCAAAGTTTTATCAACCGATGATGACTTATGTGCCGCCACAGATTTCCGAAGCTCTGAAAAGCTTTTTGCAGGAGCAACCCGATGCAGAATGGGCTACACGGACTGAACAAAAATTGCGTGATTTTATCCAGCTGCATCCACAAGCTGCATATATTCAGCTCGACTTCGTTCGCTGCCTGCAAACCAGCTGTGAATTATTGTTGCTGGAGCGCACACCGCCAGCGGTTGCTGTGATGTTTCATCAGCTGATGCAACAGCCTTGGGCGGTCAGTCAAAGTATGAGCCGCTCTGTGGTGACCGACGACAAGATGAATCAGGTGCATATTGTGCTGCGCAATATGCCAAAAGCATAAATCAACAGGAACAAATAAGATGAAGGGGCTGCCGGGTTACTCTGTGGTGTTACTGATTGGCGTGGCGATAGGTTTTGGGCTGGCGCAATTCCAGCCATCGGCTGTAGCTGTTCCGCCAGCCGCAGATGCGGCGACTGCTGTTATTGCTGCGCCAACTATTTCAGCACCATCTGCTGCACCAGCGACGAGCACACCGGCACCGACAAAGACTACTTCCCCGGAACCGGCAGAGCCGCAGCAACAGGCCCGCCCGGCTGCACCGGCATTATCTGACCCAGCCTGGCAGCAATCGACAGTCGATGAAAGTTGGCTGGCCTTTGTTGAACAGCAGTATCCCAAGCGGCTACAGCAGGATTTGTCGGGCTTTCCGGACCCGGTAAAGCAGCAGATGCAGGCTTTTCAGCAAACCGAGGTCGATACGGATTGGGCTCTCGCCACAGAGCAGCAGTTGCAGGATTTATTGGTCACGCAACAAGAGCTGAAGTTTTTACAGGTGGAACGCGTGCAGTGCCGGCAAAATGGTTGTGAGCTGTATGGCACCTCATTGAAACCTGCCGCGCTGGATGCGCTCAATCGCCAGTTGCGTCAATTCTACTCTAAAGACACCAATACGATGATCATGGATATGACCCTGCCTGGGGCTGAGCAAGGAAATTTTTACTTGTTGTTGTCGGGCATGAAAAAAGACTGAACCGGGTTGCGATTCAGTCTTTTGAATACTGAGCCAAAAGATCAGACCTTCGCCAGCGCCTGGGCCAAATCCGCCAGCAAGTCTTCGATATCTTCCACGCCGATACTTAAACGCACCAACTTGTCGGTAACATTGGCACGCGCCCGGTCGTCCGGCGTCATCGCGGCATGGGTGGTGCTGGCTGGATGACAAGCCAGACTTTCTAAATCGCCTAAACTCACCGCCTGCGCGAATAATGTCAGGTTATCAAGCAGACGGGCGCAGGCGTCAAAGCCACCGTGTAGTTCCAGCGCCACCATGCCGCCAAAACCGCTGGCTGTGTCGGCAATAGCCTGATGTCCCGGATGAGCCGCTAAACCCGGGAAGTAGACTGCGGCGACTTTTTCCTGCGTGGCTAAAAATTCCGCCACCGCTTTAGCATTGTCACAATGCGCCCGCATCCGCAGTGGCAGGGTTTTTACGCCGCGTTGCAATAAATACGCTTCCTGTGGCCCCATCGGCACGCCGATATGTTTCAGCGCGACCGTGCGCACACGCTGAATAAGCGGTCCATTGCCGGCAATCACACCAGCGATAATGTCGCCGTGGCCACAAAGATATTTAGTGCCGCTGTGCATGACTAAATCCGCGCCGATGCTGAGCGGTTGAAACAGTGCCGGCGTCAGAAACGTGTTGTCACAGACTGTGATAGCGCCAATTTGTTTGGCGACTGCGATGATTTTGCGGCTGTCGACAACTTTCAGCGTTGGGTTGGTGACAGGCTCCCACAACACCAAACGGGTATTTGGATTGTGGCGGCTGACAAAATCATCATCTGAGCTGTAGCTGACCACTTTGACGCCGGCGCGCACTAAGGTGTTGCGCAAAAAGGCGTCGGTACCGCCATAGACCGGGTCGATAAAAGCGACTTCGTCGCCTTGTTGTGTCAGGGCGTAGACGATAGAACTGATGGCCGCCATGCCGCTCGCGACCACCACGGCTTCGTCGGCGCCTTCTAAGGCCGCCAGTTTTTGCTCCAGCGCACTGGAAGTTGGGTTGGCAAACCGGCTGTAGATATACCCTGGGTTTTTGCCGGCAAAGCGGTCTTTGCCTTCCTGCGCTGTGCCGTAGCTGTAAGTGCTGGTCAGATATACCGGAGTATTTAAGGCGCCGGTGCTCGGGTCTGGTTGTTGGCCGGCATGGACCGCCAGCGTTTGCGTTTTCATTGAGTTCTACCTTGTAAACGAAGACCGGGCCAGCCGGTGATATTGCCGGCAAGCCTAGCGAATTTGTGGGAAAAAACCGAGCCATCCGGACGCGCAGCTTGCTTGGCGGCTGTGTCCGGAAGACCAGTAAAAGTGGGTACTCAGCTTGCTTGCGCCAGCTCCGGATAATGCCGGGCTGCGACGTCGCGATGCGAGCGCAAACGGCCTTTCAGCGTGTTATCGCCAACCTGGCGCAACAACGGATTGGCCGGATCTGTCGCGGGGCCTTGTGCTTCAGCCGCCAGTTCGGCGTTGAGCGGCAACACTGGTACAGTGGCATCGAGCTGCGCCGCCATAAAAAACGCCACTGAGTAGCGGTCATGCCGCTGCGGGCTGGTGACGCGGTGCGTAGTGGCTTTTAAATAGCCGTTGGAGGCCATTTCCAGCAGCTCGCCGATATTGACTACAAAGGCGCCTGGGACCGGTTCCGCCAACACCCAGCCGTCTGCGGTTTCCACTTCGAGGCCGGCTTGTTGGTCCTGCAACACCAGCGTCAGATAACCCGGATCTTTGTGTGCGCCGACGCCCTGTTTGCTGGCATTCGCAGTTGCCACAGGATAACGGACTATTTTCATGTGCTGATATGGCCCTTCCTGACCATTTAATCCAGCAATGGTGTGGTCCAGCGCATTGGCCGGTAATTCCAGTGCTTCTAACATGGCGCGCAATAGGGTGACAGTGACGTCGGTCAGTTGTTGCTGAAATGACAGCAAGGCCGGTTTTAACGCTGGTAAAGCGGTAGGCCACTGATTTGGCCCGACTAAACGGCGCCACAAAGCATTGCTGGTGGGCAGGCCCACAACTTCGTCTTCCCGCATGATGTCAAACTGCTCACGCTGATCCGGCTGACCACGCGTCAGTTCGCCGTTTAAGCGGGTGTAACCACGAAAATGCGGGGAGTTGAGCATTTGCACCTGCATTTTATCCGCCAGCGGCAAGGCAAAAAATTCGCGGCTAATTGCCAGCATTTGCTGTTGTGCTTCAAGGCTGATGCCGTGACCCGTCAGGTAGAAAAAGCCGACATCCCGGGACGCCACGCGCAGCTGGCGTAAAAACTCAGCACGGTGTTCACCCTGGTACTGCGCTAAATCCAACATCGGTAAAGTGGCTGTGGTCATAAATCAACTCCGCATCTTGAGGCTGCCGTCGTATCAGTACGGCGGTCATTGCGGCGCATTTAACCAGCAGTTGAAGTGTTGAAAAAGCAGCAATTGATGCTTTATCAGATGATTTGGTTATAACTGGATGTCTGGATGTCTGGGTGTTTAGCGGTTTGTTTGCATTTGTGGTTATAAGGGGCATTGATGACAGATGCAGCCGGAAAATAGGGTTGTCATGACTGTAATATTTTGAAAGTAAACAATATTATTAAATTTAGCTTGAGCTTTTAGCATGCTCAGCGGCCAGACTTTCAGACTTCCCGATACAGCGAATTTCACTTGCTAAGAACAAAGTGGCATAAGGCCTCAATAAACCTCAAATAAAAAAGAGGGCTGAAATCAGCCCCCTTTGTTCAACTATGCAATGTACTTACATCTTGTAAGACACTGTGGTGTAGAAGAACTGGCCAATATTGTCGTAGCTGGCTGAGCCTGTGCCTGTACCGGTAGTGACACCCGGCAGGTTACGGTCAAACAGGTTGTCGACACCGACGCTCCAGTTCACGCCGTTTTCAAACTGGTAACCCAGACTGATATCGGTGATGAAGTAGCTGCCGTAGCCCATGATGTCGACCGGATCCGGGTTGGTTACCAGGTCCTGGTCTGAATACAGGCTGACCGCGCTTAAGTGACGGGTTTTCCAGGTTGCTGTCCAGGCATCACGTGCATAAGACACCGAGAAGTTTTCCTGCCATACCGCTTCACCTTCAGTACCGGCGTTTTCTTCATACACTGAAGGATTGTCCTGGAACGAGAAGGTTTTGCGTGAATCCAGATAAGTACCGATCAGTTTGGTTTTAACCAGGCCGCCCATGACGTCAAAATCATAACCAATTTCAAAATCGACACCTTCTGCTGTTTGCGCGGCAACGTTTTGCGTGATTGAAGTGATCAGTTTCAGCTCGCGGCTGGTGGCATCCCGTTTAATAAGGGCACAGAACTGGTTGTTGATACCGTTCGGGTTATCTACACACTTGTTCAGGATGTCCTGCGCCGCCACTGAAGCAATGGCGTCGTCGATATCAATGGACCAGTAGTCGACGGTGAACGTCAGGTTCTCAATCAGCTCAGGCTGGTAAACCGCGCCGACCGTGTAAGATTTTGACTCTTCCGGTTGCAGTGCCGGGTTGCCGCCAGATAAACCTTCAACCGATGATGCTGTAGCTGTTGGGTCAAATGTTGCCGGAATACCCAGTGCCTGACAGTTTTGTACCCGCAGTGCGCTTTGGTTGTATTGCTTGCTGCATGGGTCGTAGACGCTGAAGAAGGTCTGGTTTTGCGGGCCGTACAATTCACCGATATTCGGTGCGCGCAGCGCGACTGAATAGGTAGAACGCATGCGCAGTTCATCAGTGATGGTCCAGTCTAAACCGGTTTTCCAGCTGGTGGCGTTGCCGATCGAGCTGTAATCCGCCACACGAATAGCCGCATCAAAGGTCAGGTCCTGGATCAGGAAAACGTCTGCCAGCAATGGCGCGGTGATTTCAGCAAAAGCTTCTTTGACGTTGAACTTGCCGTGTTCTTCCTGCAGCGCGTTTAAGAACGTCGCGCCTGTGGCAGCGAAAGCATCTGGGACTGAATCACTTTGTTCATGACGATATTCGGTACCGGCAGCAAAACCAACCATCCCGGCTGGTAACTCAAACAAGGCACTGTTTGACACGCTGGCGTTGACCACTTCCTGTTTGATGGTGCTGGTTGACATCGAGTTTGTGTTAAACCAAGCGCTGGCGGCCGGGTTCACCGCACCATATCCAAACACACTGGTCGGTACACAACCGGCGGCGCGGGCTGCAACGTCACGACAAACGATTTTGCCGTCGGCATCTTTGATGGCATCAATCGACTGAGCGAAATTTTTTCGGATCAGGTTGTTGAAGTTTTGCTGTTCCAGTTTGGTCTCGCCATAGACGGCGTAGCTTTCATAGCTCCAGTCGTCGTTGATGTTCCCTTCCAGCGCAACCAGGGCACGGTTGGTGATCCGGGTGTTGCTTTCCATGCGGCGGCCGGCGTCTTTGTTGAAGCGGTGCAGGTAAACAGCATCCAGGTCGTTTTTAGCCATCAGCGCTGCCAGCGTCGGGTGGATATAAGCGTTGTCGGCGGTGATTTCCAGTGCGGAGTCATATTCAAAGAAAGATGGCTGGCCGGCGCTGTCGGCTTTACTGACCACATGTTTCACTTCGGCACTTAACAGGTGGTCGTCGTTCAGCTCGAAATTGGTTTTGGCGTTGAAGTTGTAACGCTTAAATTCTGGCTGTAAGTCCTGATATTCTTTCAGGTCTAACAAATCACAGTTGCTACAACGACCCCATTCGCCATAAGTGGTGCCAAGGTTTTGCAGGCGAACCGAGCCATCCGGATTAAAGGTGTACCAGTTCAGCGCATCGCCTTCTTCCAGATAGAAGTTGCCGTTCACTGAGGAGTCGTACCAGCCGGTATTTGGCAAGGTAATGCGGTCTGGAATACCGTCATGAATAGTGGCATTGGTCAGTGGGTCTTTTTTGTCTTTGCTGGCGGCGTTCCGCACGTTCATGTACGGCGTACGGGTTAAAGAGCGCTCTTTGGCGTTCAGCACGCGCTGGCCTGACACTTCAGCGGCAAATGCTGCATTACCGCGGCCACCAGCGTAATCACTGCCGTAAGAGAAGTTAAACTTGTGGTTGTTATACGGGTTATCGTTGGCTTTACCGCCGGTCGCGCTGACTTCCAGGCCTTCGATGTTTTTCTTCAGCTTGAAGTTCACCACGCCGGTCACTGCGTCGGCTCCGTAAACTGCAGATGCGCCGCCGGTGATGATTTCAACGGATTCGATCCAGGCGGTCGGGATGGTATTGGTGTCGACAGAGGCAGAACCGGCGCTCGATGACACATGGCGTTTGCCATCGACCAGCACCAGCGTGCGGTCGGCACCCATGCTGCGCAGATCCAGCAGGTTCAGGCCGGCAGTGCCGATGTAGTTGCCTGAGTTGGCCGTCGAATAAGTAGAGGCCAGCGCCGGTAATTCGTTTAACACTTCGCCGATATTCAGCGCACCGGTTTCCATCAGTTCAGCGCCGGAAATAGAGGTTACCGGAGACGGCGCAATGGCGCCTTCACGCATAATGCGTGAACCTGTCACCTGGACGCGTTCAACCGCGTTGGCAGATTCGTTGGTTTGCTGAGCGACAGCCGCAGTGCTGAACAACGCGGCTGTAGTGGCGGCGGCGCTCAGACTCAGTCTGATGGCCTGGGTTAATAATGGACGACGGAACATCAACACCTCACAATAACGGTACAAAAAATGTGCCGGAGCACATTTACCGGTTGCATATATTTGCAGAAATTAGCCCCGGATGCGGGGCGGCGCATTCTATAGAAAAGCTTTGTGAAAGCCAGTCTATATGCGGTTAATGGCGGTTATCTCAGCGTCGATTGCGCATTAAAAGCACAAAAAGATGAAATTTTATTCATCTTTTTGTTGGGGCATCATGACTTTGGCAAGGCCAGCGGCAGCTGTTTAGTCCGGCTTTTTGTCGGTGGGGCAACATAGCTGTCCTTCGTCAATCGGGGCAGCTTTTGTCGCTGTGACCTGATAACCGTCCATCTCCAATAAACCTTTGACCACCGCGTATAAAATCTGCAGAAACATAGTCTTCCCTCCGTTGCACAAATTCTGTGCTGATTCTGTGCAAATGATACGCAGGACATTCCGCGCTGATTAGCCGGTTATTTCAGGACAGATTGTTTCCAACAAGAAACAATCAGGCTATTTTGCTTTTGATACACTAGGGCGTGTTGACGTTTGGCTGTTAAGTTTTGTTCGAATTGGTGGCGTTTTGGGCGCGAAACGAGGCGCGTGGCATAGTGATTCTATGTGAGCAACGAGTGACAAAGCCCAAAGCGCCACCAAACGAACCCGCAGGACAGCGTTTGGCAGCTCTTTCTGCGGCGTTAGTGCTCGTTTGTGTAGAATAACTACACGGCTCTCGCACTGCCTTGCATAAAAAGCTGCCAAACTGCTGCAAAAACAAACACCAAACGTCAACACGCCCTAGCTGAAATGTTCTGGTTGGAGGTTCTGATGTCATTACTACAGCGTTTAAGTGATATGGCGATTTTTGCCCGGGTGGCCGAAACCGGCAGTTTTACTCAGGCGGCGCTGGCACTGCAAATGTCCAAAGGCGCGGTCAGTAAAGCCATCAGCCGGCTGGAGCAGCATTTGTCGGTGCGGCTGTTGCAGCGCACTACCCGACAAATCCGTTTGACGGCGGAAGGTCAGGCATTTTTTGCCTACTGCCAGCAAGTGGTGCGTCAGGCCGATCAGGCAGAACATCATCTGGACGAAATGCGTGACGAACCGGCTGGCACCATCCGCATCAGCGTGGCGGTGACTTACGGCAGCAAAATTATCGCGCCTTTATTGCCCGAATTGCTGCAGCGCTACCCCAAGTTACGGGTTGAGCTGGATTTAACCGACCGGCTGGTTGATTTGGTCGGTGAAGAAGTCGACGTAGCGATCCGCTTTGGCAAATTGGCAAACTCCAGCCTGATCGCCCGGCCACTGACCAAATTGCCGATCGTGCTGGTCGGCGCGCCATCTTATCTGGCACAGGCGGGAATCCCGCAACATCCACGCGATTTAACGGCGCATAGCTGTCTCAGTACTGATAACAGTCCACAGGAAAGATACTGGCGCTTTTCAGACCAGGGCCAGCCGCTGGAAGTGTTAACGCAGGGCCCCTTACATGCCAACAGCAACAGAGCATTAAAACCGGCGGTGCTGGCCGGGGTTGGTCTGATGTATGTCACCCGTTATCAGGTGGCCGATGAAATTGATGCTGGCCGGTTAGTACCCATTCTGACTGAATATATGCCGGAGCCGCTGCCGGTGCATCTGGTGTATCCGCATCGGGTCCATATGAAAGCCGGGGTGAAAGTCATTCTGCAGTATCTGCAATGCCGGCTCAATCCACAGACTTATTGCCAAACTAGTAGTCCGGTCACAGCAGCTGCACCAGAAGTACTCACAGCGCTGGCGGGTTAGCCGCAAAAATCCGCTGTAGAAATATCCAATGTAAGCGCTTGCACTGAAGCGAGCGCTCTGTCATATTTAAGATTCATGTAACCGCTTACATTTATTGTGTTTCAGTCGTTGTTGTTCGACTTAGGCGGGTTCCACGTGAAACGGTGTGATGTGTTGTCTGTATCGCTGATATAGATCTTGGCCACTGAGCAGTGCAGTTGTTGCGCCTGATTCAGCTTCCGGCTCTCCCGCAGTTTCCTCTGTTTGCTGTTTGTCATCCCGGCAAACAGAGGAAACTGTTTTTTCAGCCCGCTGTTGTGGGCGCCAGACGTAAAATCATCTCGGCGGCATCGCAATGACAATCGAAGCCACAGCGCACACATTCGTAGCCGTTCAGACTGTCTTGCCGCCATTTATCCGGATGAATTTTCACCAGCTGGCCACCATGTTTGCTGAAATAGCGCACCGCCGCATTGCCCGGGCTTTGCACCCACAGATGCGCCACACCGGCGACAGCGCCTTGTGCGACAAATGCCTGCATCGACAATTTCAGTAACGCGCCGCCAATGCCGCTGCCCTGTAAATCTGGCCGCACTGTATTGCATTTAAAATAACCAACCTGCGCCAATGGCACGCCCCATAACTCAGGGCTGCACCATTGATCCGGTTGCCATTGACCCGGCGCAAAGGCCAGCCGGAAACCAGCCAAACCTTTGTTGTCCAGCGCGACGACGCCGGCGTTATGGCCATCTTTCTGGCCTTGCTGATAATACGTATTGATAAGTTCAGCGCTGAGATAACCGTCGCCATGCACCTGATTACCCAGCGCAATGACGGCGGCAAAGTGTGCCGGTGATAATGGTTGATAGTCGATGGCGCTGATACTGCGCTGAGCCTCTGACATAACACATCCGGATGGCTTGGAAATTATGCTTTATCTTGCCATGATGCGCTCTGAATTGCAGTAATCAGGGTGTTGTTATGTACGATCCGCTTCACGACCGCTCCCCGGGCCAGGGGGAACCATATCCGGACAGCTATTGGGCGGCACATTCTGGCGCTGCGCCGGCGGATGATGGGGTCTTGACGCAGGGTCTTGATGTCGATGTTGCTATTGTCGGCGCCGGTTATACCGGTTTATCCGCGGCTTATCATCTGGCGACGGAACATGGCGTCAAAGCGCTGGTGCTGGAAGCGAATCAGACCGCTTGGGGCTGCAGTGGCCGCAATGCTGGTTTTGTACTGAAATCAAGCGGCCGTAAACCTTATGCCCAGATGCAAAAACAATGGGGCGAAGCCGTGATGCGCGGTGTCTACCATGAGTTTCAGTCTGGTTTAGATCGGGTCCGGCAGCTGATTAGCCTTGGTATTGATTGTGACCAGCAGGAACCGGGTTATTTACGGATGGCGCATAAAGCCTCGATGGTGCCGACTCTGGAGGCGCAGGCCCGCTTACTGGAAAAAACCTTTGGCGCTGAAGTTGAGTTGTTAAGCCGCAGCGATGTGCATCAGCGCTATGTCGCTGACGAGCAGAGTTTTGGCGCTTTGCGCTTTGCTGATGCTTTTGGCGTTAATCCGCTGAAACTGGCCTGGGGTTATCAGCGTTTGGCGCGCGGTGCGGGAGCTAAAGTACATACCGCCAGTCCGGTGCTGCAATGGCAGACCGACGGCCGCATGCAATTGCTGCAAACGCCTCAGGCTCAGGTGCGGGCGCGTAAAGTCATTCTGGCGACCAACGGTTATACACCCAAACAGCTGCATCCCGGTGTGCAGGCGCGCACTTTACCGGTGTTGTCACAAATCATCGTGACCGAACCACTGAGTGCTGAACAGCTAGCCGCCTGTAACTTGCTGACCAGTCAGGTGGTGATGGATACCCGGGCACTGAAATACTACTACCGCAAACTGCCGGACAACCGCATTTTATTTGGAGGCCGCGGTGCTATTACCGGCAGTGACGCCGAAAATCCATATTATGCCCAGCGCTTGCTTGAGGTGCTGAAACTGAGTTTCCCGGCGCTGCGCACACTGAAATACGACTATCAGTGGTCGGGCTGGATCTGTATGGCGCTGGACGATATTCCACATTTATATCAGGCCGATGCGCACGGTGATGTGGTGTACAGCATGGGCTATTGCGGCAGTGGTCTGTCGTTTTCGGTACAGGCCGGCAAACGGCTGGCAGACAAAGTCATGGGCTTGCCGCAGCCAGATTTACCTCTGTATCAGTCGGCGCTGCCGAAATTCCCGCTGGCGCCGCTACGCCGGGTTGGGCAGTGGGGTTATTTCCATTACGGAAAACTCAAAGATCAGTGGTGGTGATGCAGGTTTTACAGGGAATTTAGTAAATTTATTGTTGCAATATGCTGATTGGAACGTTAAGGTATGGACACTTCGTGGAATGGAGTGTCCTGATGGAATTGTTGACCATGGATTGGTCGGGCCTGGTCCTGACGTTTTTTTTAATCTACGGCGTTTATGCGCCTTGCCTGCTCACTTTGCTTGACCGGGAACACCGGTTGCCAAAGCGTTTGTTGGCGATAGTTCCTTGCCTGCTGTTGTCCTGGTTCGGTTATTGGCTGAGTCAGCGTCATCTGAAATACAGCGATTCAATCTGAGTTGTCTCTACACACTTTTGTCAAAATGGCTAACATTTAGCGGTTTCAACATATCTGCTTGCGACTACGAAGTGTAAACTTGTTAAATTTCATTTAGTTATATATTGGTACTATCTTTGCCAGCACAGCTTATCTGAACTGCAAAAAAAGGAAGTGCCAATGTCAGCCGCTTTATCTTTATTTGGTCGCCAGACCTGGCTTTACAGCCGCTTTGAATTACAACGTTTATTTTTAACCCCACGCGGCTGGTTTGCATTGGCGGCCTTCACCACGATTTGGTACTTCCTGTTGCGTTACCCGATCTATCAGGCCAGCGTGCAGCTGCAGGAGCCGGAAATTCAGCAGATGCTAAGTGGCATGCTTGGCATGGTCGGGATGTACAACCTGCTAAACTGGTCGCTACCGGAACTGTCTGTATATTGGGCACTGACAGTGTTTTTTATGCCATTGGCGGTGTTGTTTGCCACCGCAGATCAAACCTGTTCTGACCGCTCGCGCGGTACCTTACGTTTCCTCACTTTACGCTCCAGTCGCGACAGTATTTTCTTCGGCCGTTTTATCGGTCAAATTTTGGTGCAGGCGCTGCTGATTGGTTTGTCGTTATTGGCAACGCTGGGGCTGGCGGTCTGGCGCGTTGGTGAACTGCCGCTGTCTGCTATCAATGCCACTTTGGTGATTTGGCTAAATCTGTTGATTGTGTTGCTGCCATTTACCGCGCTGATGGCGTTGTGTTCGGCACTGGTGCGTTCCAGCCGGCTGGCGATTAGCCTGGCGATTGTTAGCATTGGTGTTGTCACCGGTTCATTAGGTTATCTGGTCTGGCACTTCCCGGATCTGCGGGTGGTACTGGAGTATCTGCCGGGCGCGCAATTACCGATGTTACTAGGTGCACAAGGCTGGGAAACACTGAAACACTGTGGCTTGCCGTTATTACAAACTGCGGTGCTGCTGTTGATTGGCCGTATCGTGATGCAGGAGAAAGCATTATGAGTTATCTGATTGAGGCACGGAATTTAAGCAAATCTTTTGGCCAAAAAGCGGTATTGCAGGATCTGACTTTCAGCCTTCCGTCTGGTGAACCTATCGCGCTCATCGGCCCCAACGGCGCCGGTAAAACCACCTTGTTCAGTTTGTTATGTGGTTATTTGCCGGCCAGCAGTGGCGAATTAACAGTGTTAGGCCATAAACCCGGCAGTAGTGCTTTGTTTGGCCGGGTCAGCGCTTTACCGCAGGACGCGATGCTGGACCCGAATTTTTCGCTACTGACCCAACTGAGTTTTTTCGGCCAGTTACAGGGCATGAGCAAAGCCAAAGCGCTGGCGGAAAGCCGCCGGGTGCTGAGCCTGGTCGATTTGGCCGGCAGCGCGGATTTAAAAGCCACTGCACTGAGCCATGGTATGCGTAAAAGAGTCGCCATCGCCCAGGCTTTGATGGGCAGCCCGGAGCTGGTGATGCTGGATGAACCGACCGCAGGTCTGGATCCGGTCAATGCCTTGCAAGTGCGTCAGCTGATTGCGACTTTGTCCGGTGAAGCCAGTTTTATCATCAGTTCACATAACATTTTTGAGCTGGAACGGCTGTGCGGCACCGTGTTGTATCTGGAGCACGGCAAACTGGTGCAACAAAGTGCGGTGCAAAGTGCCGCGACGCAAGGATATGTCACCCTGACGCTCGAACCTGGCGCTTACACCGATTTACTGCCACAACTGCGCGCGCTGCCGGGCGTGATTGCCGTTAGTGACAGTCAGAAACATGAATATGTGCTGCAGTTTGATGCGGAGCTGGCGCCGGATTTTGATTTAACTTTGTTGATGGCACTGCGTCAGTTTGGCTGGCGTTATCGCCAGTTGACCAAAGGCCAGACGCTGGAGCAGCAATTGTTTGCGGTGACAGCGAAACAGGCCTGACAGTGCTGAATATTCAGGTTTGCAGATACTTCAGTTTGTCCGCAACCCCATTCCAGGCGTCGGCATCGTCCGGCGCCGGCTGTACTTCAGTGATATTGGGCCAGATCTCGCTGAGTTCGGCATTGAGTTCGAGAAAAGCCTCTTGTCCTGGTGGTAAAGCATCCTGTTGGTAAATCGCCTGGGCCGGGCATTCCGGCTCACACAAACCGCAATCGATACAGGCGGTTGGGCTGATCACCAGGAAATTGGGGCCTTCGAAAAAGGCGTCGGCCGGGCAGACAGCGACACAATCTGTGTATTTGCATTTGATGCAGTTGTCGGTCACTACAAAAGCCATGACAGCGATTCCTGAAATGAAGGCCGGGAAATTCCGGCGAATTGTAATGCAGCAGGCCGAAATTACAAGACTGGCCACGGCTGGATAAAACCGGACAAAAGTGCCGGTTTCACGTAAAATAACGGTTTTATTTCTGCTTTGTGAGCCAGCGCCATCGCGCTTTCGCCATGACACCAACAGGAACCCCCGATGATCCGCATCAACGAATTAAAATTACCGCTCAATCACAGCGACGCCGACTTACCCGCCGCTATCTGCGCCCGGTTGAAATTAAAACCAGAACAACTCATTGAATTTACCGTGTTTAAACGCGGTGTTGATGCGCGGAAAAAATCCGATATTCAGCTGATTTACACGCTGGACATAGAGACAGATCACAATGCCCGGGTATTAACTGCATTTAGTAAAGATGACCAAATCCGGCCGGCACCGGATACCAGTTATAAGTTTGTCGCCAAAGCGCCGGAGCAACTGACCGAGCGCCCGCTGGTGATTGGTCTGGGCCCTTGTGGCCTGTTCGCAGGCTTATTGCTGGCGGAAATGGGCTTTAAACCCATTATTCTGGAACGCGGCAAAGAAGTGCGGGAGCGCACCAAAGATACCTTTGGTTTCTGGCGCAAAAAGCCGCTGAATACCGAATCCAACGTACAGTTTGGCGAAGGAGGTGCCGGCACTTTCTCTGACGGCAAACTCTATAGTCAGGTCAAAGATCCGAAACATTATGGCCGTAAAGTACTGACTGAATTTGTTAAAGCCGGTGCGCCGGAAGAAATCATGTATGTCAGCAAACCCCACATCGGCACCTTTAAGCTGGTGACCATGGTGGAAAAAATGCGTGCACGGATCATCGAATTAGGCGGTGAGATCCGCTTCAGTACCCGTGTCGACGATATTCTGCGCGACGGTGAGCAGCTGATGGGTGTGCGGCTGAATGATGGCACTGAACTGCATAGCCGTTATGTGGTGCTGGCGGTCGGTCATAGTGCGCGTGACACTTTTGAGATGCTGTACAAGCGGGGTGTGTATATCGAAGCCAAGCCGTTTTCGGTGGGCTTTCGCATTGAGCACCGCCAGTCAATGATCGACGAATGTCGTTATGGCGCCAGCGCTGGTCATCCGTTATTGGGCGCCGCCGATTACAAGCTGGTGCACCATGGTAGTAACAACCGCACTGTTTACAGTTTCTGTATGTGCCCGGGTGGCACTGTGGTGGCTGCAGCCTCAGAAGAAGGCCGGGTCGTCACCAATGGCATGAGTCAATATTCACGCAATGAACGCAATGCCAACAGTGCTATTGTGGTCGGCATAGATCCGGAACGCGATTATCCGGGCCATCCGCTGGCTGGCATTGAGCTGCAGCGCAAACTGGAAGCGCAGGCCTATGTGCTTGGCGGCAGCAATTACGATGCGCCGGCGCAGCGGGTCGGTGATTTCCTTGCTGGCGTGCCATCGACTGAGCTTGGCGATGTGCAGCCAAGTTATACCCCAGGCGTCAAATTGACCGATTTGTCGCAGGTGCTGCCAGATTATGTGATTGCCGCCATTCGCGAAGCTATTCCGGCTTTTGATAGACAAATCAAAGGTTTTGCCCGTGCTGATGGCCTGCTGACCGGTGTAGAAACCCGTACTTCGTCCCCTATCTGCATCAAACGGGGCGCCGATTATCAGAGTCTGAATACCAAGGGGTTATTCCCAGCCGGTGAAGGCGCAGGGTATGCTGGCGGTATCCTGTCTGCCGGTATTGATGGCATTAAAGTAGCTGAAGCTGTGGCTTTGGCGATGACCGGTCAGACCATCACGGTCAGCCGGCGTTAACTATATCTGAAGCGTGACCGGCGCAATTTCCGGTCTGTAACCAAGGAGTAAGGAATGCGGAAAAGTCTGATCGCTGCAACGCTGATTGCAGCTGGGGTATTTGCCTGGTACAAGTTTGGCGCCAATCAGAGTGCCGGCCAGCTGGGCGCGCTGGAGTATGTACCGGCAGATACGGCGGTGTTTTCCGCACAGTTAGAACCGGTTGATTTGCCAAGTTATTTAAGCAGCATCGGCATGGGGCCGCAGTATTACAACGCGGCTGCACTGGCGCAGTTTGATGAAGAGCTGCAGGCCGCACAAAGTAGCAGTGAAAAATTCGTGCTGGCTTTGGGGAAACAATATTTGTCCGCACTGGCTACGCCGGCTGAGATCAGCAGCAAAACCGGCATCAAAGCGCAGATGCGCAGCCTGCTGTACATGGTCGGTTTAGCGCCGGTATTAAAAGTAGAGCTGGGTGACGAAAAAGCCTTTTGGACTATGTTTGATGCGATTGAGCAACAAAGTGGTTTAAGTCATAGCCCGCAAACGCTGGTTGAGCAAAAGTACCGGCAATATAAGTTAAGCCATGAAGAACTGGCGCTTGATTTACTAGTTAGTGTCAAAGACGGCTGGGCCACACTGACTTTAACTTCAGACAAGCTGGACCCGTCGCATTTAGCCATTGCGCTCGGTACGCAAAAGCCGGAACAGAATCTGCAAAACAATGGTTACCTGCAACAGGTCAGCAAAAAATACGAATTAGATCAAGGCTCTGTTGGTTATGTCAGCAGTCTCGAACTCAGCAAAGTGCTGACCAGCAAAGACGGCAACCGACTGGCAAAAGATGTCGAGCTGTTGTTTGGCACTGAATTAGGTGTGGCATTAGCACCATGGCGTGAAGCCAGCTGTCAGACCGATGTTGCAGCAATTGCGACCAGCTGGCCGGGTTTATTTGCCTCTAATCGTTTCGAGATTGGCACTGGCGCCACCAAAGTGCACAGCAAAATGTTAATCCCAACCGAAAACAGCAAAACTGTGGAAGCATTACAGCAGCTGCAGGGTTTTATTCCGGCTGGTTTTGCTGAGCTGAAAGGCCCTTCTGCCATGTTGTCTTTGGGGTTAGGTCTGGATGTTGGCCAGCTGTCAGCTGCGGTCGGCAAACTCTGGGACAATCTGACCACGACCCAATATCAGTGTGCACCATTAGTTGAATGGCAAACTGCACTGAAACAAAACAACCCAATGCCGATGCTAATGATGGCCGGCATGGCGGCCGGCGTGCAGGGCGTGTCGCTGCAGGTTAATCAGCTCGAATTTGATGCAGTACAGCAAGTGCCAAAGACTGCTGATGCGCTGTTTGTATTAAGCGCCAGTAATGTGAAGCAGCTGTTTGACAGTGTCAAAGCACTGCAACCGGCGCTGGCGACTGTCGAACTGCCGGCACCTGGCGAAACTTTACCGCTGGCGGACAAAATTCCACAACTGGCGATGCTCGGTATCAAACCAAGCCTGATGGCATCTGAACATCATCTGATGATTTTCAGTGGTGATAAAGCGCAACAACAAGCCAAAGCACTCAGTGCAGAGCAGCTGAATAAATCAGGCTTGCTGGCCTTTAGCCTGGACTATCAGCAGTTTTTCAGCGTGCTGAAAGGCACACTGGAAAGTACCGGAGAACCGGTTCCGGCTGAACTGGCGCAGCTGATGCAAACCAATATGCAGGTTGGCATGCAGATGAAAGCAGTGCCGCAGGGCATTTTGCTGCAGTCGACGATGCAAATGGCCAAATAAGGCAGATTCGATTGAAAGGGCCCGCTTGCGGGCCTTTTTTGTCGATGAAGACGCTGGCTCAGGTGCTGGCTTCTACCGGAGCTTGAGCCAGTTCAGCGCTTTGTGGTGTAAACCACTGGCTCATCACCATATGAGTTTTAATGCGGACAATATCCGGATGGGCGTCAATCTGTTCGCGGATTTGATGTATTCGCGCCATGCTGTCGGCTTCAACAAACAACATCAAATCAACTTCACCGCTAATGCCGTGACAAGATTTCAGCTCAGCAAAACTGCGTAGAAAGGGAATGAGTTCCTGACAACGCGCTGCTTTGTGCTGCAGTTCAAAATAAGCCCGGACTTTAGCTTCTGTGGCGGATTGCAGCACCACCTGATAACCCAGAATCACTTTTTGTTGTTCGAGTTTACGTATCCGTTCAGTCACAGCACTGCGTGACAGATGCACGGCTGCAGCGATATCCGAAATGCTTTGCCGGGCGTTTTGTCTCAATTGTTGCAGGATTTGCTGGTCAAATTTATCCACGTCTGGTGTCTCCGGTGAAAATGCCGGCGGCACCGCCATTTTGCCGGTGAAAGCAGGCAAATTGGCGGCACTGACTAAGGTAGAATGTGTTATTCAGCTATTTGAACGGAAGCGTCAAATGAAAGCAACAGGCCAGATTGGTCGTTATCAGGGCGCAGCATTGCTGGCCACCACGCTATTGGGTACCGGTGTGTTTATTCTGCCGCAGGTGTCACTGGAACAGGCCGGTGGTGCGGCGATTGGTGTCTGGCTGCTGCTGACATTGCTGGCGGTACCTATCACGGTGATTTTTGGCGCTTTGGCCGGCGCGATTCCCAACGCAGCCGGACCAGCACATTTTGTTGGCGAAGCTTTTGGCGCCGTGGCCGGGAGGGTGATGGGGCTGCTGTTTTTGCTGGTGGTGCCGGTCGGTGGTTCTGCGGCTTTGCTAATGACCTGGTCTTTTATCGAGCCCTGGTTTGGCGCGCAGTATCAGCTGGCGGGGCAACTAGGTTTTTTGCTGATGCTATTTCTGCTCAACCGGGTTGGTTTTCAGCTATCGGCCCGGCTGCAGCTGGGCCTGACTTTAGCCATAGTCGCGGTGGTGGTGCTGCTGATTGGACTGTTTTTCTGGCGCGGTGCGCCGCTGCCGGCTACTGGGTTGACCCTGCCGGCCTGGAGCGGCATCAGCGCTGCGCTGGCACTAGGGTTCTGGAGCTTTCTGGGGGTCGAGGCGATGACACATCTGGCGCAGGATTTCCGTGATCCGGCGCGGGATATGGTGCCGGCATTGCTGATTGGGCTATTAGTCGTCGGGCTGATTTATCTTGGCTGCAGTGCGTTGCTGTGGGCATTGGCCGGTCCCGGTGAATCGCTGACGATGGCGCAGGCCTTTGACCGGCTTTGCGGCGGCTATGGCCAATGGGTGATTGGCATCCTCGGTCTTTGCAGCGGCCTGGCGACGGTCAATGTCTACACCGCCAGCGTGGCGCGGCTGAGCTGGAGTTTCAGTCAACAAGGTGTGTTACCGGCCTGGTTTCAGCCGCTGAACCGGCATCAGGTGCCAGAGCGGGCGCTGTATCTGATCATCGGCCTGATGGCGCTGGTCATTTTGGGCTCGTCGCCGTTTAGTCAGCAGCTTGAAGCGCTGATTGGGTGGGTTAATGGTGTCTTTGCGGTGATTTATCTGATGTCGATGCTGGCGGCCCTGAAATTACTGCCGGCACGTTTCCGGCCGACTGCCGCCATCAGCGCCTTGCTGTGCTTGGGGTTGATGGCAACGTTGGGCGCTTTGTTGTGGTATGCCCTGCTGATAATTTTGCTGAGTACGCCGTTTTTATGGTGGCAACTGCAGCGAAAAGCAGCAAAAATTGTTGCAAAATGAAACAAAATACACACAAATATACATATAAATTTAATTCATTCATTTTCTGTTTATATTTATTTTGGTAGTTTTCGCTACGGGCCGCATGCGGCGGCCACGAAAATAAACAGATCATGAAGGGAATTACCATGTTCAAACCAATCGTACTCGCCTCTTTATTACTGACAGCCGCAGCTCAGGCCGCCGACACCGGCGCTTATGCGGGTCTTGCATTACATCGCCCAACCATCGAATTAGACGCTGGTCCGGTCGAAGTAAACTGGAATCTGAGTAGTTTCAGCGTGTTAGGCGGTTACCAATTCCATCAGAACTTTGCACTGGAAGGCCGTATTGCGGTGGGAGCCAACGATGACAAAGTTGGTGAGCAAGGCGATAGTCTGACTGTTGGCATCGACCGCAGTTACGCTCTGTTTGCCAAAGCCAGCTACCCGCTGGCCGACGATGTGGCAGTGTACGGTCTGGCCGGTTACGACTACACCAAATTTAATGCCGATGCAGTGGTGGATGGTAAAGCAGAAAATGTCGACAGCAGCGAAAATGGTCTGGCTTATGGCGTCGGTTTTCAATATGCCGTCAACGACAAGCTTGATGTGGCACTGGAATATCTGGTGCGTCCGGATATCGAAGATGAAGAATTGAAAGCCAGCAACCGCGGCTTTGGTCTGACCGCCAGCTTTAAATTCTAACAATCAAAGCACCTACTGATAAAACCGCCTTCGGGCGGTTTTTGCTTTTGGTAAATATTGGTTGTCAGCATTGTGTCTGTTGTTTTTTTGCTCTAGTTTGGCTTTGTCGGCAGTGCGTGCCGCAGTCTTTTTGTGCTGAACACTTCAATAAGGGAATTTAATGAAAACGATCACTTATCCGCTGCTGGCGTTAAGCGCGGCTTTATTGCTGGCGTGCGGTAAAGCGCCGGATGCTCCGGCCAGTGCTGCCGCGCCGGCAGCAGCTGCGCCAGCCCCTCAGCTCAGTCAGTACACCCCTGAACAGTTTTATGCCACCAAATCTTACATCGGCAACGACATCAATGCCGCCGGCGACGCCATGCTGGTCGCTTCGGATGAAACCGGTGTGTTTAACCTGTACAAAGTCAGTATGGATGGCAAAAACTGGCAAGCGCTGACCCAATCCACTACGGATGCCATGATGCCCGTCAGCTGGTTTCCACAGGACGACCGGGTGCTGTACAGCGCTGATCAAGGCGGCAACGAGTTGGACCATCTGTATGTGCGCGAAATTGACGGCACAGTGAAGGACCTGACGCCGGGCGACAAACTCAAAGCCATGTTTGTCGACTGGGCCGCCGATGGCAGTTTTTATGTGCTGACCAATGAGCGCGACGCCAAATTCTTTGATTTGTATAAATACGACGGCAAAACCTATCAGCGCAGTCTGGTTTACCAAAACGATGCCGGTTATGACGTGGCCGGCATCAGCCCGGATGGCCGCTACCTCGCCGCAATAAAAACGCGCACCAATGCCGACAATAACGTGCATTTAATTGATATCTCTGCAGATAAACCAACGGAAACTTTGGTGACACCACATCAGGGCAATATCACGCATCAGGTGTACAGCTTCAGCCGCGACAGCAAAACGCTGATTTTTGGCACCGACGAGCAGTCCGAATTCAGTCAGGCGATGGCCTTTGATATCGCATCCGGCAAAGCCACACTGTTCAGTAAAGCCGACTGGGACATCATGTATATCGGCTTTAGCAAAGACAATAAATTCCGCGTCGAAGGCGTCAACGCCGATGCCGCCACCAAAGTGACCATCGTTGACCAGCAAAGCGGTCAGCCACTGACGCTGCCGGCATTACCAGCCGGCGATTTACGTAGTGTTGAGTTTTCTGATGATGGTAAAACCCTGAGTTTTTACTTAAACGCCGATAACAGCCCGTCGAATCTGTATGTCTGGGCTGTTGGCAGTCCTAAAGCTGAACGCTTAACTCAGGCGTTGGATAAAGCTATTGATGAATCTGTGCTGGTGGTCAGTTCTGTGGTGCGTTTCCCAAGCTTTGATGGCCTGCAAATTCCGGCGCTGCTGTACAAACCGAAACAAGCCAGCACTACTGCCCAGGTACCGGCGCTGATTTGGATCCACGGTGGGCCTGGTGGTCAGTCGCGTACCGGCTACAGCGCTTCTATTCAACATCTGGTTAATCAGGGGTATGCGGTGCTGGCGGTGAATAACCGTGGTAGTAGCGGTTATGGCAAAACCTTTTTCCACCTTGATGATTTAAAACATGGCGAACACGACTTACAGGATATCGTCTACGGCAAAAAATACCTGCAGTCGCTGGACTGGATTGCCGACGATCGTATTGGTGTGATGGGCGGCAGTTATGGCGGTTATCTGACGATGGCGGCGATGGCGTTTACCGATGAGTTTAAAGTCGGCATCAATATTTTTGGTGTGACTAACTGGGTACGCACGCTGGAAAGCATTCCGCCGTGGTGGGAATCATTCCGTGAATCTTTGTATGCCGAGCTTGGCGATCCGGCCAAAGATGGCGAACGCTTACGCCGCATTTCGCCGGTATTTCACGGTGACAAAGTGAAAAAGCCGGTATTGGTGGTGCAGGGCGCCAACGACCCGCGGGTGCTTCAGGTGGAAAGTGATGAAATGGTCGCAGCGATTAAGAAAAACGGCGTGCCAGTTGAGTACGTGCTGTTCCCGGACGAAGGCCATGGTTTCGTCAAAAAAGCCAACCGCATCAGTGCCCAGCAAGCTTATCTGAAATTTTTGCAGACGCATTTATAATCTCAGTGATGCAGCAAATAAAAAAACAGCGCTTCGGCGCTGTTTTTTTATCACGACGATTTGGCTTGATGTAACTAAGGCATACTCAGCACCAGCTTCAGGCCCAGTAAACCCATCACGGTGCCCGCAGTGCGGTCGATGCCGGCTTTAAATTTCAGGTAAGCCTGGCGCGGCGCTTCGGCCGACAGTACATAAGCCACCAAAATGTACCAGCCGCCATCAATGATCATGGCCAGCAGCGGTAAGACCGCATAAAACCACAGCGGGATAGTGGCTGGTAACAAAGCTGAAAACACGCTGGCGAACACAATGGCCGTTTTCGGATTACTGAGCTGGGTGAACAAACCGCCTAAAAAAGCACGTTTGAGGCTAATCATCGCGACCGGCGTGTCGGTCTGGACCTGCAACGGCGCTTTGGCGCCGCGGAAAATCAGATAGCCCAGATACAGCAGATACAACCCCCCTGCAACTTTTAATGCCCAGAATGCCATCGGTACTGCGGTGAGGACCGCATGCACGCCGAGCAGCGCCAGCACCGCAAAAGTACCGGCGCCAAGCCCCATACCGCAGGCGGTTGCGAGGCCGTGCCGGCGCGACAGCGCGATGGCATTCCGTGCCACCACGATAAAACTCGGGCCCGGGCTCACGGCCCCGACCGCTAAAGCACTGGCAATCGCCAAAGCTGACCAGATCGCATCCATTGGTGTCCTCAAAAACTTAGTTTGGGCAAAGCAGAAAGCACAAATTACCCTGCGCTGCGGAGCGCTGCAAGCATGGATGCCATCAGCCCGGCTTGAAATTGTCGCAGTGCGCGCCCATGTCTGTGCGACAGGCATCGGGCCTCAATCGGAGCAACGTATGATTTACCAACTGACAGTGCCACAATTTCACAAAATGCTGGATAACCTCAGCGCTATTTTGCAAAAAGCCGCCGCTTATGCCGACAGTAAAAAATTCGATGTACCCGTGCTGTTGAACAGCCGGCTGGCGCCTGACCAGTTTGCGCTGATTCGCCAGGTGCAAATCGCCTGTGATACCGCCAAACTAGGTGTTGCCCGCTTAACCGGTACTGTGGATCAGGCACCCAAACACGCCGACGATGAGACCACGCTGGAGCAGTTACAGCAGCGCATTCGCGATACTCAGGCTTATCTGGCGACATTTAACGCCGCAGATTTTGCCAACGCCGCCACGCAGGTGATCACGCAGCCACGCTGGGAAGGCAAAACCCTGACTGGGGAAGAGTTTTTAATCCAGCACATGCTGCCGAATTTTTATTTCCACATCACCACTGCTTACGCCATTTTGCGTCACAACGGCGTCGATGTTGGTAAAAAAGACTATCTGGGCCCAATGCCGTATCGCGCCGCTTAATCTCATACAGTAAGAGATTAAACCCGGTGTGGCCTGTGTTGGTCGCACCGGAAGATGTCAGGCTTGCACCAGACCTGCGGGCGTTTTAGCATGATAGCCCTATTCCGGAGCTGTTATGTCTGCATCCCCTGCCGCCGTTCGTTATGCCCATCCACAGGCCGTGTTATGGGTCATCTGCCTGATTGCGCTCATCTCAGTCGCCGGCATCGCTTTACCCTATCCTATCCTGGCACCGTTGTTTGCGGCGACGGCACAAAATGACTTCAACCACTGGCTGGGCATCGCGCCGCAGATTTTGCTGGGCATTGCGCTGGCGGCCAATCCACTCGGTATGTTGTTTGGTAGTGCGACGCTGGGTGCTTTGTCGGATCATTATGGCCGGCGCCGGGTGCTGGCGTTTTCATTGGCTTTAGCTGTGGCGGGCTATTTGGGGTCCGCCTGGGCGTTGTCGGTGCAATGGTATCCGGGTTTTGTATTATTTCGATTTCTGACCGGTTTATGCGAAGGTTCGGTCAGTATCTGCCGCGCTATTGCCGCTGATTTACATCCGCAGATTGAGCGCACCAAGGCCATTAGCTGGATGAACAGTGCGTTGTACGCCGCCTGGCTGGTCGGGCCGCTGCTGGGCGGTCTGACTATGCATTTGGGCCATCATGTGCCGTTTTTGATTGCAGCGCTGGCGATGTTGCCTTGTTTGTTATTGTTATATTTCCTGTTGCCGCCCGACTTACCGTTGCCACAACCGCAGCCGTTCTGGCGGCAATTGCGCGAGCATAACTCGCTGAATTTAGTCCGGCTGCCGCTGTTGCGGCTGGTGGTCATGGCGCAGTTGCTGTACACCATTGGCCTGAATGCCTTTTACGAATATTACCCGCTGTGGCTGGTTGAGCAGCAGCAATTCAGTGGGCTGCAGATTGGTCTGATCACGGCGGTGTTATGTGCGGTGATGACCACCGTCAGCGCGGTCGGCATGGCGCGGCTTGGCACTCGCTGGCCCGCGCTGCGCAGTGCTAAATTTGCGGCTGTCGGCGTCGCACTGATGTTATTGCTGTTGCCATTTACCAGTGGTCAGCTGGCCTGGGTCTGGCTGGTGCTGTGCGGCGTGCCAAACGCGATGTTCAGCGCCTGGTTTCAGGTGTATTGCACCGAGCAATATGGTGAGCTTGGCCTTGGCCGGGTGATGGGATTGCTGACGTTATTGATGTGCTGTGGCAACGTCATTATTGCGCTGGCCGGTGGTGTGATTGCATTACTGGGTGCCAGCTGGATTTTATGGACCGGCGCTTTGTTTATCGCTGCCGCTGCCTGGACGTTGCGGCAACAGGAATTAAAGCCGGCCGGCTGAGTGCGGTCAGTTGTGTGGCTTTTGTTGCTCTGCGCTGGCTTTGCGTTCAGCTTCGCGTTTCATCAACAGCAAGGTCAGATAGATTTTGGTCGGCAGCGACAAAATCAGCCCCAAAGCACAACACAAACCAATTAGGATAATGCCGTTCACGCCCATCGTTTCATGCAGTTTTAAGCCTGACCACAGATAGTGGCCGAAGATCAGCAGGCTGATGCCGCACAGCATGATAATTTTTAACAGGCGCAGGGTTTGTGCTTCGGTCATGACAAATCTCCCATCGGTTATTTCTAATGTAGTTCCTTTCAGCTAAGGTTGAATTGATATGTATCAGTAAATCAGGTCGCAGCATGACCACCACTTACAGCGTGGTGCCGCTGCAAAACCTGTGGTGCCTTTGTTTTTCAATTGCGGGGGCTGTGATGAGTCGCTGGTGTTGTTTACTCCTGCTGATCCTGCAAAGCCTGGCACAGGCAGAGCCGATGGCCCTGACTGATGCGCAGCGTCATTACCTGCAGACAAAACAGAAGCTGCGGTATTGCATAGACCCCAGCTGGCCACCGTTTGAAAGCATTGATGCCCAAGGCCGCCACAGTGGCATGTCGGCCGACTATGTCCGCTTTTTCCAGAGCCAGTTGCCGGTGCCGCTGGAGCTGCTGCCAACGACAAGCTGGCCGGATTCTATTGCTGCAGTTGAACAGCGGCGCTGTGACCTGTTATTGCTGGCAATGGAAACCCCGAGCCGGAAAAAATACTTAAATTTCACCCGGCCTTATCTGGTGATCCCCAGTGTCATCGTCACCAAAACTGAGCACCGGCGGGTCAAAAGTGTCGCCGAACTTGGCGATGCGCTTTATGGTATTCGTCGTGGTTTTGGCTTTGCCGAGCTGTACCGCCAACTGCACCCGACACTGAAATTTGTTGAAGTACAAAGTTACGAAGAAGGCCTGCTGATGGTACAAAGCGGTCAGCTGGCCGGCATGTTTGGCAATATGGGCAGCCTGGGTTATCTGCTGCAGCAATATAAAATCACCAATCTGAAAATTGCCGGTCGCTTGCCCGGCGACAGCGAACTCAGTATCGCCAGCCGGAACGACGAACCTGTATTAAATGAAATTAGTCAGTTACTAATTGAGCGTATAGACCCTGCGCTGCAGCAGCAGATCAATAATCAATGGTTGTCGGTGCGGATGGAGACCGAACCGGATTATCAGTTGCTGGTGCTGGTCATCCTCGGCGCGGTGCTGATTCTGGCAGTGCTGACCTGGGCTTATCTGAAAGTGCGGCGGCTGAACCGACAGTTATTGCAGGCTAATGTGCGGCTGGCGCAGCAAAGTCAGCGCGACAGTCTGACCGGTTTATATAACCGCAAATTTCTCGATGAAAAACTGCCGGCCTGTCTGTCATTGTGTCAACGCGAACAACTTCCGCTGACGTTAGCCCTGATGGACCTGGACCACTTCAAACAACTAAATGACGTGCACGGGCATTTGTTTGGCGATGAGTGCCTGCGCCAGTTTGCCCGTATGCTGCAACAACATTTCCAACGGCCCACCGATGTGTTGGTCCGCTTTGGCGGCGAAGAGTTTGTTCTGGTCAGTGTTGGCGTGGCAGCTCCAGAAATGGAGCAGATGTTACAGCGGTTTATCAATGATTTAGCTGCTCAAAAGGTGATGTTGGAACAGCAGCAAAGTCATTATACCGTCAGTATCGGCTGGCTTTGTCAGGTGCCTGGCTTTGGTCAGACGACGGCACAGTGGCTGGCCGCAGCGGATACGGCGTTGTATCAGGCGAAAGCACAGGGGCGAAATGGTGCAGTGCAAAACCGCACTTTTTCGCTGCTTGCAACAAACCTGTGATTCGATTCTGATTTTTCTATTTATGCGGACTGCTCTACACTGAAAAAAATCATCTGAGTCTACATGAGGATAGTTATGGCAATTCGGGCTATGGGGATCAGGAATCGGTTGTTGGCCGGTTTCTTAATTTTAGGCGCATTGGTGTTGACGCAGGGCTTGATGTCGTTAAGCACAATGGCAGGTTTACGTGATGTGACCGTCGAAATGGAAACCAATGCGGTACCAAGTGTTGAAACGTTGGCTGATATTAACTTGACCGCCAGCCGGCTGCGGATTTTCACCTTAAGACTTTTCATTGCGGACAGCGCCGAGGATCAGGCGCAGATTAAAAGCAGAATCATGGCATTGCGTGATGAACTGGTGGCACACAAAGATCAGTATGTAAAACTGATTTCAATTCCCGGAGAAAAGGAAGAATTCGATAAATTCACTGCCGCAGTGCTGGGTTATATGACCCGGCAGCAAGAAGTCATGGATCTGATAGACGCGGGCAAAAAACCGGAAGCCATCGAGCTGCAAAATACAGTGATGAGCAGTTTTGCCGATCAAATGACGGCATCTTTGTTAAAACTCAGCGATCTGAATAATGCCTATCTTAAAAAACGCTCGCTAGATTCCGCCGATGCTTACAGCGCCAGTCAAATCAGCAGTTGGGTGCTGATCACTGTGTCTATTTTGTCTGCGCTGGCGATAGCGGTGATTTTAACCAACAGCATCACTACACCATTACAAAGTGCGGTGCAGCTGGCGGGCCGCATCGCCGACAATGACCTGACGTCGCAAATTGACAGTTCCGGCACCGACGAACCAGCGCAACTGATGCAGGCGTTAGCCCGGATGCAGAAAAATCTGCGTGACACTTTGGCCCACATTGCCAATTCTTCGAATCAGCTGGCGTCGGCGGCGGAAGAACTGAACTCAGTGACTGAGGACAATTCCCGCGGTCTGCAACAGCAAAATGATGAAATTCAGCAGGCGGCGACCGCCATTACCGAAATGAGCTCGGCGGTGGATGAAGTCGCGGAAACCGCGTTGCGGGCTTCAGAAAGCTCGACCGAATCTGCCCGCAATACCGAATTTGGTAAAACGCAGGTGCAGCAGACTGTCAATGCCATTATTCATATGAATGAAGATGTGGCGCAAAGTGCCAAAGTGGTACAGGAGTTGGCGCTGCAGGCGCAGGATATCGGTAAAGTGCTTGACGTGATCCGCGCTATTGCCGAACAAACCAACCTGCTGGCGCTGAACGCAGCGATTGAAGCGGCGCGGGCTGGTGATGCCGGCCGTGGTTTTGCTGTGGTCGCGGACGAAGTGCGGGCGCTCGCGGCCCGTACGCAGTTGTCGACCCGTGAAATCGAAGAGATGATCAAAAAAATCCGCGAAGGCACCGGCACCGCCGTGCAGGCGATGCAACAAAGCGGCGAAAAAGCCAGCCAGGCATTATCTGTGGCAGAAGCCGCCGGCAAAGCGCTGGAAACCATCAATAGCCAGATTGGCAGCATCAGTGACAACAACCTGGTGATCGCCAGTGCCGCCGAAGAACAGGCGAAAGTGGCGCGCGAAATCGACCGAAATATCGTCAACATCAGCGACCTGGCGGCGCAGACGGCGGCCGGCGCCAATCAGACCAGCGCCTCGGCACACGAATTGTCGCGGCTGGCGGTGGAGCTGAATGCACTGGTCAATAACTTCAAAACCTGATAGCTCTAACCGGTGTATTTAACACCGGTTGATTAGCGAACTTCACCTTTACATGGCTGTTGCGCTAGTTGCGTTAGCGCAACAGCCGTGTTGATTTGCGGATTAAAAAAGGCCGTAGTCTGTTGCCCGCTGGCACGAAGATATAACCAGCGTAGCGCCATGCCTATCTCGCCTTGGATTGCGACGCTGCTGAGCTGACAAGGTGGTTGTAAGCTGCCATCGGCATTCTGGCGAAGGGCAAAATGAAAGCTGTAGTTCGGAGCCAGCCCCATCCGTAAATCAGCCAGTAACAACACGTCCGGCGTTTCCGTTAACACGACAAATCCATGACTAAAGCGGGTAAGCTGGGAGATGTATTGATTGTGTTGCGATTGGCGTAGCAGAGCCTGATCGCGCGGCCAGAGCCGCCAGACGACAGGCTTGCCGCCATCTGCCAGCGCATAAAAGCCCTCCCGGTAGTGGTCCGGTTCCAGTACTATTACCTGCCAGACTAAGGTGTTAAATGGCGTGGCAGTTACCAGTACAGCCTCTGAACTGGTCCCGGCCGGCAATTGCGCCAGCACAAGGTTTTTGACGTGCAGCTGTGCCAGCAGACCAAAGCCTAAATACAAAGTACTGAGCCCGAGCATCCAGTCATTACTGCGTAGCCTTTGTCGCCGCAGCGTCAGCACCAGACCCAGTAACAGCGGCACTGTATACAGCGGGTCAATAACAAACACACTGCCGGTGCCATAAGGCCGGTCACTGAATGGCTGAGCTAACTGAGTGCCGTAAATTGTCAGCGTATCGAGCAGCGGATGCGTGATCAGCACGGCAAAAATCGCGCACCAGCACCGGCGGAAGCTGGCCTGCGTGCCGCTGATCTTGCGCCATAACCAGGCCAGCGGCCAACAAGCCAGTGTCAGATAAAACAGACCATGGCTTTCGGCGCGGTGACGGGTCATCTCGCTGATTGGGTCGTCAAAATGCAGCAGAACGTCAAGGTCGGGCAAAGTCCCGGCTACCGCGCCCAATAAAGCTGATTGCCACAGCGGCTGACGCCGGCGGAACACTGCAATACTGACGGCGGCACCTAAGGCCATTTGACTGAGCGAATCCATACATCTCCGGGGCTGATCAGCGATAGCGGCAATACGCTAACATCTGCTGGCTGGTTCAGCGATCAGAAAGGCGGTGAACTGACTTGCTGACAAGGTGGCGGGTGCTTGGTTTTTACCTGTTGCCAGGCTTGCCGCAGTTTCTCCAGCAACTGCGGGTTGGTGGCAGGATGGGCGGCGAGATACAGATATTTTTCCAAAGCGTGCGCCGTAAATACCCGACGCAACTGTGCACCCTGATCCGGCAATTGCTGTACATAAATATCAGACACTAACATCAAATCAATTCGGCCCAGATCCAGCATTTGTAGCAGCTGATGATTGTGCCCAACCACCACCAGATTGCGGCTTTCGCGAAAGCCCTGCTCGCGTAAAAAACGATAGTTCGCCTGACCGTTTTCTACACCAACTACATATTTCAGCGCGCTGTTTAAGTCAGCTGCCTGAACTTCTGGCCTGTGACTACTGGCATAAAACGAAATGCGCATCGGGCACAATGGCGCTATCCAGGCGAACTGGCTTTCGCGCTCTTCGGTGCGTAACAAAGAAAAAATCAGTGTATCCGGGGTGGAACTGGCGGTTTTAACGGCGCGGGCCCAGGGCATCACGTCAATCTGATACGGCAGTTGGGCAGCCGACATAATCTGCCGGACTATGTCGACGGACCAGCCGTGGACGGTCGAATCCTGCAGCTGCTGATAAGGTGGAAAGACTTCTGTCACCAGTTGTACCGGTGCTGCTGTGCTGTGATGCAACCAGCATCCTAAGAGAAAAATTTGCCAGCGCATGCGTTAGTTCTTCCGCCAATCTGAATTTTTTTAGCATAGGTGTCGATGAGCTGCGACGCCAGCTGACTGGCGGCTGTACCGGTTTCTCTGCTGACGGCTAACTGGAATTTCGTTATTATGGTTGCGTTTTTGTTAATTTCAGGTGTTTATGGCATGCGGAAATGGCTGTTGATATTGGTCTTGCCGGGGATGGCGATACTGTTTTGGCCTGATGAGCTACAACAACCTTCTGCGCAACCGGCAACTGCAGGCCAGCTGTCACCCATGGCAGAGCAGGCGACAACCAGGGGCACAACGCCGACTGCAAAAAGCGCTGCGGTATCTGCCTCAGCGGCTGTCGCGACAAGCTGCCCGGCGCCAACACAGCTGGCGGCGCAATTTGCGACACTGCGTGCCACCCGCCAACACCAGAGTGAGGCACTAAAACGCCTGATGCAGGAAGCACAGCTGCGGCCAGAGTTGCAGCTGCAATATTTACGCGAACTCGGCGGCGATATCGCGGTGCTGCGGCCTGTGGGCCGGCAAATTCAGGACGGTTTGGTGCTGCTAATGCAAAAGCGCCAGCAGTTGATCAGAATCGCCATCAGTGATTTAGCGCAGGTCAAACGGGCTACTGAGCAACAAGATTACCGGGCGCTGCAAGACTGGTTGCAGCAGTATCCGCAACCAGCGGACATTGCCAAGCTTGGCTTTTTGGAATTCACCCTGCTGCAAGTCATTCTGCAATTGGACCCAGAGCTGCAGCCGGTCCAGTTACAACAACTGCTCGACAGCGGTTTCAAGGCCGGTTTTATCGATTTATTGCTGGTCAGCCGGCTTGGTCGCGACCTGCAAATCGTCGATATGTTGCAGCAATCTTATGGCGGCGAGCTGGCCATCAGCTGGCTGGAAAACTATCGACCAATGAATCTGACGCTGCTGGCGGCACAGCGCGCCGACACCACTTTGTTTGATTATTGGCTGGCGCAGGGTGTGCCCGCCGGATTCGGCCCGCTGGATGACAATGCGTTTGATTTGCTGCCGCTGCCGGCCAGTCAGGAGCAGCTGCAACAGCAACTGCCTTTAGTGCGCACTTTGCTCCGTCTGCAACTGGCGCCAGTATCGGCCGAGCGGCAATGGTTCTGGTTACAGCAGCTGCCAGAGGCTGAAGCAACACAACTTCGGACCTTGTTACAGCATGAGCCGGTCGGTGCAGATCCGCTTGGGACTACTGCAAGTGCCACCGTCAGTCGCAAGTTAAGGCAGACCAGCCAGCAAATCAGTCAGACGCTGACGCAACTGTGGCAGTGTCAGGCGCCAAGCCAGTTACCGGCAATGCTCACTGCACAAGAGCCGGAGAGCTCGCTGCAACGGCTGCTGCAGAGCAGCGAAAAGTTGCTCAGCAAAGTCAGCACAGACCCGGACCATGTGGCTCAGACCCGAAAGTTTGAGCAGACTGCCGGGCAGATGGAGCAGTATATCCGTCAGGCAAACTGGCAGGAGCTGGATGTTTTTATGCAAACACAGGTTAAAGACCAGAAAAGCTACTTTTTCAACAACCGCAGCTTTGCTCAGGAATATATGCTGCACCAGATGCTGCAGCTGGAGGCACCTGCAAGCGAAATAGTCAAAAGGCTCCAATTCTTTGGCAAAAGATTACCGCTTAGCGTGATCACTTTTATTCAGCTCAGTCCGGATCCGGAGCTTATACCTGCGCTACAGAAAGCCGGATATCGCATCCCTCCAAAGCGTACCGCAACCAAAAGCTAAGGTTTAACCAGCATCTGTTGCCAGTCGCGCAGCACCCGTTGGCGCTCGGCTTCGGCAAAACTTTGCAGCATTAGTTGCTGATAATCTTTATTTGCGGCCAGGTGACGAATGCTGTCGTTGAGTAAAGCGACGATTTTTTCACCCTGTGGCGTGCGGGAACAGGCAAAATGGACCGCGTTGTACGGCTCAGCTTCGGTGAGTGGCCAATAACGCAGCGCACTGCCGCTGCGTGCGGCAATTTTGGGATATTCCAGCATCAGGTCAACAAAACCTTTTTGCAGCATTGGCAGCATACTGCCGACAAATTCGCCGGCGGTGCTGCGGGTATAAATGGCGGCATGCCCCTGATACTGCTGTAAAACTGCATCCAGCCTGTCGCCATAACTGCGGTTCAGTTCAGTGCCGATCAGTGGCGGGCGTTTCAGTTGCAGCAGTTGCGTCAGACTGATTTTCCCGTCGGCATCCTGCAGCTGTTCCAGCTGGGTGTGCCAGCGCGATTGTGGTAGTGACACCAGCGTGATCGCGCTTTCCAGCATATAGGGTAAGGTGAACAGGTAATCGCGTTCGCGTGCCGCTGTTTTGCGCAGCCACGGAATACAGGCGTTTCCGGCGGTTTTGGTCCATTCGCGCGCGCGGTTTCGGCTGATATCGACCAGTGTGTAAGACGATGGGTACTGTTGCAAAATGCGTAGTAGCATTTGCGCTTCAGCCGGCGGTGGTCCGGCTTTGGGTTGCAGACTGGCGAGTGTGTCAACCAGTTGCAGCGGTTCTGCCCGCAGCGCGTGAACCGGCAGCAGTAAACACAGGCAATAACAGCGCAACCAATGCATTCAGGACCTCCGACAGAGCTCCGGCGTCCCGCCCAACCGGCCGCATCAGTTCCGGGATTGATGCTGCTTTTTCAGTTTCACCAGCTGCTGAATACACAGCAAATAAGCGATGAGATATCCCAGATTCATGCCGCCAATTGCGCGTTCAGTAATAGGCCAGCCGTACACCTGTGTGCAAATCTTCACCAGCGCGGTCAGGATCACGGCAAACACTATTGTCAGCATAGTCTGGCTTTGTACGAACTGCCCCAGATAGGCCAGGCCCAGACTCATCAATATGTACTGCAGGTGCAACGGATCCTGATACAGCGTGCCTTTCATCACACCGGTAAAAACCAAAGCAACGAAATAGCTCAGCAGAAAAAAATAGCTTATATAGCGGGTTGCCTGCAGCATGATGACCTCTTGGCGTGCAAAAGCTGCATTATGCCAAAATTTTGCCGGTTCGTCGGCTCTTCCCTGTTATCCAGTGATTCAACTAAGATGACTGCTGACAGGGAGGACTGATGCAAACGCTGATCACTGTAATTTTTTTTCTGGCGGCGCTGGCGTTATTGCTGGCAACGGTATTAGCACCGGTGTACTTATTGAGCAAAAGCCTGCAGCAGCTGTACCCACAGTATTTCCCCTGGCCGGCCTGGCGTTGGACTGTCGTTTGTCTGCTGCTGGCACTGGGTTTTAGCGCCTGGCAGCAAAGCTTTGGTGATATCTGGCTGTTGACGCAAAGCTTGTTGATAGGCGCCCTCGGGTCTGCTTGTCTGTTATTGCCGGTGTCAGGGGTGTGGTGCTGGTGGCAATCACGGCGGTCAGCACCTGGTCTCTAGCGAAGGAGCCACTGCGTCAGACCTGAACCGGCCACAATCCCGATGACAAATGCCAGACCGACCCAAATCCTGGTTTTCGAAGTATGCGCTGCCACAGCCTGGTCGGACGCCGGCTGATTTTGTTCCAGCAGCTGCTCACGGGAGATGGAGAACGCGGTCGCCAGCGCCTTACAGGTTTCCAACGACCCTAGCCCCTGCAATTCGACCCGCTGAACTGTGCGTAAGCTAATGGCGCAAATATCGGCCAGTTGCTGTTGGGTCCAGCCCCGCTCAGTTCGGAGTTGTTTGATTAATTGAGGATTGAGCTGCATGGCCGGCCTCAGTGCTGAAAAAACACGGCAACTGCCATGCCAAATACAAAACCCGCGGCCATGCAACCTGCCAAAAACAACAGACCGCCTTTGCGTTTTTTCGGGTCTTTCACCATCAGCTGGCTGTAGTTAAATTCATCGCTGTCCACTAGCTCGTCACTGACATAAAGTTCTACCCCATAGTGGCCGGTCAGCAGAGCACCTGCGATGCCTTTGGATTGCAAGCGGATTTCTGCAGGTTGTCCATCCAGAACAAACTGAAACTTGCTGCGAAATGAAGTCAGGTTGCGTTTTTTCTCCAGCAATTGGTCGTCGAGATACAGCCATTCGCGACCGCTGAACATACTGACTTCAAGGCGGATTTCATGGCCAGCATAATCAAACACACTGGCGACCCGGCTATTTGCGGTTGTTGTCATCTTCACAGTTCCTTTTGGTTAAACAGCACGACTGCTGTAGTTGCTGTTTTATATCCTGTCGACGGCGCCGGGCGTGACGACAGTGCTGCGCCATGACGCCTTAGTGTCATGTAGTGGCAGGCTCTGTCGTATGACAGTGGCGTTGTCATGTCGTTTAATATGCTGATTAATAACAAAAAACGTTAGGATGCACCAGTGCTTGCGCAGCCGGCCTGTTTTCCGTTCAGGCTGCAATGTTATAGTACGGCTTTGCTTTTTCCTGTTTTGGAGCCACCGTAATGACTGAATCTGTACAGCGTATTTATCCTATTGGCACTGTCGGCACCCCCTGGGGCGCTGCGGAAAAAGCGTTGTGGCTCAGTCAGCAACCGGTCAAACGCAGTTATCCGGCTGAAGTGGTCAGCCCGCTGCAGCAGATTCTGACAGCGCCAGCGCTGACAGAGTGTGCAGAGTTACAAAGCTACGGCACGCTCGATTACAGCCAGTATCAGCTTGGCGCTTATCCACTCTATGCCGTGAAAAGTCGTCAGTTTGATGCTGCCAAACCGCTCTTACTGGTCACCGGCGGTGTGCATGGTTATGAAACCAGCGGTGTACAGGGCGCACTGTTGTTTATCCGTGACCATTTCGCCCGTTACGCCAGCATCGCCAATGTGCTGGTACTGCCGTGCATCAGCCCCTGGGGCTACGAAACCATCAACCGCTGGAACCCGGATGCAGTGGACCCGAACCGCTCTTTTGTCGCCGGTGGGCCATCGCAGGAAGCCAATGCCGTGCTGGCGCTGCTCAGTCAGTTCTCAACGCCTTTAGTACATATCGACTTACATGAAACCACTGATTCCGATAACAGCGAATTCCGCCCGGCCAAAGCAGCGCGCGACGGCACTGTGAACAACAACTGGAATATTCCGGATGGCTTTTATCTGGTCGGCGACACTGACAAGCCGCAGCCGGAGTTTCAGCGGGTGATGATCGAAGCTGTCAGTCAAGTCACTCACGTAGCGGAAGCGGACGACAATGGCTGCCTGATTGGCGAGCCGCTGCAGCAGTTTGGTGTAGTCAATTACGCGAAAAAGTCATTGGCGCTTTGTGGCGGCATGACCGACGCCCCTTATGTCACCACCACAGAAGTTTATCCGGACAGCCCGCGCGCGACACCAGAGCAGTGCAACCAGGCGCAGGTTGCGGTGATTTGCGCCGGCTTTGATTACGCCTTAGCGGCGGCAGGAGTCAGCGTATGACCTTGCTGCGCATTGATTTAGTATCTGATGTGGCTTGCCCCTGGTGCGCCATTGGTTATGCCCGCCTGCAACAAGTGCTGCAGAGTTTACAAGGCGCAATTGCGGTGGATTTGCACTGGCGTGCGTTTGAACTCAATCCCGATCCGGCATTAAAGCCAGAGCCGATTTTGCCGGCGCTATGCCGCAAATATGGTGTGCCGGCGGCGCAAATGCAGCAATCTCAGCAAATGCTGATGCAATTGGCGGCTGGCCTTGGGCTGAATTTCACTGGCATGGAACAGCGGCTAACCTGCAATACCTTTGACGCACACCGGCTGCTGAAATGGGCGGCGGCTGCTTATCCGGCGGTATCAGCGCAAAGCCACTCTGCACAACAGGCCTCGGCCCAAACCCGGCTAAAGCTGGCGTTGTTTGAAGCTTATTTTGGCCGCGCCGAACAAGTCAGTGAACCGCAGGTGCTGCTGCGCTGTGTCGAAGTGGCCGGGTTGGACACAGATTCTGCGGCGCAAGTGCTGGCCTCGACGCAGTTTGCCGATGACGTACGCGCTGAAGAGGCTGCTTATCAGCAGGCTGGTATCAGCTCAGTGCCGGCTTTTGTCATCAACCAGCGTTATCTCATTTCCGGTGCGCAGGAGCCGGCGCAATTGGCCGGGACACTGCGGCAAATTGCAGCCGAAATGAACGCTTCTGCCTGAACAGCGCATTCTCGTTTTATGCCCACCTCAGTGTGATTTCACCGCAGCCGGCCTGCCATTGAGCGCAGCCGGCGGCATGGCTGAAAAAAATAAGTGACCTTACATTTATTTTTCATTATGTTAACTCTGCACAATAACCCTATTCAATGAAAGGTTGCTTCTGCAACCCTCTGACCCAGCATGGAATTTTGATTTTATGTCCACATTCTTTTTAAAAACACCACTGGCGCTGGCGGTCAGCGCATCTTTGTTTTGCTCTGCCTTCGCGATGGCTGCAGCAGTTCCGGCAGACCGTGATGTATTGCCCGCCGGTGCCAGCCCGCAGCAGTATCAGCTGACGATAGATCCGGATTTACAGAAACTGACTTTTCAGGGCGAACTGACGCTGGATTTTAACGCTAGTCAAACGCTCAGTGAGCTGGTGCTGAACGCGCTGGATTTAACCATCATAGACGCCAGCATTGACGGCAAAAAGGTCGATACCGAAGTGGTCGCTGCCACGCAACGTGTGCACTTCAAAGCGCCGGTCAGCCCTGGCAAACACCAGCTGCGTGTGCGTTATCAGGGCAAAATTTACGAACAGTCGGCTGGCTTGTTTGTCACTGACTACAGCAAACCCGATGGCAGCACAGGCCGCATGTTGTCCAGCCAGTTTGAGCCCGGTGATGCGCGCAAGTTAGCGCCAATGTGGGATGAGCCTGCACACAAAGCCATTTTTAAAATCAGCATCATCGAACCCAAAGGCCAGCTGGCCTTATCCAACATGCCCGAGCAACGCCGCCAGCCGCTGCCGGATGGCCGCAACCGCGTTGATTTTGCGCCGAGCGTGAAAATGAGCAGCTACCTGCTGTATGTCGGTGCCGGCGACTATGAGCGCATTTCCGGTCGTTCCGGTGGTATTGAACATGGCGTGGTGGCGAAAAAAGGTGACGCGGTTAAAGGCGCGTTTGCCTTAAATGCCTCTTATCAGCTGCTGGATTATTACAACGACTATTTCGGCGTGCAGTATCCGCTGCCGAAGCTTGACCACATCGCAGTGCCGGGCGCCGGGGGTTTTGGCGCGATGGAAAACTGGGGCGCCGTGATGTATTTCGAAGGCACCTTATTGCTCGACCCGCAATTTTCCAACACCAGTGACAAACAAGAAGTGTTTGCCGTCGTCGGCCACGAAATGGCGCACCAGTGGTTTGGCAATATTGTCACCATGCAGTGGTGGGATGATCTGTGGCTGAACGAAGGCTTTGCCTCCTGGATGGAATCTAAAGCCAGCCAGCATTTCTACCCGCAGTGGCATGCTGAATTAGGTGCTGTCGGCTCACGCAATTACGCCATGTTCCAGGACGCGCAGGAAACTTCGCACCCGATAGTGCAGCCGGTGCGTAATCTGGAGGAAGCCAATGCCGCTTTTGACGGTATTACCTATTCCAAAGGTTTGTCGGTGATCACCATGCTGGAAGCTTACCTTGGTGAAGAGGCTTTCCGTGCCGGCGTGCGCGCTTATATGCAAAAACACCAGTACAGCAATACGGTGACCAGTAACCTGTGGCAGGCGTTGGCGCAAGCCTCTGGCCGCCCGGTGGAAACCATCGCCAACGATTTTACCAACCAGATTGGCGTGCCTTTAATCACCGCAGTGAAAGCCGAATGTCAGCAGGGCAACACAACACTGACCTTAACGCAAAGCCGTTTTGGTCTCGATGCCGCATCAAAACAAGCGCAGCAGTGGACAGTACCGGTGACGGCACAAGTGACTGGCCAAGCGGTGGCCCGCGCCGAAATTCGCGGTGATGCCGAGCAGACGATGACAGTGCCCGGCTGTGGCGTGGTTACGGTCAACGCCGGCCAGACTGGTTATTACCGGGTGGATTACAGCGATGCGCTGTTCGCCGATGTGGTGAAAGGCTTTGCAAAATTGCCGGCGGTCGATCAGCTGGGTTTACTCAAAGACAGTGTGTCGCTGGGATACGCCGGTTACAGCGACATCAGCCGTTATCTGGCACTGACGCAGCAACTGCCGGTTGATGCCAATCCGATCATCGCTACAGACGTGGTGCAGCAGTTAGAAGGCTTCACCGACTTATACCGTGGCTTGCAAGGCGAAGCCGCGTACAAAGCCTTTGCGCTGAAACAAGCACAGGCGATGTTTGCCAAAGTGGGCTGGGAGAAACAAGCCGGTGAATCCGACAATACCAGCATTTTGCGCAGCAGCCTGATTGGCGTGCTGGCTGAACTCGGTGATCAAACCGTGATTAGCGAAGCGCGCAAAAGATTTGCCGCCAGTCAGACTGATAAAGCGGTGTTGCCGGGCGATTTATACGGCGTGGTGCTGAGAATTGTCGGCACTGAAGCGACAGCGACAGACTTTGCGCAGCTGAAAACGCTGGCCGCCAACACCAGCAACAGCACCGAAAAACGCCGCTTATTGGGCGCACTGGCCTCGGCTAAAGATGTGACACTGGCAAAACAAGCGCTGACGTTGTTACTGACTGATTTAACGCCAAAACAATTTGCGCCGGGGTTGTTAAACCGCGTGGCAATGGAGCACAGCCAACTGGCCTACGATTTTTATCTGGCCAATCAGCCAGCGTTTGACGAACGGTTAGATCCGCTGCGCCGCGACGGTTTTGATGCGTCGCTGTTAGGCGCGGCCCGCGATGCCGCCACGGCAACTTTGTTGCGTGAAAAGGCCGCTGCTGCCAAAACCAAGCCCGTGAAAACCGCCTATCTGGAAGCTGCCGCCGGCATCGAACGCCGGTTAGATCGGGTCAAGCGCATTCCGGCGCAGGTTGACGCCTGGCTGAAATCACAGCAGCTGTGACCTTGTTACTTCAGCCTGGTTTAGGCGATTCAGAGGCGCGACTGCGCCTCTATGTCGCCAAAGCGCCGCCGATGGTCGAGTTTGCCGGGCTTGATGCCTGTGTGGCGTTGTTGCCCGGTCAAATCGAGCAGATTTACCGGCACTGCGGCAATGGCTGGCGCAAGGTGTTTAACGTTTATGCCAAGCTGGTCTGGGCTTTGCCCGCGCCGTGGCAGCCTGAATTGCAGGGTGCGCAAAGCTGGCAACAATGGCGCGACCGGGTGTTGTTGCAAGCCGGCTCCGGTACAGCGTTGCTGTTCGGTGCGAATGGCTTTGATCAGGATGGGTTTGGCGCAGATGCTGACATTGAGACTTTGCATATTATCGCCGGCCGTCAGCATGCGCGCGATTTATTGGCGCAAGGTTTGTTGCCGGAAACGCTGACTGGCGGTTTAGTCTGGCTGGATGATGAATTTGCCGTAGCAAAAAAATTGCGGCTGTTGGTTTGCCCTTATCTGGATTACCGTCAGCTCAGTGACATAAAAATAACGCGGTTAGTGCAGTTGGTGCGGCAGTGGCCGGATGGCGTTGATTTGCTTTAAATACTGGCAAAAAACAACCAACAAAAAGGGGCGGAATCTTGCGATTGTCGCCCCTTTTTATCGTGCCGGTTATAAGAACCTTTGCCTTTTTTCGCTTTGACCACCCGGGTTCTGAACAGCGGGCTGGTGATAACGGCTTTGAGCATATTGTCCTGAATGGCGCCGCGCTGGTGATCATGCGGCAGTGGTTTTTTCATCGTCAGACTCCTCTTAGATGTTGACGCGCTGGTTAAAAAACCAGCGCATTATATCAGTTTTCGGGTGTTGTGTTTATTCTTCGTTTAGTAATTGCCTGATGTCTGTGCCGAGCAGCAGCTGCTCTATCAACGGCAACTTGCTGGCCGGACTTTGCGCCCGCAAAACCCGGACAAAATCCATCGCACTGGCCGGCGGTAACGGATAACGATGCTGCTGCCAAAGCTGACGTAGCGCTGCCATGATCACTGCATCCCCCAGTTCTGCCCTGAGCCGGGCAAACACCAGGGTGGCCCGGGAATATTGATCATAAGACTCCTCCGCATCAATCAGGCTGCTGGCAGCGGCCAGACTGCCAGCCTGCGCGCGGGCAAACCGCTGTTGCTCAAAATCAACCAAGCCCTGCATTGCGGCCACGCCAAACTGCTGCTCGAGCAATACCAGCTCGGCATATTTGGTCACAGACTCGACCAAAAAAGCACTGTCGCCCGCTACACCATTGCCGATGCCATGACCAAACCACTGATGCGCCACTTCATGCGCGGCGCGCCGGTATACCTGACTAAAAGGCGCATCGGCGCTTGGCTTCGCACGCAGGCCAACGCGGTGATTAATCAGCACCAGCTGCGGCAGTGCATAACCGGTTGGGCCTATGTCCGGCATCATCACCAGCCGCAGTGCGTCGCCCGGATAAGCGCCGATGTTCTGGCTGAACCAGGTCAGTGTTTGCTGCATCGCCTGCATGGTTAAATCAGTGGCGGTATTAAATTCGGGGCTGTAGATCTCAAGCGGCACGCCCGCCGCTTCGCTACTTTGTTTTTGCCACGGCACTGCGATTAAGGCCGGTACATTGCGCACTGGCGCCTCAGTGCGGTAGTGGAAAAACTGCTGGCCTTCGGCCTGCCAGGTTTTTAGTAAAGCCCCAGTGGCGATGCCCTGATAACCAACTGGCACGGCGATGGTGGTATCCAGCAGGGCCCAGTCATAACGCGCCGACGCTGGCGTGTGGTGAGCGGCCAACACCGATGGCTGTGTCTCAGACGCCGGCAGCGGTGCCAGGCCAAAACGGGCGCGTTCGGCATCATCACGCAGCCGTAATTCCGGCACAAAGCCAATTTGCGGCAGCAGTTGTAGTAGCCGCAAGTAGCTGAATTCAGGCCGGATAATTTGATGGCTGGGTGCCGGCGTGATGCCTTGTTGCTGCAGAAAATACTGCAGCTGCAGAGTTGTGCTGGTGCCTGGTTTCAGCTGAATGTTAAATACCTGCTGGCCGAGATTGTTATCAATGTCCGCCACCGCCTGCCCGCCTTGCAGCTGCTGTAACTCAGTGGGCGTTTGTAAGCCAGGGAAGCCCAGCAACAGCTGTGAAACCGGCTGCGCATGCGGATTATGCAGCGTCAGCGTCGCGCTGATTTTGGCTTGCTGCGTGTGCGGGTCCAAGTTGACTTGCAGCTTCACTTGCTGCACCACCGGCTGCGGCACTGTCCGCCAGTGCTGATATTGCCGCTCATAGGCTGCCCGTTTTGCCAGCCGTTCATCACGGTTTTGCAGTGCGCCGGCCGCATCAAGTCGTTGATGAATATGCAGGCCCTGCAGCAGCGCCAATGCAGCGCAGATCGCGGTCGCGGCAGTCAGTGGTGTGAGTGCTGCAACAAGTTTTGGCCGGCTAAAACCGGTGCCGCGATGATAAAACTGCAACGCCAGAGTGCCCAAACTTATTGCGAGCAACGCCCAGAACCACAAATACGGCCAAAAGCCGCCGTGATAAATATCGCCGGCAAAACTTTGCGCCGTGCTACCCAAAGTCCCCTGATAACCCCACAGAATATCCGGCAGCTGTAACTGGCTTTGGCCGATGCGCCACAGTGGATGTTGCAGCTGCAGTAAATCCGGCAACGGCGACAAACCAAAGGTCAGTAAGCCTGCCACCGCCAGATTGGCCCACAGCGGCTGGCGCAACAACGCATGGCAGGCCAGTAATAACAGCGCCCAGCACCAAAGTGGTAGCAGGATCAACAGGCCCTGCCGGCCATATTCGGCAAGGTCCAACGGTACTTGTAACAGCATTTGCGCCAGCGCAACTGCAGAGAGACTGAGCAGCACCAGCAGCAATACCAGGCCGGATAAGACGATAAACTGGCTCATTAACAGCAGCGCGGAAGGCTGCGGCGTGGCGGCAATCAGGCCGTCGATACGCGCCTGGCGGTTCAGCCAGCTGAGCTGATGCGCCCAGAAGGCGGTGAGTAACAGGCCAAATCTTGGGAGCACATCGCCACTTACACGGTTCAGCGCATCGCGGCTATCTGGCACCAGCTGACTAAAAGCTTCGGCATATCCCAGGCCGGTATAGACCTCGCTGAATACCAACAAGCAAAGCGCCAACATCGCCAATAAAGTGCTGTATTGAAAACAAAGTTGCTGCCACTGCAGACGCAGCAAAGCGGTAAACACTGGCGCCGGGCGCAGTTGCTGCGGCGGGCAAGGTTGGTACTGCAGCGCTACTGCATTAAGCGGAATATCGGTGGTTGCAGCGGGTTTGCGCTGGTTTGATGCGGCCGGTTTGTGCTGCAAGGCACGCCAGCACAATAACCCGGCCAGCGTGATGATCAACAGCCGGTTCAGCCAGAAGGTGGTATTGAGCTGGCTCAGAGCGGCCGGCATCTCGCCGCTTTGGCGTAACTGTGCGAGCACCGGCGTCAGCGCATAAGGGTCCAGATACACCATCAGCTGACTCAGTAGCGGTGATATCGACTGACTGTTGGCCATCAGCGGCGAACCGGTGGCAGCAGCCAGCAGCATGTAACCCAGCCAGACGGCCGCGCCTTGCAGATACAGCACTATGGGTGATTGACTGCGACAGCTGCACCACAAGGCCAGTGCAGTCAACAGCGCCAGAGCCGGCAATTGCTGTACCAGTAATAACTGCCAGGACCAGCGCCAGATGCCGGTCACGTCGGCATAGGTCGTCGAAAACACCAGCGCGACTAACAACACAAAACACAGCTGCAGCAACGCTGCACAAAGCCACAGGCCAAGCGCACGCACCACCAGTCGTTGGCGGCGGCTTTGTGCCGTTACTTCAATCAGCGCGCTGATGCCATGCTGGCTGTCACGCAACAGAAGTAGCGAAGCCAACACGCCAATCAGCAGCGGCTGAATCGTCATCAGCAGCATGCTATGACGCAGCAGCAGGGCTTTGACCGGCTGCGCATCGACAGCGCCAGGGTTCAGATGAACCAGTGCGGCAAAGGCCAGCGCCAGCACCACACTCAGCCAAAACAATGGCTGCACCCGGCAAAACCGCCATTCATTCAAAAGCAGAGGCCAGAGTTTCATTGTGTCGCCTCCTGCTTGGCCAGTGCCAGAAAATAACGGTCCTGCAAAGTGGCGGCGACCGGCGAAAAATCCGCGCCTGGGCATTGCGGCGCAAAAACCCGTTGCAGCGGGATACCGCGCTGATAACTGCGCTGCAGCAGTTGCGCCTGTGGTGGCAGCTCGATATCGGCGCCAAAAGCCTGCCAAATCTGGCCGCAAAGCGGGCCGATTAAATCCTGGGTGTCGCCCTGCAACACAATCTCACCTTGCAGCAGGATGGCGACATTGGGGCAAAGCTGCTCGATGTCGTCGACAATATGGCTCGACAGCAGCACCAGCCGGTCGCGGCTGATCTCACAGAGCACATTGTGCAGCTGTGCCCGCTCCTGTGGGTCCAGCCCGGCGCTTGGTTCGTCGAGGATTAACAGTTTAGGGTCACCGAGCAGCGCCTGCGCGATACCAAAACGCTGGCGCATGCCGCCGGAAAAGTGCGCGACGGTTTTACCGGCCACGGTGCTCAGATTGGTCAGTGCCAGCAACTGATCTATTTGTTCGCGTCGGGCTCTGGCTTGATGCAGGCCCTTGAGCACAGCGATATGTTCCAGCAAAGCGCGGCAGGACAAATGCGGATAAACACCAAATTCTTGCGGTAAATAACCCAGCTGTGCACGCAGCCGCTGTGGTTCCTGCAACACATCAATGCCGTCAAAAAGCAGCGTGCCGCTGTCGGCGCTTTGCAACGTGGCAATAGTGCGTAACAAACTGGATTTGCCGGCGCCGTTCGGCCCGAGCAGGCCAAACAGGCCGCGACCTGCATGAAGGCTCAGCTGACGCAGCGCCCGGGTGCCGTCGGCGTAGGTTTTAGAAAGTTGTTGGATCTGTAACATGGTGATGCTTCTTGCTGTGGTCAATAGACCTGAGGCTAAAACCACAGTGCCAGTAGCTCAAGCCGGCAATGACCAAGCCGCCTGTGGCGATGACCAAACCGGGAAAACCGCCTGCGACCGGTTCGTCAGGCCAAAAGCGGTTTTTGTCAGCGCACAGATGACAATCACGCTGGCGGCAGGCAGCATAAGGCCATGCCCCTTGGACTGCCTGCACTGATGAAATTTGCTGATCGAATAAAAACGGACCACCTGCCGGCACTGTTCCCGGTGCTGCTGGCCTGGTTGTGGGCGCTGCTGTCGCCACAGATGTTGCCGGCCGATGTCGCCGCCGACAGTCCAATCGCACCGTTCTGGACATCCCTCTGGCAATCAACGCTGCTGTATCTGCCGCTGTTGTTGGTGCAAGGCTGGTTAAGCTTATGTCTGCTACCGGCAGCCGCGGCAAAGCGCAGAGTGCCGCTTGCTCTGCTGTGGCTGGTTGCCTTTGTGTTGTACCCGGCGGGCTGGTGGTATTGGCGCCAAAGTGATGCGACTGTCTATCAGTTCGGCAGCACCGACTGGCTGCTGGTGAGTGGTTTGTCGTTGTTGTATTGGTGCCAGCTGATTTATCAGCGCCGACAACATGACGGGCCTTTGACCGGCTGGTCGCGGCTCTGGTCACTGGATGCGGTGCTACTGGCGTTACTTGCGCTCTGGACGCTGGCCTGGGCCTGTTTATTAACCTCACACCCGCCCGGTTTTGCCAAGCAGCCAATTCCGGTGCATGTGGACTGGTCGCGCATCGCGGCAGAGCCGGTGTTGTGGCTGTGGTATCTGGGACAATTTGCCGTGTTGGCCGCAGCGATGTTCGGCTGTTATTGGCTGACGCGGTATTATTTAATCCGCCGGGTGCTGGCTCAGCGGGGCCTGCTGACTTTTGTACTGCTGAGTTTAGTGTTGATTTTATTGAGCTACGCGCCGCTCAGCTGGTTGTTATTACAGTTACCGATGAATCAGGGCGTCGAAGTGCCGGCCGTGCCGGGTGGCAGCCAGAACCCTTTTGACTGGTACAATTTTAATTTTATGCTGCTGCAATGGCTGTTTACTGCGCCAATCATTCTGGCCTTTGAGCGCCAGCAGCAGGACAGCGCGCTGGCGCAGCTGCGTCATCAACAGGTCCGCACCGAGCTGCAATTGCTGCAGCAACAAATTAATCCGCATTTTCTGTTTAACACCTTAAATAATCTGTATGCCTTGTGTTTGCTAAAGTCCGACTCGGCACCACAGCTGGTGTTAAAACTGGCGGATTTGCTGCGATATGTGGTGTATCAGGGCCAGCAAGAGCGTGTGCTGCTCAGCGGTGAACTGGACTATCTGCAGCATTATTTCGACCTGCAGCAACTGCGGGTCAGCAATAAAACCACTGTGACTGTGGAGTTTCCGGCAGAGACCGGCAGCTGGCAACTGCCACCTTTGTTACTGATCATGCTGGTCGAAAACGCCTATAAACATGGTGTGGAGACCAGTGCCGACTCTAGTCAGATCTGGCTGTCGGCCAGTATCAGGCAACAACGGCTGCTGTTTATTTGCCGCAATACACTGCCGGCACAGACCGCAAACACAACAGATACAGGCATGGGGCTGGACAATCTGCGCCGCCGCCTGCAGTTGCTGTATGGCACTGATTTTGTGCTAAAAAGTGGCCCGGACGCAGCCGGTTGCTGGTACGCCGAATTACAATTGCCGCTGTGGCCGGAGTCGCCATGACCACTGCTTTTAAACTGTTGATAGTCGATGACGAGCCACTGGCGCATCAGGTATTGCTGCATCACCTGGCGGCGCATGCTGATATGGTGGTTGCCGGCCACTGCTACAGTGCCGCTGAGGCGATGGCAATGCTGGCGCAACACCCCATAGATCTGATTTTGCTGGATATTCAGCTGCCGGTGCTAACCGGTCTACAGATGCTGCAGTTGCTGGCAAAGCCGCCGCAGGTGGTGCTGGTAACGGCTTATGCCGAATTTGCGCTCGATGGTTTTGCGCTGGATGTGACCGATTATCTGCTAAAGCCGGTCAGTGGTGAGCGGCTGGCTTCGGCACTGGACAAAGTTCGTCGGCGCGCCGGGCTGCCAGCGCCTGTGGCCACACCGGCAACTGTTGTGGGAAATGAACACATAGTGCTGAAAGTCGACCGCGAATTGCGCCGTTTTGAGCTGGCGTCGATTTGTTGTTTTGAAGGCTATGGCAATTACGTCAAAGTCTGGCAAGGCCAGCAGATGACGCTGGCCAACACGACGTTAAAAGGGGTGATGGAGCAAACGGCGGCCGCTGGTTTTATCCAGGTGCATAAATCTTTTCTGGTCAATCCCAGCCATGTGCTTAGCCTCGACAGCCAGCTGTTAAAACTGAGCAACCAGCAGCAGATCCGTATCGGTGAAGCCTTTAAAGCACAAGCGCGGCGCATATTCACGCCGCGCTAAGGTTGAAGTTATAACCAGGCCGCCAATAAACCCTGACGCCAGAACACCCAAACCGCAACCACGACCACCACTAAAATCAGCCACAAACCGGCGCTGCTTTTATGCTCAAAGGGGTCGGTCAGCGACCGGCTGGACCCTGATGGCAGGCTGGCCAAAGCGGTTAAGCGGGTACCAAAAGCAATGCTGAGTTTGGCGTTGGTATTGACCGCCCAGCCGTTGGCGTCCAGCAGCGGCGCCAGATTACGCGCCCGCAGTTTAAACCAGGCCATCAGCATAGACGGGCCGGAAATAAACAGAATAACCCCCAAAAGTGCCAGCGGCATTTGCCACCAGACGAGGCCAAGGAAGCTGGTGACCACGGCTGCCAGCGCAGTGCCGATGGCGCCAATGGCTAAACCAATGGCAGCAAAAATACCGGCAAATTTCGCCACATCAAAAGGTGCGGCTGGTTTGGCCGGGGCAGGTGCTGCAGCGCTTTTCGCCGCATCACCAACGCCAGCTGCGCTCTGTGCTTCAATTTCTTTATCTTTGGCGGCGGCAAACTTCTGAATTTGCTCAGAAATCATCCGACCAATCCGCTGATACGGCGTAAAAAACGCTTCGCGGATACTGATTGGGTTGCTGACAATTTGGGTGACTGTCGCATCCCAGTCGACACCGGCACGGTCATAAAATACGCCGTTGCGGCCGACCATCAGATTACCGGCATCACCGGCCGTCATGGCGGCGACGACCGATTTTTTCTCACCGTTGCTGCGCACACAATCCAGATATAACAGATACATGCCGCTTAAACCGGCCAGTTTGGCGTGCTTGCCGGCGTCATTGACGTTCAGGCATAAATCGCAGCTGCGCCCGTCGATGTAAAGCCGGCCATTTTGGAAAATCGCTGGTTTTTCTAAGCTGTAGAAGCTTTCAAAACTGACAAAGTTGCGCAGTAAATCGCGCAGGCTCAGCTGATAACGCACCAGCTTGTCGACGTCGAGGACAGATTCCGCTTCGGCTTGCTGCGCCAAATCGGCGTCAATTAAGGCGATGGCAGCCGCGACTGTCTCGCTGTGCAGACAGGCGCTCAGCACCTCCGGCGCGAGGTTCGCGACCACTGTGGCCGGCTGCGCCGCTTTCCAGTCGGCATAAGGTTGTAAGGTGTTGCTCAGCAACTGCCAGTCGGCGCTGCTGATAGTGTCGACATTGCCCCACAGGTTGCCGGCCAGCGACGCCAGACAAGCCAGCGCATCGGCCCATTGCGGATGCACACCCTGTGTCAGCGGCAACATGCCGCTGCTGTTGACGCTGGCGAGCGGCAAATGGCTGTCAGCGCTATTGCTGGCGTTTAAGAGCTGGCGTGACAGCGCGGCATAATCTTCGGCGCTGCCGTTCAGCGCCGCCGTGGCATTGGCGTCATAAGCGGCCAGCTGGCAGCGGATAAAATAGTCGGTCACTTTGGCGTGCAGGCTGCTGTGCAGCTGCCAGGCTTCGTCGGTCGCGTCCCCCAGCACTTTGCTGACGGCCTCACCTTGTTGTTGCCATTGGCAGAATTCCTGGCCGGCAGCAACAAACTGGTCCAGTTGTTCACGGTTGATACCCGGCGCGCCGCTGCGGTCCGCGGTCTGTATGCCCAGCTCCAGCAGGGTGCTGATCAATTGTTTCAGCGCGTCAGTACCGGCCAGTTCGACCGTGATCACGCCGTCACCATTGAGCTGATCAGCCGGGAAAATCAGCGCTAAATCGGCGGTATCAGCTGTGGATAACGCGGTTGCATCGGGTTTGCCGAGGTTTTGTAAAATTCGTTTGGCGGAGGCCAGCAGTTTTTGTCCGGCTTCGCTTTGCGTGCAAATGGCGCTTAATGGCAGCTCAGTGCCGGTTAACAGCACTTCCGGCCGCTGCAGCACCGACAAGGCCCAGGCTACTGCCGCTTTGACTTCATCAATCCGCACCCGGCCATCATGGTCGTCGTCTAAATAAGCCATCATGCGCGGGTCGAGCTCCAGCCCTTTGACAGGACAACTCAGCGCGGCCCACAGTTTTGGGTCCAGCGTTGGCAGCTGCTGCCAGTCTTCGATTTTGTCCAGCCGGACCTGATCAAAACCGCCGGAGCGGAAAAAACGCCATTGATGTGCCATGTAACTTTCCTTATGAAATGACGCGCCGAAGCCAAACCCAGGCGGCGCCGGAAGCAGAAACTTTAATATTTCATTGTTTACTCGGGGCTGCAACCGGAAGTGGCTGTTAAGGCAGTACAAACCAGCGAAAAATGCGGACGCCTTGGTGTGAGTCAGTTTAAGGGCTGTTGGCGAACATGTTTATTTAAAGAAAATGCTAAGTAAATTAATGCATTCTGCAGATTATTGATTTGGTACTCTGATGCGAAGGCAATGGCACAACTGGTGGAAAAAAGTATGGGTCGTGATCGGTATTTTTTGTATTTGTTTGTCTGCAGCTGCTTTGCTGTTGGCGTGAATGCGGCCACAGAGCCCGGTCTGGCGAGTGGCTGGCGCTATCTGCAGCAACACAGCATGTCGGAGTTGCAAAGCCAGCAGCAAGCGCTGCAACAGCGCTTTGCCCGGCTCAATGCTGCAGAAGCCGGGCAGCTGCTGGCACTGGAGTTAGCCTTGCAGTCGGCGGATCAGGCTGACTACCAGGCGAACCTGCAACAAGTGCAGCAAGCCGTCGCAGCCTATCAGGCTTCGGTGCAGCAAATCGAAGCTGGTTGGGTTCGGGCAGACTGGCTTAATAACCGTTGGCTGCGGTTGCGGGCCGACGCAAAAACCGCTGCGGAACAGCAATTATTTATCCGGACTTTTCTTGAGCAATTTGAACCGGAACCAGACTTAGCCGCCAAACTACACAAAGCTTTTGCGGTGGCGTTGCAACCGGTCAAACAGCAAATATACCGGCAAAATCAACGCTGGTTACAACAACAATTGCAAGCAGCCGGTTGGTTTGATATTTCGAAAACCTCAGCGGACGCGTCGCAGGCGGCCTGGCTGATGGTGCAACATGCCGATTGGGACCCGCAATGGCAGCAGCAAGTGCTGCAGTTACTGCAACCCAAGGTAAAACAAGGCGAATTTCAGCCGCGTTATTTCGCGTATCTGGCCGACCGGGTCGCGATCAATACCGGGCAGCTACAGCTTTATGGCACTCAGGGGGCTTGTGATAACCTGTCCGGGCAATGGCAACCATTTGCAGTGGCAAATGCGGCGCAACTGGATTTAAAACGGCAAGAGATGGAACTGGAACCAATCGGGCAATATCGGGCGAAATTTCGTTGTAAGACTACCAAGCCGAAGCCGCAGTCTCCTTCAAAGTAGAAAGTAATTGCACAAAGGGGGGCGCGGCAAGGTGCGCGGATGTTGTTGCTCATCTCTGGCAACAGAGCCACAGCAGTGAGCGCCTCGTTCAATCCACCCGATGATATGGCGGCTGTCGTGCCAGCCGCCATACTCTGCTGATTATCCCCGCGCCAGCAACGGTTTCAGATACTGCCCGGTATAAGATTTCTCACAAGCCGCCACTTGTTCCGGCGTGCCGGCGATGAGGATTTCGCCGCCACCGCTGCCGCCTTCCGGGCCTAAGTCGACGATCCAGTCGGCGGTTTTAATCACATCTAAGTTGTGTTCAATCACCACCACGGTATTGCCGGCATCGCGCAGCGTGTGCAGCACGTTCAGCAGTTGTTGAATATCGTAGAAGTGCAGACCTGTGGTCGGCTCGTCGAGGATATACAGGGTTTTACCGGTGTCGCGTTTACTCAGTTCGCGCGCCAGTTTAACGCGCTGCGCTTCGCCGCCCGACAGCGTAGTGGCCGACTGGCCGAGCGTGATATAGGTCAGGCCCACATCCATCAGAGTTTGTAATTTGCGTGAAATCGCCGGGATGCTGTCGAAGAAAGCCCGCGCATCTTCTACCGTCATTTCCAGTACTTCGTGGATGTTTTTGCCTTTGTATTTCACTTCCAGCGTTTCGCGGTTGTAGCGTTTGCCTTTACAAACATCACAAGGTACGTACACGTCGGGCAGGAAATGCATTTCTACCTTTAATACGCCGTCGCCCTGACAAGCTTCACAGCGCCCGCCTTTGACGTTAAAGCTGAAGCGGCCCACCTGATAACCGCGGGAACGTGCTTCCTGAGTGCCGGCGAATAAATCCCGTACTGCGGTGAAAATGCCGGTATAAGTGGCCGGGTTCGAGCGCGGGGTGCGGCCGATTGGGCTCTGGTCGATGTCGACGCATTTATCAAAATGCTCCAGGCCTTCGATAGCGCGGTGCGGCGCCGGGTCGTCGCCCTCGCCTTTGTTCAGCACTTTGTGTGCGACGCGGAATAATGTGTCGTTGATCAGCGTCGATTTGCCTGAGCCGGACACGCCGGTGATACAGGTCAGCACGCCAAAAGGAATGGTTAAATCGACGTTCTTCAGGTTATTGCCGGTGGCGCCCAATACTTTGAGTTCTTTGCCTTTTTTACCTTTGTGTCGCGTCTCTGGCACCGCGATTTTACGGGTGCCGGATAAATACTGGCCGGTCAGTGAATCTGGCGCCGCTTCGATATCGGCCAGCGTGCCCTGCGCGACTATATTGCCGCCATGCACGCCGGCGCCCGGACCTATGTCGATGATATGGTCGGCGAGGCGCACTGCGTCTTCGTCGTGCTCGACCACAATCACGGTATTGCCCAAATCACGCAGGTGCGTCAGGGTGCCCAATAAGCGGTCGTTGTCTCGCTGGTGTAAACCAATCGATGGCTCGTCCAATACATACATCACGCCGACCAAACCGGCGCCGATTTGGCTCGCCAGGCGAATCCGCTGCGCTTCGCCGCCGGATAAGGTCTCGGCGCTGCGCGACAGATTGAGATAATTCAGGCCAACGTTAACCAGAAACATCAGCCGGTCCTGAATTTCTTTAAGTACTTTTTCGGCGATTTTGGCTTTTTGCCCGGTCAGCGTCAGCTCAGTAAAAAAGCGGTGGCAGTCGCCAATCGACAGCTCGACGATTTTCGGTAAATTGGTTTTGCCGATAAACACATGACGTGCTTCTTCACGCAAGCGCGAACCGTCACAGACCGGGCAAGTGGTGGTGGCGAGATATTTCGCCAGCTCTTCGCGTACCGCATTGGATTCAGTTTCGTGATAACGCCGCTCCATATTCGGCAAAATGCCTTCAAACGGATGTTTGCGCAGCACGATGTCGCCACGGTCATTTAAGTATTTAAATTCAATCTCTTTGCGCCCGCTGCCGCTTAAAATCGCTTGTTGCTGCTCGGGTTTCAGGCTCTGAAACGGCGCGTCGACATCAAAACCATAATGCTCGGCTAAGGATTTCAGCATCTGGAAATAATAGAAATTGCGTTTATCCCAGCCGCGAATCGCGCCGCCGGCCAGGCTTAAGCTGGCATCGACAATCACTTTATTGGCGTCGAAATATTGTTTCACACCAAGGCCGTCACAGGCGGTACAGGCACCGGCCGGGTTGTTAAAGGAAAATAACCGCGGCTCCAGCTCGGCCATCGAATAACCGCAGGTTGGGCAGGCGAAATTGGCGGAGAAAATCAGTTCTTCAGCCGACGGGTCGTCCATTGACGCCACTTTGGCAATACCGCCGGATAATTCCAGCGCAGTTTCAAAACTTTCGGCCAGCCGCTGTTTGATGTCGTCGCGCACTTTGATCCGGTCAATCACCACTTCGATGGTGTGTTTTTTGTGCAGGTCGAGCTTTGGCGGATCAGACAAATCGCAGACTTCGCCATTAATGCGGGCGCGGATATAACCTTGTGCCGCCAGGTTTTCCAGCGTTTTGACGTGTTCCCCTTTGCGATCTTGCACCACAGGCGCCAGTACCATTAATTTGCTGCCTTCCGGAAATGACACCACTTTGTCGACCATTTCGCTGATGGTTTGCGCCGCCAGCGGCAGGTTGTGCGTCGGGCAGCGCGGTTCCCCAACGCGGGCGAATAACAGTCGCAAATAGTCGTAAATTTCGGTGATAGTACCGACGGTAGAACGCGGATTGTGTGACGTGGATTTTTGTTCAATTGAAATCGCCGGCGACAGGCCTTCGATATGGTCCACGTCCGGCTTTTCCATCAGGCTGAGGAACTGGCGGGCGTAGGCTGACAAAGATTCGACATAACGGCGCTGGCCTTCGGCGTACAGCGTATCAAAGGCCAAAGAGGATTTGCCGGAGCCAGACAAACCGGTGATCACAATCAGTTTATCGCGCGGGATTTCCAGCGAGATATTCTTCAGGTTGTGAGTACGGGCGCCGCGGATATCGATTTTATTCATCACAGTCTCTGTTTATGGCCTTGGGATCGGGCGGAAGCTATATGGCTAAGGATGCTGCCCGGATCAATGCTGCAGAAGGATAAGCAGGAACTGTATATAAATACAGATGTTTTCGCAAGTCTCAGGCCGGTGAAAAACCAGCCTGAGCCAATGGTCGAATCGGTTTGCAATTGTTGCAGGCAAAGCCTAAGGTGAATTGTTAACGCTTTTTCTGCAGGCAGTATGACCACCGAACAAATTTACACTTTAGCGATGATGCAACTGGCGTTGGTGATTCTAATCGCCAGTACCCGGGTTGCACCTCCGCAGTCGGGAGTGCGTAGCTTACGGTTGTTTCAACTGGCGATGGCTTGTGATGCATTAAGTTGGTTTTTTTATCTGTGGCCAATTCATCCGATCTTGTTGTTCTGTTCCAGTCTGGCTGCTGCGACCAACTTCTGGTTGATTCTGGCATTTGCATTGGCGCGTTGTGATTTGAAAGTGCATTGGTCGCTGTTGTGGCCCATGGTCGTATTGCAGGCTGGTATTTACACCCAGTTAAATCTGAACGGCATGGGGTATGCGTCATTGCATTTTATGACTCTGGTCACTGCCTGTGTGACTTTTCCCGTCGCCTGGTTGTTCTGGTTTAAAAAACCAAACCGCACAGTATCTGACCAAGGTTTTGCCCTGGTCATGCTGAGTTGGTTTTTGATTTGTGTCTTACGCACTGTCACCCTAGAAATCCACGAAGACTGGATTTTATCCGGTTATCTGGTGTCGCAGGTTTTATGGCCCGGCATCATGGCGGCATATGGTTTGTTTGTGATCACTGGTTATCTTGAAGAAACGCAACAACGGTTGCGGGCTGAGGCAGTGCAGGACCCGTTGACCGGGCAGCTCAACCGGCGGGGTCTGAATGAGGCGGTGGCAGGTTGTCTGAATTACCTGCAACGCAATCAGCAGCCGGCGGCATTACTGATGATAGATCTGGACCACTTTAAGCGCGTCAACGACCAATTTGGTCACGAAGGTGGTGATCTGGTGTTAGTACAAACCGCCAAAGCCATCAAAGCCATGCTGCGGCAAAGTGATGTGCTGGCGCGTTTTGGCGGCGAAGAGTTTTTGATTTTTCTGCCGTCAGCTAATCGTGACATGGCCCAGCGCACTGCTGAACGTTTATTGGAAGGCGTCCGTCAGCTGCAATGGCCGGCGTCGATGCCGGAAGATTATCAGCTGACTATCAGCATTGGAGTGAGTGTATTTGGCCCGGATTATGACTTTGCCCGCACGCTGCGACTCGCAGATCAGGCGTTGTATCGTGCCAAGCAAAATGGCCGCGATCGCATCGAATTCGCCGGGATAGCTGCCGACTATTAAAGGCCTGTGGTACAATCCGCCACTCTTTTGCTGCCCGCCTTTTCTGCTGCGGGTACTGCCTGAATCGACTTGAGATCCATCAGATATGCAACATTTAACCGCACTGGAACGGCGGGCCGCGATTTCGCTGGCGCTGGTTTTTGCGTTCCGTATGCTGGGCCTGTTTATGCTGATCCCGGTTTTTGCCATCTACGGCAAAGACTTAGTTGGTTTTTCCCCGGTCTGGATTGGGCTTGCCATTGGTGCTTACGGCCTGACCCAGGCGGTGTTACAAATCCCGATGGGCTGGTTGTCGGACCGGATTGGCCGCATGCCGGTGATGCTGCTGGGCTTGACCTTGTTTGCGGTGGGCTCTGTGGTCGCAGCGTTGGCAGAATCTGTCTATGGCGTGACTTTGGGCCGTATTTTACAAGGCATGGGCGCCATTTCCGGCGCGGTGCTGGCCTTAGCGGCGGATGTAACCCGCGAAGAACAGCGCCCCAAAGTGATGGCAGTGATTGGCGCCACTATCGGTTTATCTTTCGCTGTGTCGATGATTGCCGGCCCGGCGCTGGCTGCCATCGGCGGCTTAAGTGCCATTTTCTGGTTTACCGCCGCGCTGGCGCTGGTCGGCATTGTCATAGTGCTGACGCTGGTACCAAAAACGCAGCAACAGGCTATCGATAGTGAAGCCCTGGCCCGGCCCGGTTTTATCTGGCAATTATTCTGTCACCCGCAACTGCGGTTATTAAATCTGGGTGTGCTGGTGCTGCACCTGCTGCTGACCGCAATTTTTGTCGTGGTTCCGGCGCAATTGCTGGCGGACGGCTTAGCAGCGCCACAGCACTGGCAAGTCTATCTGCCGGTGTTTGTCGCGGCTTTTGTGCTGATGGTGCCACTGATGATTGTTTCGATGCGCCGCCAACAGGAAAAAGGCTATTTTTTATTCGCCATCGGCTTGCTGATTGTAAGTTTATTGTTAATGATAAATGGCGAGCTCTGGCCATTAGCCATAGCGCTGCTGGTGTTTTTCACCGGATTTAACTATTTAGAGGCCAGTATGCCAGCGCTGGTGTCGCGTATTGCTCCCGCTGGACAAAAAGGCACTGCGATGGGCATTTATGCCAGTCTGCAGTTTTTTGGCGCCTTTTTAGGCGGGGTGTTGGGTGGCAGTATTTCTGGTCAGTTTGGCGCTGCCAGCTTGTTTGCCCTTGCCGGCGGAATTGGTTTAATATGGTTTTTTCTGGCTACGCGCATGCAAGTCCCGCAGCGGGCCCAACGCTTGTCTTATAAGGTTTCCGGCGTCGATGACGCTGCAGCCAAAACGCTGGTCCGCCAGCTCAGCAGCCTCGATGGCGTGCTGGAAGCGACAGTTGTCGTCAACGAACAACGCTGTTATTTAAAAGTCAGCTCCGCCGGTTTTGACCCGCAACAGGTTGAAGCTTTGCTGAGTCGTCACAGTTAATCAGGAGAATGCGCATGGCGCGTGGAATTAATAAAGTCATTTTGATCGGTAACTTAGGTGCAGATCCTGAAGTTCGTTACATGCCAACCGGCGGTGCTGTGGCCAATATCACCATTGCGACTTCAGAATCCTGGACTGACAAACAGACCAATGAGAAAAAAGAACAGACCGAATGGCACCGTGTGGTGATCTATCAGCGTCTGGCCGAGATCGCCGGTGAATACCTGCGTAAAGGCAGCAAAGTCTATATCGAAGGTCGTCTGCGCACACGTAAATGGCAGGATCAGCAAGGTGTAGAGCGTTACACCACTGAAATCATCGCTAACGAACTGCAGATGTTAGACGGCCGTGGCGAAGGCCAGGGCGCGCAAATGGGTGGCGCACCAGGCGCCGGTGCTGCCATGGGCGGTGCCGCTATGGGTGGTATGGCCGCGCCGGCACAAGCTTATCAGGCGCCACAAAACCGCGCACCGCAAGCCGCGCCTGCTGCCCAGCAAAATTACAACCGAGCCCCGGCAGCGCAACAAGGCTTTAACCAGCCGGCACCAGCTGCGCCAGCCTACAATCAGGCTCCGGCTCAACCGGCCTACAATCAGCCACAGCAAGGTTTTAACCAGCCACAACAAGGCGGTTTTGGCCAACAACGCGGCCCGATGGAACCACCAATCGATTTCGATGATGATATTCCGTTCTGAGCGCAGATTTAGCGTTTGAAGATTTTTAGTTAAAAAGCCCCGTATGTTCGGGGCTTTTTATTTGATCGTGCAAAACTCAGATCAGGTTACGCTACCCGGCGTTCACGTCCCTGGTGAACAGACCGCGACGATTATTCATCGCAGCACCGGGCTGTTTCGTTCAGTTCCGCCACCTTTGTTGGCGGGACCCCGAGGCAACATTCTGAGTAGAGGAAACCAAGCAAGGCTTCTACGGTGCCGAACTGTAAAACACAATAAAGAGTCCGGCCTTCGCGTCGTTGTTCCATCAGACCGACTTTGCTCATCCGGCTCAGATGGTGCGATAAGGTCGAATTCGGAATGTCCAACGCCTGTTGGATATCGCCGACCGCAACACCCTGTCGACCTGCTCTGACTAAGACTCTGAAAATCCCCAATCGGGTTGGATGCCCCAGTTCAGCTAACTGCGCGGCGGCTTCGTGTAATTGTGTACTGGTATCCATAGCAAATCCCTGATCCTCAAAAGCATACCCCAGAGTTTACCTGTCTCCCCATTTTATTTCCATTATTATCGAAATAACGTTTGACATTTCCATGATCGCAGAAATATTATATTTCCACAATGTTGGAAATGTGGGCGGGGTGGTTATGAGTGGTGAACAAATGCCCGGGGCATTCGCTGCCAGTGTCGAGTTCTTTATTGGCACATCAACTGAGTTACTTATTTTATTCGTGCTGATCAGTATGCTGGTTTTTGTCCTGCAAGACAGATTCCCGGCCAAGCGCATACAGGCCCTACTAAGTGGCGGCCGGGGATATTTCACTGCGGCTGCTTTGGGCGCCATTACACCGTTTTGCAGTTGCTCCACGTTACCTATGCTGGTCGGTTTGTTGCGCGCCAATGCGGCTTTTGGGCCTGTGATGACGTTTTTGCTGACATCGCCGTTACTCAATCCGGTGCTCGTGGTATTGCTCTTAACCGTGTTTGGCGCGCCAATGACCTTGTTATACAGCCTTGGCGTACTATTGATTTCGCTAACCGCCGGCATGCTGTTGTCATTTTTTCACTTTGAACGTTTTGTTACTTTGCCTGAACTGGCCGGCTGTGGTTGCAGAGCCGGTTCTTCCGGCGAAGCAGCAGAGAAACCAACACTATGGTCGTTCAATTATGGCCGTTCACTCTTTGTCAGAGCTATCAGTGAAACCAAGAGCTTTCTGCCGCACTTGTTGTTTGGTGTGCTGGTAGGCGCGGTGATCCATGGTTATGTCCCCGCTAACTTTTTTAAGTCGCTGGGGAGCCTGAATAGCTGGTTATTGATCCCGATCGCAGCACTGATTGGCATTCCGCTGTATGTTCGTGCCAGTTCAATGATCCCACTGGCGCTAAGTCTGGTTGGCAAAGGCATGAGTTATGGATCTGTGATGGCACTAACCATTGGTGGCGCAGGCGCCAGCTTACCGGAAATGATTATTTTAAAACGGATTTTTCAATGGCCCTTGCTGCTGGCCTTTATTGGCATAGTATTTTTGACCGCCTGTATCACCGGGGTCAGCATTGATACCTTTCTCCACAACGGCCGCTTTGGATTAGGAGTTTGATGATGCAACAAACTACACAGTCAGTGCAGAGCATGTCGTTGCATCCTGTCAGCCAAAATCCTTTGCCGGGCAGCAATACACAGTCGGCAGAACCTCTGGTTAGGGCTGTTGATTTGTCTACACAGGTCAACCGGCAACTGCATACGCATCAGCTTGGGTTGCAAAGCAACAGCGGTTTTGTGCCGGTGCCGGTATCCCTGACACCATGGCAACTGGCCCCTGCGCAATTTGCTATGGCTCAACAACTGGCAAGGCTGCTTGGTCAAATTCAGTCCAGCGCTGCAGCCAATCCACAGTGGCTGCTGCCGCTGCTTGATGGCCTGCAACAGTCGCAAACTGTACCGGGCCAAATCTGGCGCACCCTGCGTGGTATTTATCCGGCCGACACGGAGCTGTCCGCGCTGACAACCAGGCACACGAACCATAACCTGATGCTGAACCGGCACGATTTTCTGCTCGATCAGCAACAACAATGGCAATGGGTCGAATCAAACCCCATCGCTGCCGGTATGGGGCCACTGAATGACCGCTATCTGGCGGTAATGCAAACGCAGGAATTACAGCAACCACATCATCACTATGCGCCAAACAACGCCATAACGACCCAGGCCAAATTGCTGGCACAAGCAGCGCTTGCGTCTGCCTTGCAGTACCAGACAACAGGCGCCGGGGAGCCTTTGATGCTGATCGTGGTTGAAGCCGATGAAGACAATATCTTTGACCAGCAGCTTTTATGTGACGAAGTCGGACGACTGGGCGTGCGGGTGGAAAGAGTCACCATCAATAGCTTATTACAAAGTGAATTTGCTGATAACGAGCGCTTACACTGGCAGGCAAAACCGGTTGATTTGATTTACTGGCGCACCGGCTATAACCCATCGGCAGATCTCACTGACAACTTCTGGCGATTTCGGGCCCGGCTGGAACAAGCCGCAGTGATGCAGTGTCCTAATTTGGCGGGTCAGCTGACCGGCAGTAAGTGGTTCCAGCATCAGTTGACTGCTTTACTGCTCGCGGATCCGCAACAAGTCAGTGAGCACTTTGGCATCGATACCAAAGATATTGCTGTACTTACGCAGGCTGTGGTGCCCTCTTATGCGGTAGCTGAGTTAAAGACTGAAGCGGCAGAAGTGCTCATTGCACAAGGGTACTGGTACAAAACGCAGCAGGAGGGCGGCGGTAATGTCGCCCGCGGAAAAGCTGCTTCAGACAAGCTAACCAACGCAAATAGCGCTGATTTATTGATGGCTCCAATCAATGCTGTAGTAAGGCAGGAAACGTTCACCAGTTTACGACATGGCAATGCGGCTATGGCGACTGAGCATATCAGCGAGCTCGGTATTTTCAGTTTGGGTGATGAGGCTTTGTACGGTGGTTATTTATGCCGGACGAAACCGGCAAAAAACAATGAAGGTGGCGTGCATCGGGGCGGTGCGGTGCTGGACACCATCCTGCTGCGGTAGGCCGCAGGATGGCCAGACGAAAAGATCTTGTTAATGATGCAGCAGGCGATCAATCGCCTCCGGCTTATTGTGAATAGCAAATTTGTCCACCAAGGTAGCACTTGCTTCATTCAGGCCAATCACTTCCACCGTTTTACCCTGCCGGCGCAATTTCAGCACCACTTTATCCAGTGAACTGACCGCCGTGATATCCCAAAAATGGGCGTGGGTTAAATCAATCAGCACCTTGGGCAAGTTTTCATTAAAATCAAAACTTTGCACAAAAGGCTCGGCCGAAGTGAAAAAAACCTGGCCAGTGACGGTATAAACACGGCATTGGCCATCAGCGGACACCGCGGTTTCAATCGCCAGCAACTGGCCGATTTTATTGGCAAAAAACAGCGCGCTCAATAAAACCCCAACAAACACACCCAAAGCCAGATTGTGGCTGTACACCACCATGGCGACGGTCGCAAGCATCACAATACTGGAGCTTTTTGGATTGGTGCGCATATCTTTAACCGACTGCCAGTTAAAGGTACTGATCGACACCATGATCATCACAGCAACTAACGCCGCCATCGGAATTAAGCCAACCCAGTCACCTAAAAACACTGCAAAACAGAGCAGCAACACACCGGCCAGCAAAGTCGATAAGCGGGTGCGACCGCCGGATTTGACGTTGATCATCGACTGACCAATCATGGCGCAACCAGCCATACCGCCGAGCAAACCCGATCCGATATTGGCAACACCCTGGCCGACACATTCGCGATTTTTGTTGCTGTTGGTGTCGGTTAAATCATCGACAATCGTTGCTGTCATCAGAGATTCGAGCAAGCCGACCAGTGCAAGAGCCAATGAATATGGGAAAATGATTTGCAAGGTTTCAAAAGTCAGTGGTACCTCTGGCCATAAAAATATTGGCAAACTGTCCGGCAGCTCACCCATATCGGACACAGTGCGCACATCTATGCCAAAATACAGCGCGATAGCGGTTAACACTAAAATACATACCAGTGGCGACGGCACCGCTTTGGTTACCAATGGCAATAAGTAGATAATACCAAGGCCAGCAGCGGTCATCGCATAGACATGCCAGGTCACATCAATCAGCTCCGGCAACTGCGCCAGAAAAATCAATATCGCCAGCGCGTTGACAAAACCAGTGACCACTGAGCGCGAGACAAACCGCATCAGCTCGCCGAGTTTTAATACCCCAAACAGAATTTGCAGCACACCACAGAGCAGTGTGGCGGCCAGCAGATATTGCAGACCATGTTCTTTTACCAGCGTGATCATCAACAGCGCCATCGCGCCGGTCGCGGCAGAGATCATTGCCGGCCGGCCGCCGGCAAAAGCGGTGATCACGGCAATGGCAAAAGAGGCATACAAGCCCACTTTAGGGTCAACGCCAGCAATAATCGAAAAGGCAATCGCCTCAGGAATAAGCGCAAGTGCGACCACAATAGCGGACAGCACATCCGCACGGACATTAGACAGCCAATGCTGTCGGAGGGAATTCAACATCGTCATTTCCAAAATATAAAATCAACAGCACAGACGGGGATTGATGCGCCAGAGGTATGGTAACAAAATCCACAGCCGGGCTCAGTCATTCATTGCGCCGTAGAGATCAGGTCCTTCACCACAACAGCGTACCGAAGGTGTCAAACACCCAGCCAATCAGCATAATTCCCACAACGATAATCCCGACAAAAAGGCCGAGTAGCCGGGCTTTAACTACCTTATGCAACATCACCAACGATGGTAACGATAATGCAGTGACGGCCATCATAAAGGCCAGAACTGTGCCGATCCCGACGCCCTTGCCGACTAAGGCTTCGGCGACAGGTAAAGTGCCAAAAATGTCTGCATACATTGGCACGCCGATCAGGGTTGCCAGTGGCACAGACCACCAATGGTCCTGGCCCAGCAAACTTTGGATCCAGGTCGCGGGGACCCAATTGTGAATGGCGCTGCCGATACCCACGCCAAGCAGAATATACAGCCATACTTTTCCAACAATTTCAGTAACTTGTGCTCGCGCATAGGTAAAGCGGTCAGAGCGGGATAGCTGAGCCAGTGGCAGATTGATGGCTTTGCTCTGCAAGACAAAACCTTCGACATATTGCTCCATGCGGGCATGACTAATGATGGTTCCACCAATGACTGCGAGCACAACTCCAACCACGACATAGGCTATCGCCACCTGCCAGTTAAAAACGCTGGCCAGCAAAATCACCGACGCCAAATCTACCAAAGGCGATGAAATCAAAAACGAAAAGGTCACACCAAGCGGTAAGCCGGCACTGGTAAAACCGATAAACAAAGGGATGGATGAGCATGAGCAAAAAGGCGTGACTGTGCCGAGTAATGCGCCGGTCAGATTGGCTTTAAATCCTTTCATACCGCCAAGTATTTGCCGGGTGCGCTCCGGCGGAAAGTAGCTTTGCAGCCAGGAGACGCTGAATATCAACACCGACAATAAGATGAAAATTTTGCATACGTCGTAGATAAAAAAGTGCAGGCTGGCACCCCAAGGGGATTGCATCGACAACCCAAAGCCATCTTCGACCAATAATTTGACCAAATCAGAGAGCCATTGCATTTTCAGCAGTTGGTTATTCAACCACGCCCAGATGTCCATTTACTCACCTTTTTCCAGCCATCACCATGGCAGCATAGCATTGACATGTGGAAAAACATATATATGATAATTCGCATATGTTATTGCTTGCTGTACAGTCTGCAGCGAAGCCGTTTACACAGCGCTAAACCGCGTCCTGTTTCAGTCACCTGAGGCCTCACTTATGCTTCCTGTCGAGTTCTTTAAATTACTAGCCGACGAAACCCGCTTGTCCTCACTGCTGTTAATAGTGCAGGAAGGCGAGCTTTGTGTCTGTGAACTGACCTCAGCCCTGAACGAATCGCAGCCGAAAATCTCCCGTCACCTGGCGATGCTTCGAAGCGCCAAAGTGCTGTTAGACCGCCGCCAGGGGCAATGGGTGTTTTACCGGCTCAATCCTGAGTTACCCGCCTGGGCCGCTGAAACGCTGGAACAAACCCGCGCACAGAACACCGAGTTGTTAACGCCATTGATGCAAAATCTGTGTGCCATGGGTGAACGGCCAGAGCGCGCCAAAGCCTGTTGTTAGGTATTTTTAGCCAGTCGCGGCAGGCACTGCTTTAAACCGCTCTGATTTTATAAAGGAATTCTGATGTCTCATCCATACGATGTATTACCACTTGACGCTCAGGCTGCTGCAGGCCTGATCTTCACGCCTTGTCCTGGCACCAAAGGGACATCGATTGCTGAGGCGCTCGCTACACTGCAGCAGGCTGGCGCTGCGGCGGTGATCTCACTCAACCCCATGTCTGAACTTGAAAGTTTGCAGGTCGCCGATTTAGGCGCGCAGGTCAATGCTAATGGGCTGCAGTGGTTTCATTGTCCGATTGAAGATGACCATGCGCCACTGGCTGATTTCGCGGCTGCCTGGCAACAAGCTGGCCCGCGGGTGCACCAACTGCTGGATGCAGGCAAAACAGTGGCTATTCACTGCAAAGGCGGCTCTGGCCGCACCGGTTTGATGGCCGCGCAAATTTTGCTGGAACGAGGCCATAGCAAAGACAACGTAAAAAGCATGGTGCAGGCGCTGCGACCTTTCGCATTGACGCTGGAACCGCATGTTCACTATTTCAATAGTCTTTAAGGGGGGCCCAATGCAACAAATTAAAGTGCTGGGTATGGGCTGCAGCAAATGCGCCAAAACGGTGGAGTCCATCGAGCGCATTGCCAAAGAACTCGGCGTCGACGTGCAGCTTGAGAAAATAGAAGATCCACAGCAAATCATCGCCTACGGCGTGATGAGTACACCAGCGGTAGTGCTGAATGAAGTGCTGGTGCACGCCGGTTCTATTCCGCATCGCGATGCGATTGAGCAGTGGTTAAAAGCTTAAAACTGAGGAAATTTTCATGACCATTAAAGTAGGTATTAACGGTTTTGGCCGCATCGGTCGTTTGGCACTTCGTGCCGCTTTTGACTGGCCGGAATTTGAATTTGTCCGCATAAACGACCCTGCCGGTGATGCCGCGACTTTTGCCCATCTGCTGAATTTTGATTCAGTGCATGGCCGCTGGTTGCATGAGGCAACCCATACTGAAAACAGCATCGTCATCAACGGCAAAGCAATTGCGGTCAGTCAGCACAAAACCATCGCTGATACCGACTGGTCAGGCTGTGACCTCGTCATTGAATGCTCCGGCAAAATGAAAAGCAAAGCCGTGCTGGAAGCGTATTTAGCCCAAGGCGTCAAACGGGTGGTAGTCAGTGCGCCGGTGAAAGAGCCAGGCGTTTTAAACGTGGTGATGGGTGTGAATCATCAGCTTTACAACAAGGAGCAACACCGCATTGTCACTGCCGCCAGTTGCACCACCAACTGCTTAGCGCCTGTGGTCAAAGTGATCCATGAAAGCCTCGGTATTAAACATGGTTCAATCACCACCATCCATGATTTAACCAATACCCAGTCGATTCTGGATACGCCTCACAAGGATTTACGTCGCGCCCGCGCTTGTGGTGCCAGTTTAATTCCGACCACCACAGGTTCCGCCACGGCCATTACTGAGATTTTCCCGGAACTGAAAGGTCGTTTAAATGGCCATGCGGTGCGTGTGCCGCTCGCCAACGCATCTTTAACCGATTGCGTATTTGAAGTGGAACGGGCTACCACGGCAGAGGAAGTGAACCAACTGCTGAAAGCCGCCGCCGACGGTGCGCTCAAGGGTATTTTGGGTTATGAAGAGCGCCCGCTGGTTTCCGTCGATTACAAAACCGACCCGCGCTCCAGCGTGATTGATGCGTTATCGACCATGGTGGTGAACGGCACTCAAGTCAAAATCTACGCCTGGTATGACAATGAGTGGGGTTATGCCAACCGGACTGTGGAACTGGCCCGCTTAGTGGGTTTGGCCGACCTTAGTTAAACGAGATAGTTAAATGAGATTGTTAAACGAGATAGTTAAACGCCCATAGCAGTCGCAGTGAGCTATCAGTGATGAAATATGAGTGCTCACTGCGACCATTTCAGCAAACAAAAACACGGACAAAAGCCCCATGACAGAGACGTTCAACAACAGTGGCCTGCGCCAGTATCTGGTCGTGACCGGCAATTACTGGGCCTTTACCCTGACCGATGGCGCGCTGCGCATGCTGGTGGTGCTGCACTTTTATAGCCTCGGTTACAGCCCACTCGCTATCGCGTCTCTGTTCTTGTTTTACGAGTTGTTTGGTGTGGTGACCAACTTAGTCGGCGGCTGGCTCGGCGCGAGGATTGGCCTGAATAAAACCATGAATATCGGCTTATTTCTGCAGGTTGTTGCCCTCTCGATGCTGCTGGTGCCCGCTTCAATGTTGACCGTGGTTTGGGTGATGGCTGCACAGGCCATGTCGGGCATCGCTAAAGATCTCAATAAAATGAGTGCGAAAAGTTCGCTGAAACTGCTGTTACCTGAAGATGCGCAAGGGGCTTTATACAAATGGGTCGCGATTCTGACCGGTTCTAAAAATGCCCTGAAAGGCGTTGGTTTCTTTTTAGGTGGTTTGCTGTTAGCGCAACTGGGGTTTCAGGGCGCCGTGGGTAGCATGGCGGCAGTCCTGACCACGATTTGGCTGCTGAGTTTAGTTCTGCTGAAAAAAGACCTTGGGAAAAGTAAGTTCAAACCGAAATTCAAAGATTTGTTTTCCAAAAGTGCGGCCATTAATAAGCTTTCAGCCGCCCGGTTGTTTTTATTCGGTGCCCGCGATGTCTGGTTTGTCATTGCCTTGCCGTTGTATCTGGCGACGCAATTTGCGTGGTCGCAAACACAAATCGGTAGTTTTCTGGCCCTTTGGGTCATTGGTTATGGTGCAGTGCAGGCCCAGGCTCCGGCTATCACCGGTAAAAAAGCCGGTAAAGTGCCCGGAACAGCTGCTGCAGCTGGCTGGGCAACCGCACTTTGTGCAATACCGCTGCTGATTAGTCTGGGGATGCAATACAGCCCGGCTCCGCTTTGGGTATTAATAGGCGGTCTGATGGTGTTTGGTGCCGTGTTTGCCGTGAATTCATCGCTGCACAGCTACCTGATTGTCAGTCTGGCCGGGCGGGATGGCGTATCCCTGGATGTTGGTTTTTATTATATGGCCAACGCCATGGGCCGGCTGATTGGCACTGTGCTGTCTGGCTGGGTGTATCAGGCCTACAGCCTCGAGGCATGTCTTTGGGTATCGACGGCTTTTTTATTGGCGACAGTGCTAATCAGCGCGTCGATGAAACGACCGCGCCAACAGTGTTGAAGTGCAGTGAATGCCAACTTGGCACCGCAACATGCGTGACCAAACGCCCACCTCAGCCCAGTATCAGCCGAAAACAGGCGCCGGTTGGCGTCGGCACATGCACCAAATCACCACCATGCTGACGTAAGATCTGCCGGGCCAGCGCCAGACCGATGCCGGAACCTTGTGGCTTTGTGGTAAAAAACGGCACAAACATCATGCTGGCGGTTTCTGCGGTGATGCCTGGTCCATTGTCGCGCACTTCAATCATGGTTTGTGCGTCATTCAGCGGTGCTAATGTCAGCAGGATTTGCGGCGGCGTAACCGGCGCTGTGCCAGTGCGCAGTTGGACTTGCTGCTGCAAAGCCTCGACGGCGTTTTTCACCAGGTTAATCAGCACTTGCTCGAGTTGCGCCGGATCATGCGCCACCACGCGCTGGTCCAGTAGTTGCTGCACCAACTCAATGCCTGAGCTTTGACACTGGCCTTGCCATAATAATGTGACTTGATGCACCACATCGGCAAGTGGTTTGTTGCTCAAAATCGGCTGTGGAACTGCGGCCACTTTGCGGAAATTCTGAATAAATTCAACCAGGTGTGCAGTGCGTCGACTCAGCGTTTGTAGTGCCATCTGCACGTCAGCTTTTTCATCGGCATCGGCAAAACAGAGGCCGACCGGCAGTAGCTGCTCACAACTTTGCGCAAGAGACGCCATCGGGGTGATGGAATTGGCAATTTCGTGCGTCAGCACCCGGGTCAGCTTGTTGTAGGCTTCTTGTTCGCGCTGATTTAACGGCTGATGGATGGATTGCAAGGTCGCGAGGCAAATCGCGTCGCCGGCGATCTGTACCGGGCTTAACAGCACGGCCAGCGTATCCGCCTGATCGCCACGCCACCAGGACACCGTGGAATGGCGCGCCAGATTCTGGCGCTGCGACGGACCGGGTTCGTTTAGCTGATGGTTGCCGGCGTTTGGCTCCGGCGCGTTGTCAACCGCCTGTCCCGGCTCGCCGGTTAAGCAGCGGCGCAGTGGGTCGGCCAGCTGGTCGATATGTGTCAGCCGCAGGCCGAGCAAGCGTGCCGCTGCCGGGCTTTGCTCAATCACCCGGCCGTCCTGATGGTAAATCAACAGCGCAAGCTCGGTGTGTAGCAGCACATGCCGTAAAAACTGCGCCTGGGCTTCGGCATCGATCCGGGCTTGTTGCAAACGCTCGCGTGCCGATTCATAGGAATGCCGCAGCAGATGATGCGCGGGCAAGCCCAAAGTATGGTCGCCATTGGCCAGCGCCCGGAACATCTGGATCGGCAGTTGTTGCTGCCGCCAGAACAGCCGCAATAACAGCCCCAGCCACAGTAGCGTCAACAGCGCGCACACCAGCAGCACCGCGCTGGCGCCCCGCTGCAGCCACAACCACATCGCCAAAGCGCCGGAGCCAGACAAGGCCAGCGCGAGCAGAATGATGTCAGCAATATGCGGGGTGCGTTTAAAGACCATATTTTTCCAATCGCCGGTACAAGGCGCCCCGTGTTAATCCCAGGGCTTTGGCGGCATGGCTGACATTTCCCTGGAAGTGCTTCAGTGCCGCCAATATGGTTTGATGCTCGACCTGCTCCAGATTAAACAGCGGCTCTGCGCTGTGCTCTGCTGCCGCGCTGTCGGGTAATACCTGGGGCTGTATCGTGCTTTGGGCCAGCGTCGCCAGATCACCCGCCGATACTGTATTGCCAATCAGCAAAGCCAGATCTGGCTCGCCGCCGTCGGTTAAAATCACTGCACGCTCAATCGCATGCGCCAGTTCGCGGATATTGCCCGGCCAGGGGTAGCATTGCAGTTGCGCCAGCAGTGCCGGGCTGAAACGCAGCTCTTTTTTGTATTTGCGGCCAAAGTGCTGCAGGTAGTGGTCAACCAATAACGGAATGTCATCGAGGCGTTCGCGCAAACTCGGCAACCGCACCTCGATGGTATTGATCCGGTACAGCAAATCCTGACGAAAACGCCCGGCCGCCACGGCTTGCGGCAGCGCTTCATTGGTGGCGCAAATCAGCCGGATATCGACCGGCACGGGCTTGTCTGCGCCCAGCGGGGTGACCTGGCGATTTTGCAGCGCTGCCAACAGTTTCACCTGCTGTTCCAACGGCAAATTGCCAATCTCATCAAGAAACAAACTGCCCTGATGCGCCAGTTCAAAGCGGCCGATCCGGTCGGCGCGCGCGTCGGTAAAAGCGCCTTTTTTATGACCAAATAACTCGCTTTCCAGCAAACTGCCGGCCAAAGCGCCCATGTCCAGACCGATAAACGGGCCGTTGGCGCGTAAGCTTTGTTGATGAATGGCGTGCGCCGTCAGTTCCTTGCCGGTACCACTTTCCCCAGTGATCAGGATATTGGCATCGGTTTGTGCGGCTTTTTCAATGATGGCCAGCACTTGTTGCATGGCAGCGCTTTGCCCTAACAACGGCTGTGCGTTGGCGCGATGGTCGCCGGCCAGTACTTGGCTTAACCCTTTGGCCTGCCGGCTTAATTGGCCCAGCGCTTTTTTATCCTGCGCATGGGCGCAGGCCGTCGCAACGGTCGTCAGCAGCTGATCGTTTTGCCACGGCTTTGGCATAAAATCCGTCGCGCCACATTTAATCGCCTCGACCGCCAGATGCACGTCGCTGTAGGCGGTCATCAAAATCACTGCGATACTGGGGTCCAGGCTTTGAATTTTTTTCAGCCAATAAAACCCTTCCTGACCGCTGATAGCGTCGCGATGAAAATTCATATCCAGCAGCACCACGTCCACCGCTTCAGCGGCCAGCGTGCTTTCCAGCGCAAAGGGGTCTTGCAGCGTCAAGACCTGCTGATAATGCTGTTTCAGTAACAGCCGCGCCGCAAGCAACACATCGGCGTTGTCATCGACGATCAGCAGAGTGGCAGCGTGTTTCATTGCAGAGTCCTTGCCAGCATCAAGTGTCCATTAATGGACAATTTCTGAAAAATCCACTGTACCACCAGCGGACACTTTTACCGATCATTTTCATATGAAAATTCGTAAGGCAATGAATTATATGAAAAATATATTCTGGCACAACAATTGTTTTACTTATGACATCTCATGCCACCGTCACGCTGACTACAGGATGCCATCATGGACAAAAAAATTGCCAAACCCCGCTGGAAACAACAACTGCGCCCGGTCGTCATCGGCATGCTGGCGCTGGGGATCGTCGGTGTTGCGTATGGCTTTAGTCAGCACAGCGACACGGCGCAGCGGCAACATGTCAGTGCGCAAGGCTTGCAAATCAGCACCGTCAGTCAGGGCCAGTTTGCTGACACCCTCGCCGTGCGGGGTCAGGTGATGCCAAAAACCACCATTTACCTCGACAGCATCGCCGGTGGTGTGGTGGAACAACGCCTGGCTGAACACGGCGACTTTGTGCAGAAAGGTCAGCCCTTGCTGCGCTTAAGCAACACGGCTTTGCAGCTCGAAGTGATGAGCCGCGAAGCGCAAGTGACTGAGCAGCTGAACTTCTTGCGCAATACGCAAATGACGATGGAAACCAATCGCTTAAATCTCAAACGCGATTTATTGGACGTTGACTTGCAAATTCGCCAGCTGACGCGCCGTCTGCAGCAAAGCAAACAATTACAACAACACAATCTGATCGCAGCCGAGACTTTGGCGCAGCTGCAAGACGACCTGAAGTTTTATCAGGAGCGCCGCAAGTTAGCACTGGAGCAACAAGCACAGGAAAACAGCATTCGCGCGCAGCAATTGGCCCAGCTGGAAGACAGCGCCAGGATGTTGCAAACCAATTTGCAATTGGCGCGCAGCAACCTCGATAACCTGCTGGTGAAGGCACCGGCGACAGGGTATTTAAGCGAACTGAATGTCGAAGTTGGTGAATCAAAAGAACGTGGCGCGCGGCTGGGGCAAATTGATTTACCCGGTGAGTACAAGCTGGTGGTCCAGCTGGACGAATTTTATCTGAATCAAATCAGCCGCGACATGCCGGTGCAGCTGCAACTGGACCAGCAAGCGGTCGAAGCCAGCATCAGCAAGGTCGATAGCCGCGTCACCAACAATCAGTTCAGCATTGAAGTCGCCTTGCCAGCGAGCGCCAGCACCTTGCGCCGTGGCCAAAGTGTTGACGCCAACATCGTGCTGGGCGCGGCGAAGGCCGATGCCACTTTATTGCCACGCGGCGCGTTTTTCGCCAGCAGCGGCGGCAATTGGGTTTATGTGCTCAGCAGTGACGGTGATCGTGCCGAGCGCCGCGACATCCGTTTAGGCAAACGCAATCAACAGTTTTTTGAAGTGCTCGATGGCCTGCAGCCAGGCGAGCGGGTGATCACCTCGGGCTATGGCAGCTTTGATAAAGCGACCGTGCTCTCAATCGAATAATATCCAAGTTATCTTTCAAGGAGTGACCATGATTCAGCTCAAGCATATTCAACGGGTATTTCGCACCGAAGACGTTGAAACCACTGCACTGCAGCAGATTAATCTGACCATCAATACCGGCGAATTTGTCGCGATTATGGGCCCGTCCGGCTGCGGTAAATCCACCTTGTTATCCATATTAGGCCTGCTGGACAGCCCATCATCGGGCAGCTTTTTGTTCGCCGGTGAGGACGTCGCCAGGTACAACGAGAAACAGTTGGCAAGCCTGCGTAAAGCCAATATTGGTTTTGTATTTCAAAGCTTTAACTTGATTGATGAGTTAACCGTTGCCGAAAATGTCGCGTTGCCATTGCAGTATCTCAATATCGGCAAAGCCGAGCGTAAAGCGCGTGTCGCGGCTATGTTGCAGCGGGTGGGGATCGACCATCGCGCCGACCATTTGCCGCAGCAGTTGTCGGGTGGTCAGCAGCAACGGGTGGCGGTAGCGCGCGCCTTAGTCATTCAGCCGAAACTGATCCTGGCGGATGAACCCACAGGTAACCTCGACTCGAAAAACGGCCAGGAGGTGATGAATCTGTTGCGGGAACTGAACCGCGAAGGCACCACCGTCGTGATGGTGACCCACTCCGAGCGGGAAGGCGCTTATGCCGATCGCTTAGTACGGATGCTGGACGGACAAATTTTGTTAGACCGCGCCAATCAGGCCACAGTCAGCAGCGAGGTGGCTCCTTATGTGGCTTAATTATTTAATCACGGCACTACGCGCATTTTCGCGGCATAAACTTCATTTTTCCCTGAATATCGCTGGTTTAACCTTAGGTTTGGCGGCGGCTATTCTGATTGCCTTGTATGCCCGGCACGAAGCGTCTTATGACCAATGGCTGCCAAAGGCACAGCAGGTATTTCGGGTCGAGCAATACATAGTGCCGCTGAACAGCGGTATTCCGCTGGTGAACAAAAACACCATCAACCGGTTGCGGGACCAGGCCGGTATTGCCGATGTGTTGTTGGTCGAGCCACTTGCGGCAACCGATGAATTTCGGCTGGGTGAACAGAGTTACCGTTTGACCGGCATGATGGGCGTTTCCGCCAATTTGCCGCAGTTTTTGCCGTTGCCGGTGTTGGCGGGTGACCTGAACAAAGCCTTGACGATCCCAGGCCAGCTGGCGATCAGTCAACAGCTGGCGGTGCGGTTGTTTGGCCAAAACAGCAACTGGCAACAAGTGATTGGTAATACCCTGCAACAAGGCGCAACCCGTTGGACTATTGCGGCGGTGTTTGCCGATTTACCGGAAAATACCCACTTCGCCTTTGATGGCCTGTTCCAGTTAAAGCCGTTTCGGGAGCAATACAGCGCCAACAACGCCTATGCCTATGTGCGGTTGCACGATGCTGCAGACGCTGCCACTGTGCAGCAACAACTGGCGCCGGCTTATGTCAATATTGCCTACCCGGGTGAGTCGGTGGAGTTGGTGAAAATCAGTTTGCAGCCGCTGACCGGTATTCATTTAAATGGCAACACCCGGCTGGAGCTAAAAACCAGCGGTACGCGCAGTAACTTATGGATTTGTATCGGTTTAAGTCTGTTGTTGCTCGGGCTTGCCGGCGTCAACTTCGTCAACATGAGTATCGCCCAATCGGCACGTCGTGCCAAAGAAGTCGGTGTCCGCAAAGCGATGGGTGCCAGCCGCGGCCAAATTATCAGTCAGTTTTTAGTCGAAAGTGTGCTTATTACCCTCATCGCCGGCGTGTTGGCTTGCGCGGCGGCCGAATTGGTATTGCCCTGGTTTAACGGTCTGGTTGAACGGCAGTTGACGCTGACCTATCTGTCCGACTTTGGTGTGGCCTTGTTGCTGATTTTGCTGCTGACCGGCGTGATTGCCGGTGCTTATCCGGCATTTTTTATGGCTGCTTTTAGCGCCAAACGGGTGCTTAGTGGTGATTTGCAACGCGGTAAAACCGCGGTACTGGTACGCAAAGGTCTGTTGACGTTGCAATCTGCCTTGTCGGTGGCCTTGATCATCGCTGCCGTCTTGCTGCAACAACAGTTACAGCATCTGCAAAATTTACCTGTGGGTTATGAGCGCGCGGGTCGCATTCAAGTGGCGGATATTCCGAGTGAAAAAATTCTGAACGTCGCCAATCCGCAATTGATGCAACGCGTCAAAGCCATTCCCGGTGTGTTGGATGTGGGCGCTGTGGATATTCCGATCACCGGCAGTTTTAACTCGTCGATGCCAATGAACAGTGATAACGGTGTGCTGCGCGAGCAGATGATCCCGTTGATTGGCGTTGGTTACCGCCCTGTTGAATTGTTAGGGCTGCAATTGCTGGCGGGCCGCGACTTTGCGGAAAGTACCGCCAGTGACTGGTATCACGAGCCAAACGAAAAACTGGGCAAAGCCAGCATCTTGTTAACGCAAACGCTGGCGCGTCAGGCCGGTTTTGCTTCGGCGCAAGATGCCATTGGTCACCAGTTTTCCGTGACAGATCCTGCGGGAAAAGCCTACCAGTTCACTGTGGTGGGGGTGGTCAGTGATATCAAAGTGGGTTCGACCCGCGCCAATCAGGCCGCGCCTGTGCTGATTTGTGGCTACACCAATAATTGGTACAGCAAATTGTTGCTGAAGGTCGACATGGACCAACTGCCGGCGATCCGTGCCGAACTTGGCAAGGTACTGGGGCAAGCGCTGAATATGTACGCACCGACGCTGGAAGTGTTGGACCAAGAGTACAGAGCCATCTACCGCGGCGATGAACGCACAGCATTATTGGTAAGTATTTTCAGTGGTTTAGCTATCGCGCTGGCCTGTTTTGGTGTGTTTGGACTGGCGTCGTTCTCGGTGCTGCGGCGGCAAAAAGAAGTGTCGGTCCGCAAAGTGCTCGGTGCGTCACGCCTATCGATTGTCAACTTGCTGGCCAGTGAATACCTGACGCTGGTGGCCTTGAGCGTAGCGATCGCCTTCCCGCTGACCTGGTGGCTCGTGCAGGACTGGCTGGCCGGTTTTAATGACCGCATCGATCAGTCTGTCGGGGTCTACTTGCTGTCGGCTCTGGTGGTCGCGGCAATCACCTGGTTTACTGTGGCCAGCATCGCTTTTAAAGCAGCCAGCAGCCGCCCCGCCCAGGTGTTGCGCTGCGAATAAAGATAGTTTTGTGTATCAGGGCAGTGCCACGCATTGCGACGTGTTCACAGCGGCAATGGCGCGGCATAAGGTGTTAAAGCTATCGGCTTTCAGGCTGCCGCTGCCGACTAACACGCCGTCAATGTCGGGATATCGCAGGTATTCAGCCGCGTTATTGCTGTTGACACTGCCGCCGTACAGGATGCGAATTTGCTGACAGTCTGCCGCGCTGTACCAGTGCTGCAGCAACTGGCGCAGCTGTTGATGTACCTGTTGTGCGTCCGGTGCCGACAACGGTTGGCCGGAACCAATGGCAAACACCGGTTCATACGCCAGCACTAAAGGCCCGGGCGCGGGCTGAGGGTCCAGTACTTCAGCCAGTTGTTGCCACAGCACGGCAAAAGTCTGGCCTTGCTGGTGCTGTGCGGCGGTTTCGCCGACACAAAGCACCGGCGTGATGCCTTGTTGCCATAACGCCGCCAGCTGGGCGCGTCGCGAGTCGGCTGTTTCCTGTAGCCACTGCCGGCGCTCGGAATGGCCAACCAGCGTGTAAGCCACGCCGAATTCTCTAAGCATCGCCGCAGACACTTCACCGGTATAAGCGCCGCCGCTCCAGGCCGACACCAGCTGCGCACCTGCCAGCACCGGGCTTTGCAGTGTTGCGCGTTGCTGCCTGAGCGCTGCCAGATAGGGCAGCGGCACGCATAACACCCGGCTGAGCTTGGCCAGATCAGGCACGCTGACCTCGCTTAACCAGTGCTTTAACGCCGGTTCACTACCCTGTTGTTTCCAGTTTGCCATGACCAATTGAGTTCTGGTCATCATAAAATCCTTGTCAGCTATCTAATTATCGTATAAATACTATATAACGAATTAACACGACACAAGCATGCCCGGAGACGTTTTTGTTTGAGATCAGCACAGCAGCAGGATTGGTGGTAAACATCAGCGCTATCGGCGCCACGGTTTGCTCTATCTGTTTAGACGGCCAGGAACTGACGTTGGGCTATGACAGCGAAGCTGCTTATGCATCAGACCCTTATTATCTCGGCAGTACCGTCGGGCCTTATGCCAACCGCATCGACAACGCCGGCTTTCCGCTTGGTCAACAACAGATCAGGCTGACCGCCAATGACGGCCCGCATTGCCTGCATGGCGGAGAGGCCGGTCTGAACCATCGACAGTGGCAGCTCGAAGCGCAGCAGGCAGACCAGCTGATCTTGAGTTGCCGTGTTGCTGCAGGTGAAGGTGGTTTTCCGGGCAATCGCGAGTTTCGCTGCCAGTTTCGCGTCACTGCGACTGAACTGCAGTTGCAGTTCGAAGCGACGACCGACGCGCCGACAGTGCTGAATCTGACCAACCACTGTTATTTCAATCTGGATTCACAAGCACAGCAGATTGATCAGCACTCTCTGCAATCGCCGCTGTTGCAGGTATTGGAGAAAGACGGCAGCGGCATTCCGACCGGCCGTTTGTTGTCTTGTGCAGAACAATACCCGCAGCTGGCGACAGGCCAGCGGTTGCAGGAATTGTTTCGCCAGCATGGTGCGCTGGACCATTGTTTTGTTGTGCCGCACGGCGAACAGCAGCTGCAAACCCTTGCCACGCTGACCTCGCCAGATCAGCAATTAAGCCTGACCGTACTCAGCGATTTACCTGGTCTGCAGATTTATAGCGGCGACGGTTTAGGCGCGCCTTTTTTGCCGCGCCAGGGCATTTGTCTGGAAGCGCAGTATTGGCCGGACGCACCGAACCAGCCGGATTTTCCAGCCACATTGCTGCTGCCGGGGCAAATCTATCAGCAGCAGATTATTTACCGTTTTGCCCGCCAAAACGGCGCAAATTCGAATGATTAATCAGATAAAAAAGTTGCAGTCAGCGTAACTTTGCAGTATTTATATGATAAATATTCTAATAAGAAGTTTTCTTTAAAAACACAACACAAAGACAGGGGAGTTCGAAGATGACCAGAGCGAATCCATTCGCATTTAAACATTCGGCGGTTTGCCTCGCCGTAGCCGGTGTGCTCAGCACCTATTCGGTAGCGGCACAAACCACCACGGCAGATGCTGCCAAAGCCCAGCAAACTGAAGTTGAAGTGATCGAAGTCCGCGGCATCCGCAGTAGTCTGAAAGCGTCGATGCAGGACAAAAAAGAATCCAGTTTGGTGTCAGACGGTATCGCAGCAGAAGACTTAGGCAAGTTTCCGGATTTGAACGTGGCGGAATCGCTGCAACGCATCACCGGCGTGTCGATTGACCGCAGCGGTGGTGAAGGTCAGGCGGTGACCATTCGTGGTTTTGGCCCGCAGTTCAACACCGTGTTAGTCAATAACCGTCAGATCGCGACCGACAGCAATGGCCGTGAGTTTAACTTCGACATTCTGGCTGCCGATCAAATCACCGGCGCTGACGTCTTCAAAAGTAACAGCGCCCGCCTGCAGGAAGGCGGCATCGGCGGTACTATCAACGTGAAAACCGCACGGCCGTTTGATTATGACGATTTCCGCGTGGCCGGTTCTGTTAAAGGCATGTACGAAAGCCTGTCTGAAAAAACCTCACCAGCAGCTTCTTTATTATTGACCCGTAACTGGGATGACAAATTTGGTGCTTTATTGGCTATCAGCCATCAGAAACGTGATGTGCAGATCAACCAAATCGCCACCGCCGGCTGGCGCGGCGGTCAGACTATTTCCAACAAACGCGATGGCGTGTTGTTTACCAATGCATATATCCCACGCAACTGGGACCAGATTATTGACCAGCAGGAACGGACCCGCGACAACGCCAGTCTGGTGCTGCAATATGCACCGTCAGAAGATGTCACTGTGACGATGGATGGTTTGGTGTCCCGCTTTGAAGTGGATTCAACGGTCACAGATTTAGCGTCCTGGTTTGAACCGGACCGCGTCGGCAGCGCGACTATCGACCCAACCACCGGCACTTTATTAACCTTCTCGCAAGATGTCGGCCTGCATCAGGGCAGCGGCGACCCAGCGACGGATTTTGTGTCACACACCCGCAACTCACGCGATATCAGCACCAATGCCTTTGGTCTGAATGTCGAGTGGAAAATCACCGACCAACTGAAAGCAAATTTTGACGCCTCAACGTCAAACGCTGAAAACGACCGCGCCGGCCGCGACCGTTTTAACGTGGTCGGCATGATCAACAGCTATGCCTTTGACGGTACCGGTTCTGTGCCAACAGTGAAACATAATGGTTTTGGCGGCAGCACGCTACCAGCAGCCAGCCTGGCACGGATGCACTATAACGAAAAAGGTAACCAATTCTCTGATGAAGACGAAGTTACTGAATTAAAAGCTGATTTTGAATACGTTGCTGAAAAAGGCGTGTTCCAGAAAGCCAACTTTGGTGTTTATAGTCAGGAGCGGGAAAAATCCAGCTTCCAGATCTACGGCGGTCAGTGCTTCTACTGCGGCTATGCGTTACCTGCGCCGGTCGATACCATCAAATTCCAGCCATTCACCGCGAAGAACTTCTTCCCGGGTCTGATCAATACGTTCTACACCTATGACGGCGATGCTGTGGTGAAATATCTGGCGGATACCGGCCATCCAATCACCACCACGCTGCAGAATAACCGTTACACCATCAACGAAGACGTGACCAGTCTGTATATGGACTTCACGCTGGCGTATGACCTCGGTGATATGCCGCTGACGGTGAACCTTGGTGCGCGTTATGCCGAAACTTCGGTGGATGTCGCGGCAGTGCAAAGCTTTGTGGTCGACATAGTACCGACGGCTGATGCGACCTTGTTCCAAAACGTGTTAGGCCCTGCAACCAACATCAATCAGGGCACTAAATATGCCAACCTGCTGCCAAGCCTGAATATCAAGCTGGAAGTGCAGGACGACATGATTGTACGTTTTGCCTCTTACGATTCACTGACCCGTCCGACTATGGGCCAGATGTCACCAGCGACCACGTTCAACGAACCGCGCCGGCAAAACCTGACGGCCAACGGCGGCAACCCGGCACTGAAACCGTTCCGTGCTGAAAACTGGGACCTGGCTTACGAATGGTATTATCAGGATGCCAACATGTTCAGCTTCACGGTATTCAACAAAGAAGTTGAAGACTTTATCGTGACGCTGACCGGTCAGGAAACTTACAACATGACCGCGCGGACCGGCCCATCTTACAACTGCGTCAGCTCACCGCTGTGTAGCAGCAGTGTAGTGCCGACGACGGCAGAGCTGAACGGCTCGAGTGAAGTTTATACCGTCAGCCGGCCACAAAATGGTGAGTCTGCCCGTATCACCGGTTATGAAGCTGCGCTGACGCACATGTTTGACAATGGCTTTGGTGTGACGGTGAACGCGACTGTGGTCGACAGCAACCTGAACGTTGGCGCCGACACCACGCAGAGTTTTGCACTGGAAGGTTTAGGCGATTCACAGAACTTTATCCTGTTCTACGAACAGGGTGACTGGCAGGGTCGTATCGCGTTTAACAACCGTGAAGCCTTCCTGCGTCAGCTCGACAACGGCTTTAACGGCGAACCGATTAACACTGAGCGTTTTGGTCAGTGGGACATCAGCGCCAGCTACGACGTGAACGAGTATCTGACGGTGTTCTTCGAAGGGATCAATATCACCGAAGAAGAACTGGTGCAGACCGGTCGCTTCAAAAACCAGATTTACTCTGTTGAGGATAACGGCTCCCGCTATGCGGTAGGTGTGCGAGGGGCATTCTAAGTCCCGTTCCTGTGGCTGGGTCTTTTGACCCAGCCTTTTTTGATTGCGGGCTGCAGTCATTTCACTGTTGGCTCGTGGTCAGGATCGCGCAATACTGCTGTACTCGCGTTTAAATCGGGTTCCTTATGACACAAGCTATCACCAATATTGTGGTGGTGGGGGGCGGCACCGCCGGTTGGCTGGCGGCCGCACTCATTGCCTCTTACCATCAGCAACCAGATGGCCCGGCGTTATCAATCACGTTGATTGAATCGGCCGATATTCCGACCATTGGTGTCGGTGAAGGCACCTGGCCAACGATGAAAAACACCCTGCAGCAAATCGGTTTGTCCGAGAAGGACTTTTTCCGCAGCTGCCATGCCGCTTTTAAACAAGGTGGCAAGTTTGTGAACTGGTGCGAAGGCACCGGCGATTTTTATTATCATCCTTTTACTGTGCCGCTCGGTTACGGCCGGCTTGATGTGGCGCCTTATCTGGCTGATATCCGCGACTATGCCCGCCAGTCCAATATGCAGCATGAATTATGCGAAGCCGGCAAAGCGCCGCGCCCGGTCAGCGAAGGCGAGTATCAGGGCCCGCTGAATTATGCCTATCACCTCGACGCCGGCGCGTTCGCCGACGTCTTAAAACAACATGCCAAAACCAAACTCGGTGTGTTGCACCGCGTTGCCACCGTCGAGCAAGTGCTGCTGACCGACGATGCGCAGATTGCTGGTTTAAAACTCAACGATGCCATGGAACCTGTCACCGCAGATTTATATATCGACTGCACCGGCATGGCGTCTTTGCTACTGGGCAAAACGCTGCAGGTGCCGTTTTTGTCGGTGGAACATCAGCTGTTTAACAACAGAGCGCTGGCGCTGCAGGTGCCTTACGACAGACCCGACTCACCGGTTGCCAGCCACACCATTGCCACCGCACAAAATGCCGGCTGGATTTGGGACATTGGTCTGTCGCACCGGCGCGGCACTGGTCATGTCTATGCCAGTCAGTTTTTAAGTGATGACGAGGCGGCCGCCAATTTGCGGCGTTATGTCGGCGCGGCAGCGGCAGATTTAGAACCGCGTTTAATCAAATATCAGACCGGCTATCGTGAACGCTTCTGGCAGGGCAATTGTGTCGCCATTGGTTTGTCCGCCGGTTTTGTTGAACCACTGGAAGCCACGGCCATTATGCTGGTCGAAGTGTCGGCGCGTTATGTCGCGGAAAATCTGCCGGCAGATCAAAGCCTGATGCCGGTCGTGGCCAAACGTTTTAATACGCAAATGCGTTATCGCTGGCAGCGCATTATTGATTTCCTCAAGCTGCATTACATGTTGACCAAACGCCCGGAGCCTTATTGGCAGGCGCATTTGGATCAGGACACCTGGCCTGAGTCGTTGCAGGAAGATTTGGCGGTCTGGCGTTATCGTGGCCCGGCGGTCAGTGATTTCCAGGGGCCGCTGGAGTTGTTTCCGGCCGCCAGTTACCAGTATGTAATGTATGGCATGGGCTTTAAGCCGGACTTTTCCCGTCAGGCGCATCTGTACCGGCAACAGGCGCAGGCGGAGCAAATTCTGCGACGTAATCAGCAATTGACGCAGCAATTGCAGCAAAGCCTGCCATCGAATCGCGAATATCTGCAGCGCTGGCTGGCGCAAGAGAGTATGGCTCCAGGGCATATGACACCGGGGTACATTCCACAAGGGAGTCGGCCACAAGGGAGTCTGTCATGAGCCGTTTTCTCACACTGCAGCAACTGGCCGCGCAACAACTGGGTGTAGTGCCGGACGCAGGCTTTATCTACGCCGCGCGCGCGCATTTATTGCCGCTGACCGTCGCCGATGTCAGCAGTATGGTCTGTGATTTCCCGGTACTGCTCAGCCGCAACAGCGAGGATGGCACGCTGATGCTGTCTGCGCTGTGCAGCTTTGTACCGGGGCAGAATTTACTGGCGGATGCACAGGGCTGGCATGCGGTGTACCGGCCTATGGTGCTGCAGTCCTACCCCTGTTATTGCCTGTTGCAGGATGGCCAACGCCAGTTTGCGTTTGCTGCCGATCCACAGGTATTGCAACCGGCAGCAACGCCACTTTTCGCGCAGGACGGTACGGCCAATGCCAGCGCACAGCGGCTGATGCACAGTGCGCAGGAGCTGTATGAGCAAGAACGGCGCACGTATCTGTGTCTGCAGCAATTACAGGCGCTGAAGTTACTGAGGGCTATTGAACTGCAATTACAGCCGGAACAAGGCGAATTGCAGCGCATCCGTGGCCTGATGACCATCGATGAAGACCAGTTGCATAGCCTCGATGCCACCACGTTAAAAACGCTGCAGCAAAGCGGCAGCCTGCAACTGGCGCAGAGTCTGCTCAATTCGTTGTTGCAGCTGAACCGGCTGATCCAGCGTCACAATCAAAAAGCAGCGCTTGGCCACCCCGGTTTCCAGCGAATTCAGCAGCTAAAAATCGAAATCGACCGCGATAGTGGATTTATGTGATACCGCGCCTGCTGGCCGGTATTTTTTGCGAGTTTTCCCGGAGAGATGTTATGTCAGATAGTGTGTTGCAGACTGCGGTCTTTGTGTTGGTGTCTGCACTGATAGGGTTGTTGACCTACCTGAAATGCCGCGGCAAATCAGACCGTAGCGGCTCGCAGAACCGAGAGTATTTTCTGGCCGGCAGCGGCCTCAGTTGGGTGTTTGTCGCGGGTTCTATCACGCTGACCAACTTAAGTACTGACCAGCTGGTCGGCATGAACGGTAACCAGATGGCGCTGCTGGCGGTCTGGGAATTCTCCGCCATCATCGGCCTGATCATTCTGGCAAAAGTGTTTATTCCGGTGTACTACCGCTATGGTTGCACCACCACCACTGAGTTGTTGGAACGGCGTTATCACAACAAACATATCCGCGCGGTGATTGGCGGCTTGTTTTTCCTCGGCAACGCGTTGATTTATATGCCAGCGGTGATTTACTCCGGCGCCTTACTGATGCAGACCATGTTTAAAGTGGATATTCCGCTGATCCAAATTGCCGCGGTGTTTGCCTTAGTGGGCGCAGCTTATGCCTTTTTCGGCGGCCTGCGCGCGGTAGCTGTTTCTGATACCTATAACGGCGTGCTGGTGCTGGGCATGGCGTTACTGATCACCTTCCTCGCGCTGTGTGCCATTAATTTTGACTTCAGCGGGATTCCGGCCGAGCGGCTGACCTTAATCGGCGATGAAAGCTCGCCGGTGCCATGGCCAACCTTGCTGACCGGGATGATTTTTATCCAGATGTATTATTGGGGCACCAACCAAACCATTACGCAGCGCGCAATGGCGGCTCCAACCATGGAAGAAGCGCAAAAAGGCGTGTATGCCGCGGCTTTAATTCGTTTTCTGATTGTGCCGGCTATTGTGGTATTACCGGGCATTGTGTCGTACAAACTCTATGGCGATATCGGCGACAGCGCTTATGGTCGTCTGGTCGGTGACCTGTTGCCGCCGGTGCTGATTGGTTTATTCGCGGCAGCCATGGCCGCTGCAGTATTGTCGACCTACAACAGCCTGCTGAATTCAGCCACTGCACTGTATGTCTGTGATATTCACGAAGCTTATGTCAGTGAAAAAGCGGATGTCAGAAAGTTAAGCGCCTGGGTGACATTGTTATTAAGCGCCCTGACGCTGATTTTAGTGCCGGTGTATCAGCAGGCCGACAGCATCATCAATTTACTACAACAGTTAAACGGCCTGCTCAGCATGCCTATTCTGTCGATTTTTATCGTTGGTCTGCTGTTTAAAGATGTTGATGCGCGGGCGGCCATTATCGCCGTGATTTTTGGTGTGTTGTTCTACGGCAGCCTGACCTTTGAATTCTCACCATTCTACAGCACTGTGCACTACATCCATCTGATGGCAGTGACGCTGTTCAGCTGTGTGGCGGTGGCCCTTCTCAGCAACAGATTTATCTTCGGCAAGCAACACCGCTGGGCCGGCAAAACCCTGGAACTGCCTGCATCGACGTAGGCGGATGGCTCCGTTAGCCGGCTTCGGCCGGCTTTTTTTATGGCGCCGTCGATGGCCGCCTGCTGATTCACTATCCACGAGCAGTTCAGTGCCAGTTGCGGACTTTGGCGACACCCACTCTGCGAGCCCGTGGCCCGATTGTAGGGTGCAAAAAGAGAAGCGAATTGAATTGCACCTTTGATACCCGTCGCTGCACCAAACAGCCTGAACGCAAGCGGCGTTTCCTGAGCGCACACTCCTCTACAGCACTACTGTGGGCTAACTACTTCATTATTTGGTATTTTGTTAACTTAAGTTGCACTTAAAGTTACGATGCATTGACTGCTTGTCTGTGGTTTTTGCGGTGATACAAACGATAGTGAATAGATCAAAGACCGCGCGTGGCAATTTATAAACAAGGACAGTTACAAATGGTAAAAACGGTTTTTGCAGTGACGCTTGCTGCATTTTTGACTTTTAGCGCACCCACATCGGCACAATTTACTTATGCTCCAACTTCCAGAGATGATGTTGGTTTATATCTCGGCGGCCAAATCTGGCAATCTGGCCCAAGTGGTGTTTTGGGAGCAGAACATACGCGCGTTGATTTTAATTTAAAAAAACAACAGCAAATCAACTACTTTATTGACCTTAAACACCCGATTGCTGCGCTGCCTCATCTGCGTATTTCCACGACCCAACTGGATACTTCAGGTCAAACCACGTTGACGCAACAGTTTGGCTTCAGCGACAAAACCTTTTCTGTTGCGGCTACAGTCGATGCCAGCTTTGACGTCAGTTATATCGATTACACCTTGTATTATGCATTGTTTGATAGCGAAGACTTTTCCTTTGAGTTGGGCTTCAGCGCGAGAGATTTGAATGGGAATGTGACGGTCGCCGGGACTACAAAAAGTTCTGATGATACTTGTAATGACCCTAACCCTTCGCCTGACAGTCCTTGTACAGGCACGGGAAATAATGCGATTTCCAGTGGGACAATAAAAACGGACGACATCAATCCGATGTTGTTTGTTGCCACGAACATTGGCTTGCCGCTTACACAGTTAAATCTATTTGCTCAAGCGGATGTCTCGTTGCTCAATGACCATCGATTGGCGGATTATCAACTGGGCTTCAGTTACGATCTGCACAAACTGATGCAGGTGACCTTCGGTTATCGGGTCGTGAACATGGCGTTCGACAATTTAAACAGTCTATATACCGACCTTGCATTTAAAGGTGCTTTTGTTGGCATGATTGCCCACTTTTAACAACGGACCCGCGAAAAAAAACCGGCGCTCAGGCGCCGGTTTTGCTGTGCTCGCGACAGCGTCAGCGATAAATCGCGACGCCGTAGCCGTCCAGTGTGGCGCTGCCGAGCAGCCATTGCGCGCTCGCCGGTGCCGCAACTTTGCAGGGTTTGGCGCTGTAATTAAACAGGAAGGTTAAGCCGCCCCGGCGTGCCAGACGCACATCGTGGGGTAGCACCACAGTCTCGACGCCGGCCTGTTTCAGCACATCGGCAAACAAGGCTTTGAGGAAGTCGTCACAGCTGACGGTGGCGACATAAACCGCGCGTTGATGCTGTGCGACGGCCGGCAGACCATCGTGATAATGCGCCAGCACCTGGCAAGATGGCGGCACTTCCAGCTCTTCGCGCCAGCACTGGCTCTGATATTGTTTTTGGCCGATAAACAGCGGCTCGGCGCAGTCGGGCCGGATAGTTTCCACGGACAGCACTTTGACCGGGATCAGCGCCTGTAACAAACCCGGCGCTAATTGCGGCACCAGCTGGAATTCAGTGGTTTTGCTGCCGGTACGTGGGCCAAATACCAGCCAGGCGCCGCTGTCCTTGCAACGCTGGGCAAACTCAGGCCGAACCACTGGCATACAAGGCACCAGCACCAGTTTGTAACCGGTTAAATCCTGCTCCGGTGAGACAAAATCGACATCCACGCCAAGCTGGCGCAGCGCCGAATACCAGGCAAATTCAACTTCCTGCTGATTAAAGCTATCGCCCTGACGTTCAATTTCACAGACCCACTGGTTTTCGGTGGTGCTGACCATTGCCACGCTGGCTTTGACTTGTTGTTGCAGCAAATCCGGGCACAGCGCCAGTTCACGCACCAGCTGCTCGATTTCCGGCCAGGCCGCGGCTTTGGAATTGTCGATGCGTTTGAGGCCGGCATGCATTTGTTCCTGGGCAAAAGGTGCCTGGCGCCAGCGGAAATAACTGACCACATCGGCGCCGTGGGCAAAAGACACCCAGGACCACAGCCGCACCATGCCAGGCTCTGGTCGTGGATTGTGTTTGGCCCAGTTCACCGGGCCCGGTTGTTGCTCCATGATCCAGAAGTGTTTGCCGGTCAGGCCACGCGTCTGGTCAAAGTAATAGCTGGAAAAATCCGGGTGGCCGGTGCGCATATAAGGTTTAAACATCGCCGCGCCGCGCTTGGCAAAAAACAAATCTGAGCGGCCAAGCGGGTAGTTGTCGAAGCTGGCAAAATCCAGCGGCTTCGCCAGTGCATAGTTGTCGGTCTGGGTGTCGACCATCGGAATAAAGTTGTGCGTGACAAAACGGCCCGGCGCATGGGCGCGAATGATCCGCACCATCTCGTCATGAAAGCGCACCACCTGATCAGAGCTGAAGCGGCGATACGCCAGCTGATGGGCCGGGTTGGTTTCGGTGACGGCCAGAATAGGTAGTTCGATTTCACCAAAATGACGATATTCCATTGACCAGAACACATTGCCCCAGGCACTGTTCAGCGCGTCGATGTCGGCATAATGCTGCTGGCACCAGGCGCGAAACGCCGTGAGTGCGGCATCGGAACCACTGTGCGTGGTGTCGTGGCAGGCCAGCTCGTTGTCGGTTTGCCAGCCAACGACCGCCGGATGCGCGCCATAACGTTCGGCCAGTACTGTGGAGATGCGCATCGCTTCGCGGAAATAATCCGGGCTGGAGAAATCATAATGACGGCGGGAACCAAAACCGCGGCTGTGGCCGGTTTTGACGTCAACCGGCAAAATCGACGGATACATATCAATTAACCATTTCGGCGGCGTGGCGGTTGGTGTACACATCACCACTTTTAAACCGGCGTCGGCTAAAGTGCTGATGGCGCGGTCCAGCCAGTCAAAACGGTATTGGCCCGGGCTTGGTTCCAGCCGGGACCAGGCAAATTCGGCGATCCGCACATAACGAATGCCAAGACCGTACATTTCTGCCGCATCCTGCGCCCAGATGGATTCCGGCCAATGTTCCGGGTAATAACAGATTCCTAACATCATATGCTCCTGCCAGATAGTTGCTGCGCGGTGCCCATCAGCAGCGTGGCGGCCATGGCCAGACCAGCATGACTGATCTGCGTTGCAGCGGGCGATAAAATTGTTTTGTATGATATATAGTATTTGTTGGCGATTCTATAGTTTAATGTACGCTATCTTTGCTTTCTTTTTGCCCTGAAGGAATTGTTATGCCGGCTCTACCCTCATTTGTTCGTCTGGACAGCTCCCGCCTGACGGTGATCCTCGACTGCCGTGGCCGCACACCGGCGTTGCTTTATATTGGCAGCTGCTTGAGCAGCACGACGACACCGCAGATGCTGGCATTGTTGCGCACGCGCCAGGAAGCGAAAAACTCCGTGGTCGACGAAGCGTCTATTGGCCTGACGCCATTATCGGCTGAAGGCTTTACCGGAGCGCCGGGGCTGGAATTATTCGACAGCAGCGACGGCTGGGCAGTGGGCCCGACGCTGGTTGAGGTCGAACAAACTCAAACAGCAGATGCGCAGCAGCAAGTGCGTCTGGTCAGTGTTGATAACAAACGCCAGCTGCAGCTGACGCACGTGCTGACGCTGGACCCGCACAGCCATGTGCTGAGCCTGCAAACGGCAGTGCAAAACCTTGGCAGTGCGCCAAGAGCATTACAGTGGTGCGCGGCCGGCACCTTGTTATTACCGGATCATCTGCAGGAACTGACCAGCTTTGAAGGCCGCTGGTCGAATGAATTTCAGCGCCGGCGTCAGTCGCTGGCGCTGGGAAGCTTTGTCCGGCAGAACCGCAAAGGCAAAACCTCGCACGACACTTATCCGGCCTTGCTGGTGCACAGTGCGACGACCACAGAGCAAAGCGGTGAAGTCTATGGCTTTCATCTGGGCTGGAGCGGCAACCACAGTCTGCGCGCAGAGCTGACTTCGGAAGGCCGCAGTTATGTGCAGTTTGGCGAATTGTTGTTGCCGGGCGAAGTGGTGCTTAGCGCCGGCGACAGTTACCAAAGCCCGCAGTTGTATTTTAGTTATGCCGCTGAAGGCTTTAGCCAGTTATCGCAACAGTTTCACCAGTTTGTGCGTAGCCGGCTATTGAGTCCGGCGCAGCAGCAAAAAGCCCGGCCTGTGCACTACAACACCTGGGAAGGCATTTATTTTAATCATGACACCGACACCTTGATGCAGCTGGCCAGCCGGGTCGCGACGCTGGGCGTGGAACGGTTTGTGCTCGACGATGGTTGGTTTATGGGCCGGCGCGGTGATTTTGCCGGTTTAGGCGACTGGCAGGTCGACCCGGCGGTGTATCCGGACGGGCTGGGCCCGCTGATCAGTCACGTCAATGCGCTGGGGATGGAATTTGGGATCTGGTTTGAACCGGAAATGGTCAATCCGGACAGTGCTTTATATCGCCAGCATCCGGATTGGGTGCTTGGCACTGCCAATAATCCGCAGATGCGTTTTCGCAATCAGCTGGTGCTGGATTTAAGCCGGCCGGAAGTCAGCGCTTATCTGTATCAGCAAATCCACAGCCTGCTGCTGCAGCACCCGCAGATCCGCTATATCAAATGGGATATGAACCGCGACCTGAATCATCCGGGTGGGGTGGATGGCAAGCCGGCGGTGCATCGCCAGGTGCAGGCGGTGTATCAGCTGATTTCCCGCTTAAAAGCAGCGCATCCGGGCCTGGAAATTGAGAGCTGCTGCTCCGGTGGCGGCCGCGCTGATTATGGCATTCTGGCGCATACCGACCGGATTTGGACGTCAGATTCCAACGACGCACTGGACCGGCTGAATATTCAGCGTGGCTGCTCGTTTTTCCTGCCGAACGATGTGATGGGCGCCCATGTCGGCCCACGCGATTGCCATATTACCGGCCGGCGCGTCAGCATCGAAATGCGCTGTGCTGTGGCACTGTTTGGTCATTTTGGTATTGAAATGGACCCGCGGGAGCTGACCGACGCCGAAGCGCAAACGCTGAGCCAGGCCATCGCGTTTTACAAAGCCGAGCGCAGCTTTTTACGCAGTGCCTTGTTGCAGCGGCTGGATTCTGACGGTGACAGCATCAACTTTGGCTTGGTGGCACCGGACCAGTCGCGGGCGATTTTTGCCTATAACTCGGTGAAGGAAACCGCCCGCACTATGCCGCCACGGCTGCGGTTTGCCGGCCTGAATCCTCAGGCACAGTACCGCCTGACACTGGCGTGGCCGTCGCAGCTGAAAGAATATTCGCCATCGGTGCTGCAAGTGGTGCCCGGAGAAATTTTCAGTGGTGATGCCCTGATGCGGTTTGGTATGCAGATGCCGATTTTGCATCCGCAAACTTCGCTGATTTTTGTGCTGGAACAGCAAGGCGGCTAAACCGCCGCGCGGTTGCCAGCCAATAAAAAAGCCCGCTGCAGCGGGCTGATTTAATAAAGCGTGGTGAAGATTATTCGAGCTTGGATTCAATCAGCTGGATAGCTTCTTCCAGCAACACTTCGACGGTATGGCGCGCTTGTTTCGGGTCACGCGCCTGAATAGCGCGCAGGATGTCGCCATGTTTTTGCACGTCGGCGCCGGGCACGCCTTTGATCCGGTTGGTGTAGCGGATACTGACGCGCAGTGCGGTACTGATAAATTCGGTTAATTGCAGCAGAAATCTGTTGTTGCTGGCGGCCAGCACGGCACTGTGAAAGGCGATGTCGGCGTCCAGCGGGTCGTCCAGGCCCTCGTCGGCGTCGGCCATGCGTTTTAAGGCTTTTTCGATGTCGCGGATTTGCGCGTCGGATGCGGAAGTGGCGGCCAGCGCGGCAGCCTGAGGTTCCAGCACGACGCGGACCTGAGTGAATTCGAGCAGCAATGACAACGATGGTTTACTGCTTAAGATCCAGCGCAGCACGTCGGTATCAAACATGTTCCAGTTGCTTTCTGGCAAGACGCGGATGCCCTGTTTCGGCCTGGAGGTCAGTAAGCCTTTGGCGGATAACATTTTCACCGCTTCGCGCGTCGCGCTGCGGCTGACATTGTGCCGGATGCAGAGTTCGGCTTCCGATGGCATGCCGCTGCCGACCGGGTAAACGCCCTGAACGATGGCCAAACCCAGGTCGTGTGTCAGTTGATGGGTCAGGTTTTGAATAGGTTCGTTTTTCATCGGTATGGTCCGTCCGGCTATGTGGGATATATCATATTAAAATACACCAGACTGTGATATAACTTTTTGCATTGTTTCTGGTAGCCGCTGCAATCCTGGCTTTTGTCTGTTCTGGCCTGTGCCGCGTGCGACTTCCCGATTGGCTGAATTTCAGATAAAACACATTAGCATGACAGCTCTGTATTCTTGTTTACGCGATAAAGCCGTATTTATCACCGGCGGCGCGACCGGCATTGGCGCGACTATGGTGCGCACTTTTGTGCAGCAGGGCTGCTATGTCGCTTTTATTGATTTAAATGCTGAAGCTGGTGCAGCGTTACTTGCTGAACTGCAGGCTGAGCTGCCGGCTGAGCGCGCGAGCTTTGCGGCGGTCGACGTTACAGACGTGCAGGCGTTGCAGCAAGCGATTGACGCAGCGGCGCAGCGTTTTGGCCGGCTTGATGTGCTGGTCAATAATGTCGCCAATGATCAGCGCATGCCAACCGCGCAGGTAACGCCGGCAAACTGGCGGCAATGCCATGCGGTGAATCTGGATGCAGCATTTTTTGCCACTCAGGTGGCTTTGCCGTTTTTACAGCAGCAGGCCTCTGCTTCGGTGATTAACTTCAGCTCGGTAGTCGCGGTGACCGGCAAGGTTGATATGGCGGGCTATGTGACGGCCAAAGCCGGTCTGATCGGCCTGACCAAGGCCCTGGCACGCGAGGCCGGCGCCCATGGTGTGCGGGTCAATGCGGTGTTGCCGGGCTGGGTCCGCACTGAGCGTCAACTCAATAGCTGGTTCACGCCTGAGCAGCAACAACGCTGGCTTGAAGACAGCGCGCTGAAACGGTTTATCCAGCCGGAAGATGTCGCCAATCTGGCGTTATTTCTGGCGTCGGAGCAAAGCGTGATGATCACCGGGCAAGCGATCCAAATTGACGGTGGGATTAGTCTCAGTGACTGAACCAGCTTTCATTGCCATCGACTGGGGCGCCAGCCAGTTAAAAGCCTTTTTATGCCAGCCCGGCGTTGTGTTGCCGCAGGTGCTGGCGAGTGCCAGCGGCCCCGGTGTAGCCGCAGCGCGCGGACAATTCCGTCAGACCTTATTGGCGGCTGTCGGTGACTGGTTACGGCAGGATCCGACACTGCAGGTTTATATGGCTGGCCACATCACTTCATCCTTAGGCTGGTATCAAACCCGTTATTTGCCAACGCCCTGTGTGCCACAAGCCTTATTACCGGCGTTGGTGCAAGGACAATGTCCGGATATGGCGTTGTGGCTCTCAACCGGCTTACGTTGTGCGTTGCCGGAAGGCGGCGACGATGTGATGCGGGGCGAAGAAGTGCAGCTGCTTGGGCTGTTGCAACTGGCGCCGGAGCTGCAAAGCGGCCGGCGGCTGGTGTGTTTGCCCGGCACACACACCAAATGGGTCTGGCTGGAAGACGGGCAGATCAGGCATTTTCGCACCAGTATGACCGGCGAACTCTATGCGTTGCTGACACAGCACAGCGTCTTGCTGCAACAGGCAGAAAACGCTGATGAGTTTTGTAACGACAGCTTTATCCGTGGCTGTCAGCAGATGCAGGGTACGGCCGGCCAGCATTGGCTGCATCAGCTGTTTACCGTGCGCACCGGCCAACTCTTTAGCGGACTGAGCCCGGCTCAGGCTAGTGCTTATCTGTCTGGTTTGCTGGTTGGCGCCGATGTGTGCGGCTGGCGGCTGAATGAACCTTGCGCCAGCGCCGATTGTGACGTGGTGTTGGCCGGCAATCCACGACTGAATTTTTGTTACCGCGAAGCCTTACAGCTGGCCGGTTTTCATGTGCAGACTTTTGATATTACCAATGCGACTTTGGCTGGTTTTGGCTGGTTGGCCCGCGAGCAGCGTGGTGCCGGCATTGTTGCCAGTCCAGTGGCCAAATCCGGCAGCTGTCAGGCCGACTCTGCGGTCAGCGGTTAAGACCTCACTTTGTCTGCCCGACCCTGGCCCGCAGGCTTTGGCCTGATAGCTTTAGCCCGAAATAGTCAGGCCACTTTGCCCTGTTGACGGCGTCTTTCGATAAAATCCGCTAAGCGTTGTTGTTGCGCCTGATCCAGTCGCAGTCCGAGTTTGCTGCGCCGCCACAAAATATCGGCTGCAGTCTGCGCCCATTCGTAGTTCAGCAGATAACTGACTTCGGCCTGATACAAACCATGACCAAAATCTTCGCCTAAATCCGCCAAACTATGACAGCCAACCAGCAGCTGATGGCTCAGAGTGCCATAACTGCGGACATATCGCTGCAGCACTGCGGCCGGCACATAACTATGGCTTTGGCTGAGTTCCCGCAGCAAGTGGGCCTGAGTGGCAAAATCGCCGCCCGGCAACGGTTGTTGTGCCGTGACGCAGGGGCCGATCTGTGGAAAGACGCTGGCGAGCTTGTCCACCGCGGCCTGAGCTAGTTTACGGTAGGTGGTAATTTTGCCACCAAACACCGACAGCAGCGGTGCGGCGTCTGCCGGCGCGTCCCATTCCAGCTTGTAATCGCGGGTCACAGCCTGTGCGCTGTCCGCTTCATCATCCAACAAAGGCCGCACGCCGGCATAACTGTGGCGGATATCCTGCCGGGTCAGCTGCTGGCGGAAATAACTGTTGCTGATTTGCAGCAGATACTCAGTTTCGGCGTCGCTGATGGCGACCAGGGCCGGATCGCCCTGATAGTCCACGTCTGTGGTACCAATCAGGCTGAAGTCATCTTCATACGGAATAACAAATACAATGCGCTGGTCGACGTTTTGCAGGATATAAGCCTGTGGGTCATTGTGCAGTTTGGGCACGACGATATGGCTGCCTTTAACCAGGCGGATTTTTTGCGGCGTCGGCCCCGGGATGGTCTGTTCAAATAAACTGGCGACCCAGGGACCGGCGGCGTTGACCACTGCGCGCGCCTGATACTGGCTGATCTGCCCGCTGCACTGCCCACCGCACTGCTCGGACAACTCCACTTGCCACAGCTTGCCCTGCCGGCTCACCGACTGACAACGGCTGCGTGTCAGCACCGTCGCGCCATGTTGCCGGGCTGCCATTGCGTTCAGCACCACCAGGCGGGAATCATCGACCCAGGCATCGGAGTATTCAAACCCACGTTGGATAGTGCTCACCAGCGGGTCGGTGGCACCAAAACGGATGCCGGTTGATGCTGGCAAAGTGACGCGGCGTGCCAGATGGTCGTATAAAAACAAACCAAGCCGGATCAGCAGCGCCGGCCGTAAGTGCGGCTGGTGTGGCAAGCGAAAGCGCAGTGGCCAGATGATATGCGGCGCGACTTTTAACAGCACTTCGCGCTCGGCCAGCGCTTCACGTACCAGACGGAATTCATAATGTTCCAGATAACGCAGGCCACCATGGATCAGTTTGCTGCTGTTCGAGGACGTCGCGGCGGCCAGGTCCTGCTGTTCGCACAGCAGCACTTTGAGGCCCCGGCTGGCGGCATCCGCCGCTATGCCGCAACCGTTAATGCCACCACCGATGACCAGCAGGTCGTAAGTTTCTGCGCTGAGATTGTTGTTCATCATCACTTTTCTTATTTATAAGATAAATACCATAATAAACAGTCAGTACGCGGCCCGCAAGGCATCAGATTGGTTTAACTGCTCGGATTAGTTTAGAAAAATCAGCAGTGCGGCTTAGAGCCGCACTTTAGCCACGGCATGTAGCCATTGATGGTACAAATGATTGCGCTGCTCGGCGCAAATCGACGGCTGGAAGCGTCGTTCACAGTGCCACATGCTGGCTAGTTGCCCGGTTGATTGGTAAATACCCGCTTGTAAGCCGGCCAGATAAGCCACGCCAAGCGCAGTGGTTTCGGTGATTTGTGGCCGCTCGACCACGGCACCGAGAATGTCGGCGAGGAAACTCAGCACCCAGTTGTTTTTCACCATGCCGCCGTCGACCCGCAGCACATTGGGCCGGATGCCGTCACGTTCCATCGCTTTTTGCAGATCTTTGGTTTGATAGCCGACCGATTGCAACGCTGCCGCTACGATGGAGCTAATGCCGGAATCCCGCGTCAGGCCCAGAATCGCACCCCGTGCATTCGGGTCCCAGTACGGCGCGCCGAGACCGGTAAAAGAGGGCACCAGAAACACGCCATGGTCGAGCGGAACATCTTTGACCATCGCCTCACTTTCACCGGCGTGGCGCAGCAGTTTCAGGCCTTCGACTATCCATTGCATGGTCGCGCCGGCCATAAAAATGCTGCCCTCGATGGCATAAGTGGCTTTGCCGTTCAGCTGATAGGCGATAGTGGTCAGCAGGCGGTTTTCGGATCTGAGGGCTTTGTCGCCGGTATTCAGCATCAAAAAACAGCCGGTGCCATAAGTGCTTTTCGCCATGCCGGTATCAAAACAGGCATGACCAAACAGCGCGGCCTGCTGATCGCCGGCGATGCCATAGACCGGGATCGACTTGCCAAAAATTTCCGGGGCCGTCAGACCAAAATCGGCGGACGAATCCATTACTTCTGGCAACATCGCGGCCGGAATACCAAACAGACTCAGCAGTTCATCGTCCCAGCGGTGCTGATGAATGTTGTACAACATAGTCCGAGATGCATTGGTCGCGTCGGTGCGGTGCACGGCGCCGCCAGTCAAGCGCCACAACAGGAAAGTGTCGACGGTACCAAACAACAAATCACCGGCGGCCGCTCGTTCTGCCGCGCCCGGCACCTGATCTAAAATCCAGCGGATTTTGGTGGCGGAAAAATAAGGGTCCAGCAATAAGCCGGTTTTGGCGGCGATCAGTTCATTTACCGCGTCACTTTGCAGTGCTTCACAATAAGCCGTGGTGCGGCGGTCTTGCCAGACGATGGCTTGATATACGGGCTCGCCTGTGTGTTTGTCCCAGACCAAGGTGGTTTCGCGCTGATTGGTAATGCCGATAGCGACCACCTGTGCAGGGCTGATCTGCTGCTTGGCCAGCACTTGCCGGCTGCAATGCAGCACGGTCTGCCAGATATCCTGCGGGTCATGTTCAACCCAGCCATTGTGCGGATAATGCTGGGTAAAGCTTTGTTGTTCGCTGGCAACCGGTTGGCCTTCCAGGTTAAACAGAATGGCTCTGCTGCTGGTTGTGCCCTGATCAATGGATAGAATATAGTTCTGCATTCTCTTAATCATATTTATAATATAATAAAGCCTAGCTTGCCGTCTGAATGCGTGGTTGGCAACAGTTTTTTGCAGGGATCGGTTGCATTGTTTTCGTGCGAAGCGCCAGATTCTGGTGCAATGCTTGCTATGTTCAGCGCCGTTTTCTTGTTATTCTCCGGCACTGAAACGTTTCAGGGATGTTGAGATGAATTCAGTCACAACGAGATTGCTGCAGCGCATCCCGGTACAAAATGTACTGGGAGAAAACGCTTTATGGCATCCGCTGTTGCAACGCTTTTACTGGGTGGATATTGAAGCTGGGATGCTGCACTGGTTAAGTGCAGATCTGCGTCAGGCGCACCAGCTGGCGCTGCCGGAACGGATCGGCAGTTTTGGTGTGCTGGATGTCGCCGCGGGCGCGCCTTATCAGTTGGTGCTGGCGTTAGAAAGTGGTTTTGCGCTGTTTCACCCTCATACCGGCGCCTTGCGTTGGTTAGCTAAACCGGAACGCCACATCCGCGGAAACCGGTTTAACGACGGCCGCACTGACCGTCAGGGCCGGTTTTGGGCCGGCACTATGGTCGAAACCCCGTTGCAGCCCGCTCAGGCCGGCGCTTTGTATCAACTGAACCGCCATGGTGAGGCGGTGTGTCATTTACGCCACATTCAGATCTCCAATGGCCTGTGCTGGAGCCTCGATGGCCGGCGCATGTATCACGCCGATTCGCCCCGTCATCAGATTTGGCAATATGAATTTGGCGCCGAACCTGCGTCGCTGAGTCAGCCGCGTTTGTTTGCTGAATTTGCTGACAATGCCTCACCGGATGGCGCCACAGTGGATGCAGAAGACCACGTCTGGACGGCGCTTTGGGGCACCAGTACTGTCGTGCGGCTCAATCCGCAGGGACAAGTTTGTCTGACGCTGACTTTACCGGTGTCACAGCCTTCCAGCGTCGCGCTTGGCGGTGAACATGGCGATTTATTATTTGTCACCACGTCCCGGCTCGGCCTCAATGCCCGGCAACTGGCAGAACAGCCAGCCGCCGGCGATGTATTTATCTATCAGTTATCCCAGCCACTGGCGGTGGCAGAATCTCTCTGTCATTTAGAGCCAGATTGGTTAGCGGAACCGGTTTGCCACGACATGCCGGTGTTATAACGCGGCGCTAAGCCGGGCCAGCCTTTGCCTTCATCTGAGCGGCTGTTGCCACTTGGCAACAGCTGGCAGGCGTCGGTTTTTTGTTTCAGCTGACAATCGAGCATCGCTAACACCATATGTTGATTGACCCGGTTGATCTGCTGAACATCCCAGGCCGGTTCGGCATAATGACCATAATCGCCTTCACTGCCACGCGCGGCTACAGGCGCCGGATGCGCCGCAATATTGTGACGGGCGCCGTGATAAGTCAGCAGGTAACGCGCCTTACTGCCGCTGTGCTGAAATAACTGGGTGATGCCCTGATAGCCGGAAATGTCGTCCTGATCGCCCGCGACATACAACAGTGGGGTCTGGATTTTTGCCAGCGACTGCGGCTCAAACAGCTGATACTGACCACCCCAGGGCGCAAACAAAATACCGGCTTGCCAGCGTGGATCTGCCTTCGCTTGACCGGCGTTGCAGCTGTTGAGCTGCGTGCGCAGCGCTTCGATTTGCGCCGGTTGCGACGCGCCGGTCAGTTGCTTGACCATCGCTTGCGGAAATTGATAACAGGCACCCAAAGTGCTGAGAGCACCAAAACCCCCCATCGAATAACCAATCAGGCCGGCTTTATCCGGGTTGGTCAGCGCTGCCAACGGGCTTTGCGCCGACATCAGGTAATTCAGCGTGGCCTGCTGGTCGCGGGCCCGGTGATATAAAGTACTGAAAAATCCAGCAAAAGGTGCTTTGGCAAAGTCGATTTCTGCGTTGGTGGAATCGGTGTGGTCAATGCCGGCAACGATATAACCGTGACTGGCCAAATGCTCGGCCAGATAAAACATCAGGCTGCGATAACCGGTGTAACCATGTGAAATCACCACGACAGGTAGCTTCCCTGTGCCGCTGGCTGATGCCGCATCACGAAACGCGGTGCCGGCGATACTAAAGCTTTTGCCACTGCGGGTTTGATTTTGATATTCCGCCTGTTGCGCCTGACCGGCGCTGGCCGGATACCACAGTTCTAAGGTCAGAGGTCTGCTGTAAGTCTGACCGGTACTGATCTGCAAACTAGCCGGCACCTCAATCTTTACTGTTCTGACGCCGACCTGAAACTTGCCGGGCTGGCTCAGTGCCGGTGCGGCATCAGCCGGAATGGGCTGATATAACTGTTCCGCGGCTTGTAATGCGGAACTGCCAAGTAAACTGCACAACAAGGCAAACCGGATAGACACTGACAACATAACAACTCCTGTTATTTGATTGATACCGGGCCGCAGACCGCAGCGCTGAACGTGTTAAAAGTGGTTCTAACTGAACACCTGCACAGTCAGGCCGGTACCGGCCTGACAGATATAAACATCTGCTGTTAAACCAAAACGCGCCTGATAATGCGCCGCTACGGCTTGCTCCACCAGCGCCACGTCCTGCTCTGCACAGAGGCAGATAATTGCGCCGCCAAAACCACCGCCGGTCATCCGCACCGCGCCATTAGCCCCAAGTGCTGCCTGACATATCTCAACCAGTCCGTCAGTCGCCGGCACTGTCACTTCAAAATCATCGCGCAGCGACTGATGCGAAGCCTGCATTAACTGGCGCAATTGCGCCATATCGCTGTTTTGCAGCGCATCGACTGTGGCCAGCACCCGGGCATTTTCGCTGATGACATGGTGCGCCCGTTTAAACTGCTGCGCTGTCATGGCGTTTTGATGTTGCAGCAACAGGTCCATCGTTGCATCGCGCAACGTCGCCACTTTCATGATCGCGGCCGCTTGTTCACAGTCCTGCCGCCGGCCATTGTATTCACTATCGACCAGCTTGCGCGGGTAGTTTGAGTTCACAATCACCAGCGCCAAATCTGCCGGGATAGGCACTGCCCGTGTCGCCAGCGTCTCACAGTCGAGCAGTAGCGCATGACCGGCCGTCGCCTGGGCAGAAATCATCTGATCCATAATGCCGCACTGGCAATTCATAAACTGGTTTTCCGCCTGCTGGCCAAACAGCGCAATTTGCGCCGGTGTTAATGCCAGCCCGGATAACTGATTCAAAGCGCCGCCGATAGCCACTTCCAGCGCAGCGGACGACGATAACCCGGCACCTTGCGGTACGTCGCTGTCGATCAGCAGGTCGGCACCGCACAAAGTAAAACCGGCTTGTTGCAGCACATAAGCCATCGCGCGAATGTAATTACCCCATTGCGACGGACCCGGCTCAATAGGCGCTTGCAGCGAAAAACTGTCGGACTCACCGGGATAATTTTGCGAATGCACCACAATCTGCTGGTCTGTGCGGGCGCGGAACAGCACCTGGGTGCGAAAATTTAATGCAGCCGGAAATACATAGCCAAGGTTGTAGTCGGTGAATTCACCAATCAGGTTGACCCGGCCCGGCGCACTGGCCAGACCGTCCGGTTTATGGGCGTAAATTTGTTGAAATGTAGCGATGAATGTTTGGCTCATAAAGGGGACTGTTCCTAAAAGCTGCGGGTGGCAGGGACATTACGCAGGATGGCTGCGGCGGTTTCCGGCGTCAGATCGCGCTGGCTTTCCGCCATCATCTCGTAGCCGACCATATGTTTTTTCACTGTTGCTGAACGCAGCAACGGCGGATAAAAGTGGGCGTGCAGGCGCCAGTGTGGCTGAGGCTCACCATCGGCCGGCGCATTGTGCCAGCCCATTGAATACGGAAAGCTGCACTGGAACACGTTGTCATACCGGCTGGTCAGCTCTTTTAAGATCTGCGCCAACGTTTCCACCTGTGCCGGGTTTAGCACATCAATATGCTGCACATCGTCTTTGCACAGCAGCAGGGTTTCAAAAGGCCAGGCCGCCCAATATGGCACCACCACCAGCCAGTGCGCGTTCTGACAAACGATACGTTCTGATTGCTGCTGTTCCCTGACGGCATAGTCGGCCAGCAAAGCACCGCCATGACTCGCCAGATAAGCCGCCTGATGCTGGTCTTCCAGCTCAATCTCGGTCGATAAATGCTGGTGTGCCCAAATCTGACCATGCGGATGCGGCTGCGAGCAGCCCATGATGGCGCCTTTATTTTCAAAAATATGTACACAGGCATAGCGCTGGCGCAGCTCGCGATAATGCTGCTGCCAGGTCTGCACCACTGCAACCAGCGCCGGTACCGACATTTCCGGCAGCGTCAGATGGTGCTCAGGTGAAAAACACACCACGCGGCATTCGCCGTCGGTGACCTGGTGCTGAAACAGCGGATCTGCAGGTTCCGCAGCTTGGCTGGCCGCCGGTATCAGCGCGCCGAAGTCGTTGGCAAACACATGCGTGGTGTCATACACCGGATTAATTTCGCCATTGGCTCTGGTATTGCCGGGGCACAATGGGCAATTGGCGTCAAAAGCTGGTAGCTGGTCTGCGCTAGCGGCTTCAGTGGCACCGAGCCATGGCCTGTTGTTGCGGTGTGGTGATACCAGTACCCAGCGGCCGGTTAACGGGTTCTTTCGCCGGTGCGGCTTGTCAAATTCTGTCATCGGAAGGCTCCAGACCTTGAGGATATTGGGTTTGCCAGCGCCAGCTGTCTTGCGCCATGCGTTGCAGGTCGTAACGGGTCTGCCAACCCAGTTGTTGCAAGGCTTTGGTCGCGTCGGCATAACTGGCGGCGATGTCGCCGGGGCGACGGGCGCTGAATTGATAAGGGATATCTTTACCGGCTGCGGCGCTAAAAGCAGCGATTAGCTGCAGCACAGAATCGCCTTTGCCGGTGCCGAGATTAAAAACATGGTAACCAGTTTGTGTGACGAGGCGCTGATATGCCGCAACATGGCCTTCGGCCAAATCCATCACGTGGATATAGTCACGCATGCCGGTGCCGTCCGGTGTTGGATAATCATCACCAAAAATGCTGACAAAAGGCCGGCGGCCAACGGCAGTCTGCGCCACATAAGGCATCAGGTTATTCGGAATACCGCGCGGGTCTTCGCCAATCAGACCACTGGGGTGCGCGCCGGCCGGATTAAAGTACCTGAGCGCAATAGCTAAAAAGCCGGATTGTGCCTGACACTGGTCCTGCAGCATTTGCTCGGCCATCACTTTGGTCCAGCCATAAGAGTTGGTGGCACCGAGCGGATGCTGTTCGGTCAGCGGTAGAAACTGCGGGTCCCCATACACAGTGGCTGAGGAGCTGAAAATCAGTCGCTGACAACCTGCTTGTTGCATTTGTTGCAACAGGTTGAGTGTACCTGCGACGTTGTTCTGATAATAACGCAGTGGTTGCTGTACGGATTCGCCCACTGCTTTTAATGCCGCAAAATGAAACACTGCTTCAGGCTGATATTGGGCAAAAGCTTGCTGCAATGCCGTGTTATCCAGTAAATCAGCCTCAACAAAATCAAAGCGTTGGCCGCAGATTTTCTCCAGCTGATCCAGCACCCGCCGGCTGCTGTTACTCAGATTGTCATAAATCACCGGCGTGAAACCCGCCTGATGTAACGCAATACAGCAGTGGCTACCGATATAACCCAGCCCGCCGGTTACCAGAATTCGCATCTGACACATCTCTTAAAAACACTTTAAAAGATTATATGTATTATAAATACTATATATCAATAGCGGCTGGCAGATTTGTCATTTGCAGCTCTGTCTGGCTGACCCTGTACTTTGTTCCTGTGAGTTATCCACTGTCTCGTGTTGTAGTGTGGCTGTCTCGCCTTGTCGAATCTGTCTATCTCTGTCTTCTGTCACCGCTTTAAGGTACCGCCTGTGGCAACAGCCCGCAGTCGGTTTGCCACCACAACAAAAGCAAAAAACACACAGACAGGGGTAGAACATGTTCAAACGTAACGCACTTTCGCTTGCGGTGGCGCTGGCGTGCGCATTTCCGGCTATGGCGCAGGACACAGCTGCCGATAGCGCTCAGACCAAAACTGGCAGCAATACTGCGGCAGCAAAAAACAGCAGCAATGACGTCGCGCTGGAAGTGATTTCAGTCACGGCCACCAAACGCAAAACCAAACTGATGGAAACGCCGGTGGCGATTTCGGCCATCAGCGACACCCAGCTGCAGCAGCATGGTGTCAATAATGTGGTGGATATCGCTGATTTAGTACCGGGGCTGGATATCTCGGTTGCCTCCGAGCAGGCTGCGCCGGTGATCACGATGCGTGGCATCCGCTCGACCAATATTACCGAGCTTGGTGACCCGGCAGTTGGTGTGCATCTGGATGGGATCTATTCGCCACGGATGCAGGGCGCGCTGGCGCTGATGTATGACGTCGAGCGGGTCGAAGCCTTGCGCGGCCCGCAAGGCACGCTGTTTGGCCGCAATTCGACGGTGGGTAGCATCAATGTGCTGTCGGCCAAACCGGAAATTGGCAGCACTTATGGCAACGCCAATACTGAACTTGGGAAATTTAATGCCAAAAGCTTTGGTGGCATGTTCAACCTGGGGTTAACTGATGATTTTGCCGTGCGTTTTTCCGGCAAAACCCTTAAACGTGATTCTTATGTTGAAGGCTACTGGGATCCGAACCAGTATGACACCCGTTATTTGCCGGCTGGTGTGCTGGATGGCGAAGTCATCGCCGAAAATTCCTATTCAGGCGTCGGTCAGACCTTAACCCAACGCGAAAACTGGTGGATAGATGCCGCTGGCACTAACCCGAATGCACAAAAAGTGCGGGCCTTAACACCGGCCAACAAAAGCGATTTTTACAACAACGCTAACGAGCATTCGTTCCGCGTCAGTACCTTATGGCAGCCGTCAGCCGGTCGTTTCACGAACCATACCGTATTCCAGTATTACAAAAATGACAGTGCCGGCTCGGTTGATATGGTGAACTGCGACAAATTACGTGGCAGACCAGCGGCACTGGGCGGCGACTGCGCCAGCTTTTTACCCAGCGACAACACGTATCAGGCCGTGGTGAACGTGCCGGGCAAACTGGAGCTGGACATCACTTACCTGCGCAACACGCTGAACTACGAATTGACCGACGAACTGAACCTGGTCTGGCTGGCCGGTTATGAAGATATGCAGCGCCAGTCGGCACAGGATACTGAGGTTGGGCTGGACGTCTGGGACGGCGCGATGTTTTTCCTCGACGGCACCGGTGCGCGCTCTTATTCCACCGAGCTGCAGCTGCAGTCGGATGAGCGCGGTGATTTAGTCTGGATCGCCGGGGTGAACCTGTTCCATGAAAAAACCGTCACCTTCGGCTATTACGATAACCCGATGGACGACAAAGCCTTTTGGGACCAGCCGGATCGCTCGACCGACGCACTGGCCGCTTTTGGTCAGGCCACTTACAACCTGACTCCGGTCACGCACCTGACGCTGGGTTATCGTTTCAGTGACGAAACCAAACAAGACAAAGGCGGCCGCACGCTGCGCTGCTCCAATGCCGACGGCTGTGCACCGGGCTGGTTTAACCGCACGCTGTTGTCCGGCCTGCCAACCAATGCCTTTGAAGATCCGGCCATTTATAAATCGTCTTTTGCCAATGACAACAAAGGCAGCTGGCGTAACCACGATTTCCGCCTTGGTCTGGATTACGACCTGAGCGCTGACACCATGTTATACGGCTATGTCGCGTCCGGTTTTAAAGCCGGTGGTATCGGTGATGTGTTTGAAGTGGTCAACGACAGAACCGGCCAGAAGCAGCGCTTTGAAACCCAGTTTGACCCGGAACAAGTGCTGACCTACGAGCTGGGTGCCAAAACTAGTCTGCTGGATAACTCGCTGAATTTACAGGCTGTATTCTTTTATACCGACTACACCGACATGCAATATGCTTCTGTTGGTTCCATCGGCAACGTGGAGCGGCTGGCAGCGGTGGAAAACCCGGATGGCAGCCCGGTCTTGGGGCCTGACGGCAAGCCGGTGCTGGATTATCGCAATATGCCGGTGATCGCCTATTACACGCAAAACGTGCCGGCTTCGACCATCAAAGGTATTGAACTGGAGTTTGACTGGAAACCGTACCCCAGTGGCCGCATCAACGGTTATGTCACCTGGACTGACGCCCGTATCACTGAAGACTGGATCACCAAGTGGGATTATGACCCGGAGTATCTGTTTAAGTTGTCGTATGAGCAGTCGATGGACCCGAATAACAGTCTGCTGAGCACCAACCTCAAAGGCAATCAGCTGGCGATGGTGCCGGAAATCACCGCCAACTTAAGTTACACCCACAGTGTGGATTTGGGCCGCTTCGGCTTTATCCACGGCTGGTTTAACCTGAGCTGGAAAGACAAATCCTACAACACCATCTGGAACGTCGATCGCCACCTGGACGACATGAAGTTTGCAGTGTCGGCAGATGCGACGCGTTATATCGATGACCGTCGTGATGCTTATACCTCGGCCAATGCCTCGCTGAAATACGAGCCGGTGGGTCAGGCCTGGTATGCCGAAGTGTTTATCAGCAATGCCACCGACGAATTGGTGCAGCACTGGAGTAACACCGGCAAAGGCTTCCCGAAAGGCAGCTTTGGCATGCCGCGTTATTACGGCGTGCGGGCCGGTTTTAACTTCTGACACAGGTCATTGCTGACGCTTGCCGTGTTTGAAACTGACCACTTCTAAAGCTGACTGTCCTGGCTTTTAACCGCTCAGTCCGGAGGAACTACACCGGATGAGCGGTTTCTTTTCCACTGCCAGCGATGGATGTGGTGATCACCAAGGATTTTTGTATGCGTTGTATCCCATCTCCCCGACTCTCTTTCGACACAGCCAGCCTGGTGCTGTTAGCTGTTGTCTCCACGACGGCAGTTGCTGCCGACGTTCAGGCTACTCAGGCGGCCAGCAGTATTGGCGCTGCTGCAAACGCCATCGCCCCGGCAAAAGTTGCGTGGCCTTATGTCAACACCGGCCTGCCGCGTGACCCGCAGCTGGAGCAGTTACTGGACCAAATCCTGGCGCGGATGACGTTGGGGCAAAAAGTGGCGCAGATGATCCAGCCGGAAATTGGCTATCTGTCGCTGGCGCAGATGCGCAAATATGGTTTTGGCTCTTACCTCAATGGCGGCAACACCGCGCCCTATGGCAAAAAACGTGCGCCGGTGTCGGTCTGGCTGAAATACGCCGATGAAATGTACGAAGCCTCCGTCGACGCCAGCCAGGATGGCAGCCGCATTCCGGCGATCTGGGGCACTGATGCGATGCATGGTCATAGCAATGTGTTTGGTGCGACGTTATTTCCGCACAATATTGGCCTGGGTGCGGCCCGCGACCCTGAACTGATTCATCGCATTGGCGTCGCGACGGCGAAAGAAGTGGCTGCAACCGGTATCGAATGGAGCTTTGCGCCCACTGTCGCCGTGGTGCGGGACGACCGCTGGGGCCGCACCTACGAAAGTTACTCCGAAGATCCGGCCATAGTGCAGGCATATGCCGGCCAGATGGTGTCTGGGCTGCAGGGCACTTTGGCGCAGGATTTTTTACAGGGCGCCGGCCGTATCGCCACCGCCAAACATTTTGTCGGTGATGGTGGCACGGAAAAAGGCGTTGATCGGGGCGATACGCTGATTGACGAGCAAGGCTTGCGTGACATTCATGCAGCCGGTTACAAAACCGCCATTGCTGCCGGCGTGCAGTCCGTGATGGTGTCCTTTAACAGCTGGAACGGCAAACGGCTGCATGGCCATCAGTATCTGCTGACCGACGTACTGAAAACACAGATGGGTTTTGATGGTTTTGTCGTCAGCGACTGGAACGGTCACACATTTGTCGAGGGCTGTGATTTAACCCAATGTGCCGGTGCTATTAATGCAGGTGTCGACGTGCTGATGGTACCGGAGCACTTTGAAGCCTTTTACCACAATACCATCCGTCAGGTGGAACAGGGCCTGATCCCACAAAGCCGGATTGACGACGCGGTGCGGCGCTTCTTACGCGCCAAAATTCGCTGGGGCCTGCTGCAACGTGGCAAGCCGTCCAGTCGTGCTGAATCACAGCAAACCGAATTCAACAGCGACGCGCACAAGGCACTGGCGCGGGAAGCGGTGCGTAAGTCACTGGTGTTGCTGAAAAATAACCAGCAACTACTGCCGCTATCGCCGAAAAGCCGCATCCTGGTGGCCGGTGATGGCGCCGACAATATCGCCAAACAAGCCGGCGGATGGAGTGTGTCCTGGCAGGGTACCGACAACAGCAACGCCGATTTCCCCAATGCCACTTCGGTGTATCAGGGTATCCGTCAGCAGGTGGAAGCTGCCGGTGGCAAAGTCGAGCTGGCGGTTGATGGCGATTACCAGCACAAGCCCGATGTAGCAGTAGTAGTCATCGGTGAAAACCCCTATGCCGAGTGGTTTGGTGATATTCAGCAGCTGGCGTATCAGCAGGGTGATAAACAAGACCTGGCCTTGCTACGCAAATTAAAACAACAAGGTATTCCGGTGGTCACGGTGTTTTTAAGTGGCCGGCCGCTATGGGTCAATCCGGAACTGAATGCCTCTGACGCTTTTGTCGCGGCCTGGTTACCGGGCTCGGAAGGTCAGGGCGTGGCTGATGTGCTGCTGCGTGACGCGAAGGGCAAAGTGCAATATGACTTCCATGGCAAACTGAGTTTCTCCTGGCCGCGCAGCGATCAACAGTTTGTACTCAATCACGGAGATACCGCCTACGACCCTTTGTTTGCCTATGGCTATGGGTTAACCTACCTTGACCGCAACGAACTGCCGCTATTGCCTGAACAAAGCGCGGCCACGGCCACGCAGCAGCAAAACACTGACGGACAAATCCCGTTGTTTTTGCGCAATCTGGCTCCGGGTCTGGCCTTTGCCCTGACCGACAGCAGCGGCAGTGCCGTGACGGTGACGACACCATTTGGTGTCAGTACTGATGGCAAAAGCCTGACGATGCAGTCAGTTAATTTGTCCTATCAGGAAGATGCGCGGCAATTACGCTGGGACGCGGCGCAAAGCGCCAAAGCCAGCCTGCGTTTTCGTAAAGCTGCAGCCGCCAAAGATTATGTTGCTGCAAAAGTGCTGCGTTTAAATATACGGCTGGACCAGCAGGTGCCGGCCAATCTGCAGCTGGCAGTTCTGTGTGATGCTGCAGGTCTTTGTCAGCGCCAGTTGAGCCTGAGTGAGACGCTGGCGACGTTCAACCCGGGTGTCTGGCAGCTGCTCGAAGTGGCCCTGGATTGTGCGGCACAGCCTGCGCTCACCCAGCAGTTACAGGATGCGGTGGTGTTCAGCGCCAGCGGCCGTCTGAGTCTGGCGGTCGCGGACGTGGTGCTTGCTGATAACAATGTTGCGACTGATGCCAAAGTGATCAAACTGGGCTGCGCTCCGGCGCAGGCGCGACTTCAACCGGCCGCCTTAAAACCGACAGCGTTTTGGTCGCGGCCGCCGGCACGCTGACGCCGGATAATCTAGAGTTTGGAACCGGCGGCGTACCTCGCTGCCGCTTTATCCCGGGGTTTCATTTTGGTTAAAACCTTCACACGCAATCAGTTATTCTGGCTCTGCCAATGCGGTGGCTGGGCCGTATACGCCGTGCTGACCGAGCTGATGATTAAAATTCCCAGCCAGGAACCCTGGTCGGTGAATTTGCCGCATCTGCTGCTGGATACCTGCTTTGGTTTCGGTGTGACGCTGCTGCTGCGCAGCTATTACAAGCGCTTCAGCCAGCAGCCTACCCGGCTGAAAATATACTCGCATCTGGGCGTGTTGCTGCTCGGCTGTCTGGTCTGGACCCAGTGGAAGTGGCTGACGTTACAATGGTTGTATGGGCAAGTCTGGCAGCCGATGACCTGGTTTGATGTTGGTACCTGGCACTCGGCGTCTTTAACGATTCTGCTGACCTGGACCGCATTATATTTCGCCTACAAAGCGACTTTTGAGACCATGGAGCAGCGGCAAAAAGCGGCCGAAGCGCTGGATCTTGCGAAAGAAGCACAGCTGAAAATGCTGCGTTATCAGCTCAATCCGCATTTTATGTTCAACAGCATCAACGCGATTTGCACATTGATTTTGCGGCAGGACAATCAGCACGCGGTATCGATGCTGGAAAAACTCTGTGATTTACTACGTTACAGCCTCTATACCGACCCGCTCGCCAAGGTCACAGTGGCGGAAGAAATCGACATTCTGCAAACCTATTTCGCCGTGGAGCAGTGTCGGTTTCGCGATAAACTGACCGTCACTATCAGTGCCGATGATGACGTCAAACCGCTGTTGATGCCGTCGTTGCTGTTACAACCGCTGGCAGAAAATGCGCTGAAACATGGCATGCAGCAAGCACAGCAGCATTATGCCGTCAGCGTCAGTTTCAGCCGGCAGGAGGATTTTCTGGTGATTGAGATGCTGGACAATGGCTGCGGATTCAGCGCCGGATCTGCGCCTGGCATCGGCCTGCAGAACTGTGAGGCCCGGCTGGCACTGCTGTATCCCGGCCAAAGTCTGTTTCAGTTTGGCAACAGGCCGCAGCAAGGTGCCTGGATCCATTGCCGCATCCCGCTGCAGCCTATGCAAGCAACAGTTCCGGAGGCCGGATGAATAAATTACGCACCCTGATTGTTGATGACGAACCGGCCGCCATCGAAGGTCTGCGGCTGCGTTTGCAAGGTTTTGCTGATATCGAAGTTGTTGCAGAAGCCGGTTCAGTAGCGGCGGCGCTGACATTGGTGGCACAGCATCAGCCGGAACTGATTTTTCTGGATATCGAAATGCCGGGCGAAACGGGCTTTGATCTGATCCGTCAGCTGCAACCGGAACTCTGTCCGGCCATTGTGTTTGTCACGGCTTTTCACCAGCATGCGGTGCAGGCCTTTGAGGTCCGGGCGCTGGACTACCTGTTAAAACCGGTCAAGCTGGAGCGGCTGGCGGATGCCATTGCCCGGGTTCGGGCCCGCGCCGGCACGGCCAGTAAAGCGCAGTTGCTTGACGCTGTGACGCAGATAGCTGCCGGCCCCGCCGCCACCGCCACCGCCGGCGATACGGCAGAAACTGAGACCCGCTATTGTATCGAAAGGCAAAAACTGGTGATCCAGGACGGTCGCAGCCCCATCCAGCTCATCTCCTATCAGGACATTCTGTGGATTGATGCGGCCGGCGACTATATGTGTGTCCATACCCAAAACGAAACCCACGTGATGCGCACCCGCTTAAAAAACCTGATTAACGAGCGGCTGCCGGACTTGTTTGTGCGCATTCACAAATCAACAGTAGTGAATCTGACTTACATCGAACAGCTGCAACCGCTCGGCAATTCCGAATACAAAGCCGTGCTTGCCAACGGCAAAGTGCTGAAAGTCAGCCGCACTTTTGCCCGCGGTCTAAAACAGCGCCTGCTACCTTAATTGCCAGATCTCAGCTGCTGAGCAAAAAAGCCCTGTTAAAATGCAACGCCGGTGCCGGGCAGGCCCCGCATCCCTATGGTGTTGCTGGCGTGGAATGATCTCAACAGAAATTAGAATTTTTGCAGTCAATCGATGCCAATGTCAGAAATTTCTGCAAATTTGACTCAGCCATAACAAAATTCGCCAGCAGTTTTTCTATTGAATGTCTGTGACGCTCCAACAAAACTACCCCCTCTTAGCGAAGCTAACAGAACACAAAAAATCCTTGCGGCAGTTCCTCCCTTGAAACTTGCCGGTAATTCAGGTTTGATGACAAATGGTCATTCTGGTGCAACAAAGTCACTGGTCTGGTGCAGGCGTTGTCGAAGCCTGATTGTAAGTGCAGCATGCAAATCAGCCCGAACTTGCGTGCATAAAAAAGCGCACAATAAAAAAATAATAAAAAACATAATAAAAACAAAAAGATCGACTAGGACCGGGGAGAGGACACACCAATTGTTTCACAGCTTGTTTAAAAGGATATGGCGGAAAATTCGCGCTCTGTCGTCTTGGTTCTCTGCATGGCGTAAGTACATGCGGGGGGGATATCGACGCACGCGACGGCCTTTGTTGTCATTGCTGCTGGTCTGCAACTTATCTGCTGCAGCGCTGGCCAGTGAAAAGTCGTCTGAGATTGCTTTCAATATTCCGGAACAAAGAGCCGATCTCTCGCTAATCAGTTTTGCTGAACAGGCTGACATCACCTTGCTGTTTCCCATCGACAAGATGGCAGGCAAAGTGACCAATCCGCTGCGTGGTCAGTACAACCTCGACGATGCGTTACGCATTTTGTTGCAGGATACCGGGTTAAAGCCGGTGGTTAGCGAAAGTGGGCAGGTATCTATTTTGATAGATCCGACTTTCGAGAGTAACGACGACATGGCGAACTATAAGAAAAACAAAGTAGCAACCGCAGTGATGGCAGTGATCAGTACTGTCGCAGTATCTCCGGCGTTTGCAGCACAGGACAAAGAAGAGACAAAAACCGAAGTGATTGAAGTCCGGGGTATCCGTGGTGCTCTGGGCCGTGCGATGGATTCCAAACGCGAAGCCGGTGGTGTGGTGGATTCGATTTCTGCTGAAGACATTGGCAAGTTCCCGGACACTAACCTGGCGGAATCGCTGCAACGCATTACCGGCGTGTCGATTGACCGCTCCGGTGGTGAAGGTCAACTGATCACAGTCCGTGGTTTTGGCCCGGAATTTAATACAGTGCTGGTCAATGGCCGCCAAATGGCGTCGGAAAACCAAAGCCGCGCCTTTAGTTTTGACACTATCGCAGCGGAATTGGTCCGTAGCCTCGACGTGCACAAAACCTCCACGGCCACGCAACAATCTGGCGGCATTGGGTCGACTGTGAACGTCAATACCGCACGACCTTTTGCCATTGGTGGTTTTAAAGTCGCCGGCAGTATCAAAGGCGTGTACGAGGAAAACAGCGAAAAAACCTCGCCACAAGTCTCTGGCCTGATCAGCGATACCTTTTTAGACGGCACGGTCGGCGCTTTGCTGGCTGTATCACATCAGCAGCGCGACACCCGACTGAATCAGGCACAAATTGACGGCTGGCTGGAAAACGTTGGCGTGCCAAATCCGGTGACGCAAAACGGCGCAGCCTATACCGGCAATATTTTCTCGCCACGCAACTACGACCATAAAGTGACGTTTGAAGAGCGCAGCCGCACCAACGCCAACCTGGTGCTGCAATATGCACCGGCCGACAATCTGGAACTGACCGCTGACGCGCTCTATTCCGATTTTGACGTTGAAGCCGACACAACTTCTTACGGCCACTGGTTTACCGCGCCGAATATCACTGGGTTTGGCGGCGCCAAAGGCCCGGTGGTGGATGCCAACGGCACTGTGATTGACCTGTACCAGGAAGTCGGCCTCGCCACTGACATGCACGCGAAGAAATTCGACCGCCTGACGGATACGTTGTCGATTGGTCTGAATGCCGATTGGGACGTCAATAACAATCTGAATATGAAATTCGACTTCAGCCATTCCAGTGCTGAGCGCGAACCGAACAATGGCCGCGGTGACCAGCTCTCCTTGATTGGTTATGCCAACCGGGTCCGGTTCCAGGTTGACGACAATATCCTGCCCTATGCCAGCGAGTTTGCCGGCGCCAACCCAAATATTTACAGCGGCCAGCAAGAGCTGAACGGCACCGCTTACCAGCCGGGCGTGAAACCGGATGGCGTGTCGAATCACCTGGACCCGAAAAACAGCAAAGCGCACGTGATGTTGCGCCGTGGTTGGGCGGTAGAGGATGATCTCAACCAACTGCGTTGGGATGGCGTCTGGAACGAAGATGCCGCCAGTGGTTTAACCAAAGTGAAATTTGGTGCCATGTATTCGACCGAAACCAAAGCCCTGGAGCGTTGGGACAACGAAGGTGTCGGCATCCACTGTACTTTCTGTGGTTATCCGGATGTACCGAACATGGCCGGTTTCCCACAATATGTGTTTAATGCCGGCAGTGATTTCTTAAGCGGCGTCAGCGGCAGTGGCCGCATGCCAACTTCATGGCTGGCGCATGACGGTGAAGCCAACTTTGCTTTCCTCGAACAATATGCGGCCTCGATTGGCAAGCCAATCAGCTTTGACGCGGTCAAGCGCAACAAGTCGTTTGAAGTCGGTGAAGATACAGCGTCGTTATACTTAGAGCTTGATTTTGAAGGTACCTTAGCCGGCATGCCATTAAGCAGCACGGCCGGTGTGCGTTATGAGCGCACCAGTGTGGATGTGGACGGTACCGATGCGCCGGTCAGCGGCCTGCGTATTCTTGATGAAACTGAAATGTTGGCGCAGTTTGGTGCAGCACAACCCATTCAGGAAAGCTCAAGTTATGAAGCTATCCTGCCGAATTTCAGCGTCAAACTGGATATTTCTGACGACCTGGTCGGCCGCTTCGCCGCGTCACAAACCCTGACCCGGCCCACGCTGGAAAGCATGTCCCCGGTCACGGTGATTGGTACTACCCGCCAGGGCGGCGACTTAACGTCGACCTCGGGCAACCCTGAGCTGCAACCGTTCAGCGCGACTAACCTCGACCTGTCGCTGGAATGGTATTACAGCGATGCCAGTTATCTGTCAGGCGGTTATTTCCGCAAAAACGTATCGAACTTCATCATCAACATCACGGAAGACAAAACCTTCACGCTGGCCAATGGCGGCTTGCTGACCGATCCGTCTACCGGCACCAATTCGGGCGCACCGGACAGTGCTGACAGTACGGCGGTCTTCAGCAATACGCTGCCAAGCAACGGCGAGTCGGCGATTGTGGATGGTTTTGAACTGGCGCTGCAACATACCTTTGAGTCAGGTTTTGGTGTGATGGCGAATGCAACACTGGTCGACAGCAATGCCGAACTGGATCCGGCCGACATCAATCAGGTGTTTGCGTTAACCGGCCTCAGTGATTCATACAACCTGGTGGCGTTTTATGAACAAGGCCCATTGCAAGCACGCGTTGCATACAATTGGCGGGATGCGTTTGTGCAGTCGCTGACCCAAAGCAACGGTGACGGTGTGGTCATTGTCGAAGACTATGCGCAGATTGACGCCAGTGCCAGCTATGACATCACGCCAGATCTGGCCGTTGTCATTGAAGGCATCAACCTGACCAATGAATACGTGCACAAACGGGGTCGTTTCGCTAACCAGCTGTTGTTGATTGAAGACAGCGGCCGGCGTGTGGCCTTTGGGGTGCGCGGTTCATTCTGACCGCTGCGCAGCAATAGCGCTTAGATAGTCGTTTTACGCAGTCACCGCCGATCCCGGGGCCGTGACTGCGCTCTTTGCGGAGTCAGCTGGTAGGGCGTGTTGATGTTTGGTGGTTAAGTTTTGTTCGAGTTGGCGGCGTTTTGGGCGCGAAACGAGGCGCGTGGCATAGTGATTCTATGTGAGCAACGAGTGACAAAGCCCAAAGCGCCGCCAAACGAACCCTTTGGGCAGCGTTTGGCAGCTCTTTCTGCTGCGTTAGTGCTCGTTTGTGTAGAATTACTACACGGCTCTCGCACTGCCTTGCATAAAAAGCTGCCAAACTGCTGCAAAAACAA
>NZ_JONU01000015.1 GCF_000711985.1 Rheinheimera texasensis DSM 17496
AAGCGGGAAGCCGGCCAAGAGATGAGTCATCCCTTGTGCCTTGAGCACACATAAGGGTTGTTGGAGACCACAACGTTGATAGGTGAGGTGTGGAAGCGTGGTGACACGTTAAGCTAACTCATACTAATTGCCCGAGAGGCTTAACCATACAACGCCCAAGTTGTTTTGCGCGTGTGTGTTGTGAAACGAATTATCAGCTTGCTTTAGTTAAAGACAGACAAACAGTTTTTGCCTGGTGGCAATAGCGCTGTGGAACCACCTGAATCCATTCCGAACTCAGAAGTGAAACGCAGCTGCGACGATGGTAGTGTGGCAGTTGCCATGCGAGAGTAGTACACCGCCAGGCTCCCAATACACAAAACCCCGCTCAGTGAGCGGGGTTTTTTGTATTTAGAATCCGGCGGTTTACTCTCGCAGAGTAGTACAGTGAAGACCGAAATAGACAACGCCAACAGTTTGGCTCGTCTGGCCGTCACACGGCGGCTGAACGCCCTGAGGTCTGCGAGGGTGCAGACTCCCACGAAGCCGCAATGGTGAGTTCAATAAAACTGTCAAAGGCATGGGAATGAATGATGCCAACAGTTTGACATCATTCCGGGGGAGCACACCCGAAGCTCCGCGAGGGTGCAGACTATCAAGAAGCCGCGATGGTGAAACCACCCGCCACTTCTCACAAAATCTGAAAAGTTAAAATTCCTCCTCGCACCTCGACAAACCCAGCTTCGCCGTTAACACTCAAAAGTCTGATCTGGAGAGTCTTATCGTGATGGAATTGCTGAAGAACTGGTTAACCCGCCGCCCATTTGCCCAGTCTATGGCGCTGTTATTGCTTTTTGCGAACGGCGGATTGGTGTTTTTGTTGCTGTTAGCTGTTCAGGTACTACCCGTTCCTTTTAAAACCCTTATGTCTGTTGGAATTCCAGCATGCTTTATGCTCAATCTGATATCAGCTGTTTTATGGTATTTCGTTTACGAACAAAGTGCTCGGCAGCATCACCAGCAGCAGATGATTGCTGAGTTAACCAGCAGAGTAGATGATTTACTGCAAGACGCTTATCTGCCCGTCAGTCGTGATACCAGCTTAGCTGACCGTCTGACATTGCTGCGCCAGAGCCTCCAACATCAGGTTAGGCGGGAGCAGGAAATTCGTCAGTTGGTGCGGGTGCAGGGCTTGGTTGACCACGAGCTGGCCATCGGTAATCGCATCTATTTTGAAAGCAAACTCCAGCATTACCTGTTAGATCCGGCTGAACCTCAGTCTGGCGCATTATTTCTGATCCAGCTAAGCCACCCGGAGCTCAGTATTGGTCCCAATGATGCGGTACAGCGGCTTGCCGGTAGCGCCGATTTGGTGCAGCAGCTGGTGAATCACTTACCGCTTACAGTGTTGGCCAGAGTGGCCGACGCCGATCTCGCGCTGCTAATTCCGGGGATGGAACAAAAAGATGCCGAGCAGCTTGGCGACCGGCTGGCGATGGTGTTAAGTCGCGCCAGCTTTTTTGCCGGTTACGAAGATTTTGACTTAGTCCATCTCGGTTACGTTATCTATCAGCAAGGCCAAACTGCCTATCAGGTGATGTCTGAGGCTGATATGGCGCTTAAAACAGCGCAGTTGCAGGGGCCGAATGCTGCTTTTGGTTTTTATCCTGAACATAAACCAAAAATTAAAGGTTCGGTTTGGTGGCGGACAGAACTGGCTAATGCACTGAAAGAACAGCGATTTCTGCTGAGTTTTCAACCGGTTTTTTCCTGGCAACAACACGATATTATTCAACATGAGGTATTAGTCCGCTTGCAGACCAGTGATGGGGAAAAGTTAGCGGCTGCGGTATTTTTGCCAATGGCGGTGAACTGCGGTTTAACGGCACAGCTTGATCAATATGTGCTGACCAAAGCGGCGCGGTTGTGTCAGCTGGAGCAGAAAAATGGTCTGCGTTGCAGTGTCAACCTGACGGTTGAATCATTGTTAAATCAGGAGTTTATGCAATGGTTACAGCAAAACCTGCAAAATGGTCAGTTGCAGGCAGCACAGCTGGCGCTGGAAGTGGATGAATATCACCTGATTAAACAATATAAAAAGCTGAAGCCGAAGCTGATCAAGCTGCAACAGCAGGGTTTTAGTCTGATCATTGACCATGTCGGCCTCAATATCAGTCCTTGTCAGTATTTAACCGAGTTGCCGGTGGATGCGGTCAAACTGCATGCTTCTGTAGTCCGGCATATTGAAAACCAGCTGGAGCAACAGTTATTTATTCGCGGTTTAGTCGCCAGCCATCAGAGCAAAGGCGTCAAGGTGATAGCGACCGGCGTTGAGAGTCAGGCAGAATGGCTTTGTCTGCAGAAATTAGGTGTCAGCGGGGCTCAGGGCTATTTCTTCAGTCAGCCGCTCGCCGAACTGATGCCACAGGCGCAGCTCAGCTGATTTGAGCTGCCGATATTGCTCTGATGAAATGCGCTGTTGCTGCAATAAACCATCCAATCCCTGTAATCCGCCGGTATGAAAAAATACGATGCGCTGACCTGGTGCTACCTGCTGTTGTTCCAGCTGTAGCAACAGGGTACGAAATGCTTTGCCGGTATAGATTGGCTCCAACGGCAAATTCTGTGTACTCAGTTCCAGGCAAAGCCCCAGCGTGGTCTGGTCAAAACGGCCATAACGTAAACCGCTACAATCCGGTAGCAACTGCCAGTTGTGTTGTTGTGGAACTAAGGAGTTGATTTGAGCAGCAAGGCCAGAGTCCTGCACCACACTGATACCAAGCACCGGTAAGTGCGGATGACCCAAGGCCAGACCGGCGACAGTTCCGCCGCTGCCGGTGGCGCAACAAATCAGGTTGGCAGGGCCATCCGGCGTTTGACTTAACTGCAGCTCCGCCACGCCTTGTAAACCCAAAGCGCTGGTGCCGCCTTCCGGCACTATCAGCCAGTTGGGGAATTGTTGCTGTAATGTCGAAAGATATTCAGGCTGATGGCGCAGCCGGTACATTTGCCGGTCAACAAAGCTGAGTTGCATACCGTGCATCTGACACGCGGCTAAAGTCGGGTTGGTGACCACCGAATCCTGTCGTACAATCGCATGCGTTTGAAAGCCAAAGGCTTTTCCTGCGGCGGCAACGGCCGCAAGGTGGTTGGAGAAAGCGCCGCCGAAGGTCAGAATTCCCGTTTTTTCATATTGTTGTATATGCTGGATATGGTACTTTAGTTTTAACCATTTATTACCCGCAATCGCAGGGACCAGGCAGTGCAGGTGGCAGACCCACAGTTCGGTCTGAGATTGCTCCAGCAGTGGCAGAGAAATCCGTTGCCAGTGTTGACGATAAAACGGTGAATTCACAAATGCAGCCAGACCCGGCAAAACCAGATCAATAAGGTGTCAGAGTGTTTGCATGATACAGAAATTTACGCACAAGTTCCGCAGTTCAGCCAGCCGCCCGCGTCAGGCTGCGCAGATCGCCGCGATTTATCTGCAGGCTGAACAGCTGAAACTGGTGTTGGTTCGCAGCGCGGATCAGGTGGTATTAAAGACTGAAACTATGCGTCTGGTGGATAGTCAGCAACGCGTCAGTGCCTGCAGTCAGCTGGCCCGTGAATTACCGAAAAATACTGCGTTGTGTCTGGTACTGAGTGCCGACAGTTATCAGCTGGTGCAGCTGGATAAACCGCCACTAGCTGAAGTGGAAATGCGACAGGCCTTGCCCTGGCAGATCCGCGATTTGGTCAGCATCCCGACCGATGATTTAATCGTAGATTACTGTGACGTGGCGGAGCCCGCCAGTCAGCAGCAGGCCAAAATTCAGGTTGTTGCCAGTTCCCGCAGCCTGCTGGCGCCATTATGTAAAGTGTTGCAGCAAAGCCCGGCACAGCTGATAAATATCCAGCCGGATGAGTGGCTGGCCCGCAACTTATTACCTGTTCAGCCGCAGGCGGTGCTGTTGCTCAGCCATCAGCCCGGCCAGGAGCTGAATATCCAGATCGTTCGCAACGGCACTTTGTATCTCAGTCGGAAGCTTCGCGGTTTTACCCGCATTGATCAAATGAGCTTCAGCGACCTGAGTCTGGGCTTGCTCGACAATCTGCTGCTCGAAGTACAACGCTCACTGGACTTTTTCGAAGGGCAGATGCGACAGGCGCCGGTCAAAGAGATTCTGTTTTTATTACCGAGCCCGGAGTTACCGGCGATCCTGCAGTATTTTGGCCAAAATGGTTTTACGCAGGTGCGGGCTTTGGATGTAGCCGCCTATATGCCGGGTAGCAGCCTGGCGGAGCAGGCGGATTATTGGTTGCCGCTGGCCGGCGCTTTGGAGTTATTGCTGAGCGCGGAGGCATCCCTTGAAACAACGCATTAATCTGTATCAGGCCGGCTTACAGCCGGTACCACAGCGCTTCGCGTTGCCAACTTTATTGCGTAGCTGTGCGCTGGTACTGCTGGTGATTGCCGCTACCGCAGGCACTTTGCAATATCAACTGCAACAACAACAAACGCAAACTAACAAGTTTCAGGCCGCGGTGCAGCAAAAGTCAGAAGAGTTAGCCAATTTACAACAAGCGCTGGATAACCGGCAGCCGGAGCAGTCGTTGTTGCAGCAAGTGGAACAACTCAACATTGAGATCGGACAGAAACAGCAACTGTTGCAGTATTTAACTGCCGACCAACAAGCGCAGCCGCCGCAATATGCCGCCGTGCTACAACAGCTCAGTACGCAGGATTTACCGCAGTTCTGGCTGCGCAGTTTCCGCCTTGGTAAAGCCGGTGTCGAATTTAACGGCGTCACCCGCGATGCCGCGTTGGTACCGAAGTGGTTACGTCTGTTGGGCCAAAGTCCGCAGTTCAGTGGCCAGCAATTTTCTGCCGTGTCTTTTCAGCCATTGGCGCAGGACTATCTGCAATTTCGCGTCAGCAGCAGCGATGTTGCGGTCGCAGCGGAGGGTATGCGATGAGTCAGTGGCAACAACTGTGTGAGCAGTATATGCAGCTGCAACTGCGTGAGCGCCGGCTGATTTTTTTCGCCGCACTGGCGATGTTGCTGTGGGTTGGCACTATCTCTGTGGCTGAACCTTTGTGGCGTTCGCTGCAGACCAGTCAACAGCAGCAAAAAATGACGCTGGGCCAGATGGCGCAACTGCAGCAGCAGGTGGACGCAGTCTTACAAGTGCTGAACAGCGATCCAAACGAACAAGTACGCAGCCAAATTAACGAGCGGCAGCAACAGCGGGAACAGTTAAACAGTCAGATTAAACAGCTGACTGGCCGTTATGTCAGCCCTGAGCAAATGTTGCCTTTGCTGCAGGACGTACTGAAAAGCAGCCCTGGCGTGAAGTTAACCCAGCTGCGCAGCCTGAAACCCGAAGTGCTGCAAATCGGCGCTGCTACTCCAACGCCTACGTCAGCTCCGGCGCCGGTGCCTGCAGCGCAGACCAATACAGCGCAGGCCAATACCGAGCCGCCAGCAGCAACCCCTCAGCTGTATCTGCATAAAACCGAAATCATTTTCAGCGGCCAGTACGCGCAGTTGCAACAGCTGCTGCAACAGCTCGAACGCTTGCCATGGCAACTGCACTGGCATCAGTTAGAGTACAAAGTATCAGAACACCCTCAGGCGGAATTACGGCTGGAATTGGAGACTATCAGTGAACAAGCTGAATATCTGCGGATTTAGTCTGCTGTTTGTCAGTATTCTTTGCCTGCCGGTGTGGGCGGCGGATCCGACCGCGCCGGAAGCGGTGCTGAGCGATAGCACTGGCGTCACAGCAGAGGCACAGCAGATCCCGAAATTAAGTCTGATCCGGCAGGAAGGCAAAGAGCGTCTGGCCATTTTAGACGGGCAGCCGCGTCGGGTTGGCGCCATGCATGGCAGCTATAAAGTGATTTCTATCGGTGCGGGTCGGGTGACCTTAGCGCAGGGGCAACGTCAGCTGACGCTGCAATTATTTCCTTCAATGACAAAGTAGCGGATTTTATGGCGAAACCCTTTCCACTGATCGCAGCGCTGGTGCTGCTGCAGGGCTGTAGCATCACGTCAGAATCTGATGTGTTAGCGCGATCGCAGGCTGAACTGAATAAAGCGCAACAAGCGCCGGCCAAACCTAAACCGCTGCAAATTCCGGCGGCGGTCAGCGCGGATGTGTTAAGTGCCAGCGCCATGCCGCTCCAAAACACTCCGGTGTTGCCGCGTTTTAATCTGGCTGCAGCTGCGGTTCCGGCGGCGGATTTTTTTGCGTCCCTGGTGACAGACTCGGATTTTAGTATCGTGGTGCATCCGGATGTGCGCGGCACTGTCAGCTTGCAGTTAAAGCAGGTCACACTGCCGGAAGTGATGGCGGTGGTGCAGCAGATGTATGGTTTTGATATCCGTCAGTCCGGGCTGATTTATCAGGTGTATCCGGCCGGGCTTCGCACTGAAACCATTCCGGTGAATTATTTGCTGATGCAGCGCCATGGTCTGTCGTCGATTGCAGTCAATTCCGGTGGGGTATCGCAGGACCAGCAAAATAGCAACCAGGGTAACAACCGCAATAACCAGAATAATAACCAACAAAATATGGACGGCCAGAATGGCCTCGGCGGGAATAATCAGCAGCAACAATTCAATGGCAGCATGATCCAAAGCAGCAGCAAAACTGACTTTTGGAAAGACTTACAGGAAGCGGTGCGCGGCATTTTAGGTTCTGCACCGCAGCGTTCTGTGGTGGTGTCACCGCAAGCAGGCTTGGTTACAGTTCGGGGTATGCCGGACGAAATCGCTGCAGTGCGGGCCTTTTTACAACAAACCGAGCAACATCTGCAGCGGCAGGTGATCCTTGAAGCCAAAATCATTGAAGTTACGTTGAGCGATGATTATCAGCAAGGTATTAACTGGCAAAGTGCGCTCGCCAATATCGATTCCACCAACCTGACGCTGAGTAATACTGCCGGCAGTTTTGGCAATAAAATCAGCAACGGTCTTGGTGGTTTAACCTCCATCGCCTTTGAAAATGCTGATTTTGACGGCGTGATTAGTTTGTTATCGACCCAGGGCGATGCGCAGGTGCTGTCGAGCCCACGCGTCACGGCGGTGAATAATCAAAAAGCGGTGATTAAAGTCGGCCAGGACGAATACTTTGTTACCGATGTGTCCAGCAATACCACCACTGCCACCAACGGCGTGCAAAGCACCACGCCGAGTATCACCTTACAGCCGTTTTTCTCCGGGATTGCGTTGGATGTGACACCGCAAATTGATGCCAGCGGTCAGGTGATTTTGCATGTGCATCCGTCGGTAACTGAAACTGCCGAGCAGGTCAAAACTATTCGTTTATCAGAAGAAGAAGTGGTGCTGCCGCTGGCGCAAAGCAATATCCGCGAGTCGGACACTATTATCAAAGCCAGCAATGGCGAAATTGTGGTGATCGGTGGCCTGATGCAAACCGTGATCAGTGACCAGGAAAGCGGGGTGCCGGGGCTGCGTTCGTTACCTTTGCTTGGCAATTTGTTTAAGTCGACCAGCAAATCAGAGAAGAAAAAAGAGCTGGTGATTTTGCTGAAGCCAACGGTCACCGGTGCTGAAGTCTGGCAACAACAAATTCAGCAGTCCAGCCTGCAAATGCAGGACTGGCAACAACGGCGCTGATGATGTATCTGAGCCACTTTCAATTGCAGCAGTACCCGTTCAGCCTGACGCCGAATACCGGTTTTTATGTCGGGCTGCAGGGACACCAGCAAGCCATGGAAGTGCTGCAAACCGCGTTAAATCACGGCGAAGGTTTTATCAAAGTGACCGGCGAAGTCGGCACCGGTAAAACCTTGTTGTGCCGCAAGCTGTTGAATGAAGCGCCGGCGCACTGGAGTCTGGCCTATATTCCGGACCCCAATCTTGACCCGCAGCAGCTGCGCTGGGCTTTAGCACTCGAACTCGGCTTAAAGCAATCCGACAATATTGACCAGCTGCAGCTGGCACATCTGTTACAGCGCCAGTTGTTATTGCTGGCCGGCGCTGGCCGGCAGGTGGTGCTGCTGATTGACGAAGCCCAGGCGCTGCCCGACGACACGCTGGAAGCGCTGCGGCTTCTGACAAATCTGGAAACTGAACAACGTAAACTGGTGCAGGTGGTGTTATTTGGTCAGCCAGAGCTGGACAAACGTCTGGCCCAGCCGGGCTTTCGGCAGCTGCGGCAACGCATCAGTTTTTCTTATCAGCTGGCGCAGTTACAGCAGCCGGAAGTGGCGGCCTATCTGCGTCAGCGTCTGCAAATTGCCGGCAGCGCGCTGATGTTATTCAGCCCGCTGGCGGTCTGGTTATTGAGTTATTACAGCAGAGGCATTCCGCGGCTGATTAATCTGCTGGCGCACAAAGCACTGCTGCTGGCTTATGGCGCCGGACTGTCGCGCGCTGGCTGGCGACAAATGTATCTGGCCGCCGCCGATACTGAAGATGTGCGTCATCCGGCGCTGCACTGGCTGCTGGTCGCGACGGCGACGCTGGCGCTGTTATGGTATCTGGCACCTTCAGCATTGCTGAGCTGGAGCCTGCGATGAGTGTGATTAACCAGATGCTGCGCGATTTAGACAAACGCCAGGCGGCAGATCCGGCGCTGCTGCGCACACCGGCGCTGACCGTCGCAAAAAAGCGGCACTGGTACTGGGCGCTATTGTTGTTACCGGCCTTGTGGTTAGGTGTTGAAATTGGTCAGCTGAAGCTGGAACCGGTCTCAGCTCCAGAGGTTGTGTCCGCAAAGCCGCAAGCTGAACCAGATGCAGCGGCTGCGAGCCTCAGCTCCGGGATTGCACCAGCAACGCCGGTCGCAGCCAGTCCAGAACCTGTCCTCATAGCAGCAGACAGCAATGAAGTCGCGCCTGCCGCTGAAACCCAAGTTCCGGCGCAATCAGCCAGCATGCCCCCGCAGCGCGAGGCTGTTTTGCCAACAGTGCAACATTCACAAACTGCGGTGCAACAACTGCCAGAGCCTGCAGAGACTGAAATTGTCGCCGGATCTGATGCCGCTGCTGAGGCTTATGCGTTGGCAGACGCTGATGCAGCGTTTTTGGCAGAGCCTGAGCCAGTAACACAGCCTTCAGCGCCAATTGTCAAACCACAAATGACCATCTCCGCAGCAGATCCGCAGCGCGTAGCCCAGCAGCAACAGCGCGATTTGGTCGCGCTGCAATGGGCCAATATTCAGCAACTTGCCGGCATGCAGCAGTGGCAGGCTCTGTTAGACGCGCTGACGCCGGCCTTAGCGCAACAATATCCCCAGCAGGTTTTGGCGTTGGAAGCGCACGCTGCGCAACAAACCGGTCAGACCGCGCGGGCGCTGCAGGCCTACGAGCGCTGGAGCCAGCTGGCGCCAGAGGATAGCCGGCCCTGGCTTGGGCTTGGCACAATGCTGGACCAGCGCGGCCAGTGGCCTGAAGCGCAACAGGCTTATCAGCAGGCCTTGCAACTGGGCGGCTTGAGCCCGGCCAGCCGGCAATTTATTCAACAGCGTCTTGCCAGCGCTTCCGGACAATAATATGCAAAGACCCCGTTTAAAAATGCGTCTGGGTGACCTGCTGGTGCATGAAGGCATCATCAGCGAACAGCAGCTTAGTAATGCCCTGGCGGCACAAAAACAAAATGGCCGCAAACTCGGCGCTACCTTGATTGAGCTGGGTTACCTGACTGAAGACCAGTTGCTGCAATTCCTCTCGCAGCAGCTCAATGTGCAGTTTCTCGATATCGCACAGCGCCGCATCGAGCCACGTGTGGCGCAAATGCTGCCGGAAGTACATGCCCGCCGTTTGCGCGCTTTAGTGTTGGAAGACCGCGGTGATTCGGTGTTACTGGGCATGAGCGACCCGGCAGATTTATCCAGCCTGGATCAAATCGCGCCGCTGCTGGAGCCCAAGCAGATTGAAATCGCCGTGGTGCGTGAAAGTCAGCTGATCGAAGCCTTTAACAACCTGTATCGCCGCACCCAGGAAATTCAGAGTTTTGCCCACCAGCTGCAGGAAGAATACGAAGAAACCGAAACTATCGACTTCGCCGCGCTCAGCACTGAAGGTGAGCAGGACAACACCATAGCGCGGCTGCTGCAGTCGTTGTTTGAAGACGCAGTGCAGGTGCGCGCCTCGGACATCCACATTGAGCCCGACGAAAAAGTGCTGCGCATCCGCCAGCGTGTCGACGGCGTGTTGCAGGAAAGTGTGTTGCAGGAAACCGGTATTGCGCCAGCGCTGGTGCTGCGGCTGAAATTAATGGCAAGTCTGGATATTTCGGAAAAACGCCTGCCGCAGGATGGCCGTTTTCAGATGAAAATCAAAGGCCGCACTATCGATGTGCGGATGTCGACGATGCCGGTGCAACACGGCGAATCTGTGGTGATGCGTCTGCTGGACCAAAGTGCCGGTTTACTCAGCCTGGAAGAAACCGGTATGCCGCCGGCGATCGTCGCGCGCCTGCGTCGTATTATCCAGAGCCCGCATGGCATGGTGCTGGTCACGGGGCCAACCGGTTCCGGTAAAACCACCACGCTGTATGGCGTGTTGTCGGAGCTGAATCAACCCGGTGTCAAAATCATCACAGTAGAAGATCCGGTGGAATACCGCTTGCCGCGGATTAATCAGGTACAAATCAACCATAAAATCGGCCTCGATTTTGCCGGTGTGCTGCGAACCAGCTTACGCCAGGACCCGGATATTCTGATGGTCGGTGAGATGCGCGATCAGGAAACTGCGGAGATGGGTTTGCGCGGCGCTTTAACCGGTCACCTGGTGTTGTCGACCTTGCACACCAACGATGCTGTCACCAGTACGCTGCGGCTGATTGATATGGGCGCTGCGCCTTATCTGGTGGCCAGTGCACTCAGGGCTATTCTGGCGCAGCGCCTGGTGCGCCGCGTGTGTCAGCATTGCAAACAACCTTATCAGCCGGATGAGCTTGAACAAACCTGGCTGAAGCATTTCCGCGCGCCGGCCAGTCTGCAGTTCTGGCGCGGCCGAGGTTGTCAGTCCTGTAACTATTCCGGTTATAAAGGCCGGATTGGTGTGTTTGAGCTGCTGGTGCTGGATAAACCGCTCTCCGATGCGCTTCGGCGCAACGACACGGAAGAATTCGCCCGCATCGCGTATAGCTCTGTGAATTTCAGCACGCTCGGCACTATGGCGCTGGATTATGCGAAGCAAGGCATCACCAGCCTCGACGAAGTGATCCGGGTGTCGGAATATGTTGATCTAGACGCTATGGCGGGTAAAGCCTGATGGCCAGCTTTCGCTACAGCGCCCGCGATATGCAGGGCCGGTTGCAATCCGGTGAGATTGATGCGCCAAGCGAAAGTGCCGTGGCCGACCAGCTACAACGCCGGCAACTGATCCCGCTGAATATCAGCGAAATCGCGCCAGAGCGGCAGTTAAAACTGGACCTGTCCGGCTGGTTTGGGCCTGTAGTGCGGCTGCCGGAGCTGATAGTGTTTGCCCGGCAAATGTATTCACTGATGAAAGCCGGTATTCCGATCATCCGCGCCATTCGTGGTCTGGCTGAAAGCACCAGCTCCAAAGCGCTGAACACAGTGTTGCTGGATTTGGCCGAGCAGCTGGAAAAAGGCCGCAGTTTGTCGGTAGCGATGGCCAGTCACCCGAAAATATTTAGCCGATTGATTGTCAGCATTGTGCATGTTGGCGAGAACACCGGCCGGCTTGATGACGCATTTGCCCAGCTGTCGGACTATTTTGAACAGGAAATGGAAACCCGCCGCCAGATTAAACAGGCGACGCGTTATCCGTCTTTTGTGCTGCTGGCGATTGTGGTGGCGATGGTGATCCTGAATATTTTTGTCATTCCGCAGTTTGCTGCGATGTTCGCCCGCTTTGACACTGAATTGCCCTGGACCACGCAGGTGCTGATTAATACCTCAGCGTTTTTCGTTAATTATTGGCCCTGGTTATTGCTGGGGTTGGCGGTTGCCGGCTTTTCGCTATACCGCTATCTGCAAACTGAAGACGGCCGCTATCGCTGGAGTCGTTACAAACTGCGGTTGCCGCTGATGGGCGACATTATCAATCGTGCCACGCTTGGCCGTTATGCCCGCAGTTTTGCCCTGATGCTGCGCGCCGGCGTGCCGCTGACCACTGCGCTCAGTCTGGTAGCGGAAGCGGTCGACAATGATTTTATGGCGGACAAAATCCGCGAGATGCGGCGCAATATCGAACGGGGCGAAAGCCTGGTGCGTGTATCGGCACAAAGCGGTTTGTTTACGCCGCTGGTGATGCAAATGCTGGCGGTCGGTGAAGAAACCGGCCAGATGGATGACATGTTGCAGGAAGTAGCATTGTTTTATGAACGGGAAGTCGCTTTTGATCTGAAGTCGCTGACAGCGAAAATCGAGCCTATTCTGATCACTGTGGTCGCGGTGATGGTACTGTTATTGGCCCTCGGGATCTTTACCCCAATGTGGGACATGCTTAGTGCTTATCAAAAAGGCAACTGAGCCAGCTTGGCAATCGACAGAAAAGCTGTCATTAATTAGTGAACCAACAATTATAAATTATTGATTTAAGCCCCGGAGAACTGCTTATGCGTACTATCTCAAGACAACAACAAGGCTTTACCTTAATCGAATTAGTCATTGTCATTATTATTTTAGGTTTGTTGGCCGCTACGGCGTTACCAAGATTCCTCAATGTCACTGAAAAAGCCGAAGACGTTTCAGTAGAGGGCATCGCCGGTGGTTTTGCCTCAGCCGTGGGGCTGGTGCGGGCTGGCTGGGAAATTGCCGGTCGGCCGAACAATAACGTCGCGACGAACCAAACCCGCGTGGAGTACGACAATGTATTTATTGGCGTGGATGGCACTATCGGTTATCCGTCAGGTGACCCAGCCGCAGATACCCGTGCCACGGCAGTAGATGCCGCAGATTGTGTGTTCCTGTTTAACAATCTGTTCCAGCAAGCTGGTGCTGCGACTGTTGATGCTACTTTTGATACCACTGATGACTTCTTTGCCCGTGCCGCTAGCAACGTCTGTGAGTATCACCAGACTGCTGGTTTAGCCGCTGCGCCAGCAGCCGGCGTCGGTGCGACAAATGGCTTTACCTATAACCCAGCAAACGGTAACGTATTGTCTTTCCTGAATAAACCTAACTAATCGAGTGATTTGATGCAAAAGAGTAAAGGTTTTACCTTAGTTGAACTGGTGATTGTGATTGTGATCCTCGGCATTCTGGCTGTGACGGCCGCGCCGAAGTTTTTAAACCTGAGTAGTGATGCCAAAATCAGCACTGTGAATGGCGTCAAAGGCGCATTGCAATCGGCTAATGCTGTGCTTTACAGCAAAGCTGTATTAGCTGGTGAGCAGAAGAAGGCATCAGGATCTGTTACTGTCGATGGTGTGGCTATTGCTCTGGTGAATGGTTACGTCGATGATGATGATGAAGAAGTTGGAAAAGTGTTGGATTTAGAGGGTGGTTTTACTGTCGCTCAAGCGACTGCCGGTACTTATACTTCAACACCATCGAATGTGACGGTCGCGGCAACTGATGTTGTTATCTATACCGGTTCTGTTCCTACAACAACATCAGCTTGTATGTTGGTGTATACCGCAGCGGCGAGTAACACTGCAAAACCCACTTATCAGATAGTCAATAGTGGTTGTTAAGTTGGAATGAAGCGAGTATTACCTTCAGCCGGTTTTACCCTGATAGAACTGCTGGTGGTGATCCTGCTGATAAGTATTCTGGCGGCTACGGCCGCCAGTCGTTTTTTTACTACTGACGACATCCAGCCGCAGCAACAACGCGATGCGGTGATTAATTTATTACGCCAGGTACAAATGCAAAGCATGCAGGACAGCAGCGGGGTATATAGCCGTTGCCCGACTGTGTTATTGCAAATGAACGTCGCCGGCATCGCCCGGCAAAATGCCTGCAATGCTTCCGCCAGTTTCACTGTGGACAGCAGTGACCTTAGCCAAATCAGCACCAGCGGTAGCACCGTCAGCAGCAGCGCGGGCAGCTTGCCGCTGTATTTGCGTTTTGACAGCTGGGGCCGTCCTCGCAGCAGTTGCAGCAGCGGTTGCACCATTAGTTTTGCTGCTGGCGGTGCGACCAGTAGCCTCTGTATCGAAGCCAGTGGTTATATCGGGGCCTGCTAAATGATCAAAAGCCCACGCCCTTTCCGCCGCTACAACAGCAATTTCCGCAATCAGCCCGCAGCCATGCTGCAGCGTGGTTTTACCCTGGTTGAACTGGTGATCGGTATGGTGGTGCTGGCGATTGCGCTAACGCTGCTGACCGGCGTGTTGGCACCGCTGCACCGCGATTCTGGTGCTATCTGGTTGCAGGTACGCAGTGCTGAACTGGCGCAAAGCCTGCTTAGTGAAGTGATGGCACGCTCCTTTGATGAAAATTCCAGCCGCAGCGGCAGTCCGCTGCGCTGCGGTGAAACCGGTGCCGCCAGCTGTGCCGCCAGTATACCCGCCTGTCCGGTCAGCGGCATGTCTGCAGTGACCGAAGAAGCCAACCGGCAGGATTACGACGACGTTGATGATTTCCATTGCCTGCGCGCTGATGCGGCGACTTTAACCGACTGGCTGGGCACCAGTCTGGCCAGCCGCTACGCCAATTATCAGCTGGCGATTAATGTCAGCTACGACGGCGTTAACGCCGGCGCGGCCAGCAATAATCTGGTTAAACGCATCACGCTGAATATCACGGCGCCGGATGGCACAGTGCTGACGTTCAGCGCCTTAAAGGGCAATTGGTAATGCGCCGCCGTCCTGTCTTTACCCGCGGTTTCACTTTGGTGGAACTGGTCACAGTGATGGTGTTATTGGGCATCGCAGTGGTTGGCTTGTCGACGTTGCTCGGCAATATGTCCGGCATTTACCTGCAATCGGCGCAGCGCGAACAGTTGCTCGGGCAAAGTCGCTTTGTGCTGGAGCGGCTCAATCGCGAACTGCGTGATGCGGTGCCGAACAGCCTGCGCGTCAGCAACAGCGGCAGCTGGTCTTGTCTGGAGTTTGTGCCTTTTAGCGCCGTGGTGCGTTATCGCACAATAGCGCTGCAGCCAGATACGCTGATGACGATGGACGTGGTCAGCCTTGATGCGACTTTTACTGCCGCCGCCGGACAGTGGCTATTGGTTTATCCGACCAGCCCGGCGGATATTTATGCTGCATCCAGCCAAAAAGTGCAGCTGCACAACACGCCACTGCTCAACGACAGCGATGGCAAAGCCGTGACTTACCGCTTGCAGCTGAGTCAGGCCTTTGGTTTTGGCACCGCATCGCCGGCGACTCGGGCTTATTTATTGAATAGCCCTGTCAGTTTTTGTGCGCTCGGCAATGAAATTCGCCGCTATGAAGGCTATGGGCTACAAAGCAGCCAGCCTGTGCCCGGCAGCGGTTTGAGCAATGGCGCGCTGATGGCGCGTCAAATCAGCAATAATTTAGCCAGCCAGCCGGTGTTTGAGCTGGCAGCGGATACGTTGACCCGCAATTCATTAGTGCAAATTCAGCTGGAGTTGACGTCGGAGCAAGACAGCGGCACCGTGCTCAGTTACAGCCATTTAGTGCAGGTGAGTAATGTCCCTTAAGCTGCATCTTTTATCACCAAACGCAAAACGCCGCCGCCAGTCCGGCAGTGCACTGGTGATCGCCGTTTTTGTGCTGTTATTCGGCAGCCTGATTTTGCTGGCGTTGGCACGGCTCAGTACTTCATCCGGTACCTCGCTGATTTATGAAGTACAGGGCCAGCGCAGTTATTGGCTGGCAAAATCGACATTGGAATTAGGGTTAGTGCAGCTGTTTCCACTCAATCAGACGGCGCAAAGCTGTGCGGCAGTGAATACCGCGGTACGTAACTGGAACAGCAACGATTGGGCCGGGTGCCAGAGCCAGCTGTCTTGCAGCGAAGACACCGTCGACAGCAAAAAATGGTTCCGTTTGGTCAGCACTGCACAGTGTGGTGACGGCGACTTGCTGACCAGCCGGGTGCTGAGTGCGGAGGCCAGCGAATGAAATTCCGGATGCTGGTGAGTCTGCTGAGCCTGTTCAGTGCCGGTGCACTGGCGGTTGACCCGGTCTGCGACACAACCTGGACGAAAACCACTAGCAGCTGGACTTGCAACGGCAATGGCAAAGTGACCTTCAGCAGTAATACCAGCTTTGTGCCAAGCAGTAATTTAACGCTGATTGCCAACAATGGTTTTGCGCTGAGCGGCAACACGGTCGGCAGCGCCAACATTCGGGTGAATTTTGAATCGAGTTATGGTGATTACAGCATCAGCGGCAGCACTGTTTATGGCAATTTGACGGCGTCGAGCGGCACTTACACCATCAGCAGTTCGACCGTGAATGGCAGTATCACCACAGGCGGCAATATCACGCTGACCAGCACCACTGTCACCAGCCTGGTGACCAGCAGCAGTAATACCATCACTGCAACCAACAGTAATCTGCAAGGGGGGCTGACCTCACGTTCCGGCATCACGCTCAGTGGTGGCACGGTTAATGGCGCTATTACCATGACGGCACTGAATATTGTCCGGCTGACCGGTGTAACCATGCCAACCGGCAGTATCAGCGGCGCCAGTCATGTTTATCTGGATAATTCAGACCTCGGCAGTGCATCGGCCAATGTCAACGTTACTACCGGCAGCAATGATATTTATGTGCAGGGCGGTTCGGTGATTTATGGCAATTTGTCGGCAGCCGTGAATTCCAATGGTACTGTGCAAGTACAAAACGGTACTGTTTACGGCACTTGCCTGCCGAAATCCAATCCGGTCAATGCCTGTAATGCCACGCCACCGGCCAGCGTGCATCATTATGAACTGAGCTACGCTAGTCCGGGCGTCACCTGCGAAGGCGAGCCTGTGACCATAAAAGCCTGTACTAATGCCGCCTGCACCACGCTCTATAGCGGCACGACTTCAGTCACGCTGGCAGCCACCAATAGCGGCAGTTGGACGAACAGCAGCCCCACTTTCAGCGCTGGCAGCGCCAGCAGTGCCTTGCGAAAAACTACCACAGGCAGTTCAGTCATCAGTTTAAGCGCAGCCAGTCCAACGGCCAGTAACGCGTTGGTGTGTAAAAATTCCGGCGCGACCGACAGCAGCTGCAGTATCAGTTTTGCCGACACCGGCCTGAAAATTTTTGCCACCGACAGTGTGTCAGCTGTGCCTAATCTGGTGTCCGGTGTGAATTACACCGTGAAGTTACGCGCTATTCAGACCAATACCACCACAGGCGCCTGTCAGGCCCGGGTGCAAGGGACCCGGACTGTCGGAGTTGCGTTTCGCTGCCTAAACCCAGCGACTTGTGTCAGTGGGCAACGAGTCAGTCAAGGCAATGTTGGCATCGGCGGCACTGCAGCCAGCAGTAACCCGAGCTATACCAATGTGCCGCTGACTTTTGATAGCAACGGTACCGCGAGCGTACCGTTTAACTACAGTGATGTCGGACAAATCGCTTTGCATGCCCAGCTTAGCCTGGCAGCCAGCGGCAATGATCCAGCCATCACGCTGACCGCGCCTGCGGCGACGCCAGTGGTAAAACCTTATCAAATCCGGGTCAATTCGGTCACTATGGCCAATGCGACCGGCACCAATCCCGGCTCGACCAGCAGTGGCAGCGGTTTTGTTGCCGCAGGGACTCCATTCCGGCTGGTATTGGATGTGCTGAATAGCGCCGGCAATCTGACCCCGAACTTTGGTAAAGAAAGTAACGCTGAGACGTTAAAAGTTGGCTTTGTCAGTTTGGTCTATCCGTCAGCCGGTGGCACCGGATCAAACGCTTATCTGAGCAATGTCAGCAGTTTTACTGCTGTCAGCGGTAGCGCCGGGCGTTTTCAAAATGTGCAGCTGCAATGGCTGGAAGCCGGCAGTATCACGCTGCAGGGGCTGCTTAGCGATGGCGATTATCTGGGGGCCGGTGATGTGGGTCTTAAACCGGCAAGCAGCACCATAGGCCGGTTTTATCCGCAACATTTTGTGCTGAGTAACCCCAGCAGCGCCAATCTGTGTGGCAGCGGCAGTGCGGCGTTCAGCTATATGAGCCAACCTGGTGTGCCATTAAACTTTACCCTCGAAGCGGTCAATACCGCCGGCACCAGGCTGTTGAATTACCACAGTGCCAGTTATACCGGCACTGCCGGGATTGGCCTGGTGGCAGAAAACAATGGCAGCAGCCATACAGCAAGTCTGGAAGGCCGGCTGACCGGGCAACCCAGCCTGACCTGGCAACAAGGCCGTTATCAGTTTATTGCCAGCACTTTGCAGCTGGAGCGGGGGAGCACTCCGGATGGCCCTTTCCTGAATTTTCAGCCCGGCATTAAAGTGTTAGCAGAGCAAGACAGCCGTAATCTTGAAAGCACAGTGTTGAACATGAACGCGACGACCAACGGCACTTGCGCCGGCACGGCCTGTGATGCGGCAAAACTTGGCAATGAACTGAAATTTTATTATGGCCGTCACCGGCTGGAAAATGCTTACGCCAACGCCTTTCAGCCAGCGCCGGTGGTGCTTAAAGCCGAAGTCTGGAATGGCAGTCAGTTTGTGTTGCACAGCGCCGACAGCTGCAGTGATGTAAAACCGGCGTCTCTGACTGCCACCGGTACGCCGGCGCTGACCGTCAGCGGCAGCAATACCCAACTCAGTAGCGGCATCAATCCGGTCAACTCCTTGCTGTTGTCGGCGCCGGGGCAAAATGGTAGCTGGAGCCTGCAATATCAGGCGCCGGTCTGGCTGAAATACAACTGGAACACCAACACTGCAGGTGATGAGGATCCGTCAGCTACCGCGTTATTTGGACGCTACCGCGGCAACGACCGGCTGATTTATCAGCGCGAGCAATAACAACGCGTTTACAGCAGCGCTTATCCTCTCACACTCAGCACAATTGCAGCTTGGTTTCAGTGGCGAAAAGTGTAAGATAAAGCTATCCAGCCGGCGCATTGTTACTTAAAATGTGCGCAAAATTTTGTCTAGTAAAGACCGGAGCCTCATCAGAGCAGGCGTCGCCGGTTTTTGCTGTTGTTGGCGCCCCATTCAGAAGGATTAACACTGTTCATGTTAAAAAAATTACGTGGTTTATTTTCCAACGATCTGTCGATTGACCTGGGCACGGCCAACACCCTGATTTATGTCAAAGACCAAGGCATAGTGTTGAATGAACCTTCAGTGGTTGCGATCCGGCAGGAACGCGCCGGCGGTCCTAAAAGCGTCGCCGCTGTAGGCCACGCCGCCAAACGCATGTTAGGCCGCACCCCGGGCAATATCAAAGCCATCCGCCCAATGAAAGACGGTGTGATCGCCGACTTCTACGTCACAGAAAAAATGCTGCAGCATTTTATCAAACAAGCCCACAGCAACAGCTTCCTGCGCCCAAGCCCACGCGTGTTAGTCTGTGTGCCTTGTGGTTCTACCCAGGTAGAACGCCGTGCCATCCGTGAATCAGCCCAGGGCGCCGGGGCCCGCGAAGTTTACCTGATTGACGAGCCAATGGCCGCAGCCATCGGCGCCGGTCTACCAGTCTCAGAAGCGACCGGTTCTATGGTGGTGGATATCGGTGGTGGTACCACAGAAGTTGCGCTGATTTCATTAAACGGCGTGGTGTATTCATCTTCCGTGCGCATCGGCGGCGACAAATTTGACGACGCCATCATCAACTACATCCGCCGCAACTACGGCATCCTGATAGGTGAAGCCACCGCTGAGCGCATCAAGATGGAAATCGGTTCGGCTTATCCAAGTGATGAAATCCTCGAAATCGAAGTGCGCGGCCGTAATCTGGCCGAAGGGGTGCCTCGCAGCTTCACTATGACCAGCAACGAAATCCTCGAAGCTCTGCAGGAACCGTTAGCCGGTATCGTTTCGGCCGTGATGGTAGCGCTGGAACAATCGCCGCCAGAGCTGGCGTCAGATATTTCTGAGCGTGGCATGGTGCTGACCGGCGGTGGTGCTTTACTGCGTGACTTAGACCGCTTGCTGATGGAAGAAACCGGCATTCCGGTGGTCGTTGCTGAAGACCCGCTGACCTGCGTCGCCCGTGGTGGTGGTAAAGCACTGGAAATGATTGATGTACATGGCGGTGACGTGTTCAGTTACGACTAACTGAACCTGTCCGGCGGCCGAGTACATGAAACCTATTTTTGATCGCGGACCCTCACTGCCGCTGCGCTTATTTTTTGCGCTGCTGGCCAGTGTGGGTCTGATCACATTAGATCACTACACCAGCAGTTCAGCCCAGCTGCGCAGTTATTTGACCGCAGCAGTCAGCCCGTTGTTTTATCTCGCGAATTTACCGCAAGACCTGATGTTCGGCGCCTCCGAACAGTTTAAGTCGCAACAAAAAATCCTCGAAGAAAACCAGACCCTAAAAGACACTTTGTTACTGCAAAACGGCCAGCTGCAACGGCTGCAGTTTTTACAGCAGGAAAACGACAAGCTGCGGGCGCTGTTAGGTGCCAGTCCGGTGACTGAAGGCAAACGGCTGATTGCCGAAGTGCTGGCGGTCTACAGCCATCCGTTCAGTCATCAGATTGTGCTGAATAAAGGCAGCAAAGACGGCGTCACTATTGGTCAGCCGTTGATTGACGATTTAGGCGTGCTGGGGCAAGTGGTCAGCGTGGGGCCAACCTCGAGCCGGGCCATTTTAATTGCCGACAACACCCATGCGATTTCTGGCCGGATTGAACGCACCGGTTTAAGCGTGGTGGCCGAAGGCATAGGTCAGGCCAACGCGCTGCGCTTGATCCATTTGCCACACAGTACCGACGTGGTTGAAGGCGACCGCTTACTGACGTCGGGCCTTGATGGTGTCTTCCCGGAAGGCTACCCAATTGGCCGTATCAGCAAAGTCTATCGTGATGCGCGGTTGCCATTCCTGCAGGTCACCGCTGAACCTTACGCCAAGTTGGACCGAATTCGTTATGTGTTGTTGGTCTGGCCGCATCAGGGCACCACAGCGGCTGATCCGGAAATCGTCAATCCGCCGGAAACCACAGAGCCGGAGCAGAAATAATGCAGTCAAACTGGCGTTTTTTATGGATCCACCTGACGTTGCTGTTGGCGTTATTGCTGGCGGTAATGCCATTACCGGCTGAAGTGAAACTATTCCGGCCGGACTGGCCTTTGCTGGTGCTGTGTTATTGGGTGCTGGCGCTGCCGCATCGCGCCAGTATCGGCACTGCTTTTGTCATGGGGTTTCTGGTTGATGTGATGGTCGGCACAGTGCTTGGCGTCAATGCGCTGGGCTATTCGGTGGTCACTTTTATCGTTGCAGCCAATTATCTGAAGATCCGGAACTTTTCCATTCTGCAGCAGGCCTTATTAATCGGCATGTTGCTGGCTTTGTACCACTTATTGCTGTTCTGGCTCAGTCATTTCCTGACCGGTGTGTATTTCCGCGCAGCTTATTTATGGCCTGTGCTGACCGGTATGTTAGTCTGGCCGTATATTTTCCTGTTTTTGCGCCGGATGCGCCGCCAACTGAAGATCCAATAATATGACCCGCATTGCGCTTGCTTCCGCTTCACCGCGTCGCCGTGAATTGTTATCTCAGCTTGAAGTGAATTTTATCGTGGTGCAGGCGCCGATTGACGAAGCAGTGTTGCCAGGCGAAGTGGCGGCAGATTATGTATTTAGGCTGGCCAAAGCCAAAGCGCTGGCCGGTTTTCTGGCGCAGCAGCAGCCCCTGCCGACGCTGGGTGCAGATACCATCGTCGTCGTTGACGGCGAGATCCTCGGGAAGCCACAGGATCAAGCGGATTTCTTACGCATGATGCGGTTATTGAGTGGCCGTTGTCATCAGGTCTATACCGCAGTGGCGCTGTGCCGCGATGTCGCTTGCGAGCCTCAGGCGGTGACAGTCGCCACTGACGTCTGGTTTGGGCCTATGACTGAAGCGCAGATGTTGGCTTATTGGCAGAGCGGTGAGCCAGCCGACAAAGCCGGTGGTTATGGCATTCAGGGCCTGGGTGGTCGTTTTATTGAAAAAATTCATGGCAGCTATTTTGCCGTAGTCGGTTTGCCATTATTTGAAACCGCCGCATTGCTGGCGGACTTGCCGGAGGCTGTATGAGCGCCGAACTGCTGATTAACGTCACGCCGAGTGAAACCCGGGTGGCGCTGATTGAAAATGGAGTGTTGCAGGAAGTCCATATCGAACGTCAGGCCCGTCACGGCCTGGTTGGCAATATTTATATCGGCAAAGTCAGCCGGGTTCTGCCGGGCATGCAAGCAGCCTTTGTCGATATTGGCCTGGATAAAGCGGCATTTTTACATGCGTCCGACATTATCCAGCGCGATGCCAACGATCTGGAAGTTAAAGTGGCGGCAGTCAAAGACATCCGCCTGCTGGTGCATGAAGGCCAGTATTTATTGGTGCAGGTGGTGAAAGATCCGCTTGGCACTAAAGGCGCACGGTTGACCACCGACATCACGCTGCCTTCGCGTTATCTGGTGTTTATGCCGGGTTCACCTCATGTTGGCGTGTCGCAACGCATTGAATCCGATGAAGAACGTCAGCGCTTAAAAGACATCGTCTCGACTTGTCTTGATGACGATAACGGCGGTTTTATTGTCCGCACTGCGGCCGACGGTGCCTGCGAAGTCGAGCTGCTGCAGGATGCGCGGTTTTTAAAAAAACTCTGGGCCAAGATCCAGAAGCGCAAACAAAAACACCGCAAAGAAGCGATGTTGTACGAAGATTTAACGCTGGCGTTTCGCATTCTGCGTGACTTTGTCGGCAGTGATTTAGAGCGTGTGCGGGTCGACTCCAAAATGACCTGGCAGGCGCTGCATGCCTTCACTGAAGAATTTATTCCGCAGATGACCGAGAAGCTGGAATATTACCCCGGTGAGCGGCCGGTGTTTGACCTGTTTGATGTCGAAAACGAAATTCAGCGCGCGCTTGACCGTAAAGTCCCGCTGAAAAGTGGCGGTTATCTCATCATCGACCAGACCGAAGCGATGACGACTATTGACGTCAATACCGGCGCTTTTGTCGGCCACCGCAACCTCGAAGAAACCATTTTTAATACCAATATCGAAGCGACGCAGGCGATTGCCCGTCAGCTCCGATTACGTAACCTTGGCGGTATTATCATTATTGATTTCATCGATATGCAAAGCGAAGAGCATCAGCGCCGCGTGTTGCATAGCCTCGAAATCGCTTTATCGCGCGATAAAACCAAAACCAATATTCATGGCTTTTCCGCGCTTGGCCTGGTCGAAATGACGCGCAAACGCACCCGTGAAAGTCTGGAGCATGTGCTTTGTACTGAATGTCCGGTCTGTGCCGGCCGCGGTTCGCTGAAAACCGTTGAGACGGTCTGCTTTGAAATTATGCGCGAGATTGTCCGGGTGAACCGCGCTTACGCCGCCGACAAGTTTGTTGTGTATGCATCACCAGCGGTTAAGGATGCTTTAATCAACGACGAATACCATAACCTGGCTGAGCTGGAAGTCTTTATCAGCAAGCAGATTAGTGTCGTGATTGAACCACAATATACCCAGGAACAATTTGACGTGGTGATGATGTAGTGGCGCGGCTTCAGCGTGCCGGTTGGTTTTGTCTGCACAAACTCTGGCTGCTGTTTGCGGTCGGTGTGGTGCTGCTTGCCACGCTGGTGACGCTGCTGCGGGTGGGTTTGCCATATGCCACCGGCTACAAAACTGATATCGAACATTTTATCGCCAGCCAATATGGTGCGCCGGTCAAGATTGGCCAGCTCAGCGCCGCCTGGCAAAGCACAGGCCCGGCCTTGTTACTGCAAGAAGTTGCAGTACAATCGCCGGCTGGTGACACCTTATTGCAAGTCGCCGAACTGCGGGTGCGCCTCGATTTTTGGGCCAGCCTGACCAGTCTGCAACTCAAAGCCGATGATTTTGAATTATCCGGCCTGCATCTGACCATCGACAGTCAGCGCCTGCTGCAACAAAACGCTGATACTCCGGCGACCGACGCGGAACCGCTGTTCAGCGCGGTGGAGCAACTGCTGTTTCAGCAGCTGAAAAACTTCACGCTGGTCGACAGCAAACTGACGCTGCGTTCGCAATATACCCCACCGATTGAGATGCAAATCCGCCGGCTGGCCTGGCTCAACGCCGGCGAGCGCCATCAGGGCTCCGGTGAAGTCGAAATCGCCGGCGTGACCGGTAATGCGCTGGCATTTGTGCTGGACCTGACCGGCGACAGCCTCGGCAAAAGTCGTGGCCAGCTGTATTTGTCGAGCAATGACCTGAACGTGTTGCCCTGGTTCGAAACCCTGCTGCCAGAAAGCCGGAAGTTGGCGCGCGCCGATATTAATTTCCAGGCCTGGGGCGATATTGCCGGTGGCACTTTGCAGCAAATTCAAATCGCGCTGGCGGAAAACCGGCTGATGTGGCGTCAGGACGACCAGACGCAGCAGCTGAGCCTGGGCAAAGGCCAGTTATTGTGGCAACCGACCCAAGACGGCTGGCAGTTATTATCCAGCCAGCTGACGCTGACGTCGGGTATACAAAGCTGGCACGACTTCCAGCTGCAGCTGGTCAGTCAGCAGGGCGTTTATTCCGGTTCGCTACAACAATTGCAGCTGCAGGCGGCGGTGCCGCTGGCGCAGTTATTTGCAGAGGACTCGGCTGCGCTGCGGAAAATCCTGTCGTTTCAGACCGATGCGCGCATTACCCAGCTTGGCATGCAGCTGAACGGCGACCGATGGTTTGTCAGTGGCGATTTTATCGATTTTAACTCGGTGCCGGTCGACGATGTGCCTGGCCTGACCGGGCTCACCGGCCATTTCAGCGCCAGCCCCAATTATATTCTGTTGGATTTACAAGGCGTAGATGGTGCACTGAGTTGGGGCGAAGCCTTTAGCCGCGCCACGCCATACCAGAGCCTGCAGACGCGGATTGAAGTGCTGCAGCAACAGGGGCAGTGGCGCGTGCAAATTCCACGGCTGGCATTACGCCATCCGGATATTGAAGCCGACGCCCAGCTGGTGCTGGAGTTAGGTGAAAAGCCCGGCATGACGTTATTGGGTGAACTTCGCAAAGTACCAGTGGCCGATGCGCGGCATTATTTCCCAACCCGGCACATGCCGGAATCGGTGATCAACTACCTGACCCCGGCGCTGATCAGCGGCCAGGTGCCGGTAGCTCGGGTGCTCTGGCATGGCGCTTTTAAAGATTTTCCTTATGACAAACACAACGGTATTTTTCAGGCGCAGGCTTTTATCGCCGACACCGAGTTTTCTTTTGACCCGCACTGGCCGGTGATTAAAGGCATGCAGGCGGAGTTGCTGTTCGAAAATGCCGGCATGCTGATTCAAAGCCAAGCCGGCCAGCTGTTTGATGTGGCGCTGGAAAATGGTGTCACCGCGCGTATTCCGAACCTGTTTAAGGCCGAAACTTTATTGATCGACATCGAACGCCAGACCCAGGCCGAAGGTGTCACTGGGCTGATGCTGGCGTCACCGCTCAGCGATTCGGTCGGTGCGACGCTGGATTATTTGGGCGTCAGCGGGTTGGTTAACGCCAAAGTGCAGTTGCAGATTGGTTTGAAAAAAACCGGTGTGCGGGCGCTGGGTGATGTCGAGTTTTTTGCTAATCAGCTGAATATCCGGGCACCTGCTGTCGCGGTAGAGCAGCTGCAGGGCCATCTGCAGTTTGATAACGACAAAATCGACAGCGAGCAGCTGATGTTTGTCAGCCACGGCGTACCGCTGAATGCCACTTTGCACGGTGCACAGCAGGACGGGCAATATCAGGTGCAGCTCAAAGCCCATGGTGAACAGCAAATCGACCAGCTGCTGGCGCTGGTATCGGAAGAATGGCAAGGGCTTGGCAAAGGTCTGGCCAATTTCAGCTGGGATTTAAATATTCAGTTGCCGCAAAGTGGTTTCAGTTATCAGTCCACCGCCTTGATGGACTTGGCTGCCGCTGAGCTGCAACTGCCGGCACCTTTTGGTAAAACGCCGGCTGACGGTGCCACAGTGCTGTTGCAAAGTTCCGGCAACGAAAATACGTCCAGCATTGAAATGCGCTACGGCGACCAGGCGCAGCTGCAGGCTCGGCTTGACCAGCACAGCGGCAAGATTACCGGCGCTTTGCTCAGTCTCGGCCTGCCGAGCAGCGAGCTGCGGGACGGTTTTTTTATCGACGTGAATTTAGAACAGGCGGACCTTGCTCCCTGGATTAATTTATTGCAGCACCAGCTGGCGGCGATTGAACCCGGTGAAGATCCGATGTTCCCGCCATTGTCCGCCGTTAATGGCCGGATTAAACAGCTGACCTTGTTTGACGATGTGTCGCTAAATCAGCTGAGTTTTCAACTGAAGCCTGAAGCTGACAGTTATCAGCTGAACTTGAATGCCAATGAAGCCGAAGGCGACATTTGGTTTGCCAAAGCGCTGAAAGAAACCGGCATCAAGGCCGATTTGGCGCGTTTACAGCTGATTTTTGCCAATCAACAAGCTGCCAAACTGGCGGCTGCAGAATTAAAAGCCCAGCAGTTGCTGGAAGCCGAAGTAGCACAAAAGCCAGATTATGCCGCGCTGGAAGCTGAAACTTTTGCCAGACTGACCCCCATGCCCTGGCTGGCGGATTTACCACCTGTGCAGCTCTATTGCCGCGCTTGTCAGGTTGGCGATTATGATTTGGGTGAAGTGAATGCCAAAAGCCACAGCGACGGTGTCAGCTGGACTCTCACAGAGTTCAGCTCTAAACGTGACGGTCACCGCTGGACTTTAACCGGCAGCTGGCAAAAAGACGATGGCCTCGGCGAAACCCGCTTATCCGGCACTTTGCAAAGCCCGGCGCTCGGCCAGCTGCTGCAGGAATATGACTTGAGCCGCAGTATGAGCGGCAGCAAAGCCAAAGTAACGCTGGACCAGCTGAGCTGGCAGGGCGCACCTTTCCAATTTAACCGCCAGACTTTAGCGGGCGGTATCGCCTGGGATTTAGGTGAAGGCTCATTGGTGGAAGTCAGCGACGGCGGCACCCGGATTTTCTCCTTATTCAGCCTGGATTCGCTGGTGCGTAAACTCCGGCTGGATTTTCGGGATGTATTCGCCAAAGGCTTTTTCTATAACAAGATGAATGGCTCGATGCAGATCGACGCCGGCGTCGCCAGCACCACAGATACCAAAGTGGATGGTGTGGCCGGGGACATCGAAATGTCCGGCAGCGCGGATTTAAAAGCGCGGCAGATTGATTATCTGATGGCGTTCAGCCCGAAAGTGACGTCCAGTCTGCCGGTGATCCTGGCCTGGATGGTCAATCCGGTGTCCGGTGTTGCCGCTTATGCGCTGGATGAAATGTTCCAGTCGGCGGAAGTGATTTCCAAGATTAACTTCAGTGTCAGTGGTGATTTGGATAACCCGACTGTCACTGAACTGGAACGCAACAGCAAACAAGTCACTATCCCGGCGGATGCGTTGCCGAAACCAGTGAAACCGCCGTTGGCGACGGCGCCAGCCGTTGCGGCAGAGGCCGCTGTTGGTGAGGAGTCGGTGCAGTTAAGCCCGCTGCTACCGCCCGATGCGCCAGCCGAAGCCGCCTTGCCAGCAGAACGGGTGATGCCGGAAGCCACACCAGAAATGGGTTCAACCGAAGATCCGCCGGTGATAGATGCGGCAGGGGGGCAAAATGACTGAGACGACCAGCATTTGGCAACTGACGGCGCTGCAACTCTGCAGCAGCCCGGATCCGGCAGAAAATTTGCGTCAGATCGCGGATTTACTGCAACAGCTACCGCCGGCCAGACCGCAATTAGTGGCACTACCGGAAGGGGCTTTGTGTTTTGCCGGTGCAGATGGCGCCAACCTTGCCATCGCTGAGCCTTTGAGTGGGCCCGGTGTACCGCTGAGCGCTGATCAGCCGATACAGCAACAACTCAGTGCCTTGGCGCGCCTGCATTACATTTATCTGCTGGTTGGTACTTTACCGACGCTCTCTGCACGCGCGCAAACGCTGCCGTCCCAAAGCGACGAGCCAGCCCGTTTCAGTGCCAGCAGCCTGTTGTTTGGCCCGGACGGCACTTTACTCAGCGATTATCAGAAAATTCATTTATTTGACGCTGATGTCAGCGACAATACCGCCAGTTATCGCGAATCGGCCACGACCAAACCTGGTGACAAAGTCACTGTGGCGGATTTAGGCGCAGTGAAAGCGGGCCTGGCTATTTGTTATGATGTGCGTTTTCCGGGTCTGTTTGCCCAGCTACGCCAGCACGGCATGAACCTGCTGTGCCTGCCGTCAGCTTTTACCACAGTGACGGGCGCCGCGCACTGGCATACACTGCTGCGGGCGCGTGCCATTGAAACCCAGAGTTTTGTGCTGGCACCGGCACAAACCGGCACGCATGCCAATGGCCGCCAGACTTATGGCCACAGCCTGATTATTGACCCCTGGGGTCAGGTGCTGGCAGATGCCGGCACTGAACCCGGACTGATTTCAGTGCGTATCGACTTGCAGGAAGTGGCCAAAGTACGCCACAAGATGCCGCTGGCGCTGCATAATCAATTTATCTGTACCCAAATGACTAGTGAGAAGCTATGACCAATATCGCGATGCTCAATGCCGTGGAACAAAATCTGATCGCAGCCAGCGATTTGACCGATCAGGACGTGGCGCAAAGCCTTGGTTTCCTGTTCGCGCACCAGCTGGACTACGCCGATTTGTATTTTCAGTCCAGTGTGCATGAATCTTGGGTACTGGAAGATGGTCTGGTCAAAGACGGCTCTTTTAATATCGAACGTGGCGTTGGTGTGCGCGCTGTGACTGGTGAAAAAGCTGGTTTTGCCTACGCCGACACCATTTCCAAACAAGCGCTGCAAACTGCAGCCACAGCCGCGCGCGGCATTGCCGCACATGGCCAGCAAGGTCAGGTTAAGGCGTTCAGCAAATCGGCCAACAGTGCGATTTATCTGCCATGTGAGCCACTGCAAAGTTTGAGCAACACCGACAAAGTCGCGCTGCTGCATCAGATTGAAGCTTTTATCCGCACACTGGATAGCCGCGCCGAGCAGGTGATGGTGAGCCTCTCCGGTGTTTATGAAGAGATGTTGGTCGCAGCCAGTGACGGCACTTATGCCGCCGACATCCGCCCGCTGGTGCGGCTGAACTGTTCGGTGCTGCTGCAGCACAATGGCCGGCGTGAACGCGGCGGTGCCGGTGGCGGCGCCCGCACCAGCTACGCCTATTTCAGTGAAGATTTAGACGGCGAACCACGCTGGATGAGTTATGCCCGCGAAGCGGTGCGTCAGGCGCAAGTGAATCTGACCGCCATCGACGCGCCGGCAGGCATGATGCCGGTGGTGCTGGGTGCAGGCTGGCCTGGTGTCCTGTTGCATGAAGCAGTTGGTCATGGTTTAGAAGGTGATTTTAACCGCAAAGGCGCTTCGACTTTCTCCGGCCGCATTGGCGAGCAAGTGGCGTCGAAACACTGCACTATCGTCGACGACGGCACTTTATCCGGCCGCCGTGGTTCTTTGAATATCGATGACGAGGGCACACCAGGCCAATATAACGTGCTGATTGAAAAAGGTATTCTAAAGGGTTATATCCAGGACAAACACAACGCGATGCTGATGAACGTGCCGGCCACCGGTAACGGCCGCCGTGAATCTTTTGCCCATCTGCCAATGCCACGGATGACCAACACTTATATGCTGGCCGGTGAATATGCGCCGGAAGAAATCATCGCCTCGGTGAAAAAAGGCATTTATGCGCCGAATTTTGGCGGCGGCCAGGTTGACATCACCTCAGGCAAGTTTGTGTTCTCCGCCAGTGAAGCCTATCTAATTGAAGACGGCAAAATCACTGCGCCAATCAAAGGTGCGACGCTGATTGGCAACGGCCCGGAAGCCATGCAAAAAGTGTCGATGGTCGGCCATGACCTGAAGCTGGACGCCGGCGTTGGCGTCTGCGGCAAACAGGGCCAGAGCGTGCCTGTTGGCGTCGGCCAGCCAACATTGAAGCTGGACAGCATGACCGTTGGCGGCACCGCCTGATTGGCCGGCCGTAGCTTAGACGCTTCGGTCACAGAGCGGGCGCAGCTTTGCCAGCGTGCCCGCTTTCCCGCATAATACGGCAGCTCTTTGATCAGATGATCTGCAGCCGGTCACAGAAACCGGCATGACCCGATACATACTCGCAGGGATCCACGGACCTATGTTAGAACAGATGTTGAACAAACGCCGCTTAGCCGCATTGCCGGCCACGGGGTTTGAAGCAGCCGCAGTAGAAGTTTTATGCCACGCTACTGAATACAAAGACAAAGTGCTGGCGCTTATCGCCTCAGCACGCCGCCGTATTGTACTGACCGCGTTATATCTGCAGGCTGACGAGGCCGGCGAAGCCGTGTTACATGCCTTGTATCAGGCCAAACAACAGAATCCGCAGCTGGATGTCCGCGTTTATGTCGATTTTCACCGCGCCCGCCGTGGCCTGATTGGCCAGAGCGGCATGAAAACCAACGCCGATTTTTATCGGGAGATTGCTGCGCAGTATCCGGTGCAAATTCAGATTCTCGGCGTGCCGGTTAAACGGCGTGAACTCTTTGGCGTGTTGCATTTAAAAGGTTTTGTGTTTGACGACACGCTGCTGTATTCCGGTGCTTCACTGAATAACGTTTATATGGGCGTGCCGGTGCGTTATCGCGCTGACCGCTATCTGCTGATTCACAATCAACCACTGGCCGATGCTTTTGTCGCCGGTCATCAGCAAATTCTCGACCAGGAACAAGTGGTGCAAAGCCTGTTGTCTGACGACCCTCAACTGGCGCAACATTACAAACCGCATCACCGCAGCTGGTTAAAACATGCCCGCGCCAATCGGTATCCGCAAAGCGGTAAATCTTCGGCCCCGCTGCGCGCCAGTTTATTAATGGGCATGGGCCGGCTGAAAAACCAGCTGAATCAGGCGTTGCTGGCCATACTGGCGCTGGCGGAAAAAGAAGTACTGATTTATACGCCTTATTTTAATCCGCCGCCGGTGCTGGCGCGGGCGCTGCGTAAATGCCTCAAACGCGGCGTCAAAGTCACTATTGTGGTCGGTGACAAAACCGCCAACGATTTTTATATTCCACCGACGCAGAAATTCAGCCGCATTGGTGGTCTGCCTTATCTGTACGAAACCATTCTGCGTAAATTTGTGAAACGTAATCAAAGCTTTATCGACCATGGCCTGCTCGATATCCGGCTGTGGAAACACGAAGACAACAGCTATCACTTAAAAGGTGTCAGCGTGGATGGCCGCCGTCATTTATTTACCGGCCACAATCTGAATCCACGCGCTTTTGCGCTCGATTATGAAAACGGCATTCTGGTCGAAGACGAGCTGGGGCAATTGCAGCCGAAACTGTTGCACGAGCAGCAGCAAATTTTCCTCAATACCCAGCGGATCAGCCACTTCAGTCAGATTGAAATGATGCGAGATTACCCGGAACCGGTGCAAAAGCTGCTGGCGAAAATCAAAGGGGTCGGCGTGGATATGGTGCTTAAACGGCTGATTTAAGCGCTTCAGCTAAGGAATAATCTGACGATGCAACTGGAACTCTATCAGGTTGATGCTTTCACCAATCAGCTGTTTGCCGGCAATGCTGCCGCCGTGGTGCCGTTACCGGATGATATGGCTGGCTGGCCTTCGGAGCAGCTGATGCTGCAAATCGCGGCCGAAAACAACTTGTCGGAAACTGCTTTCCTGAAAAAGCTCGCACCAGCGCATTATCAAATCCGCTGGTTTTCACCACTGTGCGAAATCGACTTTTGCGGCCACGCCACGCTGGCGGCGGCTTTTGTGTTGTTTGCCCGCGATGCGGTGGCTGAACTCAGATTCAGCACGATGAAAGTCGGCGATTTAACTGTTCAGCAGGGGCAGGACGGCTGGCTGGAGATGAATTTCCCCAAGCGGCCAGCCACGGCGCAAGCCGAAATTCCACCCGCGTTATTGCAGGCGCTGAACTATCAGCCAGTTGAAGTGCTGCGCAGTGAGCAGGCCTGGTTTTTGATTTACGACGATGCCATCAAAGTACAGCAGCTGACGCCAGACATGGCGCTGCTGAAAACGTTGTGGCCTTTTGATGTGGTGGCGACTGCACCTGGTCGGGGTTTTGCCGACGGCCAATATGATTTTGTCAGCCGCTATTTCTGGCCCGCCAACGGCGGTGAAGAAGATCCGGTGACCGGTTCTATTCATGCCGGACTTACGCCATATTGGGCAGAGCAGTTCGATAAAACCAGTTTGCTGGCCTATCAGGCATCGAGCCGGGGCGGCGTGCTGCGCTGTGCGCTGCAGGGCGAACGGGTGCAGGTCAGCGGTCAGGCGCGGTTGTATCTGCAAGGCCGCATTACAGTGCCCGAGTGAGCCGGATGCTTGCTTGTTAAAATAAACAGGCCGCATTTGCGGCCTGTTTGTTTTGATTCAGCGGTGTTGATAGCGCAGTACTGCGAACTTACTCGCCGAGGATCGCCGGTTTAATCAGTTGAAACAGCTCACGGTAAGATTTGGCCGGCTGATTCTTTTCCTGCTCTTTTTTCGCGTTGCGGATTAAAGTCCGCAGCTGCTGAATTTCCACTTGTGGATACTCCGCGATAAATTCAGTTACTGCATCGCTGTTGGCGATGAGCTTGTCACGCCAGTCTTCAATTAAGTGGAATTTGCGGGTGGCCGCCTGATTGGTATTGCGCACTACGGCTAAAGCGCGTTCAATCGGTTCTAAATCAGTACCGCGCATGATTTTGCCGATAAACTGCATGTGGCGGCGGTAGGCTTCGTGTTTTTTCACCAGCTTGTCAGCCAGTTTTAACGCCTCGACCAGGTCGTTATCCATTGGGATCTTCGCGCGGGCTGCCGGGCTTAATGCCACCAGTTCCTCACCAAGTGCCTGCAGCGCATGCATTTCTTTTTTGACCTGCGTTTTGCTTTTGCCTTCCTCGCGGTCCCAGTCGTCGCCGTGGGTAAAATCAGTAATATCTGCCATAACTTCAGTTTTGTTGCCGGAAATCCGCACAGTATATCAAAGATGGCGGTGAAAAGCCGCGTATGCACGACAACAGCCGCAGACTTCTGTGCTTTTGTAACGGCTGTGGTAAGCTTGCCAGTCTGCAACCCTGAGGATTTTCAGCCCGTTATGAGTCAAGCAATGCCGACTATTCAGCAAGAAATCGATGAAGTAAAAGCCGCCGTCAGCCAGGTGCTGGCGCACGCGCGTCAGTTAGGGGCCAGCAGTGCCGAAGCGTCGATGAACCGCACGCGCGGCTTGAGCGTCGAAACCCGTCACGGTGAAGTGGAAACCATGGAGTTTAATCAGGACGGCGGCCTTGGTATCAGCGTCTATGTCGGTCAGCGCAAAGGCTCTGCCTCGACGGCAGATTTAAGCCCGGCCGCGCTGAAACGCACTGTTGAAGCCGCTATTGATATCGCCCGTTATACCTCAGAAGACCCATGCGCAGGCTTGGCAGAGGCGAGCTGGCTGGAATTCAGCCCGCCGGATTTGGATTTATTTCATCCGGCAGAAGTCAGTACCGAGCAAGCCACCGCCTGGTGTGCCGCCGCTGAAGAAGCGGCTTTTGCCGTAGATAAACGCATCACCAACTCAGACGGCGCCTCGTTTTCTTCGCATCAGGGCTTAAAAGTCTATGGCAACAGCCATGGCCAACTGGTGGGTTATCCAAGTAGCCGCCATAGCATGAGCTGCTCAGTGATTGGCGAAGACGGCGACGACATGCAGCGCGACTATAGCTACACAGTCGGCCGGCGTTTACAGGATTTAAAAGACGCAGCGGCTATTGGTCGCGAAGCTGCAGCAGAAACAGTGCAGCGCCTCAATAGCCGCACATTACCGACGCAAAAAGTGCCGGTGATTTTCCGCGCCGATGTTGCCAGCAGTCTGTTTGGTCATCTTGTATCGGCGATCAGTGGCGGCAGTATTTACCGCAAATCGAGTTTTTTACTGGATAAACTCGGCCAGCAGGTGATGGCGTCCAAGCTGAATATTCTGGAGCGGCCACATGTACTGCAGGGGCTGGCTTCCAGTCCTTTTGACAGTGAAGGCGTCAAAACTACTGATCGCCAAATCATCACCGACGGAGTGTTACACAGCTGGATCACGTCGAGTTATTCCGCGCGTAAACTCGGTATGGCAAGCACCGGCCACGCTGGCGGTATTCATAACTGGTATGTACAACATGGCGACGCCGATTTAGCCCAGCTGCTGCGGGATATGGGCACTGGCTTGTTAGTGACTGAGCTGATGGGGCAAGGCGTCAATGGCGTTACCGGCGATTATTCGCGTGGCGCTGCAGGTTTTTGGGTCGAAAACGGCCAAATCCAGTTCCCGGTCAGTGAAGTCACTATCGCCGGCAATCTGACACAGATGTTTATGGATATCGCTGCCATCGGTAACGATGTCGACCGCCGCGGTGGTGTGCTGACGGGCTCAGTACTGCTGAATCAAATGCAAATCGCCGGGCATTAAGCCTGTCTGGAACTCCGACAAAGCCTGAGTCAAACTCAGGCTTTGTCGTTTATGACCGGGGATGGTCGGTACACCGCAAATGCAGGAGCAATTTTTGGCGATTTTCAGCGCTCTCACTCTGTTACTTTCACCACCACATCAATAGGGCAGACCTGGACACAGGTTGGCTCCGGATAAAACCCTTCACATTCAGTGCAAAGATTGGGGTCTATCTGGTAAATCTTTTTGCCGCTGGCGATGACCTGCAACGAAATCGCGCTGTTCGGGCACTCAGGCCCGCACATGTCGCAATTGATGCAGCTGTCGAGAATTTTTAGCGCCATCAGGCACAACCCTGGCTGCGGTTGTCGGCCTGTGGTAACTCACGAATCAGCAGCACAAAGTCTGGTGCCATGCCTTGCGGCAGGTCGATTTGGACCCGATGGCCGGCGCCGGGCGCCCGTAAGATCAGTTCGCCTTTGGCATTCCACAGCTGCTGCAAGCAAATCTGCTGATTACCGGTTGGTGACATCAGCACCAGCGTATCACCGACATTAAACTGGTTTTTTACTTCAACCCAGGCGCGGCCGGTTTCTGCATCGAGACCTGTGACCTCACCAACGAACTGCTGCTGGTCACTGCTTGAAGCGCTTTTTTCATAGTTTTGCAGTTCATGAATAGGGATGTGCCGGCGCAGAAAACCTTCGGTGTAACCGCGCGACGCCAGCCCATCCAGTTCGGTCAGTAGCTGCGGATTAAAAGGCCGGCCAGCGACGGCGTCTTCTATAGCACGGCGATAAATCTGCGCGGTGCGGGCGGCATAATAAAACGACTTGGTGCGGCCTTCGATTTTCAGGCTGTGCACTTGGGCCCGTGTCAGACGGTCGACGTGCTGAATGGCGCGTAAATCTTTGGAATTCATAATATATGTGCCGTGCTCGTCTTCAAAGGCCGGCATTTGTTCGTCCGGTTTTTGCGGGTCAGTCAGCAGGATAATATCGTCGACTGGCTGATGCTGGTGAAGTGACAACGCCGGTTCGGCAGCGGTAGTAGGTGTTGCGGGCACAAACTGACCTACTTCGTTTTCAGTGGCGGTGGTGACCTCATAAGGCCAGCGGCAGGCGTTGGTACAGGTGCCCTGGTTTGGGTCGCGTTTGTCCATGTAACCCGACAACAAACAACGGCCGGAATAGGCCATGCACAGTGCGCCATGCACAAAGACTTCCAGCTCCATCTGCGGCACTTTTTGGCGGATTTGTTCGATTTCATCCAGCGCCAGTTCACGCGACAAAATCACCCGCGAAATACCGTTTTGCGCCCAAAACTGCACAGCGGCCCAGTTCACCGTATTGGCCTGCACCGACAAATGCAGCTCCATCTGTGGAAAATGCTGGCGGATGAGGTGAATGACACCGGGGTCGCTGACAATCAGTGCATCAGGCCCCAGCGCGACGACTTCAGCGATGTCTTCAATCAAGGTGTCGAGTTTGGCGTTATGTGGTGCGCTGTTCAGTACGCAATATAACTTCTTTCCAAGCGCATGGGCTTCCTGAATACCAAGCGCCAGCGTAGGTAAATCAAACTCATTGTTACGCACACGCAGGCTGTACCGCGGCATGCCGGCATACACTGCATCAGCGCCGTAGGCAAAGGCGTAACGCATCGCTTTGAGCGTGCCGGCCGGCGAGAGTAGTTCAGGGCGGAAATGATTGGCTGCAGGGTGAGTCTGATTTTGGGTGGAAGTCATAATGCCGCTCCTGAAAAAAATGGCGCGGATTATGGCAGGGATCGCTTTGGGTTGTGTTGATCTGGCGCAAGCTTTAGGGCGTCACCTCAGCCTGATTTTTTAGCAAAATACCACGGTACCGGTGTCAGACCGGAAATGTGGTGAGCCACAAAAGCAAAATCCCCTGTTGCAGCAGGGGACTTTGATAGTGCCAATGGCTTATTGCGACTGAGGTTTATTTGCGCCGGCGCAGTGTCAGGCCGACCAGAGCCAGCCCCACTAAAGCCAATGAACCTGGTGCCGGCACTGTCTCATTCACGCCAGCGACCTGAATGACCAGATTGTCCATTTCAAAGGCGTAATTGCTGCTGCTGAATACCAGTTTGTCGAATTGCTCGTCTTCGCCAAACCATAAGTTCACATAACGGTTGGTATTTGGGTCGTTGCGGTCGCCTGAAGTGCCGCCAAATTGCAGAATATCAGCACCATTGAGTTTGGTTTTATTCAGCACACTGCCATTGATACTGGCGATGTTGATCGCCTGACCTTGTGCGTAAAATGTAATGTCGTTGTAGCCATCGATAGAACCCCAGTACAGGCCGAGGTAGTTAATCTTTTTGCCAGGTAAATTGGTGGCTAAAAAGTCTGTCCAGTCGATAGTTGCAGTGTTGCCGGCCTGACCACCATTGTTCAGATTCAGCGGGCCTGAAGCATAACAAGTGGAATCGTTTGCTGGCGCAGCTGCTTTGCCTGAACCACTGCCAGTGGTTAACCAGAAGTTTCCGCTGACATCAATGCCTTGAGCTGCTGAATTCACCTGACAACCGCCATTTGGACCGTCAAAGGTTTCGTTAAAAATCCCTAGCGCAGGGTTGATGCTATTGGTTGGAGTTAAAGCACTGGTCAGGTAAGAACCATCTTCCGGGTCGACACCGCCGAAAGTGATAACGACGGCGTTTGCTGACAAGCTGAGAGTTGCAGCTGCGGTCACTAATACGGATTTGATGAATGGATTCATGGGTTGTCTTCCTCAATACTTTAGCAGTGTCTTGATTAGAGCAAGTTGAATGCCAAAGATTAAAAAAATTAAATCATCAATAAAAACATAGATGTAGCGCTGTTGATTTTAGTGGTGTCGAAGAAGTAGGCAGTGACTGTAAATTTTTTTGACATCACAATAGCGCGATTTTTAATCGCTGGAGTCTTGCCGGAGCAATTAGAAGATTTTTACCGCGTGTAGAATTTAACGATATATACCGATTGGTACAATAGTGGTAAACTCCTCAGTGTACTTAATTGGAGTGAACCAGATGTCAGAGACCTTACGTTTATTGTCATGGCGTTATGCCACCAAAAAAATGGATGCCACACAGGCCGTCCCTGAAGAGAAAGTAGAAAGGATCCTCGAAGCGATTCGCCTCAGTGCCAGTTCGAGTGGCTTGCAGCCCTATCAGGTGCTGGTGATCACCGATGCGGAAACTAAAGCAAAAATTCGCGCCCATGCCTGGGACCAGAGCCAGGTGACCGATGCCTCCCATCTTTTAGTATTCGCAGCCTGGGACCATTACAGTGCCGATCGTATTAATCACATGTTTGATTTAGTTAACGAGCAACGTGGTTTTCGCAACGAAGGCTGGGAAGCCTACCGCCAGAAATTACTGAGTTTTTATCCAAACCGCACGCCGGAAGAGAACTTCCAGCATGCTGCGCGTCAGGCCTATATCGGCCTTGGCAGTGCCTTGATTGCTGCAGCGGAAGAGGGCGTTGACAGCACACCGATGGAAGGCTTTGAACCAGAAGTGGTCGATGAGATCCTGGGGTTAAAAGCGCTGGGCCTGCGCTCGGTGTTGTTATTGCCGCTGGGCTACCGTGCCGCTGAAGGCGACTGGCTGGTGAATTTACAAAAAGTGCGCCGCAGCACTGAAGATTTTGTGATCCGGCGTTAAGTTTTCTGCACCAGCGGCCCGCAGTAGCACCTTTCGGCTCCGGGTCGTTGGTTTTTTTTCCGTTGCCGCGGACAGGTTTAGCGCTATACAGCAATTAAGGTTCTGTCTACACTGGTTTTTTGGTCGTATCCGGAGCCAGACGATGAGCCAGCTGAATTTAAATCGCCCTGATGAATTACAACGCGACTGTGTTGATGATTTTTTTGAAGATTTTCGCGATGCGTATGATCAATGCGAAGCGACGTTAATCGAGCTGGAACAACACCCGCAGCAACCGGAACTGTTGCACGGCATTTTCCGCGTAGTGCATACCATCAAAGGCAACCTTGGGTTTATCGGACTGTTTTCATTAATCCCGCTGCTGCAAAGCCTCGAAGACGTGCTGGACGACATCCGCAAGGGTCATATGGCTTATGACAGCTCGCTCTGTGATGTGATCCAGCTGACCTTAGACCGCACGCAACAATGGGTCGAAGCCAGTATCGCCGATGCGCCAAAACCTTTAACTCCGACCGAATTACAGCAAATTTGCCAGCGTCTGACCGGCCTCACCAGCGCTGATGAACGTTCACGCGGTGTGCGTATTCGCCAGGTGCTGGGTTTATTAGACCCGACGCACGTACAAGCGCTGGCGATCAAAGATGATGTACCGGAAGTGGTCAACAGCAGCGTTGCTACAGAGCCAAAAGCGTCTTCAGCCGTCGATGCTTGCCGGCGTTTGCTGCAGTATTACCGTATCCGGATGGATGCCGACCTCGAATTTTTTATCCAGCTGTTACCAGCACTGGAACAACGCCACCCGCGCTGGCAGGGTCGTTCTGCCCGGCAGTTATTTTTGGCGCTGGAAATGAACCGGCTGGCCGGCAATAAACTCGATCAAATTCAGCTGGCGGTCGCCGTAATGCTGCACGATTTAGGCATGTCGTTCCTGCCGCTGCAAATGCTGGATGCGCAGGGCCGGGCCGATCCGGAACAACTCAGTGTCTGGCAGCGCCATGTCGAAATGAGTGCTTCACTGGTCGCCAGTTCGCCGCGCTGGCAGGATGCCGCTGCGATGATTTGGCAACACCATGAACATCAGGACGGCAGCGGTTTTCCGGATGGCCTCGAAGGCGAAGATATCAGCGAAGGCGCCCGCCTGTTGCGGATAGTCGATGAGTTTGACTTGCTGACTAATCAGCATGAGCAACAGGAAGCGAGCAACCGGCAGCTGATCACCGCGTTGGTTGAGATCAGCAAAGCCGCCGGCACTAAGTTTGACCCGTTTTGGGTCGGTTTGCTGAACGAAGCGGTGAAGCAACATAAACAACATTTTCAGCGTTAAGGTCTCTGTACCTTTTCGCACTACAATGGTGCAAAAGTCGGGCAGCTATATCGGTTAAGAAAATTGCTGGTGCATTGAATACGTATTCATGTTGTTCTTGCACCAACGCTGGTCAATTAATGTTCGTTGCATAACAACATTACATGGCCAAGGATGTGCAGTTGATCCCGGTCCATGTTCACTGACCGGGAAGACATCATGTTCAGAAGCAAACTCAGCGCGATCACGCTGGCGTTAGCGGCGGCTGGCTGTGCGGTAATGCCTGCATGGGCTGCTCAACAGACCGCGCAAGACACGCCACAAGCTGTCGGCACTGCCGCAGACGCTAAAGCCAGTAGTAAAAAGCAAACCAAAGAAGATATCGAAGTGATTGAAGTCAAAAGCTATTCTGGCTCTTTGATCAAATCGCTGAACCTCAAACGTTTTAACGACACAGTGTCCGAAACCATTTCGGCCGACGATTTAGGCGCTTTGCCGGACGTGTCGATGGCGGATGCGTTAACGCGCTTGCCTGGTATTTCGGCGGTACGGACCGGTGGTCAGGCGGCGGAAATTAATATCCGCGGTATGTCAGGTGGTTTTGTGTTTTCCACCTTAAACGGCCGCGAGCAGGTCAGTACCAGCGGCAGTCGCAGTATTGAGTTTGACCAATATCCGTCCGAGCTGATTTCATCAGCTGCGGTGTATAAATCGCCAAAAGCCTCGCTGATTGAAGGTGGTGTGGCCGGTACTGTGGAACTGCAAACAGCCAGCCCACTGCGTAACAGCGAACAACATACCTTTACCGTCAATGCGCGTGGCATGTTTAACGACCGCGCCAGCGAAGTGCCGGACGGTCAGGAAATGGGTGACCGCTTAAGTTTCTCTTATCAGGGTAAATTTGCTGACGACAAGCTCGGCGTAGCATTCGGTTATGCCCGTCTGTACCAGCCTTCTGTCGCCACGCAATTTATTGGTCTGGCGTACAACACCAGCATGGATGTTGACGGCATCAAAGAAACCGCGCCGAATGAGTTTGTCAGCGAAGGTTTTGAAATGCAGCACAAAGGCGGCGAAGAAGTCCGCAACGGCTACATGGCCGCGCTGGAATGGGTGCCGCATGATGCCTTTACGTTAAAGGCCGATGCTTTTGTTTCTAAGTTTGACTCTGAAGCTTTTGCCCGCGGTTTCCGCGTGAAGTTGGGCGGTGCCAGCGCTTCAGTCGCCAACCCGATTTTAAATGGCAACTCAGTGATTGGCGGCACTTTTAACCGCACTTCTAAAAGCTTCACCCGGGTGGAGATCGTCAACGACGACAACCAGGATTTTGACCAGGTACAAAGCTTCGGTGTCAATGCCGACTGGGATATCACTGAAAACTTTAAGCTGAATTTCGACTTGTCGCATTCGGCCGCGGAAAGTGATTTCCGCAACGGTCTGCTGTGGTCATTAGTGGCCAAAGACGCCAACGCTGCGACACCGGTGTTTGACGACAACGTCTCTATTTCTTACAAACTAAACGGCCTGAACCTGCCGGATTTAGGCTTTAACCAGGCTGCAGCGTTTTCGGATATCAACCGCGTGATGCTGAGTAAATACGGCATTTATCCATATGAAAACGAAGACCGCGTCGATGCGGTGCGCTTGGATGCCACCTGGCGGTTAGATAACCCGGTGATCGCGTCACTGGAAGCCGGCGTGCGTTATTCCGACCGCGAATACAGCAACGACCGTTCAGTCTATGAATATGGTAACGACGGCGCGTTTTCGGCCGCGCAAAAACCGCTGAAACTGACCGCGGATATGGTCAAAGTGGTGAACTTCACTGGCGATTTCAGTTACTTCCCAAGCTACCTGGCCATAGATCAGCAAAAAGCGCTGGCGGCATGGTTCCCGAATGGTATTCCGCAACCGGTGAAAACCTGGGGCACCGGCAACAGTGGTGTGCTGGCCAGCCAACGTGTCACCGGCGGGCCGGATACCGGCTGGTCAATGCTGCAAAGCGGCGAAGTGTACGAAAAAGTGCTGTCGGCTTATCTGATGGCCAATATCGATACTGATCTCTGGAACATTCCGCTGTCCGGTAACTTTGGTGTGCGGATGGTGGAAACTGACCAGTCGGCCACGTCGCTGCAAAACGTCGGTGGCGACCCGAAACTGGGTGCGCAAAACATCGTTGATGATGCCGGCCTGGTGAATAACCAGTATGCACCTTCCGTGCTTGGCGAAACCTACCGTGACTATCTGCCACAGCTGAACCTGAATTTCCGCGTCACCGACGACGACCAACTGCGTTTTGCAGCGGCGCGTGTGATGTCACGTCCGCCGATTAACCGCTTAGCGTCTGACACCAGCACCAACATCAACAACGACGGCATTATTTCCGGTTCCAGCTCAAACAACCCGTATTTACGGCCGTTTTATGCTGATCAGTACGATATCTCCTGGGAGCGCTATTTCAGCGAAACCGAAGGGGCCTTTGTGGCGGCGCTGTTCTACAAAGATATTAAGTCCTTTATCAGTACCTTCACTATTGCCGAGTTTGATTTCAAAGGCGCCGGTTTCTTTGTACCGGACGTGATTATCAATCCGGAAAGCGGTGTACCGGTGCCAGTCACCAATGGCAGCTACACCACGGCGGTCAATAATAGCAAAGGTGGTTATATCCGTGGCGCCGAGCTGGCCTATACCCAGGTATTTAAGTTCCTGCCGGGGATCTGGCAAGGCTTAGGCGTCAGCACCAGCTATTCCTTCACCGAAAGTGAAATTCAGCAGCAGACCAACCTCGGTGGTTCGACGGTGGATATCAGCTTGCCGGGGCTGTCGGAAAACGTCTTTACCGGCACTGTGTTCTGGGAATATGAAGGTTTTGAAGCGCGCGTCAGTGCCCGTTACCGTGACCCATTTGTGTCGGAACAAGTGGCCGTGAACGAGCAGATCGTTAACTTCGACGGCGAAACCGTGGTCGACATGCAGACCTCGTATCAGGTGAACGACCAGTGGAGTGTGCTGTTTCAGGTCAACAACGTCACTGACGAACCGACCAAAAGCTATTTCGGCGATGAAACTCAGACCGGCACTATCCAGTTCTTTGGCCGGCAGTATTTCCTCGGTGTGACTTACTCAATGTAAGACGCTGCAGCTTCAATGGAGAATAAATTTATGTTGAATATCAAAACGATGCTGCAGACGCTGGCCAGTGCCGCGCTGCTGCTGACGTTAGCCGCCTGTGGTGGCAGCGGCGGGGACTCAGTGTCTCCGGGCAAAACCTTATTGACCTGTAATGTGCCGCAAGTACCAAACGAAGCCGGCACGGCCTGTGTTGCCCCAAAACCTATTAAGTGCCCGGCGCCGACAGTGCCGGATGCGCGCAATGAAAGTTGTGTGATTGGTGTCGACCCGACTGCGCCGGCGCCAAGTGTCATGGCAGCGGCCGGTCAGGCAGTGCTGTATTACAAGCGTGCTGACGGCAACTATGACGGCTACCGCCTGCATACCTGGAACAACGAGACCTGTAATGCTTATCAGGACAGCTCGTTGGCAGCCAGCTGGGATAATGGCCTGCAAATCACCGGCGTCGACCAAAACTACGGTGCCTATTGGTTGCTGAATCTCAAAGACGGTGTCGGCAGCAAAACCACAGATTGCGGTAACTTTATTATCCACATCGGTACTGATGACGCCGGCAAAGAGCTGGGCGGCAGTGACATGCAGCTGCCACTGGGCCCGAAAGATGTCGCGAAGTTCTCCCGGATGGGCTGGACTTTCTCTGGTGTGCCTTCGGTGTTTGCCTACCCTGTGGTGTCGCTCGGTGTGCAAATCAGTGACAGCGCTGCGCATTGGCTGGACCGCAACACACTGGTGTGGAATGCGCCGGCAGGCGGCGTCGCCAAGTGGAAACTGCACCACAGTGCAGCCGCTGATCTGGCGATTGACTCAGATACGCTGACTATTAACGGCGATGCGGTTGAAGCCACGCCAACCAGCTTAACCGACGAGCAAAAAGCCAAAGTGCCACACCTGGCCAACTGGCCGGCTTATAAGCTGAACCTGAGCGCTGAACAAGCCAAAACCATGGCAAAAAATCAGCTGGTGCTGGCGTCTTATGACTCTGCCAACAAGCTGATGGCCGCTTCACATGTGCAGGCCGGCAAAGTGCTGGATGACTTGTACACCGCAGGCGCCAATGACGCCAACGAAGCGACTTTAGGCCTGGTTTATGATGCCAGTAATATCAAAACCTCGGTCTGGGCACCGACTGCCCGTAGCGTGAAATTAAAAGTATTTAACGCTGCCAAAGCCGTAACCGCGACCCATGCGATGACGCTGGATGCCAATACCGGCATCTGGAGTTACAGCGGCGCCAAAGCGACGCTGGACCGTCAGTTCTACCGCTTCGAAGTGCAGGTCTATCACCCGCTGACGAAAAAGGTAGAGACCATTGAAGCCACAGATCCGTATTCGCTGAATACTGCCACCAATGGCCGCTATAGTCAGTTCGTCAATCTGGCTGATGCGGATACCAAACCAGCCAACTGGGACGGCCATGAAGTGCCGGTGGTGGCTAATGCTGAAGATATCGTGATTTATGAAGGCCATATCCGTGATTTCTCGGCGCGCGACACCACAGTCTCTGCCGCCAATCGTGGTAAATATCTGGCCTTTACCGAGATGGAATCGCAGCCGGTCAAGCACTTAAAAGCCCTGGCGGATGCTGGCCTCAACCATTTCCATCTGTTGCCGGCAACCGACATGGCCACTGTCAATGAAGATGCCAGCAAACGGGTGGATTTAACCAATACCGTGGCCGACCTTTGTAAGGTCAATGCTAAAGCCTCAGTCTGTAACCAAAGCGCGTCCGCTAAACTGGAAGATGTGATGAAAGGCTTCCAGAACTCTGGTGAAAATGCCCAAACGCTGGCCGGCGAAATGCGTGGTACTGACAGCTTCAACTGGGGTTACGATCCGCAGCACTTTAATGTGCCGGAAGGCTCGTATGCTTCAACGCCGGAAGGCGTGGCCCGCATCAAAGAAATGCGCGCGATGAACCAGGCGCTGCACAGCATTGGTTTACGCGTGGTGCTGGATGTGGTGTACAACCATACCTCTTCATCGGGCCTGTTTGAAAACTCAGTATTCGACAAAATCGTGCCGGGTTATTACCACCGCTATAACCCAACCACCGGCAATATCGAGCGCTCAACCTGCTGTGAAAACACCGCGACTGAACATGCGATGTTTGACAAGTTTGTCGCCGATTCTTTAGTACTGCTGGCCAAAGAATACAAGTTTGACGGTTTCCGTTTTGACATCATGGGCCACCATCCAAAAGCGTCGATTCTGGCGGCGCGCGATGCGGTGCGTAAAGTCGATGCTGACACTTATTTCTACGGCGAAGGCTGGAACTTCGGTGAAGTAGCGAATGACGCGCGTTTTGTGCAGGCTCGGCAGGCCAATATGGCCGGTACTGAAGTGGGCACTTTTAATGACCGCGAACGCGATGCGGTGCGTAATGTGGCACTGTTCAGCGGCGACAGCGATGTGGGTAAGCTGAAAGATCAGAACCTGATTGAAATTGGTCTGGCCGGCACGTTAAAAGACTATGTGTTTAAAGATTATCAGGGTAATACCGGTAAAGCCTCGGGCCTGAACTGGAACGGTCAGCCAGCCGGTTATGCCACAGATCCGGCCGACATTATCAACTATGTGTCAAAGCACGATAACGAATCGCTGTGGGACAAACTGCAGTTTGGTTTAAAAGCCTCCGTCAGCATCGACGACCGCGTGCGTATTCATAACATTGCACTCGGTATTCCGGTCTTGTCACAAGGTATTCCGTTCCTGCAGATGGGCGATGATTTACTGCGCTCTAAATCGATGGACCGCAATAGCTACGACGCCGGCGACTGGTTCAACTTTGTTGATTTCAGCAAACAAAGCAACAACTGGAACGTCGGTCTGCCTTTGGCGCAAGACAACCAGGGCGCCTGGGACAGCATCAAAACCATTGCGAACAATCCAAATGCCACGGCTTATCCGGAGCATATTGAACTGGCCGGTGCAGTGTTCCAGGACTTCCTGAAAATCAGAAGCTCCAGCAAGCTGTTCCGCTTAACGTCTGGCCAGGATGTAATGGACCGCGTCGGCTTCCACAACATCGGTAAAAACCTGACGCAAGGCCTGATTGTGATGAGCATTGACGATGGTCTGGGCCTGACGGACTTAGATCCGGCACATGATGCTGTGGTAGTGGTCATTAATGGCACTGCCAGCGAAAAAACACACAAAGTGCCGACAGCGCAAGGCTTTACCCTGCATGAAGTGCAGCAGGGTTCTGCTGACAGCCGTGTCGCCGACGCGCGTTTTGAAGCGCAAGGCGCCGATGGCAGCTTTGTGGTGCCGGCTTATACCATGGCAGTCTTTGTCAAAGCACAGGCTGGTGCACAGGGCGTTGGCCTCAAAGCCGATGCAACCATGGGCGCACCGGATATCGCACCATATGGCCTGACCAAAGTCTTTGTCCGCGGTGGCATGAACGGCTGGGGTGAAGTCGACGCCTTTGAATATGTTGGTGCTGGTCTGTATCAGGCAAAAGTGAACATTGGCAGCAGCGGCAGCCAGGAGTTCAAAATTGCCTCGGCTGACTGGTCAACGGTAGATTTTGGAGCCAAGAGCGGTGAGCAGGACGTGCAGTTTGGCGTCGCGCAAACACTGCAACGCCAAGGCGCCAACATGAAAGCCAACTTCAGCGCCGGCACTTATGTATTCACGCTGAATGCGGCAGTGCCAGCGTCTCCGGTGCTGACAGTGTCTGAGTTTGTGCCTTACGGCGCGACCAAAGTGTTCTTGCGCGGCAGCATGAACGGCTGGGGCGAAGCCAGTCAGTTCGTTTACACCGGCGGCCTGTACCAGTTCAGCATTCCACTGACAGCTGGCGACTACGAGTTTAAGTTTGCCTCCGCCGACTGGTCGACAGTGAACTACGGCGCAGGCAGCGATGGTCAGGCTGTGACAGTAGGCCAGAATAAAACGCTGGCGCAGAGCAATGACAACCTGAAAATCAACATTGCAGAAGGCGGTACTTATCTCTTTACCGTCAATGCCGCCACGCCAACAGCACCAGTGCTGAAGGTGGTGAAACAATAACTGCGCTGATTTAAAGCTGCTTCGCAGTGACGAGAATCCAACGCCGGCTTTTGCCGGCGTTGTTGTATCCAACCGTGACTGACCGCTTGATTAATCAGTTAAAGCACTGAAGAATACGGCCATCCCTGAAGGCGCGGCGATGAGCGTCGTTGCCATATTGACCGAGTATTCCGATGATCCTTGCCCAAGCCCGTGACCTGCTCGCCCAGGTGTTGCATCCACTGAGTTACGAGCAGTTTTTTCAGGAAGTAGTCAGCCGGCGGCCAGTGTTACTGCCGGCGGATACAGCGCTGTCGGCTCGAAAGTTGCTGGGTGAAGATCCGAAGTCGTTGCTGCTCAGTCACTTTGCTGAATACGCAGCTACGCTGACCTGCCATATTCGCCAGGCACAGGTGCCTGCGCCCAAACCCCGTGCCGTACCTGACGCCGCTGCGTTTGCGGCTTTGCTTGCCGAATATCACACCAATGACTACACGGTACGTTTTCCCGATGTCACCAATGCTACGCCGGAACTGGCGCAGCTGAACCGGGCGCTGACGCTGTTGTTTGGCAATCCGGCCAGCACAGTGTTGTTCTGGAGCCTGACCGGTGCCGAAGCGCCGGTACATGATGATGAAGTCGATGTGATTGCGATTCAGCTGGTTGGTACTAAACGCTGGTTTATCTCGGACGAGCCGCCAAAACTGCCAAATAAATGGAAAGCGCTGGGAGCCAGCGTGCCGCCGCTTGGTACCCACAGCGTGTATGATGTCAAACCCGGTGATTTATTGTATCTGCCGCGTGGCTGTACACACACGGTGCAGTCCACCGGCGAATCGCTGCATATTTCGATTGGTTTTGTGCCTGTGACCATTCGTGAAGCCATTAGCAGCGCGCTGGACTACATGGCTGATTTTGAAAAACCATTGCGGACCAATCTGACCGGCCGCGCTGATGCACTGTCGCATGGCCAGCTGTTGGATGTGGCCGGCGCACAAATGCGGGCCGGTCTGGAGCGGCTGCTGCAGCTGTGCCAGCAACCCGGTTTTGTTGAAGCGGCACTGGCGCACCGTCAGGCCCGCATGCTGATGGAATTGCCGAAGCTTGATAAGCCCAAAACGGGCATACCGCCAATGAGCCGAGAAACCAAAGTGCAACACGCACCGTTGGCGATAGGACAAGTCAATGTGCAGGCGCATATCCTTGATTTTCGTTTCCCTGGCGATCAGCTGCTGGTGCACCCGGCGGTGGCCGACAGCATGGAATTTATCCGCCAGACGCCGCAATTTACAGTCAAAGACATTCCAGGGCCTATCGGCGACGATGTGCGTTTAGTGCTGGTGGAAAAACTATTGTATAGCGGGTTTTTGCAATTGGTCTGAACGGTGGCCCGGGCCGGGCCAGAGCTTTTCCGCTCAGATCTTGCAGCCAGCCCAGGCCTGGATGGCGGGTGTCAGCGCATCAACCACAGCTTTCCCCTCGACAAAACTACCCAGCTGGCCTTCACGGGCCAGCATCGCCAGATAGCTGTATTGATAGTCGATCAGTGGATAAGCGCCATAAGCACCCGGACTGGAATGCCGCTGCGCACTGGTACATTGGCCACTATTGCATTCCAGCCAATGCCCCAGGCCATAAGGCCAGTCAGCACCAAAACCGCTGACCGCCGGGGAATTCAGCACTGTGGCATTGCCGCGTTGATTCGCCAGCATTTGTTGCTGCAATGCGGCGGATAATAATTTGCCTTGTTGTAAGGCTCTGAGAAAATCCAGATATTCCTGTGCTGTCCAGTGCATACCGCCGGCGAGGCGGGGATTGCTGGCAGACGGCAGATCATAACGTGCAGTGCTGAATAAGCCGGTTTGCTGCGTGAATTGACGAAACAGCGCTTGCCAGTCGGTAACACCGGCGGCGCGAATGGCCATCAGCCCGGCGACTTGTAAATGCAGGCCGTTGTAATCAAAGACGTTGCCGGGCAGTCGGCCATTAGCGCTGTTGTTGCTGAGCCCTTGGCGCACACATTGAGCAAAATCGGCGCCAGGTAAATTCAGACACAAAGGCTCTTCGGTGAGGCCTGACGTAAAGCTCAGCAGTTGCTGCAAGGTCATTTGCGACAGCGGATGGCTGATGCTTAACGGCCAGTCACTGAGTCGGCTGGCGGCAGTGTCGCTGAGTTTCAGCACACCGCTGTCCACCAGTCGCAGAATGATCACAGCGCTGACCCATTTCGACGTCGAAGCGGATTCATAAGATGTCACAGCGCTGGACCCGCCGCGCGAATAGCTAAAACTGCGGCCGTCAAAACGTTCCAGTAACAAGGTAAAATCAGTGTCGGTTTTCAGCGTTGTTGCCTGCTGGCGCAGGCTTTGTTCCAGCGCGCTGAGGTCACAGCTGGTTTGTGGTGGTTGGGTAGGAGGTGTCGGGTTTCCGCTGCCGCCGCAAGCAGCCAGACAGAACGCCACAATCACAGTGCTGATGATATTTTGCTGCACCGGCATCTCCCTGACTCCCTGTATGGTCTTGACTGCTGCCAGTGTGGCAGAAGTTTCCGCTGCATATAGTCAAAAACAGGTAAAGGTCTGGTAAATTTGTTGGCTCAGGTCAGTTCGTGCTGGCTGGCGACATGCAGCTCTGGCGTCGTTTGGCGCCGCCAATACGCTTCCAGTATCAGCAAATTCAGGCTCAATGCCAGCAGTCGGGCATAATCGTGTTGCCATGCGCTGACCGCGGTTTGCCAGCCATCGAGTTGTCCCAGGGTTAAAGCTGCAATCAGTTCCAGCAATAAACCACTTAAGGTGGCAAGGACAGCTGCCAAGCCCCGGCACATCCAACGCTGATGGGCAACAAAACGGCGCTGGCACACCCGGTAAAACGCCATGCTGAAACAGCCAATAATGCAGAGGCTCAGCGCCCACAAACCCACATAACGTGGGCCAAGGTCAGCCGGTGTCAATGTATGATGCATCCAGACGCCGGAAGCGGCCATCAGCAAGCCGCTGCCAAGCGCCACCCGGCCGCTGTTCCGGTGCCAGCGCGGCGCCCGCTGTCTCAGCCGGGCGGAGAACTGTAGTGGTACAGTCAGAAAAAACAGCACGCCAGTGCCCGCGTGCAGCAGAATCGGGGCCGGTGTCTGCAGATACCGCGGATTGAGCAGGCTGAGCAGTTCAGCGGGTAACCACGACTGCCACAACAGCAGCACGATGATCAGCAGCGCCGGAATGCCGGGCACGGCCAGCAGCAGATATAAAGTCACGACCAGTGGCCACTGGGCTGCGTGGGTTGCAGCAGGGGGACTGGATTGCGCATCATGAGCTATCAGCATTTTGAGTTCCTTTGCAGTTTGGATTCACTGACTGTGCAGCAGGGCACCGAAGCTGTCGTCCGGTACCACAGGCCCGGACTTCAGCTGTCCGCCCCTGCAGGCCTGGACGGCTGCTCAATAAATAGCTGTATGATTTTAAGAGATAAATAAAAGCACTGAGGTGAGGTTTGACTGAAAATCCGCTGGGCTATTTTTTTACCTGCAGCTCCATGGCGGTGATTGCGTTCAGCATAAATCTGCTATTGCTGCGTGCCCGGCAACAGCAGATGTATCTGGCATTAGCTGGTTGCCTGCTGGCCGTCGCTGTGTTGATTTGTCAGCCGGTGCTGGCGGCACTGGCGCCGGAACTGCGTGTGCCGGCCCTGATGCTGGCCTTGCCGGCGTTGTATCTTCTTCCTCCGTTATTTTGGTGTTATGTCAAAGGCATTACCAGCAGCACCGGCTGGCGCTTTAGTCGCTGCGAATGGCCACATTTTGCCTTGGCCGGACTGTGTCTTGGCATTGTGCTGCTGACATTACTGTTGCCCGGCGACGTGCGCTATGCGCTGCTGGCTGAAGGCCGTGAGGATATTTTACTGCAGGTCGCTGCATCACTGCGTTATCTGGTATATGGCCTTGCCATCATTACGTTTTTGCTGGTCACTGGCTGGGTGCTACAGGCTGGTTTTTATCTGCATCGGGTGATGCGAAGGCTACAGCAGTACCGGGCGCAGCTACGCCAGCTGTTCGCCAGTACCGAAGAGGAAGAAGCGCGTTGGATTAACGGCTTGTTGCTGGCTGTGGCTGCTGGTGGCGGTCTCTTTGCTACTGCCTTGCTATATGACAATCTGGTGGCGCCGCTGCCTTCAGGCTTGCTGCTCAAAGATGTGCTGGTGTTGCTGTTGGTCTGGTATCTGGCGCTGTGGGGGCTGCGGCAAAAACCCGGGTTTGCCATGCTGGCACAGTCTGAGCGCGTTGATTTGCCAGGACAAGGACCTGCCTCGCCCGAAGATCTGCAGGAAGTGCTGCAGGCGGTCTTTGAAGGTAAATATCAGCGTTCAGCACTGGGCGCAGAGCAGGCCACCAGTATTGCCAATAAGTTGCAGCAGGCTATGGAGCAGGACGAGCTGTATCTGGATGCGGCGCTGTCATTGCCCAGGTTGGCGCGGCACATCGGTTGCTCCGCCAATTACATCTCGCAAACGTTGAATGAGCGGCTTGGGCTGAATTTTTTTGATTACGTGAACCGCTATCGGGTACAAGCAGCAGCCCGCCAGCTGCGGGATACCGATTTGACTGTGCTGGACATTGCGATGAACGTTGGTTTTAACGCCAAATCGTCTTTTTATACCGCGTTTAAAAAAGAGCTGCAGCAAACGCCCAGTCAGTACCGTGCGGCCGCAGGTACTGCCCGGACCTGACCGATTCAGCCAAGATAATCGCGCCGGCGGCGGAATCTGTCCTGCGGTACTTTCTCCGGCCCGCACCAATAAGCTTCGTCTGCCATCAGCTGGCGGATGCCGACGCTGTTGTTGGCGACCAGCAACGGCTGCAGTCGCTCACGGCTCGACGGTGTGTAGTCGCCGCGATAGCGTAAATCCACCACCAAATCCCGTACTTTGGCTGGTAATGCCGCCCAGTCGGTTGCGCCATAACGTTTGACCAGATCTGGCTTCTGGCAAATACGCAGCACGTCACTGACCATTTGTTGATAGGTCAGCGCAAATAACAATTTTTGCTGGCCGGGGCTGATTTCAAAATTACTCAGGTTGTTCTGGGTGATAAATGATTTCCCGGCCGCCCCGCTTAAACCGGCAGCTTTAGCAAACTGCGCAGCGGCAGTGGTGCTGAGGCCACAGGCCAATAAATCGGCCTGGATCATTGTCGGGGTTTTATCGCGCATATCGTAGCCACGGCCGAGCGTCACGCCTGAGCTGTCCGTTGGCACATGCGGATGGCGGCTGAAATAACGACCGCGTTGTTCCATGCCTTCGGCGTCAAAAGTCAGCTGACCGGCTTCAACCTGAAAATCATCAGTGCCTGAGGTTGGAGCAGCGGCACTGGCCAACGGCACTGGGCTAGCTGGTGGCAACGGTGACGACAACGCAACGTAGGCTTTGGCGGCATAACCCTCCTGATTACCGGCGCGCACACGGTACCAGTCACCCGCTTCGGCCAGCACCTGCACCGGCCGGTCTTTACTGAGCCGGGCGACAATAACACTCTGGCTGTCCGGCGCCTGGCGCAGATTGAGCTGGCCAGATTGAATATTAATCGATGCACTTTGGTTCATGGCTGCGCTCCGGTTTCAGCTAAACATCTGCAAACAGCGGATAAGGTCGCTGCGAGCCTGTTAGCTGGATCCAAGCCTAGTGGAAAGCCGGCGAAGCGCCAGTTCGCGCTGCCCGGTTAAAGCATTACTCAGTGCTGAAAATCGCCCGTTCTTTCACGCGGCAGCGTCAATCCCATACCAATCGAAGCCGGTGCCACGTCGGCAAAGCCAAACTGCTGATAGAGAAATTTCGCATCGCCGTCGGCGATCAAATTGACGTAACAACTGTCCGGCAATTGACTGTCGACATAATCCATCAGCGCCTGCATGATTTGTTTACCAAGGCCTTTGCCCTGGTGTTGCGGTAGCACGGCAATATCACAAATCTGGCAATGACAGGCACCATCGCCAACCAGCCGGCCCATGCCAATGACCTGGCCTTCAAAGCGGATTTGCACCGCAAATAAAGTCGCTGCAAGGCCAATCCGGGCCGCTTCCGGTGCTTTTGGACTGAGGCCAGTGGCAACCCTTAAGTGACAATAGTCTGCGACATTGGGGGTTTGCTGTTCCAGCAGGTAAGGCATAGGGGGACTCCTGAAAATAAAGCCGGCAAAACGACAGGTTTGTCGTGGTTGTCCAACACATCTTTGCTAAGCTGCGGGCGCACACGAAGCATAAGCTATAGTGCAAAATCACAGGAACAGGTGCAATGGAGAATATGCAAGCATTTGTATTGGATGTATTTTGTAGTGACGTAGCCAGCGGCAACCCGGCGGCTGTTTGTGTCCTGACCACCTGGCCGGAAGATTCAGTGTTGCAGACGTTTGCAGCGACACAATCGGTGCCGGTGATAGCGTTTGTGCTGTTGCCGCCGGCGCAAACGGCACCTCAACCCATTCCGGTGCGCTGGTTTGCCGGCACTCAGGAAATCAATTTGTGTGGTCATGGCAGTCTGGCGGCTGGCGCTGTTGTGCTGGAACAAGGTCCGGCATGGCCTGATGCAAAGCTCACCAGCCGCTTTGGCGACATCAGCATCACGCGCAGTAAGCTGTTATTGCCGGAACTTGCTGCCGGCCATCAAGCTTATGCGATGTGTTTACCAGCTTGGCCAGCGCAAAAGCCTGTGACGCTCGCGCAGATGACAGACAGACTGAATTTGTCAGCGCAAGGTTTAGTCCTGACCGATTGCTTCGCCACCCGCGATCTGATTTTAGTGCTGGAAACTGCTTCGCAGGTGCAAGCCTTTGTGCCGGATTTTGCCGCGCTGCGGCAACTGCAGCCTTATCATGCCACTATTCTGACGGCACCGCTGTTTGCGGCTGATGGGCAAACCATCACGGGTTATGTGCTGCGCTATTTCGCCCCCAATATCGGTATTAACGAAGACTTGGCGACGGGTTCAGCCCAGTGCTCACTAGCACCTTATTGGCTGGCCCGGTCGGGCACGACTCGCCTGCAGGTGCAGCAGCTCTCATCAGCAGGTGGCTATTTTGTAGTGGAAGCGCAGTCAGCAGATCAAATCTGTGTACATGCAGCCGTGCGGAGCTCAAAGGGGCCTGTGCTGTCAGTCTGATGCAAAATTTCAGCTAAAAAAAGCCCGGGACAGAGACCGGGCAAGATTACTCACAGGAAAACGAACAGATGGGTGAGCTGTTTTGGCAAGAAGCAAAACCAGATGTTCAGTTGAAGCTTAGGTGACACTACGTCGGCATGGCTTGAGGCAGATCAAGTCCACAGCGTTTTCTATTGGGCAGCAAAAAGGGGACCGCAGTCCCCTTGGTATTCACAGCAAACGTTGTTGCTTAGTTCACCGGTGCTTTCAGGCCACGGCGGATCAGCAGACCATCAGTGGTTGGCTCTTTGCCGCGGAAGGCTTTGTAAGCTTCCATTGGATCTTTGGTGTTACCGACCGACAGGATATTTTTGCGGAAGTTAGCGCCGTTTTCCAGCTTCAGACCACCTTGTTGCTGCACGAATGCAAAGGCGTCAGCTGCCAGAATTTCCGACCACATATAAGCGTAATAACCGGCTGAGTAGCCGCCGCCCATCGAGTGGCTGAAGTAAGTCGACTTGTAGCGAGGTGGTACAACCGCTAAATCTACGCCGTGTTTTTTCAGCGCGTCGGCTTCAAATTTTTCCACGTCGTCAATTTTGGTGCCGGCCGGAATAGAGTGCCATTCCATATCGACTAATGCCGCGGCCATATATTCCAGCGTGTCGAAACCCTGGTTGAAGCTGCGTGATTTCATGATTTTCGCCAGCAGTTCGGCCGGGATTGGCTCACCGGTTTTGTAGTGTTTGGCGTAGTTACCAATCACGTCCGGGTGCGCTGCCCAGTCTTCCTGGAAGGTGGACGGGAATTCAACGAAGTCACGCGATACTGAAGTACCGGCCAGCGTCGGGTATTTCACTTTGGAGAAAATGCCGTGTAAGCCGTGGCCTAATTCGTGGAAAATGGTGGTGACGTTGTCATAGCTGACCAGCGTTGGTTCGCCGGCCGGGCCTTTTGGAATGTTCATCACGTTAACCACTACTGGCTTGTCGTTCAGCAGTTCACTTTGCTCGACAAAAGAGCTCATCCAGGCGCCACCGCGTTTGCCTTCACGGGCAAAGTAGTCGGCGTAGAAAATTGCCAGGCTGGTGCCGTCAGCGTCAAACACTTCATAAGCTTCAACGTCCGGGTGATACACCGGCAAGTCAGGCCGTTTTTTGAAGCTGATACCAAACAGTTTGTTCATGGTGTAGAACACACCGTCATGTAACACGCGGTTGAATTCGAAGTATGGTTTTACTTCGTTTTCGTCTAAATCGTATTTGGCTTTACGCACTTTCTCGGCGTAGAACTCCCAGTCCCATGGTTGCAGCTCGAAATTGCCACCGGTCTGTTTGATCATGTCCTGAATAGCTGCCGCTTCTTTTTTGGTGTTTTCCACCACAGTCGGCGCCATGCTGCCCAGCATGTCCATCACCGCTTTTGGATTTTTCGCCATGCTCTGGTCCAGCGAGAAATGCGCATGGGTGTCAAAGCCGAGTAACTTGGCGCGTTCGGCACGTATTTGCGCTAAACGGGCGACGATTGGCCGGTTGTCGGTTTCGCCTTTGGTACCACGGTAAGCCGAAGCTTCCCAGATTTGCTGGCGCAGTTCGCGGTTTTCCAGCTGAGCTAACGCTGGCTGACGCGTGGTGTTGGTGATTTCAATCACATACTTGCCGTCCTGACCTTTGGCCTTGGCGCCTTCAGCGGCGGCAGCGATTTCAGCGTCTGAGAAACCAGCCAGTTTGGCTTTGTCATCAACAAAAATCGCGATGTCTTTGGTGATTTGCAGCAGGTTCTGGCTGAACTTAGTGGTCAGTTTTGAACTTTCTTCGTTCAGGGCGCGAATTTGGGTTTTCTGTTCGTCGTTGAGCAGTGCACCGGCGCGGACAAAACGCTCATAAGTCACTTCAGTCAGACGCAGCGATTCCGGGTCCAGGTTCAGGCTGGCACGGTTGTCATACACCGCTTTGACGCGGGCGAACAGCGTTGGGTTCAGGTTGATGTTGTCGCTGTGCGCTGCCAGTTTTGGTGAGATCTCAGCCTGGATTTTCAGGATCTCAGCATTGCTGTTTGAACCTGACAGGTTGAAGAAAATACCGCTGGCGCGGCCGAGTAAGTCGCCGGTTTTTTCCATCGCCACGATAGTATTTTCAAAAGTCGCAGGTTCAGCGTTGTTGGCGATCGCTTCGATTTCTTTGGCATGTTCTTCAATGCCTTGCAGCATGGCAGGCAGGAAATGCTCAGTTTTGATTTTGTCGAATTCCGGCGCCTGATATTGCAGCGAGCTGCGTTTCAGTAACGGATTCTCAGCAGCTACTGCGGCCGGTGCTGTTTCAGTTTTGGCGGCTGCAGCTTCGGCCGGTGCTGCAGCTTTTTGCTCTGGCGCGGCTGGTTTATTGTCCGTACAGGCACCTAATGCCAATACAGTGGCGACTGTGGTCGCAACAAGAGTTTTTTTCATCGTGGAGTCCTCTGGCACAGAAGTTTGACTATGGTTATCTCTGGAATGGGTGTCCCGAGTATGCCAAATACTGTGACAATATCACGAATTTTTTGCAGCCAATGGCAGGCAAACTGCGCCGAATGGAGATAAGCACGGGGTGAAATGGAACAAATGGCTGCGATGTCTCAGGTTTGGTGCTTTGCTGGGTGGTTTCAGCCTGTTCTGTGGTCTGGCTACGGCAGCTCAGCCCGTCATGCATATCGGCACGCTGACACAAGTGTCGCCGCAGCATCCGCTGGTATTAAAACTGCAACAGGCTTATCAGAATATTGGTCTGCAGATGCAGCTGGAAACCATGCCATTGGAAAGATTACGTCTCGAAGCGGCCCGTGGTGTGTTGGTCGATGGCAATCTGGCTGCTGCGGCGAGTTTGCAGCAAGTGATCCCCGAGCTAATCCGCATTCCGGTGCAGGTTTATCAGCTGGAGTTAACGGCATTTGTCCGTGACCCTCAGCTCAAACCGGCGCAATGGGCTGATTTGCCATCGTTGCGGGTCAGTTACATGGCAGGCATGTTGTCTGTGGAGGCGCGGTTAAAACAACATCAGGTCAAAGCACTGACTGCGGCGCTGACGCTGGAACAGGCGTTGCAGTATGTGGCCAAAGGCCGGGTTGATGTGGCGGTTTTGCCGAGGGCTGAAGCCGAATATGTTTTGCGGCAGTTGCCAAACTTAAAGCTGCAGGTGGTATTGCCAGCACTGGAACAATTACCGATGTATCACTACATTCATCAGAAGCATCAGGCGCTGGTTGGTCCGCTGACCGCGCAATTACAACAAATCATGGCGCCAGTCGAGACGACCGGACCGCAATAAGCGGAGCTTTGTATGTATCGCATGACCGAAGTGGAACTGACAGATCCGGCCTTGTTGGCCTTGTTTGCCAAACTGGCTGACGCCTTAGGCCATTCGCAGGAGCAGGAACCGGAAAAGCTCAGCTTTGAGGAAGCCGGTTTATTGCTTGCTGTGGTGGCCTGGCATGATGGTCATGCGGTTGGTTGTGGTCTGTTGCGGCGCGAAGATGCCAACCGGGCCGAAATCAAACGGATGTATTCCAGTGAGCCTGGTGTTGGTTCGGCCATGTTACACTATCTGGAACAAAAAGCGCGCAGCCAGGGGTTCAGTTCAGTGCTGGCCACTGCACGCATCATCAACAGTAAAGCGCTGAACTTTTATCTGCATAAAGGTTTTAAAAAATGTCCCTCCTATGGCAAATATCGCTACAGCTCCCAAACCTTCAGCATGGAAAAACCATTGAATTAACCGCAGTGCCGGAGTGGGTACTTTGAAATCACCGCTGGTCCTGCCCAAAGCGTTGTGGCTGAGCGGTCTGGTATTGCTGGCTGTAGTCGCCCTGTGCCTGTCTCTGATGTTTGGCAGTGGCCGTGACGACCTGGCGCCGCAGCCGGTACAGGTCTGGTTGTTACAGGACGCTGCGGTGCAAAGCCCGCAGCAAGCCCGACAAATCCCGCCTGAACGCTGGCAATTGCTAGCAGATCCGGGGCGGCCGCTCGGCTATGGCCTTGGCACCCTCTGGTTCCGGCTGGTGCTGGAACCGCGGGATGATTATGTGTTATCGCTCGATGCCCCCTTTCTGGACGAAGTGGATTTTTATCTGCTGAAGCCCGACGATCAGCTGCAACTGCAGATGCTGACTGGCGACCAGCGACCTTTTGCTAACCGGCTGATCCCGGTCAGCAGCCTGATGTTCCCGGTTGAAGCCAGCTGGCAACAGGACAAAACCGAACTACTACTGCGGCTGAATAATGTCGGCCAGAGTGTGTTGCCACTGCGTTATGTGGCGAAAGACGCAGCGCTGCAACAAGCGTCGCGTCAGCAAATGTTGCATAGTTTTTTCCTCGGTATCTTGTTATTTGCCGCATTGCTCGCGGTATTACTGGCAACTGTGACCCGTCAGCACAGTCTGCATCTGTTTAGTGGTCTGCTGCTGTGTATCACCGCAGTGCAGGCTGAGCTCAACGGCTTGCCTTTTCAGTGGTTGTGGCCAGAGACACCGGGTTGGAACCGTCTGACTGAATGGTGTTTACCGCTTGCAGTATTTAGCTGCAGTGGTTTTGTCCGCAGTTACTTTCAGCTGAAAGCCGGCTGGTTAGCACGGTTGTTTGGCTTGCTGATGGCATCGGCGGTGTTGTTGTTTGCGGCGACGCAAATTAGTGCATTGTTGCAGTCTTATGCCTGGCAGAGTCAGCTGAAACAGCTGGCGGTGTATCTGATGCAGCTGTGTGTGCTTGCGACGTTAATCACGGGGCTGTGGATGCTGAAAACCCAGCGGCGCAAAGCGGTGTTGTTTTTGTTGCCGATGTCGGTGCTGATGCTCAGTGTGGTGCTGGCTGCGTTGCGCGCTTTGGGTTTTATCGCCGAATCGGCACTAACACGCTCAGCACTGGAGCTGGGGACCACTTTGGCTGCTGTGTTGATGACCAGCAGTCTGGTGCTCGGCATTTATCTGGAAAAAGCCTGGCAGGCGCAAGTGCAACAAGCCTTGCTGGAGCGTAACGAGCAGCTCAGTAAACTACAGCAGCTGGAACTGAACCGCTCGAAAATCGCGCCTTTTTATGGCCTGGGGTCGCGGCTGGCGCTGGTGGAACTGCTCAATCATGAGCTGCAGCAGCACAGGTCGCGTTACCGATTGTTATTGCTCGAATTTAAGCAATATAGCCGGATTGAAGCGGTGCTGGGCCGGCGGCAGGCGACTGCGATAGTCAATGCCTACGTCGACTCGTTGCTGGTGTTATGCCAGCGCCACGGCACTGCGGTGGTGAGTCTTGGTGCGGCGCGCCATCAGACCTTATTTTCGTTGGCGACGGACCGTTTCGCGCTGTTAGTCCAGCAAACAGATTTTGTGCCGGTGCTGACCGGCATCCGCAAACTGCTGCATCAGAAATTCACCGTCGATGGCTTTACGCCGGACTTTAAACCGCATTATGCCTCAGTCACAGTCAGCAGCGAGTTTGGTCAGGACGCGGAAGAGCTGATAGCGCATGCAGCGCTGGCAATTACTTTTGTACAAAAGACTGCCGGGCACCTTGGCTATCAACATCAGCTTGGCGCAGACAGCCGGCATCGGCTGGCGTTGGTGGCAGGGCTGGCGCACGCCTGTAATGCCGGCCAGTTCAGTTTGTTGTTTCAGCCGTTGCTGCAGGTGAATACGCAGCAGCCGTTTGGTGCCGAGGCCTTTATCCGCTGGCAACATCCGCAGTTTGGCCCGGTATCGCCGGCCGTGTTTATTCCGCTGGCGGAAGAGGCAGGGTTGATGAGTACTATCACCGCCTGGGTGTATAAAGAAGTGCGTAAAGTGCAGAATCAGTGGCTGGAACTGGGAATCAGATTGCCAATCTCAATGAACCTGTCGGCGCAGGATTTAGAAAATCCGGCGCTGATCAACAGCATCCTGCAGCATGAACAAAAATATCCGCCGGCGCAGCGGGTGAAGTTTGAACTGGCAGAAAGCGCGCTGGCCCCCGATTCCCCCGCCGTGCACAAGTCGCTGCAGTTACTGAAACAGGCTGGCAGCATTCTGGTGATGGACGATTTTGGTGCCGGGCAGTCGATGCTGACCAAACTCGGTAATTTACCGGTCAGCGAACTGAAAATTGATATGGCGCTGCTGACCATGCTGGATACTCACCGCGAGCAGCTGTTGGCTGGTGCTATCAAGCTGGGTAAAGCGCTGGAGATGACAGTGATTTGTGAAGGCGTCGAGCAGCAGCGGCAGCTGGATTTCCTCACCTTAAACGGCATCGACGCCGTACAGGGCTATCTGATTGCCCGGCCAATGCCGGCGGCTGACGTGCCGCGCTGGCTGGCAAAACAGCAAGCCCAGGAAGCTTTGCCGGTGAATCAGACCCAGCAAGCCTTAAGTAACCGGTAGTCCGGGCCGTTGGATCTGTGCCAGCCCTTGAGATGCGCGCTGTGCTGCCCCATTATATGTTTATCTCCGGCCCGGTGTGCGGGCGCTTCGACTTTGCAGGTTCGCTATGAGCAACATCCTTTTAGAATTTACCGGTTTACCTCCTTTTAGTCAGATCACGCCCGATGCGGTCAAGCCGGCGGTTGAACAAGCCTTAGAGCGCTGCCGAGCTGCAGTGGAGCAGGCAGTGGCCACCCGGCCGGTCAGCTGGCAGAGCTTGTGCGCCACTGAAGAAAGCGCTGATCATTTAAGCCGGCTCTGGTCGCCGGTCTCGCATTTAAATTCGGTGCTGTCGTCACCGGAACTGCGGGAAGCGTACGAAAGCTGCCTGCCGCTGTTATCTGATTACAGCACCTGGGTCGGCCAGCATGAAGGCTTGTATCAGGCTTATCAGGAACTGGCACAAAGTGCTGAATACGCCACGCTGACGCCGGCGCAGCAAAAAGTCATTCAGAACGCACTGCGCGATTTCAAATTGTCCGGCATAGGCCTGCCGGAGGCGAAAAAACAACGCTACGGCGAAATTCAGAGCCGCAGTTCGGATTTAGCGTCCACCTTCTCGAATCATTGTCTGGACGCCACCCAAGCCTGGTTTAAGCAAGTCACTGATGTCACAGAATTAACCGGTTTGCCGGAAGATGCCTTGTTGGCAGCACAGGAAGCGGCGCAGGCGCGTGAAGTTGAAGGTTATGTGTTTACGCTGGAATTCCCCAGTTACATTGCGGTGATGACCTATGCCGACAATGCCGCGCTACGGCAGGAAATGTACAGCGCCTACTGCACCCGCGCTTCGGATCAAGGCCCGACCGCCGGTCAGTTTGATAACAGCCCGCTGATTGAAGAAACGCTGGCACTGCGGCACGAACTGGCGCAATTACTTGATTTTAATAACGCCGCGGAAGAATCACTCGCCACCAAAATGGCCGAAAGCCCACAACAAGTGCTGGATTTCCTCGAAGATTTGGCCCGTCGTGCTAAACCGCAGGCGCAGCAGGATTTGGCCGAGCTCACGGCATTTGCCAAAGCTGAATATGGTGTCGGTGAACTGAATGCCTGGGATGTAACCTATTACGCTGAAAAACTGAAAATGGCGAAATATGCCATCAATGACGAACTGCTGCGGCCATATTTCCCACAGCCAAAAGTGCTGGCCGGTTTGTTTACCGTACTGAACAAACTGTTCGGTGTCACAGTCACAGAGCGCGCTGGCGTCGATGTATGGCATCCGGATGTGCAGTTCTTTGATATTCATGATGAAAGCGGTGCGCTGCGCGGTAGTTTTTACCTCGATTTATACGCGCGGGCGAAAAAACGTGGTGGCGCCTGGATGGACGACTGTCAGGGTCGCCGCCATCGCGCCGACGGCAGTCTGCAGCATCCGGTGGCTTATCTGACCTGTAATTTCAACAAACCGGTCGGTGGCAAACCGGCGCTGTTTACCCATGACGAAGTGGTGACGCTGTTCCACGAATTTGGCCATGGTTTGCATCATATGCTGACGCAGGTCGATGCCAGTGCTGTTGCCGGTATTAACGGCGTGCCGTGGGATGCGGTCGAGCTGCCGAGCCAGTTTATGGAAAACTGGTGCTGGTCGCCGGAAGCCTTGGCGATTATTTCCGGTCACTATGAAAGCGGTGAACCGCTGCCACAGGCGCTGTTGGATAAAATGCTGGCGGCAAAGAATTTCCAGAGCGCGATGTTCTTAGTGCGGCAGCTTGAGTTTGCCCTGTTTGATTTCCGTTTACACGCGGAATATGACCCAGCCCAAGGTGGTCGGGTGCAGCAGCTGCTGGACGATGTGCGCAGCCAGGTGTCGGTAATAGTGCCGCCACGCTTTAACCGCTTCCAGCATAGCTTCAGCCATATTTTTGCCGGTGGCTATGGCGCCGGTTATTACAGTTATCTGTGGGCCGAAGTGTTGTCGGCCGATGCGTTCAGCCGTTTTGAAGAAGAGGGTATTTTTAACGCCGCGACCGGCCGGGATTTTCTGCATTGCATTCTGGAGCGTGGCGGCAGCGCCGAGCCTATGGAACTGTTTAAAGCCTTCCGGGGCCGTGAGCCGTCCAATGCCGCCTTATTACGGCATATGGGCATTGCGGCATGACATCGCGCCCGACACTGAGTGCGATGCTGTACGCGGCGGCCTGGCTCAGCAGCGGTTTGTGGCTTGCTGGCTGCAGCCCGGCACCAAACACAGGCGCTGCGGCGCCTGCAACTTCGAAGGAGCCTGTGATGGCGCAACTCCCTCCACAAGAAATTCCACCACAACAAACGCCACCACAAGCAGCGCCGGTCTCGGTGCCGGCCGCAACGGCCAACCATGTCGCCGAATCTGCCGCGTTGTTTGCTGAGATCAAAGCCATGGTCGGCACCGCCGCGGCGAGCGAGCCGGCGCAGTGCAAAAAAGTTGGCTTTGGCCATAAACCCTGCGGCGGGCCGGCGTCTTACCTGATTTATTCCACGCAAGGGCTGGATGAAACGTCATTGCTGCAAAAAGTATCACGTTACAACCAGCTGATGCAGGCTGAACAGCAGCGGCTCGGTCTGGTGTCAGATTGCGCTGTAGTACCTGAGCCTGGCGTGGCTTTAGTCGGTGGTTTTTGTGTGGCGAGCGGCACCGGCGATACTTTTTGAAGGACTGACAGGAACAGAGTCTGATGGTCGAACAATTCAACAGTATTTATCAACGCGCTGCTGAGCGAAAAGGCGGCACAGCGGCGCTGGAAGCCTTATTAGGGCAGCCGCTCAGTCCCGCGCAATTACAGCGTTACAGCAATGCCGACTGGCTTAGCGCCTTTAGCAAAAAAGTATTCCAGAGTGGTTTTGTCTGGCGGGTGGTAGAGCAAAAATGGCCAGGCTTTCGTGAGGTGTTTTTTGACTTTGTGCCGGAAAAAATCCTGCTGTTGTCGGATGAAATGCTGGCAGAAAAAGCCGCAGATCCACGCATTATCCGCAACGCCGGCAAAGTGTTGAGTATTCAGGCCAATGCGCTGATGATCCATGAGCTGGAGCAGGAGCACGGCTCTTTTGTCGAATTGATCGCACAGTGGCCGGGGGAACGCATTATTGAGTTATGGGCGCTGTTGAAAAAACGTGGGGCCCGGCTTGGCGGTAATACCGGCGCTTATAGTTTGAGGGCTATGGGTAAAGACACTTTTTTACTCAGTCAGGATGTGGAAGCTTATCTGCGCGCTTATCAGGTGATTGACGGGGGCCTCAGCAGTCAAAGCAGTCTGAAAAAAATTCAGGCGCAGTTTAACGACTGGCAGCAACAATCCGGCCGGCCTTTGCAGCAAATCAGCCAGATTGTGTCGCTCAGTGTTGGCGACAACCGCGTCGGTTTTAGCCGGGCACAGGCCGACTGATGCAGACTCAGACAACTTTGTATCGAGCCGGGCTCGAAGGCCCGCAGCAAGCAGAACTCGAGGCCTTGCTGGCTCCATTTTTGTTGCCGGAAACAACAGTGCCGCAGGGCTGGTTTCTGACGCTGCAGGACGGTGCTTTGGTGCTAAGAAATGCTGATTTGCCCAAACAAGGCGATATTCTGGTCGATTTTGCCAGCGGTGCCGCGACCTACCGGCGTAAATTCGGCGGCGGCAAAGGTGAGGGCATTGCCAAAGCGGTCGGACTGGGTAAAAAGCCGCAGCTGCACGTCATTGATGCCACCGCCGGCCTTGGCCGCGACGCTTTTGTGCTGGCCAGTTTAGGTGCGCATGTCACGCTGGTAGAACGCAATCCGGCGGTAGCGGCGCTGCTGGCGGATGGCCTGCGCCGGGCGGCACTGGACGCGCAAACGGCCGACTGGTTGCCCGCTCGGATGCAGCTGGTGCATCTGAGTGCGTTACAGGCCCTCAGCACTTTGCCGCCGGCCGATGTGGTGTTTCTTGACCCGATGTTTCCACCACGGGAGAAATCAGCGCTGGTGAAAAAAGAAATGCGGGCCTTTCATGACGTGGTTGGTGCCGACGACGATGCTGATGCGTTGCTGGCACCGGCGCTGGCGCTGGCGACGCACCGGGTGGTCGTGAAAAGGCCGGGTTACGCAGGCTTTCTGGCCGGGCAAAAACCGACCATGAGTATTGAAGGCAAAAACAACAGATTTGATGTGTATGTCAACGCTGGTTTTTAAGGCATGTTGATGTTTGGTGGTTAAGTTTTGTTCGAACTGACGGAGTTTAGATGAGTGACAATCGTATTGAAGTTGGTCAGGCCTTACCTGCGGCCAACTTTCAGCGCCTGACCGATAATGGTTTGGTGACTTTAACCACAGCGCAGCTGTTTGCCGGTGAAACTGTTGCTTTGTTTGCCCTGCCAGGCGCCTTCACACCAACCTGTAGCGCGGCACATTTGCCTGGTTTTATCGCGCTGACTGAACAGTTTTTTCAGGCTGGTGTCGACCGGATCTATTGTACGGCCGTCAATGACGCTTATGTGCTGGACGCCTGGGGCAAACAACAACAGGCCGGCGATGTGCAGTTTATCGCCGATGGCGCCGGAAAATTTGCCAGCGCGATAGGCATGACCACCGACAGTGGTGATTTTGGCGGCATCCGTTCACTGCGCTACAGCATGTTAGTCGTCGATGGAGTGGTGCAATTATTAAATCTGGACGCACCCAAGACTTTTGAAGTCAGCAGCGCTGAAGTACTGTTGGAGCAAATCCGCCAACGCGGGATTTAGCTTTATCACGGGATCTGCAGCCATCAAGGATGTGATCCCGTTCCCTTTTACGCCGGCGTCCACTGTAGCTATACTCGAAGTTTTGACAGCTTCAGCCGGGGATATACTCAGTGCCGTTGTTACCCGCCATGCCTGCTCTATCCTGGTTTAACCAACACCGGTTGCTGACCATGACTTTGGTCTGTGCCTGTCATCTGGCGCTGAGCTGGCTCGGCCTGCAGGTGCCGTTTTTTAATGAACATATCAGCCTGATTTGGCCGGCCACGGGTTTTACTATCGCCGTGATTTGGCGGCTCGGTTACAGCTACAGCATCGCGATTGCCGCGAGCGTCATCATTCTCACATTATTCCAGGGCCTGCCACTGGCCAGCAGTATTGCGCTGGGCCTTGGCAATGCCTTGGGGCCTGCGCTGGCCGTCCGTTGTTTTGCTGCAAAAAAACTGCGTTATCAACTGGATAATGCCCGCGATTTGATTTGGTTTTTACTGTTCTCGATAGGTCTTGGCACACTCATCACCTCGGTCAATGGTGCCAGCCAGCTTTGGATTAGCGGTTATGTCAGCGATGCGCTGTGGTTTTCCACTATGCTGGCCTGGTGGTTTGGTGACAGCTTTGGCGTGCTGGTGTTTGGTATTCCGCTGCTGTGTTTCCAGCGCAGCCAGTGGCAGTTGTTATCCGGCTGGCGGTTCTGGACTGTATTGAGCTGTTCCGCGCTGAGTGCCTTATTAGTGTTCTGGCTGCCGGATGTGGCCGACTGGTCACCGACTTTGTTGTTTGTTCCACTGCTGATGTTGTTATGGACAGTGCTGCGACAGGGGCTGTGGGCAGCCTCAGTGAATGTCGCTGTGATCACCAGCCTTGCGGTGATTGGGACTATTCAGGGCCGTGGGATTTTTGCTGATCCAGAGCCAATGCAGGCTTTGTTCAGCATTAGTAGTTATATCCTGGTGATGAGCCTGTTCAGTTATTTACTGGCGTTTTTACAGCAATCAGGCGCCCGCACCCGCGACCATATCAACAGTGCATTGGAAGGTTCTGGCCTTGGCATCTGGCAGCTGGATTTGCAGCAGAATTCTGTGCAGTTTTTTGGCCAGGCCGAAATGATGCTGGGCTATCAAAGCGCTGAGCTTGGCAAAAATTTCGATAGCTGGGCAGATTTGTTACACCCTGATGATGCTATTGCAGCGCGCACGGCGCTGGTACGGCATTTAAAAGGCGAAGACCCGCTGTATCAGGTTGAGTTTCGCTTAAAACATAAACTTGGGCATTGGCTCTGGGTATTAAGTCAGGGCCGCGTGATCGAACGGGATGCGCAGGGGCGGGCCAGCCGGATGGTGGGTAGTAATACCGATATCAGCGCGCTGAAACAGGCCGATTTGGCGGTCAGCCAGCTGAAGGATTTTTATGCAACTGTGCTCAGCAAAGTCGTCACTGGTGTCTGGGTGGGGGATGCGCGCCATCAGCTGATTTATGTCAATTTGGGCCTGAGCCGGCTGATGTCGATGGCAGAACCTGAGCTGCTGGAAAAAAACATTCTGACCGATTTTCCTGAACAAACGCTGCAGCATTTCCGGCCTTTTTATTACCGCGCTATGCATGGCCTGACGCCGGTGCGGTTTGAAGCTTTACCTATTCAGACGCCAGGTGGCCGCCAACTTTACTTAAGTGGCTGGCTGGTGCCATTGCTTAAAGACGGTCGCTTTGACGGCATGATCGGTACTGTCGACGATATGACCCAGCATCGCCAGTACGAACAACAAATACTGCAGCTGGCCTTTGTCGACCAGCTGACCGGGCTGCCAAACCGGGCGGCTTTGCAGGACAAAGCGCGGGAAATGCTGGCTGGCGCTTTACAGCAACAGCAACAGCTGGCGGTTTATCATATCGATTTGGACCACTTCCAGCATATCAACGATTCTATGGGGCACGACACCGGCGATGCCTTGCTGAAACAAGTGGCCGACCGGCTGAAAATGCTGGCAACGACGCAGGACCTGCTGGGGCGGCCCGGCGGCGATGAATTTATTCTGATAAGACCAAGCCGCACCGAAAACGATGTGCTGCAAACGGCGCATCAACTGATTTTATTAATGGCAGAAGCCTTTGCCGTCGAAGAACGGATGCTGCAGGTCAGCCCCAGTATCGGTATCGCGCTGTTTCCGCAGCATGGCCTCAGTTTTGCTGAGCTGCAGCGGATGGCCGATATTGCCTTGTATGCCGCCAAAGCGTCCGGCCGTAACAGATATAGCCTGTACAATCCGCAGATGTCAGAGTCGTTGCAAGACCGGCTGCAACTGGAGCATGGCATGCGCAGTGGTTTGTATGCCGGCCAGTTCAGCCTGCATTATCAGCCGGTGCAATCACTGGCTGATGAACAAATCATCAGCGTGGAAGCCCTGTTGCGCTGGCAACATCCGCAGCTCGGTTTTGTCAGTCCGGCGCGTTTTATTCCGCTGGCTGAACATTCTGGTTTTATCGTGGAACTGGGTGAGTGGGTGCTGCAACAGGCATTAAAACAACTGGCGCGCTGGCGTCAGCAAGGGCTGGATTTACGGGTTGCGGTGAACATTTCCACGGTTCAGCTGCGCCATCCTGATTTTCTGCGCCAGCTGCAGCAGGCGCTGACACAGCATGGCGTACCACCAGCCTTGCTGGAACTGGAGCTGACTGAATCTGTGCTGGCTGATCAGGTTGAGCAAAGTCGTGTGTTGCTGCAGCAGATCCGCAGTTTAGGTGTCAGTCTGGCACTGGATGATTTTGGCACCGGCTATTCCAGTCTGGCTTATTTAAAAAGCTTTCCGCTGGATAAACTGAAAATCGACCGCTCTTTTGTGCGTGATTTGCTGACTGACCCTGATGACCGCGCCATCGTACATTCGGTGGTGGTGCTCGGCCACAGTCTGGGGTTACGTGTCGTCGCCGAAGGCGTGGAGCTTGCCGGTCAGCTGCATCAGCTGCGTCAGCTTGATGTCGATGATGTGCAGGGTTATTTATTGAGCAAACCGCTACCGGCTGAAGAGCTGGAAAACTGGCTGCGCCGGGTGCATAGCCTTGGGTTGCCGCATTCTCAGCCTGATCCGCTGTGAATGTAGTCGGTCAGCGCCACACGCTCTGGGTATAGTTATGTAAAGCTGCTGCGGCGCCGGGCACCCTTTTCGTTAAAATAGGTCATAGCAGGCAGTTTGCTACAAAAATGGGTGACGATGTGGCGCAATTACTGTTAATCGATGACGACAAAGAACTGACGACTATGCTGGCAACTTACCTGCAACGGGAAGGTTTTCGCGTCGCAGTGGCGAATGACGGTCTGACCGGACTGCAAATGGCGCTGGCACAGCAATATGACTTGCTGGTGCTGGATGTGATGATGCCGCAGTTAGATGGCATCTCGCTATTAAAACGCTTACGGCAGGTCAGTGACAAACCGGTGCTGATGCTGACCGCGCGTGGTGATGATATTGACCGCGTGGTTGGTCTTGAACTCGGCGCCGACGATTATGTGCCCAAACCCTGTCTGCCGCGCGAGCTGGTTGCCCGCATCCGTGCCATCCTACGCCGTGTGCAGTTGCAACAGCAGCCTGATTTGCAGCTGCATGAAGGCCCGTTATTACTGACGCCGGCCAATCGCAGTGCTTCGGTGTATGGCAGAGCGCTGGAATTGACCGGTGCTGAATTCAGCCTACTGTGGCTGCTGGTGAGTCAGGCAGGTCGGATTGTCAGCAAAGCGGATTTGTCGGCACAGGGGCTTGGCAAAACGCTGTCGCAGTATGATCGCAGCATCGACGTACATATCTCCAACATCCGCGCCAAACTTGGGCCGCGGCCAGATCAACAACCCTGGATCGAAGCCGTACGCGGTAAAGGTTACCAGTGGCTCAAATACAGTGCATAAGTACAGTGCATAAGTACGTTTTATAAGGTGTAACTCCGATGGGGCAGTTGTTCTGGAAATTCCTGCTGGCGTTCTGGCTGGCGCTCATCCTGGCTTTTGGTGCTGTGTTCACGCTGAACCAGCTGAGTCAGTCGCCCGAGCAAAACCGGGCGCTATTAAGTCCACAAGGCCGGTTTTTTCTGCAAAATGCCCAGCAACTGATTGATGCCGGCGGTGTGCCGCTATTGCGTACGTTGGTGCAAAACTGGCAGGACGACCCCATGGCGCGGGAACAACTGTTGGTGCTGGATGCGACCGGCGCTGACTTGCTGGGCCGCGAAGTGCCGGCTGATATCGGGCAAAACCCGCGGACCAAACATCTGGTGGTGCAGGCTGCCGGTCAGCCGTTGCAACTGGTGCTGGTGAATAAAGACAATTTCTGGCAGCAGCGCTCTTTTGCCATGAAGGAACGCCTGAGCCCACGAGATACCGGCCCGCGCGAGCGGGGCGCGCCACCGCCGCTGCCGCCGTTCTGGTTTCATCCGTTATTCCTGCTGATGGCGGTGATTGTGACCAGCATCGCGGCAAGTCTGGGCCTTGCCTGGTATTTTGCTGCACCGGTACGGCAGCTTAAAGTGGCACTCAGTGAATTGCCGCAGCGGCAATGGCAGACGCAGCTCAGCAGCGAGATGACCGGCCGGCGCGACGAATTTGGTGCGCTGGCCCGTAGTTTTAACCAGATGGCGCAACAGGTGTATCAGGCCATCGTCTCGCAGCGCCGGCTGCTGCACGATGTGTCGCACGAGCTGCGCTCACCGCTGGCGCGCCTGCAGTTGCTGATTGGTCTGGTACGGCAGCATCCGGCGGATTTGGACAACGCGCTGGACAAAGTCGAAGCGGAGGCGGCGCGACTCGACCAGCTGGTCGGTGAGATCCTGACGTTTTCCCGCTTAGAAAGTGGTGAAGTTCAGCCGCGGCTCGAAGCGGTGCCAGTACATGAACTGCTGGATTCGATTTGCGCCGATGCGACGCTCGAGGCCGAAAACCGGCAGCAACTGCTGGTGTTGGTGCAGAATCCGGTTGCCATAGTACGGGCTGATGCTGAGCTGCTGTATCGTGCGCTAGAAAATGTGGTGCGCAATGCCATTAAGTACGCCGGCACTGGTGCTTTTATCCGGGTCGACAGCCAGTGTCTTGACGGTGAATTGGTGGTGCAGATCAGCGATAACGGCCCCGGTGTTGCGCCTGAATTATTACCGCTGCTGTTTAACCCGTTTTTCCGTGCTGACAAAACGAATGATGGCGTCGGACTTGGTTTGAGTATCGCGTTACGCGCGGTTCATACCTGCGGCGGCCAGATCCGCGCAGAAAATTTGTGGCAACCTAATGGCTCTGCACCGGCCGGATTATTGGTGGAGATCCGCTTGCCTTGTCACGGGGGCAATGAATTGCCGCACTGACGCTGTGCCGGCACTCACTGTCGCTGCCAACGCAGCAGCGAACCGCTATATTGCCGCAAAATGCCTGATGATGGCCATGTTTTGGCTAGGTTTTGGCCGCTGCCGGTCATCGTTGCTGCGTTAACTTTACTTTCGCCTGACACATCTCAACACCTTCCGGCGGCACTATTGCAGGACTTGGCGGCGGACACTGGGTCCGTCGTGACGAAGGAGCAATAAGATGCAAATACAAAGTCAGAGCCTGTGGGCCAACCGGCAGCTGCAGCAGCCGCCGAAGCTCAGTCAGGAACAAATCAAAGCCGATGCCGGCGCTGTGTTTCAAAAACTCGACACGCAGCAAAAAGGTTATTTAGAGCAGGCCGATTTCAGTGCGGCGTTAAGCCAGTTGCAGCAGTCGGCTGACGATGGGCAAAGTGCCGAATGGTTTAGCCAGCTCGATGCCGATCAGGACGGTAAGTTAACCAGTGACGAATTCAGTACTTCAGTCTCTGAGCAGTTGTATAACGCACAGGGTAAATTTGGTATGCCAGGTGGTGGTCCACAAGGGATGCCTCCGATGGGGCCACCGCCGGGCGAAGATGAAGGTAAAACTGTTGATGAACTGAGCGCGATGGTGGAAGAGCTCAGCAGCACCGACAGCAAAGCGGCCGCCGGGTTGCAATCGATCATCGATCAGTTCGACAGCGCTGATGCCAACAAAGATGGCAAAGTGACAATGCAGGAAGCGCAGGCGCTTAAACAACAAAGCCAGTCAAAGACGGATAGCACTACCACCACGGCAAGTACCGAAGACAGCAGTCAGCTGCGCTTGCAACAAACCCTGATGCAGCTGATGAAAACTTATGGCGCAACAGCCAGTCAGTCGGCTGATAACCAGAGTTTATCCTTCAGCGTATGAGGCCGGACAGCAGCAATCAATGTAAATGCGATGTTTGATTGTTGCTGTAAATTTCTGAATTTTGGAGTTTTTTTCTGCAGTCGCACCGGAAAGCACGGAAATAGCAGCGTTCTGACTTGCCAATCGCACGAAAGGGCCAATACTTTGCACAAAGCATTGCTGAAATGCTTCGGTTTGATCCCTGAATGGATTTTGACAAGAGGTTGTTATGCAGAAGAAATTTTTGACCGCCGCAGTTGTTTTATCTGTCGCTGCTTTTACCGCACCACTGACTCAGGCGCAGGAACAATGGGGTGTGTCGTTGTGTGAATACACCAAAGCTGACGATAAAAACCGCATCCGTAAGCTGTTGTCAGATAACAAACTGAATTTACGGAAAATCTATGACGCCGTGCAATGTAACAAAGAGTCGCTGATCAAATTCGCTATGCGCAGCGACGCATACGAAGTGGGTTCATTCTTCGTCAAACAGATGCCAGCCAAGTCGTTACAGGCTGAAGATCTGGAAAACTGGGCCAATGCCAATGGCATGGGCCAGTCCCCGCTGATTAACGATATCAAAGCGCGGATTGGTGCCGATTAACAGACCGGTTCCATCAGTACAATAAAACAACGCCGGCGCATGCCGGCGTTGTTTTATTTGTCGCTATTTTCTTTAATGTCGCTATTGCCGCATGCGGTATTTCCAGCTATGCCTTATAGGTGTCAGAACGAGCCGGAGATTGTGATGCAAGGTGTCGTCTATACCGCATTGGCAGACATGGTGATTGAACAGTTAGGTCTACCTGTCTGGGAGCAAATACTGGATGCGGCAGCATTGCCGAGTCAGGGCGTTTATACCGCAGGGGCACGTTATGACGATGCCGAATTATTACAGTTGGTTAGCTTATTGAGTCAGCACACCGGCATAGCTCCGGCTGATCTGGTGCGAAGTTTCGGCAGCTATTTATTTTCACAACTCTACGCGACTTTGCCACCAGATCTGAAATCCTGCCAAACATTGCGTGAATTTCTGTTAAAAATTGATTCGACTATCCACAAAGAAGTGAAGCGGGTTTATCCGGATTCGTATTTGCCCAGCTTTACTTACGATGACAGTAAACCGGATGAATTAATCATGTATTACCGTTCGCGCCGGAAAATGTGTTTTGCCGCTGAAGGGCTGATTGAGGGCGCTGCCCGCCAGTTCAATACTGATATTCAGCTTAGCCATCCGGTTTGTATGCATCATGGGGCAGATTGCTGTACTTTAATCGTGACCTTTTCGGATAAACCATGAACTCGCCTGTTGATTATTCGCGCGCCTGGCAGCGGGAAAAGCTGGCGCGGCAACAAGCTGAACTGCTGTTACAAGACAAGACCCGTGATCTCTATGACAAAATATTGGAGTTGGAAGCCAGTAAAAAGGAATTGGAACAGGCTCACGAACAATTGCTGCAAACGCAAAAATTGCAGGCAATTGGCCAGTTGATGGCCGGGCTGGCACATGAAATCAATAATCCGTTGGCATTTTGCATTGCAGACATCCGGACTTTAGCCGGATACCAACAGCGTTTGTCTGAGTTGCTGGCGCAGATTGTTCAGCAGTTTCCGGCATCGCAGACTCTACTCCGGCAGGCGAATGCAGATTGGTTACAAGCAGACTCTGCAGATATTGTCGCTCAGTTGGAAACTGGCATGGGACGTATCCAACAGATCGTTGCGCAATTACATCATTACAGTGCACTGGGGCAGTCTGCCACCATGCGCATGCCGATGACACAATTGTTATCTCACGTCGTACACAATTATCAGGTTGGGCAGCTTGCCGGCATTGGGATCGAGCAACGAATCTGTGATGCGGTAGTTGAAGTCCACTGTACTGAAATGGTCACGGCAATCAGCCATATTTTTGATAATGCAGTGAAAGCCCAACCATCAAAAATATCCATTCGCTGCCAGTACCTGAATGAGCAGCAGATTAGCATCGAAATAGAAGATGATGGCCACGGTATGCCAGCAGAAGTATTGTCGCGGGTATTTGACCCATTTTTTACGACCCGGGACGTCGGTGCCGGTTGTGGACTAGGCCTGACGGTCAGTTATGCTGTCATTCGTCAGCATGGCGGTCAGATTGAATTTCAGAGTAAGCCGGATCATGGCACGCTTTGTAAGATCATCCTGCCTTGCCTGACATCCGCTGAAACAGCATAAAAAAACGCCGGTGACTGCCGGCGTTGTTTTGTCTGCCAGGTCAGCCAGCTTAATAACCCGCCGCCTGACCGTCTTTGCGCGATTCGGACGCACCAAAATAAACGCCGCGGATGGGGTCTTTCTTGATCGCCTGATAACCGCCATAGCCGCCGAGACCGTAACGAATGTCATGGCCTTTTTGCATCAGCTGCTGCACGGTTTGCCATGGAATACCGCGCTCAACTTCGGTGTATCCGCCATTCTGCAGATACATATCGGTATTGTCCGTCGGCTCGGTATTACCGAGGTGCTGCCAGCGGGCAGCATCCCCGGCTTCCTGCAGATTCATACCGTAGTCAATCATGTTGACGACTATCTGTACATGTCCTTGCGGCTGCATCGCGCCGCCCATCACGCCAAAACTCATGAAAGGCTTGTTATCTTTGGTGATGAATGCCGGAATAATGGTATTAAATGGCCGTTTGCCCGGTGCATAGGCGTTGTGATGTTTTGGATCAAGCGAGAACATCTGACCGCGGTCCTGGAAGCCAAAACCTAAACCCGGTACTACGACACCCGAACCCATGCCACGATAATTACTCTGAATTAATGACACCATGTTGCCGTCTTTGTCGGCTGTGGTCAGGTAAATGGTATCGCCGGTGTACAGATGCGGATTGCCGGCATCGACGCGCTGCGCTGCTTTGGGCCCAATCAGTTTGGCGCGCTCCTTGCCATAAGCCTCGGAGATCAGCTCTTTGACCGGCACTTTGGCAAAATCCATATCGGCATAAAACTTGGCGCGGTCTTCAAACGCCAGTTTCTTCGCTTCAATCAGCGTATGTAAACTTTCCGGGCTGTTAAAGCCCATGCTTTTCAGGTCGAAGTTTTTCAGAATTTGCAGCATTTGCAGCGCGGCAATACCCTGACCATTCGGCGGCAGTTCCCACACATCATAACCACGGTAATTCACCGATACCGGTTCAACCCAGGTCGAGCTGTGGCTGGCGAAATCTTCATAACGCAGATAGCCGCCTTCTTTTTGCATAAAGGCATCGATTTTTTTCGCGATATCGCCTTTGTAAAACGCGTCGCGACCGCCGCTGGCCAGCTGTTTATAGGTGCCGGCGAGAGCCGGATTTTTAAAGATGTCACCGGTTTGTGGGCCTTTGCCATTGATGGTAAAAGTACCCTTAAAATCACCGGGTTGGCTGGATAATTTCGGCACTGAAGCGTTCCAGTAGTAGGAAATAAGCTCAGTCACCGGAAAGCCGTTTTCGGCATAACTGATGGCCGGCGCCAGCACTTTTTTCATCGGCAGTTTGCCGAATTTATCATGCAGGCTAAACCAGCCATCGACTGCGCCAGGCACGCTGATCGGCAACATGCCCAGTGGCGGAATATCAGTGCGGCCGAGTTTTTTCACTTCAGCCTGCAGTTGCTCCAGCGTCAGGCCCTTCGGCGAGCGGCCAGATGCATTCAGGCCATAGAGTTTTTTATCTTTGGCAGACCAGACGATGGCGTATAAATCGCCGCCGATGCCACAACCGGTCGGTTCCATCAGGCCTAACGCCGCATTCGCTGCAATAGCCGCGTCAATGGCATTTCCACCTTGTTTCATTACATCGAGTGCAATTTGTGTCGCCAGGGGCTGGCTGGTCGCTGCCATCGCCTGAGTGGCAATGACCTCAGAGCGGCTGGCAAATTCCTGGCCGGTAACCCGGTCATAAGCCTGGCTGGAGGCCGCCGGCAACAACAGCAACGGGATCAATACAGATAAAGGGGTTAAACGCATCGACTTGTACTCCGTGAGCGGGGCTGAAGTTAGTTTAGTGTTTTTGAAACTACTGCGAAGCAGTCCGCTTTACCAGACCACCGCGACCAAAGCCCCGGCGCCGGAGACAGGCCGCAGTGCAGTGCATTGGTCATTCCGTCAGCAACTGGCATTATGGAATACAACACGCCCTAAATGTCCCAAAGGAACTGATTTCAATGAAAAAGCTGCGTCGCCCTGATTTTCGTGTTGCCACACTGAGCCTGGCTCTTGCTGGCCTGACTGCCTGTCAGTCAACGGTCACACCACTGGACCCGCTGATTGGCGATACCGGCCAGCCGTTGTCCGCCGTGGCACAGGCCGCCGATGTCAAAACTTATGATTTAACGCTGGAGATTGACCCGGCCAATCAGAGTATCAGTGGTGTTGGCCGTACCGGTTTTATTTTGCTGGCACCGAGTGCGCAAGTGGAACTGAAGCTTGATAGCCGCTTTAGCATCGACAAGATTGAAGTCGGTGGTAAAACCGCCACTTATCAGCGTAATGGCGGCGTGCTGAGCATCGACTTAGGCGGCCAGCAAGCGGCCGGCAGCGCGGTGGATGTGGCAGTGTTTTATGCCGGCAAGCCGCATGTGGCGAAAAACGCGCCTTGGGCTGGTGGTACAGTCTGGGCCAAGACGCCGGATGGCAAACCCTGGATCGCGACCGCAGTGCAAGGCGAGGGCTGTGATTTGTTCTGGCCCTGTAAAGACCATTTTGCCGATAAAGCCGATTCGATGCGCATCCGGCTGACCGTGCCCAATGGCCTGTCGGCGGTTACCAACGGCGTATTGCAGCAAGTCACACCGGTCGGCAAAGACAAGCAGCAGTTTGACTGGTTATTGTCGGTACCGGCCAGCGATTACAATATTGCGCTGAATATCGGGCCTTATCAGCGGATCCAGCATAGTTATACCAGCGTCAATGGCAGTAAAGTTCCGGTGGAGTTCTGGGCCTTGCCAGAAAATGCGCAGAAAGCTGAAGCTTTGTGGCAGCAGGATTTATTACAGCAAGTGCAGTGGTATGAACGCGTACTGGGGCCATATCCCTGGGGCGACCAGAAACTGGGTTTTGTTGAAACGCCGCACCTTGGCATGGAACACCAGACCGTCAACGCTTACGGCAAAGGTTATAAACGGGATGACAACGGCTACGACTGGCTGGCGCAGCATGAACTGGCGCACGAATGGTTTGGCAATTTAGTCACGCATAAAACACTGAACCACGCCTGGATCCACGAAGGTTTTGGCCTGTATATGCAGCCGGCTTATGCCAAAGATAAACTCGGCATCGCCGCTTATCATTATCAGCTGTATAAATCTTACTTAGGGCTGGTGAACTGCGACCCGGTGGTGCGAACCGGCACAGTTACCTCGGATCAGGCTTTTAATTCAGATATTTACGGTAAAGGCGGCTGGACGCTGCACACTTTGCGTTATCTGGTCGGCGATACAGTGTTCTGGCAGGCCACCCGCGAGTTGCTGTACGGCACGGCTGACACCGCGGCTATCCCATATCCGATCACGCCAAAATACCGCACCACCGAAGACTTTATTGCCATCGTGAACCGCTTAACCGGCAAAGATTATCAGTGGTTGTTTGATGTTTATCTGTATCAGGCGGCCTTGCCGGAACTGATTGACAGCACGGCCGGCGATGTCCGCACGCTGAGCTGGAAAGTACCGGCGAATAAACCATTCCCGATGCCGGTGCCGGTGCTGCTGAATGGTCAGCCAACCGTGCTGGATTTCAGCAAAGGTGCGGTGGTGCTCAAAGCGTCTGACCAACTGCAAATCGACCCGGAAATGCAAATCCTGCGGCAATTGCCGTTGATTGGTTTGTGCGAAGAGAACCAGCTGAAAGTAAAAAATAAACGCAAAGACTAAAGTCTGTGCAGAGAAAAAAGACGGCTGCGGCCGTCTTTTGTGTTATTGGGTCAGGATCACCAGAACGCCACTCCAGTCCAGGCCATAGCTGGCACCTTGCAGCGGTGCGATCTCGACGCCGGTATATATGGCTAAAAACGGAATACCGGCGCCCACGCATAAATCGCGGACGATTTCCGCTTCTTCGCCATCACTGCCGCTGATCGCTGACATACGGCCACCGCAGTCAAAATACAGCGCCAGCCGGCCTTGTTGGCCGTTTTCTTTAATTTGCGCCAGTAAACGTGATGTGTTGTCACGGGCTGATTGCATCATCAGCTGCGGATCGCGGCTCATCAGCATCACTTGCTGGCCTTTGAAAAAATCAGCTTCAAATAACATCACAGCTTCGTCGCCAGGCATCACGCCGGTCATCAGCCGGGTCACCAGCTGTTGCTCGTCGCTGTCATCACCAAGCGGCCGCGCTAAGGCCAGCGTGGTCACCGGTAGTGGAGCACCGCTCGGGCTATGTTTTAAATGCCGCCATTCTTTGCTGCCCGTCAGGCGGTCAAGCAGCGGCACTATGGGTTCCTGGTCCAGCTGATACAGATACTGACCAAATACGTCGGTCACGGTAAAACGCCGGTCGGACAAAGGCACACAGCCATGCATAATGCAGCTCGCCACCTGAAATTGCCCGGCCAGTTGCAGCGCACTGGCACTGTGGCGGCTGACACCGTCGCCGCTGAACTGCCAGGTCAGATTAAACTGCGGATCACCAATTAAACCGGCGCCAAATAACGGCAGGTGTTTTAAACGCGGATGGTGGACCCCGGAAATCATCGGGCCGGACGGCACCAACACAGGCGGATTCTGCGCTGTGGCAGCAAAACGGATGGAGTCAAATAACACTAACAGGCAACGGCTGTCGGGCAGGCTTGGTAACTGGCCGGCCAACACTTCGCCGGATAAATGCGGGTCGCGATATATGTCCTGACTGGTCGCCAGCTGCCATTCCCAGTCGTCACCGGCCAGAATCACCACAGCGGCACAAGGGCCTTCGGTAACACATTGCTGCGCCCAGCACAGCCCCATCGCAGAACCGCCAACGACCGGCACCCAGTCGCCGAGCAATTGCCGGATACCGGCATAAAAACCGTGAGCGTCTAGATCTCCACTGCAAAAGGCCAATGCCAGCCTCGGCGTGAGCTGAGTGGGCAGGTCTTTTAACGCGGCGGTGACGGCCTGAACACCGGCCTGAAAGGCCTGTACTGCGGTACTATTCCCGATTACGACGTGCATCTGATCCCTGATGAAAAACAAAATCGCCCCTCATTGTACCGAGTTTTGCTTAGAAATCAGCCTGATTTTTCAGATTTGGGCGTTGAAAGGTTGTAGTTGGACGTTGATTGCTGGATTGAGTCAGTTGAGAATCATAAGCGCTCGGTTTCAATCGGTAGCAAACGGTTCGGACGATTACACAGCAGACACGCCGTAAATACGTTCCCTGTAGGCTCGTCAGCCGCTATCCCTGCGGCTGACGGTCTGCTTTAGTAATCATCCGGCCGTTTTGAGAGCTCGTTTGAATCGTCGCTTTGTGCCAAAAGCAGACATTCCGACGCTGGTCATTGCGATGTCTGCAAAGAGTTAATAGCGGAATATAATGCCGCCGGCACTTTGCTTAAACGTTATGTACACGGTGTGGGCAGTGACGACCCATTGGTCAGCTTTGAAGGCAGCGGCACCACCAGCCCAAGTTACCTGTTAGCCGACGAGCGCGGCAGTATTATTGCCGAAACCAAAAGCGCCGGCACAGTTACCACTAAACACCAATACGGCCCTTACGGCGAGCCGATTAACCAAAGCGCCTCACGCTTTCGCTACACCGGCCAAATCCTGTTGCCCGGCACCGCGCTTTATCACTACAAGGCCCGGGTGTACCATCCGAAGTTAGGTCGCTTTCTGCAAACCGACCCCATAGGCTACAAAGACGGCATGAACTGGTACGCCTATGTCGGTAATGATCCGATGAATAAGGTGGATCCGGATGGGACTTGTGGGTTGTTTAGAGGAAAACTCATGGGGCGCGGTTGTACTTATGTTGTGGCTGAAGGTGCATATGCGAAACCACACGCATTACAGGCTTCAAAAAACCCAGTTGGTAACGTTAATCCTAGTTCCGGATTAGGAGCAAGAAAAGTTAAAGGGGCTTCAGCAAATCATAAAGGTACCGACTACGCAGTTAGCATTGGGACGCCGGTTTCTGCAACCGCTGACGGGAAAGTTGTATTTGCTGGACAACATCCGCAATTTGGGAATCATATATTAATTGGGCATAAATCTTTAAGTGGCGCACTTATTTACACAAGGTATGCGCATGGCTCGAAGATTAATATTTCGCAAGGGAACGAAGTGCAGCTCGGAGAAAACATTATGTTCTCAGGCAACTCAGGAAGAAGTACAGGTCCACACCTTCATTATGAAGTAATAAAATCATCAGGAAACCCCACGGAAAATGGGCATTTTACAAGCGACAGAACATACCACAGGCCAGATGAATTAGAAGGATTACTCAATGACATATAAATTAATTTTAATATTCGCTATGGCTGCGTCCGTAATACATAACAATTTGTTTGCGCACGAGAATCCATACATCAACAAACCATGTGTAAACACTGAAATTGACAGTGAATACATAATTAAATTTGATGATGCAATTTTGGCCCATGTAGACCTTAATGAAACAGTGAAATTCCTTGAAAAGAATTACAAGGAATCAGTAATTCTTATTGATAACGAATATGTTAATGGCAAAGACTCTTTACACACATTCGCGAGTTCAAAAATATCAGCCTCCGCCTATAAAAGAACAGGCGACAATGAAGTAGTATCTCTTTGTGTGAAAATTGATGAAAATATTCCTGAAATAATAAAAAAACTAGTGCCACCGAAATACTTAATGGGTAACGGTGATGAGAGTATGTTAATAATTGACGAATCATCGACAGTTAAGGCTTACATATCATATAAATCAGGAAGAATAGTGAAGTTAAAATTATTTCATATTTCCACTTGAATAATATTTCAACAGTTCCATAGCTCTATTTGATTGAGTTATGGAAAATTCGCAAAAGCAGTTCAATACAACACTACATGAAAGGAGTAATCCGAGACACCCATAGATTCATCCGAACTATGGGTGTTCGTTTTTTAAACACCAACGGCCGATTTCAGCAATGTCCGCAACAGCAGCAAAGCGGACATTTAGTTTTTCCAAAAATCAGGCATTTTTAGATCTGCTTTTTGCTCATAGCAGTCTTCTGCAATCCCCAACAAAGCCAGCACCGGCAGCCGCGGAGTGAGCGATCAAGAGTGAGCGCGGGAGGCGCGAACGGGCGAACGCAGTGGTGGCGGTGTTGGCTTTGCCGCGATCACACCGCTTGTCGCTCTTAGCTGTCTTCTCAAACTCCAACAAATCCAGCACCGTCAGCAGCCGAATGAGCGATTAGAGTGGGAATAGCCGAACTAACAGGTGGCTGGCAATGCCGGCTTTGCCGCGATATCGGACAAGCTGCTGTACTTAAAGCACCCCTGCACTGCGGTGGTTATAGATACGGATGGTCATGATGATAAGGATTGTCGCGATCAGCGCCGATACGGCGTGGTGCAACACCAGATGACCGAGGAAAAAAGCCGGAACATCCTGCCAGCCCTCAATCAGTGTGAGCTTTAGTAATAACAGTGCATAAGTCGCCAGATGCAGATATAAACCGGTGCGGAAGATTTGGCGAAAACGCTGTTGCAGCGGCTGGCTTAAGCCGTTGCCAAACCAGCGCAGCGCCAGTAACGCGGCAATACAACAAGCTAAAGTGACTAACCCCAAACCCAACAAAGAGGTTTTTGCGACTACTGCACTGGCCAGATACCAAGGTAACATCTCTGACAAGCCCTCAGATTATTCAGTGATTTGTTTTACGTCAGCCAAAGAAGCCCAGACCATATCCGCGCTTTGTAAATCTTCGTCGGACAATGCCTGACCACTTTGCACCAGAATTTTCCGGCCCACGCCAGCGGCAGCGGCCGCCTGCATATCGGCGGCTTTGTCGCCGACCATCAGGCTTAACGCCGGGTCGATGCCGAATTCGCGGATCGCCTGAGTCAACATGCCGGGATTAGGTTTGCGACAGTCACAGTCAATGTTGTACGGCACCTGGCCTTTTTCCAGATGGTGCGGGCAATAATAGACGCCGTCGATTTTGACGCCGTGCGCGGCAAATTGCTGTTTCATCCAGCTGGTTAGCACGGCGAAATCCTGCTCAGTGTAATAACCACGGGCGATGCCGGATTGGTTCGTGACGACAATCAGCAAATAACCGAGGTTTTGCAGATGGCGGCAGGCGTCAAAGACGCCATCGATAAAATCAAAATGCCCGGGTTTAAAGGTGTAGCCGTGGTCGATATTAATCACGCCGTCGCGGTCGAGAAACGCAGCTTTACGCAATGTCGTTACTGTATTCGGGTTCATCAGAGTCCTTCCTGGCGGATCAGTTTATCCAGCATCTTTTTCACAGCGTCCACGCTGATCTTTTCCATAATATGGCCACCTTTGACCCGAATACCCCAGGGTAAGTCGGCGGCAGTTTTGCCAGTTTGTGCTTTAAGTTCAGCGTGATACGCATCCACCACATAATGGCGATACAAATAAGGTCCGGTGCGGCCCGGGTTGCTGTGGCCGTACAAACCAATCACCGGCGTACCGACAGTGACCGCCATATGTGCCGGGCCGGTATCCGGTGCCAGCACCACTGAGGCTTGCTCCAGCAGCGCCAGCAGTTGTTTCAGATTGGTTTTGCCAACTAAATCAATGATATCGGTTTGCGCCTGCGCTTTGATGTCGCTGGCTAATTGCTGTTCCATCGCGGTTGGCCCACCGCAGAGATAAACCGTAAAGCCCTGCGTCGCAGCATAATCGGCAATCGCAGCGTAACGCACCGGCAGCCAATTGCGTTCGGCTTTGGACGCGGCCGGGCAAATCACCAGATGGCGCGCAGTGGCGCTGCTGAGCTGAGCTTTGGCCCAGTCTCGGTGCTCATCGGTAATAGGCATCTGCCACTGCGGTTTGTCTTGTGGATTTTGTAAAAACGGCACGCCCAGATGACGGGCAAAACCGGCAAAACCATCCAGCACATGCGGCTGTTGCTGCGGGGCTATACGCTCACGCATAAAGAGTGCATGCAGTTCTTTGGCACGCGACCAGTCAAAGCCGATTTTACGCCGCGCCGGAATAAACAAAGACGCGATATTGGCACGCAGGGCAACCTGCATATGCAGCAGCACGTCAAAATGCTTGCCTTTCAGTTTGCGGCTTAAATCGCTGTAAGCGCTAAGGCCGAGCTTTTTATCAAATACAATCAGCTCAACACCCGGCAGGTCTTTCAGCAACATGGCTTCGACTTTACCGATGATCCAGCTGATTTTCGCCTGGGGATAATAACGCTGAATCGCCTGTACTGCGGCCACGGCATGGCAGACATCGCCAATGGCCGACAACCGCAGAATACAGATGGAGTTCAGCGTTGCCGCCGCCATGTTTTGCCCGGACATCAGCGCTTACCCTTTGATTTTTTTGATGATAGCGCTGGTTGAACAGCCGTCGACAAACTGCAGCACTTTGACTTCACCGCCGGCAGCCAGCACTTCACGCGCGCCGACGATAGTGTCGATAGTGTAATCACCGCCTTTGACCAGTACATCCGGTTTCACTTTCAGGATAAGCTGCAGCGGTGTGTCCTGCTCGCTTGGGTCGTCGCCAAACGGCAGCACCCAGTCGACCGAGGCTAAACTTGCCAGCACTGTGGCGCGCTCATCCAGCGGATTGACCGGCCGGCTTTCACCTTTGAGGCGTTTAATTGACGCGTCTGAATTTAACCCGACTACTAAACGGTCGCCCTGCGCTTTGGCCTGCGCCAGATAACGCACGTGGCCAGCATGCAGAATATCAAAGCAGCCGTTGGTAAAGACGATGCGCTCGCCATTTTGTTTGGCAAATTCAATGTGTTGCAGCGCTTTATCAAAAGGCGTCAGATAGACATCGCCTTGTGAGAACAAATGCGAATTCAGTTTCGCTGCCAGCTCCTGTGGCGACACAGTGGCTGCGCCTAATTTCGCCACGACGAGGCCTGCCGCCAGATTGGCCATCTCCACCGCCTGCGGTAACGCCATACCCGCGCCGAGCATCACGGCGAGTGTCGCGATCACAGTGTCACCGGCACCGGTGACGTCACTGACTTCCAGTACCTGCGCCGGGAAATGGTGATGTTCATCTGCGGTGATCAGCGTCATCCCCTGTTCAGAGCGCGTCAGCAGCATGGCCGCGATACCACAACGTTCCAGCATGGCACGGGCTGAGCTGAACATCGCGTCTTCTGAGCCGGTATCACCACCGGCTAAACGGAATTCAGACAGATTCGGCGTGATGATATCGGCGCCGCGATAGACAGCTAAATCGGCTTGTTTCGGGTCGACCAGCACATATTTACCGGCGGCTTTGGCGCTGGCGATAATGCGGCCGACTGCTGCCAGCGAGCCTTTGGCATAGTCTGACACCAGCACATAATCATAATCCGGCAACAGGGCTGTGACTTGGTCAGCCAGTGCTTCGGCCTGCTGGCGGCTGAAGTTTTGTTCGATATCGAGCCGCACCACTTGCTGATGGCGCGAGATCACCCGCATTTTGGCAATCGTCGGTTGTTCGTCCTGCGCCAGTAATTCAGAGCGGATGCCGTCGGCGGCCAGAATTTGTTTCAGGCTGTCGCCGTTGTCATCACGGCCAATCAGGCCGAGTAAGCCAACATGCGCGTCGAGGTGGGCAATGTTGCGCGCCACGTTGGCAGCGCCACCGGCTTTGTCTTCAATTTTGCTGACGCGAACCACAGGCACTGGCGCTTCCGGTGAAATACGCTGCGTGTCGCCCTGATAATAACGGTCCAGCATCACATCGCCGACCACCAGAATGCGCGCTTGTGACAAATGATTTAAACGGCTGATATCAATCATCTTTGTTCTTCTTAGTTTGCCAGCACCAGGTCCAGCGCTTCACAGAGCCAGTGACCGATAAACATATGCATTTCCTGAATACGTGCGGTTTCGTCGTAATTGACGATGATTGGCAGCTGCGCGATATCTTTGACTTTACCACCATCGCGGCCGGTCAGCGCGACAGTAAAAGCGCCCAGTTCATTGGCCGCAGCCAGTGCCAGATTGATATTCGGGCTTTTGCCTGAAGTGGTGAGGCCAATCACCACGTCGCCGGCGCGGACAATGCCACGCACCTGACGTTCAAACACAGTATCAAAGTGATAGTCGTTGGCGTGCGCGGTCAGGATCGAGGTATCTGTCGTTAATGCAATCGACGCCAGCGGGCCGCGTTCGGCTTTATAACGCACCATAAATTCCGCGGCCAGATGCTGGCTGTCAGCCGCGCTGCCGCCGTTGCCCATCCACACGACTTTACCACCGGCCTTGAGGCAGGTGACGACTGCGTCCAGCAATTGCTGGCTTTGTGCCGCATATTGTTCGGCCACAGCAAAAACTTCGCGGTGGCGGGTGAGGGCAGCGAGAAAACTGGCAGTCTGATTCATGCGGTTTGTCCTTTCGAAAATGCTTCGGAGCGGCCTAACAGGCGGAAAATGTCTTTGAGTACCAACTGCAGGCCTGGTTCAAACAGCTGCTCCGGTTGCAGCGGTTTTTGCGTGGCTTTTTGGCATTGTGCCACGATGTCGGCTTTGGCTAAAGTCGCCGGATAAATCAGACCAGCGGCAGCACACGCCAGCACTCGGTCCGGCTGGTCGCCGGCAACCGGCACTGCGACGATGTTTTTACCAAGCACTATGGCCTGACCCATCATATCGCCGCCGCCACTGACTATCAGCGCGGCCTGATTTAACAAAGTCATCAGTTGCTGGTTTGGCAGCGATTTCACCACTATGACGCTGTCAGTCGAGGGTAATTCACCGGTGAAATTGCCGCCGGCGACCAGCAGTGCTGGTTGCTCTGGCGTGGCAACTGCCAACGCGGCCTGATAAAACTCTTCAGTCGCGCTTCTGCCTTGCACCTGATGGCCACCGCCACCGGCGGCCCAAACGCTGTAATTTTTGCCGCTGAACTGGCTGTAGTCAGCCGGCAATTCGGCTTGCGGCGCGCTGAACACCGGGCCGGTGAAAATTGGTTCGTCTTTGTTCAGCAGGCGTAATTTAAAGCGCTCCAGTGCGGTCAGGTCACCGTCGACAAACTTAAACTGAACAATCCAGTGCGCGTCGAGCGCACTTAACCGGCGCAGCGCAAAGCCTTTGGCGCGTTTTTTCTTGTGCTGCGACACAAACACCACTTTGGCGCCGGCTTTTTTCGCCGCCCGCGCCTGGGAAGCGCGGCCGGAGCAATCGAAAATCACTAAATCCGGTTTCAGTTCGGCAAGTAGTTTGTTGACGACGGCTTTTTCTTTGGTGGCTGAGTTATTCAGCAGATGGGTTTTAAACGGGCAGCTGGCCGCTGCCGGCGCATGCCGGTTCAGCACAAACTGGATATCCAGTGTCGGATCGGCCTGGATTAACGCCTCAGCGATGATCAGCGAACGCATATATTCGCCGATGCCTTTGGGGCTGGAGACTGGCAAAAACACAATTCGGCGAGCAGCAGTTGTCATACTTGTCTGACCTTAGGCAAAAGTGTGGCCAGTATAACGGAAAGCCGATGCCGATGCATGACCTCAGAACAGCAGCAGATGGCCGTCGCGTTGCACGTTAATGCGCATTTCCTGCTGGATACGTTGTTGCCACTGTACGGCAATTTGCTCCAGCTCGCCGTGTTGTTGCAGTGCTTTAGCGGCTTGTTGCCAGCGCGCCACCAAGCTGGCGTCCGCGTTTTTAGGCATGATGAGATACACATTGCTGCTGCGCAGCGTCAGCGCCAGTTTGGGGGCTGTTTGCCGATCAGCTTGCTGACGCAGAACATATGCCAGTTCTAAACTGTCACTGACAATGGCTTGTACCCGGTTACTGTTGAGCATTTGCAGGTTCTGCTGATGGCTGGTGACTGCCACCAGGTTGGTAAAACCCAGCTGGATCAGGTAACTTTCGCGCACATCACCCCGAACTACGCCGACTGCGCTGAGCTTTCGTAAATCGGCCAGGCTATGTATTTCCAACTGGCTATGCGTCGGCAGGTAGACTTGCCAGCGTTTTTGCAACACTGGCAAAACCCAATGGAACTGGTGTTCCCGTTCAGCCGTACGGGAAAAACTGAACAACAGTACGTTATCTTCCTGTTGCGCCGTTAAGATCGCCCGTCCCTCGGGCATCAGCTCCAGCGGTGTTTGATCATTTAGCTGGCGTTGTAATGCTTTAACGATATCAACAACAAAGCCGTCAGGTATACCAGCAGGCCCGGCAAAGCTGGCCGGTGGTTCTTCGACAGTGATGATCCGCAGCGCTGACGTCTCTGCACTGCGCAGCTGCCATGACCAAACGAAACACAGACAAAGCAGACAATAACGCAACAACATCCAGTCTTCCGTTCTCAATTTAGCTACGTCACCGCAGTCTAGTCAGCGTTTAGAACTTCGGCAAAGTCAGTGGGTACCGTTGGCGACTGCTTTTTGTTGCCTTGCAACAAAATCCAACACTGTGGCGTTGATACAATAACGGGGTTGGCCGCCAGGGCCGTCCGGAAAAACGTGACCTAAATGAATACCGCTGACTTTGGCGCGAATTTCCACCCTTTGCATGCCATAGCTGTTATCCGGTAATTCCACCACACTGCCGGCTACAGGTTTGGTGAACGACAACCAGCCAGTACCGGAATCAAAGCGGTCGCGGGTGTCAAACAACGGCAAGCCGCTCAGTTTGTCGATAAACACGCCGTCCGGTGTGTTTTTGAAAATTTCATATTGTTTGCAAAACCGGCTGTCGGTGCCCTTATCAAATGCCACATTAAAGGCCTCTGAATCACCCAGCTGAAAAGCACCAAGCGCCTGATAGAACTCTTTTGGTGTTAAATAACCCTGGTGACCAAACACTTCTTTGCCGTCTTGCAGGAAATACAAAGTCGGGGTGGCAAAAGTCGGGGTTTTAAGCGTCAAGCCCTGTAGCTGAGCGCTGGTGCGGGTGGTGACCGGGATGGTGCCGCGATACTGTTCTAACACGTCCTTGCGGAATTTTTCGCAATAGGGGCAATAACCTTCAGCCTCCAGTACTAACAGCTGCTTGCCTTTTACTAACGCGCTGTTGTCTGTCGCTGTGACCGCTGTCGGTGCAAAGCGCACACCAGTACTGTGGTCCGGACAATAACCATCCGGGTTTTTTACTAAATAATCCTGGTGATAATCCTCAGCCGGGAAAAACTCGCGAAGCAGCTTAATCTGTGTGGTGATTGCGCCGTACCCTGCCGCACTCAGCAACTGCTGATATTGCGCTTTGACCGTTTCGGCCAGCGCCTGCTGACTGGCATTTTGTACCAAGATGATTGAGCGGTATTGAGTGCCGATATCATTGCCCTGACGGTTGAGCTGCGTCGGGTCGTGGTTTTCAAAATAGACTTGCAGGATGTGGCGCAGCGACACTTTCGCCGGGTCAAAACTGACCTTGACCACTTCGGCATGGTTATTCGGGTCGTGCCGCCGCGCTGTAGCGGTAATGGCGCGGTAAGTGGGTTCCACGCCATTGCCGTCGGCATAACCGGATACAGCGTTCAGCACGCCCGGAATAGCGGCATAACGTTTTTCAGCGCCCCAGAAGCAACCGGCACCCAGCACTATGCTGTCAGACTGACGGGTCGCAGCCAGCTCTGCGGAGCCTGCTACTGTGGTGGCCCGGCTGACACCCGGCAATAACGTCAGCAACAGCAGGGCGGCCTGCATTGATAATTGAATAACACCACAACATGCCAAACGGGGATTCGTCATCTTCGTTCTCTCCGGATCTTGCTGATCTGTACGTAAAGACCCGCCGGATGGATGTTTTTGTTCAGCCGCAAAAAAATAAAGCCCGTCGCGGACGGGCTTCATAGTCTGGCGTCTGATCGTCAGTAGCGATAACGCGCGCCTAATTCAAATGAGCGCTCAGGGCCAACATAAATCCCTTCACGTAAACCAGTGATATAACGTTTATCAGTCAGGTTTTTCGCTGCAGCAAAGACTTCTAACTGTGTATTCACCTTATATTGGGTCATCAGGTCCAGCACCGTATAAGACGGTAATAAACCGCCCCAAATCCCGGCTGCGGCATTCGTTGGGATCGCCACCAGATTGGTTGGGTCGCCAAATTGTTCGCCACGGTGGTGCAGGTTCAGCGCCAGATTCCAGTCGGCTAAATCATAAGTCAGGCCCAGGTTGGCGATAACTTTTGGTGCATAAGGAATGCGGTTGCCAGCGGTAGTGCCGGTTTTGAATTCAGACTCTGGTACCCAGGTCAGGTTCGAATCCAGCGCCAGGTTGGCTGCGAGTTGATAGCCGAAGCTGAATTCCATCCCATAATGACGGGTTTCACCGGCATTGGAACGGGACAGATTCGGATCACTGTTCCCGGTTACCACCTGATTGCTGAAATCCATCAGGAACAGCGCAACGTCATAACGCATCGCATCAGCAGTGCCGCGCAGCCCCATCTCATAGTTGACGGAGCGCTCACCATCCAGCTGCTGATCTTTCAGCCCATCCAGCGCTACGTTGTTGGCCGCCGGTGAAAAAGCCCGGTACAGGCCGCCGTACCACTGATGTTCGCCTTGATCAAAAGTGAAACCCAGGCCTGGTAATACTTCGGTATTGCGGGTGCTGGCTTCACTGTTGTTCTGCGTCAGATTCAGCCGGGTCTGCTCATAAGATTCGATGCGCACACCCGGTGTAACCGCTAGGTTCTCGCTGAGCTGGATGCGGCTTTGTGCATAAGCGGCCACGCTGTCTGCTGAATCTTTTAAATGAGCCGCCAGAGTGCCAGTGCGGTCCGACGCGCGGGTCGCGGCGATACGCTGGTCGTCCGATTCTTCGCTCATCAGGCGCAGGCCAAATTCTGAAGTACTGCTGTAGTCAGCGATTTGATGCTCGAGGCGCAGGCGGGATTCAATACCAACCCGTTCAAAGGCGCGGTTGTTGCCATTGAGGTTATTGGTGTAGACCCAACGGCCCGCCGCGTTTGATGCTGCAGTGTTGACGCCATAACGCCAGTAATCGCGAGCCATATCGCTCCAGTACGCCACTGTATTCAGTGTCATGCTGTTATTAATTTGCCACTCGTGGTTCAGGTCAAACGCAGTGCGGTCGACCAGCAGATAATCGTCCGGCGCCGGATTTCTGCTTTCGCCGGCGTTGTATTCGCCGAGCAGCAGACCGCGGTAAGAGATGTTAGCGTCGTTTTCATGGCGGGAGACTTTAATGCCGACTTTTTGATTGTTGGCCAGCTGCACACCGGCTTTGGCCATGACGTCGGTCATGTCATAGCCTTTGCCCATAAAGCCGTCGCTTTTGGCATGACTGGCGACGATACCGGCAAAGGCATCCCCTGACGCATTGGTGTTGCCGGCTTCAATGTTCAGCTCGCGGCTATTAAAAGAGCCGACCCGGCCTGACAGTTCCACGCCGTCATCCGGCGTTTTGGTCTGATAGTTGACGACGCCGCCGATAGTGGACGGGCCGTAGCGTAAAGAGGCCGAGCCTTTTAATACTTCGACCGACGCCACGCGCTGGATCCGTGGGTTGAAATAACGTTCATTACCGATAAACAGGCCTGGCGCCACCGGCACACCGTCTTCCAGCAACAAAGATTTTGACTCGCTGGCGGATAAACCACGGATACCAAAATTGGCTACCACCGCGGTTTCGTCTTCGGTTTTGATATTGATGCCGGGGATGCGGCGTAACACATCTTCAGTCGACAGCGGCTGAATTTGTTCAATCCTGGTCAAATCAACCAGATTCACTGTGCCGGTTTCGACATAATGCGCGTCTGTGCTGTTACCGGTGATAGTGATGACTTCCAGCGCCGGCATGGTTTTTTTCTTCGCGGCGGCTTTTTCAATCACCGAAATTTGCTCGGCAGTGGTTTCGGCGGCCTGAGCCGGCAGCGCCAGGCACAATAAGCCGATAGCATGAGCCAGTCTGGAATAACGCAGTGCAGTGATGGACATAAATTTAACTCATCATTACTTAACTTTATATATGCTAACACAAATGGTTCGCATTAATAAATGCATCTGTTATCCGCCAAGAGAGATACCTCCTGTGACACCGTGGCGGCATCCGGCTGGCAAAGCCGGCACGCAGCCAGTATGATCTGGACTTTGCCTTGTGACTGAACGGAAGTTGCACTTGTCTGACCTTTTGTCCCGACTGGCTTTATTGGGTTACAGCCTGCTGATTTATTTGCTGCGGCCACTGCTGTTGCTGCTGTTTGTCTGGCGTAGTCGGGCCGACGCTGCTTACCGTCAGCGTTTTGCCGAACGTTTTGCGCTGCAGCCTGTTGCGCCGGCCCAACAAGGTGGTTTGGTGGTGCATGCGGTGTCGATGGGGGAAGTGGTTGCGGCGATTCCGCTGATTGAAGCTTTGCTGCGCGATTATCCGGCGCTGCCGATGACGATTACCTGCACCACGCCCACCGGCTCTGCCCGGATCCGCCAGCATTTTGCTGCCCAGATTGACGCGGGCCGGGTTTATCACTGTTATTTACCCTTTGATACGCCGGGTGCCAACCGCCGCTTGCTGCACAAGCTGGCGCCGCAGCTTGTTTTACTGCTCGAAACCGAACTCTGGCCTAACTTGCTGCATACCGCTACAGCGCATCAGGTGCCGGTGTTATTGGTCAATGCGCGGTTGTCACGGCGTTCAGCCCGCGGTTATCGGCGTTTTGCCTGGCTGGTCAAACCGATGTTGCAACAACTTGCAGGCATTCTGGCGCAGGATGAGGCCACAGTCCGGCGTTTTAATACGCTGGCTGGCCTAAATAACGCCTCACCGCTGGCCGTGCGCGCCGGAAATCTGAAATATGATATGCGCATAGCGCCGGATTTAGCGTTGCGCGCGTTGGCGCTGCGTGCTGAATGGGGGCCGCGCCCGGTACTGGTGGCCGGCAGCACTCATGCCGGTGAAGATGAATTCATTCTTTCAGCGCTACAGATACTGCGACAACAGCAGCCAGATATATTGCTGATATTGGTGCCCCGTCATCCGGATCGCTTTGACAGCGTGGCGCGGCTGATAGAAGCCGAAGATCTGAAGTTTGTCAGGCGCAGCCGGGATCAGGCCGTAACGGCCGACACCGCAGTACTGCTGGGTGATAGCATGGGCGAGCTGATGTTGTGGTATCAGGCGGCTGATTTGGTGTTTATCGGTGGTTCATTAATCCCGCGTGGCGGCCATAATCCACTCGAAGCCATGTGTCTGGCGAAACCGCTGCTATCTGGGCCGCATGTGTTTAATTTTGCTCATGCTTATCAATTACTTGAGCAGCATGCTGCGGTAAGCTGGGTGTCGGATGCGACAACCCTGGCTGAGCAGGTACAAACACTGCTGAGCGAACCGGCGGAGCGACAGCGCCTGGCTGCGGCAGGACTAGCGCTGTACGAGCAACAAGGCGGTGCCACAGCGCGCATTCTCAACAGCATCAGTCAACAGACGCTTGCTATGCCGGTGGTGCTGCCGGGTGAATTGCGCTGGTGCGCGCCATCGCTGGCGCCTGAACTGCAGGATGCGCCTTTGTTTGACCCGGCCTGGTGGCAGGCGCAGCAGGCGGTGACCGGTTATTCCAGCGGGCGTAATACCGTGTATTTTGTCCGCGTGGCTGGCGTTGAGACCGACTGGGTGCTGCGGCATTATTATCGCGGCGGGCTGATTGGCAACCTGAACAAGGACTGGTTTGCCGCTGAACCTGTCGCCCGCAGCCGCGCGCTGGCTGAATTCAGTTTATTGCTCTGGATGCGTCATGCCGGACTGCCGGTGCCGGCACCGGTGGCGGCACGTTATCAGCGGCGTGGTGTTGGCTATAGTGCTGACATACTGCTTGAACGGATCCCTCATAGTCAGGACTTGTTTCATTATCTGCAGCAGCAGGCACTGACGCAGGTGCAGTGGCAACAGCTCGGCACTTTGGTAGCACAGTTGCATCAGGCCGGGGTTTACCACTCCGATTTAAACTGTCACAACATTCTGCTGGATGCCAAGGGGCAGTTCTGGCTGATTGATTTTGATAAGTGCGCCAGATGCGAAGGCACACATTGGTGGCCGGAGCCGGTGGCCCGGCTGCACAGAAGTCTGCAGAAAGAACTGGGGCTGCGTGCTGCTTTCTTTTTCACGGCAGCAGACTGGCAGGCATTCAGCAGTGGTTATCAGCAACAGATGGCTGCCGTCGCTGGTTTTCACGGATGATCAGAGGGTGCAAAGCTGATAAAAAAAGCCGCAGCAGCGGCTTTTTTAGTTCTATATCAGTCTGTTACTGATGGCTGGTGCTCAGTGTCAGGCCAGTCACTGCGGCATAGCCGTAAATACCGATGTGGTAAGTGCCAGCTGTCGGGTTAGTGAAACTACAACTTTCTGTATTTCCGGTTTTATATGGCCGGCAGCTGTAGCTGCTCAGAGTTGGGTTTGAGCCTAAACGCACATATAAATCGGCATCACCGGTACCACCGGCTGTGCTGATGGTCAGGTTGGTGCGACCGGCAGGAACCGTCAGGGTGTAATATTTCCAGCTACTTTTTGCCACTGAAATATTCGATGTGGTTGAGGTCACCGGCGTAGTACCACCACTGCTGCCACCTGCAGCCTTGGTGACTGCCGCAGCGGCATCAACGATACCGGTACCGCAGTTGCTGCAAGTTGCCGGGAAGGCGCGGGTGGTGGTTTTCAGGATAGATTCCACTTCATCCGGCGTTGCCGTTGGTTTTTTCTGCATGATCAGCGCTGCAACACCTGCCACATGCGGGGCTGCCATTGAGGTGCCTTGCATATAGGTGTAGATGTCTGAGCCCGGTGTTGTGGTACCACTGTTGTGGGTCGACAACACACCGTTGGAGTCATTGGCTGAGTTCTGTGCGCCACCAGGTGCAGCAACGTCAACTGAAGTGCCGTAGTTGGAGTAATAAGCGCGTCCGCCATTGCGGTTAGTCGATGCCACGTTCACGACGCCGGCACAGTTACCCGGGTTAAAGTTATTGGCGTTACTGTTGTCATTACCTGCAGCGATCACCACCACAGTGCCACGTGAACGGGCAGAGTTGATTGCCGCCTGAGTGGTAGAATCACAGGCACCGGAGCCACCTAAGCTCATATTGATGACTTTCGCCGGGTTGGCGTTGGCCGGCACGCCGGACACGGTGCCGCCCGATGCCCAGATAATGCCGTCTGCGATATCAGAGGTGTAACCGCCACATTTACCTAATACCCGTACTGGCACCACTTTGGCTTTGTAAGCCACACCGGCAACGCCGCTGTTATTATTAGTGACAGCAGCGATAGTGCCGGCTACATGAGTGCCATGCCAGCTGGAATCCTGTGCCTGGGTTGGTTGACCGCCGCCACAAGCGCCGACTGCGACCCAGTCACCCGGATCTTTGGCGTCGTTGTCGCGACCATTGCCGTCGTTGCCGATGAATGAATCAGCAATCATGTCGTAGCCAGGCAGAATGTTGGCATTCAGATCGGCGTGTGGGCGGTAACCGGTATCCAGTACTGCAACCACAACGCCGGTACCATCAGCCTGGTCCCAGGCGGCCGGTGCGCGCAGACCACCGGTATTTTCATAATAATGCCATTGGTTATTGTATTGCGTGTCGTTTGGCGTCGCGGCGATTTGTAACAGCCGGTCTTCTTCAATCTCGCCGACATTTGGATCGTTTTTCAACGCCTTGATCATGTCAGCTTTTTCTTTTTCGCTGAGGCGACGTTCTGCCCGCACGATATGACGGCCATTGACTGCACTGGCGCGGACATAATCCAGCTCAGAACCTGCCAACACTGACAGCGTTTCTTCGACATGCTGTTGCACGTTGATTTGTTCGTCGACGAAGTTTTGTGTGCTGACATCCGCATCAGACAGCATGTCGCCGGCAGCGTTGCCGCTTTGTTTGTAGGTCAGAATAAACTGGGTGTTGGCTTCTGTAGCCTGCTTTGTATCCGCCAGGGTTACTTCCTGCGCGGCGACTGGGGTCAGCATCAATGCTGTAAGGGTTCCAAGGGCGATTTTATGTAATTTGAATTGTTGCATTGTAATTTCTCAATAATGAGTTGTTGTAATTGCCTGGACAGTACCCGCTGTTATTTTTGCTGCTGCCATTGGAGTTCAGCGCTCTGGTGCGGGTAACGCAATATTTCATCAATGCTTTAATGCTGTAAAGATAACTAAATTAACATTTGGTTATATAAGCGGGACTGTTCAAAAATCAGACTGCACTGAAATGGTGCATGTTGCGTAGAAAGATCATGCTGGAGCAGGCATTATTGCTACGAATTATTACAAATAGTTACAGGTATGAATTTATTACTATAAGAGATAAGTTAGATTTAAAAGATATAAAAAATACGAATTTTTTCGCACTATTTGTCATTCAGGGCTGTTAAAGCGGGCTGATATTTGCCTTTCTGCCAGATCCGCCGGACAATAGCCGGTTTTCGGCCTGCCATTGCTTGGGGTATGGCCTGAGCTGAAACTCAGAGGTGTAAATTCCAGATGCAGCAGTGGGATGTCATTGTGATTGGCGCAGGCGCCGCCGGTTTATTTTGTGCGATTGAAGCCGGTAAACGTGGCCGGCGCGTGCTGGTGCTGGATAACGGCAAAAAAATCGGCCGGAAAATTCTGATGTCTGGTGGTGGGCGTTGTAATTTTACCAACATCTATGCCAGTCATCAGAACTACCTGTCGCAAAACCCGCATTTCTGCAAGTCGGCGTTAAGCCGCTACACGCAATGGGATTTCATCAGCCTGGTACAGCAGTACCAAATCCCCTATCACGAAAAAACCTTAGGCCAGCTGTTTTGCGATGACAGCGCCAAAGATATTGTTGAACTGCTGAGCAGTGAGTGCCGCAAAGCCGGCGTGCAGATTGCGTTGCAGCAACAAATCAGCAGCGTCACTCATGCAGATGGCCTGTATCAGGTGGTGACGCCGGAACTGACACGCAGTTGCCAGAGCCTGGTGGTAGCCTGCGGCGGCCTCAGTCTGCCAAATTTAGGTGCTACTGCTTTGGGTTATCAGCTGGCGGAACAGTTTGGCCTGAACGTCTTACCGGTGCGGGCTGCATTAGTACCGCTGACCTGGCAGCCAGCCGACAAAGCGGTTTTTGAAGAAATCAGTGGCGTAGCACTGCCGGTCACCGCTGAAGCCAATGATGTGGTGTTCCCGGAGGATATGCTGTTTACCCACCGTGGTCTCAGTGGCCCGGCTATTTTGCAAATCTCGTCATTCTGGCAGCCCGGCGATGATTTGTTGATCAACTTACTACCTCAACTGGATGTCGCCGAGTTTTTACGTGAACAACAGCAAAAACACCCGGAGCAGGAGCTGAAGACGGCATTAGGTAAAGTATTGCCGAAACGGCTGGTAGAAAAGCTGATAGAAATCAAAGTAATAAATAATCAGCCACTGAAAGCGCTGCAACATAAAACCATCAGCCATATCAGTCAGGCGCTGCATCACTATGTATTTAAACCCAATGGCACTGAAGGTTATCGCACCGCCGAAGTGACCTTGGGCGGCGTTGATACTAACGAGTTGTCGTCCAAAACCATGGAAGCAAAAAAACAGCCGGGCCTGTATTTTGTCGGAGAAGTGATGGATGTCACCGGCTGGCTCGGCGGTTATAACTTCCAGTGGGCCTGGAGCTCGGGCTGGGTTGCCGGGCAGTACTGCTGATGGCCAGCGTCAAACCCGGCCCAGACTGGCTGAGCCGCAAACTGTCGGCGCGTTGCCAGCAGCAGGAGCAAAAACTGCGTGAGGTGCTGCAAAAGTTATGGCCTGATTGGCAACAACAGGGCGGCTTGGGCCTCGCGTATCAGCTGCAGTTTGAACATTTTCCACAAAGTTTATTGGTTTATGTGCAGGCACCAGCTGACAGGCGCGAGCTGTTGCTCAAGGCATTGCCGGGCTGGCAGCTGCAACTGCAACAGGCGTTATTTAAAAAAGGTATTGTGCTGAAGCCGCCGCTGCGGCATATCAGCGTTTGTAGCGAATTTCCGCAGCTGGACCCCAGAAGCTTCTGTTTACTGGTTGATTCGTAGCACCCTCGGGTTAATACGGCAGCACAGTACCATCCCAATGCAGCAAGGCTCCATTTTGTGCCGGCGTTAAATCTGCCACCGTTGCGGCCAGCCGCCGTGCAGTCGCCGCAGGGCTTTGTAACTGGCCAGCTGGCAAATTGCGCTGGAAGGGTTTTGACATCGCAGTGTCTGTAGTACCCGGATGCAACGCAACCAGGGTCGCTTGCGGCAGCTGACGTTTCAGTTCTATTGCTGCGCCGCGGACCAGCATATTCAGCGCTGCCTTGCTGGCACGATAACTATGCCAGCCACCAGCCTGATTGTCGCCAATACTGCCGACTTTCGCCGACAACCAACATAATTTGACTTGGGGTGATTTGGTCAGCCATGGCCAGAGGGCCTGCAGCCACAACGACGGCAAAATCGTATTGACTTCAAAGGCCTGGCGTAAGTTGTCAGCGCTGAGTTGCCGCAGGCTTTTTTCCGGTTGTAGCTCTGCCTGATGCAGCAGACCGAGGCAACAAAACACCAGATCAACCGGCTGAGCGAACACAGTGGCCAGCGCGTCCTGCAGCGGCGCAGAACTTTGTTCCAGCTGTTCCGGCTGATACAGATATTGACGGTGATCTGCACGTTGTTGAGGTGACCAAGCCGGCTGACCGGCTTGCTCTACTGGCATTGCGGTGCGGCTAAACACTGACACCATAGCCCCGCAACTCAAATAGTGAGTAGTTAACGCCGCGCCAATGCCACTATTTCCGCCCAAAATCACTACATGCATCTGCTGTCTCCACCGCTTATCTGACAACAGTTACGTCGCAGCGCTTACTTCGATCAGGGTTTTGGCGTCAGTAAAAACTGCAGCGGTAGGTCGAGGCGTTTCGCCCAGGCTTGCTCGGAGTGATCCTCGCCCGGGAAAAAGCGGCTTTGCCATAATGCCGGCGGATACTTCAGCTGTTGCATCACTTGGTCTGCCTGACGTTGTAATGGCGGGTACAAGGCATCCAGCGTCTGGTCGCCATAGTCAAAATACAGTTTATGCTGGCCGGTTTTGGGTAAGTGCTGTTGCATGTAGCGAAAAAATGCAGCAGGCACCGGATTGTCTTTGTCCGGGAAGATCCCCGGCCAGTGCGTGGATAAACATGCTGCGCCGCCAAACACTTGCGGGTATTCACTGATGGCATACATCGAGATTAAACCACCCATGCTGGAACCCAGCACAAAAGTATTGGCGGGGTCGGTCAGCACCGGGAAATGGCTGTCGATGTAGGGTTTTAATTCTGTCACCAGAAACTTCAGGTACGCATCGGAATAAACTTCACGCTGAAATAGTTTCTGACCTGGTTGCCGGTCCAGCTGATAAAGGCTCTGCTGAGTGGTTGCTGGCAGACTTAAAAAAGGCTGTTGCGGAAAGTATTCAGCATGGCGGTTCAAATCGGCGTTATGCACACCCACCACAATAAAAGGCCGCACTTTGCCGCTGCTGATTAGCGCCTGTGCCGTTTCATCCACCCGCCATTCCTGTTTGTTCCAGGTGCTATTGGCGTCATACAGCATTTGGCCGTCATGCATGTATAACACGGCGTATTTGTGCGTCGGGTTAAAACCAACCGGCAGCCAGATATCGATATGCCGGGGCGGCACCAGTTTTGACGGGAAATTTTCCAGTCGTTGCAGGCTGCCCTGGCTGACCTGTGGCAATGCCAGTGAAAAAAAACTCCAGAAGGTACAAAGCACCAACAACGACAGACGCATACCGGCGAACTCCAATAAAACTGAATATTGTCAGCAATATAGGACATCTGGCTGCCAAGCTGTGCTGCATACGAATGCAGCGCCTGTAAAGCTGACGTGGCGGGCCCTACAGCGATTTGTGGTGACGCGCTTGGCGAATTAGCAGCCTTGGCTATAGTAAAAAGGTTCAGGCAAACACCGCAGGAGGGATGCTATGGCAACAATCTCGGAAAATGCATATCGGATGATTCGTTCACATGCGATTGATCCGGTGGAAGCAGAACAGTTTTATCAGCAAGGACTGGCCTATTTTGGCTCTGACGCGTTGTTTGCGCAGTGGCTGACCAACGCAAATGCTTACACCATGGGGCAGGCACCAATTAATGCCCTATCCGCGGAAAATGGCATTGCTTATCTGACCAGTCTGATGAATCGGATGCAGGACGATTACTGAGCGCTGGTAACTGCTTTCTAAGCAAAAACAATAAAGGCGGCCTAAGCCGCCTTTTTGTCCCAACCAGTCCGGCCCCAACAGCCGGTCCCAACCTGATTTGTGTAACCCGACGCTTTATGCGTACAACCGGTCGAAGATATTCAGGAAGGTCGGTTGCCGTTCAATTTCGAGCGGCGGTAAATGCAGACGGCTGGCGATATCACGGGCACTAATCACACCGCGGATTTGGTGGTTTTCCAAATCAATCACCACACAAAAGGATTCGCCATTGTGCTGCAGTGTGTTCAACACATCACCAACAGTGCAGTACTGAATTTGCTGGTAGGACAGGGCGATCAGATTGTCGCGGTGACGCATCAGGTCAACCACTTGCAGCTCGCTGGCTTTTAAGTCTTTGCTGACATGCTGCATGATGTTCTGCGATGACAGCTGCTCAGTACTAATCAGGCCAATCATTTCTTTATGTGCATCCACCACCAGCTTAAAGCTGCAGTGTTCATGCGTCATCATATCCAGCGCTTCTAACGCATTGGTTTCCGCATCCAGGATGGCGGGAGCGCTGTGGCGGAAATCGTTAAAAATCTGCAATGCAGGCGATTTTAACGTGGTATCAGCAAATTCAGTGGGTTGGATCAAATGGTCAATGTGATCAACGGTATAAACGTTTAACTTTCTCATATATGCCTCACAGGAGCCTGTCAGAGCAGGCCCGATCTAATCTGGGAAAAATAGAATGCAATGCTGTTTTCACAGCGGGACAACAGATTAGGCGATGGCAGGTGGTGCGCGCGGCGCAGCGAGCAGCTGATTCTGCTGGCGTGGCGGCAAGCCATTAAAGGTGTGAGCAATAACATCCGGGAAATAAGCAGTAACAACTGATGTGCTCTGTAACAGCACCGGGTGTTTTGTTTCGGGGTCTTTTGGCGTTTCTGCGTCAGTAACTTTCAGCGTTTGCTGACTGAGCAGTACCTGACTGTGGCTGAACTGTGCTTCTGTATTATCAACCCATGCCTGAGAGGCAGAGCGGGTTTCACCCGACAGCTGGACGCTCATGTAGAGGATGACTAAAAACAGTTTCAGCAGACGCATAGAATCAAATCTCTGACAGGTTCAACAGCAGAACCACGAATTGACTATAGCAGCGGCCGTTTTAAAAAGGCAATGAAAAAAAACGCACAGCCTGAGCGAAAAAGTCAATCAGGCTGTGCTTAAAAACTCTGATCCAAGTCAAAATTTGCTGCAGTTTTTCTGGCTAGATCTTGTTTGAAAACCTCGTGGTTACAGCAATTTTGTGCCAAATTTCAATAAGCTGGCGATCGCAAAGATCGCTGCCAGTCCTCCCAGATACAACAAGAAAAACCAGTGATTGCCCGGGCGTTGTAACCGCTGCCATTTGCGACGAATGGCAGTGGTAAGAGAAAAAATTTCAGCTGTCCGGGTTTTGTTTTCCATCTTAATAGCCCTCGCTAAAGTCTTCGACCTTGCCGGCGAAGATACGGTAACCCCAGCAGGTATAGGCCAGGATCAACGGGACAAAAATCAACACGCCCGGCAGCATAAACTGCAAACTGGCTTGCGGTGCTGCAGCCTCAACATAACTCAGTTTGCCAGGCACAATTGCCGGAAACAGACTAACCAACAGGCCAGCAAAGCCCAGCGCAAACAGACTAACAGCTAGCCAGAAAGGCCGGTCCTCGTGGCGGCTATGCGGGATGGCACCGGCTTTTAACTGACGTTGCACCCGGCCCAAATCGCGGTAGAGCAAGCGTGCAGCCAGCACAGACAATAACGGCAGTGGCCATAACCAGAGGAAGTGCCAGCCACCAAACCAGCGCTGCCAAATCTCGTCGCTACCCATGGCCGTGGCAATACTGACCACCAGCATAGCGCCCATCAAAACCCAGACTAAACGCCGGCCATAGCGCGCCGCACGTTGTTGCCTGCCGTCCCGGCATTTCATCACCAGATAAGTGCAGCCGAGCAGGGCATAACCGGCCAGCAGGGCAAAACCAGTAAACAAGGTAAATGGCGTTAGTAAATCCAGCGGCGACGCCGATACCAGCGGTGTCCCGCCAATCAATACGCCAAGCATCAGGCCCTGACAAAAGGCCGCGACGGTCGACCCTATGGCAAAAGCACGGTTCCACCAGCGTTTGGATGTAGTTGATTTAAAACGGTATTCAAAAGCGACGCCGCGAAAAATCAGCCCAATCAACATCAGCATAATGGGTGCATACAAGGCCGAAGTCAGGCCAGCGTAAGCCGCCGGAAAAGCGCCGAACAGAATCACGCCGCCAAACACCAGCCAGGTTTCGTTGCCGTCCCAGACGTGGGAGATAGACCGCATCAGCTGGTCTTTGTCGGCTTCGTCGCGAAACCAGGGGTATAAAATACCGATGCCCAAATCAAAGCCATCCAGCAATACATACATCAGGATGGCAAAGCCCAGCAGCAGGAAATAAAACAGGGGTAAATCCATTATTTGGCTCCTTCGGTCTGAGTGTCATTGCCTTGCAGAGTTTTGGTCAGGGCCAGCGCATATCCTGAGGCTTCGACGCCAATCAGATGATGTTGTAAATCCTCTAGTGGTGGTGGGCCTTTTTTAATCAGCTTGCGGAAAAAATACAGATAGACGCCAAACAGCAGGCTGTATGTCAGCACAAATAAGGTCAGCGACAAGGCGACCCGCTCTGCCGGCAGCGGCGACACCACTTCACTGGTGCGGACCAGTCCATAGACAATCCAGGGCTGACGGCCGACTTCGACCACATACCAGCCGGCCAGCACTGAAATCACCCCGGTGGGCGCCATCAGACTGCACAGCCATAAAAACAGCGGTTGTTGGTACAGCGCGTCACGCCGGCGCAGCCACAGGCCCCAAAGTGCCAGCATTATCATCAGGACACCGAGGCCAACCATGACGCGAAACGAGAAAAACACCAGCGGCACATTGGGTCTGTCGGCTTTTGGCACCGATTGCAGACCGGTCAGTTCACCATGCCAGTCGTGGGTCAGGATCAAACTGGCCATGCCCGGAATGGCGACCTCAAAATGGTTTTTCTCTTGCACCGGGTCCGGAATGGCAAACAACAACAGCGGCACATTTTGCTCGCGCGCCGGCCAAATGCCTTCCATTGCTGCCAGCTTCACCGGTTGATGTTCTTTCACGTTCAGACCATGCAGATCACCGACAAAAGCCTGTAGAGGTGCAAAAATTAACAACCACCACAACGAAAACGACAGGCCCTTCCGCGCAAAAGCGATATGTTCCTTACGACGTAAATACCAGGCCGAAGTAGCGAGTACCACCAGGCCGGCAGTCAGCATAGTCGCAAGCAGCATATGCACCAGCCGGTAAGGCATCGAGGGGTTAAAAATCACTTCCAGCCAGCTTTCGACGACAAACTTACCGTCGACGATGGCGTGACCAGCCGGGGTCTGCATCCAGCTGTTGGCGGCGATGATCCAGAACGCTGAGATCCAGGTGCCCACGGCGACAGTGCAAGTGGCGAAGAAATGCAGCCGTGCGCTGACGCGTTGCCAGCCAAACAACATCACACCGAGGAAACCGGCTTCGAGGAAAAACGCCGTCAGTACTTCGTAAGCCATCAAAGGCCCGAGTACAGCGCCGGTCAGCTCAGAAAACTTCGAGAAGTTAGTGCCAAATTCGTACGACAACACAATGCCGGATACCACGCCCATGCCAAAAGTAATGGCAAAAGGTTTGATCCAGAATTTGGCCAGTTGCAGGTACAGCGGGTTGCGGGTTTTCAGCCACAGACCTTCCCAGATGGCAATCAGCGTCGCGAGGCCGATAGTGATAGATGGGAAAATAATGTGAAAGCTGACAGTAAAAGCAAACTGCAGCCGGGACAGAAGCGCGGAATCCAGTTCCATCATGCTGCTCCCCGGCCGCGTTCGGCCCAGAACCATAACGGCGCCAGTACGGCGACGATACCAACCAGAAAAGCCAATTCAGTGAGAAAGACTGACCACAGCATGCATCTACTCCTGCCACTAAGGACCTAAAAATCAACATCGATGCCAGTTCAATGCGATTGTTGGGCCATGCCAGCGCAATTTAGCAAAACATTGATCTGTATCAATAAATGCCAAGCTGCTTGAGCAGGCTGACAAGCTGGTTTACGCTATGCCCACAATAAATCGTCAACACCGTTGACACATGGTGTCTGAAATGCGGGGAGACCTGATGGATTTAGCGCTGTTATTTGAAACCATGCTGGGGCTGACCAGCCTCAGTGCTTTGTGGACAGGGCTATGGCTCTGGTGGCACGCACGTTTTCAACCGGTGTTAAAACCGCTGGCTGGTTTTTGCGCCATGATGGCGGCCTGGTGCGGTGGCCATCTGGCGCTGCAACATGACTTGTTGTTGCCCGGTAAAGTGTTGATTTTGGCCAATCCGCTAATGCCGGCGTTTTTTCTGCAATTTGCGCTGCGTTATGTCACGACACAGCCACAACAGCCGCAGCTGCGCTGGATTGAATGGTTACGCCAGTATCAGGCCTGGGTGTTGCTGGGTTCAGTGCTGGTGGTGCTGCTGAGTTGGTCACAACCGTCGGCGCGGGTGCAGGCCTTGTATGGCATGCCGGTGTTTTTCCTGTTTGATGGTTTTGGCTGGTTTAATCTGGGGTACACCGTGCTGCTCGGTATGCTGGCGCACTGGGTGCTGTGGCGTGGCCGCCATGCTTATCAGGGCAATAAACGTCATTCAGTAGTGGCCATTTCAATGACCGCCGGCATTGGCTTGTTACTGGCGACCAGCTTTGTCTTTCCGTCGCTTGGCCTTAACTGGTATCCCTGGCCAATGCTGGTATTGCCGCTGTATCTGGTGTTGCTGGTGTACAGCGTGGTCCGTTATCAGTTGCTGGCGGTCAATGCCTTTGCCAGCCGGGCGCTGGTCTATCTGGTGATGGGCTTATTGCTGTTGTTGTTGATGGCGCTGATCAGTTCGTTATTTGGCCAGTTTGGCATGCCGGCTTTGGCTGAAGTACCGGGTTGGCAGCTCTGGCTCTATTCCAGTCTGTTGCTATTATTCGCCGCTGCGGCCTACCGGCCGGCCAGCCGGTTAGCCGAGCGGCTGATTTTCCCTGGCGTGCAGCTGAGTGAAGCCATGGTCAGTCGCTGGCAGCAACAGCTGGCTCTTGCCGCCGACTGGCAGCAGCTCGCCGAGCAGGCGGCAGTGCTCATTCGTCAGCCGCTAAAACAACCGGTACAGATTGGGCTGTGGCAGGGCACTGAACTGCTGGCACAGAGCACTGAATCGTCGTCGCTGAAATTGCAGGTTATTGCAGTGAAAAGTAGTGAAGCAGCAGCTAACAGCTGGCAATTTTCTATTGAAGGTGAACAAGGTCTGACGCCGACCTTAAAACTGACGGCCGAAGTGTTTGGCTCCTTGCTGGTCAGCAGCTGCGCCCGTCTGCAGTCGGCCTTAGCGCTGGCGGAGGCCGAAAAACAGCAGCTGGCGCAGCAACATCTGGTCGAACTCGGCGCTTTGGCCGCCGCGATGGCGCATGAATTGCGTAACCCGCTGAATATCATTTCGATGGCATCTGCCGCGGTCGATGCTGAACTGCGTGGTCATATTCAGACTCAGCTGAAACGGGCGGACCGGCTCATCGCCGACATGCTGGTGTATGCCGGCCGGCTGCAGCTGCAACCGGTTGTATTTGAGCTGCAGCCGCTGGTGCAGTCTTTGCTACAGCAGGCGCCGGATGGGGTGCGCACGGAGCTGGAGATGCCGGCCGGTTTACAGTTGCAGGCCGACCCATACCGCATTCAGCAAGTGTTGCAGAACCTGTTTGACAACGCCTTTGCGTTTTTACGCAATCAGCCCGGCGCATGTCTGCGCGTAGAAGCTAACCCTGTGGGCGGTGACGTGCAGATCCGGGTGCTGAACAATGGTCCGGCACTCGACGCATCGCTGCTGGACGGTCAGCTGTTCCGGCCTTTTGTCAGTAAAAGGGCCGGTGGTAGTGGCCTGGGTCTTGCCATCGTTGCCCGTATTATTGAGGCCCATCAGGGCCGTATTCAACATCAGAGCGACCCGGTCTGGCCGGTCTGCTTCGTGGTACATTTGCCTGCGATTTCCGGAGAGATACGCTGATGAGCGCTGCTTTTTCGTTAGATAATTTCCGCACTGCCCGCATCTTGCTGGTCGACGACGAACCGGCGTTTCGCCTGCTGGCCGAACGTTTTTTGCAGCAGCAGGGCCATCAGGTGCTGCTGGCGGCCGATCTGGCACAGGCCAAAACAGTGCTGGCACAACAACCAGTGGATTTAATCCTGCTCGACCTGTCTTTGCCGCCAGCTTTTGACCCGCAGGCCACCTTGCAGGCGCTGCCCGAGCTGGCGGGCCAGCCGGTGATCATTCTGACCGGTCACGCCGAACGGGAACTGGCGCTGCAGGCAATTAGCCTTGGCGCATGGGATTTCCTCGCTAAACCAATAGATCCGGATTTACTGGCCGTCGTGGTGAAGCGGGCGGTCAGTAAACATCTGTTGGAACAGGAACTCAACAGCTTCAAACGCGGTGCTGAGGCGCAACAAGGGGTGCAGCAGCTGGTCGGAGTTTCGCCGGCGCTGCGCAATATCCGCACGCTGATTGAGCGTATTGCGCCTACTGATGTGCGGGTACTGGTGACAGGCCCGTCCGGTACCGGCAAAGAAGTGGTATCCAGAGCACTGCATCAGCTTAGTTTGCGCGCCGCCGGGCCTTTTGTCTCGGTGCATTGCGGCGCTATTCCGGCTGAATTGCTGGAAAGTGAACTGTTTGGTTATGTACGCGGTGCTTTTACCGGTGCCGACAAAGACCGGCAGGGCCTGCTCAGTATGGCCGACGGCGGCACGCTGTTTCTCGATGAAATTGGCGAGATGCCGCTACCAATGCAAGTGAAGCTGCTGCGTGTGTTGCAGGAAGGCACTTTTTATCCGGTCGGTGGCCGTGAGCAGAAAAAAATCGATATCCGGCTGGTTTCAGCGACCAATGCGCAGTTGCCTGAACTGGTGAAACAAGGCCGTTTTCGCGAAGACTTGTATTACCGCATCAAAGGCATCACGCTGGAAACACCGGCGCTGGACGAGAGGCGCGAAGACATTCCGCTGCTCATTCAGCATTTTTTGCAGCAAATCGCTGCAAAGTCGTCACAAAATGTCCAATTAGCCGCGCCGGCGCTGCAGTGGTTTTTGCAAAGGCCCTGGCCGGGCAATGTGCGGGAACTACGCAATACGCTGGAAAGTGTGGTTGCTATTGCCCGTCATGGCGTGGTGCAGCTGGCCGATATTCAGCTGCTGCATCTGGATGCGGTGGAGTCCGTTTTTGTGGATGTGCAGTTACCGCCCGGCAGTTCACTGGAAGAGCAGGTACGTCAGCTGGAAATTCGTTTATTAAGTGAAGCACTGACCACCCATCAGGGCAACCGCAGTCAGGCGGCGCGCCAGCTCGGTTTGTCGCGCCAGGGCTTACTGAAAAAAATTGAACGGTATGGTTTGCAACAGATGGGGCTGACCGATTGATGTCGCAGAATTAGCCGGCAAATACCGGCTCAAGCAGTTGCAGGGTGCCGGCCCCCGCATCAAGCCTTACTGTAGCGCCAACGGGTAAAATGAACTGACGTTTCAGATGACCAATCATGGCGCCGCGATAGGCCGGGATCTTCAGTGGCAAGACATAGTCTTGCAGAATTTGGTCCAGCGTCAGGTTGCCGTAGCCATGTTCCGGTTCACAGTCTGTACATTCGCCAAAAACGAGGCCTTTGATGTGCTGCAGTGTGCCGTTTAGCGCCAGGGTGCTGAGCATACGGTCAATACGGTATGGTGCTTCGGCAATATCCTCGATAAACAGGATTTTGTCGCGGCAATCCGGAAAATAAGGCGTGCCGGATAAAGCAGTCAGCACCGTCAGATTGCCGCCGACCAGCCGGCCTTCAGCAACGCCACTACGGATCGTCAGTGTCTGGCTGTTGCGAGGCACCAGTTCGTCTTTGATTTCCGCCTGGTTTTGGTAAAGCGGCAAAGTTTTGGCAAAAAACAGCTGCTGAAATTGCTGCACATTAAAAGCCGGCCAGCCATCGGCACCATTCGGGCCGTGAAAACTAATCAGACCGGTTTTTGCCTGCAGCGCACAATGCAGCGCCGTGATATCAGAGTAACCCAGCAGCGCCTTTGGGTTCGCCGCAATCATTGCATAGTCCAGTAACGGCAGAATACGTGCAGCACCGGAGCCGCCTCGCAGACAAATCACTGCTTTCACTTCGCGGTCGGCAAACATTGTATTCAGATCCGCCGCGCGCTCTGCATCAGTGCCAGCCAGGTGACCCCGCCGGTTGGCAATAAAGTTGCCATTTTTGACCTTAAATCCTAATGCCTGCATCGCCTGCTGTACCAGCTGAAAATCCAGCGCGTCCGCTGTTGCCGCAGAAGGGCTGACCAGTCCGACAGTGTCACCGGGTTGCAATGGCCGCGGTTTGATTACCGGGCGTTGCGGCGCCGCCAGCGCGGTCGGTGCGGCAAGGCTGAATAAAGTCCCCGTTGCCGCCAGACCGAGTAAGTTTTTAGCGAGCTGGCGACGGGGTAAGTTGGCTTTTGACATCTGCGGCTCCAACGAAGTGGCGATAGGTGCATTACAGTTATATCGCGTTGGCGTCGCAGCGGCCAGAGGGTGTTGATAATTTATTCCTTAAGTGGATGCTGGTAGGAATAAATCACGGTAATTGCGTTAAATCCAGCGCTGGTGCAGCGGTGGCTTCGCGGCTGAATTTGCTGGCATAAGTGGTGAATTCATCGAAAAAACCACCATTTTTCAGGTAAAACCGACCATTTTTCATACCGCCCTGATAGTCCCAGCGTGATTGCCGTTTGGCGGTATCGTCATAGCTGAAACTGGCTTGTAGTAGCGGCAACCATTCGCCGGTGGCAGTTCTGACCCAGCCGTTGCCATATTGCGCTTCGCGGCTGAACTGGCCGGCTTCCGGTATAAAGTTTTCCAGAAAAGCATGATGATGGGTTAACCAGGTTTGGGTCTTGGGCCGGCGGAAACTGGCAATGAGGCGCCAGCTGGCCTGCTCAGGTGCATAAAACCAGGCGCTGTAGTCAGTGCTGTTATTGTCGCCAGGTTTGGCTTTGAGCAGAAATTTGTAGGTATTATCGGCACGCCACGGATAGACCAGATAACTCTGACCACCGGAGCCTTCATTGCCAAATTCACCGATCTGCACTTCAGGGCCTTTGCGCAGCAGCTGTACACGGTCTTCCGGCGGGATTTTACTCGGGTCGTCTGTTTCATAAGGGCTCCAGACCGAAAACAACACGCGGCGTTCGCTGGCGGAATTGACCTGAATACCAAAATAACCCTGACCAAAACCATTGGCCATGTAATAAGAGCCGATCACATCCTGGCCGGCCGGCACTGTCAGTTCCGAATAAAAGTATTCCACTGCAGCGTCGGTCGGGCTTGGGTAATTCAGGTGTACCGAAGGTCCGCGCCGGCCCCAGTAGAACTCATCTTTAATAAAATAGCTGTCGCTGCCGACCGCACTGCCGCCAATCAGAAGGTCGTCAATATCGGCAAACACCTCGGCACTGGCACTGATGCCACGCAGCACGATCTTCTGATAACCAGGCTTGATGACATTAAATTTGCCGACGTATACCTGCTGCAAAACCGTGTTGCTCAGTTCAACTTTTTTGCTGACGCCGCCAAGGCTGACTTCCAGCGCCGAAGTGCCGGACAACACTTTGGCATTTAACGCCAGTTCCAGCTCGCCAGTTTTGCCAAGGCGCAGGTAAGTGACAATCGTATCCGAACTGCGGCGCCAGTTGCGGATGCCATCTGTCTGAATGATGCTTTCGGTTTCTTTCGGATTGCCTTCCACCCAACTATTGGCAGCCGTGGGTACCTTGATGGTCAATTGTGGTGTTTGCGGTTGCGACGGGGTTTGCTGTACCGGCGCGGTGACTGGAGCAGTAACATTGCCGCCGCTGCTGCCACAGCCCGCTTGCAGTAAAGATAAAAATAACAGGGCCGGTCCGGCCAGTAATTTCTGCATCATGAAAACACTCCTGCGCGCTTGTTAAAGCAAAGCTTTTAAAATAAAGCGAAATATTTGTGAATGGTTCTGCAGGATGCTAACCACAGCGTGGAAAGAAATCAAATGAAAGTTTCGATGGCTTTATTGTTGCGGAAAGTACCGCATCAGATCGGCATGGATCAGCGCATAGTCAGCTTCGCCAAAAAACTCGCGGTGATAACGGACTAAGTCGGCCTGATACTGCCGGTCCTGCATTTTCTGGTCGAGCAGGCGAATGAGTTGCAAACCCAGCGGGCTTTTGTTGCAGACGATATAGCCACGCGACAATGACACACCCTGCAGCGTTTGGCCGAACACTGGTTGGCTGATGCCTTGTTTTTTTAAGCTGGCCCGCACTATTGCGGCGAATTCAATCACCGCATCCAGTCGCTGTTTGCCGAGCATCAGTGCCAGGTTTTCGGCGGCGTCGTCGCCACTGCGAACAAAAAACTGCTGTGGATACTGTTTAATTAAGGCGTCAATTTCCGCGTTGTAACTGCGGCCCGCTGCTACACCGATTTTTAGCTCCGGGCGTTGTTTCAGCAATGCTGTCAGGTTTATCGGCTGATCAGAGAATGGCCGGGTACTGAGCAGTTGTAGCGGCGGGTAGACACTGGTTGGCAGTTTGGCGAAATACAAAAACTGCTCGCGCTCCGGCGTGTGGACTTTATTCAGCGCACAATAATTGCTGTTTTGCCGCAGCAGCTCCCAGGCGCGGGCATTGCTGAGCAGCTTGGGTTCTATTTGCAGGTCGGGCAGGGCAATTTGTTGAAGCTTGGGCAGGATGCGGGTTTCGACATTAATCCTTTTGTCGTCACTGAGCGGCATGTGATTTTCCAGCAACACCATCCGCAGCGGCGCAGCCAAAGCGGCAGTGCCAGTGAGAACACTCATCGCAAACAAAAAGTGTCGTATCAATGTTGTTCCCACCAAATCGGGCTTTGATAAAACTCTAACCTACAAACCGGTATTTTCGACTGGTTCCAATCGAAAATACCGGGGATTCGGCGCAATTGACCGGATATTGTCGTTATTTGCTGCGGATCAAATGTAGTTGCTGTTGGCGGCCATTGAGATAGTGGAACTGCTGACCGTCAAAATAACCGTCCTCTTCCAGCATAATGCGAATTTCGTTGCCCCAGGCCGGAATATCGACCGCGACATTCAGCTCAATCGAGTATGCCGTGTTAGGGTAAAGCGGATAATCGCCGCTGCCCGGTGTGCCATGCTGGTTGTCCCACATCCCGATAGTCGGGCCGGCGGCATGACCATGATGACCAATCGGATGGCTGTAAATAGTCGCTTTCAGGCCTTTTGCTTTGGCGTCTTGCAGACTTTTTGCCAGCAGCGCGTTGCCGCTGAGGCCGGTTTGAAAGTTGCCAGTCAGGATGTCCTGCGCCTGATTGCCGTGTTTCAGCGCTTGTTTTAGATAGTCAGGCGCATCGGTTTCACCCGGCCGCAGCACATAGGCATGTTGTTGCTGGTCAGAATTTAACCGCAGATAAGTCAGGCCAAAATCGACGTGTAGTAGGTCGCCGGGTTGAATGATGTTGTCGGCTTTGGCAGCACTGAAAGCTTTGATTTGGTCAAACTTGCCCGAGCTGGGCCGCTGGATAGAGACTGTTGGGTGAAACCAGACCGGCAGGCCAAGCCGGGTGCTTTCCTGACGCAGCCACCAGACCACATCTTCAGTGCTGGTTTTACCGGGTGTCACCACTTCGTTGGAAAAAGCCCGGGCAATCAGCTTGTGGCCGATGGCGGTCAGGTTTTTATATTGCTCGATTTCCCCCGGCAACCGAGTTTCCAGCCAGCCGACCGCCAGTTTTTCGGCACTGACTAACTTGCCGGATAAGTCTGTGCCGAGGCTTTTTTTCAACAAATCCAGCTCGGTTGCGACCATACCATCAGCGTGACCATAACTACTTGACTGGTTAATGCCAATGCGTTTGGGGTTTTTACTGCGGATAAGGTCGGCGAGCGCCTGCCATTGGTCCGGCTGTTTTTCCACGTCCCAGGCTTTTTTAAACGCAGTACCGACGTCATACCGCGCCACGGCATACAGTTCCGGAGCCTTGCCTGTGCCCGGATTGACTATCACCAACATGGTACGGCGGCGCGCTGACAGCCAGGTCGCCGGTAACATGGTTTTCAATACCGGGTCTTCATTGTATTCCCGTGAAATCAGCAGCCACATATCGATGTTTTCGCGCTGCATCAGCGGCGGCAAAATTTGTGTCAGCCGTTGCTGCAGCAGATCATCCATCAGCCGGGCTTGTTCGCGTTCCGGCAACACTTCAGGCGCGGCAGTGGTGGCAAATACGGCCGGGCAGAACAGCAGCGCGAGCGCCAGATAATGTGATTTCATCATGGATTTCCTTTTAGATAGAGCCTGCTAAGCTGGCAACTATTGGCTGAAATTTATCCTAAAAGAAAACAATAGCCTGCAACAGGTCATTGGACCGGATTTAGCGGGAGTTGGTCTTGTCGGTGCTGGTTGAAGAGATTCGCTGAGCCTGCGTCAGAGTCTTCGGGGGCTGCTGCAGGCGGTGATTGCTGGCCGGCGTTACGAGCAATGAATATCCTTGATTTTCCTCTGGCCGGCCTGCAAATGCAGCACGATAGTTTCCATGCTCTGATGATCGCGATCCTTACCCTTGTAGTTGCCTTTGGTATGGCTGCGGGCAATTGAAATGGCGAAATAAACGTTGATGCTGCTGATATTCATCAGCACTGCGCTCTACACTGCCGCCTTCATAGATAGTGACATCATCAGCTAACAGCGCTTGCTTGTTGTTTGTCGCCGCTATTCAGCGCCTGGTGAAAGCTCGGCACAACCTTGGCGGCGGCTGCGTCGGTGCCTTTGATGATGGCCGGCGTATGCGGCTGATTACCGTGGGCGAAAAGGTTAAAACTTAAAACGCTGAGCAGCAATAAAGTGCAGTAGCTGCGAAGTAGCATAGAGACGTTCCGTATCGTTGCAGAAGTCGAACGACTACAGTACGGGCAAAATAGTGATTAGAGAATCTATTGCGCAGCTGACAGCGTTGTGTCCGCTGGTGGCAGAAATAAGGAATTGGTATGACTTCAGAGCGCATTTTCAATATGGCTTTTGCCAAAGTCTATTCGCTTTATGTACAGAAAGCGCAGCGTAAAAACCGGAGCCAGGCTGAAGTTGACCAGATTGTTTGCTGGTAGACCGGCTATGACGCCGCTGGGTTGGAGAAACAGTTGTGCAACGAAGTGAGTTTTCAGCAATTTTTTGCCGATGCGCCAGCGTTTCAGCTTAAAGCCGCTTTGTTCACCGGCGTGGTCTGTGGTGTTCGGGTAGGAGAGGTTGTGGGCCCTCTAATGCAAAAAAATCCGCTATCTCGACAAGCTAATTGATGAATTGGCAAAAGTGAAAGCGCTGGAGAAGATTTTGCGGCAGTAAGCGATTAGGTATTTGGCTAAATTCCTGAGCTCGTGATATCGATTTGTTGGGGGTTGGTTGAATATTTCCATGGCAAACGCTTTAAATAAATGTATAATTTAAATTAATTGTTTATATTAATTGCCCGTGCCAAATGAGCCCCACGATAGAATAAACGCGTTTTTATATACGTCGTATGTACCAGTGGAATGTTTTGATAAGGATTTTTAGATTGTACACAAATTTACTGAAGAAGCTTTTCATATTGCTACTGAGTTGCTTTATTATTGGTTGTGGTGGCTCTGCTTCAGATAACCAAGACCTCCCAAAAGAACCTGCCAAACTCAGCTATGAAGTTTTAGCAATATCTTCAGTAGGTGGCAATGTCACCCCAAAAAGCCAAATAATCTTTTCTGGTGGCACAGCTACTTTAAATGTTGCTGCTGACAACGAATATGAAATTGAGAGTATACTTGGCTGCAATGGACAACTCAGTGGAAATCTCTACACAACCGGTATTATTACTTCTGCATGTGAAGTATCAGCAAAGTTCAAATTAAAATCCTATGCAGTGACAGCGACGGCTTCGGAAGGCGGCACCATCACTCCGGGCAGTCAATTGGTCCAACATGGTCGTACGGCGGTTGTAAATATT
>NZ_JONU01000016.1 GCF_000711985.1 Rheinheimera texasensis DSM 17496
TAGCAGCGCTACTGAAAGCAAAACTGTAAATCCAACGATGCGACTGAGTGCAAAACAAATTCATTTTTGTTCTGCGCCAAGCACATGCTTTTACCTAAATAAACCATAAGGAATTTTTATGGATAATCTTAAGATTACCAACCCAACCATAAGCAGGAACAAAAAGTTCCGCTCTTTCTTTTCAACGATTGCGAGGTGGCAAACAACTAAAAAAACCGAAAACATCTACTGCGGTACATTCCAAGTGAATGGGCCATCCGAACCAATTGGACAATTCGAATTTGATTTTACAATGGCATCTAAAGAGCAAATTACACTTCTTGAGATGCGGATCTATAAGTACGATCAAGGCAATCACACTAAAATTGCCACATACAATTTTGTTACAAACTCAATTGAGATTCATAGACTCAAGACAACCAGTACGATCAACCGATACCTGAAGAATCTTAAAAAGTTGATCGATTGGTTCTGCGCTGAGTACGAATTCAATGCGCTCAGACGGACTGAATTCAGCTTATTTGCCACTAGTCACTAAACCCAAACCAAGCAACCTACAGCCTCAATATCCAGATATCCACCACATATCTGGCGGCAAACTTTTATCCAAAATTTAGTAGTAAGGTACTTAAAATGAAAAAAACCAACTCAAACTTCAAACTGTTCAGCTTGCATAAAACAGAAGAAATTGCATACCGACATGCAACTTCACAAGAACGCTTATCGGCGTTAAAAACTGCTAACTGCGAGGAAAGAGCAATCGATGAGGCAGAACGTTGCAAAATTACGAAGATATCAAGAGCAACTTGGAACCGATATGCTAGAGAGAATAAAGTACCGAAGCCCTTGTCAGGTAGTACTAAAAATCGATGGATGCTCTCGGAAATTCTAGCCTACATGTATCGTCTTTCAGACTCGTCCACTGATACTAACGGTAACACGAACTGAAAATTCATGATGAAACTTAAGTGATGTGATCAATCAATGGCAGATCACATCACGCCTAAAATGCTTAGCAAAATAACAAACAAAAAGTTTATCTGTATCTTTAAACGTTTTTTGGGTTGTTTTTCGGCTGAAAAACGCTGATTTCGCAATTTATATAAAGTTTAAACTTGTGATAAACGCAAATTGTAAAGATTTTCTTTCGATTTGATTTTTTGGACGTAAATTTTTCATGGAAGTGTTTTCTTTTTTTAAGCAACCTGGTCTGACCTGTTGATTGTCAGATTGATCACCTCGAGGTAAAATTCTAACTCGTTCACGCTTTGTGAATTCGTGCGACATGTCGTTGAAGAGTAAAAAGTTGCTTCAGCTTTAGGCTTTTTTCCGCAGTGTAAAAATGACACTAATAGGAAAATTGATCTATTTCCTCTCATCGCAACAACACACGTAATAATCTTCTCAATCAATTTTGTTGTTCATTACTTGCAAACTTCACAAAAAAATTGAGCAATTACCTTGGATTTCAATACATCTTAGCTTGAATAAAAATACACATATGCAAACCACATTCACATTAGATTATTCTAATTAAATTGAGTTCTACGAAGCTAATCTCGGTTTTCGGTCATATGTCCGAAGAGCTCAACTTGCAATTAAGACGATACAACTCATGAATGACGTTGAGTAAAATTAGATAAACCTTATCAACAATTTTTCGTTTTACTTTCCAAAGTACTTGTCGCAAACAGCACGGCTTATAATGCGTTTAACAACTCAAGGATAGTGAACTGCACTTCTGAAGTGAATAAATAAGACTAACTTGATGTTTAATTTTTTGTAAATTTAATTTCTTACTAGCTAATGAACATCGTCTATCAAAGTAGAAGTACAGGCCAAAAACTTTGACTGTCGGCTGCATTCAAACGGATACAAGAGGAATGGCAAGGACTCTTCTTGTAAGAATTCAAACTTATACCATTAGCAGATTTTTCTTCGTTCACTCTGCTTCAGAATAAACAGCAGGCTAGCTTTCGACGCAGAAGCTAAAATTCTGAGTCTGACATCGACGATGTTATTGTCGACCCTAAACTAAATTTGTGGTCGTAGTGAACACGGAATCGATAAATAATTCTTATCGATACGCTATATATTTGGCGACAAAGTTTTGAGAAATATTTTGCTAAACTCAGTTAAGGTCGAGTTGAATTTCATCTACCGCCTGTCGTAATCCAAATAACAATGGTCCCCATAAAGTACTGTTCAAACGCATACTAGGATGACCAAAGTTGATGATCGCTGTTTTACGACCAGAGTTGTTTAAACTGACAATAAAATACTGAACACCATTTTGGGTAAATTTGTACTGGTCATTTTCAGTCGCAAAGAGAATCTGAGTGAATGCAACCCAGTTGTCGTTAGAACCACAAGAGATGATAATGTCAGGTGCATAGATCGAAATTTGTTCCAGAATCAGCTGCCGGTATTAGATTATCACTTCAAAGAATTTTTCTTTGTTAACAACATCAGTGTATTTTAACTGACGCCAGCTCATCTTGTAAGATGATTAATCGATACAAGCACTCAATGATTTAGAGTAATTAAAGTTGGAGGCCAAAAATAAAAATGACAATTTTTAAGCCCTGTAGTACGATTAGCAAGCTAAAAAATGACCGAAACCTACCCGCATTGTCATAAAAATCATTATCTTGCAGAAATAGGCATTTTTGCAAAACTCATTTAGCTTTCGGAGCTTAACTAACTTACTTGACCGGAGCTTGTGTTGTATAAAGGATTTACAAATTGAGCAATAAGTATATAAATGATTCATTAAGAAAAGTTGTTTCTAGTTATAGTTTTAATCTATTTGCTGGTCTTTGTAGTATTATTGCTCTTGTGGGTTGGGCTCTACAGACATTTATCACTTGGAGCGGAATTTCTGGCGTTGTAGGCTGGTTAGCAACTACGGTTATAGTGTTAACATTTTTTATGACTCTTATGGTACTTGTAGTTTTTGCGAGAAAACATTATGTATTAGCTGACGAAAGGGAAGCAAACTCTAAGTTGTTAGAGCATCAAAATTTAAATTTGCAGAACTTTTACCATTTGCGTTCAGCTATTGATCGACTTCAAAAGCTAGAACAAGAAGTGTTATCAAAAATGAACGAATTCACTTCAATCGAAGCTCTAAATTCTTATATAGAGTTAAAAGAAAAAGATGGCGCCGCCATATTCAAAAAATTTGCAACAAAGGCGGTTAACAACTCATTCAAACTCGCCAAAATTTATTTCATTGCTAAAAAAATAAACGTTGGGAGTCTTCGACTAACAGTTAAAGCTATAATTTCTCAAAACAATCAAAACAGCGCTGACTGGTTAGTCAAAACAGTTGTTAGAGACTCTGAGACTTGGCAAAAGCTTGGTAATGATGATGAAAATTACACTATCGATAGTAAAGAACATAAAATTGGTGATAACACAGATTTTTTTTACATTGTAGACAAAAACAATCCGATGTTTGTATCAAATGATCTTAAAAAACTTTCTGCTAAGTACAAAAATAGCTCTAACAATTGGAGTGAAAACTATAACGCTACTTTCGTTGTTCCGATTGCGACACAGTATAAAGAGTCTTGGATGTATTTTGGATTTATTGCTTTAGATAGTTTAAACGAAGAAAATCTTGAACTATTTATAAAGTCTAAAGATAACGAACTTTATCAAATACTAAAATCTCTCTCAGAGGCAATTGCAATTTGGCATATGGTCTATAATGGATATATTCAGAACGTTTTAAAGGAATTTTCTTTGATTCAGCAAGCCAAAAATGAAACCACATGTACACAAGCTGGAGCATGACAATGAACGAGAATCAGTGGAGAAATCAAGCATTGCGTAGAAAAGTTGGTCATACTTCTGAACAAGTTTATTATGCATCGAATTCTGTAGGCACAGTATACTCTTCTCCAAATACTGTAAGATTATATTTAAGTTTATCCGACAAAGATGAAGCTCCCAAAAAAATGACTGGTATGAAGACTAAGATAGTAACCAAGTGATACTTATTCACTTACGTTATTTATGAATTTATTCATACTTTTATTAAAAATTGAATTCAACTTATGTTCTTTATCGATATTATTTTCGAAAGCAAACCCTAGTTATTTTTCATAAGTAAAATCAATTTTCAATTTTGAAAATAATTTATATTAGCATTCCCAATAATTGGTCACTCTATTTTAAAAAACTAAAAACACTTTTTATTCCGATAATATTCTACCCAGACTATATTTATTTTTTCGTTCTTCAGTTGAGGTATTAAAAACTATCACCTCTATACAGTCCAATTTCACTCTGTCTCCAAGACGAAGTTTTCTTACATCTGAAAAAAGCTTTTTTGAATATGATACTTTTATAATTTCACCATTATCTTGCTTAATATCTAATTTTCCAGAACAGCTAATAAGCTCAACAACACCAGCTACGATTGTGTTAATGGGTTCAGTAGAATTAAATCCATCTAGTAAATTTTCAAGAATTTGAATTTTATCCCGACGTCCTTTCCAAAAATGTTTTGTTTGATTTGGAGCTGTCCAGCTCAATTCCAACTCAATATTTTTTTTCCTTAAAACTTTTAAGAACTCGGCTAAATTATGGGTACTTCTTATTCCAAGAAAATGAACTTGATCGCTTAAACTTTTGTTTAAATCTGAATTCAATAATTCAAACAACCCGTTAAGACTGCTCTCCAAAAGGCTTTCGCCAAAAAGATCAGGAGAAGTGTCACCGGTAATAAATAAACGAGACGAGCCTTGACCAATATCAGCAAATCTTAAATTAAGTGGATAGGTTATCTCAGAAGGAATAACACCAGAAAAATCCTGACCAAGTTTTAATTTAGCAGAGGCTGCTGTAATTAAACCCGAGAAATACTTGGAAATATTTGCCAATAATTCGAGTGGAACTGTACCATTATCAACTTCATGACCAATCAAACGTAATTCAACGACTTCTTTCTTTCTTTGTTCTTTCGCGGTTTTCAATTGAAAAGATAAATCATTAATGTGAGATCTGAGAGAATTTATACTTAATTCAAGAGCGAAATTTGCTTCGTGTGATAATAATTGGCTTTTTTCATTTAAAAGTTTTTCGGCAGCAGCGATCTTAGTCTCCAAATTTAAAATACTCATAACTAAGCCCCAACCCTAATCCGTGCTATGCCTTTAGGATTTTCATTTCGATCAAATCCAAATAATCCACGCCAGTAACTTTTATCATGCAAGTCATCAATCACGAAATAAGCATCACATTCATATCTCAGCTTAGTCGCAATTTGATCTTCGAATAGCTCCTTAAGAATCAGCTGCTTTTCTATAGACAGTTGATTGACCTCACCTTCTTTGCAAACAACAACAAGATCAATATCACCAGGATGTTCTTTTCTTGTTGCAAATGACCCGTCTATCCAGACCTCCATATCAATTGCTACTTCTTTTAGCCGACTAATAAACGCTTCAAAACGACTTAATAACTTTTCTCTACGCTCAAAATTTTCAAAGGGGTCAACAAAAACACTTCTGAGTTCTGATACAGTCATGTTGTGCATCCCTGCCTCAAGTAACGCCGGATAGTCCATTTCTAGATCTCGCAAGTTTTATTCTGGCTTTTGACTAATAGTCATCACTGTCTAAATTTCGTTAAGTACTAAACACGATCCAATCTACTTAGGTAACGCTTCAAGTCAATTTGAGTAATACACAAGCATATACTGCCGTTTTATAGCCGTTGTTGCAACAATCGGAAAAATTGAACTTACGCAACTTATTCTTTCGTATAGAAAGATTAGAGATCACTCAGCTCCACATCAACCTATTTAGAACTTAGACTAGTTGGTTAGAACTCCAACTCTTAATATCTTTATACCTTTGGGCTAGATCACTCCACAGTAATTGCTTTTCAATGACTTCAACAAATCTATTTGCTGTGAAACCTTCCTTAAAAAACGATGTTGCATCAGCATTCGCATCGATATCGATATCGATTGGATTTAGTAGATGCAATTCGTCCCTAAGCACAACTTCAATTACCTCACGAGAAACCACCAAAAAATCATCAATGTACTCTCCATCGAATTCGACCGACGTATCGACTATCCATGAGCGGATGGTTGTTGGTGTACTTGATAGATCGAGCTGCTTTTGCAGTTCAACATTTGTTTGAAGTAGCTTTAGCAGCACCTGTTGTTTTCGCTTCAGCTGCCAACTCGCTTTTCGAAGTGTGTTATTGCGATGAAGCCATATTTCCGAGCGCTTACCTCGGACATAGGTAGTTTTCATTTCAATAATGAGAACAAGTCCATCTCTTGCGCAGATCAAGTCTACTTCCCCAACACATCCATCTGAAGAAGGTTCTGGCTCATAGCCAACAAGAACCGAAAATCCTTTTCCCCTTAGTAATTCCGCTAGATTGTTTTCCGCAGCAGACGTTTCACTTTTTAGTTCAGGTCTAAAACGATTGTAACGACGTAAGTTATTTACAAGCGCAGCGAAGTTATCTGTCTCACTGCAAAAAAATGGTAGCTGCACCAGATAATCACCAAAACGTATAATCGGTTTCTCATGCAGACGAGGTTTGGTTGTTGCTTGATTTGTATTTTGAGCGGAGAAATCCTTTGCGTTACAACTCCAAAACTCTAAAGCCGACTTTGCAGTTAATGGATTGCCGTTGGGATATTCTGGCGTTTTAAACCAATCTGACATTCGAATCATTTTTTCAGTTGTTCCTGCCCATGTGATTGGACACCTGTTCTCGTTAGTTAAAACTCCATCAACCATCACCTTTGCTAATGCGGCATGAACAGTACTGCCATTCTGAATTGAATGTAGTAATGGTTTTACAAATTGATCCGTGAAAAAACCCGAGCATAGCTCGATCAATCGTGAGCACTGTTCAGCATTTAATTCGTCTGTCGATGTTAATTCTCTTTCCGGAGATATACCGAATAAAGTCTCAATTTGGAGCATAGAGCGACAAGTTTTCGTTAAGGCAGTCCATACAGCATCTTGTTGATCTTCTTTAACAGCTAATATCGAGTTAGTGCTTGAGGTAATCAGTGAATCAAGGCCACGATGAAACCAATAATTCCACAAAATTCTTGATTTTTGTCCGGTCCTTTCCCAAATAACATCGGAAAAATTACATGAAACAGTATCCTGACTATTTGAAAAGTCGACAGGAACAACAGTGGCGACACAAAAGGAATCGATTTTAGCTTGGTGGTTTAAAAGACTCTGTGCAGATGCAACAAGTTGAATCACCGAAGAAAAAGTTTTATGCGACTGTTGTATTCTCTGCTGAATACTTCGCGATGGAATTAATAATGGAACAAAGTGATAACTAAAATCTTGATGGATAGATTGCTCATTTAAGGTTAACTCTGCCAATTTACTTTGCGAGTATTTGTTAGCTAGAATCAGATCGATTAGCCCACTAAAATCTCTACTCTCACCTTCCAAGACACTTTCAAAGTAAAGCTCCCAACAAACCATACTTACGTAAAAAGTGAAGGCAAATGGTGACAAATACTTCAAACGCGTTTCTGCGGCCTTAAGCTGTTTTAGCTCATGAATTTCTTTTGCAACTAGTCCATCACAATATTTGAAAAACTCTGTCCATTCGTTATCTGTAAAAGTGGTTTTAAAAAACAAATACAACTCACTATCGCTGACTCTAAAGAGCTGTGAATTGCGTATGGCGGCACGAAGTAAAATCGGTGACTGATTTTGCAATACTATTTTGAACTGAATGCAAAGTGATATATCAGTGCGAAAAATTTGGCTGAGTGCAAAGCGAACAACTGGTGTATCTGGCAACGATTCTGATCTATTCCAAATATCTGTTTGCGTAAGACCAACAATACGATCGTGAATGCTCGTAGTCGCAGGTACACCGTTTAAAAATACATGAAGTGTAGACTCAAGCGCTTGAGGAAATGGGTCTGTTTGGCGCTCGAAGTATTCCTGATAAAATGTTTGACATCGTTGAGCACCATCCATAAATGGCTTTTTAATATTCATTATCTATTTTCCCTGTGCCGAACGATGTTTCAAATATCATACCAGCGATGTTCATATCTTGTAGGGAAATAATCTTGTAGGTAAACCGCTTAAGCAGGCGAATTGACGAACAACCGATTAAGATTCCTCATTAATCATCGGAGTCATGATTATCCATTTTTCAAACTCTTCTATGATCTTTTCATAGTGATTCTGATAGTTGGCAAATTCATTGACTATAAAATGCGGGTCGATACCTGAAGATAGAGCAGTCTTGACCGTTTTCGTGTACATGTTTACGACCAGAACTTGTAGTGCAACTTCTAAAGGAGGAGAAGTCATTTGATTCACTTGTGTTTGTGGTATGAAGGCCCAAGCAAACATTTTCCAAAAATCACTGATGTTGATATTTAAAGTACCATTTTGCCAACGCTGTACTCGTTTTTTTAACTTGGCATGATCAAGAAGTGTTAATTTGGCCTCTGAACTGCTTTTGGGCAAACATCTTTGCTCCTCAAAATAGGATAAATACCTGAAAAACTCTTCCTCACTTTTCTTAGTTTGGTATTTCTTTATTAAACTAGTCTTCAGAGAACTTATAAGTTGCTTTGCTGGTAAGGTTAGAGAACATGTATTATCTATGGTTGGCAGGTAATTGTGGAATACCGACGTTTGGACATTTCTATTATCGAGAGCACTGCCGAAAAGCAACTCACTTAACGAAGCAAATTGCGTCAGTACTGCAATTTGAATTGCGAATTCTAATTGCGTTTGAGTGCTGAATCTTTCATAAGAAACATCCAATGCATCCTTAAAAATTTTGGCAATTTCAGAAGCCTGTGTTTCTCCGTTTTTAATTGTTTTTACTCTAGCAACTGATTCGACCTCTTTGGCCAAAATGCTTTTATAAAAATCTAAAACTTGCAAAAATCTGGGATCTTGAGCAATACCAGTTAAAGGACTACTCAAGCCATTTACAAAATCTAGCATTGTAGCGGACGCACATATAAGATCGTTTCCTTGAGAAAAATCCTGAAAGTTAGGAAATTGCCATGTTCGAAAGGCGCACATTTCAGTGAATAGATCACTAACATCCCCAAGTTCAGCTGAACCTAAACGTATTTTTCGGATGATCTGATCATCTGAATTAACCAACCTTCGGTCGCTCGCACGATCTACATTTTCAATTTTTTTGGCAAGTAGCAGTATGAACTCAGATAGTGTGGAGTTTATTCCAATTGCAGTTAGGAGCTTTCTAGGCAGTTTATAAAAACGAAATCCAAGGTCTAAAGCAGCAGGATGGATTTCATTCATTTGTCCCAGATTTGGTTCATCCATTTTGTTATTTTTCTCCTGCTTTATAAATGAACTTAACAAGGAGTAATCAATGTCAAGAACATCAAACGACGACCGTAGCGATAGCATGAACCCTAACAACGATGCCTATTGGGATAGCTTGGATAACCATGCTAACCAGCTGAATCCGAACAACGATGAATATCGCGGAAAGGACGAAGACGAATAGTTACCATGAATACAACGTATTGGCTTGCCAATACGTTGTTCGTTTTCCTAAGAGCATTTTGTCGAGATGATGTGAGATATCACTCTAAAAGCAATTCAATGAGGTGAGCTCTGCCGATTATTAAATTACTGAATATACAAAAAGAGGGAAAAAACAGCCACAAATTCAAATGCTCACTTTGATTTTTATCATACACCTTAATAGCCTGTAAGGCTCGCAAGAACAGACTCTGCACTCTGTAATTTTATCTAATTTATACCTAACGATATCTTTGCTTCGTCCAAGGATAATGTGTGTCCTTCACAAACATCAATCAGCCCCTGCACTACCGCCTTTAGAAGGCTTAACTCCTCTGCAGTTCGCTCAAAATCGTCAAGACCTTGCACAACTGCGATACCACGACCATGACTAGTAACCAAAGTAGGACGGTGTGAGTCCTGTGCTCGGCCAACCACCTTTCCGGGATTGATTTTAAGGTCTGATAACGGAATAACGCCTTAGAAAATGTCGCAGTGCATAAAATTTACTCAACCATCCTGATTAGTTCACTTGAAGCATCTGCTCACTGGCGATGACCATTCGCATGCCACTAAATCCGTTCTATTCTGTTGCTTTAGGTGAAATAGTAGCTCAGATGCTTGTAGGAGGTCACTGAATACAAAGCAGATGCGCAGAGGAAGAGTTAGGACATTTGCAACTGCTGAAGACTAGCTTTTGACCACCTGTGCAGCTATGATAGCTGGAGTAGTAGAGACCTTCACTCTTGTCTAAACCGCCCCACTAAAAGCCAATCAAACTGATTCATTCAGCATCACAAAAATGGTTACCAGTATGGTTACCAGTTGAGAACCTTTTTTGACTCATATCTATACATATCAATGATTTACAGTTTAGAATCAATAAACAGATCCAGAATATTGAATAGCGTTAATCTAGATTTATCTAGAATAAATACCAATAAATTACAAACACTTAGACGCATTTCTACAACTAACTATACCTAGTTAAATTAAGTTGGCTTAAATCTAAGGTATGACACAAAGTTTGACACGTGTGTCATACCCCCTATACTCATTCACGAGATGTCATACTTTTGAGTACTACCTGAATGAGTAAATCCTTACCAACTACAGACGCTCAAATCAAATCACTTGTCACCGCTGGTAATCCAAGTCTGCATAAAGTCGAACGTAACTTATACCTCCGTGTAACCAAACCTGGTACGGGTTTTTGGGTGTTTCAATACACCCTTGCAGGAAAGCCACATCGCATGACGCTGGGCCGATACGGTCGCAGACCAGAGGGGATGCCGTTAATTGATGCTCGCGAGGCATTGATTAAGTCAAGGGCACAATTTCGAGAAGGGATAGATCCACTATCGGAAAAAAGGCGCACGCGCGCAGCCATATCACAGACTGTAGATGACGTCGCAGAGTTATGGCTCAAAGAGGTCAAAAAGAGTATTACTAATCACCACATACCCGAACGAATTTATCGCAAAGAGATCAGTCCCCTAATTGGAAAAATGTCTATTGCCCGTGTAACAGGGTTAGATATCAACAATGTACTGAACACAGTTAAAGACAGCGGTAGGCCATGTACAGCGAACGACACACTCACGCATCTAAAACAGCTATTTCATTCTGCAAATAAGCTGGGGCTCATTTCTGTAAACCCTGCTCTATCATTCAAGATTAGTGATGCTGGTGGGGCGGAAAAATCACGTGAAAGAGCTTTGTCAAAAGAAGAAATCGCGGCTTTCTTCAGTGTCGCAAGGAAATACCGAATTAATTTCACCAGAGAAAATTACTTAGCTGTCGCTTTACTATTAGTCTTACTTGTTCGAAAAACAGAGCTAACCTCCGCACCCTGGAGAGAGTTCGATCTGGATGCTGGGGTATGGCACTTACCCGCAGAGCGTGCAAAAACTAAAGTAGCAATTGCAATTCCTTTACCACATCAAGCAATCGAGTGGCTGAAAGAACTTAAAATAAGAGCCTCAGGCTCTGACTACGTCTTCCCTTCCCGTCGAAAAAGTAGCAGGCCATATATTTCTGACGATACTTTAAATACTGCGCTCGCCAATTTGTTTGGAATATCAACACGCAAGACAGGCAGCACAACAGGCGATGTATTAACACCCGCAGGCATCGAGCATTTTGTTGTGCATGACCTACGACGAACTGGGCGTACTTTGATGTCATATTTGAAAATCTACCCACACGTCGCAGAAAAATGCCTAAACCACAACCGCGGCGGAAAGCAGAAAATTTATGACCGTTGGGAGTATTTCGAAGAGCGGAAAGAGGCTCACCAAAAGCTTGCAGATCTGATTGCTCTGTATGTTGATATTACATCAGCAGATACAGCATGAAAATGTCACCCGAATCTACCGTCATCATACCCGGCTGATTACCTCTCATTACATTTAGGCCAAACTAAAATCCAGTACTTAGCTCGTCGATTTTCTCGAATTTCTCCCCCCAAAAAATTATACATAAATCGCGAATGTAGTCACTTTGCGCTGCCTTGCTAAGTTTAGTAAGCAGCGGCAAATGTAACGTGGTTGCTATTGGTCGTGGCAGCCACAGTTCAGTCACAAAATAAATGCTGTATTAAGCGCGCTGAACGATTCTTGAGTAACCAAGCATTTCTTGAGGAGGCCCGTTTTTTTCCGCTTAGCAAATTCTACAAATTGAGATAAACCGGCCACAAAATTGTGGACCGGGTTAATTGACTCTTGCAACTCAGAACTCAGCCGTCAATCATCCAGCCGTTGAGTTCCAACCAAGCGGATTCGAGGTCTTTTAAGTTTACTTGCAAGTTCGGATTGTTCTTTACCACGAGCGTCCAAGCAGCGAATGGACTTATTCCAGCAAAAAGGCCTCCTTCGCTAAAGTCCGACTCTAGCAGATCACCTTGACCGGTGACGCTAGGGAATCCGCGGAATAGCATAGATTTATGCGTAAAAGTCTTGGAAGTACCATCGGCACGATAGATTCTCTCGCTTCCCATATGAGTGAGTTCAACTGGGAGATATTGCTGACCAGGCGCAGCCTTAGCTCCAATTAAAGACAGCTGGCACCCCGTAATTCTAAGTCCAGGGGAGTTATCAAAAATCGTTCCGTAAAATTCATGGTTGTGCCTGATCGTGAAAGTAAGTATGCCGGTTTTCTTGAACATTACCCAAGTGTCCTTCGCGACCAGTTTTTGTAGATCAATTTTAAACAATCCCGGTTTTAATGGCCGCTTATGCTGTGATTGCTCCTTCCACGATGCCCATTTTGACTTGTTTTGCAATACAGCCCCCATAAGATCTGCTACGTTGATCGCCGAAATTGGAGCATCTTTTATCTCAACCATATAATAGTTCAGGGCTTTTCTTTCAGCATGGACCAGTTGAGCTGCCAGAGATAGCGTGTCGCGATACAAGCGGCTCATCATGCATATTAAGTAAGGCTCAGCGGGGTCGGACTTGGCATTTAAGCCGCTCTGAATACCATCCACAATTCGATCAGCAGCCTCCAACTGGGCACGTATATCTATCAACTGCACTAGCATCCCATTGTAGTCGACGATAGCCTGATTTCTAGCTTCCACGGCAGCCAAGTAGTCATATCCAGCTTCCTTATATTCTGAAGCTTCTGGCATTTCAGCGTATTCCTCAGCAACCCGATCAAACTGTTCACGCTCCATCCTAAATTGTGGTAATGACATTTGCTCAGGGTTAAGCTTACTCACAGCCCCCTGGATTGATTTAATTGATTCGTTAACAGTTTTGGCTTCCTTGCCAATAGTTTTAAGGTCTTCCTCCAGCACACTCTTACTGTTCCACAATGATTTCAGTGTACCGTCGGTAGCTGACATGTCATTCCACAGCTTAGCACCAGCACCAGCGGCGCCAATAAGAGCCGCCCCGCCGGTGGCCACCCCAGCGACAATCGTACCAACAGCCATCAAGGAACCAACGAGGTCGCACTCCTTGTTCTTCGATTGGATGACAGCGTCCAACTTGTCCCGCGCCGCAAGAAGCGTGTGCATCGTGGTATCAACGCGGCTATCTAAAACTGTCAATTCCTTTAAATGTCGGTGCGCTCGTGTTTTGCTGTCTTCGTAATATGCGAGAACATGGTTCTTGCGCGCGACAGCCTCATTCATTGAAGAGCGTAAAGCGCTGCGCTGCTGTTCTGGTACTTGACCTTCATCCCAATAACGATTGAATGTGTCCTCAATGATCTTTGCTTGGGGCAGGATGTGTTCCCGGAGCAGCTCGCCATATGCATAAAAAGAAAGTAATGGAACCTGCTCTTGGGTATATCCGTAAAAATCTAAACCCAAGTTAATTTTACGATTCATAGCAAAGGCTCGGGCATAAACTTCCTGCCTGAAGGATGAAGGTCGCTCGCCAGCATTTGCTATGTTCAAGAGGAAGGTCACCCTCTCAACCAGATCTGTGGCTTGTGCGTTGCCAGCTCGCCGGTAGTCGTTTTCGATAAGCAGCATCATAAGTTCAAGCCATACTTCATCTGCGTTCAAACTAAACTGTTCGTTAGTGATCACCTCTTGGCATTGTATGCCACTAATCTGTTCACCCGGCGAAGATTGACGAACAGATACCTCTGCCGCACGAGCATCTCCGATTGGGCCAACTATTCCAACCCGTCCTGGGATAACTTCTCGGACTCTTGTACTTGGTGCACACTGTCGTGGTCTGGGTGTCTTGTTGGTATCATTGTCCTTTGGAGCGAACCATTCTTGTAAATCAAAATTTACATGCACATATCTTGGATTCAGTGCATGAAGCGCCCGTTCTGTTTGAATCAAGCTCGCTATTGCAGCATCTTCGTGGCTAAGTATTTCCCCAGCAGCTAGCTGATCCGCCAATTCATAGTATTGCTCCAACTCAGCCAATGGATTAACAAAGTAAGGTTCACACCAGGGTTCCAGGACTTTAAGTTGGCCTGGAGGACCGCCGTCGCCTCCCTCTCCAGGTAGCCCTGGGTTGGCAAAATCCGATGGTTCACCTGCCGCGACGTCTGGCAGCCAAGTAACTGGTTCGCACATTAACTTCAAAGTTACGTTGCCACCTTTGCCCCCCATCGCTCGAACTCCAGGCAAACCAGCAGCGCCCCCTTGGTAACCTTGACTACCATCGATGCCTGTGCGATCGTCTCTCGACCTTTCAACAAATTGCCCCGCAGTCCCCGTTGCACCTTTAATACCGTGTCCACCATCTTCAGGTCTCCCGCCCTTTCCACCACGTGCAATTATAACGGGAACCCCAATCACCCTTGCGGCTAAAATAGTGACATCACCAGCGGATTGCCCAGAACCACCTGGCCGACCATCTATCCCCCAGGCTCCGGGCATATGGGCAGCTTCTTGTCTGATGCCTGGTTCAAAACCACTCCCCTTCCCCCCTGATGTGTCGATGGCACTATTGCTTTCAAAACTGAGCACTCGACACACAATTATAAGAGGGTGACCTTTAGTTGCTACACGGCTACGAACATTTACGGTATCGGCATAAACAACCGTCGCTTTGTTTTGCTGAATCACTTCATCGAGATTGATTGGAAGTGCCGATAGCATTTTAAATGATTTATCTGTGTCACGAGAAATAACCAGCTGATTCCTTCCTAAACCCATAGTTCTCTCCTTGATATTTTTCATGTAATTGAATGGACAGATGCAATTTTTTAAACATTATAGACGTACATTTGTTTTTTACTTTGAATCGTCACAAATAGGCTATGAAAAGCCGTAACTCACTACGGTTTTTGCTACGCAAAAACCACGTTCGCCAACACTATATCTAGTGTTGGTTTCGCGGCCTGTTCTGGTACAGTACATCGTCGCCATCTAAAGACATCTGCAGCTGCTCGTACTTTTGACGCCAGTAAGCGGCTTCATTCGACATTTCTTGCAAACGCTGTTCGTGATACTCAAACGCTTCGTCTGATAGATCACTAATCGAATTTTTCCATTTTTCCAATTTGACTGGAGAATTTTCGGGGGACTCAAGCCCCAAATTTTGACTAGCGATTTTTGCCAGATTCAGTTCCCGGTAAAACTCTTTCAGATCTTTATGTGAAGCTTTCGAACCTTGTACCCCCCGCTGAAGACCAGTACATTCCAAAGCTTTAGCGTATGACGTTTGCAAATTGGAGAGCTTTTTTTTGTTTCCAAAGAATCGATCAGAACTAAGTCTATATTTCTGCCAACGATCATTAAAATAGCTGACTGAGATACAGGCGTGGATGTGGAAATTCTGCTCATCGCAGTGAAGCACTGCGTTAACAAAATTATCACGAAATTGTGCTCGAAGCCATTTTACTGATATGGCTATCCAATCACGAATTTTCTCTTTTGCGTCAGGTGTGTACTTACCATCTGGTGTCCTTACCCATTGCGGTGAAAATGCTAATACCGCTTCAACGGCCAGTACTCCGTTTTTGCGCAAATCTTGCCCCGTATCAATTCCTATTTGCTCAAAATGTCGAAGTAAATCAGCCTTGATATCCGAGGTGCCAACTAGGCACCTATTCAGATGCCGTTTGCTAGGGATCGGCATTCGGCACTCTTTGGCGTCGGTAATTGTGATTGCTCATCGCAACAATCTCGTCCCAAGTTTTTCGTTTTTCAATTCGGAAAATTGCAAAATTCATAGTCCTTTTCCTTTTAAAAAGGCTGAGCGCAGGCATGAACCTGAATCTGATTGATTGGAGTTAGTGTCATCAGTTGTCAGCAACTTTGTTGCCATCAGCAGGCCAAGCAATTTGGCCTCACCTCCTGCGATTTGACAAAGTTCGGTGAACTTATTTTCGATTCTTTCGAGATCTGCAATTCGTTTTTCCTGGGATATCCTCATATCCAATAAATCCATCAAAGGAGCTTCCCAAAACTCTTCGCCCGCAGTCTGTTCACGAGGAATTATTATTGGAAAGTACTCACCAGTTTTTGACTCTGGGAAAAACACCCACAACTGTGCTCTTGTCTCACGCGCTCTCTCGAGCACGCTTGACACTGTTCGATCAGAATAGAATTCAAATTTCATAGCAACCTCCTTTTGGTCTTCACAGGCAATTTAGCCATCAAAAAAATGTTGTCAAGTAATTGTTTTTATTGAATTTAACCAAGATTCCACTCCTAAATTCGTTTGCATTTAGGTAGCTTAAATAAGATTAAAAAAATATTTTTTATTGGTGAGTACTCAAAGCCCAAAATTACAACTCTGAGGCTCACGAAGAGGAATACCGACGTGCTAAATCTCAGATTTAGCCCACTGGGTTGCCGAGAACTTCTATTAGAACTCCCCACCCGATTGAACCGATATTCACTCAACCTTCCTCACGCTTTTAAATTCGTTTTTTAAGTACGAATAAAATAATTTCAAAAAACTACTTGCATTCTTTTGGACGGTTGATCTACTATTAGTTCAACGAAACAATTCGTATGCAAAAAACGAAAGGAGATGCAAATGAAAACTATCGAGATGTTATGCAATGAACTAACTACTGGTGCTACAAATGCTCTGTTCGAAAAGAGTGAAAGCAGTTCTGAAGGCACGATGCTTTTACTGACAGGTAGCTCCGTTAATCAAAACGGTGAAATCGTTGAGCAACAACTTAGCCAAATCGAGATCGCAGAAGGTAAAGGTATTCAGCGCTTTCTCCTGCAAGAAGGTGATGTGGTGTTACTTGCGAAAGGTAACTCCATCAGAGCAGGCTATGTTACGGAACAGATTGCAAAGCTGAATGTAATTGCTTCTGCCAATTTTATTGTCTTAAGACCAAACAAAAATGAATTACTTGGTGAGGTGCTTGTCGCCTACTTTAACTCGCCAGTGGGTCAGAGCGTATTAGAGGCCGCGAGCACAGGCGCAGCAATTAAGAACATCAACTTATCAAACATCCGAAAGTTGGAGATTGAGCTCCCTTCGTTAAGTAAACAGCATGAAATTGCAGAGCTATTTCATGCAAGCAATCAAGCATATAGCGCCACAATCAACTTGGCTGAGCAACAGAAGAAAGTTGCTGTGGCTTGCATCGATCAACTTATGAAAGGAGCTGCATAATGGATACTCTTACAAAACAGTTATCGACATTAATGGATATCAGCCGTGGCGCAATGGAAGCGTCGCATACTCTGGAATTGATTGTTTATATTGCCTTCATTGCAAAAGAGAATCCTGAGTCCTTTCAAGCCATTGTAAATAGCGGCCATGCTAAACAACTAAACATGCTGGTAGAAGCAGGTCAGGCACTGACAGCAACTCACCCGGCAGAGGTTTGCGCAGCACCAAATCAGTACCGAATAGATGCAAGGATGATTAACCAGATTGTTTCTTTCATCGCTCAGGTGACTGACTTTGATGCCCTTGCTAGTGCCTTAAGAGATTTAAACGCACAAGCACTTGGTCGATTCGACGTGTCTTCAGCGAACCAGAACATGGAGAATATCTTCTCTGCTCTGATTGGTGATTGTAGCGAGAAAACTGTCTACGACGGTGCTTGTGGTTTAGCGAGAGTTGCGTCCAGCTTAAATCCTAAAGCTTTGTACCTCGAAGAAGTGAATCAAAGTACCTATTTGTCCGCATACCGACTTTTAACGCTGGAAAATAGACATTTTAGCTTGGTCAATACCAATTCACTGTTAGAGCCTGCCTTTGACCAAAAGCTGCAGTTCGATGTGGTTGTCATGGAGCCGCCAATGTCGCAAAGGTTCAGTGCTGACGAACGCCGGATGCTGATTGAGGCCCCTTTTATTCGTGTTCCCGTTGGCAAAGCAGTATCGGCAAACGCGGGGGACAGCCTATGGGTACAACAAGCTCTCAGTCATTTAAATGAGACCGGTAAAGCATACATTCTGTTGCCGCAAGGGATTTTGTTCCGAGGCGGTTATGATGCCAATGTCCGAGAGTACTTGTTGGAAAATGAACTGCTTGAAGCGGTTATCGGGCTTCCTGCATCTATTCTCGACGGTACAAGTATTCCACCCGTCATCTTGGTGCTGAATAAAAACAAACCTGCGGGCTCACCCGTTGTTTTTGTCGATGCCAGTGATATGGGGCGTGACGAGAAACATAGAGTCACGATTACCCAGCAAGACGCGAAACTAATCGCAGAGCTGGCAGCAGGCCAACGGGTTGATGATGAACGCTACAAAGCGGTATTCATCCCTGAAATTAGACAGAACAATAACGAGTTGAGTATTTCGCGCTATATCGACAAAGAGATTGAAGTCGAAGAATTGAATCTAGCGAAAGAATTAAAAATACTAAAAAGCTACCAAGCTGACTTTGATCAATCACAGCAACGGCTGACGCAATTACTCACCAAGTATCAATAATTTAGTTGTATTATTGCGCTCTAAACACCTAAGCGCTTTACAACATGGAAAAGAAGGAATTCAAACATGGCAGATTTTAAAAAGATTGAAGAATTAGAAAAGCGCTTATGGTCAGCAGCAGATTCATTACGCGCGAACACCGGTTTAACTGCACAAGAATACTCTCGCCCAATACTGGGTTTGATATTCCTCAAGTACGCAGAATATCGCTTCACGCAGGCGAAAAGTAAAATTGAACAGCAAGCCAGTTCACGTCGTCGTGGCAGTGGTGACATTCGATCTCAAGTTCAGGCCGAAGGCGCAATGTATGTGCCGGATGAGGCACTGTATACCACCCTGCTGGCATTGCCAGAAGGCGCAAACATTGGTGTTAAAGTCAATGAAGCGATGAAGGCACTTGAAGCCGAAAACGAAGCAATCAAAGACGCACTGCCTAAAACCTACACGCGTTTTGAAAACGACATTTTAAAAAGCTTGTTGAAGAACTTTAACGAGATCGACTTTAGTTTGGGTTCAGATATCTTTGGTCGTATTTACGAATATTTCCTCAATGAATTTGCCAAAACTGAAGGCCAAGGCGGTGGTGAGTTCTTCACACCCTCAGCATTGGTCAAGTTAATCACGGAAATTATCGAGCCCTATCATGGCAAGGTATTCGACCCCGCTTGTGGTAGCGGCGGTATGTTTATCAGTTCAGCTGACTTTGTGGCAAAGCATAATAAAAATGCCTCGGATGAGCTTTCTATCTTTGGCCAAGAAAAGACCGGTGATACCGTTCGTTTATCAAAGTTAAACCTTGCTGTGCATGGCTTACAAGGTGATATCCGTGAAGGAAACTCCTATTATGAAGATCCGTTTGAACTTGCCAAAGGTGATGTCATTAACGGTAAGCAACACGGCCAGTTTGACTTCGTTATGGCTAACCCGCCGTTTAACGTAAACGAAATCCAAAAAGACCGCTTAGAAGGTGATAAACACCGTTTCCCTTATGGTATGCCCCGCAACGACAACGGCAACTACCTTTGGATCCAAATGTTCTATTCAGCATTAAACCAAAAAGGCCGAGCGGGTTTTGTGATGGCCAACTCTGCCAGTGATGCCCGTGGCTCAGAGCAAGAGATCCGGCAAAAGCTGATTGAAGATGATGCTGTCGATGTGATGGTGGCAGTCTCCAGTAACTTCTTTTACACAGTAACTTTGCCATGTGCCCTGTGGTTTTTTGATAAAAACAAACCTGCACACAACAAAGATAAAGTACTGTTTATCGATGCACGTCACATTTTCCGCCAAGTCACCCGAGCAGTACGTGATTACAGCAGCGAACAACTGAACTTTATCGCCAATATTGTCCGTTTATACCGTGGCCAGGATATTGATAACACTTATCTTGAAACCCATCCAGATGTCGGAAACGATGGCAAGTTTACACTGGAAAACTACTTCAAAAATGACAAAGGCGAACTGACATATCGAAATATCGCTGGCTTGTGTAAAGTCGCTTCTAAGGCCGAAATCATTGAACAAGGCTACAGCTTAAATCCTGGTCGCTATGTAGGCGTTTCGGAAAGTGAGCAAGCAAGTGATGAAGATTTTGCAGCTAAGTTAACTTTGTTACAAGAGGAACTTGAGTTATTGAATTCTGAAGCGCACGAATTAGAAGCTTCTATTTCTGAGAATGTAGCCAACATCTTAGGAGCACTTTAATGGCTGAGTTAATTAAGGTTGGCAATCTCTGCGAAATAACCTCTAGTAAACGTATTTTTGCGAATGAATACCAAGAGTTTGGTATTCCTTTTTTTAGAGGAAAAGAAGTTACAGAAAAATATAATGGCAAACTTGATGTAACGACTGAATTATTCATCAGTGAAGGAAAGTACGTTGAGCTTAAAACAAAATTTGGCGTACCTCAAACAGGAGATATGTTACTCACATCTGTTGGCACACTTGGATCAACTTATATTGTTAAGGAAAGTGATAAGTTTTACTTTAAAGATGGAAACTTGACTTGGTTTAAAAACTTTAAAGGCCTAAATAGTCACTACCTGCAATACTGGCTTCAATCACCAGAAGGCCAAGGTCAACTCCGAAAGTCAGAGATCGGCTCATCTCAATCCGCTTACACGATTGCTAATTTGAAAGAAATGCACATTAGCTTGCCGCCAATTGATGAACAATTGCGTGTGGTCAGTTATATCAGTAAATATGACAACCTAATCGAAAATAACAACCGTCGTATCGCTATTTTAGAAGAGATGGCGCAATCACTTTATCGCGAATGGTTTGTTAACTTCCGCTACCCAAACCACAAAGATAACGTTGATTCAGAAAGCAAACAAAAACTCATCGACTCGCCATTAGGCCAGATACCAGTGGGTTGGAAGTTGAAACCATTAGGTGAGCTAGTTGAGTTCAAAAGAAAATCAGTAAAAAAAGGACGTGTGCCAGAACAAACACCTTATATGGGTTTAGAGCACTTTCCTAGAAAATCAATTGCATTGTCTGATTGGGAAGAAGTGTCTGAAATTGGCAGCGATAAGCTGGTATTTAGTCGTGGTGACATATTGTTTGGCAAAATTAGACCGAATTTTCACAAGGTTGGTGTTGCTCAAGTTGATGGCTTATGTTCCTCTGACACATTTGTCCTTTCTCCAAAGAAACCTGAACACCATTCATTGATCGCCATGGTTACATTTTCGAATGAGTTCGTTGCTCAAGCGGTGCAAACTGCACAAGGCAGCAAAATGCCGAGAGCGAGTTGGGATGTTTTACAAGACTTTACCGTATGCGTACCAGACACCAATACACTAAAAAGTTTTAACAGTGTAGTGGCACCAGCTATTGAGCAAATAAGAGTACTTAGCCTTAAGAATAGAAACCTTAAACAACAGCGAGATATGCTGTTACCAAAATTAATTTCAGGGACGATAAAATTATGAGCAATGAATATTTAGGGAGTCGCTGGTATAAGTTTGATTTTCATACTCATACTCCAGCTTCATCAGATTATAAGAAGCCTGAAGAGACAGAAACTGATTGGTTAAAAGCATTAATGGCAGAAAAAGTTGACTGCGTTGCTATCGCTGATCATGTATCTGGTGCTTGGATAGATCGATTAAAAGATACTTACGCAGGACTAGATCAATCAGCCGATTGGTACAGACCAGTTTTGTTGTTTCCCGCATGTGAGATAACTGTCAGTACAGGACAAGGTCGTATTCACATACTTGCGGTTTTCGACCCTAGTTGCGACTCAGCAAAAATTACCGCCGTGTTAGGGCAATGCGGAATTACTGAAGGCCATGGTGATGCGGAAAACACTTGTGCAACCGAATCCATTGATAACTTAATTGATATTGTAGATGCAGCCAATGGCATCGCAATTCCTGCGCACATTGATCGCACTAAAGGTTTACTACATGGCATTAGTAAAACCAATAAAGAAATCGAACGTTGGGTGAGTAAAATTTCAGCGGCTGAGTTTATTGACATAGATTTTCTGACTACCGTCAATCAAGAACTTGCCAACGCTTGTTCGCATTTAGCTAAGCTTCAAGGATCAGATGCACATGAATGTAGTCGTTTAGGTAAACGTTACTCGTGGATTAAAATGAGTCAGCCCTCAATTAGTGGTCTTAAGCTTGCCTTACATGATCACAATTTTTGTGTTGATAATGGCGTTGAAGATCCTAATAGCACTCCTGACTTATTTTTAAAAAATTTAAAAATAAATCAAATGCAGCATTGTGGGCGAATACCCGGTAATCCAACAACCTTTCACTTACACCCTTTATTTAATGCTGTCATTGGTGGTCGGGGATCAGGTAAATCTACATTTATAGAGTCGGTACGATTGGCGTTAGGCCGTGAAAATGAAGTCTCTGATCTTCCACTGATTCATGATGAAATATGCTCTTTCAAAAAGGGAGTGACCAAATCTGATACAGAAATTTTTGTTGAGTTGCAAAGGAGAAACGAGACATATCAAACTGTATGGAGACACAACACTGCTCCCTATATCAATAAACTACAAGGGGCTACTTGGGCTCCCGATAATGGACGCCCAGAAGAACGTTTTCACATTAGCTTGTATAGCCAAAAACAAATTAATGCATTGGCAGGCAACACTAATAGCCTCTTAGAAATTATTGACCGTTCAAGTGAAGTCAATCATTCTGCCTGGAAGTACAACTTTGATAACGAGTTGAACAAATTTTTAGGTCTTTGCAGGGAAATTCGACAGCTGCAAGTACAACTAAATAATAAAGGCACTCTTGAATCCCAGAAAGACGATTTAAATAGCGATATTGAAAGTTTCGAAAAAGGCGGCCATAAAGATATATTCCATGCTTATCAAACCTTTAATCTCGAAATGCAAAAGGTTGAAAAAGCAGCAGACGTTGCTGGTTTAATTGAGTCAATAGACAGCATGTTGTCTGAGGAATTTGCTGAGCTTACTCTTGTAGAAGAAGGTGTAGAAAAACCTGATTACGTCACCGAATTAGAGGAAATACAAACAAAATTCAAGGGTGATTTGGTCTCCGTCCAGACTGAACTTGAAAAGATAAAAGGTTTGATAACTAAAGCCAAGGAGGAGCGAGCAAACTCAATTAGACAATCGGGTTGGCATATCAAAGGTATGGAAAGTACACAAAAATATGAGCAAGTTGTTCAAGAGTATGCTGAAAAAGGGGAAGAGCTTAACCCAGAACAATACGAGAATTGGCTTAATCAAAGAAATAATATTAATAGTAAATTGGATGAGTTAAATACTGCTGAAGCTAACCTAACAGTAAAAATATCTCAGCGTAATAAATCACTTAACAAGCTATTTATTCTGAGAAGACGATTACAAAGATCTCGCCAAAAATTTATTCAAAACGTTATCGGCGGAAATCGTTATGTAAAAATGAAAATTTTGCCATTTGCAAACAAAACTGCGATTGAGAAAAAGTTCAGGGAGCAAATTGGAGTAGAGAATAGTTTTGCAACGTCTATATATCAAGATGATCAAACAAGCAGTCTGCTGTATGAATTGCTCTCTAAAGATTTAGATCTTAAGGATATTGCAAGTGAAGTTCACAAGTTAAAATCTGCGATCCTAACCTTAGCCTCAGGAGTGGATGTTCCGCAATATAGAATTGATAATCGGTTGAAGACTTTACTTGTACAAAAGTTATCACAACAACCTGAAATTTTTGACCGCTTAATGACTTGGTGGCCTGAGGACAAACTCGTTGTTGAGTATGCAAAAGATATTGTAAGAGCTAAGTTTGAAAATATAGAAAAAGGCTCTGCTGGGCAAAAAGCTGCTGCTATTTTAGCTTTTTTACTAAGCCATGGTAATAACCCGATAATAGTCGATCAACCTGAAGATGACTTAGATAATGCGTTAATTTATCAACTGATTGTGTCGCAAATTCATGAAAACAAAAAACGTAGACAGATTATCATGGTGACACATAATCCAAACATTGTTGTTAATGGTGATGCGGAGTTTGTAAATGTTCTTCATTTTCATGCTGGCCAAGTCCAAGTATTGAAAGCTGGTGGCTTAGGTGAACAGGATATTAGAGATCATGTCTGCGATATTATGGAAGGTGGTGCGGCAGCCTTTGATAAGCGTTACAACAGATTGAGATTGGTATAGGAACTTGTATGACATACACGGAAGATGCATTAGTAGAACAACCCGCGATTAACCTTTTCTCTGAATTGAACTGGGATACGGTAACGTGTTGGGACGAGGTTTTTGGTTCGCTAGACGATGCTCACCTCGCTGATAACCCGTTGTTTTTTGGCAGAGAAACCCGCAACGATGTGGTTTTGTTTGCCAGGCTAGAAGCTGCTCTACTTAAGCTAAATCCTGATGTTAATAAGCTAGTTATCCAAGAGGCTATCGACGAAATTGCACGTGATCGCAGTGCAATGACTTCGATAGCCGCGAATGAAGAAGTCTATCAGCTGTTAACTAACGGCTACGTGTACATTACCAATGCGGAAGATGAAGAAGATTGCGTGGTTAGATACATAGATTGGTCAGACGCCAGCAACAACGACTTCCTGCTTTGCAGTCAAATGAGTATTACCGGCGAGATTGAAACCCGTCGGCCTGATTTAATCGGCTTTGTGAATGGTTTACCACTTGTTTTTATAGAGCTTAAAGCAAGCCATAAAAACCTATTAACCGCGTATAAAAACAATCTCTCAGACTACAAAAAGACCATCCCTCAGCTGTTTGTATACAACCAGATCGTAATTCTCTCGAATGGCGTACAGTCAAAAGTGGGCTCGATATCCAGCCAATGGGAACATTTTGCGGAATGGAAAAAGATCGAAAGTGAAAAGGAAAAACGAAGGGTCAGTTTAGAGGTGGTGATACGCGGTGTTTGTGAACAAAACCGTCTGCTAGATATTATTGAGAACTACACGCTATTTGTTAAAGCGAAAAATACGGTTAAGATCATCGCCAAGTACCACCAATACTTAGGTGTGAATCAGGCGTTATCGGGCTTAAACAACGTTAAAGAACGCGCTGGGCAGTTAGGTGTGTTTTGGCATACTCAAGGCAGTGGTAAAAGCTATTCCATGGTGTTCTTCTGCAAAAAGGCCTTTCGCAAATACACCGGCAACTGGACCTTTGTGTTGGTCACAGACAGAACAGATCTAGACGACCAGATCTATAAAACCTTCAATTCAGCAGGCATTGTTACCGAAAACTGCCAGGCAGAATCAGGCGCTGAACTGAAGGCCCTACTTGGTGAAGATCATCGGTTTGTGTTTACGTTAATTCAAAAGTTTAAAGGCGATGAGAAAGGCAATTACCCTGTCCTCTCAGAGCGAACAGACATTATTGTGATTACTGATGAAGCACACCGCAGCCAATATGATTCGCTGGCTATGAATATGCGTAGTGCCATGCCGAATGCTTCATTCATGGCATTTACCGGTACGCCGTTATTGGCAGGCGAAGCAAAAACGCAGGAAGTGTTTGGTGACTACATCAGTATTTATAACTTTGCAGATGCTGTAGATGACGGTGCAACACTGCCACTCTATTATGAAAACCGTGTGCCTGAAGTTTCCGTATCGAGCGATACGCTAGGTGACGATATTGCCGAGCTACTCGATCAGGCAGATCTGACCGATGAGCAAGAGGCTCGCCTAGAGCATGAATTTTCCAATGCCTATCACATTATTACCCGAGATGACCGGTTAGAAACCATTGCCACTGATTTGGTTGAGCACTATATCAACCGCGACCCGTTTAAAAATGGCATGTTGGGCAAAGCGATGGTGGTGTCAATCGACAAAGCTACCGCCATTAAGATGTATGACAAGGTTCAGGCAGCTTGGAAAGCAAAGCTCAATAGCTTAAAGACGCAGGCCAAATATGTGTCTGGCAGTCGATTAAACAAACTGCAATTTCAAATCGCTCATATGGAAACAACCGATATGGCGGTTGTGGTGTCAGGTGGCCAAAATGACGATGAACGCTTAGCTAAAAAGGGGCTGGACTACAAACCTCATAGAGAACGCTTTTTAAAAGAAAAAATTGATGAGAAGTTCAAAGATCCTGAAGATAATTTAAGAATCGTATTCGTTTGTGCGATGTGGCTAACGGGCTTTGACGCCCCTTCTGTTTCAACGCTTTATTTGGATAAGCCGCTAAAAAGCCATACGTTAATGCAAACCATCGCACGCGCTAACCGTGTTTTTGAAGGCAAGGCTGCTGGGCAAATCGTAGATTACATCAATATATTCAGTGCCCTGCAACAGGCCTTAGGGCTATACGGCGGTGGCGTCACTGAAGGCGGTTCAGCGTATAACGTGGATAGCCCAGCAAGAGATAAATCTGAACTGGTTGCAGCTTTAGGCGTGGCTGTTAATGAACTGATTGTTTTCTTAAATGGGGTCGGTGTTGACCTCAATCAGATTGTATCGGCACCTGCAGATGGTTTTGCCAAGCTTTCACTATTGGATAATGCCAGCGAAATACTGCTTGATCCCAAAAACAAAGACGAGTTCACTGCATTTTTAAGACAAATCAACCGTATCTTTAAAGCGATCATGCCTGATGATACTGCAAACCAGTATGTGCCTTGCCGGATAGCCATCAATATCATCTATTCACAAATGCGCTTGAAATCTGGCTTATCCATCGATGATGAAGATGTGTTGGATGTTGTTCGTAACCAAGTAAATGAACTACTGGATGAGTCAATCTCAACCATCAAAATCCAGAGCAACTTACCGGAACCAGTGAACATTGCCAACATCGACTTTGATGCGTTAGCGGCAATGGTGGCGAAGGTTGAAAAGCCAAAACAATCAGATGCGGAAAAACTTAAAAACCTGATTGAGCGCAAATTGCAGCCCATGGTACTTAAAAACAAAACGCGCCAAGATTTACAACAAAAGTTTCAAGAGCTTATCGAAGCATACAATTTAGGTGCATATACCGCTGAAGAATTTTTCAATCGTTTGAAAGCGTTCATCACTGAATTAGAGCATGAAGATAAACGTACGGTCCGTGAAGGTTTAACGGAAGAAGAACTAGCCGTGTACGATTTGATGGTTCAAAAGGCCCCTTTAACCGAGAAAGAACGTAACCAAGTCAAAGCAATTGCCAAAGAGCTCACCGAGAAGATGAAAGAAATTCTGGTCATTGACTGGCGTAAGAAACAGCGCACCAAAGCCAGAGTTAAAAACTTGATAGAGGAAATTTTAGACAACTTACCTGAGTCCTATGACGACGACTTGTGGCCTAAAACCTGTAGTGAAGTCTTCATGCACATTTTTGAGAAGTATCCTGGGCAAGGGCAAAGCCCGTATGCGCATTGAGTTCCCGAACCAACTGAAATAACCTATTCTATGAATTGAAAAATAAGGCTATTTCCAAGTCTGCTGTTCAACCAAAAAGCACTGACCAGCATAGACCTCGATGCTTATAGAACAATTTGAAGCCCCACAAAAAAACACTGACATTACTGACAAATCCACAGCTTAGCTATTGAGCATGAATGGAAATGTCAGGTCAGGCTATTTTCAATGTATGCTGGGCAACCAAAAAGCACTGACCAGCATAGACCTCAATGCTGATAGAAAAATTTGAAGCCCCACAAAAAAACACTGACTTTACTGACAAATCCACAGCTTAGCTATTGAGCATGAATGAAATGTCTGCGTCAGGCGGTTATCACCCCTTATCAGAACCTGCCTGATGTAATTTAAGGAATAGTGGCAAGGAGCATTTAAACACCTGTGTTAATCATCTAGTGGTTTACTGAAAAGTCTCAGTAATAGCTGATAATAAAGCTAGCGAAATTAGCCTAATTTACTAATATCGGGGCTTTTATATGGTTTAGTGATGGGAGATTACTCAGACTTCTCAGTAATCTCGTAAATTTAAAGTAAATTAAGTGCTTATCCGACTTCTCAAGTCATTGATTTTCGGTAAACTCATTGATATGAATTAATTTTGCCTTTCGAATATTACTGAGAGGTCTAAATAATAACTGTTAGCCATTCATGGAGTATCAATTTGGTAGATAATAAATTGGAGCTGAAGATAGCAATCGACAGTTTTAAGAGCGCGACTGATAATTTTATCCAAAGTTTGTCCTTTTCCACGCCTGAATTATTCGAAAATCAAATTGAGAATAAAGGTTTAGAAATATCAGGGGTTTACTATATTGAGATCCGGAGTGAAAAATTTTTACGTGAACGCCAAGCTGACTGGAAGAGACAGTTTATCTCTTTTTGGGATAAAACAGAGTTTCACGCAACATTCACCCCAAAAAGTAAGAAAAAACGGCTAGATGCTCATAAATCCATGAGGGAGTGGACTCCACTATACATTGGTAAGAGTGAGAATATAAAGAAAAGATTAAACGACCACAAGACGCTTAGATTAGATCAAAGAACTCGTGGGCTTAAATTAGATGCTAGAGGCGTATACGAGCACGATTGCTTTCGAGTATCACATATAGAGATAAGTATGGATATTTACAATTATATATCGGCAACGGTTGAAAACCATTTCCGCAATACAATCAACCCTCTAGTGGGTATATGAATACTAACAAGCGTATTAAGTATGGGACGCAAAGCACTTGGCTTTCGCTACTTCGACGGTAATTCTAGCCAAGTATATGTACGCCCCTTATGCGGACTTTCTCTTAACACCTAAAAGCAGACTTTGATGCCTGCACATTGAAATATCCGCTTTTGGCACATAGCCACTATCCGCTGAAGTGGTACTTTCCATGAAAGTGGTGGTGCGATTGATTTGCAACACGTGGTAAGGGCAGGTTGCAATGAGGTGGTAAATTAAATGCAATTAACTACCTATTAAAAAACACTGACATTACTGTCAAATCAACAGTTAATCTATTGAATTGACAGTAATGTCAGTATCTCTTTCAGCGGGTACAATAATCTGCATCAACCAAGTTGTTTATCCACAATCGATATAAGCTTGGGATGCCGTTTCTTACTTGTATCGAACACTCGGATGAAGTTCGTAACGTAGCAAACTACGCCCGTTTTGCCCATAGCATTTTATAGAACGAACATACCCATGTTCCTCGAGTACGTCTAACGCTCGTTGACATTCATCTCTTTGAGTTAGCCCTCTCCACTTTTTCCTGCAAAGTGTACGAAAATCAAACTCTTTTGGAAGTTTTTGCAGATTTTTGAGCAATATCAGCGCTGGTTCTATCTCGGCCTCCATAGTCAGCAGTCCTTGAATGCGACGATTGTGAGACATCAACAAATTTGATAACTCAATAGCCTTTTGAAGTTGCATCAGTCCTACTACAGCACTAGGAACAAATTGCATGTGGTCTTCAGCGCTCTCAGCTTCAAAAAGTAGCTGCAAAATCAGACTTAGTTTAGCAACTAGTGATGGGTATTTACCCATAACCGCTTGGTCACTAATATCTGCATGCTGCATCATATCACACTGCGCACTAGCCCAAGTATTCCATAGATTTTGTGCCTCTTCGGAAAAGTTGAACGTCAGACGGATGCCATTTTCGTACAAAGATGCTAGACAACAAAATACATGCTGCATTTTATTTAACAGTTTTGGATTGTCTTTATGATCGGTGTACTTCGCAGTGGTATCATCATAAATGATCATTTGAAACCGTTCGAAAAAACCGTCGTTGCTCTCACCACCGGCACGTCCCTGAAGCAATGGGCGTAATCTATCCGGTTGAATGCAACCAAAAACACACACAAAGAAGTCTTCTAGTATAACTGGGGGACGTGACACTCGTTTCTGCACGAAATCGTTGTTACCAGCAAATCCCTCGGTATACAAGGCTCGTTCTTCAGCATGTTCACCACGTTCCATTTTGGATAACCACCCATAAATTTCATCGCGAATTACAATACAGCCGTTGGGATTTTCTTGCAGGTGCAACAGAAGTGCTTCAGGGGTGCAATCTTGAACAATAACATTTCGAGGGGGAACCTTAATCGGAGGAGAGTCTTCAGAATCATGTTCACATGCCTCTGCAGCTTCTTTATCGCGCCGAATTTTGTTGCGATCGATAACTTTTTTTTGCGCAAATTTTAGTAGTCGATGACCTACGCCCATAGTTCCACTTTTGTTTTTAGACGGGTCCCCGATATTTAACCCCCAAAGTGCTTGCGACACGACCCATGATTTATCAAAGCGCTTTGGTGCTAAGTTGCATGATGTACCGATAAGTGCAGCTGCACAGGTCAATGTTGACACCATAACAAATTCCGGAGAAGCATTATTAAATCGATATGCCTGATCGGTACAAAAATCATACAGCGTATGGGTCAACATCGAAGGCTGTAATTCCATCACTTGCCTAAGTCCTTTTTGCAGCGGTCTAATTACTGGCCATTCCTGGCACCTCAGTTCTGCAACTGCAAGCGATTTTGTTTTAGACACACAAGAATCTGAAGGTAGCTCCGTTTGCTGTGACTTCGCCGGTGGCCACGCCTGAAAAGTCGGCTCTGCAACAGCAGATAGTTCTGCCGTAGGCTCACCAACAGCTGAAAATAGATCCGTTTGCTGTGACCTCACCGGCGGACACTCATGAACCTCCGGCTCTGTAACCGCGAACAGTTCTGCCGTAGGCTCACTAACAGCTGAAAATAGATCCGTTTGCTGTGACCTCACCAGCAGACACTCATGAACCACCGGCTCTGTAACCGCAAACAGTTCTGTCTTTGGCTCACTAACAGCTGAAAATAGATCCGCTTGCTGTCACCTCACCGGCGGACACTCATGAACCACCGGCTCTGTAACCGCAAACAGTTCTGTCTTTGGCTCACTAACAGCTGAAAATAGATCCTCCTGCTGCGTATTCACCGAGGGCCACGGCTGAACAGTCGGCTGCTCTACAACAGCAGATAGTTCTGCAGTAGGTTTGCTAATAGCTGAAAATAGATCTGCCCGCATAGCCTTTACCCTGGGCCATTCCTGAACAGGTTTCTCTGCAATCGCAAACAATTCTGTTTTAAGCTCACTGACAGCTGAAGATATTCCGGCAAGAGTAGTCTTAAGTGCTTTGCGCTGTCTTCGCTTAAACAAATTTAAAATACAGTCCATCTTAATTTCCTTTTAATAACGATGCGGGGAGCACCAGCATCCATTCCCAAACTAACGAGACTCGAGCCAATCGTTGAGCACCTCTGCCCTCCAACCAATAAATCGCGGCCCAAGCACGATTGGCTCTGGGAGAATTCCTTTTTTGCGCCACGACCACAGCGTGGGTAAACTGACATGCAGTACTTCTGCGAGTTCTGCCGGACGAATGATCGGTTTAGTAAATGTCATTTGGTTTCCCTCCTAATAACGACGAAAGGAATGTACCTTTTTTTTTTCAAAAACGTGGAAGATGTTACACAACCATATTAACATTAGAATGGAGATAGCAGCATTTCACAGATAGGAGATGGTCTTGCTGAATACAATCGATGAGACTTTTTTTTGCTGTCTTTGCTGGAATTCAACAGAAGACGTTTACCCATCCATGACAAAAAATAAATTGTTTTGCAAAGATCACTTGTGTTCAGGCGAGACAAAGAAACAGAACTTTCGAGACAAACGTTTAATTATTCGCAGCTTAGCTAATAAAAATCATTTTTTGCCAGACGGTATTCACGGAGCAGAGCTATATAGACATCTTTCACGAAATCTAACAAAACTGTCTATTGATCCCTCGATCTTGATTAAAAATGACGCATTCAAAGAGCAGGATTCACTGCTATCAACTGAATTTCGCAACTTAATCAGTAGATATTACCCGATAAGTTTTAAATGCATAAAAGCATGTTTCAATTTGCAAAATGTCGATGAATTGGTTCGTTCCATCGTCTCAGAAGTGTCGAAACCATCAAACTCTAACTCATTAAACAAAAAAGGAATCGAGCAAAGTCCAAAAGCCCTGAGGCAATTATCATCCCCTGCTCTACTGATTCACATGCTCGCGAGACATGAGGCGTTTCAATTAATACATGAAACACCTGTTAAGCGTGGACCGAAGAAAAAATTCCATCGTGACGAGACTCTACGAGCAAAAATCTCTCAACTGTACAGAGGTTTTATTGAAACCGGAAACTACAGATGCCAAAGCAGAATTGCAGAACAACTTGGCATATCTACAGCTCGAGTCTCAATTCTTATGAAAGAATTGATTCGAGAAAAAAAGCTGACAAGAAATATGACACAAAATAAAAATTGAATATATAATTTATTTTTTATTGCTGTTTTTATTTATTTTTTTAAAAATTAACAACGAGAAGATCCAGAACGTGGAGTGATGGCTCCGGCTAGGACTAAGCCACTTTTATAAATCATATCTTAATGATTTATAAAGCTTTACAACTACCTATAGCCATTCAGCCGCAGACAACTGGTTACCACATAGGTAGCCAGTTTTGTTTTTGCGGAAGCTAAGACTGATCCAGCCGATACCGCGTACTCCTGCCCCCAGCCCCAGTTTTCACCAAACAACCCAACTCAACCAGCTGGGCCAGATGGCGGGTAGCGGTAGCCGGGCTTACTTTGGCAACTTTACTGTATTGACTGTTGTTAATACCTTCACTGAAATCGCCGTCCAATAACCGGTTCAGAACTTTGACTTGTTCCCTGCTCAGTCGGGTTTGGTCTACGCGCTGCCAAAATCTGGTTTTTTGCAGAGTTTGTTCGATATCCGCCAGCACCTGGCGCATGCTGGCAGCCAATGTATCGAGGAACCAGGTTAACCAGGCGGTAATGTCAGTGCCCCCTCGTTGGCTTTGCTCAAGGATATCGTAGTAACTATTTCGACGTTCCAAGATGGCAACCGACATGGCGTAAAAGCGAATAGACTGATGCTCTGCCTGCGCCAGCGCGAGGTCTGTCAACAGCCTGGCTAACCGGCCATTACCATCTTCCATCGGGTGAATGGTGATAAACCAGAAATGTGCAATGCCAGCGCGCAGCAACGGATCTAAATCGCCGATTTCTCTTGAGCGGTTAAACCAGTCGATAAAGCATTGCAGTTCACGCTCTAACTCCTGCCGTGGGGGCGCCTCGAAATGCACTTTAGGCTTGTCTATGCGACCCGAAACGACCTGCATGGGGTCATTACCGCGCAGCTGACCACCCTGCACTCGCTGCACCAGTGAACTGTCAGACGGGAACAACCAGGCATGCCATTGCAATAAGCGCTCTAAAGTTAACGGTTGCAGCCAGTTGCCAATTGCATCGGTCACCATGGCAGCAAGGCCATCAGACTGTAATGTTGTTGCGGTCGGCTGCAGCTCGGAGATACCCAGCTTACGGGCCAAAGACGATCGCACCACGCTGTGATTCAGCTTCTCGCCCTCAATAGCGCTGGACGTGAGGACATTTGCCAGCATGGTATCAAGAGCAGCTTCCTCGTTAGCCTGCACACCCATTTTACCCAGCAGTAACCCTTGCAAAAAATGCAGCTCACGTAACATCGGCGACAGTTCAGCCAGATCATAGCGAAAGGCCGGCGATACCTCTTGCTGACGGCCAGGCCAGTCCGGTTGTTGCCAGATCCACATAGACAGGACTCCTGCTGATTGAGGGGAATAACACTGACAATCTAATCAAATTGTGAGCAGATTAGCAAATCTATTCGCCTCATTAAAACCCAGCTTAGGTACCTGAATATCTGGCCTAAACTGCATCTATCAGTTCAGACGTCTTCGTCAAAACCAATCCAGGGAACCAATTCATCCAGCACCGCGAAAACTAAACGATAAAGCTGTTGTTTCCTGATGCTGCTTGGCCCTGCCACATTTAACCGCGCAACATTCGTTGCCATCAACCAGGCCCTGATCTCGTCGGCAGCGGCTGAAATCGTCAGTTCACTCAGATTCACCAAATAAAACGGCTTGCCATGTTGCCGGCACAATTCAAGCGCGAGTTTGCCAGCGCCACGTAAAGGCGCGTCCGTCATGATTAAGGTTGCATCACTTGCGAAAACATTCTGCTCCATGACAAAACGTTCACTGCGCGACTGCGTCTGATGCAGCTGATACTTCAGGTTCAATCCTGCATCGGCCGTTTGACGTTGTTTTCGGCACCATCCGGCATGCGGGATCCGTTCACAGATAGCCCAATCCAATGCCGCACGGCCTACCTCAGTCTGAGCGCCAGACAAAATAGTGACAGGCAACCATTCGGGCACCTGCCGTCCTGAACGTAAACGCCGCGCCTGCGCCGGCAGTGTTTTCAAACCGTCACGGAGAACGTCTTTTGTTTCTTCAAACTGTTCATTCGGGTCCTCAAACGGCTTTTGATAAAACACACTAATATTGTCCGGCATCTCAGCACGTAGACGCCGGGCAAGCGCCAACCCGCGTCGATGAAAATCAAGCCAATCCAACCTGGCAGCACCGGTCTTTGCATCGTTTACACAGTCTTCAAACTCAGCCTGCCAATCCGCCAAATCTGCATCTAATGCGGCGGATACAGAGTCGATGATTGCATGTTCATAATCCGAAGCTTCAAGCCTGGATATATCTGGCGCAGCAACCAGATTGACCCATAACCACATATGGCCATAATCTGGCATTACCGTTATGTTCGCCTTGTACCCGGCGTTTTTGCTGATAGTCAATTTGGCTTTCCGACAGGTTGAATAAAAGGAGCACTACAATAAATTCATCTGGTACAAGTGCGGTTGGGCATCCTTGCCCGGTATTCGTCCTGTCACATCCTTTTGCTTTAACTGTGGCAGCCATCCTGCTGCCGGTCCCAATGGCACATCCTGCTTCCCTGTGCCGGCAATGCGTCCTGCACTGCTTGTTGTCGCCCCATTCCCTCAGAGCATTTCCCTCGACCATCATGCTATCAGCGTAAATTTTCGCCGCCAGAGCTGTGTTTTTACTCATGTATGGTTTGGCTACAGCACTGGCCGTGGACGGCAAAACGCGCGCAGTGATTTTAATTGACCACAAAGCAGGAACAGCTTAGATTCAGCCTGACTATACCCAAAATCATTGAAGATTCGGGTAGGCGACAAGTGAGTGAGACCGCAGGAGCATAGCTGACTATGTGACTGCGGCGAACGAGCGAAGTCAACAACCCCGAAACTTCAAGGAATAAGGGTATATCAATGCATTACAGAAGGAACTGTGAGATGTCTGAGCCGGTTGCGAGCGCATTGCCCTATAGCTTTGAAGTACTGATGCGCTACCGCCTGATTGAAATTATCGCGCTGTGGGAAGGTCGACTCACTACCAACCACTTATGCCAAAGCTTTCAGATTAAGCGCCAACAAGCCTCCAAAGACATCAATAAATACAATCAGGACATCGCCCCCGGCAACCTCGTGCTTGACCGTAAACTGAAAGGCTACCGCCCTTCTGATACCTTCAAACCAGTATTTACCCGCGGCATCGCCGAAGAATATCTGCTGGCGCTGGCCAGTAACCGCGACATTTCGCACAACTTCAGCACGCTGGATTTAGGCTTTCACCAGACCGAAATACTGCATTCGCCGATGCGTCATGTCGACCCGATGATCCTGCGGGCATTAGTACAAGCCGCGCGGGATGGTGAAAAAATCGATATGGGTTATGTGTCGATGACATCACCCAACGAAGAGAGCCGCATCATCACGCCGCACACGCTGGTGTGCACCCCACTACGCTGGCACGTGCGCGCTTACTGCGAGAAAAACCGCGACTACCGCGATTTTGTATTAAGCCGCTTTCGTTCCATCAATGGCACTGAAGGCCCAAGCAGCAATCTGAAAGACCAGGATAGCCGCTGGCATACCGAAGTGAATATTGTGCTAAAGCCAGACCCGCGCCTGACCGACTACCAACGCGCCATTGTCGAACACGACTACGGCATGGTCGACAGCGTTCACACCGTCAAAACCCGCTCTGCCCTAGTGCCTTATGTGATCCAGCAGTTGAACCTCGACCTTAGCAAACTGGAAATCAGACCCGAGGCACAGCAAATAGTCGTCGCTAACTTAGAAGAAGTGCAGAAGCATGCGTTTTAGGCGGATCTGTCTACTTTGCAGACATTACTAAAACCACAGTATTGGCTGGCGACCGGCAGCAAAAGCTTTGACGCCAAAGGAAAATTAGTTAGAACTCCGGCCTTTTATGATATCGCCTTGGCAGAACAATAAGGAATCTGATGCAGCAACTTGGAATTTATGAGCAACTTCTTACACAGTTGATTGAAAGCAAGTTGGATCGCGAACGTTATTATGTTGATGAGCGGCCATTGACGAGCAACGAAGCTGCCAAGTGGTTGGCAAGCTTTATAACGCCGATCTTTGAACAGGCTGTTGCCGCAGTCCCGAGCAATGACGAGCAATTGGCGAACCAAATCGATCTGGCTAATAAACTTCTACTTTGGTTAAAACAGCAGTTTGCCGAGCAGCAGGCATTTGACGATAACCTCATCCTCTCGCAGGGGAGAATCCTGCGCGCTATATACGATACTCATGATCCAATTGCAGCGAATCTGAAAGAATATGTCGCTAATGTATTCCCGTTAACTGGACTTCGGCAAAGCGAACTGTTTTGTGGCAGTAACGCGGGAATCTCTTTAGAAACCGAGTTGAAACGTGAAATATTGTCAGCTGATAAAATTTATTGGCTGGTGTCATTTATCAAGTGGACCGGGATTCGCATCTTCAGTAAAGAACTCGAAGTATTTACCCAAAGCGGACGCCAGTTAAAAATCATCACCACGTCATACATGGGGGCGACTGACGCTAGAGCCGTGGAATACCTAGCTCAGCTTCCCAACACTGAAATCAAACTCAGCTACAACACCAATCGCGAACGCTTGCATGCCAAGAGCTATTTGTTTTTGCGCAATACTGGTTTTCACACTGGCTATATCGGGTCGTCTAACCTGTCACATTCCGCCTTAACTAGCGGCTTAGAGTGGAATCTCAAAATCACCTCGCAAGAGATCCCGCATATTATCGAAAAATCACTGAATACCTTTGAAACCTATTGGGCTTCAAAAGAATTTGAATTGTTTGATGGCTCAATAGCCAGCAAAAGCAAACTCAACCAAGCCTTAAAAGCATCCAGCATGCAAAAAGAAGAAAGCCCGGCTTTCTTCTTTGAAGTAAAACCGTACGCGCATCAACGTGATATTTTGGAACAGTTGGCTGTCGAGCGGCAGGTGCATGGCCGATACAAGAATTTGGTGGTGGCAGCCACTGGCACTGGCAAAACACTGATCTCCGCCTTTGATTTCGTTCGTTTTTTAAAAGCTCAACCAAACGCAACATTCCTGTTTATTGCACATCGGGAAGAAATCTTAAAGCAAGCCAGAAACGCCTACCGCGGAGTCCTTCGCAATAGCAACTTTGGTGAATTATGGGTTGGCGGCCAGCAACCAGATCATTATCGACAGCTATTTGCGTCAATCCAAACACTGAATAATCAGTTAGATACCTTAAAACTCTCACCTGATTACTACGACTACATTGTGATCGACGAAGTGCATCACGTAACCGCACAAACCTACCGCAAACTGCTGGACCACTTTAGGCCACAGATCTTGTTGGGTTTAACCGCCACGCCCGAACGACACGATGGTGGCAACATTTTGGCTGATTTTTGTGGCGTGATTGCCGCCGAAATCCGTTTGCCAGAAGCGATTAACCAACGGCACTTGTGTCCGTTTCAGTATTTTGCAGTAGATGACGATACCGACCTTCGCAAAATCAGCTGGTCGAGTGGACGTTATGACGTGACGCAGCTCACGAACCTGTACACGCACAACAGTAGCCGCGTGCATAAAATCGTGCTGGAGATGCAGCGCGTGATCACTGATTTAAATAGTATGCGCGCACTGGCGTTTTGCGTCAGTCGTGATCATGCCAACTACATGGTCCAGCAGTTTCTGCTCAAAGGGATCAAGGCAGACATTCTAACCAGCGACAACAGCCAAGATCGTGCGGAAAAACAACAAGCACTGCGCAGTGGGAGCATCAACGTGTTATGCGTCGTCGATATCTTTAATGAAGGGGTCGATATCCCTGAAGTCGACACTTTGTTGTTTTTACGACCTACAGAAAGTTTAACCATTTTCCTGCAACAACTCGGTCGAGGCTTACGTTTAGCAGATGACAAACAATGCTGCACAGTGCTGGACTTTGTCGGCAATTCGAGGCCTGAATATGACTTCGCCAGCAAGTTTCGTGCATTGATTGGTCGCAGTAACAAAGCCATTTCCAATGAAATAGAACAGGGTTTTCCTAATGCGCCGCTAGGTTGCAGTATTCAACTGAGCAAACAGGCGCAAGAGCTGGTTTTAGCCAATATCCGGCACGCTATTTTTAACGCCGCACGCTTGCGCCAAGCCTTGCAAAATTATTCGCAGCACCACAGCGAGCCATTGAATCTTATTAACTTTTTGCGCTTCAACCCAACTTTAGATATTCGGGCACTTTACAAACATCGAGGTTGGGTGCAGCTGCTGCAAGAGACAAATGCACTGGCAAATTACAAACCCACTATGCCAGAACTCAAAGTAGCAGAAGCCAACACAGTCAGTTTTTACACAGTACCTTCCGAAGCGCTGCAAAAACTGTTTAAACGTACAATTGTGACGCGATTTCTCGGTTGTGATGACTACCAGTACTTGCAATATGTGAGAAAACTTTGTCTTACCGGATTTAACTTAAGCGACCCGCCAGACATTCGTTCATTGATGTGCCACTACGATTTTTACCAGGCAACAGGTCCAGCTGCTGGCTTTGAGAATTTAACGGCCAGCTTAAAAGCGCTCTGCCAGCCAGAACTCTGTAATGAACTGGCTGAAGTTTTAACTTGGCAAATGCAGCAAATTAAACATCAGCAAACATCAATACCAGACCTACCTAATGTGCCATTACACTTGCATGCCCGCTATGCCCGTGAACAAATCATTACCGCGTTTGGCGCTACAACATTTGATAAACAAGTGGTGTCACGCGAGGGCGTTTATGTTGTAAAACATTTAAATATCGAATTGTTGTTTGTCACGCTAAACAAAAATCTGAAGATATTTACTCCCAATACCATGTACCACGACTACGCCATCAACGAGGCGTTATTTCATTGGCAGTCGCAAAACAACTCGCGCCCGGATTCAGGCAAAGGTTTGGACTACATCCGACATAAAGAAATCGGTAAACGACTCTTCTTATTTGTCCGTGAACAAAGTGATGACGAATTCGACAACACCATGGGATTCGTCAACTTCGGCGAAATCGACTATGTGAGTCATACCGGCTCGCAACCGATGAATATCGTATGGCAACTCCGCAATCCGATGCCTGATTTTATGTGGCACGAAACGGCCAAATTGGCGGTGGGGTAAGAGTTTCCTCCTACCACTCCGCCACCTGCAACCTCTGTTTAATCCCTGCCGACTGGAACTGCAGGGCTTCAAACACCAGGTCGAAATCTGTGCTGTTGTCCGCGATGTTGGGCAGGGACAGCGCTGCTTCGGTGAAGAACCGTTTTTGTTCGGTTTGACTTTGCCAGGCTTGTTGCCACCAGTCGGTGATTTGGCTGCGTGAGGTGTGCAGGCGTTGCCGGCTTGGTAAGCGGTCGCTTTTTTGCCGGTTCTCGGCGCTGCTGGCTGGTAGCAGGTTCCACAGGTCGTTGTTGGGCCAGTAGCTAAATGGCAGACAATGGTCGATGTCGTAGCTGTACAGCGGTTTACCACTCCAGACGCTGCGCACGTCTTCGCCCGCGCTGCGTAGCGTTTCAACTTTTTTCCTGACATAACCGGTGTCGTGCTGCCGATCCAGCCAGCGCAGGTGAAGATGGTAGGTTTCCAGCGTAAGGTTTTGTTGCTGATTTTGCTGATATTTTTGCATTTCACTGACCCACTGCTGCACCAGCAAAGGTTCTATCCAGCAGCCATAGACCCGAAAGCAATCCCACATGGATTCAGAGAGTTCAAACTGGCCGTAACTTTCAAGAAACTCTCTGTCCAGTAACACCAAGTCGCGGCGGGTGGTTTTCCCCCGCTGCATCCGGAACAGCCGGTTGTCTTTTTGCCCTTGCCAGATGTAAGTGACCGGGCCGTCTTTGATGGTTTTCAGCGTATCGCTAAACAGCTGTTGCAACGCTGCGGCCTCTGCGCCACTGAACAGCATGCCGACGGCAAAATCGTCCGCGGTCAGGTGCTTTAATGCCAGCCAGCCCTGTGCTGTGACAAAACCTAAGCCTTTGGCCGGGTCAGAGTTTTGCTGAATATTGTTGTCGACCAACCGTTTAAATAAGCGGATCCAATACAGCGCCACCAACCCGAGTGAGATTTGCACTTTGCCGTCCTGCCGGTCCAGCACTGCGCCCGGATGCGCGTCTGCTATCCGCACCAGCGTACGCAGCAGCGCCAGTTTGTAGGTCGAGGATTTGCTGTCGTTCAGCACAATATGGCGGATACGGCTGAGGCTGGCGCTGCCATCGTCCGGCAATTCCAGTACCAGCGTTTGCCACTGCACATCGGCCCTGCCGCCACTGTCAGCCGTTTTGTCGCTGATATAACGCAGCACCAGGCCAAACTGTTTGGCCAGCTGTTCCACTTCGTCGACGCTGACCGGGAAAGATACCCGGCCGTCAGTAAATTCGCCGTAGCGCAGGCTTAAAACAAAACGCCCGCCGGGGGCAAGCAAATTGGCAATTTTGCGAAAAGCGCGTTCACGCTCAGACGTTACGATATGCATCCAGACGGCGCTTAGCAAGATGGTTTGAAATTGCAGATTCAGCTGATAACAGGCTTTGAGTTCGGGCAGGCTGTCGCTAAGCCATTGCACTTGTTCAGCAGTTTTGAGCTGGCCGATATTACGCAAATCCGTGGCCGGCTCCACTGCGATAACCTGACAGCCCTGCTCAGCCAGCCACAACGCATCACGGCCACTGCCGGCGCCAATATCCAGCACCAGGCCTTGCTGAGGCCAATACTGCTGCCAGCTTTGATGCACCTGTTCAAAACTCAGCGCATCATATTGCTCTGCGTATAATTTGGCACTCTGATGGTAAATGTCCTGCGTTTTGTTCATGTACATCCCTGCAGCGCCCAAGATGGGTCTGAGCTTTTGTACCAATATTCACCAAATCCTGCAATCCGTTTAGTCGCATGCCAACACCGCAAATACATATCCAATCAGGGCTTTAGCGCATTCAGCCTGCCAGTCCTCCCCAAGAAAGCCCGTCTTTCGATAAGAAGCCTACGCCATCGTCATTAACGGCACACAGATGTCTGCCATACAAACCTGCTGCCGGCCATTGCCCTTGGCTCTATACAGTTGTTCGTCCGCCTGGCGGATCGCATCCTCGATGGCCTGCGGGTCATTGTGTTCTTGTTGCATGTTCAGCGCTGCCGTGCCGGCGGAAAAACTGACACTAAAGCCAATCTCACCGTCCTGCAGACACATTTGTTGAAAGCACTGCTGCAGCCGTTGTAACAGGGACGCGAGCGCGTCGGCATGTTGCTGCGACGTCATCAGGATAAATTCTTCTCCGCCAAACCGCGCCACAACATCAGTTTGGCGCAGCGTGGCTTTGGCGGCATCAGCAAAGGCGCACAGTACCGCATCTCCGGCCTGATGACCGTGCTGATCATTGATTTGTTTAAAGAAATCGAGGTCAATCAGCACGACCGACAACGGGAACTGCTGACGTTGTGCCAACAGTTTTAATTGTTCGGCCTGACGCATAAAAGCGCGGCGGTTCAACAACCCAGTCAGTGGGTCGGTATCGGACAGCTGCTGCAGTTTTTGTTGAAAACGCCGGCTGCGGTACAGATAAAGCACCAGTACCAATGTCACTACGCCACCAGCGGCAATCACCGTCAGCATCAGGTTTAATCGCGCTTGCGCTTTTTGCTCTGCGGCCGCCAACTGTTCAGCTTGTTTGGCTTGCTCAGCGGCTTTGGTATCTTCCTGCGCCAGCTCTAAGCGAGTTTGGTAGCTACCCAGCATCAACGCGCGGGCGTCGGCATCCTTTTGTGCGCGCAGCTGATGATACTGTTGGCTGGCGGCATAAGCGGCCTGATAATCGCCTTGTTTGGCGGCCAGCTGCTGCAACAAGTCATAACGCTCCCAGTTATTCGGGTCGGTCAACCGGTTGAGCATTTGCTGTGCGGCAGCAAGGTCATTGAGGTGCAAATACGCGAGGCCAGCATAATAAGCCGAGCGCTCATTTAAAATAGGCATCTGCTGGGCGGGGTTAAATTGCTGCAGGCGGGCAATATTCGTTAAATCGCCTTGCTGCACTTGCTCTAAAAGCACCAGTTTTTCCATCACGTCGGCGCAAGGCACATTGTTGCTCACTGCCAGAGAGGCTTTGGCGTACTGAAATTTCTCGGCCAGCGGTAAAAAGTACCAATTGGCGATATTGCAGTTGGTTATCGCCAGATTGTCTGTATGGTTTTTTAGTTTTGTTCGTTCGATGATTTTGTTAGATAGCACTAGAGCTTGTTTGATATCGCCGATTTGCCCACTGTGATAAGCCAGCTCTTCTTCAATGTCGGGGAAAAAGTTCTTGTAAACTGGCTCAACATCTTTTGCTGAGAGTGTTTTAATCAACATAAATAAAGGCTTAGAGATTTTGTCGTATTGCTTTAATAGGTAATAAGCCTCTAACAAATTACCTAAGCTAATCACTCGGACATAAAAATCATTCTGCAGCGCAGGATGTTGTTGCACTTGCTCCAGTAACACAACTGCTTCTGCTGCACGGTTTTGATACATATAAAGCCCATAGGCCTGAATGGTCATGGCATGTAAATACTGCTCTGGGTGCTGCTCCTGATTAATCAGCGGTAATGCCTTGGCCAGGTTTTCATCAATAGCGGCTTGTCCACTATGTATAAGTCTGTGAGCTTTCAGCAGGTATAAACCTGCCAATCTTGCCGGGTCATCGTTAACAGCAGCAATCCGCGTCTCAATCTCTTCTAATGTTTTTTTCACGCTAATCGCGGCTAAGGAATCGATTTCAAGCCGCTCAGCCTGAATTTGCGTCAGGGTATAAGGCGCGTTAGCGGCTAACGCTGAGGCATTGCCGAGCCAAAGCAGACTAAGACCAAGCAAGACACGAAGCGCAGCACCTAAGCGCCGGCGTAAAAGCAAAGCAGAGAAATTCCAGCAGGTAGCTACCATCAACAGCATCACTCCATGAACGGCAGGGTTCATCCATTTATGCGTAAAAACTTATTTATAAACGAGTTTCTGTTTTAAGCACAATGGTTTTGCTGCAATGCATGACGACCAATCGTTGTCACGCCAGCAACAGCGAGTTTGCCAGTTGTGACAACGTGATACTGCAGCGCACTGCTATGTACAAGGGCATTGCGCCGTGAAAACGGGATCACGACTGCCGCCGTTCCTCGCCGCTGTATAACCGGTAACCATTGCGGCCTTGTTGTTTCACCTGATACATGGCGCTGTCGGCTTTTTCCAGTAGTTCGGCCAATTCCTGGCCGTGGCGCGGGTGCAGGCTGACGCCGATGCTGGCGCCGAGTTCATAGCTGTTGCCGTCAATCTCCACCGGTTGCTGCAATTGTTTTAACAGCTTGGCAGCGATTTCCTGCACGTACTGTTCCTGCTCGATTTGGGTGGCGATCACGACAAATTCGTCACCGCCGATGCGGGCGCAAATATCGGTGCTGCGCAGGCTGGCTTTGAGGCGGCGCGCCACTTCCTGCAGCACTAAATCACCGGTTTTGTGGCCGGCGCTGTCGTTGATGGGTTTGAAGTTATCAAGATCGATATAGAACACCGCTAAGGCCTGATGTGGCCGGTTCGCAAGCTGCAACGCCTGACCAAACAATACGTCTACATATCTTTTATTGCTAAGGCCAGTGAGCGGGTCCTGATAAGCCAGCTCCAGCGCCTTGGCTTCTGATTCGGTCAGGCGGCGGCAAAACAGCACTATCACAGTGCTCAAGATCAACAGATATTGCAGCATCGCCAACACAGTGCCGAAGACAAAACCTTGCTGGCGCCAGTCCGGCAACAGCCAGATATACAGAGGCACAATCAGGCTCCAGTGCAGCGCCAGCAAGGCCGCTACGCTGACAATGCCGGATTTGAGCCACTGCGGCAGCCGGATGCGGCTGCAATACACGGCGCTCGCCAGCAGCAACAGCGCCAGCACATTAAAAGTGGCGAGACCAGAATCATAGATAACCCGTGGTAACCCAAGATGGCCATAAGCGAAGATCCAGCCGAGCAATAAGGCGACAGCACTATATAGCCAGCGGTCGGTGACCATACCGCCTCCCAGCAAAAACACCGCGCCAAAGAACCGGAAAGCGCCGAGTAACAACAGCAATTTCTCCAAACCGATAAACACGCCATACCAGAGCAAACCAGGGGCGGCATCCGGTTCAGTCGGGAGTAGTAACATGGCAAGACGGGCGCAGCAGGCGGCCAGCGCCGCAAAGGCCCAAAAACTGATGCCCGGGTTCGTACGCGGCACCAGCCGGGCACATAAAAACAGCAGAAACAACATGAAGTACACGGTGCTGCCGACCGCATGCATGATTGGATACAGCATAAATCGCCCCTGCCCTCTTCAAATGAGACCGGATCACACGCGATTTGATAACACAGCTGGTGGAATCAGAATGGAGCCATTCCCTCTGTCAGCGCAGGCAGAAGGAAAAGCTTTACACAGCATGCTTGGCGACCATGAAACTTGTCAAGCAACACGTCAGGCTGCCAGCCTATCCCGGGCAGCCTGGCCTGATGCTTAACGTTTTTGCAGAAACAATTTGTCCAGCGTCAGGAACACCACAGGCGTGGTCAGCAGTGTCAGGATTTGGCTAAAGGCCAAACCACCGACAATGGCTACCCCGAGCGGTACCCGCAGTTCTGAACCGGTGCCAAAACCCAGCATCAGCGGTACTGCACCTAAAATCGCCGCCAGCGTAGTCATCATGATGGGGCGAAACCGCACCAGACAGGCCTGATGAATGGCATCGCGCGCGCTTAAGCCCTGCTCGCGCTGCGCCTGCAGCGCAAAATCGACCATCAGAATGCCGTTTTTCTTCACGATGCCAATCAGCAAAATGATGCCGATCAGCGCCATGATAGAGAAATCTAAGCCCCACAACCACAGCAGGCCAATAGCGCCAATCGCCGCCGACGGCAATGTCGATAAAATGGTCAGTGGGTGGACAAAACTCTCATACAACACACCAAGGATGATATAAACCGCCAGCAATGCGGTTAGGATCAGCAGCGGCTGACTGGCCAGCGAATCCTGAAACGCCTGCGCCGCCCCCAGGAAAGTACCCAGCACCGCGGGAGGCATATTCAGCTCGGCCCGCGCCTGCTCCAGCGCTTTAACCGCATCGCCAAGCGCCACACCGGCCGCCAGGTTAAAGGAGATATTCGCCGCCGGCTGCATGCCGTGGTGCGCAATGACCACTGGGCCACTTTGCGCCGGCAGCACTTTGGCAAAGCTCAACAGTGGCACCATGTCGCCGGTCAGTGGCGAGCGCAGGTAGAAATAATTCAGGCTTTCAGCGCGGCCACGTTGCTCCGGGCTTACTTCCAGAATCACATTGTATTGATTGGTTTCGGTCTGATATTCGCTGATTTGGCGCTGGCCAAAAGCGTCATACAAAGCCTGGTCCAGGTCAGCGGCGGTAAAACCCAAGCGCGCCGCAGCCTGGCGGTCCAGTTCCAGCCGGATAATATTGGCGTCCCACTGCAGGTCATTCGACAAATCGGTGAACAGCGGGTTTTGCCGCAGTTTGGCGGTGAGCTGATTGGTCCAGCTGGCTAACTCGTCGCTATCCAGCGCCTTGAGTACATATTGATATTGCGCCCGGCCCTGGTTCGCGCCGAGGTTAATGTCCTGCGAAGCACGCAAAAATACCTGCAGCCCAGGGATTTGTGCAAACTGCGGCCGCAGCCGGTCGATGATTTCACTGGCGCTGGCGTCGCGGTCATCCGGGTCGCTCAGCACTATCCAGATCCTGCCCGAGCCAGTGGAGTTATTGCCGCCGACCGCATGGTTAAAGCCGGTGATGTCCGGGTCTTTGCGTAAAATGTCTTCCAGCTGTTTATGTTTAGCGACCATGTCTTCATAGGAAATGTCCGACGCGGCCTGAGTAGAGCCTATAACAAAACCGGTATCCTGCAGCGGGAAAAAGCCTTTGGGGATAGCGATAAAACTCGCCACACTGCCGGCCAGCGTCAGACCAAACACCCCCAGCATCACGCGCTGATGCGCCAAAGCCCAGGTTAACACCCGGTCATAACGCCGGACCAACCGGTCAAACAACCCCGGATGATTCGGGTCATGATGCGGCGCTTTGTCCATAAAAATCGACGCCAGCGTCGGCGCCAGCGTCAGACACACCACCACCGAAATCAGAATGGCGGCGGCAGCGGTTAATGAGAATTCGAGGAATAACCGGCCAATAATGCCACCCATAAACAACAGCGGAATAAAAGCCGCAATCAGCGACACTGAAATAGAAATCACTGTAAAACCAATCTCTTGCGCGCCTTTAAGCGCTGCTTCGGTTTTACTGAGGCCCAATTCGAGATACCGATGGATGTTCTCGATGACGACTATCGCATCATCGACGATAAAGCCAACAGCAATGACAATCGCCACCAAGGTTAAGTTATTCAGGCTAAAACCGGCGACATACATAAAAGCGCAAGTGGCAATCAAGGAGACCAGCAGCACGGCTGTGACGATTAAAGTCGCCGACCACTGCTTTAAAAACGCCGCCATCACCGCAATCACCAGCACCACGGCAATCGCCAGTGTCAGCTCTACTTCGGCCAGCGAAGCGCGAATCGTGCGGGTACGGTCGTTAAAGACTTCCACTTTGATATCAGCCGGCAATGCTGACACCAGCTGCGGCAACGCTGCCTGAATGGCATCGGCGGTGGCGACAATATTGGCGCCCGGTTGACGGCGGATGATCAGCGCGACACCAGATTCACCGTTCGGCCATATCTGCACAAAGTCGTTTTCGGCGCCGGCCACCACATTGGCGACATCGCGCAAATACACCGGGTTGCCGTTGTCGTATTTGACAATCAGCTGGCCATATTCGTCAGCACTAAAGATTTGGTCGTTGACCGCCAGCGTCGACACCCGGTTGGCACCAAATAAAGCGCCTTTAGGCTGATTAACGCTGGCTTTTTGTACCACAGCGCGAATATCGGCCAGTGTCAGGTTATTTGCCGCCAGCACTTCCGGCCGCGCCTGAATGCGAATGGCCGGCTTTTGCTGACCACCGATAAAGACTTCGCCAACGCCATAAATCTGACTGAGCTGGCGCGCCAGCACCGTTTCGGCCAGGTCACTGATTTGGCTGCGCGACAGGGTTTCTGAAGTTACGCCGATGATTAAAATCGGGCTGTCCGACGGGTTAGCTTTACGCCAGGTCGGCTGATTCGGCATATCCGGCAAACGGCCGGCGGCCTGATTGAGCGCAGCCTGTACTTCCTGCGCGGCGGCGTCGATGTCTTTTTCCAGCACAAACTGCAGCGTGATATTGACCGAACCGAGCGCACTACTCGAGGTCATTTCGGTAATACCAGGTACTGAGCTCAGCGCAACCTCCAGCGGCGTTGCCACAGCGGAAGCCATAGTCTCCGCGCTGGCGCCGGGTAAACGGGCGCTGACTTCAATGGTGGGGAATTCAGCTTCCGGCAAAGGCGCAATCGACAGGCGCGGAAAGGCCAGAATACCCATCAATACTAAGGCAAAGGTCAGTAGCACTGTGCCGATCGGGTGCTGCATACACCAGGCAAAAATACTCCGGCTATTCATGCTGCGTGCTCCGCCGCGGCTTGCTTGGCTTGTTTTTTCGCTTTAGCGGCCTGCGCCTGTTCGGCGGCGGTTTTAATCAGCACTGTCGCGCCCGGCCGCAGCCGGCTTTGGCCGTCGACCACCACTTGCTGGCCGGCACTGACACCGCTGACGACAACCACAGTCTCAGTGCTTTCCTGTACCTGCACCGGCACCACTTTAGCTTTGTCACCATCGACAGTCCAAACAAAAGCCCCCTGCGGGCCTTGTTGCAGTGCTTTGACCGGAATGGTCAGCGCCTGTGCTAATAATTTGCTGCGAAGCGCCACCACCACAGTTTGCGCTGGCCACAGCGCCTGCGTTGGGTTAGTAAAATCAGCTTTGATGCGGATAGTGCCGCTGCCGGTGCTGACTTTGTTATCCACGACCGCCAAAGTGCCACTCGCCAGTTTTTCGCCGCCATCCTGTACAAAGGCTTCGACCGGCACCGCCTGCTGCTGGCGAACCTGCTGCATCAGCTGTTGTAACTGCGGCAGTTGGGCTTGAGGTAGGGCCATTTCCACACTGATCGGGTCAAGCTGCACCACAGAGAACAAGCCTTGTGTATCAGACGGCCGCACATAATTGCCGGCGTCGACATTACGAATACCGACCTGACCGCTGATAGGCGCATGAATTTGCGTGAAAGATAATTGCACTTGCTGCGCATTGATTTGCGCATCGACACTTTGCAGTTCGGCCTGCAGTTGCTGCACATTGGCTTGCTGCTGATCTTTTTGCTGGGCGGAAATCGCCTGGCTTTGGCTTAAATTCTGATAACGCTGTAAATCACGTTTGGCCACATTGAGTTTGGCTTCGACCACCGCGCGCTGCGCTTTGGCCTGTGCCAGTGCGGCTTTGATCGCGCGGTCATCCAGCGTAGCCAGCAACTGGCCGGCGCTGACCATCTCGCCTTCGCGCACCAGCACTTGCTGCAATAAACCATCGACCTGCGGCCTAATCTCGACACTTTGCTGCGGCTTGACCTGCCCAATACCGCGCAGCCAGACCGGCACATCTTGTGCGGTGACTGTGGCGACCACCACAGGCACAGCGGGTGCTTGCGGTTTTTGCTGGGCGGCAGCCGGCACGGCTAAAGCAATTGCACTGAAAATACCAAGCCAGGTCAGCGTTTGTCTCATGTATCAGGCTCCAAAAACAGGTTGCGGCAAGTTGCCAAACGATATGCCGGGAATTCTGCCCAGTCAGAACGCAAAAGAATGCACTGACGATCAGCAGATGCGGTCAGGCCCCCTGATCAAACGATGAATGCCGGCGCATCAATGCACTAAGCTACCAGCCCGCTGGGTGACAGCACAATCGCTGTGCGCCTGAAGAAAACACGCCGGCAGGTGCCGGCGTGTTTTTTGCTGTGATTAGCTGCAGAAATGCGATGGTTTATTGCGCAATACCCAGCCAGGTCAGTTTGTGCGGCGTGTAGTTCAGCTGCAATGTCGACGTCACCTGTAACCGAGTTAAATCAACGGCCACCACCGATTTATCGACCGGATTGCTGACATAAGCGCGGTATTCACTACCCGCCAACGTCAGTTGCAGGCTACTGCCGGTTGGCATCGCGCTCAGATTGGTCGCAACCTGCACTTTGCCGGCCAGCGTAAAAGCGCTGCCGCTGTAGTTCAGCACTGTCAGGTAACCCTGATTATCCAGCAGCACAAAGTGTTTAGCTTTCGCGGTAAAGCCATAACCGACGATGCCAGCGCCGGTAGGAGCCTGCCAGTCGATTTTGCTCATAGTGTTGGCTTTTGGATCAACAGCAAATACTAGCGCACCAGCAAACCCAACAAAATGCGCCGCATCATCGTGTCCTTCGACAGTCCCAACCCGGTTGGTGCCGGTGATGTCCGCCGGATTGGCGATCTTACTGGCGGTATAAGTAGTGCCGGATTGCGCAATCACCAATACACCGTCGGTACAACCGAAGCCGATAAAACCTTTATTCTGTGCACTGCCGTGTAAGCGTGGGCAAGTCGGAGTGAAGGTCTGGCTCAGGCTGAATTTGCCGGCGGTCTGGCTATAAACGCCCACTTTGTCCGGCAGAATATCGCTGCTGGCTGCATCGCGGATGGTGGAAATTAACTGGTCGCCGCGCGGCTGCGCCGCACCATGCATATGGGTGTCATATTGCAGCAGCGGCAGATCTTTTTTGTCAGCAGCGATCTGCGCTTCATTTAACGTCACCACAGCTGCCGGGGTTTTACTGGCGGCGTCGCCGTCCATAAACACAGCTGTGGTGCTGGCATTACTCTGCACGTGGGTTGGCCGGCTAGCGTTCAGCTGAAAGCTCATCAGCTTTGGTTTTTCTGCATAAGGATGCAGATGGTCGCCGTGATCTTCCTGCCACTGACCACCATCGACTACCTGTACGCGGTCATTGGGCCGCTGCACCACCAACGCATAGCGCTGGCCGGGTGACGGATAAACCGCATCTGGTGTATTAATCAGCTGGAACTGTTCGATGAGTTCTGAGCGATCCAAATCGTAGACACTGACGACTGCGCTGTTTTTATCGCTGACCAGTAAGCGGCCCTTCGACACGGCGGCGACCGGCGGATTTGGATCTGGGATCACAACCGGCTCTTTTTCGACGATGTTCGTCGTCGCATCCCCACAGCCCGCCAGAATAGCGCTGGCGATGGCCAGCGGCAGCAATTTCATTTTTACACTGTACATATCAACTCCTGTTTTAAATTGGTATGCCGGCACGCCGCCCGGGCCTGCCAGCTGGTTCTGGTCAGAATTCGCCGCGGATGCCGAGACCAATCGAGCGTCCCGGTAATGGCGCTTTGTCTTTTAAAAATGAGGTGTGGACGCGGGCGTCTTCGTCGGTCAGGTTCTGCCCTTTCAGATACACCGCCAGCTGCTGGTCAAACAGGTCGAGGTAATAGCTGACATTGGCATCCAGCAGGTTGTAGCTGCCGGTCGCGCTTTCCAGCGTCTCGACTTTGTCCTGTTTGCTGTAGTGGCTGTAGCGCAGCTCGGCACTGAACGCGGCCGACTGCCACGACAGCGCAGATTGCAGACGCAGCGGTGGAGTGCGCGGTAAATCACCGCCGGCATCTAAGCGGGCGCGCACATAGTCGACTTGCTGGGTCCAGCGCCACGCCGGCGCAAACTGCCAAATCAACTGGGCTTCAAAACCGTGCAGGGTCACATCAGCGGCGCGGAACAGATACACCGGCAATTCGCCGCTGTGGTCATGCGCCTCATCGGCATGCTCTGCTTCAGCATGATCTGCATGATCGTGACCATCTTCGGCGAACAAGCCGGTATTTTGCTGGTAATAGTAGTTATCTACCTGGTTGTAAAAAGCATTCAAAATCAGCGCCACATCGCCGCTGTATTTGCGCCAGGTCAGGTCAATATTGTTCGATACTTCCAAATCCACCGGATCTTTGTTCAGCGCAAAGGCCTGATGTGGGTCTTGCGTTGGATTCAGCCGGAATAACGCACCGATCTCATAAGCATTGGTGCCGATATGCGGGCCGAAGGACAGCAATTCAGCAGCGGAAGGGGCGCGGCCTGAACGCGACAAAGACAGCGCGGCGTTATAGCCGTCCTGATATTCCCAGACGAGGCCGGCCGACAGGCTGTAGGGCTTGAAGTTCTGGTCAACGGCGAAGGTGCGGATCAGCTGATCGCCGCCATGATCATGATCATCGTGTTCGCTGCCGTCATGGGCATGCGCCGCCAGCTCCGGCAGCAGAACCTGATCGGCTTTGAGCGTGACCCGCTCCAGACGGGCACCGGTTTGCAATAACAGCGGGCCAAAATGCCGCTCTTCCATCCAGCCAACCGCCAGCATTTCCTGTGTCGACGGCGGTGTGAAGGCTTCGTCCCCTACCGCAGCAAAATCGCTGTGTTTGTAATGCAGGCTGAGGCCACCGCGCCAATCCAACCATTCACGGTGCAGCAGCTCGAGGCGCGCTTCGTCACTGCGGTTTTTAAACGTGGTGCCGATAGCACCACCTTCAATTTCGGCATGTTGGTAGTCGGTATAACCGGCTTTGACATTAAGCTGTGCCAACGGCCCGCCGCTGAAATTCAGCTGGCTATGCAGTTGCACCCGGTCTTGTTCAAGGTCAGCAAATACCCGCTCTTCGGCGTGCTCTGCGCCCTCTTCTTCATGATCATGCCCGCCATGTGAATGGCCCGGAATGCCGTATTGCCGTTCCAGCCGGCCCACCGACAGCCCAACAAAGCCATTTGGCAGCAAATAACTGGCACCCAGGGTGCCGCCTTTGCCTTCTGCGTCGGTATTGGCAACGCGTCCGCCGGCGGCTTCGTCACTGCCTGTTTCGGCGACGCCAGGAATTTTGTAATTGTCCTGGTCACGCCAGAACGCATCGGCATAGAGTGCGACATCACCGACGCTGGTTTGGCCGGCAGCAGCGGCCAGTTTTTCGTTGTTGACGCTCTGGCGTTCCAGCTGCCAGTTCGCCTGCGTGTCCCGGCGCGTCGGCACGCGTTCGTCCACGACATTAACCACACCGCCGATGGCACCGCTGCCGTAAAACAAGGTCGCCGGGCCCCGTAGTACTTCAATTTGCTCGGCGGTACCGGCTTCACTGGCCACGCTGTGATCAGGCCCGACCCTCGATGCATCGCCGGCGTCTAACCCGTTTTGGGTGATCAGCACTCGCGGACCATCTAAACCACGGATGATTGGGCTACTGGCGACTGAGCCATAGAAATTGCTGTGCACACCGACCTGATTTTTCAGCGTGTCACCGAGTGTCGACGCCTGCTGCATTTTCAGCTGCTCACCAGACAACACAGTGACCGGCAAGGCCGACTCTGTGGCCGAGGCATGTAGCGGACTGGCTTTGACATCAATGACTTCAAGTAAGGTGGGCGCCAGACGCAATTCGACATTGTTCAGACCAGCCTCTGGCACATTCAGATGCAGATTGCGATGGGCAAATTGCGGCGCTTCAACGTGCAGCTCGGCCAGCTGTCCGGCCGGCGCGGCCAGCAGGAAAGTACCGGCCGCATCGGTTTTCACCCGCGCCTGACTGCCAGCCAGCGACACTTCTGCCCCGGCGATCGGCTGGCCTTTATGGTCAAGCACCACGCCAGACACACTTTGTGCCCACAACTGCTGACTAAATGTCGCCGCCACCAGCATGGCTATTTTGTTACGGTAATGCATAGATCTCCCTGCGTTATACCCAAATCAGAAAACGTTACGTTCGATTCCGCGCTCGATAATGTGATAATATAACATTTCATTCAGGTGTGGAAACCAGCGTTTTCCGTTCAGGTGCAGCAGAGGTGAGACCAATGAAAGATTTAGTAGCGGCTTATATATCAGGGCTTTGCATCGTACATTGCCTGTTAACACCAGTTTTATTGGCGCTCGGTGGTGCGGGTTTGCTGGGGCATTGGCTGGAAGCTGAGTGGGTGCACTATGTGCTGATCACGCCGATCTTATTGCTGGTTGGCTGGAGTCTGCCGGCGGCACGACACCGGCATCAGCAGCTGTGGCCACTATGGCTTGGCTGCGGTGGCGCAGCCTTGATGCTGCTGTCATTGGCGGTGCCGGCAGCGCTGGAACCCTGGTTGGCGATCAGTGCCGGCGTGTTGTTGATGGCGGCTCACCTGATGAACCGCCATTTATTACAGACGATGGCAGCACCTGCAGCCGGGCCGATTCAGAAATAACGCACCCAGCGCCAGTGGCTGCGTTGCTTAAAACCGGCAAACCAGCGGGTTGGCCAATACAAAGCGGCGGCGAGCAACACGGCAATCAGCCAGACCCAACCAACATGACTGACGCCAAGCATCAGGCCATACGCGGTTTGTTGATTCGGTGCAAACACCAGCGCTGCCAGGTTATAGAGCATCAGCAGCGCGTACAGATGCAGCAGATAAAAAAACATCGGTGCCGCACCAAAATCAGCCAGCACCTGCTGCCAGCGCGCCACCGGATTGGCCGTGGCAGCCCGTTCCAGTGCCCGCAGCGCCAGACACATCAGGCCGAGCGTCAGCAGCAGAAAATCCAGCGATGGCGGGTATTTAGTGAAATTCAGTAAGTCCATAACAGTCAGCATCGCTGTGGGCTGAATCTGCCAGTCCAGCGTCTCGCCGTACAGATTAAAACCTCGAAGTAGCAACAGCGCAGCCAACGCCAACCAGCCACTGCGCCATAAAATTCGCTGCCGCTGTGCTGCCGATTGCTGGAACCAGCAGCCAGCCAAATAGCCAAGCACAATGACACCGACCCAGGGCAACAGCGGATAACTGATTTTGACAGCAATGGCCGCCTCACCGGGCGCCAGTAAAAAACCGCGGTCGTGCAGGATAGTCCAAAGCCAATAACCACTTTCACCGGGAGAAAACTGGATTGGTGTCAGCAGGTTATGCCCGCCAACCAGCAGCAGCCCGATGACCAGCAATACCGGACGCGGCAAATGATGCAGCAGCGCCAGCAACAGCATACAGAGGCCAAACACCCAAATCACCTGCAAATACAGCGTGTGGTAGCTGCCAAGCCAAGCGAAATTCACCAGTGTCAGTTCCAGTACAATCAGCACCAGCGCGCGTTTGACTAAAAACGGCGTCAGCGGCCGGCCCTTTTGTTGATACAGATAAGCCGACACGCCGGATAAAAACACAAACACCGGCGCACACCAGTGCGCCAGCAAACGGCTGAAAAACAGGCCGGGTTCGGTCTGGCTGATGTCCATCGGATCGCTGACCTGCAAATGCAGCAGCACCCTTTCGCGCACGTGGTCCAGCAGCATAATCAGCATCACCAGACCACGCAGCATATCGATGCTGTTGATCCGGCCGCGCGGCAATGGTGCCATTGCGGTCGTCGTCATCTTCAGAACTCGTAACGCAGACTGAGTCGCAGCGAGCGAGGTTCACCCGGATAAGTCCAGATCGCTGAATATGAGCTCTGGATCCAGGCTTTATCCAGCAAGTTTTCTACCACCGCTTCGGCCTGCCACTGTGAGCTTAATTGCGTGCTGGCAAACAGGCTCCACAGCGTATGCGACGGCAGCACATAAGACGGCGTTACTGCGTCACCTAATCTTTTACTCTGATAGCGCAGCCGCACGCCAAACTGGCTGTCGTAGCCGGCAATCGCCAGCTGCTGACGCAGCTGCGCACTGAGCGTATGACGCGGCACATTGACCAGCGCACTACCTTTGGGGATGAGCACGCCCCAATCAATGTTGATACTGTCTTTGAGGGTTTCGCTGTCAAGCCAGCTGTAAGACAGCGACAGATCGGAATTGGCCGAAAGCGGGCCCGCCAGTTCCAGCTCGACGCCACGGCTTTGCGCCGCACCGAGCGTGGCGGAAAAGCCGACGTTCACCGGGTCGGACACCAGAATGTTGGATTTCTCCGCATCAAATACCGACACAGTTGCTTGCCAGGACGCCAGCGCCAGCTTCATGCCCACTTCCACCGATTCGCTGAGTTCAGGCTCAAACGCCTTACCTGCGTAATCCGTACCCGACAGTGGCAGGAAACCCTCGGCGTAATTGGCGTAGAAGGTGATCTGGTCATTGAACAAATAATTCAGGCCAACACGCGGGCTGACTTGCTGGTCTTCGGTACGGGCGACGGTCTTTTTCACCAGCTCTTCAATGCGTTGTTGGTAGCTGTCGTACCGCACACCCAGCAACAACTGCCACTGACTATTCAGCTGCACTAAATCCTGCAGGTAAACCCCCACAGCTTGCTGCGATTCAACGTTTTCATACAAAGTGGCGATAGTGCCGGCTTTGGCAACCCCATACAAAGGCGCCTGAATATCAATGGCATAGCTACCTTTTGGCCCACGATAACGGCCCAGCAGTGTGTAGAGTTCATAGTCATAGGCGTCAGTGCCTAGCAACAACTGATGGGTGAGACCGAACAGCTGCGGGCTGCCGCTCAGCTCCGCGCGGGCGGTGCTGTCTTCAGAGTGATAGTCACGGTAGCGGCGCTGGCGCGTCAGCGTTTTGCTATCATCAGTCACGCCCTGGCGCGCTTTCGCCAGTTCCGCATCGGAAGAAAACCCCTGCAGGCTGGAATCGCGGTAACCGGCGCCCAGGTTCAGGTGCCAACTGTTGCCTAAATCACGCTCGTAACTGAGCTGGTGGCCGGTAGCTTCAATTTCAGTCGGTTTGTCGCCGGGTTCGCCCAAATAGCGGCTGTGCGGCACCGTATCAAAATTGTTGTTGAGTACGACAATACCGCGGTCAAACAGTTGGTCCTGCCGCAGCACTTCAACTTCGTACAACACAGAGCTGTCGGCATCAAGCTGCCACAACACAGAAGGCGTCAGCACCTGCTTTTCACTGGTCACTTCGTCGCGAAAACTACCATAGTCCTGCACTGCGCCGTTGACGCGCAGCATCAGACTGTCGCTGTAGGCGTAGTTATAATCACCTTCCAGCCGGTATTGCTGCTCAGTCGCAGCGCTGGCTTTGAGGTAGCCGCCGTTGGTCTGATTCGGTTTGCGCGTGATGATATTGATGGTGCCGCCGGGTTCAGAGCGGCCGTACAAAGCCGAGCCAGGGCCTTTTAAAATCTCGACCATTTCGATATTTGACACATCGCGATGACCACTAAAACCGCGGCCGCCGTTAAAACCGTTGATCAAATACCCTGATGGCATGTTTTCGTTGCCGGGAAAGCCACGCAGCGAAAAACTGTCCCACAGGCCGCCGCCATTGTTCTGCCGCGCAATACCGCTGGATAAATCCAGCACATCCTGAAAACGGCTCATCGACCAGTCAGAAAAATCATCCTGCCCCAGCACTGACACTGCCTGCGGTAATTTTTCCACCGGTACCTGGCCGCGATAGCTTTGATGATGGCGCACTTCAATGTGCTCCAGATTTTGTACTTCTTCAGCGCCAGCCGGTGCAGCGCAGAGTAGCGCCAGTACAGACAGCGGAAATAATCGGTGGGGGATCGCCTTCACGGCAAAGCGGCGCGCAGAAAATGACATATCAGCCTCAAGAAATGTGATGTTATCACATATTAACTTAAAGCATTTAGTCACGGGAAGCCCTGCGCCGGTGATTTCGGTTCAACTGCCGGAAAACACCGTTGACTGCCACCGGTAACATCTGCTGAAAAAAATCTCGCTCTGGCTGGCGAACCAGCAATTAATCGATTAAGTTTTGCTCATCCGGGTACAACAACACAGGTCGAAAATGGAGTTCCGCCTCTCGCGCTGGCTCAGCGCATTTTGCCTTGGCTGTGCTTTAGTACAAACCACCACTGCCGCAGAACTACAGTGGGCTGTGAATCATGCCCCGCCTTTTCATATCGTCGACGGTCCTTTGCGTGGCCAAGGCATTTGTGATGTGTTGATTGAACGGCTACATCTGCTGCTGCCCGGTGTCAAAGCCAAACTGAATCAGATGCCGCAACTTAGGGTGACCCGTGAACTGCAGCAACAGCATCAGTTGTGTTTTGCCTGCATGCTGCAACCGAAACAACCACTGAGCGGCGTGATTTATTCGGACAGCACTCATCAGTACCGGCCGCATCAAGTCATCACCCGGCCGGCGCTCGCCGACCAATTGCGCCGGCAATTTGGTCCACAACCTGCCTTTGCCAATCTACTCAGAGTCCCAAACTTACGCTTTGGTTATCCTGCCGGCCGTAAATACGGCATTTTACAACCTTTGATTGACGCGCATCAGCAACAGCATCCGCAGCAGGTGCTGCAGCGTACCGGAGATAACGAAACTATCGCCATGCTGAATATGGTGGCGCACAACCGCCTCGACTACACACTCGAATACCCCTTTGTTTATCAATATTATCGTGAGCTTGGCGGCACAGAATTAACACTATTGCCGTTAGCGGAGAAGCAGGCCGAACAGCTCCCCGGAGTGATTGGTTGTGGTAATGCCCCGCAAAATCAACAACTGATGCCAAAGATCAATCAAGTGATCCCAGAGCTACGCCGCGACCCTGTGTTTTTACAGGCGTTGCGCCGCTGGGGTGTCTGATGTGGAATTGCCGCCAGCGCCAGCAGCCCTTACACTGTCGCTTCACGCTGATTTCAGGAACTTATTGTGCTCCGATTGCCCCGCCCGGCACTGCTGCTGTGTTATCTGCTGCTGTTATTGCTGACCGCGGCAGCCTGCCAGCATTGGATTTATCAGGACTTGCGCGCCCAGGCGGCCAGTCAGAGCAATAATCTGGCGGCATTTTTGCGCTATAGCATCGGTCGCCACGCCACATTGCCGGCAAAGCTCGGCCAAAGCCCGCTGCTGCAGCAATGGCTGGCACAGTCTGATATCACAGCGCTGAATCAATATCTGGCCGAATTGCAGCAAAGTGCTGGTGTGGCTGATTTATATCTGGTTGGCAATGATGGTCTGGTGCTGGCAAGCAGTAACAGTCTTGAAACCACTTCCTATGTCGGCCGTGATTTTGGCTTTCGGCCTTATGTGCAGGCGGCGCTCGCCGGCAACAGCGGGTTTTATTATGCGCTTGGCCATACCAGCGGCATGCGCGGCGTGTATTACAGCGCGCCGCTGCGACAGGACGCCACGAACCTGGCCAGCGCAGTGCTGGCTGTGCTGGTAGCAAAGGTTGATTTAGAACCACTGGAACTGCAGCAACAACAAATCGCCGGCCTCAAAGGCAGTCACTTTATTGTCACTGGCCAGAGTAATGAAATTTTCCTCTCCGACGTACCGGAATGGCGTCTGACCAAGCTGGACAACGCAGCGCTGAGCAGTAGCGAACAGCCGCGATATCTGACCAAAGCCATCACGCCGCTTGGCCAGACTGAACGCCGCGCGCTGCTGACGCCCTGGCAACAGCTGTGGCAGATGCCACTTGGCGACAACCGGCAGAATTATCTGGCGCAGTCGCAACAACTCAGCGAATTCGGCTGGCAATTAACGGTACTGACGCCGGCTACGGATGCTTATCAGCAGCTCAGTGCCGCTTTGCTTTTGACTACCCTGCTGTTTGTGATTTTACTGCTTGGCTGGCGACTGCAACGCGAGCGGCAAAAACGCACGGCGCAGCTGGAATTACATGCCAGACAACTGGAACAACGCGTCATTGCCCGAACTGCAGACCTTGCCGCCAGCAATCAGCAGTTGGTTGCGCAAATTCAGCAGCGCGAACAAACCGAAACCGCGCTGGCGCAAACCGAACAGGAATTAGTGCAGGCGGCGAAACTCGCCACCATCGGCAGTTTGTCGGCTTCGCTGAACCATGAGCTGAACCAGCCGCTGACGGCGCTGTCGAGTTACAGCCAAACCACCGTCAAAATGCTCGATAAAGCCATGTATAGCGAGGCCAAACAAAACCTGCATGCGATGCAGCAACTGATTGCCAGGCTGAGTAATATCGTCGCGCAGTTTAAAGATTTCAGCCGCAAAAGCGCCGGTAAAAATCAGCCGGTTGATGTCAATAAGCTGGTGCTGGACGCGGTCGGGTTGGTGCACCACCAGTGCCAGCGCCAGGGCGTGAAAGTGCGGCTCCAGCTGCCGGAAGCACCGCCGCAAGTGCTGGGTGACCCTATTCAGCTGGAACAGGTGCTGGTCAACTTATTGACCAATGCGCTACAGGCGATGCAACAGCAAACCGATGCCGCACTGGCGGTAGCGGTCAAGACCACGGACGGACAGGTGCAAATTCTGCTGAAAGATCAGGGCCCCGGCATTGAACCGCATCATCTGGAACGCATTTTCGAAGCCTTTTTTACCACCAAACAACGCGACGGCTTAGGGCTTGGCCTGTCGATTTCGCAGCGTATTATTCAGTCCTTTGCCGGCAAACTGGAAGTGCGCAATCACCCGCAGGGTGGCGCTGAGTTTTGTGTCACCTTACCGCTGTTACCGATGGAAGCCTGCTGATGCCGCTGCCTGCAAATGCCAACGAACTAGTACCGCAAATTCTGTTTATCGATGATGAAGCCGAGATCCGTACCGTCGTCGAGCAGCTGTTCCGCTTAGAAGGGCTGCAGTGCAGCACCACGGCTAACCCGGGCGCGCTGTTAAAACAATTAACGGCGGATTTTCCTGGCATCGTCATTACCGACATTCATATGCCGGCGATGCACGGGCTGGATTTGCTGCAGGCCATTCACGCCATCGATGCCGAAATTCCGGTGGTGGTGCTAACCGGTTATGGTGCAGTGTCGCTTGCGGTTAAAGCGCTGCAACAAGGCGCTTATGATTTTCTGGAAAAACCATTTGATAACAGCCATTTATTGGAAGTAGCGCAGCGCGCTTTAGAAAAACGCGCACTGGTGCTGGAAAACCGCGCCTTAAAAGCCTCTGTCGCCCGTGCCCAGCAACCCGGTATGCGCATTCTGGGTCAAAGCCCGGCCATGGTTCAGCTGCGCAGTGTGCTCGATGCGGTGCTGGACGCACCGGCCGATGTGCTGATTTTTGGTGAAACCGGCTGTGGCAAAGAGCTGGTCGCGCGCTATCTGCATGAACAAAGCAGCCGGCGCGAGCACAATTTTGTCGCCATCAACTGCGGAGCCATTCCGGAACAGTTGATTGAAAGCGAGTTATTTGGCACCGACGCCGGCGCTTATACCGGCGCCGAGAAAAAACGCGCCGGTAAGTTTGAATTCGCCAACGGCGGCACGCTGTTTCTCGATGAAATCGAAAGCACACCACTGTCGCTGCAGGTGAAGTTATTACGCGTACTGGAAGAGCGCCGTGTTACCCGGCTTGGCTCCAATCAGCCGGTCGCGCTCGACCTGCGTATTATCGCCGCCACCAAAACCGACTTAAAACAACTGGCCGCCAGCGGTGCTTTTCGCGCCGATCTGTATTACCGCTTAAGCCTGGTCGAAGTCAGTCTACCGCCACTGCGCGACCGGCGTGATGATTTGATGCTGCTGTTCAGCCATTTTGCCTTGGTTGCTGCCGCGCGTTTTCACAAAGAATATCAGCCGCTAACACCGGCCCAGGTGCAGCAACTGCAACAACACGACTGGCCCGGCAATGTGCGCGAGCTGCGTAATATGGCTGAACGTTATGTACTGCTTGGCCCTGCCGTTTGTTTTGGCAAAACCGACACAGCAGACGAAGGCATCAGCAGCCTGATGTCGCTGCAACAACGGGTGGAAGCTTACGAAAAAAGCCTGATTGAAGAAGCGCTAAACCAACACCACGGCTCCATCAAAGATGTGATGCAGGAACTCGGCCTCGCCCGCAAAACCTTGTACGACAAAATGGCGAAATATCAGCTGACCCGGCGGGATTTTTTGGAGTGATTTTGGGATTAGCCTCTGCTGGCTTTGCTGGAATCATTTTTATCTTTTCGGATAGACCGGCAAGCCAGGAGTTCACCTAACCCTGAGTCACTTTCTTTTATGATTAGCTACGCCATTCCCCCCCGGGCCAGCTAAAGCTGTTCAGTGCAAGCCCTGTCGGGCGGAACCGGGCGAGCGCTTTTTGGTTATTTTTTATCGCGATAAACAGCAACTCGCCTATCGGGCGAAACAGCCGAGCGCCAGTTCAAAGATAGAAGTGAATACTTTGCTAAGCGGTTCCACCGCAAAGGCAAAAGTAAAAAACACTGCAGAAACTGCCGCCTGTTAGGGCAAAAAACCAAACCTGTTCCAGGTCTCTGATAAACCACTGATAAAAAACGGATAAATTCCTGATATCGCACTACAGGCTCTAGGCCTGTCTTTGTGCTTTTTGCATGCTGAAGCAGTTCCCAGCACTGGGAAACATCACGCCAATAAACTGAAACACAGGACATCCCAATGAAAAAATTACTGATTTTATCTGCACTTTTGTTATCTGCGTCTGCACTGAGCACTTCGGCCTTTGCCGCCGATTTACGCTGCACTGTCGGTGGTGACAGCCAAATCGGCTATTGCGATACGATGATTTGGGGTAAACGCTCAGCACCTGCGTCGTTTAAAGTGGAAAACACCAGTAAACCGGTCAGTCAGTACCTGTGGCAATCACCGTCAGTTTGCAAAAGCAAAACTACTGCCAGTTGTGCTTTTACCGCTTATTCCTTTGTTGAATATACGGGTTCAGTGCTGGTGCTGTACACCGACGGTACTTATGAAAGCCTGAACGCGACCCTGCGTTTCGAAGACGGCCGCTAAGCCGTTATTGACCGGCAACCGCCTCAGTCACAACGACCGGGGCAGGTTGCTGTGCAGCAAAAAATGCCGCGATATCCACAATGTCCTGGTCAGTCAGCCCCTGTGCCATCGGCGCCATAATCTGATGCTGGCGCTGACCATCACGATAAGCTTTTAACGCCTGCTGCAGATAACCGGCTTTTTGTCCGGCGAGATTTGGGTAATCCGGCAACACCGAAATGCCAGTACTGCCATGGCAAGCCACACACATAGCTGCTTTGGCCTGACCTCGACTGATATCTGCCGGCGCTGCTGACAAGGACATAGAAAAACTGAGCAATATCAATAACATCAATGTTCGCATTCGCAGCTCCTGTATCTGTGACCGTTTTCAGTAAAGCAAAAGCGCCTGATTACACAAGAAAATTGCTAAAATCAGCGCTTTGACACCAAGACAGAAACCCGCATGCTGCAATTAATACAAATCAATGCCGTCGACATCCCGTCGCCGCAGCTGCAATTAACCTTTAACCGGCAGCCGGATCCGGTCAGTGACGGCCCCCAGTTGCAACAATGGCTGCAGCGTTTTACGCCGATTGGTCGGCTGCAAACAGAAAGTAGCCTGGATTTAATACTGATCCGCTTTTACTTTAACGATCAGCCGTTTTACCTGCATGCCGAGCACTACAGCGAGAGCTGCTGGATTGATACTGACAGTCAGGCTGCAGATATGCTACTGTCAGAGCTTCATCGCCTGCTGGCTCAAGATCTTGTTTAGAATTCATTTGCTTAGCGGAAATAAAACATGACACAGCGTTGTTGGTTATTTTGCTGGTTGTTGTTGCTTGGCTGGCTAAGTCCCGCAGCGCTGGCTTTTCATGCCGAAACTATCCGCATTGACCCTGAAGTCAGACAACAAAATCTGTTCCCCAATTTGTATTACCAGCAAGTCGACCCGACCATTGGTGTCGAAGACATCGTATTTGAACCCGCCCGTCTGCACGCCTTTGTGCCGCTGGACCAACCGAATCAGGCGCTGCGCAGTTACCCCGAAGCGGTCTGGTTTCTCGCCCGGTTACATTATGGTGGTCAGCGCCCCGGCTCTGTGGTGCTGAACTACGAATCCATTAATGCTGACCGCGTCGAATTTTATCTGTACGACCGGCAAAGCCACGAACTGAGCCTGCTGAATCGCTCCGGCACCGAATTCCCCTTCAGCGAACGCATGTTACAGGCACGCAGTTTTGCTGTGACGCTGAATTTTAAAGCCGATCAGGAACTGGATTTGCTGGTCAAAGTGCAGGACGGCGCTGTGATCCCGTCGAATCTGCAGCTGTTCAGCAGCGAAGAATTCGGCGAGCAGGTGCTGCAACGGCAAATTTCCGACGGCCTGATTTTGGGCATTTTGCTGGTGATGGCGTTTTATAACGCCTTACTTTATCTGAATGTGCGCGAGCAACTGTATGGCCACTTCGCCGGCTTCTTCTTAAGTTTCAGTCTGTTGGTGTCGATTTTAAACGGTGCTGGTTTTGCCATGCTGTGGCCGGAATATCCCGAGCTGAACCCTTCGCTGTTTTATGTCGCCGGCGGCGCCTGCGTGTTATTCCTGACCTTGTTAACCCATGCGGTGACCGCGAATCAGCAACGTTGGCTGCTCTGGCTGAATCTGGCCTCAGGTGCAGCTTTGTTGTTCACGCCGCTGTATGCGCCGCGCAGTCTGCAGCTGGATATTCTGCTGCTGGTGGTCTGTCAGGTGATGCTGACCAATTTACTGCAGGCGGTGCGTTATGGCTTCAGCGGCCTGCCGCTGTCGCGGACTTTTGCCATTGGCTGGCTGTTGTTTTTTGTCGCCAGTGCCGTGTTAGTGCTAACCGAATTTGGATATCTGGACCATCCGCATCTGTGGCAATGGCTGCTGGTATTGTCGGTCATTTGCAGCATGATGCTGATGAGCTATAGCCTGGCGCAGCGTCTGCAAAATGCGACGCAGCAAAGTGCAGAAGCACATCAGCAAACGATCCGGTCGCTGCAGCAGTATTACGACATTTATCACAACGCAGTCGAAGGCCTGTTCAGCACTACCCTGGAGGGTCAGTTGTTGTCGGCCAATCGCGCTTTACTGAATATACTCGGCTATCAGGAACTGAGTCAGATGGAAGTGGATGTCAGGAAACATGGCATGGGCCGCTATTACGCCAATCCGGAAGACCGGCTGCAGATGGTGCGCCAGTTACAGCATCTGAGCAATCAAAGCTTTGAATTACGCGGTTTACGCGCCGACGGCACACCATTCTGGGCGCTGATGTCAGCCCGTTTAAGCCGCAACGCTCAGGGCGATGCCTTTATTCATGGCTCGCTGATTGACATTACTGAACAAAAAGTTGCGAACGAGCAACTGGCCTATCTGGCGTCGCACGACCCGCTGACCGGCCTGTACAACCGGCATCATTTCCTGGTGCTGGCCCAGCAAGCGTGGCAACGCCGTCAGCTGGAACAGCAAAGTTGTGCTGTGCTCTTTATCGACATCGACCAGTTTAAGCTGGTCAATACCACCTGTGACCACGCCGCAGGTGACGCCTTGCTGAAACAAATCAGCGAGCAGTTAAAACGCGCTTTAGGCCAGACCGGTGTACTGGCGCGGATTGGCGGCGATGAATTCGGTGTGTTGTTGCCGGGCAAAACCGCGCAGGAAGCATTCAGCATCGCGTATTCGCTGTTGGATGTGGTCAAAGAGTTCCGTTTCTTCTGGCAGGACAGCCTGTTCAGCATCAGTGTCAGCATTGGTCTGACGGAAGTGACTCCGGATGATTTGTCCGCCGAGCAAACGCTGAAAAAGGCTGACTCGGCCTGTTTTGTTGCTAAAGAAAAAGGCCGTAACCGCATTCACCTGTTTAATGCCGACGACTCGGAGCTGCAGAAACATCAGTCTGAAGTACAATGGCTGCAGGTGCTGCGTCAGGCGCTGGAGCAAGACAAATTTGTGCTCTATGTACAACCCATTCAGGCGATCCAACAGCGCGACACGCTGGCGCATTATGAGCTGCTGCTGCGGCTGGTCGGCGACGACGATACCATTATCGCACCGGGGAATTTCTTAAGTTCGGCCGAACGTTATGGCCTGATGCCGCAAATTGATCGTTGGGTACTGCGCAGTTATTTCCGCTGGCTGGCACAGCATCCGCAGCATCTGACCACTTTGGGCCTCGCCAGTATTAATTTGTCCGGCGCCTCTTTAGTTGATCCGCTGTTTAAAGCTTATGTACAGGGGCTGCTCGATGAATATCAAATCCCGGCGCGGCATATCTGCTTTGAAATAACTGAAAGTATGGCCATTCTGAATTTGCAGAACACGCTGGATTTTATTCATCATTTTAGAGGCTTAGGTTGTCATTTTTCACTGGACGACTTCGGTAGCGGGTTTTCTTCTTATGGTTATCTGAAAAACTTCCCGGTCGATTTTGTCAAAATTGACGGTAATTTCGTGCGCGACCTGCTGGAAGATAAATACGACCGCGCCATCGTTAATTCCATCCACGATGTGGCAACGGCGATGGGCATTCAGACCATCGCAGAATTCGTTGAAAATCAGGACATTTTGCTGGAATTAAAGCGAATGGGCGTCAATTACGCACAGGGTTATGGCATCGCCAAACCCAGACCTCTGGCGGATATTCAGGGCTGAACAGCCAATGCAGACAACGCTTGCCGCAGCAGGCTGCTGCTCAGTACAATACGCGCCCATTCTGAGGTGCCGCCATGCAACAACGTTTACAACATTTATCTGACCAGGTCGAACTGGTATTTGACGAGATAGGCCAGCGTTATGCGCAATATCAGCGTGATCGCGGGCTGTTTTGCCGCAGTGGTTGTGGTGAATGTTGTTTGCATCCGGGCATTGAAGCCACAGTGCTGGAAATGCTGCCACTGGCATTTGAACTGGTGAAAGAAGGCAAAGCCGAAAGCACGCTGGACGCTTTGGCCGCCCACGACAAAGATGGCTGTTTCTTCTACAGCCGCCACTCAGAAGATGGCAAACAAGGCCAGTGCAGCGTCTACCTGAAACGCCCCGGCATCTGCCGCCTGTTCGGCGCTGCCGGCTATAATGGCCGCGAAGGCGAAGTACAGCTCAGCGTCTGCAAAAACATCAAAGCCGACTATCCGCAAGCCTATCAGGACACGCTGATAGCACTGGAATCCGACCCACCACCGATGATCCGCAACGGCAAAGAACAAATCCGCCAAATCGACTATGAACTCGGCGGTATGAACTTCCCTATCAACGAAGCAATGGAACAAGCGCTACAAAAAGTGCTGTTTGAGCAGTATTACTTAGGTCTGGCAGACGCTGAGTAAGCTGGGTTTTGCGCGTTGGGCGGTTGTTTTGCCCAGTGGGCAGTACTTGGTCTATTTTTTGTTTTTTCCTGCTGCCGAAAGACCGCTTAGCAGAGATTTCACCTAACGGTGAGTCACTTTCTTTTGTTTCAGCAAAAGAAAGTAACCAAAGAAAAACCGCCCCCGGTTACGCTCGAAAGCCCGTCTGAAAAGTCGCCGTCCAAGGCGAAAACGTAACTCGCTGGGCGCTACCTTCGCCCAGCTCAGACACCCGTTTTCTTAAAACCTTGGCCAACGATTTTCAGCCGGCTCGCTCCAACGGGGAGACGGTTTTTATAGATGGCGTCGATGAAACAAACCAAAGCAGAATGCTGCAGTAGTTGGCTTTGCTCTTAATTCTCATTCGTTCAAAACAAAAACAGCTAAGATAACCAATCGCCCGTTGGAGCGAGCCGATGCAAATCAATAGTTTGAGGTTTTAAGCTGGGGAGTGTTTGAGTGCGGCGACGGTAGCGCCGCGCGAGTTGCCCCAGTGCCTCAAACTGTTGATTTTCAGCGGGCTTTCGAGCGGAACCGGGTGCGCCTTTTCTTTCGGTTCCTTTCTTTTGGCAGGGCAAAAAACACCCCGTCACTCCTCGTATTGATAAGCCCCGCCGCCCAACTTCGAAGCTTCTTCAGTCTTACTGGAAGTCAGCAACATCACCTCAAGCTCGGCCATTTCAGCCGGCGTAAGTTCGCGCCATTGACCGGGCGCTAAGCCTGCGAGGCGTACGTTCATGATGCGCACGCGTTTGAGCTTGGTGACGTTAAAACCGAGGTATTCGGTCATGCGGCGGATTTGCCGGTTCAAGCCCTGGCGCAGCACGATATTAAAGGTCTGGCGGGATTTTTGCGTGACCTGACATGGCAAAGTCACAGTGTCAAGAATTGGCACGCCAGCGGCCATTTTTTTCAGGAAATTGTCGTGAATAGGTTTGTCGACAGTGACGACATACTCTTTGTCGTGCGCATTGCCAGCACGCAGTATTTTATTGACGATATCGCCGTCATTGGTGAGGAAAATTAAACCTTCGGATTCTTTGTCGAGCCGGCCAATCGGGAAAATCCGCTCCGGATACTGCACCGCGTCGACAATATTGCCTTTGACATGCAGCTCAGTGGTACAAGTGATTCCCACCGGTTTGTGATAGGCCAGATAAACCCGGCGCGGTTTATTTTTCAGTGGTTTACCGGCCACTTCGACTTTATCGTCCGCCGCCACTTTAGTGCCCACCACCGCCACCTGACCATTGACTTTCACCTGGCCCGATTCAATCAGCTTGTCCGCCTCACGGCGCGAGCAAAAGCCGGTGTCGCTGATAAATTTGTTCAGGCGAAATAAAGAAGTAGCGTCAGTCAAAGTGGCAGCCCTGTGGCGGGAAAATTTGAGCGAATTCTACGGCCGGCTGAGTTTTTGAGCAAGTGAAGCGAACAGGTATCGAAGTACAGCCGTCAGATAACAATGACATGATAATTCTGGACGGTACCCTACTAAAGACAGAACCTGTGCCGCTTAATATCCATAACCCACTCAATTTAAGGTTAAAAATGGATCACCTACAACAATAAAACCCAATATTCTGCTCACATCACCAATAGATTTTTTTTGATTTTTCAATTCGTCTATAATTCTGCGCGCTGAACTACCATTTACTCCATAATAATATCCTTCGTTTGCAAGGGCGCTAAGCGACCCCGATTTCTTACTAAAAATGTAAGATATTACGGGTGAGTGTTCAGTAAAGACATGCCCAATATCACTACTAATAGCAATTACAAATTTTGATTTTGGCTCTGCTCTTTCAATGAAATTGTAATCTACACACGCACTTGCACAGGGATAATGTACTTGTCGAGAGCCATGAGCATTAATAAACAATAGCTCATACTTGTTTTCATAAAGATTTGAATAGTAATTTTTCTGCCAGCGCTGAGCTTCTGAAGAATTAGAATAGCGAGTAATCCCACTAACCAAATCAACTTTAAAATTTAACTTTTCAAAATCAGTAGGAAATAATGTTTTTTCTGATTCCACATATGCATCAGCTAATAGAACTTTACTGCCAGGGTATACAACACGCCCCTCATAGAAATCATTTAATCTGGAAAAATACGCCGAAATAGTTGTATCTTGGGGTTTAATAACCGACAAAGTGACTTCAACTGAATTGAGCTCTGCATCTTGATACCACTCACCTTTTGCAAATTTAGACAAAGACGAATAGAATCCCATTAGCTTCTGCCCAGAATTAACATCTTTCAGAGCAGGAATATCATAACCTATAAAAACAACGTGCTTGAGATTAGAGGAATTATAAACACTTTTCAGGTATGTTCTTACATCTTCCGCAGAAGAACCTTGCAAAACCTTGTACATCTTCAGGTTTATATTTTTATTTTTTTTATTAACTGCCGCCATCCACTTATCAATCAGTGGCATTGATTTTGATTCAACATCATAATTGACAACCACCAAAGCATCTTCACTATACTTAGGAGCGGTTCTAATTTTTTTACAACCAAAAAAACCTGTTGATTTAAAATCATTTATACCACTCATACAAATTTCATATTCTGTATCAGGTTTGAGATTAGCAATTACTCTTTTATAAACATTTTTACCAATCGGCATTCTCACGGTATCAGAAAACCCTCTAACCTTATTGTCTCCGGCGTAATAATTCACACCGTTTTCTTTAGTAATAATGTAGCCCAACTGAGTATTAGGGACATTCACCTGGCTCAGGTCTAACGAAACAACTAGAGAGCTATCTTCATGATATTTATATAAATCTAAACTAAATATACCTTCTGAATACTCAGCACTGACAGTGCAATCAGATTTTAGTGAATCAACTACATAAACATCACCATCAATATGGCCACCACAACCTGATATTTTATATTCCCCTACACCAGTATTTTGAGCAATATCAAAAGTTAAACGACCACCATACTCTATGCTTTGCGACATTGGAGTAATAATTATGCCGCCGTCCGGCACGCTAACCATTGCAGTATGAATCTTTATTTTAAATGTCGCGGAGATTTTACACGCAGAAGTAATAATACTGGTTGTGTAAATATTGTCACTGAGCTGACCATTACAGCCCTCGACATTATCAATATCATAGCCTTCAGCTACTGCAATATTTACAACTGCCGTACGACCATGTTGGACCAATTGACT
>NZ_JONU01000017.1 GCF_000711985.1 Rheinheimera texasensis DSM 17496
CCCGAAGGTCCCACACTTTGGTCCGTAGACATTATGCGGTATTAACAGTCGTTTCCAACTGGTATCCCCCTCTATCGGGTAGCTTCCTACGCATTACTCACCCGTCCGCCGCTAGGTCCGAAAACCCCGCTCGACTTGCATGTGTTAGGCCTGCCGCCAGCGTTCAATCTGAGCCATGATCAAACTCTTCAATTAAAAGTTTTGCTCAGTTTACTGACTAAATAAATTGACTATATAGTCACTCAACTGAAGATTTATTCGTATTACGCGAATCATCTCCAACGAGTGCCCACACAGATGATTGATTGCTAATTGTTAAAGAGCTGCCGTTCTACTTAACGGCGAAAGTCGTTGATTCTCAACCACTTTCAGAATCTGTCGCGTTTGATTTCTTCGTTTCCGAATCCGTCGTCGCTGTCGATGGAGCGCATTATAGAGAGATCAGAATCGATCACAAGATCTTTTTTACAGAATGATGATCGTTTGATGGTTTTTTCAACAAACCTGCTTTTATTGTCGAATTAACCAGCGATTATTGGCTAATAAATAGGATCCGGCCGGATCTATTTGCCAATCGCCCTTAGGCATCAAACTTGCTGACCCCCGCGCAGCGGGTCTACATCGATTGCTTTTATGCCCGCTTTAGTTTGAGATACAGCCCTTTGCACGGAATAGTAGAGATTCATCGCGGGAGTCCATCAATGAGTCCGTCACCATCAGAGCATACGCAGCAACATATAGTAGTGATTGACGATAATCGGGAACTGCGCATGGCAGTCCGCTTTGTATTGGAGGATCAGGGTTATCGTGTCAGTGAACTGGAAAACCCGGTGCAAGCCCGTGATGTGTTAACAGCATTACAACCAGACCTTATCTTACTGGATATGAACTTTCAGCTGGACACCACGTCCGGCGAAGAAGGCCTGCGCTTTTTGCATTATTTACAACAGCACTATACCGACATCCCGGTGATCGCGATGACCGCGTGGTCGAACACACAGCTAGTTGTGCAGGCCATGCAAGCCGGTGCCGGTGACTTCGTGGAAAAACCCTGGCAGAACCAAAGGTTGCTACAGGTCCTGCAGCAACAGCTAAAACTCAGCCGGTTAAAAGCGGAAAACCGGGCATTGATCCGCCAGCTCGATGGCCAACAGAATGAATCTGCCAGCGAGCTAAATTGGCGCAGCCCAGCGATGTGCCGGTTAATGCAACAATTACGCACAGTGGCTGATACTGAGGCAACAGTATTACTGACCGGCGAAAATGGTACCGGTAAAAGCCAACTGGCACATTGGTTACACCAACACTCTGGCCGCAGCCAGGGCCCACTGATCTCCGTCAATATGGCCGCTATCCCGGAAGCACTGTTTGAAAGTGAGTTATTCGGCCATAAAAAAGGTGCTTTCACCGATGCAAAAGAATCAAGGGTTGGCCGCTTCACGCTGGCCACAGGTGGTAGCTTATTTTTGGATGAAATTGCCTGCTTACCGCTGGCACAACAAGCAAAGTTGTTGCGCGTACTGGAAACCGGCGAATATGAGGTGGTCGGCTCCAGTCAGACACAGCTCAGCAATGCCAGACTGATTTCAGCGACCAATGCTGATTTTACAGCGTTAATCCGGCAAGGCTTATTTCGCCAGGATCTATATTATCGCCTCAACACGCTGGAGTTTCGTATTCCCCCCCTCAGGGAAAGACCAGAAGATATCGCACCGCTCACAGAACACTTCTTATATAAGCATGGCGTACGCTATCACAAGCCCGGCTTACGGTTAACTGCCAGCGCACAACAACAGCTGATGCAATATGCATGGCCCGGTAACTTACGCGAACTGAGCCATTTATTGGAGCGTGCGGTGTTACTCTGTCAACAAAGTCAGATAGAACTCAGCGATTTACATTTGCCATATCAGGCACAGCAGCAGGCCGCGCAGTCAGCTCCCGACGATACGGCCAAATTGGGAATGGCTGGCAACGAACTACCGCAACTGACTTTAGAACAAGCCGAGCTACAGCTGATCAAACGGGCACTGGCCCAACACCCGGCTAACAAACAAAAAGCGGCCGATCAATTGGGTATTACCAAATCCTCTTTATACCGGCGGCTGGAAAAATATGGCCTGGTTTAATCAAAGCCTTGAACGGCAAACCGCCGTGCAAAACAGTCTTGCTTTGTTACTGGCATTCTCACTGGCAGTTCTGGTCTGCTGGCTGTGGCCTGTCTGGTGGGTCTGGTTGCTCACAGGCCTGAGTTGCTGGTGGTTCTGTCGGTTTAACTTACTAAACCGCCGGCAATTATTGTCGGCATTTCGCCGCGCCAGCGTGCAGCTTGATGCTTTGCAATTGCAGGATTACAGCCTGCAAGCCAAACCCGCTTATGCCAGCGGCATCGCGGCGGAATTTCAGCAACAACTACAACAGCTATCCGCTCAGCTGCAGCAGCGCAAAAGCTTTTTTGATGAACAGCAGTTTTTGTTGTACCGTTTAATCGACCAGCTGAATACGCCAATTCTGGTACTGAACCATAAAGCCCAGCTCAGTTATGCCAACGAACAATTTCAGTTGCTATTCGGCCAGCCCTGGCAAAGTTTAAAACATAGCAGCGCCGCCAGCTTGGGTTTAGAAGCAGTACCGCAATGGCAATTCAGTGCTGCGGATCGCCGCCAGCAATGGCAAATTCGCCACAGCCGCTTTGTTGATCAAGGCGAGCGCTATCAGTTGCTGGTGTTTATCGATATTGAACTGGCACTGCGGGAAAACCAGTTACAAGCCTGGCAGCAGTTAATCCGGGTACTCAGCCACGAGATCCATAACTCGCTGACGCCAGTCCAGAGTCTGACCGAGTATTTACTGCAAAAAACGGCGCCAGGCCGGGAACAAGATGCTTTAAAGCTGATCCACGAACGCAGCCGGCATTTGCAGAATTTTGTCGGCCGTTATGCGCAACTCAGCAAACCGCTTAGTGTGCAGTTGCAACCAGTGCAGTCCGGTACTTTAGGCCAAAGTCTACAGCTGCTTTATCCGCACGCCGGTTTGCAACTATCAGGGCCGTCGCTGAGCTTTCAATCCGACCCGACCCTGCTGCAGCAACTACTGATTAACTTGCTGAAAAACGCCATCGAAGCCGATAGTCCGGCCGGCACGCTGGAGCTCCGGTTCAGCCAACAGCCAAACCATCTCTGTATTCAGCTGTTGGATCAGGGCCATGGCGTATCGAACACCGCTAACTTATTCGTACCGTTTTACACCACTAAACCGAAAGGCCAGGGCATTGGTCTGGCGCTTTGCCGGCAAATTGCGCGCACACTGGGTGGGGAATTAACCCTGACGAATCGCAATGACGGTATTACCGGAGCCTGTGCCTGCTTGCTCCTGCCCCTTAATCCGGCAGTTGCCGCCGGCGACGAGCCGATAACTGCAGCCACGGCCTGATTTGCCGCAGCAGGTGTATCGTGATCAAGCTAATCAACAGATACCCAGCCCCACAACTGAAAACCAAGGCCGCTGGCACCTGAGTACAACATACCTGTCAACGGCATCAGTAAAGTACTCAGCAACGAACCAACTAGTACACGGCGCTTGAGCCGGTACTGCCAGCGCGATATCGACAATACCGATGCGGGTAAACAACACCTAAATCGTTCGCCAGCGAAACCGGACCAGCGGTCCGATTTCGGAATATGCCGTCCGATTCCGGACGTTTTTAATATGACTAAATCGAACATATCACGTATCCATCTGATTAATATGAAGTTAATTTGTGGCATCAATCTTGTCTGCATTTTTAGTAATTAAAAGTGTTTACCGGTGCCGCCGCTGTCATTTTCCCTGGATGCGACGGTGGCCCGTTTTAACTTTCACCAGCAGCGCCGCGGCGAGGATAATGAATGGACGTCAAACTCAATAAATCCAAACAGCGCTGGAAACAACCAGCGATTGCAGTCGGAATCCTGAGCGGCTTGCTGTTAGTTGGTCGCCTGATTGCATCGCCGGTCGCGGACCAACAGGTTAACCGCAGCCAATTGCTGCTCAGCACCGTGAAACGCGGTGATCTGCAGGTATCCGTCGATGGCTATGGCGTGTTGCGTTCGAACAGACAACGTTTAATCTCCGCCGAAAGCCCGGCCACTGTGGCAGAGATCTTACTGCGCCCTGGTGCTGAAGTGCTGGCTGACTCGGTGATCCTGCAGTTGCAGGACCCACAATTACAGCAGGAACTCGACACCGCCAGCATGGCTGTCAGCCGTCAGCGGGCGGCACTTAAACGGGGCCAGCTGGCTAACCAGCGCGAAATCCTGGCAGAAGAGGCTGTTTTGGCCGAACTGACCGCGCAGCGCGATACACAAAAGCTGCGGTTAGCCGCGAACCGTGATTTAGCTGCGCGTGGCGTGATCCCTGCCATCGAATATCAAAGTGCAGAGCTGCAGGAACGCCAGTTGTCGGAGCGGATAATCCTGCAAAAACAGCGTTTGCAACAACTCAAAGACGTCGCCACCGAAGACTTGAATATTGCCACCGAAGAGCTGAATCAGGCCAAAGCCCTGTTACAACGATTGGAGCAGCGGGTGGCCAAACTGACAGTCCGTGCCGGTATTGAGGGCGTATTACAACGCTTGCCGGTCGAACTGGGGCAAAGCGTAACTGCTGGTCAGGAACTGGCATTGGTCGGCAGTCGTCAGGATTTGCAGGCGCTGATTCGCGTGTCGCAATCTAAGGTCGAGCAATTGCGACTTGGACAGCCAGCCATCGTCAATACCCGGCGTGAAACCGCCGAAGCCGAAGTCAGCCGCATTACGCCACAGGTACAGGACGGAACTGTCGAAGTCGAGCTGCGTTTTGTCGACGCGGTGCCCGCCTCGGCCCGGCCTGAATTGAATGTTGATGCGCAGATCTTCACTGCCGATTTAAAAAACGTGTTGTATCTGGAGCGCCCTGTCAACGTGCAAAGCCATGCCAGCAGCAAACTGTTTCGTTATGACCAGAACAACCAGCAACTACAGAGCACGCAACTGCAATTTGGCGATGAAGCCGGCCGCTATCTGGCGTTGCAGTCCGGCGCTACTGAAGGTGAAATTTTCGTGGTGTCCGATATGACAACCTTTGCTGATGCTGATTCGATTGCAGTGAAGCAATAACCATCAGCCTGTACTTATTATCTCTTCAACAGGAATTTTAAACATGACTCAGACCCCCAATTTGCCACAGGCCACCATCTCGATGCGCGGGATCACTAAGGTGTTTGCCACTGACGAGATGGAAACTCATGCGCTACGTGGCATCGATTTGGCAATCGACACCGGCGACTTCGTTTCCATTTGTGGCCCTTCAGGCTGTGGCAAATCCACCTTATTGTCGCTGTTAGGCTTACTGGACATGCCAACCAGCGGCAGTTATCAGATTGAAGGCCACGAAGTCAGCGGTTTGTCGCTGTCTGAAGCCGCTTACATTCGCAATGAGAAAATCGGTTTTATTTTTCAGTCGTTTAACTTAATTGACGAACTGACAGTATTTGACAACATAGCTCTGCCGCTGCGCTACCGGCGCAGCAGCATCCCAAAAGCAGAGATTGACGCGCGGGTGCAGGCCTGTCTGCAAAAAGTCGATATGACACATCGCTCTGGCCACAGGCCCAACCAATTATCCGGTGGTCAGCAACAGCGGATCGCCATTGCCCGCGCTTTAGTGGGTAACCCCGCCTTGTTATTAGTGGACGAGCCAACGGGAAACCTCGATTCCAAAAATGGCGACGCCGTGATGGAGATGCTGTGCGAACTGAATCGTAAGGGCACCACCCTATGTATGGTGACGCATGACCCGCGTTATGCCGATATGGCCGGCCGCAAACTGCATTTACTCGATGGCCGCATTCTGGATGCCGATGGCGCGCCTTTGCAACATCCCCAACCATTACGTCAGGTCGCGCCATGATCGCCGGCTTTCAGCTCTGGATGCTGCACAGCCTGATATTGCCCCTTTTACTGCTGGCTATTGCCACAGTGCTGCCGGGCTGCAGTACGCAGTCCCGCAACATCAATTGATAAGGATGATCCCATGAGATTTTGGAAAGCGCTCGCCACCGCCTGTTATTCGCTTAGCAAAGCCAGGGGTTATGCAGCAACTGTAGTACTGACACTTGGCCTGACGCTCGGCACTTTAATCGCGATGTTTAACCTGAACTATCAGGTGCTGACAGCGCCTTTACCTTATGCCGACGAGGATCAGTTAATCGTCGGCAGCACGACCTGGCTGGAAAAAGATGGCCGGATGTTATACCAAAGGCTGCTGCCAGTTCACCTGTTCCGCCAGCAATATGCACAACCGTCGGCTTATGTCAGCGAGCAGGCGCTGTTTGGTTTTTCTTATGTCGGAATGACTCTGCGGGATTTGGCGCACAGCCCGGAAATTCAGGTGGCTTATACCACGCCCGGTTATATGCGAATGTTTCAGATGCCGATGCTGCACGGCCGCGCGTTCAGTGCTGAAGAAGACTTAGGCAGTCATCGCGCTGTGGTGATCCTGAGCGAACACATCTGGCGCCAGCACTACAACGCGGATCCGGCCATGCTGGAACGCTCGGTACAAATTGGTAACCAGTCGTTTAAAGTGATTGGCATTGCGGCTGCCACTTTTGAAGAGCCGGCCTTGACCGGGCCGGCCCGGCGTAACAATGTCTGGTTACCATGGGACTATGCGCCAGACAGTAACGCCAGACCCGGCGATATCAGCGGTGCGCACTTGTATCTGGCTAAGCTGCGACGGGCACAGGACCGGCTGGCCTTCGAGCAGGAACTCAGACCAATAGTCGCTCAGCGTTTTGAAGAGGAAATAGCTGCGATCCCGGCACAAGCCGGCCGCACCGTGCGTTTTCAGGCAGACCCGCTGCGTCTGGCCCTGGAAGGGGACAGCAGCAAAGCGACGCTGTCAATGCTGATCGGCAGTGTATTGTTATTGCTGATCGCGGCCGCCAATATCACCAACCTGTTAATCTCACGCGCCGTGCGCCAACAACGCACCATGAGTATTCAGGCGGCCTTGGGCGCGCAGCGACATCACTTAATCGGCACTGTACTGGCCGAACTCAGCTGGTTGCTGACGCTGGCACTGAGTCTGGCTCTGCTTGTAGCCGAGGGCGCCTATGCGCTGCTGTGGCAATATGCCGGCACAACTTTACCTCATTTGCATACACTAGGGTTGAACGGCCCCACCCTCGGGTTTGCCGTGCTGGTCTGCCTGCTGCTGGCGCTGGGGTTTGCCTGGCTGATCAGCCGGCATATCAATTACCGGGCTTTACAACAACAGCTGCAAAGCAGCGGTAAAGGCAGTGGTATTCAGGTCAGCAGGCGTATACGTCAGGCGCTGATTGGCGCTCAGGTCGCACTGGCAGCCTTACTATTAATTTGCAGTGCTCAGGTGTTGTTGCAATCCTTACAGCAACTTGGGCAGCAGACTGGTTTTAGCAGCAGTGACCGTTATCAGGTCACAATAGACAACGTCACGCCGGCACCAGATGAAAACCTGCCGCTGGCGGAGCGCCGGGCCGCCTTGCGTCAGCAAAAAGAAGAGCTGATGCAGGTGCGGGATATACTGGCGCAACATCCGACTGTACAGTCTGTTTCGGTCAGCAACTATCCACCGATCTCTTTTGACGGATATTACGGTTCGGCCAATTTTCTGACGGCTCCGGAACGGACCGACCGTTTGTTGTTCAGCCGTGCTGTCTATACCGATCAGTTCTATCTGCCATTATTTGGCATTGCATTACTGCAAGGGCGTAATTTCACTGCGCAGGAAATCAGCAATCAGGCGCCAGTGCTGATCATCAATCAGACGCTGGCTAAGCAAATACAACCGGATGGTCAGGTACTCGGCCATAAGCTGTATTCCACCGATGGCCAGCTGACCTTTGAGATTATCGGTATCAGCGCTGACCACTATTTACCGGATCTGTGGTCGCCCACAGAAACAGGCCGCAGTTATTTGACCCGTAACCTCGGCAATTCTGCAAATTTGCAGGTGCAACTCAAGCCCGGCATGCAAGCCGACAAAACGGTGATCAATCAGGCGATGGCTCAGGTCTCTGCGCACTATCGCGCCGCCAACATTTACAGCATTGAACAGAATATCGACCGGCTGCTGCTGCGCAACGTGCTGACAGCCGGCGTGACCAGCATTGTGGTCTTACTGAGTTTCCTGCTGGCTACCATCGGCATCTATGGCGTGCTGAGCTACAGCATGCAATTGCGCAGATTTGAACTGGGCGTGCGGATGGCGATCGGCGCCCGACCCGGCACGATTTTGCGCCAACTACTGCTTGAGAACTTAAAACCTGTTCTGGCAGGACTGATACTCGCAGCCTTGTTGTTGATGGCTTTGTGGCTTGGTCTGCAGCAAACCGTATTCAGCGTGCAACTGTCGGCCGGCGGCTTTGTACTACCGCTACTGCTGATAATGCTGCTGACGTTGCTGACCACACTTTTGTCAGTCTGGGGCATTATCCGCAAACCGGCGCTCCATGCGCTACAAGGACAATAGATTGGCGCACGCGTCGTTCTGTTTCCGATGGCAAACGGCTGCAATGCTGCTGAGCTGCCTGAGAGTGCAAGCCCAGCCGAGGCTGCGCGTCATATTAACCTGCAAAGAAAAGGGAAATGAACGTGCAATTTGATATCTGGCTCAAGCAAAGTAGCCGGTCGTTGTGGCAGGACAAAAGTTTCGCCCTGACAGTAGTGCTGACAATTGGCATTGCCAGCGGGGGTGTTTTTATGGGTACTGACCCTGGGCTGGCAGGTCCTGTTTAAGCCTTTGCCTTATCCGGCATCAGACCAGCTTCAGCTGCTGCAATACCAACGGCTTTATGGCACAGGTAAGCTGCAGTCATCTGCTGTATTACATCCGGCGGCGGAACACCTTTATGCTCAAATTCGGGACTAGCAGCGGATCCAGAACTTAAAGTCGCCTGCAGCCCAATCCCTTGTCAGACCCGAATTACCTGCGATATCACAAGCTTTATTGCATCTGACACAAGACGTTGTGATGTCGGACCCAACACAGCCTAGCCTGAGCATCGCATATACCTCACCGGAGCTGCTGCAAATGTTAGTTATGCCTTTGTTGCTCGGCCATGGTTTTTCCGAGGCGCAACAACCGGGTGGTATGAACCCAGGAGTCATTTTGAGCTATCAGGCATGGCAATTATTGTTTCAGCAAAGAGCGGATGTGCTGGGAGTCCTGGCAAAAGATTTTACGCCACCACAGCTCCGGCCAGCCTTGCCAGCGGTAGATCTGTATCTATCCTGGGATTATAACAAAGCCGCTTTTAAAGAAAGCTGGCCGCTAGCCGACGAACACAGCTTTTTACTGGTCAAAGGCGGTGCAGCAGCTTTACAACAATAGCTAGCAGCGCTCACTCCCTTGGCAAAGCAGCAATTTGCAGACAATCTCGCGGGAACAGCCAACTTTGCCGACTGGCACCTGAAACTACAATTTCAGCCTCTGCAACAAGTTGTCAGTCGTGGTACTGAATCTATTTTGCTGCTGTTTCTGCTTGGAGGTACCGGCTTATTAATGATAGCCAGCGCCAACATTCTGAACTTGTTTTTGTCGCGGCTAATGTTAATGCAAAAACAACTGGCCGTACGGGCAGCCCTCGGGGCTAGACGCACTCAACTGGGACAACAGTTATTTGCCGAATCAATGCTGCTGATGCTGTCATCAATCGGACTGGCACTGTTACTGACACATGCCGGCTTTTATGCATTGAATCATTGGTTTAATGGCTTTTTTCCGAGAGGCAGCGAACTTGGCTTGTCAGCATTTAGTGTCATCACTGCGCTGATACTGGCTATGTTGCTGGCAATGCTGATTGACACGTTATCGCTGCACACTCTGCGTTATCATCAGCTGAGTCTGGCTCTACAAAGCAGTGGGAAAGGCGCAGGTGTGCAAACACCGTCCACTTTCCGCCGCAGTTTTATTTTGCTGCAATTTGGCTGCGCTATTGTGTTGGTGTATCTGAGCAGTTTGGTGGTGACGGACGCTTGGCACAAACTACTACGCCCACTCGGTTTGACCAGCGAAAATTTGCTTCAGGTAGAGTTTTCGGTAGCCAGCCTCGACTGGCAAGGTTGGTACAGTTATGGGCTAAAAGTTGCAGAGTTAGCGCGGCAGCTCAGGCAGCAACCAAGCATTGCCGGAGTCAGCTTCGCTTTTAATCCGCTGGTCGATCGATTCCAGATGGCGGCGACTGATGTGAACCCGGGCACTTCAACCACCAGAGAACGGCGCTTTTATCCGATACACCAGAATGTAGGTCAGTATTATTTTAAGGTGGCAGGCCAGGCTTTGCTCGCTGGTCGTGGATTAAACGCCGAAGATATTAACAAAACACGTTCACCGAATATGGTGGTTAACCGAACTTTTGCGATGCAACTTTTGACTAGTGAGACACCTCATCCCACGGACATCGACACAGCCGCCCTAACGCAAGTGCTCGGTAAGCGAGTCCGGCTGGATATCTAGCAACGACCTTTTACGATAGTCGGAGTAACCGAAGATATTCAGCTTCCGAGGCTTGCAACGACTCCACCGCGCTTCTATATGACCAATCTGGGCACTGCATTCTGGATGTTAATCAAACTCGAACCCGGTGCCACATTCAGCAAAGCACAGATGTTCCAAAGCTTAAAGCAAGCCCATAGCCAATTTGCTTTAACTCATTTCAGCTTACTGTCCGGCCAGGTAGCACAATTATACTTACCAAAAAAACTGATGCTGCTTGGTGCTACTGCCGTGGCACTTTTTACCTTAGTGATTTTAGGGATTTGCCTGATTGGCGTAATGCAATACAACCTGCTGCTACGTCGCAGTGAATTTAGTATCAAGCTGGCACTTGGTGCACAGTTCAGACGTATAGTGCAGGAATCTGGCAGCGAATATGTACGTCTGTTGGCCGGAGCGGTGTCAATTAGTACTATTTTGCTCGGTATTGGCTGGCTGCGGCTGCAAAATCAGCCGAAATTGTTGCCCGGGTTTGATGATGCAAGAATACTAAACCTGACACTATATGGGCTGAGCTTGTTTGGAGTGATACTCTGCGGCATAGTCGCCCATTATCTGCCGCTGCGAGGATTGAAAACAAGTTCGATACAATCTGGTTTGTATGGAATTACATATTGAAGCTGCAAGCCGGCTACGACAGCTAAACTATAACGAAAAGGTCACAGTAAGGCGTGAGACATTGTTGGCTTTTTTGATGCATTTACCTTTAACAGAGTCAGTGTACGATAAAGACAGCAGAAATTGAGTAAAAAAAAAGCCGGCATCAGCCGGCTTTTTAGATTCGAGTTGATTACTCAGCAGCAGTTTCTTCAACTGGCAGAGCGCCCACTTCTGGACGATCAACTAACTCGATGTAAGCCATTGGCGCATTGTCACCGGTACGGAAGCCACACTTCATGATACGAGTGTAACCACCTGGACGCGCGTTGTAACGCGGGCCTAAAACGTTGAACAGTAAACCAACAACTTCTTTATCACGTGTACGGGCAAAAGCTAAACGGCGATTTGCAACGCTATCATTTTTAGCCAGTGTGATCAAAGGTTCGATTACACGGCGTAACTCTTTTGCTTTTGGCAGAGTCGTTTTGATGATTTCGTGCTTCACCAGCGAGCTTGCCATATTGCGGAACATTGCCTGACGGTGGCTGCTGTTCCGATTTAACTGACGACCACTCTTGCGATGGCGCATGATCTATTCCTTCTCACTAAACCAGGAACTGGTATCTGGTTAGTCTTTATTTACCAAACTTGCTGGCGGCCAGTTTTCCAGGCGCATGCCCAGAGATAAACCACGTGACGCCAACACGTCTTTGATTTCGGTAAGTGACTTTTTACCCAAGTTAGGCGTCTTCAGAAGCTCAACCTCGGTACGTTGCACCAGATCACCAATGTACTGAATCTGCTCTGCCTTCAGACAGTTGGCAGAACGAACTGTTAATTCCAGATCATCGACAGGACGTAACAGAATCGGATCAAACTCCGGCTTCTCTTCACGTTTCTCTGGCTCGCTCTTGTCGCGCAGTTCTACGAAGAACTCCAGCTGTTCAGCCAGAATTGTCGCAGCTCGACGAATTGCTTCCTCCGGCTCTACAGTGCCGTTGGTTTCCATGTCGATTACCAGTTTGTCCAGGTCAGTACGTTGTTCTACCCGCGCCGCTTCAACCGAGTAAGCAATACGCTCAACCGGGCTGAAAGAAGCGTCAAGCAGCAAACGACCAATTGGACGCTCGTCATCTTCAGAGGACACTCGGGCTGATGCAGGCACGTAACCGCGACCACGTTGTACCTTCAGGCGCATACTGAATTCAGTCTCGCCGGTCAGGTTACAAATTACGTGCTCAGGGTTAACGATTACTACACCGTCACCACGCTGGATATCACCAGCAGTTACAGGGCCAGCACCTTTTTTGGTTAAAGTCAGAGTGACTTCGTCTTTGTCTTCCAAACGAACGGCTAAGCCTTTCAGGTTCAGGAGAATATCAATGATATCTTCCTGCACGCCTTCTTTGGCGCTGTACTCATGAAGCACGCCATCGATTTCCACTTCAGTCACTGCACAACCTGGCATAGACGATAAAAGGATACGACGTAACGCGTTGCCCAAGGTATGCCCGAAACCGCGCTCAAGTGGTTCCAAAGTAACTTTGGCACGAGTTGGGTTGATTTTTTCGATACCAACTAATCTCGGCTTAAGGAATTCGGTGACAGAACCCTGCATTTTATCCTCTCTTAAGAAAATGCCTTACTACTTAGAGTAAAGCTCGACGATTAACTGTTCGTTGATGTCAGCAGACAAATCTGAACGCTCTGGACGACGCTTGTAAACGCCTTCCATCTTTTTCGTGTCAACTTCAACCCAAGTTGGTTTTTCACGTTGTTCAGCAACTTCTAAAGCAGCAACGATACGCGCTTGCTTCTTCGCTTTTTCGCGAACAGCGATCACTTGTTCTGGTGACACAGCGTAAGATGGGATATTCACTACGCGGCCATCAAGCATGATAGCTTTGTGGCTGACTAACTGACGTGCTTCAGCACGTGTGCTAGCCAGACCCATGCGATACACTACGTTGTCCAGACGTGATTCCAACAACTGGAGCAGGTTTTCGCCGGTGTTACCCTTCAAACGAGCAGCTTCTTTGTAATAGTTACGGAACTGCTTCTCTAATACGCCATAAATACGACGTACTTTTTGTTTTTCGCGTAATTGTAAACCGTAGTCCGATAAGCGACCGCGACGAGCGCCGTGCTGACCTGGAGCTGTAGTTAAATTACACTTTGAATCGATTGCTCGGACGCCGCTTTTCAGGAACAGATCTGTACCTTCGCGACGACTCAGTTTGAGCTTAGGACCCAAATATCTTGCCATCTTCTTTCTCCAATAATCTTAGAAGCGCTTGTTACACGCGACGTTTTTTCGGTGGACGGCAACCATTGTGTGGAATTGGCGTCACGTCGGTGATATTCGTAATGCGGTAGCCAGCTGCGTTCAGCGCACGAATGGCTGACTCACGACCTGGACCAGGACCGTTTACGAAAACTTCAAGATTCTTCAGACCATACTCTAACGCGGCAGTACCAGCGCGTTCGGCAGCAACCTGTGCAGCAAACGGCGTAGACTTACGCGAACCACGATAACCAGAACCACCGGCAGTTGCCCAGCACAGAGCATTGCCTTGACGGTCAGTAATAGTGACGATGGTATTGTTGAAAGAGGCATGGATATGAGCCATACCGTCAGAAACTTGCTTTTTTACCCGTTTACGAGTACGAACTGGTGCTTTAGCCATGTTTTACCCCGTCTTATTTCTTGATTGCTTTGCGTGGGCCCTTGCGGGTACGCGCGTTAGTTTTAGTGCGCTGACCACGAACCGGCAGACTACGGCGATGACGCAGGCCACGGTAGCAACCAAGGTCCATCAAACGTTTGATGTTTAACGTGATTTCACGGCGTAAGTCACCTTCAACGGTGTACTTAGCAACTTCGTCACGAAGAGTATCGAGCTCTGCGTCTGATAACGTAGAGATTTTACGATTTTCTTCGATGCCCACTGCAGCCAGGATGGCTTTTGAGCGGGTTTTACCGATACCAAAAACATAGGTCAAAGAAATGACCGCATGTTTATTATCGGGGATGTTAATGCCAGCGATACGGGCCACTAACGTTCTCCTATAAATGAGTTTAAGGGTGCCGATTTGAAAAGCCCGTAAGGATACTCAAACGGCGGCCATATTGCAACAATAAGTCCGGGCTAAACCAAACAGTTTAGCCCTGACCTAATTTTTTCTGCTGTTAGCCCTGACGTTGCTTGTGCTTAGGCTCTACACAAATTACCCGCACAACGTTGTTGCGCTTGATAACTTTGCAGTTACGGCAGATCTTCTTAACGGAAGCTCGTACTTTCATGACTTAACTCCGCAATAGTACCTTAACGACCGAAGCCCTTAAGATTTGCTTTTTTAAGCACAGACTCATATTGATGTGACATCAAGTGGGTCTGTACCTGTGCCATAAAGTCCATAATCACAACGACGATAATCAATAAAGATGTACCACCGAAGTAGAATTGCACATCAAGTGCAACCATCATGAACTCAGGAACCAAACAGATAAAGGTAATATATGCTGCACCAGCTAAGGTTAAGCGTGTCATTACTTTATCGATGTATTTAGACGTCTGTTCACCAGGACGAATACCCGGAATAAAAGCGCCAGATTTTTTCAGGTTGTCTGCTGTTTCACGCGGGTTAAACACCAGCGCTGTGTAGAAGAAACAGAAGAACACGATAGCCGCAGCATATAAAATGATATACAACGGTTGTCCCTGAGACAGCATTAATGCCAGCTCTTGGAAAAAGTTGGCTATCATACCATCACCTGTACCAAACCAGGTAGCGATTGTTCCTGGGAACAAAATGATGCTCGAAGCGAAGATTGGCGGAATTACGCCAGCCATATTTACTTTTAACGGTAAATGGCTGCTTTGCGCTGCATACACCTGACGGCCCTGCTGACGCTTTGCATAATTCACAACGATCCGGCGCTGACCACGTTCGAAGAAAACGACGAACCAGGTTACGACGACAACAATAAACGCAATGAACAACAGTAACAAAAAGTGCATATCGCCTTGACGTGCCATCTCAATCGTCTGGCCAACGGCAGACGGGAAGCCAGCAACAATACCCGTGAAGATCAACAACGAGATGCCATTGCCAATACCGCGCTCAGTAACCTGTTCACCCAACCACATTAAAAACATGGTACCAGTGACCAGACTAATCACAGCAATTGCGTAGAAACCAAAGCCTGGATTAATGACCAGACCTGGCATCATATTAGGCAATCCCGTTGCGATACTGGCAGCCTGAACAGTTGCCAATCCAAGGGTACCGTAACGTGTATACTGATTAATCTTACGACGGCCAGCCTCACCTTCCTTCTTCAATTCAGCCATTTTTGGGTGCATAACCGTCAAAAGCTGAACAATAATTGAAGCAGAAATATATGGCATGATGCCTAACGCAAACACAGACGCACGCTCAAGAGCACCACCGCTGAACATGTTAAACATTTCAACGATGGTACCTTTTTGTTGCTCGAATAATTGAGCTAGCACGGTGGCGTCAATTCCAGGAATTGGCACAAATGAGCCCAGTCGGAAAATGACTACGGCAAAAAGCACTACTAACAGACGAGCTTTCAGTTCACTGAGCCCGCCCTTCGCGCCTTTTAAGTCCTGACCTGGTTTAGCCATCGCGTACTATCCTTATTATTCTTCGACTTTACCGCCAGCAGCTTCGATCGCAGCACGCGCACCTTTCGTTACACGCAGGCCTTTCACAGTGATTGGACGCGCCAACTCACCAGACAGAACTACTTTCGCGAATTTGATGTTGCGAGTGATAACGTTCGCTTCAGCCAGTGTGCTCAGATCAGCGACGTCACCAGCGACTAATGCCAGCTCGTGCAAACGCACTTCTGCTGATACCAGACCTTTTAATGACGTGAAACCGAACTTAGGCAGACGTTGTTTCAGAGGCATTTGACCGCCTTCAAAACCCGGACGTACTTTACCGCCTGAGCGTGATTTCAGACCTTTGTGACCACGGCCACCGGTTTTACCCAGACCTGAACCGATACCACGACCTAAACGGCGCTTTTCTTTTTTCGAGCCAGGAGCCGGAGAAAGTGTATTTAATAACATCGCTTACTCCTCAACCTTAACCATGTAATACACAGCATTGATCATACCACGCACCGAAGGTGTATCTTCCAGTGTGACAGTGTGACCGATGCGGCGTAAGCCTAAACCAACCAGAGTCGCTTTATGCTTCGGCAGACGGCCGATGCCTGACTTAGTTTGGGTTACTTTAATAGTCTTTTGAGCCATGGCGGATTACCCCAGAATTTCGTCAACGCGCAGGCCACGTTTCGCAGCAACCTGAGCTGGCGATTTGATCGCAGACAGGGCGTTGATAGTAGCGCGAACTACGTTGATTGGGTTGGTTGAGCCGTAGCATTTTGACAGTACGTTTTGTACGCCAGCTACTTCTAACACTGCGCGCATTGCACCACCGGCGATGATACCGGTACCTTCAGACGCCGGTTGCATGTACACGTTTGAACCTGCGTGTACACCCTTGGCCGGGTGATGAAGAGTGTTACCATTTAACTCAAGTTGAGTCATGTTACGACGAGCTTTTTCCATTGCCTTTTGAATTGCAGCTGGAACTTCGCGCGCTTTACCGTAACCGAAGCCTACACGGCCGTTACCGTCGCCTACCACAGTCAGAGCAGTGAAGGAAAAAATCCGACCACCCTTAACTACTTTAGACACACGATTCACAGCTACCAGCTTCTCTTGTAAATCAGATTGTTGTTTAGCTTCTACGTTAGCCATGATCTACTCCTAGAATTGAAGACCGGCTTCACGCGCCGCGTCAGCCAAAGCTTGTACGCGACCATGATACTGGAAACCGCTACGGTCAAAGGCAACAGTAGTTACGCCTTTAGCCAGTGCACGTTCAGCAATTGCTTTACCTACAGCTTTAGCAGCGTCAACGTTACCGGTGTACTTCAGTGCTTCACGGATTGAAACTTCAACAGTAGAAGCAGCAGCGATCACTTCAGCATTTGGTGCGATAAGCTGAGCGTAAATGTGGCGTGGTGTACGATGTACAACCAAGCGGTTCGCACCTTGTTCGATAATGTTTCTGCGAACGCGTTTCGCGCGGCGCAGACGAGCAAGTTTCTTATCCATCGCTCTACCTTACTTTTTCTTGGCTTCTTTACGACGCACGTTTTCGTTCGCGTAACGAACACCCTTGCCTTTGTAAGGCTCAGGTTTACGATACGCACGGATATTCGCAGCGACTTGGCCAACCAGTTGTTTGTCAGCACCTTTCACCAGAACTTCAGTCTGGGAAGGAGTTTCTACCGTGATACCAGCCGGCACTTCGAAAGCAACCGGGTGAGAAAAACCTAAAGACAGGTTTAAAACCTTACCTTCGGCTTTCGCACGATAACCAACACCAACTAATTCCAGTTTGCGGGTGTAACCTTCAGATACACCAACAACCAGGTTGTTAATTAACGCGCGGGCAGTACCTGCCTGAGCGTTAGCGCCTTCGAAACCGTCGCGAGGATTGGTACGAACTACGTTACCATCAACAACGACTTCAACTGCTGCGTTAACGTTTAACGTCAACTCGCCGTTTTTGCCTTTTACCGCCACGTTCTGGCCGTTCAGTGTGACTGTCACACCAGTTGGCAGGGCGATAGGGGCCTTAGCTACACGAGACATAGATTACTACCTCCGTTACGCTACGTAGCCGATGATTTCGCCACCGATCCCAACCTTGCGCGCAGCACGGTCAGTCATTAGCCCTTTAGATGTAGAAACGATAGCTACACCTAAACCACCCATTACTTTTGGTAATTCGCCGCGTTTTTTGTAAATACGCAGGCCTGGACGGCTAACACGATCGATAGTTTCAATGACTGATTTGCCCTGGAAATACTTTAAAGTAACTTCCAGTTCTGCTTTAACATCAGCAGAAACAGCGAAATCTTCGATGTAACCTTCGTCTTTTAATACTTTCGCAATAGCAACCTTCAGTTTTGAAGATGGCATCTTAACCGCAACTTTCTTGGCAGCTTGGCCGTTACGGATGCGAGTAAACATATCCGCTACTGGATCTTGCAAACTCATAGCTGTTACTCCCGTGATTCTTACCAGCTGGCCTTACGAAGGCCAGGAATTTCACCGCGCATTGCTGCTTCACGGACCTTGATCCGGCTCATGCCGAACTTACGCAGGTACCCGTGTGGACGGCCAGTGATACGGCAACGGTTACGTTGACGTACAGGGCTTGAATCACGCGGTAACGTTTGCAGCTTCAGAACTGCAGCCCAACGGTCTTCATCAGAAGTCGCCGGATTAGCAATAGCGTCCCGCAGTGCATGACGTTGCTCAGCGTATTTGGCTACCAGTTGTGCACGTTTTAACTCACGTGCTTTCATTGATTGTTTTGCCATGACCCTATACCTTATTTCTTAAATGGGAAGTTAAACGCAGCAAGTAATGCACGTCCTTCGTCATCGGTACGAGCAGTAGTAGTGATAGTGATATCTAAACCACGTACCGCATCCACTTTGTCGTAATCGATTTCTGGGAAAATGATTTGCTCACGAACGCCCATAGAATAGTTACCACGGCCATCGAACGATTTAGGGTTTACACCACGGAAGTCACGGATACGCGGAATAGCGATCGATACCAGACGTTCCAGGAAATCCCACATACGCTCGCCGCGCAGGGTCACTTTGGCACCAATAGGGTAGCCTTCACGGATTTTGAAACCAGCAACTGATTTGCGGGCTTTAGTTACCAGTGGCTTCTGACCAGAGATTGCGGTCAGGTCAGCAACTGCGTTTTCTAAAACCTTTTTGTCAGCAACAGCTTCACCAACACCCATATTGAGTGTGATTTTGACAATCCGAGGGACTTGCATGACGCTGGTGTAGCCGAACTGTTTGAACAGTTCTGGAACTACTGTGTCTTTATAAATTTCATGCAGTTTCGCCATCGTATTACTCCAATAGCTATTTAGATTTTTTCATTATTCGATTTGAAGAAGCGAACTTTCTTGCCATCTTCAAAGCGGAAACCAACGCGATCAGCTTTACCCGTAGCCGGGTTAACAATCGCTACGTTTGATACGTGAATTGAGGCTTCTTTCTCGACGATGCCACCTGGTACGTTCAGAGCCGGAACTGGCTTCTGATGTTTTTTAACCAGATTTACACCTGAAACATAAACGCGGCCTTCCTCAACTAATACTTTAGTGACTTTGCCTTGTTTACCTTTGTCCTTACCAGTAAGAACAACTACCTCATCATCACGACGGATTTTGCTAGCCATTGTGACTCCTTACAGTACTTCTGGGGCCAGAGAAACGATCTTCATGAATTTTTCACCACGAAGTTCGCGGGTAACCGGTCCAAAAATACGTGTGCCGATCGGTTCCAGCTTGTTGTTTAACAACACAGCTGCATTGCGATCAAAACGGATCAAAGAACCGTCCTGACGGCGTACGCCTTTGCGTGTACGCACCACCACAGCATTCAGTACATCACCTTTTTTGACCTTACCGCGAGGAATTGCTTCCTTTACAGTGATCTTGATGACGTCACCGATAGCTGCATAACGGCGATGCGAACCACCTAAGACCTTAATACACATTACGCTGCGCGCGCCGCTGTTGTCTGCGACTTCCAGCATAGATTGCATCTGGATCATCTTAGTGCTCCGCTATTCCACTACTATTACCCTCACGGGTAACGCTGCTTTTTAACAATTTCCTACCCCTACAAAAGGGCGCGTGATTATAACAGCCCTTTTCGTAAAGTGGTAGCTCAAAATAAAAGCGGCCCTAAAAAGGACCGCTTTTTTTTTCGGCAAAATTCCTTACGGAATTAAGATGCTGATTCTACTACCGCAACCAGAGTCCAAGACTTGGTTTTAGAAAGAGGACGACATTCGCGAATAGTCACGATATCACCTTCTTTACATACGTTAGCTTCATCGTGTACGTGCAGCTTGGTAGTGCGTGTGATGAACTTACCGTAGATTGGGTGTTTCACGTTACGCTCGATCGCAACAACAATGGACTTGTCCATTTTATTGCTGATCACTTTACCTTGCAGAGTACGGGTGTTTAATTCGCTCATTACGCACCTGCCTTCTCAGTTAAGATGGTCTTTACACGTGCGATATCGCGACGCACCGTTTTCAGCAAATGAGTTTGAGCTAACTGACCTGTGGCTGCTTGCATGCGCAGGTTGAACTGCTCACGTAACAGGCCCAGTAATTCAGCGTTTAACTCTTCTACGCTTTTTGCTTTCAGTTCGCTGGCTTTCATCACAATACCGTCCGCGTTACAAAGGTTGTCTTAAATGGAAGTTTGGCAGACGCCAGTGCAAATGCATGACGAGCCAGTTCTTCCGACACACCGTCCATTTCGTACAGGACTTTGCCAGGTCTGATCTGGCATACCCAGTACTCCACGCTACCTTTACCACTACCCATACGAACTTCGAGTGGCTTTTCCGTCATTGGCTTGTCTGGGAACACACGGATCCAGATTTTACCAACACGTTTAACGGCGCGGGTCATGGCACGACGTGCAGATTCAATTTGACGTGAAGTCATTTGACCACGTTCAACTGCTTTCAGTGCGAAGGTACCGAAGCTTACTTTGTCACCAGAGGTGGCTAAGCCGCGGTTGCGTCCTTTGTGCACTTTACGAAATTTAGTACGTTTTGGTTGCAACATCGCTCAATACTCCTACTTAGCCTTACGTGGAGCCGGTTTTTTCGGCGCCTTAGGCTGTTTGTCGTTGTTGGCGTTATTGTTGTTGGCCAGTGGTAAACCACCCAGGATCTCGCCTTTGAAGATCCAAACTTTAACACCAATGATACCGTAAGTAGTCAAAGCTTCTGATGTTGAGTAGTCGATATCAGCACGCAGAGTGTGCAGAGGCACACGGCCTTCACGGTACCACTCGTCACGTGCGATTTCAGCACCACCTAAACGGCCAGAAACCTGAACTTTGATACCTTTCGCGCCTAAACGCATTGCGTTTTGTACCGCACGCTTCATAGCGCGACGGAACATAACACGGCGTTCCAGCTGGCTACTGATTGAATCAGCAACTAACTTGGCATCCAGTTCTGGCTTACGGATTTCAGAGATATTGATCTGTGCAGGCACGCCAGCGATAGTCGCGACAGCTTTGCGCAGTTTTTCAACGTCTTCACCTTTTTTACCGATGATCACGCCTGGACGAGCGGTGTGAATAGTCACACGGATGCTTTTCGCAGGACGTTCAATATCGATCCGGCTTACTGAAGCGGCTTTCAGTTCTTTTGTCAGATACTGACGAACTTTAAAGTCACCAACCAGGAAATCCGGGAAGTCTTTTGTATTCGCGTACCAGGTTGAGCTCCAAGGCTTAGTGATACCTAGGCGAATACCATTAGGATGTACTTTCTGTCCCATTTCTCACTCCTAGTTATCAGCAACAATCACAGTGATGTGACTGGTACGCTTGACGATACGGTCAGCACGACCTTTAGCGCGTGGCTTGATCCGCTTCATTGACGGACCTTCGTCAACAAACACAGTTTTCACTTTCAGTGCGTCGATATCGGCGCCTTCGTTGTGTTCTGCGTTCGCAATGGCTGATAAAAGAACCTTTTTAACCAACTCAGCCGCTTTTTTAGGGCTGTAGGTTAAAACATCTAACGCCTTACCAACTGCAAGACCACGGATCTGGTCAGCGACCAAACGGGTTTTCTGTGCAGATGAACGGGCAAATTTATGTTTTGCTAATGCTTGCATTTATTTACCCCTTAGCGTTTCTTGGCCTTTTTGTCGGCTGCATGACCACGGTATGTACGAGTTGGTGAAAACTCACCTAACTTGTGACCAACCATCTCTTCGGAGACGATTACCGGTACATGTTGACGACCATTATGGACAGCGATGGTCAAACCGATCATTTGTGGAATGATCATTGAACGACGGCTCCAAGTCTTGATAGGCTTCTTGTCACCGCTTTCCAACGCTTTCTCTACCTTCTTCAGCAAGTGAAGGTCGATAAATGGACCTTTCTTGAGAGAACGTGGCATGGCAATTCCTCACATTAAATTATTTGTCACGACGACGGACAATGAACTTGTCTGTACGCTTGTTCGCACGGGTCTTGTAACCTTTGGTTGGTACACCCCATGGTGTAACCGGATGACGGCCACCAGAAGATTTACCTTCACCACCACCGTGTGGGTGGTCTACCGGGTTCATTACAACACCACGAACGGTTGGGCGTACACCGCGCCAGCGCATAGCACCTGCTTTACCATATTGGCGCAGCATGTGTTCGGCGTTGCCGATTTCACCGATAGTTGCACGGCAATCAGCCAGCACTTTGCGCATTTCACCGCTGCGCAGACGCAGAGTGACATATGCACCGTCACGCGCCAGAATCTGGGCAAAAGCACCAGCTGAACGCATTAACTGGCCGCCTTTACCTGGCTTCAGTTCGATGTTGTGAACGATTTGACCCACTGGGATGTTACGCAGTGGCATGGTGTTACCAGATTTAATTGGTGAATCCATACCAGACTGAACTACATCACCAGCTTTTAAGCCTTTTGGTGCCAGGATGTAACGACGCTCGCCGTCTGCATACAACACCAGAGCGATGTTTGCAGTGCGGTTTGGATCGTATTCCAGACGCTCAACTTTAGCCGGGATACCGTCTTTATTACGTTTAAAGTCAACCATACGGTAATGTTGCTTGTGGCCACCACCGATGTGACGAGTCGTAATACGACCGTGGTTGTTACGACCACCAGTCTTGGTGTTCTTCTCTAACAAAGGTGCATATGGAGCGCCTTTGTGCAGGTCTGGGTTGACCACTTTTAAAACGTGGCGACGACCTGGTGACGTAGGTTTACACTTAACAAGTGCCATTTCCTAACTCCTCTTATTACTCAGCGCCGCCAACTAAATCGAGCTCGCTGCCTTCTTTAAGAGTAACGTAAGCTTTTTTCCAATCGCTACGTTGGCCAGTACGCATACCAGTGCGCTTGGTCTTACCCTTAACGTTAACAGTGCGAACACCAACAACTTCCACTTCGAACAGTTTCTGTACGGCAGCTTTGATGTCTGCTTTAGTGGCTGTGGTTGATACTTTGAACACGACTGTGTTGTTGGTTTCTGCCGCGATCGTGCTCTTCTCAGATACGTGCGGAGCCAGAATCACCTTCAGTAAACGTTCTTCACGGATCATGCTAACATCTCCTCGATTTGTTTAACTGCAGCAGCAGTCATCAACACTTTGTCGAAGGCGATTAAGCTGACTGGGTCGATACCGTGAACATCACGCACGTCAACCTTGTACAGGTTACGGGCTGATAAGAACAGGTTCTCGTCAACTTCTGCAGTAACGATCAGAACATCTTTCAGTTCCATCGCTTTTAACTTGTCAGCCAGTTCTTTCGTTTTCGGAGTTTCGACTGCAAAGTCTTCAACTACAACTAAACGGTCCTGACGAACCAGTTCAGACAGGATGCTCATGATCGCGCCACGATACATCTTTCTGTTAACTTTTTGGCTGTGATCTTGTGGCTTAGCCGCAAATGTCACACCACCGCCACGCCAAATTGGGCTACGGATTGTACCAGCACGGGCACGACCAGTACCCTTCTGGCGCCATGGCTTCTTACCGCCACCGCGTACTTCTGAACGGGTCAGTTGAGCACGGGTACCTTGACGGGCGCCAGCTGCGTATGCAACTACTACCTGATGTACCAGAGCTTCATTGAACTCACGTCCAAAGGTAGCTTCGGAAACTTCAAGAACGCCTTTAGCGTCTCTTAATGCTAATTCCATCACTCATTTCCTCCAGACGTTAGCTTTTGACCGCTGGTTTAACAATCACATCACCACCGATAGCACCAGGGACAGCGCCCTTCACTAACAGGATGTTGCGTGCTGCATCTACACGTACAACTTCCAGAGACTGGACAGTTACACGCTCTGCACCCATATGGCCGGCCATTTTTTTACCTTTGAATACTTTACCTGGTGATTGGTTTTGACCAATTGAACCTGGTACACGGTGTGACAGAGAGTTACCGTGAGTTGCATCCTGAGTACGGAAATTCCAGCGCTTTACAGTACCGGCAAAACCTTTACCTTTTGATGTGCCTGTGACATCAACTTTTTTCGTCTCTGCGAAAACTTCAACAGTAATCTCGCTGCCGACTTGAATGTCAGCGCCTTCGTTATCTTGCAGGCGGAATTCCCACAGACCACGACCGGCTTCAACACCAGCTTTTGCAAACTGACCTGCGTCTGGTTTGTTCAGGCGGCTTGCCTTCACAGTGCCAGCAGTCACTTGCAGTGCGCTATAGCCATGAACGTCTTGCGTTTTGATGGCAGTAACGCGGTTTGGTGTTGCTTCGATTACGGTTACTGGGATTGATACGCCATCTTCAGTGAAGATGCGAGTCATGCCCACTTTACGACCGATTAGACCGATAGCCATATCCTAAACCTCTCTAAAAACCTGTCTGATTAGCCCAGGCTGATTTGAACGTCAACGCCAGCAGGCAGATCTAAACGCATCAGTGCGTCAACAGTCTTTTCTGTTGGCTCAACGATGTCGATTAAACGCTTGTGGGTACGGATTTCGTACTGATCACGTGCATCTTTATTGACGTGAGGAGAAATCAATACAGTGAAACGTTCCTGGCGAGTCGGAAGTGGGATAGGACCACGAACCTGCGCGCCCGTACGCTTAGCTGTGTCAACGATTTCCATAGTTGACTGATCGATCAAACGGTGATCGAACGCTTTCAGACGGATGCGAATCCTTTGATTACTCATAAATCAAAGCCTCAAAGAGCAAAAAGAGCAAAAATAAACAAGGGCAGTCATGTCCCAAGTGGGAAGACGCCTTTGCACCATGTTACATTGACCTTCCAATCGAAGGTCCTGTTGTGCACTGGTACACGACGCAACAATCAATGTTGTAGCTGTTTGTACCGAGTGCCAGCCTGAGTCAAAGCCAAGGCTGGACGCGCATTATACGCAATCTCAGAAGAAAAACAAGCATGTGTTTTATTTTTGAGCAATCCGCGTATAGATAAAACTGAGCCGTGTGTTTGGGCTCAGTTTTATCCGTAGCAGGCTAAATCAGCGAAGGATTGATCGTATTAAAGGACTGCTGAATGATGTGCAAGTGGCCATACGCTTTTGGCATAATCCGGCTAAAGTAAAAGTCTGCCGTTTGCCGTTTGGACGCAATAAAATCATCACCTTCCGTACACTCACTTAGTGCTGCAAGAGTCTTATTCCACATATGACCAAACAACAGGTACCCTGTCAAATCTAACAAATCACATGCATGTGCCTGAAGCAAACTCGGTAACTTTTCGTTCTGCCCAGCTAAATGACCGATTAAGTGTTCGTATTCATGTATTAACGCGGCTAACGCTGGTTGTGGATTATCCTGCAATCCGGCCGAAATCTCCTGCACAATATGCTTCATTGCCATTCCACTATCTGCAAACAGTTTGCGTCCAGCGAAATCCAACGCCTGAATGCCATTTGTCCCTTCATAAATTTGCGCTATCCGGACGTCACGTACCCACTGCTCCATTCCCCACTCTTTAATGTAACCATGGCCGCCGAAGACTTGCTGTGCCAGCACGCAACTTTCGAAACCCCGATCAGTTAAAAATGCCTTTGTAACCGGCGTCAGTAGACTTGCAACTGCCAATGCTTTCTGGTCGTTCGCAAATTTTGCCTGATCCAACTGGTGTGCAACATATACAGAAAAACTGCGACCAGCTTCAGTTAAGGCTTTTACCGTCAATAGCATACGCTGAACATCCGGGTGCTGGATAATAGGGTCCGCTTTATTCGCGTCTTGCGTCGTGACACGGCCCTGTAATCGATCGTTCGCGTATAGCCTTGCATTCTGAAGGGCCCGTTCAGCAGCGCCAACCCCCTGACTGCCCATTGCCAAGCGTTCGTAATTCATCATGGTGAACATAGCGGCAAGCCCTTTATTGGGCTCTCCCAACAAGTAACCTTGGGCATCATCAAAATTCATCACACAGCTGGCAGAAGCATGAATACCCATCTTGTGTTCGACAGAGCCGCATTGCAGGGAATTCCGAACTTCTGTCTTATTACCATTTGTATCAAGCAGGTACTTAGGAACAAGGAATAGTGAAATTCCACGAGACCCCGCTGGCGCATCAGGTATCTTAGCTAATACCAGATGAATGATGTTGTCTGTCAGATCATGTTCGCCAGCAGTGATGAATATTTTGCTGCCGCTAATCAGGTAGCTGCCATCAGCTTGAGGCTTTGCCTGCGTACGCATAATGCCTAAATCAGAACCAGCATGTGCCTCAGTCAGGCACATAGTCGCTGACCATTCACCACTGTAAAGTTTTGGCAGGATATGTTGCTTAGTTAACTCGTCGCCGTACTGCAATAAAGTCACACAGGCGCCGGCAGTAAGACCGGAATATAAAGAAAAGGCGATATCAGCGCTACACATCATTTCTTCGTACAAGGTTGCCAAGGATTTTGGCATCCCCATACCACCGAATTCAGGGTCACCGGATAATGCAGTCCAACCCCCTTCGCACAGTTGCTGGTAATTCGTTTTGTAGTGGTCGGGTGTTGTGACTTCACCTGCTTGCCACTTCACTCCGATGTCATCAGCGAGTTGCGCCTTGGGCGCAATCAGTTCAGCGGTAACTTTCCCGGCTTCATCCAGGATTGCACTGGCGGTATCAGCTTCGATTCTTTCCGCGAGGATGCTGTTCTGTGACCAAAACTGTTGTACTTTCCACAGCTGGAACAGGTTGAACCGCATATCAGCTAATGGTGCCTGGTAAATACTCATAACAACTCTCCATCTGGTACGATGAGTTAGTTCTATCAGAATCTGACTCAATTTTCAAACACTTGTTTGAATACCGCAGAATTTAATAAGACTAGTTGCAATAAATACGTTACGCGAGCACGGCAGGAACTGAACTTATAATAAATTGGGAGCAGAATCAGGAATCCCAAATTCGCAGATGAAAAGCTAAGGAACACGACTTTGGAATAAGATTTTGAAAACAAAAAGGGCTCCTTCGGAGCCCTTTCTATATCCAGACTATTACGCCAGGATCTTCGCTACTACGCCCGCACCTACTGTACGGCCGCCTTCACGGATTGCAAAACGCAGACCTTCGTCCATCGCGATTGGGTTGATTAACTCAACCACAAACTTCAGGTTGTCGCCTGGCATTACCATCTCTACGCCTTCTGGCAGCTCTACTGCGCCAGTTACGTCAGTTGTACGGAAGTAGAACTGTGGACGGTAGCCTTTGAAGAATGGCGTGTGACGGCCACCTTCGTCTTTCGACAGAACGTATACTTCGCCTTCAAACTTAGTGTGTGGCTTGATTGAACCTGGCTTCGCCAGTACCTGACCACGTTCTACGTCTTCACGCTTAGTACCACGTAACAGCGCGCCGATGTTCTCGCCTGCACGACCTTCGTCTAACAGTTTGCGGAACATTTCAACACCGGTACAAGTGGTTTGTACTGTGTCTTTCAGACCAACGATTTCTACTGCTTCACCAACTTTGATGATACCTTGCTCTACACGACCAGTTACTACTGTTCCGCGACCAGCAATTGAGAATACGTCTTCGATTGGCATGATGAATGGCTTATCGATTGCACGGACTGGCTCTGGAATGTAAGTGTCCAGGGCGTTACCCAGTTCCAGGATCTTCTGTTCCCAAACTGCGTCGCCTTCCAGACCTTTCAGCGCTGAACCACGGATAACCGGCAGGTCATCACCTGGGAAATCATAGTCTGACAGAAGCTCACGAACTTCCATCTCTACCAGCTCTAACAGCTCTTCGTCGTCAACCATGTCACATTTGTTCATGAACACGATGATGTAAGGAACGCCTACCTGACGAGATAACAGGATGTGCTCACGAGTCTGTGGCATTGGGCCGTCAGTCGCAGCTACTACCAGGATTGCGCCGTCCATCTGGGCAGCACCAGTGATCATGTTTTTAACATAGTCAGCGTGGCCCGGGCAGTCTACGTGTGCGTAGTGACGGGTTGGAGTATCGTATTCAACGTGAGAAGTGTTGATCGTGATACCACGAGCTTTTTCTTCTGGCGCTTTGTCGATTTGGTCAAATGCGAAAGCCTGACCGCCGTAGTGCTTAGCCAGTACGTTGGTGATAGCTGCTGTCAGAGTTGTTTTACCGTGGTCAACGTGGCCGATTGTACCTACGTTTACGTGCGGTTTGTTACGTTCAAATTTAGCCTTAGCCATGTTGTAGACCCTTTTTAAGCAAAAACGGCGGTTGTATAGATTCGGATGTGGATATTATCGCAAGAGGAGGCAAACTGTGAACTGGTGCTGATACCCAGAATCGAACTGGGGACCTCATCCTTACCAAGGATGCGCTCTACCGCCTGAGCTATATCAGCATTTTCTGTCTGGAGCGGGCAGCGGGAATCGAACCCGCATCATCAGCTTGGAAGGCTGAGGTAATAGCCATTATACGATGCCCGCGGCCTACTCGTAGCTATTGTTCACTGGCGAAGATGGTGGAGGGGGAAGGATTCGAACCTTCGAAGGCAGTGCCGGCAGATTTACAGTCTGATCCCTTTGGCCACTCGGGAACCCCTCCACTAATGGTGCCGCTTATCCGAGTCGAACGGATGACCTACTGATTACAAGTCAGTTGCTCTACCAACTGAGCTAAAGCGGCTACGTCAGTGGCTGCGAATTCTAGTGGAATGATCCGGGTGTGGCAACTGAAAATCAGCAAAAAGCCAATATTTTTATACTGAATGCTCAATAGATCGCCAAATCAGGTTAATTGGCGATATAACGGGTCATACCGCGGAAAATCAGTAAAGGCTCAATTTCTATTGGTAAGCCTCCCAGAAACGGCATTAATACAGCGGCATCACCACCGGTAAGTAACATTTTCGCATTGGGTGCCAGCTGATTAGCCTGCCTGATCACTGCAAGAATTGCCGCGAATACCCCGTTTTGCAGGCAACTCGCAGTATCTTGGGCAAATGCCAGCTGAAACTGTTGCTGGTCGCGATTAAACACTCTGGCGGTATAGTTCGTTACAGCCTTTTGTTGCATATGAATGCCTGGCACAATCCAGCCCCCCTGATGCTGGCCTGATGCACTGAGATGGTCGATAGTGAGCGCAGTGCCGGCGTCTATCACTAAAAGTTCGGTGTCTGGATAATGTTGTTGTGCCCCGAGCATAGCTAGCCAACGGTCCACGCCCAGTGTTTCTGGTTTTATGTAACTGTTTACCAGTTGTTCTTTTTGCGCCTCGCTGCGGATTTGATGCCAGGGGATGCCGGTCAGCTGCAGATCGGCTTTTAACTGCTCTAACCGTGCATCGGTCGCTACCGAGGCAAAATAGACTGCCAACGGTTTTGCTGGCAGTGGTCCCGGACAATCTGACAAGGCGGATAATCGGCCGTGCTGATAAAAAACTGCTTTTACTCGGGTATTACCGATATCCAACAGTAAAATTCCGTCAGTCATTGTGCCCTCTTAGACTCAGCTCTCCGCCATAAAAACTTTTCAGTTGCTCATCCTGTCGCAGAAGCAATCCGCCCTGCAGGTCAACTCCACAACAAACGCCGTACTGAGGTTCTGTGCTCCCTGTAAGGCGGACACTGAGACCAGCAAACTCATCGCGCCGGTTAAATTCTTCAGCGAAGGCAGCAAAACCCTTTTTTTCAAAAACCGGCAAAGTTGTGACTAACTCCTGCTGCAACATAGCGATCAACTGGTTACGATTCACTGGACTCTCGACCTCTGTCGACAAGTCCGTGAAAGCTTGGCCAATCATTGAGGCGCCTGATGCCGGCATATGAATATTCAAACCAACCCCTATCACAACATCACAATCAGCATGGGTCTGTCCCGTCAATTCAACCAAAATGCCACCCAGTTTTTTATGGCTGGCATATAAATCATTCGGCCATTTAAGCTTGATCTCACAACCGTAAAGACGCTCAACTAACCTTGCCACCGCGATACCGACCACCAGGCTTAGACCCATCGCTGCCTGGATCCCATGCTGCAGTTGCCAGTACATTGAAAAATACAAATTACAGCCAAAAGGTGAATACCATTGGTTCCCGCGTCGGCCTCTGCCTGCGGATTGCGCCTCTGCGACGATGGCCTGACCTTTTTGTAAGACCTGCCCTTCCTGCAGTCTTTTCAAGAGTTGCGTGTTGGTTGAATCAGTCAAGTGCTGCAGCAAAATCTCGGGCCTGCCCGCACCTTGCAATTGCTTAATCTGCGCCATATCCAGCAATTGCAACGGCTGCGCCAACCGGTAGCCTTTGCCGGAAATTGCAAAGATATCAAGGCCGACTTGTTGTAACTGGTCGATATGCTTAGCAATCGCCGCTCTACTGATGCCGGCGAGCTGGGCTAAAGCCTCACCCGAATGGGTTTTACCATCAGATAACTGCTGTATTAACTGACGTTGTAATGCCAGCGTTTGCGGCTGTTGCTTAGCGCTCATGCAACATCCTTACTTCCGGCTCTAAACAAATGCCAAAGCGCTGTTGGACAGTCGCGATTATTAAATCCATCCACTGCTCAAGGTCTGCGGCTGTGCCATGCCCGTAATTCACCAGAACCAGGGGCTGCAACTCATAACAACCGATATCACCCGAGCGTTGCCCTTTAAAACCAGCTTGTTCTATTAACCAGGCTGCCGCCGTTTTGATTTGGCCACCAGCTTGCGGGTAGGCTGGCAATTGCGGATGCAGCTGTTTCAGTTCAGAAAACTGTTCGACAGTCAGCAACGGGTTTTTGAAAAAGCTTCCGCAATTGGCCAGCACCTGCGGATCCGGTAGTTTACTGCGTCGCACCTGTAGCACAGCCTGATATACATCACTGACGCTGCAATTTACTGAAAGATGATCTAGTCCTTTGTAATTGAGCTTTGGTGCGCCGTCTGCATGAAGTCTCAAACCGACCGCGACTATGACGCCTCTGCCTTCCAACGCGCGTTTAAAAATGCTGTCTCGGTAGCCAAAAAGACACTCTAAGTTACTCAGTCGCTGAACTTGCTGACTGTCCCAATGGAAAAAGTCGACATAAACGCAACTGTCTGTGAGTTCCACACCATAAGCGCCTATGTTCTGGACTGGTGCAGCGCCAACAGAACCCGGGATCAACGCCAGGTTTTCCAGACCCCACCACCCCCGATTGACGGTATAACTGACTAGTTCGTGCCAGTTTTTGCCGGCTTCGACGTGTAGCAGTATGCCGTCTGCCTCCTGTGTTTCAGTCACTGACTTTGCGACATAACGCAGAACAGGCTGCTGAATGTCCGTCAGGAAAATGCTGTTGCTGCCCTCACCGAGGATGAGTGGAGCTTTTGCTGCATCGATTTGCCGGAGATCAGCTTCGGTCTCACACAGAAGTACCTGATGCAGAACCGCAGGTAACCGGAATGATGAATATAGGCGGGCATCCTGCTGCTGCAGCTTTCGCATGGTAAACACTCAACAAGCTAAAAGCGCTATTGTAATGCAAGCACGCGGCAGGCAGAAATATTGTTACAACCAGCTTTTTAGCATGGCAACCACTGAACGGCCTAAAGCACTGTGGTCATAGCCACCTTCCAGACATGCGACTATTCTGCCATGAGAACTTTGTTGCGCTATCGTTTTCAGCTGCTGTGCAATCCAGGCGTAATCAGCTTCGTGCCATTTCAAATTCGCCATTTCGTCTTCATAGTGCGCGTCAAATCCGGCAGACACTAAGACCAGTTGCGGTGCGAAATCAGCGATTTTATCTATCCATTGTGTGGTGACGCCCTGACGAAATGCAGACCCATCAGAGCCAGCTGCTAAAGGCAGCTTCAAAATATGCGTTGTTTCGGTCAGATCCGGGTGTGGATAAAACGGATACTCAAATGAGGAGCAAAATAGAATACACGGGTCATTTTTTACTATTTGTTCAGTACCATTGCCATGGTGCACATCAAAATCCAGAATCAGGATACGGCTCAGGTGATATTGCTGCAGCGCATACTTTGCAGCTACTGCAATATTGTTAAACAAACAAAAGCCCATGGCCTGTGCACTTTCAGCATGATGCCCAGGCGGCCTGATTGCACAGAATGCCTGAGCATTTTCTCGTTGCATCACCCAATCAACAGCGTTGATCGCAGCACCTGCGGCGAACCGAGCGGCCTCGAGCGAACGGTTCATGATGGCGGTATCGTCGTCGAGCCATACCGATCCTTGTTCCGGGCTTTTGTCTATAACATGACGGATATAGGCTTTATCATGCGCCAGTGCTAATTGTGCGTCTGTTGCCGCAGTCGCCGTCTGATGACTGATGGCATAATCAAGGCCAGAGCTTAGTAGCTGGTCAAAAATTGCATGTAAACGTCCGGGCTGTTCAGGGTGATCGGTACCCAGGTTATGTTTATTGCAAGCCGGATGACTAAAGATAACCACTGACATAAAGCTATTGTCCTATTGGTTTTGCGGCCGGCTCAGATTGCAGCTGCAACTGCAGATTTACCTCATCTGGCTCTTCGCTGCGAACTCTGCGAAAGCCGGCACGTTCAAACACGGTCAGCATAGGCTTATTTTCTACGCGAACAAAGGCGACCATAGTCGCAATACCGCGAATGCGGGCAATACTAATCATTTCCTGCAATAAAATAGTGGCCATGCCTTTGCCTTGATGTCGCTCCCGAGTGACAAATGCAACTTCACAACTATTGTTGTGTTCTATCAGGTAATAACGACCTACCGCCTGAATTTCCAGCACAGAACCATGTTGGCGAACAATACATAAAGCGAGATCCCGGGACTGGTCAACACTGACCAGTGAACATGATTTTTCTCTGCTTAGTTGTTTCGGGTGATGATTGTAACGCAGTAGCAAAGTTTCTTTGGTGTGAGAATAGAAGAATTCCTGTAGTCTGCGTTCATCGGCAGGGTTGAGCGGTCGCAGATCAAAGGACTCGCCACCAATATGTAAGATCTTCAGCCCGACGTCGCCTAGCTCAGGTACATCCATCGGCCGCATTACCTGATAGTTAGGTACCCAATAATGCTTGCGTACCTCATCCAGCAGCGCCGGACGGAACTTAGGATGCGCGACGCGAATCAGCTCCAGTGCTCGTTCCCGAATACTCTTTCCCCGCAGTGATGCAACGCCATATTCAGTCACGACATAATGCACATGCCCGCGCGACGTGACGACACCACTGCCTTCGGAGATTGTCGGCACTATGCGTGATACGGTGCCATTTTTGGCGGTCGATGGCAGGGCAATAATCGGCTTACCACCTTTACTCATCGATGCGCCGCGGCTGAAATCAACCTGGCCACCGATCCCGCTATAAAACTGATACCCCAGCGAATCCGACACCACCTGGCCGGTTAAATCCACTTCAAGTGCGCTGTTGATTGACACCATATTGTCATTTCGGGCTATGTTTGTCGGCGAATTCACATATTCACTGGGATAAAACTCAACATGTGGGTTTTGATTCACAAAATCATATAGTTGCTGCGTACCAACTGCAAAACTGGTGACAGTTTTACCCGGATGAAAGGTCTTTTGACTGTTGTTGATCACGCCCTTTTTCATCAAATCAATGATGCCATCGCTGATCAATTCACTATGGACCCCTAGATTCTTATGATTACCCAAGTACTGCAGCACCGCTTCGGGGATCTTCCCAGTACCAATTTGCACAGTCGCACCGTCTTCAATCAACATTGACACGTACTGGCCGATCCGCTCAATTCTCTGCTCGAAGCCAACAGGGGCAACTTCAGGTAATGGCTGTGACTGCTCAATCCAGGCGTCAATTTTACTGATGTGCACATAAGCATGGCCACTGGTACGAGGCATCAACGGATTAAACTGAGCAATAACTTTTTTTGCATTGCGGATAGCTGCAGAAACTACATCAACCGAGACACCAAGTGAGCAATAGCCGTACTCATCCGGCGGGCTCAACATGACTAGCGCGGCATCGAGCGGTAGTATATTTGAACTGAATAAAGTTGGTATTTCTGACAAAAAACACGGTGTATAGTCAGCACGCCCTTCTGCAACAGCAGCTCTGATCTTCTGACCGGCAATAAATAAAGTATTTACTTTAAAAAGGTCTTTGTACTGAGGTTCAACCCATTTTTCGTCGGAAATTGTCTGGATATGCACAACTTCAATGTCATGCAGTTGATTTGCATTGGTAATCAGGTCATCAATCAAAGCGTTTGGGACTGCGGCATTAGATCCGATGAAAATCCGATTCCCTGATTTCAGCAGGTTGCTCCACTCTAATCCATGTTGTTTTGGTAAAGCCATTCCGTTAAGCCGATGATGTTGATTTTTTACAGTATCGCGCATGCGGGATTTTAACATTTGATCTGCAGCAAACTGATGGAATAACCATGAGTCTAAAGGGCGTTGCCCGAATTAGCCATCAGACTTTTGTGTAGACTTCGCTAGTATGGCGCCAAACTGTTGGCTTTGGAGATTTTAAGGCTTCAACATCGCGGCTTCTTGATAGTCTGCACCCTCGCAGAGCTTCGGGTGTGCTCCCCCGGAATGATG